>NZ_JASGZU010000016.1:0-511 GCF_047465465.1 Streptococcus parasanguinis | reverse complement strand
ATGCCATACTGAGATTTAGTAAACAGGCTATATCACAGACACAGAGTTCTTCAACAGCAAGGAGATAAAAGATGATATTTATCTGTTTATTATCGGTAAACTTTGATAAAATACGAAGTGATTTTTGGACTTTTTCCTTTTCAAGGTAGTTCGTTGCGGTTGTAACGTTTTGTTGATTAATAACATCCACTTGGCAGATACTATCTTTTTTCATAATTTTTCTCCTAGCCGAACACAGTCCTTAGCATGTCAAAGCTGTTGTTTTCAATCAGGATATACATCCCCAATCCTAAATAAACAACGGCAATAAACCATCTGCTATATTTTTCCAAAGTTTCTCCAACAGAAGGGACTTGTGCTAATTTTTGGGCAGAAAAAACCAAGAGATAAATCATGACTAGAAAAGTAAGTAAAGTCACTATCAAATTCGCTAAATTTAAGGTGGTAAAATATGGGACAAAGACACCAATATTGTCAGCGCCACAACTTGCAAAAGTAATCATAGCGACTA
>NZ_JASGZU010000014.1:0-629 GCF_047465465.1 Streptococcus parasanguinis | reverse complement strand
GAGCTACCGAGCTGCTCCATCCCGCGTTAATATTAAGGAGGATGTGGGATTCGAACCCACGCACGCTTTTACACGCCTGACGGTTTTCAAGACCGTTCCCTTCAGCCGGACTTGGGTAATCCTCCAAGATAACAATGGACCTTGTAGGACTTGAACCTACGACCACTCGGTTATGAGCCGAGAGCTCTAACCAGCTGAGCTAAAGGTCCAACAAGATCAACAATATAGCGGCGAAGGGGATCGAACCCCCGACCTCCCGGGTATGAACCGGACGCTCTAGCCAGCTGAGCTACACCGCCATAATATCGGGAAGACAGGATTCGAACCTGCGACACCTTGGTCCCAAACCAAGTACTCTACCAAGCTGAGCTACTTCCCGATCTAAAGCTACCGCTTTATGCACCCTAGAGGAGTCGAACCTCTAACCGCCTGATTCGTAGTCAGGTACTCTATCCAGTTGAGCTAAGGGTGCTCGTTCCTATTCAATTATTACATAGCCTTCCGACCATGCACCCTAGAGGAGTCGAACCTCTAACCGCCTGATTCGTAGTCAGGTACTCTATCCAGTTGAGCTAAGGGTGCTTCTTTCAACCTTTGTCTATGCCGAGGACCGGAATCGAACCGGTACG
>NZ_JASGZU010000012.1:0-1183 GCF_047465465.1 Streptococcus parasanguinis | reverse complement strand
CTAAGCACTCCTCTTAACCTTCCAGCACCGGGCAGGCGTCACCCCCTATACATCATCTTACGATTTAGCAGAGAGCTGTGTTTTTGATAAACAGTTGCTTGGGCCTATTCACTGCGGCTGACTGAAAGCCAGCACCCCTTCTCCCGAAGTTACGGGGTCATTTTGCCGAGTTCCTTAACGAGAGTTCTCTCGCTCACCTGAGGCTACTCGCCTCGACTACCTGTGTCGGTTTGCGGTACGGGTAGAGTATGATTAACGCTAGAAGCTTTTCTTGGCAGTGTGACGTCACTAACTTCGCTACTAAACTTCGCTCCCCATCACAGCTCAATGTTATAGAATTAAGCATTTAACTCAATTCACACCTCACTGCTTAGACGTGCACTTCCAGTCGCACGCTTTAGTTAGCCTACTGCGTCCCTCCTTCACTACATACTCTAGTACAGGAATATCAACCTGTTGTCCATCGGATACACCTTTCGGTCTCTCCTTAGGTCCCGACTAACCCAGGGCGGACGAGCCTTCCCCTGGAAACCTTAGTCTTACGGTGGACAGGATTCTCACCTGTCTTTCGCTACTCATACCGGCATTCTCACTTCTATGCGTTCCAGCGCTCCTCACGGTACACCTTCTCCACACATAGAACGCTCTCCTACCATACCTATAAAGGTATCCACAGCTTCGGTAAATTGTTTTAGCCCCGGTACATTTTCGGCGCAGGGTCACTCGACTAGTGAGCTATTACGCACTCTTTGAATGAATAGCTGCTTCTAAGCTAACATCCTAGTTGTCTGTGCAACCCCACATCCTTTTCCACTTAACAATTATTTTGGGACCTTAGCTGGTGGTCTGGGCTGTTTCCCTTTCGACTACGGATCTTAGCACTCGCAGTCTGACTGCCGACCATAATTCATTGGCATTCGGAGTTTATCTGAGATTGGTAATCCGGGATGGACCCCTCACCCAAACAGTGCTCTACCTCCAAGAATCTTAATGTCGACGCTAGCCCTAAAGCTATTTCGGAGAGAACCAGCTATCTCCAAGTTCGTTTGGAATTTCTCCGCTACCCACAAGTCATCCAAGCACTTTTCAACGTGCCCTGGTTCGGTCCTCCAGTGAGTTTTACCTCACCTTCAACCTGCTCATGGGTAGGTCACATGGTTTCGGGTCTACGACATAATACTAA
>NZ_JASGZU010000011.1:0-2530 GCF_047465465.1 Streptococcus parasanguinis | reverse complement strand
CGCCCTATTCAGACTCGGTTTCCCTACGGCTCCGTCTCTTCAACTTAACCTCGCATCATATCGTAACTCGCCGGTTCATTCTACAAAAGGCACGCTCTCACCCATTAACGGGCTCGAACTTGTTGTAGGCACACGGTTTCAGGTTCTATTTCACTCCCCTCCCGGGGTGCTTTTCACCTTTCCCTCACGGTACTGGTTCACTATCGGTCACTAGAGAGTATTTAGGGTTGGGAGATGGTCCTCCCAGATTCCGACGGGATTTCTCGTGTCCCGCCGTACTCAGGATACTGCTAGGTATAAAGACTATTTCGAATACGAGGCTCTTACTCTCTTTGGCTGACCTTCCCATGTCATTCTTCTATAATCTTTAAGTCCACATTGCAGTCCTACAACCCCGAAGAGTAAACTCTTCGGTTTGCCCTCCTGCCGTTTCGCTCGCCGCTACTCAGGCAATCGCTTTTGCTTTCTCTTCCTGCAGCTACTTAGATGTTTCAGTTCACTGCGTCTTCCTCTACCTATCCTTAACAGATAGGAGTACTAGCCATTAGCTAGTGGGTTCCCCCATTCGGACATCTCTGGATCGTCGCTTACTTACAGCTCCCCAAAGCATTTCGTCGTTTGTCACGTCCTTCTTCGGCTTCTAGTGCCAAGGCATCCACCGTGCGCCCTTATTAACTTAACCTTATTTTTGGTCTTGCGACCTAAACTCTTTAAATATTTACAGCGTTTCGGTTTATTTTCTTGTTACTATTTGATATAGATATTCAATTTTCAATGTTCAATCTTAACACCATTACAGTGTTAATGGAGCCTAGCGGGATCGAACCGCTGACCTCCTGCGTGCAAAGCAGGCGCTCTCCCAGCTGAGCTAAGGCCCCACAAGACCTCTCAAAACTAAACAAGACCAACGTACAGGTTTCCATTTCCTTAGAAAGGAGGTGATCCAGCCGCACCTTCCGATACGGCTACCTTGTTACGACTTCACCCCAATCATCTATCCCACCTTAGGCGGCTGGCTCCTTACGGTTACCTCACCGACTTCGGGTGTTACAAACTCTCGTGGTGTGACGGGCGGTGTGTACAAGGCCCGGGAACGTATTCACCGCGGCGTGCTGATCCGCGATTACTAGCGATTCCGACTTCATGTAGGCGAGTTGCAGCCTACAATCCGAACTGAGACTGGCTTTAAGAGATTAGCTTGCCGTCACCGACTCGCGACTCGTTGTACCAGCCATTGTAGCACGTGTGTAGCCCAGGTCATAAGGGGCATGATGATTTGACGTCATCCCCACCTTCCTCCGGTTTATTACCGGCAGTCTCGCTAGAGTGCCCAACTCAATGATGGCAACTAACAATAGGGGTTGCGCTCGTTGCGGGACTTAACCCAACATCTCACGACACGAGCTGACGACAACCATGCACCACCTGTCACCTCTGTCCCGAAGGAAAACTCTATCTCTAGAGCGGTCAGAGGGATGTCAAGACCTGGTAAGGTTCTTCGCGTTGCTTCGAATTAAACCACATGCTCCACCGCTTGTGCGGGCCCCCGTCAATTCCTTTGAGTTTCAACCTTGCGGTCGTACTCCCCAGGCGGAGTGCTTAATGCGTTAGCTGCGGCACTGAGTCCCGGAAAGGACCCAACACCTAGCACTCATCGTTTACGGCGTGGACTACCAGGGTATCTAATCCTGTTTGCTCCCCACGCTTTCGAGCCTCAGCGTCAGTTACAGACCAGAGAGCCGCTTTCGCCACCGGTGTTCCTCCATATATCTACGCATTTCACCGCTACACATGGAATTCCACTCTCCCCTTCTGCACTCAAGTTAAACAGTTTCCAAAGCGTACTATGGTTAAGCCACAGCCTTTAACTTCAGACTTATCTAACCGCCTGCGCTCGCTTTACGCCCAATAAATCCGGATAACGCTCGGGACCTACGTATTACCGCGGCTGCTGGCACGTAGTTAGCCGTCCCTTTCTGGTAAGTTACCGTCACAGTGTGAACTTTCCACTCTCACACTCGTTCTTCTCTTACAACAGAGCTTTACGATCCGAAAACCTTCTTCACTCACGCGGCGTTGCTCGGTCAGACTTCCGTCCATTGCCGAAGATTCCCTACTGCTGCCTCCCGTAGGAGTCTGGGCCGTGTCTCAGTCCCAGTGTGGCCGATCACCCTCTCAGGTCGGCTATGTATCGTCGCCTTGGTGAGCCGTTACCTCACCAACTAGCTAATACAACGCAGGTCCATCTCTTAGTGATGCAATTGCACCTTTCAAGTCAATATCATGCGATATCGACTGTTATGCGGTATTAGCTATCGTTTCCAATAGTTATCCCCCGCTAAGAGGCAGGTTACCTACGCGTTACTCACCCGTTCGCAACTCATCCGCTCGGTGCAAGCACCAAGCTTCAGCGTTCTACTTGCATGTATTAGGCACGCCGCCAGCGTTCATCCTGAGCCAGGATCAAACTCTCATTAAAATAATTGTTTGTCTTAAACTCATTCTGTCACTGACAGATTTATTGTTTTTT
>NZ_JASGZU010000010.1:0-3437 GCF_047465465.1 Streptococcus parasanguinis | reverse complement strand
CACTACTAGCTTCAGCTTCTACATAGTAAACAGCATTTTCTTCCAAAGTTAGTTTCTTGTTATGCTTAATGCTGACCACTCCACCTTTCGGGTCCCGTTTAGACGGCAACAAAGCAAACTGATGCGTATATTGCCCATCCGTACTCTCTCGCACTTCTGCACCAAGGTAAACCACTACCGCTTTAACAACAACAGCTTCTTTTTCAAAGCTATTCAACAGATCTTTAGCTTTCGCCATATTTCTACACACCGTACAATTACAACGCTTTTTTGTGCCGGTGTCCTCAATTATCCATATAGAACACAAAAAAGTCGCAATCAACAGAGACCCTCTAAAGAGGGGCCACGTCAATTGCGACTATCTATTTTTCCAAAGTTAAACAAATCCTCTAAATCATAGAGAATAGCATAAAATGCTTGAATTCCTACCACAAATGCGATAGAATATTAAGGTAAATAAGAAAAATATTGATAGCCATTGGCGTGGCTGTTTCGGAAATTGGACTGTTTGGCGACAGTCCTTTTTACATTCCTAACATACTGTTATTATACACTAATCCAAAAATGCTCGCAACATTTTGGACATCGAACCCACCCTCCCTCCTCCGCCTATAATCAGGCTTTCGCTTCGATAGATCTTACAACTTTTAGTTGCTCCACTTCCTTTTCTAAAAGTTCCATTTTAGCTAATTCTCGCTCCCGTTTACGTTCAATATCCCGATATCTACGAGACGAAACATAATTTTTGATATACAGAGTATTATTAGCTAGATAGTCATCCCATGTCTCATTATGCTCTAAGCAATATTCCACCAAATCAGCAAACTCCAGAACATCATTATCAATAATGAAATGCATAATCTCTTTACGAGTTTCCCGATCCTCTCCAATTGTAGATTTAAAATAAGGTTCAATATCATACTGACCTATAATCTTAATATCAGATCGGTTATACTGATACTTTTCTGGGTTATCAATATGCGTAAAATATCGCACTAACCCTTTAGGATTTGAGCATTTTTGAGGTCTGGCAATACCTTTAAGTTTCCTACCCCATTCGGCAAGCATACTCATTCTAATCCAAGACGACCCCGCACTAACCAAAATATGGTAATGCGGTTTTTTCTTCGTTCCATCAGGATTTACATCTTTTTCGTGGTAAGGGGAAATGACCATGTCATACATATCTTGTTGCATAATCTCAAGCCAATCCTCAGGCATATCATCAGGATACACAACCAGAGTATAATTCTTCGCCCTATCAGTATTCGGATAGGTCTCATACGCCCAAGCTGGCTCTAGGTTTTCCTCTACACCTATCAATTCTTCAACCATTCAATTTCTCCATTTTCCGTTCTCAGTTCTCAGTTCTCCCTTGGGGGTGTCGTAGTCCCCCAAGGGAGTCAATCCCGATACCAATCAGGATCAAACCCATTATTAATCAGCTCCCTTTCCGCCTTCAGTGCCTCTTCCTTCAGCTTTTCCGCCTGCCTAAAATGGACATCTGAACCTCCGAAATCACCCATGGCATACTGCATACCTTGAGCAAATTCGCGATCTGCTTCCCTTTTCTTATCTTGCCACTCCGTGAACAATTCCGGTTCTTTTTTAGACCATTCAGCCAAATAATTTTTAAGTTTAGCTTCTCTACGTTCTCGGATTCTATCCAACACAAATTTAAACATAGTTTTTTTCCTTTTTTCTTTCCAGATTTTCGCTGACTTATTCCACGGTCCACTTGACAGCAAGTAACCTTCGCTGACGTCCTGCTGACGTGTCCACCCGTCGGCCTAAAGCCTCTCGGCTGGCACGTGCTAGCGTACTCTGCTCAGCTTGCCATCAAGTGGCTTTCGCGGCATAAGCTCAAATCACACTAAATTGTTATACGATCGCTTTCGTCCGATGTCATACAATTTTTGGAACGTATCGAGAGTATTTAGCCCATTCTGATACAAGTTCGGGACGAAGAACATACTTGGTTGCGTGCTATGTCCAGATAGGAAATACCATCCTCTGTACTTCCCTGGGTTATTAGTAACCCTATCAGCATACCCAGATGAAAAAATCTGAGTAACCATTTCTGAGGTAGACTTACCGAGCAATAAACGCAAACAAGCATTACTGCGGATCCCAGCAGGAGCAGAATTAACATCAGCTACCTGCAGGAGATCAATAAGGATATACAAAGAACTACGGCCAACCATTGCGATATTCTTCAAGTAAGCGTGTAATTTGGTTTTATCCTTACCTAACGCCTCAGATAAGGCCCCTAATTCCTCACAGAAGATAAATACCGGTCTAGCATTCAGATCTTTACCATTCAAGCCTACAACGCCTCTAGAAGCGATCTCTGACCCTATACGCTCATTCCTGATATTCATATCCTGTACTAGTCGATCAAGCAGATCAAGAATGTCATCAGGTGTAGACGCTACATTTTGGGACCCTAAAATCTTTTTAAAACCGCTCAACTCTTGTTTGTAGTCAAGAATATAAACATCAGCTCCAGCACCTAGTGCTTGGGCAAGCAAGGCTAATGCCGTAGTTGTTTTATACGATCCTGTAAGCCCCGAAATAATCGCATGTGGCTGCGATGGATAATCCCAGTAAAGTGGCTCATTACCAGCCATCAGTTGCAACCTATAAGGGTCTTCTGGAACCAGATCTTCAATCGATCGAGGAACGTATGACAAATCAGTAGTTACATCAGCTAACTCAAAGCGATAGTACAAACCATCAGCGGTTTGTATCGGTTCAGACACCGCATAACCAGCATATTTACCGGTCCTCAAAGAAGAGTTTACCGCTTCCGCTACTTTTGCGACATCTGATACTGATGGCAACTTCTCTACCTGCAGTACCGTGCGATTATCCTCTACGAGGAAATCGCACGCTGGGACATCTACAACTGATTCGCCTACAATCTTCCGCACAAGTCCAGCGGATAACAAACCTTTTTCTACGTCCTTAATCGCACGTCTATGCGTCATATATCCGCTATAACCGCCAAAGGTTTTCAGATCTTTAGCAAACCTTACAACCCTAACAGTCAATACAAGCAAGACCACAAGAAAAGCTACCAGTAAAAACCAAAAGCTAAAGACTGACAACCAATCCAGAACCACACCTAAGCGATCTAAAGCAACCGTAAGCATTCGGACCAGCCAAGCAAAGACTAACACGGGCAATATGCTGGACCTGTCACAAGCAGGCACTTATGATTTCGTGACCTGCTACTCGGATTCTATCTGCTATATGCAGGACGAGGTGGAAGTAGGGGATGTCTTTAAAGAAGTCTACAATGCCCTTAATGAAGATGGGTTTTTTATCTTTGATGTCCACTCAACCTACCAGACGGATGAGGTGTTTCCAGGCTATTCTTACCACGAAAACGCAGAAGACTTTGCCATGCTCTGGGATACCTATGAGGATGCGGC
>NZ_JASGZU010000009.1:0-17376 GCF_047465465.1 Streptococcus parasanguinis | reverse complement strand
AAAAGATGAGGAAATCAGAGATTTTTTTAATCAACTAGGATAACAACTATTTTTACTACTTTTCCATGATTATATATAGGACTTATCTATGAAATTTTTTGATGAAAATTACTCACAAGAAAGACCTGCTCGTAGCAAATGTTTAAGAAAAAAGTATAATTTAAAGCAAAGCGACCTAGGTAATGCAGGTCAAGTTAGCCAAGTTGAAAAGGGAGGAATTTGAAAGGATTTGTATCTTTTATTTTTTGTTTCATTTATGTCCTATGCTACTGGAATAGTTAGTAGTCATTTCATGAATCATACGGCACAGCTCTTTTATGGACTGATCGTTATTGTTTCAACGGTAGCAAACTGGTTTTTACATAAAGTAATTGATAAACCCAATATAGATCAGAAAGAATTACTTGAAGCTAACGCACAATATAGAAAGTTATTGATACCTGACCAAATAATTAAAGGAGTGGGATTGATTCTATCCTTAATTCTCTATCCTCCGATTATGATGTATAGTGTTTTAATTGCGGCATTTTACATCATAACTTTAAAAACACTATCTGAAAAAAGAGTGAATAACTAAAAAATGGTGATCAAAGTTAGGTGTATTATTTTAATGCTCACAGACCTAAACTATTCCCCTATTTATAATCTATTGATTCATATTTTATGAAATTAATCAGTAGATATTGTTCAGAAAATCCTTGATATTACGCTGTTTTTAGTCCAACTGAAATCCATACTTTCCAAACCAGGTCTTAAGAAAGCTCGTAAAGCTAGCCAGTTCTCTAAACGTTAATTCGTTGCTGGAAAGTAGAATACAAACGAAAACACTTTGCATCTTGCAAGGTGTTTTTTGTATGAGAACTGGCGGTGCGCAATTAGGATAGCTCTAGCGACTTTAGTCGCATAGAGATATGCTATGCATAGTTGCCCCAAGAAAACAAGCGTAGCGATGTTTGATTGGATGGCAACCACTGCACTCAAAATGTTAATTCGAAAGAATTACTATACTTACAAAGAGCACCCTTCGGGGTGTTTTTTCTATACCTAAGATAAATGGAAAATAAAAAACCACCCTATCTTTCACAGTCAAATGTGACTGTAGAAAATAGAGTAGGTCTAGGATGTTAAAGACTATTTGTCGTCTTTATGAAAGATATTTTTAACGCCCTTGATAGCTCCTTCAACAGCTTCTTTTGCATCTTCAGCAACTTCTTTTGCTTTTGAAGCAACTTTTTCAGCAGTGCCTTCAGCTTCTGTTTTTGTATCGCCGGTTAATTTACCAAGGCCTTCTTTAACAGAACCTTTTGCTTGGTTCAATTTTTCTTCTAATGACATAGCGTCACCTCCATGAAGTTAGTAGTTTTTTCTCTGAATACAATACTGTTGATTTAAAAAAATAAAAAATATTTGTCTCAGATTAGAATGAGTATATTCTTTTTAAAATAGAAAGTCAAATTTTTGCTACGGCTAAAAAACAAGATCGCTTTCCGGTCACGAATAATGATCGACTAATAGGTCACGATATTTCGTTTTTCCAGCAAAGATTTGAAACGAAAGAAGCAAAAAACTTTTCTGTCTCCATTGAATTACATGGTATAATGGTAGTGAATGGAGACATCGTAACGCTGTTTTTTGAAAAAGAGAAGATAAATATGAAAAGAATCCTTACAACCTACCCTGTTATCAGTACTTTAGCTCTAATCTGTTTATCGCTCGGTCTATTGACTTCCTTTTATGGGGATGCTATGTATGACCTATTGGCTTTTCATTCAAAGCCGGTGTATGGTTGGCAATATGTTAGTGGGACCCTGATGCACGGTAGTAAAGGAGCCCCTATCTGGTTTTTATGGGTCCATTTGTTGTTAAATGGACTCATGCTCCTTCCCTTCGGAGGACTGCTAGAAAGAAAAATAGGCTCTAGACAAATCTTGATCGTTTTTGTGACGGCGACAGTCCTCTCTTCCATCGTTTTTCACCTCTTAACCCAGGGGCAAGACATTCAGGCAACAGGGATCTCTGCTGTAGGATACGCCTTTGTGACCGGAGGAGTCCTGCTCCTGCCAAAGATGTGGAAAGAATTTTCACTCACCGTAAAATGGTTTTATCTATTCTTAATTTTTCTATCTGGCCTCATGCTCTTACCAGCAATCACCGGATGGATCTCAACGCTATTGCATCTTTCAGGGGTTGTGAGTTATCTATTGGTTTTTATCGGAAGTAAAGTCTTGGAGGGGAGAAGCTAACTATTAAGACGGCTCCTCAGTAAGGTTTTCATCGTACTTCCTTGACTCTTCCTTTACCAGGCCGTATAATATTCTATATCAATGAAGAAATCACCTTTTGTCATTGTACAAAGGGTGATTTTATAACGGTAAAAAGGAGACACAATGGGGTATATCTCTACTATTAAAACGGCTGTTCAGCTCTTTCCTTTCCTGGCATTTTTGCTGACCTTGCCCTACATGATTTTGAATTATCGAAAATATGGTTCGGTCAATAAATTGCGGGTGCTGATTTTCTATTCTTTTATGCTTTACTTGATGACGGTCTATCTCTTGGTGATCTTGCCTCTGCCGGATCCAAGTAAGATTCATACTAGCTACTCGGAAATGGTCAATCTCCATCCCTTTGCTTTTGTGGTGGATTTTTTCAAGGAGAGCCCCTTTGATTTAGCGCAGACTGGTACTTGGATTCAAGCTCTTAAGCATCCAACTTTTTATGTGCCTGCCTTTAATGTCCTGATGTTGATTCCTTTTGGGATGTATCTGCGCTATTATTTCAAGTGTGGTTTTAAGAAAACGATCCTTCTGGCAGCTCTCTTTAGTCTCTTTTTGGAACTGACCCAGTTATCAGGTCTCTACTTTATGTATCCGGGTCCTTACCGCCTGGCAGATGTTGATGATATTATTCAAAATACTACCGGTGGTGGAGTGGGTTATCTGCTCGGTTGGTTCCTGGTTTGGTTATTGCCGACACGAGACGAAATTGACGAGCATTCTTTCCGAGTAGGAACGAAAGTATCTGGTTTTCGGATGGGTCTTGCCTTCTTGATCGACTTTGTAATGCTATCCTTGCTTTACGCGGTAATCGAGCGTTTAGAGACGATTCCTTATGTAGCGATTTTGGCTGTTTATTTTGGTTTGATTCCTTTGTGGCGGGGCAAAACCTTGGGAATGGCTTTATTGAAATTCCGCTTGCATTTTGACAAGCAAAAATGGCTTCGCACCATCTGGCGGGGAATCCTGGTAGTAGGTTATTTCTATCTGATTCCTCAAGGGTTGTTCTATTTGATTTCGCTCTTGAATAGCGATTTGACGGACAATTCTCTCTTAACCCTGTCCATGATTTTATTGCTCTTCTTTGTGGTTTTATTGTACCTGATTCTCACTCTTGCCATCGTCTTGCTCAATCGTCGCTTTCCCTTTGACCGTCTAGCTGGGGCTGAGTATGAGAGTACGGTGCGCGTGAAGAAAGAGCTCTTAAAAGATGAAACTGAATCGTCAAAATAAAGAGAGTGGGACAGAAATCGGTAATTCGTTAGAATTCGATTTCGTCGTCTCACCTCCGCATAGTTGAGAAGGGCCATTTTAAGGGGATTGTGCTACAATGGAAGCAAATAGATAGAATGGAGCAGTGAAATGAAAGCAATTATTACAGTCGTTGGAAAAGACCAAAAAGGAATCGTAGCGGGTGTTGCAACGAAAGTGGCAGAATTAGGACTCAATATCGATGATATCTCTCAAACCGTATTGGATGAATACTTTACCATGATGGCGGTTGTATCGTCAGATGAGAAAAAAGATTTCACACAGCTCCGTTCAGAGTTGGAAGAATTCGGTCAGTCTCTTCATGTAAAAATCAATATCCAAAGCGCAGCGATTTTTGATGCTATGCACAATTTGTAAGATAGGGGTTGAGAATTTATGGACATTAAACAGGTAACAGAAACCATTGCCATGATTGAGGAGCAGAACTTCGATGTTCGGACCATCACCATGGGAATTTCGCTTCTCGATTGTATTGATCCGGATATCGAAAAGGCGGCAGAAAAAGTCTACAATAAGATTGTGACAAAGGCCAAAGATTTGGTGGCTGTTGGGGATGAGATTGCGGCGGAACTCGGCATTCCTATTGTCAACAAGCGGGTTTCAGTCACTCCGATTTCTATTATCGGTGCAGCAACCAATGCGACAGATTATGTACCCTTTGCCAAGGCACTAGATCGCGCAGCGAAGGAAGTTGGGGTCAACTTTATCGGTGGCTTCTCAGCCCTGGTTCAAAAAGGCTACCAAAAAGGGGATGAGATCCTCATCAATTCTATTCCTCGCGCCCTTGCAGAGACGGATTTTGTCTGCTCATCTGTTAATATTGGTTCCACCAAGACAGGGATCAATATGACCGCTGTCAGAGACATGGGGCGCATCATTAAAGAAGCATCTCAAGCAGATCCGATGGGGCCTGGTAAGCTCGTTGTCTTTGCCAATGCAGTAGAAGATAATCCCTTTATGGCGGGAGCCTTTCATGGTGTCGGTGAAGCCGATGTCGTCATCAACGTTGGGGTTTCAGGACCTGGTGTTGTCCAACGGGCCATCGAAAAAGTTCCCGGTGCTAGCTTTGATGTGTTGGCTGAAACAGTCAAGAAGACAGCCTTCAAAATCACCCGTGTTGGCCAATTAGTGGGTCAAATGGCTAGTGAACGTCTCGGTGTTGAGTTTGGGATTGTCGACTTGTCTCTCGCGCCAACACCGGCTGTTGGGGATTCGGTTGCCCGTGTCCTCGAAGCGATGGGGCTTGAAGTAGTAGGAACCCACGGGACAACAGCAGCGCTAGCTCTGCTCAATGACCAAGTGAAAAAAGGCGGCATCATGGCTTGTAACCAAGTCGGTGGGTTGTCAGGTGCCTTCATTCCGGTCTCAGAAGATGAAGGGATGATTGCGGCGGTCCAATCAGGTCATATCAACCTGGAAAAATTGGAAGCCATGACAGCTATCTGCTCCGTCGGTCTGGATATGATTGCCATCCCAGCTGATACTCCAGATACAACCATTGCGGCCATGATTGCCGATGAAGCAGCTATCGGGGTGATCAACCAAAAGACAACAGCCGTTCGGATTATTCCTTATGGAAAAGAAGGCGATATGTTAGAGCTCGGTGGACTTCTTGGGTCTGCTCCGGTAATGAAGGTCAACAAAGCTTCGTCAGCTGATTTCATTGCCCGTGGTGGTCAAATTCCAGCTCCGGTTCATAGCTTTAAAAACTAAGAGAAATCTAGTATAATAGTAGAAAATAGAAAAGTCTGTGACGATAAAACTCCAGACTTTTTTCTTGCAAAAGGAGACAAGATGGCTAAAACAAGATTATTTGTGATTCGTCATGGGAAAACCATGTTTAATACCATTGGCCGTGCTCAAGGCTGGTCCGATACACCCTTGACAGCAGAAGGAGAAAAAGGCATTGAGGCTCTAGGGATCGGCTTGCGTGAGTCTGGCTTGGACTTTACCCGAGCCTATTCCAGTGATTCAGGTCGTGCCATTCAAACCATGGGGATTATACTTGATCAATTGGGTTTAAAAGAAAAAATTCCTTATCGCTTTGACAAGCGGATTCGCGAGTGGTGTTTCGGAAGCTTTGATGGAGCCTACGGTGGTGAGCTCTTTCATGGTGTCGTGCCACGCGTGCTAGATGTAGAAGATTATAAGACCTTGACCTTGGAAGACTTGGCCAATGGCATCTGCCAAGTGGACACAGCGAATTGGGCTGAACCTTGGGAAGTTTTGAAAGGCCGAATCTTAGAAGGTTTTGAAGCTATCGCTAAAGAAGTAGAAGAAAATGGAGGAGGCAATGCCTTGGTGGTCAGCCATAGTTGGACCATTCAGACCTTGGTCTGCCTAATTGAAGGAAAACCAAATCTCAATCTGCCTCTTTCAAATGGTAGTGTTACCCTTGTAGAATATGAAGATGGCGCATTGACGGTTAAGGTGTTTGGAGATAGCAGTTACCGTGAAGTCGGTGAAAGCTTGCAAGAATCCTAGTTCGTTGTAAAAGGCTGACCTTTTGGTCATAGCCTTTTCTTTCTCTCAAAACTTGTAAGAGCTTTCCTACTTTCTTTTTACAAAAAATGATATAATGAAAGAGATACATACGGAGGTAGTACAATGACAAAAACCAGATTATACATTGCTCGTCATGGAAAAACCATGTTTAATACCATCGGGCGAGCACAGGGCTGGTCAGACACTCCGCTGACAGAAGCAGGAGAGCGTGGGATTCGAGAACTCGGTCTTGGTCTCAAGGAAGCTGGTCTTTCTTTTGAAGAGGCTGTTTCGAGTGATTCTGGACGCACCATTCAAACCATGGGGATTATTCTTCAAGAACTCGGTCTGACAGGTCAGATTCCTTATCGCTATGATAAACGCATTCGTGAGTGGTGTTTTGGTAGCTTCGACGGCGCTTATGATGGCGAGCTCTTCATGGGGGTTTTACCCCGTGTCTTTAAGGTCGAGGATTTCCATCAGTTGAGCTTGATGGAGTTGGCAGAAGGGATTGTTGAAGTCGACACCACTGGTTGGGCTGAATCTTGGGGTGCCTTGAGTGGTCGGATCAAAGAAGGGTTTGAAGCCATCGCAAAAGAGGTGGAAGCAACTGGCGGTGGAAATGCGATTGTTGTCAGCCACGGCATGACCATTACGACCTTGATTTATCTCATTGATCCGAAAGCTGTCGAAGAATTGGTCTTGGACAACGGAAGTGTAACGGTTTTGGCCTATGAGGATGGTGCCTTTCATATTGAAAAGATTGGGGATATGTCCTATCGTAAGGTTGGAGCAAAACTCTTAGAGGATGGCCATGACAAATAAGTATAGACGCGCAAGAAAAAAACGTAAGAAACGGTGGCCCTACCTATTGAGTTTCTTTCTTCTTGTGATCCTTGGATCAGGAATTGGTGCTTACTTGGCTAAACCAAGCTTGTTTTCAGGGCTTCAGTTTTGGAAGGCAAAAAAAACAGCTGTAACGACTCCCTCTTCTTCTAAGAAAAAGAAAGAAAAATCAGATTTACCAGCCGTTTCGACAAAAGACTGGCAGTTAATCTTGGTCAATCGTGACAATGTGAAGCCAGAGTTGAACCCGCAATTGACAGATGTGGATGCTATCAAAGTGGATAGTCGGATTGTAGAACCGACTCGTCAATTTTTAGAAGCGGCTCGAAAAATTGCCCCAGAAGAAACCTTGATATCAGGCTATCGAAGTGTGGCCGAGCAAACAGAGCTCTATAATGAACGTGTTGCGCAATTAGAGGCCAGTGGTCTTTCGCACGAAGAAGCTGAAAAGCAGGTACAGACCCAGGTACAGGTTCCTGGTGCTAGTGAACACCAGACGGGGCTTGCGATCGATATGAGTGTCGAAGCTGGTCAAAGTGATGAGTTGGGCTTGCAGCTGGCTGCCATCGCACCGCAATATGGCTTTGTCCTTCGTTACCCAGATGGGAAGGGCAACATCACAGGTGTGAATTTTGAGAATTGGCATTTCCGTTATGTTGGCGTAGAAAATGCCCAGTATATGGCCAAACATCAGCTAGTATTGGAAGAATATATTCAACTATTGAAAAAGGCTGGAAAATAGGAGGAGATTCTCTTTTTCTAGGTCTTCAGAATGATTTTTAGCACTCTTGGGAAAAGAGTGCTAATTTTTTGGATTTTTTTCTTGACTTTCTTTTGGATGGGTGTATAATAGAATCATGGTTTAGCACTTGAGTGTTTAGAGTGCTAAATACGAAAGAGAGGTGAGGTCATGGTTACAGAACGTCAAAATGAGATTCTCAATCTTGTTGTCGATATCTTTACCAAGACCCACGAACCAGTCGGTTCAAAAGCGCTACAAGATGTGATTCAATCCAGTAGTGCGACCATTCGAAACGACATGGCTGCCCTCGAAAAACAAGGCTTACTAGAAAAGGCCCACACTTCGAGTGGACGGATGCCTAGCCGAGCTGGTTTCCAATATTTTGTTCAGAACTCGCTTGATCTAGAGCTGATTGATGAGCAAGATGTCTACCAGGTGGTGAAAGCCTTTGATTTCGAAGCCTTTAAATTAGACGATATCTTGGATGCTACGGCCAAGTTACTAGCCCAGATGACGGGCTACACCGCAGTGATTCAGGATGTTGAACCGACACGTCAGCGCTTGACTGGTTTTGAGATTGTTCCATTGTCCAACCACGATGCCTTAGCGGTGTTGACCTTGGATGAATCAAAGCCTGTCACCGTTCAGTTTGCCATTCCAAAGAATTTCTTAACCAGTGATTTGGAAATTTTCCATCAGCTGGTTCAAGAACGCTTCATTGGAAATACAGTCTTGGATATCCACTACCGCTTGCGGACAGAGATTCCACAGATTGTACAGCGCTATTTCAAGACGACAGACAATGTGCTGGATCTCTTTGATTACGTCTTCTCGCAACTGTTTCAAGAACTGGTCTTTGTAGAAGGAAAGGTTTCATCATTAACCTACGCCGATCTTCAGACCTATCAGTTCTTAGACAATCCCCAACATGTGGCCTTGGAGTTGCGAGGGGGAATGCCAGAAGACCAAATGACCCAGATCCTGGTTGCGGAATCCCAAGAGAAGGCCTTGAAAAATGTGACAGTGATTAGTCACAAGTTCTTAGTTCCTTATCGTGGGATGGCCCTCATGCATGTGATCGGTCCCGTAGAGATGGACTACAGGCGTGTGATAAGCCTGGTCAATGTTATCGGCCGAGTACTGGTCATGAAGTTGACGGATTACTACCGTTACCTCAATAGCAACCATTATGAAGTAAATTAAGACCAAATGAAAGGGGTGTATGCCTTGACAGAAGATATCAAAAAAGAAGACGTGAAAGAAGAGGAAGTTGCCCAAACAACTGAAGAAGTTGTAGAGGAAAGCAACCAACCTTCTGAGTTAGAAGAAGCACAAGCGCGTGCCGAAGAATTTGAAAACAAATACCTTCGTGCTCATGCAGAAATGCAAAATATTCAGCGCCGTGCTAATGAAGAACGTCAACAATTACAAAAATACCGTAGCCAAGATTTGGCAAAAGCGATCTTACCATCACTGGACAACCTCGAACGTGCCCTTGCCGTAGAAGGATTGACAGATGATGTGAAGAAGGGCTTGGAAATGGTCCAAGAAAGTTTGGTACATGCTCTGAAAGAAGAAGGAATTGAAGAAATTCCAGCGGACGGAGCCTTTGACCATAACTACCACATGGCCATCCAAACCTTGCCTGCAGATGACGAACATCCAGCAGACACCATCGCACAAGTCTTCCAAAAAGGCTACAAACTCCATGACCGCATCTTAAGACCGGCTATGGTAGTAGTATATAACTAGGCTACCTTGTCCGAAACGACACTAAACTATGAAAGAAAGATTAACATTGGTTCGGCTTTGCCAATAGTGAGCGAAGCGAACCGAAGGCGATACTCTTCGCCGTGGCGGTATCTTCGCAAACTTTGAGACCTTAGGCTCAAAGTTTAGTCAAAGAGATTGACGAAGTCAAGCTCTGACGGCGTCGCCACTTAAGAAGAGTATCAGAAAGAAAAAAAGAGAAAAAATAACAAGGAGAAAAACATATGTCTAAAATTATCGGTATTGACTTAGGTACAACAAACTCAGCAGTAGCAGTTCTTGAAGGAACTGAATCAAAAATTATCGCAAACCCAGAAGGTAACCGCACAACTCCATCTGTTGTGTCATTCAAAAACGGTGAAATCATCGTTGGTGATGCCGCAAAACGTCAAGCAGTCACAAACCCAGATACCATCATCTCTATCAAATCTAAGATGGGTACTTCTGAAAAGGTTTCTGCTAACGGTAAAGAATACACACCACAAGAGATTTCAGCTATGATTCTTCAATACTTGAAAGGTTATGCTGAAGATTATCTTGGTGAAAAAGTAACCAAAGCTGTTATCACAGTTCCAGCTTACTTCAACGATGCACAACGTCAAGCAACTAAAGACGCTGGTAAAATCGCTGGTCTTGAAGTAGAACGTATCGTCAACGAACCAACAGCAGCAGCCCTTGCTTACGGTTTGGATAAGACTGATAAAGAAGAAAAAATCTTGGTATTCGACCTTGGTGGTGGTACATTCGACGTATCTATCCTTGAATTGGGTGATGGTGTCTTTGATGTATTGGCAACTGCAGGGGATAACAAACTCGGTGGTGACGACTTTGACCAAAAAATCATCGACCACATGGTTGAAGAATTCAAGAAAGAAAACGGTATCGACTTGTCAACAGACAAGATGGCGCTTCAACGTTTGAAAGACGCAGCTGAAAAAGCGAAGAAAGACCTTTCTGGTGTGACTTCAACACAAATCAGCTTGCCATTCATCACTGCAGGCGCTGCTGGACCTCTTCACTTGGAGATGACCTTGACTCGTGCAAAATTTGACGATTTGACTCGTGACCTTGTAGAACGTACGAAAACTCCAGTTCGTCAAGCCCTTTCAGATGCAGGTTTGAGCTTGTCAGATATCGACGAAGTCATCCTTGTCGGTGGTTCAACTCGTATTCCTGCCGTTGTAGAAGCTGTTAAAGCTGAAACTGGTAAAGAACCAAACAAATCAGTGAACCCTGATGAAGTAGTTGCCATGGGTGCTGCGATCCAAGGTGGTGTGATCACTGGTGACGTGAAAGACGTTGTCCTTCTTGACGTAACGCCATTGTCACTTGGTATCGAAACAATGGGTGGAGTCTTCACAAAACTCATCGACCGTAACACAACTATTCCAACATCTAAATCACAAGTCTTCTCAACTGCAGCAGACAACCAACCAGCCGTTGATATCCACGTTCTTCAAGGTGAACGCCCAATGGCAGCAGATAACAAGACTCTTGGACGCTTCCAATTGACTGATATCCCAGCTGCACCTCGTGGTATCCCACAAATCGAAGTAACATTCGACATCGACAAGAACGGTATCGTATCTGTTAAAGCGAAAGACCTTGGAACTCAAAAAGAACAAACCATTGTTATCCAATCAAACTCAGGTTTGACAGATGAAGAAATCGATCGCATGATGAAAGACGCAGAAGCAAATGCTGAAGCAGATAAGAAACGTAAAGAAGAAGTTGACCTTCGTAACGAAGTAGACCAAGCTATCTTTGCGACTGAAAAAACCATCAAAGAAACTGAAGGCAAAGGCTTTGATGCAGAACGTGACGCAGCTCAAGCAGGACTTGATGATCTTAAGAAAGCTCAAGAATCAGGTAACCTTGAAGAAATGAAAGCGAAACTTGAAGCCTTGAACGAAAAAGCACAAGCATTGGCTGTTAAACTCTACGAGCAAGCTGCAGCAGCGCAACAAGCCCAAGCAGGAGCAGAAGGCGCACAAGCATCAGGCAACGCAGGCGATGACGTCGTAGACGGAGAGTTTACGGAAAAGTAAAACAATCCAGTGGATTGTTTTAGCGGAACCTCCTGAAATAAAGAAAGGTTCCGAGATTTGAGGATTCCTTTAAGCCGAAACTCAATTCAGCCTAACTAATAAATGATAAAAAGAAATCCAGAGGTTGCAACCCAGCCTCTGTTTTTCGGTAAAATAGAGGATGTTGCCTATGAAAAAAGTACTTTGTATCATTTATCCTAATTTTTCTCTTTATGAGATAACTGCTTTAACGAGTACTTTAGCTCTGTCTTTTGATGTTACGATTGATTATGCTGCTTCAGATCATTCGATGGTGGTCTCTGAGGATGGCTTACCCTGTCAACCAACGAAAACACTAGATCAAATCCGTATAGAAGAGCATTCTTGCGTGATTTTGCCAGGAATGGTCAATATAGGGCCTGCCCTACAGGATGAGAAATTGATTTCGTTCTTGAGGGATCTTGGTGAGCAAGATATCCTCATTGCAGCCATTTCTTCAGCGCCTCTTTTATTAGCGAAAGCAGGTCTGTTGAAGGACACGAAATTTACAGGTGGAATTTGGCAAAACTTCTTTGACTATTTTGAATTTCTTCCACGTGAAAATTTCCAACCGAAAGTTCTTGTGCAAGATAAACAGATCATTACGGCTATCGGTTTTGCCCATCAAGAGTTTGCAAGAAAAGTGATTCTAAGTTTAGGGTTGGCAGAGAATACAGACAACTATTTTAAAGAACAGAACGAGTATGCTGAAGAGGATTTGATATTTACTCTATCGGACCAAGAGTTTGATCAAGTGAAGCGAAGTATAGAAAACAGCCTCTAAAGATTTACATGAAAATTATAGAAAGGAACAAAGAGTGTTCGGGGAATTGAACCCGAGCGGAAAGCTTGGAAATTAGATAAACCGCCTAAGAAATCAGGATTTCTTGTCGGTTTCCTAAATTTCAGTCGCTTTCTGTTCGCTCTTAGTATCTTGTATGAACAATACTGAATTTTATGACCGTTTGGGCGTTTCAAAGAATGCATCTCAAGATGAGATCAAGAAAGCCTATCGGAAATTATCTAAAAAATATCACCCAGATATCAACAAGGAGCCTGGTGCTGAGGAAAAGTACAAGGAAGTTCAAGAAGCTTACGAGACTTTGAGTGACGAGCAAAAACGGGCTGCTTATGACCAATATGGTGCTGCGGGTGCCAATGGTGGCTTCGGTGGCGGAGCAGGTGGTTTTGGTGGCTTTGATGGTGCTGGCTTTGGTGGCTTTGAAGACATCTTCTCTAGCTTCTTTGGTGGTGGTGCAAGTCGTAATCCAAATGCACCTCGTCAAGGGGATGACCTCCAATACCGCGTCAATCTCAAGTTTGAAGAAGCGATTTTTGGTGCGGAAAAAGAAGTCAAATACCATCGGGAAGCTAGCTGTCATACCTGTCATGGTTCTGGGGCTAAGCCAGGGACTAGTCCGGTGACCTGTGGACGCTGTCATGGTTCTGGAGTCATCAATGTGGATACGCAAACCCCTCTTGGGATGATGCGCCGTCAAGTGACCTGTGATGTCTGTCATGGTCGTGGTCAAGAAATCAAGGATCCATGTACGACTTGTCGTGGAACAGGTCATGAAAAACAAGCTCATAGCGTGAATGTCAAGATTCCTGCAGGAGTTGAAACAGGTCAACAAATCCGCTTAGCTGGTCAAGGAGAAGCTGGCTTTAACGGTGGACCTTATGGTGACTTGTATGTCGTTGTCAATGTTGAGCCGAGCGATCGCTTCGAACGAGATGGCTCAACCATCTACTACAAGTTAGACCTGAACTTTGTCCAAGCAGCTCTTGGAGATACGGTCCATGTGCCAACCGTTCACGGAGATGTCGATTTGGTCATTCCTGAAGGAACCCAAACCGGTAAGAAATTCCGCCTCCGTGGAAAAGGGGCTCCAAGCTTACGAGGTGGTGCTATGGGGGATCAATATGTATCTGTCAATGTCGTCACCCCAACTGGTTTAAATGACAAGCAAAAAGAAGCCCTTCAAGCCTTTGCGGAAGCAAGTGATTTGAAGGTCAACCCAAAGAAAAAAGGGTTCTTTGACAAGGTCAAAGATGCTTTAGATGATTTATAAGAATGAACGAGTTTCCTTTTGAGTAAGGAGCTCGTTTTATTTTGGATCGAATCCAAGAACTTCCTCTCCTAATTAAAGAATAATGAGAAGCCTCATTGAATTTATTAAGATATCGTGGTAAATTTAAGAAAACGATTACAATGACAATTTAGGAGGTCCTGATGAAATCAGATCAACCACGTTATGCGATTCGCAAGTATGCAGTAGGAGCTGCTTCGGTGCTCATAGGATTTTTTGCTGGCGCTAATGTTGTAGCAGCTGATACGCCAACGGCTACAGACAGCCCTTCAACGACAGTTCCAACTCAGCCAAACGAGGGTGAGTCGACGATTTCCCTTAATGAGGAAGCTTCTCAGCCAACAGTAGAAAAACCAACGGCTCCTGCCCCAATCGTCGATCAAAGTCAACCGACACTGCCTGATCGTGAATTGCGGGTATCAGATCTTGACCGTTTGATTCGCGAAGAAGCAAGTTCTGTCGCAGAGTCGGATGTGGCAGCTCAACCAGCGACGGAAACGCCTGCTAAAGATCCTGATCAGGAAGAAAAATTAGCCAAGAAAAAGATTGTTTCGATCGATGCCGGTCGCAAGTACTTCTCACCAGAGCAAATCAAGGAAATCATTGATGAAGCTAGTAAGACGGGCTATACAGACTTGCATCTTCTAGTTGGAAATGACGGCTTGCGCTTTGTGCTGGATGATATGTCTTTGAAAGTGGGAGATACTTCTTATTCTAGCCAAGCCGTGACAGATGCGGTTGAAAAAGGGACAAAAGCTTATTACGATGATCCGAACGGGACAGCCTTGACCCAGGCTCAAATGGATGATATTTTGGCCTACGCCAAATCGAAGAAAGTGGACGTCATCCCAACTATTAATAGTCCAGGTCACATGGATGCGATTCTGACAGCCATGGAACAATTGGGCATCGAAAACCCTCACTTTAATTACTTTGGCACTAAAAAATCAGCTCGGACAGTTGATTTGGACAACCAAAAAGCCTTAGACTTTACCAAGGCTTTGGTAGACAAGTATGCGGCTTATTTCAGCGGCAAGGCAGATATTTTCAATATTGGTTTGGATGAATATGCCAACGATGCCACAGATGCCCATGGTTGGCAGGTTCTACAAGCCAGCAAGAATTGGCCAGGTGAAGGCTATCCAGAAAAAGGCTATGAAAAATTCATCCAATATGCTAATGATCTAGCAGCTATTGTGAAAAAACACAAGATGAAACCAATGGCCTTTAATGACGGAATCTACTACAATGGCGATACTTCCTATGGCACTTTTGACAAGGATATCATTGTCTCCTACTGGACAGGTGGCTGGAACGGCTATGATGTCGCTTCTTCAAAACTCTTGTCCGAACTAGGTCATCAGATTCTTAATACCAATGATGCTTGGTATTATGTGCTTGGACGGGACAAGGCTGGATCTGGTTGGTACAACCTCGATCAAGGTCTCGAAGGAATTTCCAAGTCAGCGATTGATGTAGTTCAAAAAAATGATGGAGCTAAGGTACCTTTCATTGGTGGTATGGTAGCTGCCTGGGCAGATACGCCATCCGCAACCTACAAAAAAGACCTTCTCTTTAAGCTCATGCATGCCTTCGCGGACAAGAATGCGGACTATTTTGTAGCAGATCCTGAAGTGGTCGAAAAAGCTCTTTCGGAAGCTCCAACTGATTTGGACCACTATACACCGGAATCTCTAGTAGCCTTTACGGCAGCTAAAAAAGCTTTAGAAGGGGCAGGAGCAAACACCACTCGAGCAGAGGCCAAAACCTTGATCGACAATCTCAAAGCAGCTCAAGGTGCTTTGGTGTATACAGAAAGCTACGCGAAAGAAGTTGCAGCAAAAGAAGCGGAAGAAAAACTTGCCATGAAGAAGGTCATCTCGATCGATGCAGGTCGCAAATACTTCTCGCTGGATCAGTTGAAACGGATCGTAGATAAGGCCAGTGAGCTGGGTTATTCTGACTTGCACCTCCTTGTCGGAAACGATGGTATGCGCTTTGTCCTCGATGATATGACGGTGGAAGCCAATGGCAAAACCTATGCCAGTGATGATGTGAAAAAGGCCATTTTAGAAGGCACCAAGGCCTATTACGATGATCCAAATGGTCAAGCCTTGACCCAAGCAGAAATGGATGAACTCCATGCTTATGCTACTGCTAAAGGAATCGGCTTGATTGCGGCAGTCAATAGTCCTGGCCACATGGATGCTTTGTTGGTTGCCATGGAAAAATTGGGCATTGAAAATCCACAAGCCAGCTTTGATACGGTTTCAAAAACAACCATGGATTTGACCAATGAAGCAGCAGTCAACTTTACCAAAGCCTTGATTGGCAAGTACATGGACTACTTCAAAGACAAGTCTAAGATCTTTAACTACGGAACAGATGAATATGCCAATGACGCTACCAGTGCGCAAGGCTGGTACTACCTCAAGTGGTATGACCTCTATGGTAAATTTGCGGAGTATTCCAATAGTCTTGCAGCTATGGCGCGTGAAAAAGGCTTGCAGCCAATGGCCTTTAACGATGGCTTCTATTATGGAGATGAAGATGATGTTGCCTTTGACAAGGACGTCTTGATTTCATACTGGTCTAAAGGATGGTGGGGCTATAACCTCGCATCTCCACAGTATTTGGCAGATAAGGGGTATAAATTCCTTAATACCAACGGAGACTGGTACTATGTTTTGGGCCACAAAGGTGATCAAAGTTATCCGCTCGAAAAAGCTATCCAAAATACAGAAACTGTTCCGTTTGAACAGTTAGCTTCAACTAAGTACCCTGATGTCAAATTACCGACATCCGGAAGTATGTTGGGAATTTGGGCTGATGAGCCGGCCAATGAATACAAGGAAGAAGAAGTCTTCCAGGTTATGGAAGCTTTTGCCAACCATAACAAGGACTATTTCAAGGCGGACTTCACTGCTCTTAGAAAAGCAGTTGCTACGGTGCCAACAGATCTAGCCATTTACACACCAGAATCGCGCGCAGCCCTTGCGAAAGTCTTAGATAGCTTGAATTGGAATGTGAGCCGTGCTCATCAAGATCAGGTGGATCAAGAAGTGGCTGCTCTGACTCAAGCCCTTGCGGGGCTCAAGCCAATTACGCAAGTAGGTAGCTTGGCTGAAAATGACGTCAAAGCCCTAGTGGAAGACAAACCAAGTCTTGACATCGTGGAGAAAGAACTTGATTTTGACCTTGTGGAACGGACCAATCCAGATCTTGCTAAAGGAGAACGCAGAGTGATCCAGGCTGGGGTTAAAGGGCAAGGCCTTGACTATGTAGAGGTTTCAGCACTTGATCAAAGTCGAAAAGTGATCGCTACAGAAGTTGCTAAAGAGCCAGTTGCAGAAATTGTTGAAGTCGGTACCAAAGAAGTCGTGATCCCAACAAGCCCTTCCGTAGAAGCACCAGTGAAATCAGACTTGCTCGTAAACAAAGTGGTTCCAGATCAGTCAACACCTCAAGTGATCTCGAAGGCTCAACCTGTAGCACCAGAAAATACCCCAACACCAATTCCAGCAGCTGTGGAAAAAGAGGTTCGTTCAGAAGCAGTATCTTCTAACAAGCAACTCCCAGAAACAGGAGTGGAATCTGCTCTGGGACTCGCTTTACTAGGAGCGATCTTAGGAGCAGCAGGAATGGACTTGAAAAATAAAAAAAGAGACTAAGACCTAGTAGATTTGTAACAGGTCGAAGTTCGGAGAGTGGGACAGAAATCGGTAATTCGTTAGAATTCGATTTCGTCGTCCCACCTCCGCACAGTTGAGTAGGGCTGTAAAAGCTGATGAAATCAGCGTAGTAGAGCCCACTCAACCACTGCGTCTTGC
>NZ_JASGZU010000008.1:0-24653 GCF_047465465.1 Streptococcus parasanguinis | reverse complement strand
CATACTGGGTAATCATGAAGCCTGAGTTGAGTCCAGGGTGTTTAACCAAGAAGGATGGTAATTTACTAAGCTGGCTGTTGACCAAGCGTTCCACCCGACGTTCAGATACGTTTCCGATTTCAGAAAGCTTCAGAATTTACTTTTAATTTTATTATGTTTGACTTATTATTTTTTGTGGACACTCGTCCACTTTTTTTATATAATTAACTCAACCAATTTGGTTTAGTTTTTGTGATTTATACTGAAAGGAGGTGTCATTCTTTGAATGAAATGTATGCACGAATAAGTAAGTCTACAAAACATGTGTTATACCAGTATATGAAAGATCATGATATTTCAGTACTAAACTACAATTTCAATGACTTCTTTCAACATTGTATTCAGAAATACCAGATTCAGGTGATTAGTCACCATTTCTCAAATCATAAGATTGAAGGATTAACTGTTATTGATGAATTAGGTATTAGTTTTTCTTATGAAAAGGATAATCCAATTGTGAAAAAGAATTTTACTTTGTGTCATGAATTGGGGCATTTCATCCTTAAACATGAAGGTAACTATTTTGCTGAATCTATTGATAATCAGGAGAACCTACTAGAGCGAGAAGCGAATATTTTCTCTGCTGTTGTATTAATGCCTGACATTGTTTTGTTGTCGAAGATTTATTATAGTTGCGACACCTTTCAACACATTCAAAATAGCCTAGATGTTTCAAAACAGGCATTGTTCTTTCGCCTTTTAGACCTTCTTAGGGAATATTATCCTGGAAAAGAAAATACCATTAAGCAGGCGATCGATGCTTATATTGATGGACAAAATGCCACACTTCTCCTTTTGTTTCATAGCATAAAAGAACATATTATAAAGGAGTTTAACAACTACCAGACTTCTCTAATTAATAAGATAGAGCCAGCAGTGAGCAAAAGAGGTTTCGTTACTAGTCAAGAGTATCCAGAACTTCTAAATATAGAGAATTGGAAAACAATAAAGGCTTGCCGTGACAATTTAAAAGTATGGCTCATTTATGACAAAGGAAAATCTATAGCTTATGTTTGGGATAAAAATAAGTTAACAGACAAAGAGGCAAAACAAAAAGCTGAATTGAAATTACTATTAATGTGAGGAAAACGATGTACCAACCAGAAAAACTAAAGGCTCGCAGAAAAGAGCTAAAAATGACTCAAAAAGATATTGCAGATCAATTGGGTATTACCTACCAAGCCTATTCTGCATGGGAGCGTGGAGTAAAACAACCATCTAGAGAAAAAGTAAAGCTTTTGGAGCAGATTCTAAATGCTCCAAAAGGCTATTTTACAGAGCTTGAAATTGCCCGACTATATAATGTTTTATCAGATGAAGCTAAGGATCAAGCACTTAGTTATGTTAGAAACCTGGTTCAAAAAGAACAATGTAAGAATGTTGTTTCGGTGTCAGAAAAACTATACGAATACCATGTTTACGAAAAAATGTCAGCTGGTATCGGTTCATCGGTTTATAACGATCAGAACTATGATACTGTCTATTTTGATAAAGAACTAGCCCATGATTTTGCCTCATGGATATCTGGAGATTCAATGGAACCCAAATACAAAAATGGTTCGGTTGCTCTTATTCGTGAGACAGGATTTGATTACGATGGTGCAGTTTATGCTGTAGTCTGCAATAGCCAGACTTATATTAAACGAGTTTATCGAGAGGAGCATAGCTTAAGGCTGGTTTCTATCAATCAAAACTATAAAGATATTTTTCTTTCGTATGATGAAGATCCTAGAATTGTAGGAATTATTGTTGGTAATTTTGTACCAATGAAACTCTAACAACATTTTATTTACGTTGATTTTCTATTTCTGATGATTATGTAACAAAGAAAACTAAAAATTTATGTACAATTGACTAAACTAGAGCTAAACCATTGATACAACTGAATTAGAAGCATAAAGTACATTCTTTAAAAAGTGTACTTTATTTTTGTTTTGTACATTATTCTGGAGTGGTATTTTGTATATTTTATAGTTCATCATATTATCAAATCTAAGAAATTGATTTGTACATTTTTTTCAATGATAATCAAGGTATAATAAAGATAGGGATAAAAAGAAATCTTCCTAGAAAGGAGTATACTGTATCATATGTGACAGTATTATTAATGAATCATGAAAAAAATAATTACTATAGTACAGTGCATTTTGTTTCCCGTGTCTCCTTATATAGCTAGAGAACTATGCTTGATGAGTAAAAATCTAGTCGATAATATGTTCTTTACATTCTTTATCATGCTAACAATTTCTTTTTGGCTTGGTATTTGGAAGTTGGGAGATCTTGTGAGAAATCCAAAATAGAAAGTAAAAAGTTGTGCTAGAGATGAGATTTTTATTTATTTTAATTATTAATACACCTTATTTCTTTTATTTAAAATGGAAGGATAAGCCTAAACAAAAAAATAAGTCCTTTTGCTATCTTTATAAGTTTTACATGATTTACTTGTGGTTTATCCTCATAATTTCCATAATGGCTATCGGTATTTTTTTCCTTGGAGTACTAGCTGTTAGAGGCGAAAAACTTACGTCTGGTTTCTTTGTTTTATCTTTTTTAGGTGTAGTTCTATTTAGTGTCTATATTTTTAGTATTCTAAAAGAGATACAGGACTTAAAGCAAATAAAAGATAAAATAAATAGATAGACGTAATCTAGTTTGAATTGTCTTAATAAGGAAACTAGAAAAGTAAAATGAGGAAAAAATGATTATTTATTTCACTTTGATAACCTTATTCTTGTCTTCTTTCAAGGAATAATATAAATTACATAAAATGTTGACACAAGTAAAATTTAATAGTATAATACAAGATGTATAGAAAACGCTTTCAAGGAAGCGGGGCTTTATTTTGAAATAAGGTGTGAGGAGGGGATTCCGATGTTTTAGAAGATATTGCATTAAAGTAATTTTTATTTAAAAAGGAGTTCAATATGGCTGGAAAAATTAAAAAATTATTTGTTATTTCATTCCTAGTAGGTGGACTATTAGTTTCGGGAACAGCTTTTGCAGCATCTGTTGCTGGTGGTACTTGGCATTACGGTGTTGGATATACTGGAACTTATGGTTATTCTAATTATTATCACCCACGTCGGAGCCATACTGCTAGTGTTAAAGAAGGCAAACTAGTAAATACTCAACGTCAAGGAGCTGGTTTATGGGCGAAAACATCTATTGATAAAATTCCACCTACTGGTTTAGAATACTTTTATGGTTTTTAACAAAGAGTCTTCTAGTATTTGTACTAGAAGACTTTCTACTTTTAGAAGGAGTTGTGTATGGGTAGAATAGTGAAGACTTGTTGTGTGTTGATTACCATTTGTTTTAGTTTAATCATTGTTAATATTTTTCGAACAAATGAAATAAACCGTATCAACAATATAGAAGATGGGTTGTATACTGTTGAATTTTATTTAACAGATCAAAGGCAAACTCCTGCTGAACTAATGGATTATTTTTCTCAGTTATCAAAGAAATATAAGGTATCTATTGTTAAAACAGATAACAATGGATCAGAGGTTATAAAGTCTGCTTTGATTTATGAATCAACTTTTCCATCAGAGAATTTTGGAATCGACAAATTAGAATTTTCATCTAATCCTTCTGGGATATACTCCAATAAAGATATCAAAAATAAACTCGGTGATATAAAGACTTTTCTAAATGCAAAACCAATATCACTTCAATTATTGTCACACTATTTTTCTGATCAAACTCATTCTATAAATGGGAAGTATACGGTGGTATCTACTTATGAGTTTGATAATGACCGGCTCATTTCAGATATAAGTTCCCATTTTGGTATTAGTAAACAGGATCTTTTGAATGAAAAATTTGGATCGAAAGTTGATTACGTTAATCAAGTATTTCTTGTTACAGTAGCAGTATTTATTATTTCAATGCTCATGTTGCTTCTTAGTGCTACTTATCAACCGCTAACACAATTAAAGAAAATTGGCGTAAAGAAACTAATTGGCTTTTCCAATATAAGTATTTTTTTTGAATATACTATTCCCAATGTTCTTCTTATTTTATTTTCCGCTATCATATTTGATGTGATCTGTTTCCTTTCTGTTAGCATCTATCCACAATATTTATTTATGAGTTTAATCTGGGGACAGCTTTTTCTATTATTTGCGTATCTGATATCAAGTCTACTTGTTTATAGTGTTGTTCAGAGAGTTACGGTACCCAAAATGTTAAAGTCTTTTTCTGGCTTTAAGTTCGCAATGTTCTTGAATTATTTCTTTAAAGGAGTAGTGACTGTATTTGTAGTGTTTAGTTTTATAACTATTTCTCAAACATTAATTGATATGAATGAACAAATGAAATATCAGGAACAATGGGATAGAAATGGTAGTAATTTTATAACCATTGAAAATTATTCTCCAAGTGATAAATTGTGGCAAGATATGCAGTCTGATCAGTCTAAAGCTAATGATTATTTTACGACTTTATATCATAGTTTAGAAAAAGAAACAAGTGCTCAATATATAAAGAGCGAGTATATAAACGTTTATGAATCTTATAATATTAAGGGGTTTGATAATGTAGAAATACTATATGTAAATTACAATTATTTAAAAGACCATGGTTTACCATTTAAAAAATCCGACAGTAAGAAACTCTTTTTAGTCCCAGAAAGTTATAAAAAGGCTAACATAACAAAACTTGTGAAACATATTTATCGTTCACAATTAAGTTATGATCAGCAGACAAGCATAGATTTAAATAAACTTCCGATTGAAATTATTTATTATAAAAATCAGGTTGATTTATTTCCGTATAATGAAAATATATCCCAAAATTTCACACAACCAATTTTTTCAATAGTGAGTGACGATTTATTATTTGAAGAAGCAGCGTATCTTACAAATACTGGAATCAGTAATCCATTGAAGATTCCAAAATCAAAAGAGAATTTCCAAATTGCGAACAGAATTGCTACGACTAACGACGAGGATACTAAAATTAAATTTTCAACATTGCACGATATTCAGCAAAATAAGGTCGATTCTTTAAGAGCAGGTAGAAATAATTTTTTATTCGTGCTATTCATTTTAATACTAATAAGTATTGCAATTTCTTATTTTATGATTTTAATTGGTTTTATTTGTCGTCATCAGTATCAAAATACTATGAAATTCTTAGGATGGAAGTTAGTTGATCGATATGCCACATTTTTAGTAACAATTGGAATGATGCACATCATTTCGTTAATGATACTTATTTTTAGTAAGGTAACATGGGCTATCTTGTTAAGCTATACAATTTATGTCTGTTTAGATTTACTACTAGTGCTATTTCTAGCCTATAATCATGAACGAAAAAAATTATCTGAACAATTGAAAAGAGGAGAAATATGATATCAATTATTAATTTATATAAAAAAATAGGAAGTAAGGAAATATTTAATAATTTTTCTTTAAATATATCTGAAGGTGAATTTGTGGCACTTGTTGGACCAAGTGGTAGTGGGAAGACGACATTGCTTAACATTATAGGCTTAATTGATGATCAATATTCTGGCGCTTATTCCTTTGAGGGAAATGAAAACATAAAGATAAATTCTAGAAAGTCACAAAAGATAATAAGAGAAAAGATTAGTTACCTATTTCAAAATTTTGCATTAGTTGATAATGAGACAGTAAGGTATAATTTATTGTTAGCTTTAAAATATGTTGATTGTAATAAGAAAGAAAAAATACGTAAAATCAAAACCGTATTAGCTAAGCTTGGCCTAGAAGAAAAGCTAGATTCAAAAATTTCGGAATTATCAGGAGGTGAACAACAACGAGTAGCTGTAGCACGAGTCCTTTTAAAACCGTCTTCTTTAGTACTCGCAGATGAACCAACTGGGTCGCTTGATAAAACAAATAGAGATAATATCATACATTTATTAAAGCAAATGAATCAAGATGGAAAAACTATAGTTATAGTGACACATGATTTGGAGGTTGCGAATGAATGTGATCGTATTATTAATCTCAAAATTTAAAGTTAAGTGTAGAATGTAGAAATAGTTTTTCCTCCAATTATTAAGTCAAGTGTAACAAAGTTGTTTGAGTTCGATCAAACAGCTTTTTTAGGTGGTTAAGAAATTCGTAAGGAAGCAAATGATTCAATCCGAAAATAAGTGGACCTCCATATACTTAGACCAAAGAATTAAAGTGACAATCTTGGAAAAGATTAATGATTGTATTAAACAGTATACAACGGATAGTACTATTTAGTGGTTTAGAACCGAACTTGTATTTATTTCGGTTTGTCAAATATGAATTCTAAATTTTAAGAAGGGGAATGAGTTACTAAAATTTGGAAAAAGTCCCAAAACTTTTATCAAGCAGATGTGAACCCAATTCGTACAGCAACGACTAGAGCAAAAGCTGTTCAAGTTTCTGGTAATATCTATTACTGGGAAACAGACGAACCTGGAGCTTTTGATGCCCTTCTTCCAGGTATTGCTGGACTTGGGGGAGCCACTGCCAAGGTAAAAGCCGGTTTCATTTTGGAAGAGGGCCATTATACACCAATTGTATTTGTAACAGGTCTCAATGAAAAGTTTGATTACAGCAAATACAATGATTTCCGTGTTTCACTCACAAAATAAAGACATATTCAACGCCCTTAAAATTGATAACACCCCAAAAGTTAGATTTCCATCTATACTTTCAGGGTGTTTTCTTATAACCTAATATACATAAGAAGTCAAAACTTCATCGCTCTATTTCTACTTATTATATTGTTGAAGTGCTTTATTATATGCTTTACTGCCTTTTTGGTAATATTCATGTTCTATTCCAGATATATCGACTGTAATGGTGCCATCCTTAACTTTATATTTTACTTTTGAATCAGCTCTACCTTCTCCTGATAAAAGGAAGGTGTTACTTTCTTGATCAATTGTAAAACTATCAGCTTCTCTAATCTATAAGATAGAGCGATCTGTGATCAAAAAAAGTTTTGTGACTAGTCAAGAGTATCCTGAACTTTTAAACCAAGAGAATTGGAAAACAATTAAGACTTGCTGTGACAATCTAAAAGTATGGCTCATCTATGATAAAGGAAAATCTATAGCTTATGTTTGGGATAAAAATAAGCTAACAGACAAAGAGGCAAAACAAAAAGCTGAATTGAAGTTACTATTAATGTGAGGAAAACGATGTATCAACCAGAAAAACTAAAAGCTCGTAGAAAAGAGCTGAAAAAGACTCAAAAAGATATTGCTGATCAGTTGGGAGTCAGCTATCAAGCCTATTCCGCATGGGAACGTGGAGTAAAACAACCATCTAGAGAAAAAGTGCAACAACTAGAGCAGATTCTAAATGTACCAAAAGGTTTTTTTACAGAGATCGAAATCGTCCGACTATATAATACTTTATCAGATGAAGGTAAGAATAATGCACTTAATTATGTCAGAAACCTAGTTCAAAAAGAAGCTTATAAGAACGTTGTTTCAATATCAGCAAAACTATACGAATATCATGTTTACGAAAAAATGTCTGCTGGTATCGGTTCAACGGTTTATAATGATCAGGATTATAATACTGTTTATTTTGATAAAGAACTAGCTCAAAAAAATGAAGCACCTATTCCAAACCTATTGGCTCGAGAATTTGACCAAGAAAAGCCACTTGAAGCAATTGTAACAGATTTGACCTACGTCCGTGTTGGAAATCGTTGGGCTTATGTTTGTTTGATCATTGATCTCTTTAACCGCGAAATTATTGGACTGTCAGTTGGGTGGCACAAGACTGCAGAGCTCGTCAAACAAGCCAATCAAAGCATTCCTTACGCGCTTACCAATGTCAAGCTGTTCCATTCTGACCGTGGTAAGGAGTTTGATAACCAGCTGATTGATGAGATGCGGCATCGCTCGGTCTCTAAGTCAAGCAGCTTGTCCCTATGACAACGCCGTGTCTGAAAGTACTTACCGTGCCTTCAAACTCGAGTTTGTCAACCAAGAAACCTTCCATTCGCTGAAAGAACTAACCTTTAAAACAAAGGACTACGTTTACTGGTGGAATCATCACCGCATTCACAGCAGTCTGAACTACCAAACCCCAATCGCTAAGCGAATCAGCGCTTTAAAAAAACACTTTATAAATTTTGTATAGAAAAGTGTTGCCTTTTCATATCTCATTTTTTTACTTAAAGCCTTGACAGACTTGACAAATGGTAGAAAAGAGCCTAAAAAGGCAGAGTCCTGATAAGTTCTACCTTAAATTTCGTTATGAAACAAGTTTATTTCTTTCTAACGTCCTCAAGAACCTCATCGCCTTTCAACTCAAAGACTCTGTGATTCTATTATTTGTAAAACTTCTTTCATATTTTCAACTTTCCATTGCGCTTTGTCATTAAAAAATGGTAATCGGCTATCATAATAACCAATAGTTGCAATTCCTGCGCTAGTTGAAGATTCAATTCCAGAGTATGAATCTTCAATTGCAATACATTGTTCTGCTTGCAATTCTAACTTATGTAGCGTTGTTAAATAGATAGACGGATTTGGCTTACTTTCTACAAAATTCTCTCCGCTAACGATGACATCAAAATATTTTTTTATGTCACACCTTTCTAAAACTTCATTAATATGCTCATATTTTGATGATGATGCTACAGCTAATTTGATTCCGTTTTTCAATGCATAGTCAATAATTTTTAGAATTTCTTTTCTAAAAAGTAAAGAATAATCAATTTTTTCATATCTCTCATCACTAAAAGAAGCATATTCTTTTTCTATAGTTTTTATATCATATTGTTTCCCAATAAATTGCTGTAAAAGCCTATAAAGATTAAAATATGATTTACCAACTAATACCAATAGCTCAGAATCTTCGTAACTAGATTTTGGATTAAGGTGTTTGATAAAATCTTTCTGTATTAGAAAATCTTGGTACTCTGTATCAACTATAACTCCATCCATATCGAAGATTATACCTTTCAAATTCATAAATCCTCCTTTAAAATCAAAATCTATCATATATAATACCCGTGTTGCTAGTTGATAAAAAATCCTAAATTATAGACCAAAATAGCCCGTTCGATCTCTAATTGCAAACCTGCTAAAGAGCGAGCAAGCGGATGTTCAATGTTAAACAATGCATTTAGGACAGAGATCCGAGTTTCGATGGTCCTTCGGATTGTCAGGATAGCAGGATTGTTGTGCTCAGCTGCTCCTTTCATATTTTTACAAATCGGCGTCAAAAAGTCTATTCCCTTGGCTTCCAATCGTTTTTTCAGTTCCTTACCCAAGTAGTCCAAATCCGCTAAAACAGGAGTATAGGGGATGGCATCCAGCAACTCTTCTGCCACCTGAATATCATGGACCGAGACAGGCGTAACCAAGTAATCCAAAATATAGCCCGACTCTGTCACCGCCAGATGAATTTTAAAACCATAGAACCACATGTTTTTGGAAGCGCAGTAGCCGATGTTGGCCACCTCATTCAAGACCTTGGCCTGATGATTTCTAACCGGCTGACACAAGAGGACTGGAAAGCTGTCGATAATGACTAATTCATCAAAATCCAGCTGATTGAAATAGAGGCAAATCAGCTGAAGCAGGGGCATCAGATAATGAACACGGCGATAGAAGCGGCTTCTCTCCAATCCCTGAATCCGAAGAAATTTCGGATAAATTGATAAAACTTTCGCTGTGACTTCATCCCAATTTCTGCCTGAAATTGCATCAAGGTTAAAACAGAAACATTCGAAACCTTGCATTGCTCTACATTCTTGCGGTGGATCAACTCATCAGGAGCGACTTTTTGATATAAGTCACGGCAGACTTTACGAAGCTGCGGCATACTGAGTTGAAGGTGATGGCGATTCGGTGTATAATGGAAAATGTCCATTTGGTTTACCTCCCTGCTATTTTTCTTCACTTGCAGTGTACACCAAATGGGCTTTTTTGTTAAGTCAAATCAACTATCAGCAGGAGTATATAATATCTAATGGATTCTTAGATATTATATCAGGAGAAATAGTAAATTTTCTTGTTTTATACCAATTGACACCAACAGCTAGTACATTTGCTTTTTTGGCTGAGATAATATCTGCATCTGAATCACCAAAGAATATCGCATCTGAGGGAGTTGCATTATAATGGTCAAGTATCTTCAAAATTCCTTCACTATCAGGTTTAGAATTAGCAACATCATCATCAGATACAATGTAATTAAAATATTTTTCTAATTCTAATTTCTTCATACTTATTTGTATACTTTTTCGCCCCTTACCAGTAAAAACAGCAAGTCTTTTTCCTTTGTAATTTAATTTTTTTAATAGCAAAGTAATATTTTCAAATACTTTATTTTGAACAATAAAATGATCGTGTAAATTTTCATAAAGAATGTAAAATAATTCGACTGCTTCATCAGCATATTTTTCTTCTACATGGCTCCTTATAATATCTTCCTCACTACCTCCAAATAATGATTCAATATCCGAATCACTCATTTTGATATTTTTATATTTTTCAAACACTATCCTGAAGCAACTAAAACAAAGAGGGAGTGATTCAATAATAGTATTATCAAAATCAAAAATAAATATTTCTTTTTTGTCAATCATCTTAGTCCTCTATAATAGTTTATATAATCAAGATATTCTTGTTCAATGTTATAAGGAAGGGAGTTATAATTGAAATAACTTAACTCCAGCGTTTCTTCTGAACTTACATTCAATTCTCCCGTATAATTAATCGCTTTGTATAGAGAGGTAACTACATAGATTTCATCTTTGTTTTGCAGAACAAAATGATAATCCTGCCCTGAAAAAGTATGAATTAACTTCAATTCTTCAATTGTTAATCCGGTCTCCTCAAATACTTCCCTAATTGCCGTTTGTTCAAGTGTCTCTCCTACTTCCAATAATCCACCTGGCAATCCCCATGTTCCTGAAGACCGTTTTTGAAGCAACACTTGATCTAGTTCATTTTCAATAATAACATTTGAACCTACTAGAATAAGTAAGTCATTACCTATCTTTTTTCGAATTGTTGACACGTAATTTTCTGTTGGTGTGTTAAGCATCTTGTATCACCCGTTTCTTTATCTCTTCAGCATTGATATGAATGTTTCTTAAAATATTAACTATCATTTCGATATCTGCATACGTTAGAAATGGATGCATAGGTAAACAAATTATATTTTTGGAAATATTTTCAGTATTTTCTAAAACAAGATCATTGTATTCAGAATAACAATCCATTTTATGTATAGGAGGAGAAAAATAATTTCTTGTTGGAATACCCTCTCTATTCAAACTCTGAACAACTGTATCTCTATCTAACCCAAATGACCTTGCATGCACTACTATGCATAAATCTTTATATGTACTAATTTGGTTATCCGGTATTTTTTGCAACGATACTCCTTCAATTTCAGATAATAACTGTCTATAATAATTGCCAATCTTTTTACGCTCCGATAGATTTTTGTCAATTATACTCAATGACATTAGACCAGTTATAGCTGCCAACTCACTAAGTCTAGCATTAACACCAATCTCAGTACAATTATAATCTCCCGGATTTCCATATTCTCTTAAAAGTCTAATTTTGCTATCAATTTCTTTATTTTTACTTACGACAATTCCCCCTTCACCTGTAACTAGAGTTTTTGTAGGAGAGGTACTATATACTGAGATATCACCAAAGTTTCCCAAATGTGTTTTGTCAATGGTACTACCAAATGCGTGAGCAGCATCATAGATAAGTTTAAGATTATGGGTTTTAGATACCCTTTCTAATTCATATACTTCTGCTCCAACTCCGAATATGTGCACAGCAATAATTGCTTTTGTTTTAGGAGTGATATATTTTTCAATGTTATTTGTTTCGATTGTAAATGTTTCAGAGTTGCAATCTACAAAAACAGGAATAGCTCCAACCTTTTTAATTGCATGAACAGTTGCACAAAATGTAAAACTAGGGACAAGGACTTCATCACCACTTTTTATTCCCAATGCTTCTAATGCTAAAATTAATCCTATAGTCCCAGAAGAGACAGCAGTTACATAGGGAGCTCCTAAATAACTGCTCACCTCAGACTCATACTTTTCTAAAAATCTCCCTTTTGAGAGCATCCCAGTTTTAAAAACTTCGTTAAAGTATGACTCATATTTTGATTCTGAATAAGTAGGAAACATAGGTTTTATAAATTTTAATTGACTTGAAAACGCTGGTTTCCCACCTAATATTGCTAATTGTTTCATATTCTAACTCCTTAATTCAAATATTCCTTAGTAGCAACTTTTACGTTGCTATATATATCGCAGAATGGATTATTAATTAACCCTGATTTCATGCTATTTGCAATTTCTTCTACTCCAACTTCAATAGACTTCTGTGATGAAAAACCCAACTGCTCTATTTTATCAAAAGAAACACTATAGCTTCGATTATCTTCCTTTAAACCATCTAAGTTAACTTTAGTATTTCCAGTAGCTTTTGAAATTATGCTAGCTACTTCAGTAAGATTATAATTTTCAGAATTATTACCAACATTAAATACTTCTATACCGTTATCTGTATATTTATTTTTACATCTTTCTTCAAAAAGCAAATTGATAGCTCTGGCCACATCTCCACAATGAATAAATGGTCTCTCTTGCTGACCGCCGTAAACATTTATAACTCCGTTATTTAATGCAGAGGCAGTCATTACATTTACAGCTAAGTCAAATCGCATCCTCCTCGATAAACCAAAAACGGTACAAAATCGCAATATGATAATATTCAACTTATCCTTATAATTTAATAAATCTTTCTCTGAAAGTAGCTTTAGCTCTGCATAATAATCAACAGGATTGGGAATACTATGTTCATCAAACTTATCTTTACCAAAACCATAGACACTACAGCTTGAGGCAAAAATAAAATTTTTCACCCCCTTTTTGACTGCACATTCTACTAGATTTCTTGTTCCACGAACGTTAATATCGTAAGCGATATCTTTGTCAACAACACATGAAGGCTCTCCAACTAGACTTGCCAAATGAATAATTGTATCAATTTGATTTAGGGATTTCAAAATGTCCTCTTTGATTCGAATGTCCCCCTTAACTAATTTAAAACGTTCTGAATATAAAAACTCAGATAGTGAATCAAAACCAAATATACCGCTGTCTAAAACAACAACCTTATTTTCTTGATTATTTAGCAATTCTTCAACTAATCTTGAACCAATATAGCCACAACCGCCTGTCACCAAAATATTACTCATGAATCATTCTCCTTTTTCCATATTGTCTTGTTAATATAACAATCATTCCGAAAGCAACATCATAAGAAACCAAAACTTCATCGCTCTATTTCTACTTATTATATTGTTGAGGTGCTTTATTATATGCTTTACTGCCTTTTTGGTAATATTCATGTTCTATTCCAGATATATCGACTGTAATGGTGCCATCCTTAACTTTATATTTTACTGTTGAATCACTTCTACCTTCTCCTGATAAAAGGAAGGTGTTACTTTCTTGATCAATTGTAAAACTATCAGCTTCTCCGTGTTTTATTGAACCTCTATTCCCTTTTATAGTAAATGCCAATTCATTTCTTTCACTTGATATCCAATAGTATTCGCCATCCAGAGATTGTTGCTTATTTTTAGTGCAAGCAATTAGCGTAATTATTGATAATGACAACAATAATATGCTAACAAATTTTCTCATGTTTCTCGCCTCCTTTTATAATATTACTATACCAAAATAATGTTGCAAAACTGTATCAATGTCTGTTATAATGGAAATTTCAAATAATGTCCATTATAACAGACATTAGTAAATTTTAGAAAAAGATCTATATTTGGCTATAGTTTTACTAAATCTCTACGACTATAGATTAAAAATGTATACACTTCTATACAAATAATAGAAAAGGACTCAGCCCTGTGCAATACAGAACTAAATCCTTTGCTTAATTAATTGTCTAACTTTTTGGGGTCAGTACAATCTGGTTGCTAGGGCTTTATTATGCTATATCTTACTAGGGATGATGATCTTTTTCAGGATTGCTCATAATCTTTGTAAATATTTCTTTATATTTATATTTCAGATATTTTTCGTGTAGAATGAACAAAGCTACGTAAACAATCATAAAAACAATAGATAAATACAGTATATCAAATGTACTATGTCCAAAATAAGTTGCGGACTCATAAGATCCAATAGCTCCTAAAACCAACCAAGGAATATACTTGTAATACTTAGTTACCATAACACAGTCCCCCCTTTAATTAAACTAATGAGAATATCTAAAACTAAAAGTCATACCTGTACTTGTAGGATTATAAGGATCTAAGGTTATCAAAAGATCAATTCCCCAACCTCTTGCAGCAGCATATTCATATGATTCAGCGTTTACGATATAGAGTTTTTCAATTAAAGAGCCATATCTTGGAATTAATTTTACTAAACTACCAATTGTTCGAAATTGTCGTGCACATTCTTTAACTTCCGAAGGACTTAAATGTCTATAAACATTAGTTACGAGAGCTCGAAACATAGATCTTGACTGTTCTTCATTAATTTCTTTTTGTACTTGTGTAATGATTTCCTTAGATATTGTTTCTTTTTCATAGTTTGACAGAGACGTTCTGTCTAATAATTCTTGTAATGTATATTGCTTACCTTCTTCTAATCTTAATTTGGAGATTTCTTGTTGCAAAATCTCAATCGGAGGAGCTGACTGTTCTTCAGACAGTACAGTACTTAAGGGAGAGAACGAAGAAAAAATTAACAATAAGGTACAACTACCTTTAATAATTATTTTATGATATCACCTTCCTTTTGTTTTTTTACTTAATAATATGCTTCTATAAAAATAGGCAATTTCTCGAAGTGCTATATTCTTAAACTAACTTCTACCGCCAATAAACGTGGAAGTCAATTTGTCAAAACAATGCTATTAAAAAATAAAAGGGAAAACTTTTTGTTAAATAAGGTTATCATTACTATTAACCACATATAGTTTTTAGCCAACCAACTATATGTGGTCTAAGTAATGGGATTAAGAATAGACCTAAAATAAATATTAGAAACATTTTTTTGAAGCTTCTTTTGTTCATCTATGGACAGATTCCCGAAAAGTATATTTCTAATTTTTCTAAGTACGTCTAGACGTTTTAAAACTCATGTTGTGATTGAATTACGTTCAATACTTCTTGCATACTTCCAGCCTTCCAATTTGCCTTAGCATTAAATAAAGGCAATGGGTAATCGTAATATCCAATAGTATCAATACCAGCACTAGTTGATACCTGTATCCCTGAGTACGAATCTTCAATAGCAATTGTCATCCGAAACAATATAATCAAAATAATTCTTCAAATCCAGTTTTTCAAGACTTATTTCTATACTTTTTCTTCCTTTCTCTGTGAAAATCGCAAATTTTTCCCACTTTTTCTCAATGATTTCAATACTGAAACAACATCTTTCCAGAACTTCAATAATTTCTTTTTATGTTAATTCATTATTTAACTAAATCTTTGGAGGTAATACGTTTTCAAAGCTACTTTTTTACCATAGATTTTGAGCCTTCAACACATATTACTAAGCCAAAAATGCTCTAAATTTTTGAAATTCTAACAAATTACACCCTTGTACATTAGAATCACTTCTTTCTAATTAAAAATTAGATAAAACAGAAATACCATATAGTTAATTAGTATTTTCATCATTTAATCAACTAATCAGCCTTCCCAACATCAAGACCATTGGACTCCTTTTGTGATTGCACTCGAATCTCCAATTGTTTATTCTTCTGAATAAACTGTTGGTAAGGAATTGTATTACTAAACATAAAAACACCTAGTAATGCAAATGTAACTAATTTTTTAATTCCACGTTTTTTTCTCATGCAATGAAACCCCTTTCTTTTTCCTTATTTTTATTCTAACACATATATATTATTTATGCAATTATTTTTATTGCGCTTTGAACTTTTTTTTTTTTTTATTACCATAAAGAATTATTTATTCCTTTAACTTGCTATTTTGAACTAAAAATTTTATAATGAAATTAAGCAAATAGGAAGGTTTATTATCTTTAATGAATACACTCGCAGAGAAATTCAGATTAAAAAGAAAAGAGCTAGGACTCTCCCAACAAACTCTTGCAGAAGGAATTTGTGAACAAAGCCAGATTAGTAAAATTGAGAGAGGGCATTTCATTCCCTCCGCAGACCTTTTGTTCAAACTCTCACAACGACTTGAAGTACCATTAGATTATTTTTTTAATGAACAAATTGAAATTAAATCTAACCTCTCTAATTTCAAGCAATTATCTGCTCGACTATTAGATGACAGAAATTATGAAGATTTGGAATATATTTATAGAATAGAGATCGAACGAAGTACTTTTCTAACACTAGAAGACCGAACTTACCTTGAATGGATTAAAGCTATTATTGACTTCTATCAATATGACAGTAAGTGTGAGGCTATTTCTTCATTGGAAAATATATTATTAAAAGTCTCCTCAAATACTCTGATTTATTTAAAGGTATTGAATACTCTATCTAACTTCTATTCCTTAGTGGGTCGTGAACAAGAATATGAGGCAAACTACTCTCATTTAATGGAGTTATATCAGACAAAAAATTTTGAGCATCAAGAGTTTTTATTTGGCTACATCAGAGTTCGTTATAACTACGCTCACTACCTAGTGTCAAAGGAAAAATATAACGAAGCTATCCAAGAAGCTCTTGAGACGATTGAACTCTGTAAACAAAGACAGACAAGCTACCAACTGGCTCCCCTACTTATTCTTGTAGGAAATGCTGGAGCCAAATTTCTAGACAAAGAACAAGTCAAAAATTATTATATAGAAGCAAGAGAGTTATGTAAGATTTATAACAATCCTTTAATGTTGATGAAGATAGAAAATTATTTGAAGGAATTAGATACTGTATAGTTAATCTTGACATTATAGTTTTTCTGAAACGTTAAATAACCTGTAAGGCTGATAGTGATATTAATACTATCAGCCTTATAATTTTTTCATGGTATCTCAAATAACTATACTGATTTTGTTTCCCGTTCTAATTTGGTAACATTTTGATTTCTTGTATTATCAAGTATATTGATAAAATTCTCTAATCTCCTAACCTTATATTCGTAATCATCTATCCATTTAGTCATAAATCTTTGATTTTCTTAGGAATGATATTAGGATAGCAAGGATAATTTAGAAAAATTATCACATAAATTGATATAATACTTAGTATAGAACAACTTATTAAGAGGTTAATTATGTCTAAATCATCTAAACAAATCGAAGAAGACGCTATTGACTATTTAAAACTGACACTAAAAAAATCTAAACATATTAACAGAGAAATTTCTAAAGGGGATAGAGAACCTATCTGGGATGGTCATATCTATTTTTATCATTTCAAAAACATACTTTTTTAATACTAAATTTTATAATATAATAGATACAATGACTTTTAAAACACTTCTTCCCTATCTGAACTGCACCCCAAAAGTTAGACAGAAAAAATCTAACTTTTGGGGTGTTTTATAATGAAATTAACTTATGAAGATAAAGTTCAAATATATGAATTGAGAAAGCAAGGAGAGAGCTTTAGACAGCTTTCAAATCAATTTGGGATAATGTACTGACCCTAAAAAGTTAGACAGAAAAAATCTAACTTTTGGCGTACTTTTATTATAAAATTAACTTATGAAGATAATGTTTAAATATATGAATTGAGAAAGCAAGGAGAGAGCTTTAGACGTCTTTCTAATTAATTTGGGATAAACATTTCTAATCTTCAGTACATGATTAAATTGATCGATCGTTATGGAATAGAAATCGCAAAAAAGTAAAGAATCGTTATTATTTTCCTAAATTAAAATAAGAAATTATTGATAAAGTTCTCCTGGAAGATTGTTCATAAAAAAGTGTATCTTTGGCTAGAGAAAATCACAAAATCTAAATAAAACAGAAGACACAAAATATTTATAATATGTAAAAGGTAGTTCAAAAATATAGAACTACCTTTTGTTGATAATAATGAAATTAGATACTTGTTCTTTTGAAATTAGTAGAGTAAAAATTTCTAGAGGGGAATCATCAAACTGCTTTGATTTAGCTATGGTTATTTTACTTTTGTGGCCGAGAACAAATGGAAGATATGGGATTACACAGAGTGAGTATTTCTTTTTGTTTTGATTGAGATACATGAGTATAGATCTGAGTTACAGAAATAGAGCTATGTCCAAGTATTTGCTGTATATAACGAATATCTACATTTTTATCCAGTAGCATTGTAGCAAAGCTGTGTCTGAACATATGTGGCGTGATAGTTAAAGATAAGTTGTTTTTCTTAACTAGCTTCTTTAAAATTAGACGTACGCTTTGTTCTGACAGTGCTTTAAGAGGATGAGCTCAAGTAAATGTTGCACTTATTCTTGCAATTTATCATGTACTCATAAAATTAGCCCTTCGTCACTTATCAATTCCTCCCAGTTCTCTCAACCGTTCCTGTCCCAACTTCAACATCTCTTTTTCCACCTTATTCCATTTTCCAAATAGGCATTCGTGTAGGACTACTGCTGCTGATGTGTCGTCTACTTGCGAATCATAAACACACGATTGATCTCTTCGGTAAATTTGAACTTGATTAAAAATCTTGTCATTTTCTAACTCTCGTAAGTTATCAACTAAATGTTCTACAATTCCATCATGGTGCTCTTTGGGAGTCGCTCTCGCTTGACTTGGGTCTATTGCATGGAGCTCCTCATAACGTATCAAGGTACTGAGATAGGACAATTCTGGCTTGGTCGCAATTACTGCAAGTGAGACTTGATATCCTTTAGTTATCAATAATTGTGCCGTTTTTCGAGGAACTTCTGTTGTTCTCAAGGTGCCCTCGATTAACAAATGATAACCTTGTTTACTCAACTCATCTACAAGATATTCAACCATTTGTCCCGCGAATACTTTGGTATAATCCACACTATCTTTGCCATACTTTTCCTGTAGGCCAAGGTAGTTCGGATGAAAAGAGCGATAACTATCTCCATCAATGATAATGATATTACCTTGAAATTCCCTTTGTTTAATACGATGAATCGTTGTTTTCCCAGCACCACTCTGTCCACCGAGCAAGATAGCCTTGGGCTGAGATGAGGTTGTTTTTCCACGAGTTAAAGAACGAACGAGTCGTCTGGATGCTCGTTCAAAATCATCTTGACTAAATTCTTCTAGTTTCATTAAGCCACCACCAGATGAGTAGCTTGTTCTAGCATACGTTCAATGCCATCCAAATAGCCATTATATCGCTCTAAATCCTCAAAAGTTGCAACAAGATAAATCCTCGTGTTAATCAAATCAGACAAATCATCGCTCATTAGAACCCAAGGATTCAAAGTATCATCAAATGCAATTCCTTGGTCATCTTGAAAACGATAAAGTTGCGCTAAGATATTCGCCCCTCGTTCTTTAATCACTTCAATTTTCAGAGTTAATTGATAATCTTCTACTGGTGTGAGCATTTTTTCCTCCCCTACGATATCGATATACGAAACATTAAATTTCTTGCAGATACGATCTATTAATTCTGTCGAAATTCGACTTGTCCCATTTTCATAACGACTCAGACTATTTCGAGAGATACCGACAATCTTTGCAAACTCAGGCTGAGTTAGGTTATGTGCCTTGCGTAACGTTTTAATATTTTCTCCGATCATGAGGGTCCTCCTTAAATTATTCCTATTATAGCACAAAAAGAAAAAACGCACCAATTTTGGTGCATTTTCAAATCTGGTAGATGAATCTTTAATTTAACCAACTGATCTCAGTATGTTAAAACTAATCCAAATATATAATTTTATCAAAAAGAGATCTTATATTTTCATCTAGATGATGGCTTACAAAAATAACAGTTTTTTCTGTCATTGAGAATAGATGTTTTTCAATTTGATACCGTCTTTCTTTATCAATCGCATCAGTTGCCTCATCAATAATTAAAATTGGTTTTTCTTCAAGGTAAGCTCTAGCTAGACTAATTCGTTGCTTCTGTCCACTAGAAATATCTTGGCTAATTTCCGATAAAGTAGTTTCCAATCCATGACTCAATCCATTAATCCAGTCTCTTAAATAAAATAATTCCAATGCTTTTTCGATTTTTGAATCTTCTATTTCTCGGCCTAATGTCAAATTAAATAAAATGGATTCGTTAAAAATATGATCTTCCAAACTAACATAAGAAATATTTTCATGAAGATCCTTGAAATTCATATTTTTTGAATCGATATTGTCATAGAAGATGTGGCCTTTCGAAATTGGAATTTCACCATTAATAGCCTTTAATATAGTTGATTTTCCTGAACCAGATGATCCTGATATTGCATACTTCTTATTTTTTTCAATTTTAACATTTAAATTATCTAAGACAATCTTACCGTCACGTTCAATAGTTACCGATTGAAATTCTACTTTATCTATAAATTTCTTCCAAGTTTGTTTATTAACATTACTTTCATTAATATTTTGGTCACCTTCCAATTCAAATTTTTCAAATATTTTGTTTACAGTTTTAAACTCAGCGTAATTTGCCGTTAAGCCTGTTAAGCCAGCAAAGATAATTGATGAAAAATATTGAGAAGAAGATACAGCACCAATCGGAATTAATCGGTTAAAATATAAGACCCCTGCGTGGGTCAACATGGCAATTTGACTCACAAAACTAGTCCCATTTTGAACAGACATAAGCCCACCAAAGGTTTTTGAATATGAAACTCTGGACTTCGAATATTTTTTTGAATAAGATAAAATTTTTACCATTAAAAATTGAAGTTGATTAGCATTGGATAACATTCGAAATCCACTTAAAGAATCATCAATTGCTTTAACTAATTCTTCATTCTTCTCAGTAAAGTAAACAGCTTTATTCTCCATTTTCTTTGTAAATATTTTAGGGAGATTTACCATCAAAAGGAAGAATATCAAAATTGTAAACAATAATGAATAATGGAAACTAAAAAAGGCAATAATTGCAAAAATGATATTTAATGCTTGACTAATCATTAATTCAAGTGTTTCAAAGCCAAGATCTCGAATAGTATTAAGATCATTTGTCAGCCATGAGGTATAGGCGCTAACACTTTTTGAGCCAAAACGTATCACACCCTTACTTTCAATACTTTTTACAATATCTTTACGTATTTCGGTACACATTTCTTGTATGGCTTTTTCACTTGCTTTTGAGTTTTGATATATTTGCAATACCCATATTAAATTTACAGCTAAAATCGCTCCACTTAAATACAAAAATCTCTGTAAATCAAAATTTACAATTGTAGAAATTGCTTTTGCACTCAATATACCATTTAAGTAAACACATAATGAATTAATAAAAATCCAAAACAACCATATAGAATTGCTTCGTTTGCATCTAATTAAATAAGTTTTTAATGTCATATTCCAGCCTCATTTAAAAATCCCAAATGTTTCTTCACCAATTATTATCTTATTTTTAAGTGCAACATAAGATAATAAGGTTCCTATTTTGTCACTTAATACTCCTCAAACACTATATTCATTAAGTATTTTGTTATTAAAATAATTTCTTTCCAGTAATCTACAATACCCTTTGAATATCTTTTGTTAAATACTTATCATCGCACGAATAGAGCAAGTCAGCTAACCCGTGACAAAAACAAATCCTTCTTGGTCTCCTCCCTTTTGTATTATTGCATTTTATTTTAGCACTTCATGCATAACAAATCAATACATAATATAATTATTTTGTATTAATTTTTAATTATATACTTTTTTGTATTTTAAAACGATGTTCTTTAAAAACATCGTTACATATTATTCCGTCAATTTTAAAATATACTGCTCTACTTTTAGCATCATAGGAATATTCTCATCAAGTTTGTACAAAAAACAGGCAACTTCATAATTTTCTAATGTGTTATCTTTTGATGAAATACTTTTGCTTATATTTCCCATTAATACATATAAATCTGCTAATAGATAGGTAGTTCTATAATCTTTACATTGCTTAATTGTAGTAGAAATTCTAGAAATTGCTTGTTCAGTATCTTTTTGGAGCCATAAATACCGGCATACGTTATAGTTAAATTTGATTGACAATTCTAGTTCTTCTATCGTATTTAAACTCAATTGGTTAACTCTTTCCTCTATTCGATCTCTAATTTTATTAAATCGTTCTATACTCCCAACTTCATAATAAAAATTAAATAATGTATTAGAGAATTGAAGATAGTTCAGATCAGATGTACTTAGTTGCTCAAGTACTCCCTCTAATTTTTGAACTGCCTCGTCTTTCTTTCCATAAAAATAAAAATCAACAAGTGTTTTTATCCACTCCATATAAAGTTTATCAGATAAAGATAAACGATGAGTTTTAATATTTTCTAATTCAAGTATATATTTTAAAGACTCATAATTCCGATTCATAATAAAAATACGTGCTATTTTTTTAAATTCTGTTAGCTCGTCTATTTTCTGTTCAACATGTTCTTCAAAAAAATAATCCATACTGACTTTTAGTTTGCGTGATAAAGCATACAAGAAGTCCGCCCCTGGAGTATATTCTCCACTCTCTAACCGACTAATTTGACCTTGTTTGCAAATCCCTTCAGCCAATTCTTTTTGTGACATTTTTAATTCTTTTCTTCTATTTTTTAATCTTGTTGCTAATAATGTACCCACGTTTGGATATTCCTTTTCTAATTGATTTTGACTTCAATATTAATTGTAATATGTTTAAATTAAAAATTCAAATATATGTTCAGAAAGATACAAATTTTATATAAATGTTAGTCGATGTTCCATTTTAGAAATCTATATCTCCCAATAAAATGAAATTCGATTTGGTATAAATAAGAATTCTTCGAAGGATCTAGTTCGCAAGATGATATCAGTGTGATTTTATATTTGGTTGGTATCTTAATTCATTTATTGATGTTATTTTTTCCTGATAAATTTCAAGAATAAGGCAGAATTCATAATCAAGTACAATATGTCATATTCGAAAAAAATATTGATAGAAATTGAAAAGCATCTGAACAGTTATACAAATCAACTGTTCGGATGCCATTTACATTTATTTTATCAAATTTTAAATATCATTTACGGTTTCTGTAAATAAGCATACTAACCGACAAAATTATAGTAAGTAGAGCACTCATCAATAATATTATTTTACTTTTAGTAAATATATCTACAACTTGTAAAACAGAGACCAAACTAACGAAGAAAAGTATAATTTCCATAACTCTATTCTTCTGTGACTCATTAAATTGATTTCTATCCTTTAACAAATCGTATTCCTCCTGCTTAATTTTTTCTATATATTCATCATGCTTGAAATAAGAACTTTCTTTTAAATGATTAAATAAATCAAAAATAGCAATATGATTTATTCGATAGATATATAGAAAAGATCGTTTATAACCGTGAACCCACTCGTTAAATTTTATTAGTTGTTTATCATTTGAAAGTTGGAATTTTTCCAGCCCATCCATAATAGTCTCATCTAGACACACTAACTGAAAGAATGGAGTGGCTGAAGATAAAAAGAAACTGGCTTGTCTGAAAAAATTTGATTCAAATTTGTCAGAATCATCCTCACTCCATACTATATAATTTGCTCCTTTATTTATATAATTAATACTACCTAAATTATAATAGTTGGTTAAATAGTTTTTTGATTTAATTTCTGAAGATACATTGTTAACACTATAGGGAGCATTTATCATCCATGTATACAGTTTTTTATTTTTAAAAAAATCCATTTTATTCATCTGCTTCATATTTGTAACAAAATGTAAATAAAATATACTCTCAGTTAACTTCAATCCTCCGTTTATGGAGGAAAGTTCTTTTTTTATATACTTCAATATATCATCAAGTTGATGTTTAGTATTTAAAGAATACTCTCTATCACTCTTTTCAAAATCAGGAAATATTTGCCATCTCATCATTGTAATCGGATGAAAAAAGTCAAATCTATAGAATGATGATCTTAAATCTTCAAATAATTCTATGACTATTGATCCGTTTTGAAAAACAGTGAGTGTCACAAAGAAAAAATGTAATTCTTCCTCACTATCCACTTCTATTAAAGGAGCAAAAATAAATTTAACAAATTGATTAGATTTAGAACTAAAAAGACAATTTTGTTTTCCTTTTTCTAATCTTGCAAAATATAAGTCTAAATAATAATTAGTTTTCTCATCCACTTTGTTTTTTAAATGTTGCAACTCTTTGGGAATTTTCCATGGCTTATATTTCTTTTTTAAAAGAGTATTATTTTTTGTACCTATTAGTGTCATAATCGTAGCCGGATGATTTTCAAATTTTTTAGTAATTATCTCTATTAGTTTATTGTTGTCTATCTTATATAAATCTGTGCTCAACATATAGAAAGAGGTGATTTTCACTTCTTCTATTTTTTTTGAAATCTCAGGAATTTTTTCAAAAGCAGTATTCTCTTTTATCTTCTGCATATTTTCTACCTTTTATTATCTTATTTCATTAATTATATCAAAATATAATTCAATAAAATGATAATCAAATAAAAAGTTATGTAATGTACTCAAACTAATTTTTAGAAGTTTAGAAAGATTCATTCT
>NZ_JASGZU010000007.1:0-51591 GCF_047465465.1 Streptococcus parasanguinis | reverse complement strand
TCCGCACAGTTGAGTAGGGCTGTAAAAGCTGATGAAATCAGCGTAGTAGAGCCCACTCAACCACTGCGTCTTGCTCGACAATCCAAAAATAATTGAGAGGCTAGGACTTTTGTCCCAGCCTCTTTTTGTGCTTGCAAAACTGTACCCGGACAGTTTGGGTTTTTCACTCTTGTAACTCCTTCTATATCCTGTTAAAATAAAACCATGACACGATACAAAGCAACCATTTCATATGACGGTACCTTGTTTGCAGGGTTTCAACGTCAACCGCATGCCCGCAGTGTGCAAGAAGAAATCGAGAAGACCTTGACGCGCCTCAATCAAGGAACCCCTGTTACCATTCATGGAGCGGGGCGAACGGATTCAGGTGTCCATGCTCTTGGGCAGGTGATTCATTTTGATCTCCCCCAAGCGCGGGACGAGGAAAAGCTCCGCTTTGCCCTCGATACCCAAACCCCAGAGGATATTGATTTCATCCGAGTAGAGCAAGTAGCAGATGACTTTCACTCACGCTATAAGAAGCACAGCAAAACCTATGAATTTATCGTGGATTATGGTCGTCCCAAGAACCCCATGATGCGCCACTATGCCACCCACTATCCTTATCCTTTGGATGTGGAAAAGATGCAAGTAGCCATCCAAAAGTTGGAGGGAACCCATGATTTCACCGGTTTCACCGCTTCGGGAACCAGTGTGGAAGATAAGGTTCGTACGATTACAGAGGCTCGCTTGGTTGAGGATGCAGAACATCATCGCCTTGTCTTTACCTTTTCGGGCAATGGTTTTCTCTATAAGCAAATCCGCAATATGGTGGGAACTTTGTTGAAGATCGGAAATGATCGGATGCCGATCGAGCAGATCGATCTAATTTTAGAAAAGAAGGACCGCAATCTTGCAGGTCCTACAGCAGCGCCAAATGGCTTATATTTAAAGGAGATCCGTTATGAGTAATGAATTGATTCTAGCTATTTCAGGAAATGATATTTTTAGTGGAGGAGGTCTTCATGCAGACCTTGCAACCTATACAACCAACAAACAGCATGGTTTTGTAGCGGTGACTTGTTTGACCGCTATGACGGAGAACGGTTTTGAAGTGATTCCGGTGGATCCGACGACCTTTGCTCAACAGCTCAACTCTCTCAAGGATGTTCCTTTTTCTGCTATTAAACTCGGTCTTTTGCCAGATGTTGAAGTGGCAGACTTGGCCTTGGACTATGTCAAAGCCCATGCGGAGATCCCAGTGGTACTAGATCCTGTCTTGGTCTGCAAGGAAAGTCATGATGTAGAAGTTTCAGCTCTTCGAGACGAATTGATTAAGTTCTTCCCTTATGTGACCATCATCACGCCAAACTTACCAGAAGCTGAGATCTTGACCCAAAGCAAGATTCAATCGCTCGACGATATGAAGGAGGCAGCGCGCAAGCTCCACGAATTAGGAGCAGCGACTGTCGTGGTCAAAGGAGGCAATCGTCTCAATAAAGAAAAGGCCATCGATGTCTTTTATGATGGGACAGACTTCACCGTCATTGAAGAGCCAGTCTTAGAAAAGAACAATACAGGAGCTGGTTGTACCTTTGCGTCGAGCATTTCCAGCCAGTTGGTGCAAGGGAAATCTCCACTTGAAGCTGTTAAAGCCTCTAAAGACTTTGTCTTCCAAGCGATTCAACATTCAGACCAGTATGGAGTAGTACAATATGACATCTAATCGAACTCAACTCATTGCCCGCCTTTCCATTTTGACAGCCTTGACAGTTGTACTTGGCTACTATACCAAACTCCCAACTCCGACAGGGATTGTCACCCTGTTAGATCTTGGAGTGTATTTTACAGCTTTCTATTTTGGGCGCAAGGAAGGTGCGATTGTAGGTGGTGTCGGAGCCTTCCTACTCGACCTCATTTCAGGCTATCCTCAGTGGATGTTCTTTAGTCTCCTCTTTCACGGGGGACAAGGTTACTTCGCTGGCTTCAAGGGAAAAGCTCGTTACCTAGGCTTGCTTCTTGCGACTGTTGTGATGGTAGGCGGTTACGCACTAGCTTCTGCCCTCCTTTTAGGCAATGGATGGGGAGCTGCTATCTCGGACATTCCAAATAACCTTGCTCAGAATTTTGTCGGAATGGCTTTAGGCTATGTGGTCTATTATGCCTTCCAAAAGAAAGGAAACTAATTCATGGATCTGGAGCAACTGAAGAAGGATACAAAAGAAATCCTGGTAGATGTTTTGGCAAAAAGCCGTCTTCATCAGGGACAGATTCTAGTTCTCGGGATGTCTTCAAGTGAAGTTGCAGGAGGGCAAATTGGAAAGGCCTCCAACATCGACATTGCTGAAGCTATTGTCCAGACCTTGCTAGATGAGTTGAATCCAAGAGGGATTTATCTAGCGGTACAAGGATGTGAGCACCTCAATCGTGCCTTGGTGGTCGAGCGGGAATTAGCAGACAAGAAGGAGTTAGAAATTGTCAATGTCCTTCCAAGTCTCCATGCAGGGGGAGCTGGACAACTCGCTGCTTTCAAGTATTTCAAGGATCCTGTTGAAGTAGAATTTATCACAGCTCAAGCGGGGTTAGACATCGGAGATACCTCAGTGGGGATGCATGTCAAACACGTGCAAGTTCCAATTCGCCCTGTCTTACGTGAACTAGGGGAAGCCCATGTCACAGCCCTCGCTAGTCGCCCAAAATTGATCGGTGGTGCCCGTGCTCTCTATCTAGATGATCCTATCCGAAAATCATAAATAGAACTAGCTTTTAGGGGCTAGTTTTTTTGGATGAAAAGAGAGGCAAAAACGTTTTAAAACTTGCAATTTCAAAGTTTTGTGGTAAAATTATAAGGAATGACTATATTATTTTAAGGAGAGACAGAATGTCTGTATCATTTGAAAACAAAGAAACTAACCACGGTGTATTGACTTTCACCATCAGCCAAGAGCAAATCAAACCTGCTTTGGACCGTGTGTTTGAGTCTGTTAAGAAAACCTTGAACGTACCTGGATTCCGTAAAGGTCATATTCCACGTCCAATCTTCAACCAACGTTTCGGTGAAGAAGCTCTTTACCAAGATGCTTTGAACGATCTTCTTCCAGCAGCATATGAAGCAGCTGTTAAAGAAGCTGGAATCGAAGTTGTTGCACAACCAACTTTCGATGTTGTATCTATGGAAAAAGGTCAAGACTGGACATTGACAGCAGCTGTTGTCACAAAACCTGAAGTAAAATTGGGTGCTTACAAAGACCTTGAAGTATCAGTAGAAGTTTCTAAAGAAGTAACAGACGCTGATGTGGATGCTCGTATCGAACGCGAACGCAATAACTTGGCTGAATTGGTTGTTAAAGAAGGTGCTGCAGCAGAAGGTGATACAGTTGTGATCGACTTCGTAGGTTCTATCGACGGTGTTGAATTCGATGGTGGTAAAGGTGACAACTTCTCACTTGGACTTGGTTCAGGTCAATTCATCCCAGGTTTCGAAGACCAATTGGTTGGACACTCTGCTGGTGAAACAGTTGATGTGATCGTAACATTCCCAGAAGACTACCAAGCAGCTGACCTTGCAGGTAAAGAAGCGAAATTCGTGACAACTATCCACGAAGTAAAAGCAAAAGAAGTACCAGCTCTTGACGATGAATTGGCAAAAGACATCGACGAAGAAGTTGAAACTCTTGACGAATTGAAAGAAAAATACCGCAAAGAATTGGCAGCAGCTAAAGAAGAAGCATACAACGATGCAGTAGAAGCAGCAGCAATCGATCTTGCAGTTGAAAACGCTGAAATCGTTGACCTTCCAGAAGAAATGATCCACGAAGAAGTACATCGTTCAATCAACGAGTTCCTTGGAAACATGCAACGTCAAGGTATCTCACCTGAAATGTACTTCCAAATCACAGGAACAACTCAAGAAGATCTTCACAAACAATACGAAGCAGAAGCTGAAAGCCGTACGAAGACAAACCTTGTGGTTGAAGCAGTAGCGAAAGCAGAAGGCTTCGAAGCAACTGAAGAAGAAATCAACGCTGAAATCGAACAATTGGCAGCAGATTACAACATGCCAGTTGAACAAGTTCGCAACCTTCTTTCACCAGAAATGTTGAAACATGACATTACAGTGAAGAAAGCAGTGAACGTGATCACAAGCACAGCAAAAGTAAAATAATTTAGATAAAAAAGAAGAGCCGTGAGGCTCTTCTTTTTTTGATTTCATGGAGAATCCTGGAATTTTCCTTTGACGAAAGGGGAAATTTATCGTACAATAGAGTGTAACGATAAAATGCGTGATAGATTTAGTGGCGAGAAGTTTTCAATCTATCATTGAGGATAGGATGAGGTTTAAGACCGGATCCTTCTCCATTTAGGAAATGAAACATAAGGAGATTTACCCTTGGAATTAGAAGTATTTGCTGGACAAGAAAAAAGTGAACTTTCTATGATTGAAGTGGCGCGTGCGATTTTGGAATTACGCGGACGTGACCATGAAATGTACTTTAGCGATCTTGTAAATGAAATTCAAATTTACCTTGAAAAATCAAACAGCGAGATCCGTGAAGCTCTTCCATTGTTCTACACAGAATTGAATGTAGATGGAAGCTTTATCCCACTTGGAGATAACAAATGGGGCCTTCGTTCATGGTATGCCATCGATGAAGTTGACGAAGAAATCATCGCTCTTGAAGAAACAGACGAAGATGAAACTCCTAAGAAACGGAAGAAAAAACGTGTCAATGCCTTTATGGATGGAGACGAAGATGCGATCGACTACAACGACGACGATCCAGAAGACGAAGAAGTTTACGAAGCAGATCCAGCTCTTTCATATGATGAAGAAAATCCAGACGATGAAAAGAGTGAAGTCGAAGCTTACGATGCTGAAATCAATGAAATCGTACCAGATGATTTGGGTGAGGAAGTTGAATTAAGCGAAGAAGACGACGAAGAAGAGGATTCTGAAGACGAGGAAGAAGAATAAATCATAAAAAGAGGCTGGGACAAAAGTCCTAGCCTCTCAATTATTTTTGGATTGTCGAGCAAGACGCAGTGGTTGAGTGGGCTCTACTACGCTGATTTCATCAGCTTTTACAGCCCTACTCAACTGTACGGAGGTGGGACGACGAAATCGAATTCTAACGAATTACCGATTTCTGTCCCACTCTCTTTTTGTTTGCATTGAAAAAAGTGATGAAATGGCGTATGATAAACGTGTAAGGTTTCCCAATAGGAGGTGTTCCAGATGGACTTTCGTTTAGATCAAAGTTTAGTAGCTCTTGGTATTGATACGGTTGTGGTCGGAATTGCTAGAAATGTGGATCCTCAAGCGGTTTTGCCCCCTTCTTTTCTTGAAAAGAAGAAAGAGCTTGAACAATGGGCGCTCCAGTGTCAGACAGAAGAAGTAGTGGCATCTCCTGTCATCAAAGGGTATACAGATCTTTTGCAAACAGTAGGGCGTAGCATCAAGAAAAATCCACCAACAGTCCTAGCTCTTATCCGAAACATCCAGCATCGAGGAGCTCTTCCTCAGATCAATAGCATCATCGATATCTATAATGTCGAATCTCTGAAGTCTTTTCTCGCGATCGGAGGACATGACCTAGATAAGATTGAGGGACCGATTGAATTTACAGTGAGTCAAAGAGACGATCTTTTCCTCCCGATCCTTTCTAGTGAAAAACATGTCGCACCGACAGATCCTGTCTACCGGGATCAAAAAGGAGTTTTGGCTTGGTTGGATGTACGCGATAGTGACCATTACAAATTTGAGGAGACTACGCAAAACGCCCTCTTTGTCATCCAAGGAAATACCGAGACGTCAGTCGAGATGCGTTTAGAAGCGCTAGAACGAATCCACAAGGACCTTGCTCTTTGCATGCCTCAGCTTCAATTTGAGAAATTTCTCGTCACACAAAATGGAGTGGGAAAAGTTTTGTAAACAGCGAAAATCATTTTCATGAAATTTTCAATTTGACAAAGTAGACCATTTGCGGTAAGATATTGTTCGGGCACCTCATTTTGAGGTCGGAGCTCCCTAAGGATTAGGGAGCTATTTTTGTTTTTTCTGCAAAGAGGAATGGCCTCTACAACATTAGAAGAAGAGGAAAGCACATGTCAACAAAATATATTTTTGTCACGGGTGGTGTCGTATCATCCATCGGAAAAGGGATTGTCGCAGCAAGTCTTGGTCGCTTGCTCAAAAATCGTGGATTGAAAGTGACCATCCAAAAATTTGACCCTTATATCAATATTGACCCAGGGACGATGAGCCCTTACCAACACGGGGAAGTATTTGTCACAGACGATGGCGCAGAGACAGACTTGGACCTTGGTCACTATGAACGCTTCATTGATATCAATCTGAATAAGTACTCAAATGTGACGACAGGGAAAATTTATAGCGAAGTCCTTCGCAAGGAACGTCGCGGAGAATACTTGGGCGCGACTGTACAGGTTATTCCTCATATTACAGATGCCTTAAAAGAAAAGATCAAACGAGCAGCGACGACGACGGATTCAGATGTCATCATCACAGAAGTCGGGGGAACAGTTGGAGACATTGAGTCCCTTCCTTTCCTTGAAGCTCTTCGTCAAATGAAGGCAGATGTTGGTGCTGAAAACGTTATGTACATCCACACCACTCTTCTACCTTACTTGAAGGCTGCGGGAGAAATGAAAACCAAGCCGACCCAACACTCTGTGAAAGAATTGCGTGGTCTTGGAATTCAACCAAATATGTTGGTCATCCGTACAGAAAAACCAGCTGGTCAAGGAATTAAGAACAAGTTGGCTCAATTCTGTGATGTGGCACCAGAAGCTGTCATCGAGTCACTTGATGTGGAACATTTGTACCAAATCCCATTGAACTTGCAAGCACAAAATATGGACCAAATCGTTTGTGACCATTTGAAATTGGATGTTCCTGCAGCAGATATGACAGAATGGTCTGCGATGGTCGACAAGGTCATGAACCTCAAGAAGCAGGTCAAGATTTCCTTGGTTGGAAAATACGTAGAATTGCAAGATGCCTACATTTCTGTCGTTGAGGCCTTGAAGCACTCAGGGTATGCCAATGATGCAGAGGTCAAGATTAATTGGGTCAATGCCAATGATGTGACAGCTGAAAATGTGGCAGAACTCCTTGGAGATGCGGATGGGATCATCGTCCCAGGTGGTTTTGGTCAACGGGGGACAGAAGGAAAAATTCAAGCCATCAAGTATGCGCGTGAACAAGACGTCCCAATGTTGGGTGTCTGCTTGGGTATGCAGTTAACCTGTATCGAATTTGCCCGTCACGTTTTAGGCTTGGAAGGGGCCAATTCATCCGAATTGGATCCAGAAACCAAGTATCCAATTATCGATATCATGCGGGACCAAATTGATGTGGAAGACATGGGAGGAACGCTCCGTCTCGGTCTTTACCCATCTAAACTCAAACGAGGATCAAAAGCAGCCGCTGCCTATGATAATCAAGAAGTGGTACAACGTCGCCACCGTCACCGTTATGAGTTTAACAATGCTTTCCGTGAACAGTTCGAAGAAGCAGGATTTGTCTTCTCAGGCGTTTCACCAGACAACCGTTTGGTCGAAATCGTTGAAATCCCAGAAAACAAATTCTTTGTTGCTTGCCAATACCACCCAGAATTGTCAAGCCGTCCAAACCGCCCAGAAGGACTTTACACAGCCTTTATCACAGCGGCAGTTGAAAACCACGATAGCAAATAAAAATCAAGGGAGCAGGTCGAAGGACCTGCTCCCTTTTTGTGAAAAAATGACAAACTCTGAAAAAAGTTTGAAAAAAATCTTGACAAAAAAGTCGTTGATTGATATACTAGTAAAGTACTCAATCGCGGGGATGGCGGAATTGGCAGACGCGCAGGACTAAGGATCCTGTGACCGCTTTAGGTCGTGAGGGTTCAAGTCCCTCTCTCCGCATCGGATCAAGATAGCTTCGGCTATCTTTTTTTGTTTTCAAATTTCTTTGTGGTAGAATAGGTGTGAGATGAGGTGAGAACATGAAGAAAAAGGATCTGGTATTGGCCGATGGCCTTTTTGCACTATTGGGAAGTGCCATTAATTTTTTCGGTCCTATCCTGATTTTAGCGATGGGGATAGGCGCATACAAGGATACTTTTAGATATTTTATCGCCTTAAACATATGGAATGTTTTCATTTTTTTAGTGGCGATTGCTTCTAAGTATCTGCTCAGAGATGAAAAAAGAATCAAAAAATGGATTCTTCATCTTTTTCTGATAGCAGGCAGTATACTCTTTCTTGCGTCAATCCTTGCAGTGTGTGAGAATATTCCCTTTCTTGAGGGAGTGCTAAACGGACTTCTTGGAAAAATATTTACCGACAGTCAGTTATTTGCTGCTTATTTCTATTCTCAATGGGTTGCAGCGGTATCCCTTGTGATTTGCGGGATTGCCTTTCTCCTTTCACTAAAAAAATTTAAAGAAGAGAATTGAAGGGGGTGTAAGTCCCCTTCTTTTACTTGTTTGCTAGGATGAGAGTCTTAGGAGATAGGAGATTCCGTCCTATTTATCGGAAGAAATCGCTTAAAGCTACAGGAAAAACTAGCAATTTCATCTAAAAAGTGATAAAATAAACAATGTAAGTGGGATTAGCCCCACAAAAATATATAGGAGGCCTATGACTAATGGCAATCGTTTCAGCAGAAAAATTTGTCCAAGCAGCTCGTGACAATGGTTATGCAGTTGGTGGATTTAACACAAACAACCTTGAGTGGACTCAAGCTATCTTGCGTGCAGCAGAAGCTAAGAAAGCTCCAGTACTTATCCAAACTTCTATGGGTGCTGCTAAATACATGGGTGGTTACAAAGTATGTAAAGCCCTTATTGAAAACCTTGTAGAATCAATGGGTATCACTGTACCAGTTGCTATTCACCTTGACCATGGTCACTACGACGATGCTCTTGAATGTATCGAAGCTGGTTACACTTCAATCATGTTTGACGGTTCACACCTTCCAGTTGAAGAAAATCTTAAATTGGCGAAAGATGTCGTTGAAAAAGCTCATGCTAAAGGTATCTCAGTAGAAGCTGAAGTTGGTACTATCGGTGGTGAAGAAGACGGTATCATCGGTGACGGTGAATTGGCACCAATCGAAGATGCTAAAGCAATGGTTGCTACAGGAATCGACTTCTTGGCTGCAGGTATCGGTAACATCCACGGTCCTTACCCAGCAAACTGGAAAGGTCTTCACCTTGACCACTTGCAAAAATTGACTGAAGCTGTTCCAGGATTCCCAATCGTATTGCACGGTGGATCAGGTATCCCTGATGATCAAATCCAAGCAGCGATCAAACTTGGTGTTGCGAAAGTTAACGTGAACACTGAATGCCAAATCGCATTTGCAAATGCTACTCGTCAATTCGTACGTGAATACGATGCAAACGAAGCAGAATACGACAAGAAGAAACTCTTCGACCCACGTAAATTCTTGAAACCAGGTTTCGAAGCAATTACAGCAGCTGTTGAAGAACGTATCGACGTATTCGGTTCAGAAGGCAAAGCTTAATAAAAAACAGGAAAGCAAGGTCCCATGTGGATCTTGTTTTTTTATATGATATGAAGATAGAAATCTGTCAAACGACTTCCTCTAGTAGGTCTAGGATTGAATACCTATTAATAGAATATGCAATAAAGACAGGTTACATATCGAGATGAATTATCTTTTATTTACATTTATATCTATAGTCGATACAATTCATAGCAATCATTATATTCTATAAAAATCTGTTATACAAACTATTAGTTTCTTTTATACTAAATTAATTCGATGAATCCAATTAATTTTTTGCTTTTAGTACTAGGTTGTGATAAAATAAAATTGAAGTTTCAGGGATAGAAAAGGGAGTGTAAAATGAAAAACACTAAATTATTATTAACAGTTTTAATAGCTGGTTCATTACTAACAGCTTGTCGTACAAATAATGAGTCTAAAACAACGGCTTCTTCTGATAAGAATCCTGTAGTAAAGACTAAGTCTCCTTCAAACTCTAATAAATCTACAACGGAAGAAGATCTTAATGATAAGAACTCATTTGTAGTTAAGATGAATAAGTTTGCGAAGTTATCGAAATCTACTGAGGAAATCTATGTCACAGGAGATGTTGTGGTAGGCGAGAGCGGAGATGTAAAACCTGGAATTTATGACTTGGAAATTACAGGAGGAAGTGGCAATATTTTTGGAGACAGGAAGGATTTTTCTTCGCCTTTTATTAATTGGGTAGCAGGAGCTCAAGGAACATCTACAGATTCTCCTTCAAAAATAAGAATGGTTTTATTTGAAGGAGATAAATTAAATTTTAGTAATATTTCCAAGATTAAATTCAATGCAGTACCAGAAAAAGTACAAATGAGTAATGAGTTGGGAATTGGAGAATATGTTGTAGGTCGCGATGTTAAAGCTGGTACATATAGGTTAAGTACTAATATTAATATGAATTCAGAGCTTCAAAATTTGGGCTGGTCGCTCTCTATATATAATATGTTAACAAAAACATCTAAAAACCAAACGTTAGATCCTAGCAATCTAGATGTTGCTGTGAAACTAGAAGAGGGAGAAATTGTCTCGATCAATTTATATAATACTGATGATAATGTATCGAGTGATGATGCTAGATTAATTTTCACTGAATTAAAATAGGTAATGCAATACGAACTAGAGGTTTATCCGTAAGGATAAGCCTTTTTGTAGAGTTGGAGGTTATTATTTATCTCTTTTATTATTGCAATAAAAATATCTCATTCGTATTGCTAAAACACTCTAAAGCTTGTACAATAACACTATGAAAAAATTCAAACTGTGGAGCTGGATCGTTTGTGGCTTTCTCCTGCTCTTTTTAGGTGCTACATTTGTTTTTCATCAATTCAGTTTACGAAATGAAAGCAAGCTTCTCACACCCATTGGTAAACAAGTTACAGTCAATGGACATCGAATGAGTGTCTCTGTTAAAGGAGAAGGGTCTGAAACAATCGTTCTTCTTTCAGGTGCAGGGATTGCCTCTCCTATCCTAGATTTTAAGAATCTATCAGATTCCCTATCAAAAAAATACAAAGTTGTTGTCGTGGAGCGAGCCGGATATGGTTTTAGCCAAGATAGTGATCGTTCAAGAGATGTGATGGAGGTCCTTTCTGAGACCCGTCAAGCTTTGGCGCAAGCTCATGTTTCAGGTCCTTATGTGATTATTTCGCATTCAATGGCTAGTTTAGAGAGTCTTGCTTGGCAAGAGAAATATCCAAATGAAGTGAAGGCTTTGATTGGCCTGGATTGGGCCTTGCCAGCGAGTTATGAAGATTTAAAAGAACACCCAACTCTCATAACCTTAGCCTATTGGACGAGTAAGATTGGCTTGCTCCGTTATTTCCCAGAGTCCTTTTATATAAAAAATCCAACTCTGACTGAAACTGAACGACAACAATATAAATTACTAGCATATAAGCAGTTGATGTCACAAGCCATGCTTCATGAATCCCGTTTGGCAAAGGAAAATGCCAAGAAAGTTCCATCTAGCATTAATCCGAAAATTCCAGCCTTACTCCTGGTTTCTAACGGTGAAGGCACGACCTTTAGCCAATCAGAGTGGCAACGTTATGCAGAGAGATTTGCAAGTGACCAGTCTAATGTTCAAGTCGACTATATGGATGCGCCTCACGACCTCTATCATTATCAAAGCGATGCTATTGTTTCTCGTATTAAAGAATTTTTAGAGAATAATTGAGGGCTTAAAAATCCATTGAGACTGATGATAATAATTAAATGCTGAAGGATTAACAGTAGAATCGTTATTTTTCTCGATTAAAAAAATTCTTTTTCTTAACAATAAGCCTGCCCCTAAGGGCAGGTTTTTTGGTGTCTTAAGGAAACTATTTAACAGAATTTTTGATTAAAAGTTTCATTTTAAGAGAGAAATCTCTAATTTCATAATCTATAAGCAAACGCTTGCATTCCTTTTTTTATTGGATTATAATAGGTTGGTATAAAGCCTTCTGTAATAATATTGAGTAAGTGTAGAAAGTAAGGATTTAGAATATTTGTAGTCAAAAATACAATGTTGCTTCTTACGATAGGGGAGATAGATATGGCAATGATAGAAGTGCAACATCTTCGGAAAAATTTTGTGAAGACAGTTAAGGAGCCGGGGTTAAAGGGAGCCTTGCGCTCCTTTATTCATCCTGAAAAGCAGACCTTTGAAGCGGTCAAGGATTTAACTTTTGAAGTTCCAAAAGGGCAGATTTTAGGATTTATCGGGGCAAATGGTGCTGGGAAGTCAACCACCATCAAAATGCTGACAGGAATTTTGAAGCCCACATCTGGCTTTTGTCGGATTAACGGCAAGATTCCGCAGGATAATCGCCAAGATTATGTCAAGGATATTGGAGTCGTTTTCGGACAACGCACCCAGTTATGGTGGGATTTGGCTCTGCAAGAGACCTACACGGTTTTGAAAGAGATCTATGATGTACCGGACTCGCTTTTCCATAAGCGCATGGACTTTTTGAATGAAGTTTTGGATTTGAAGGAATTTATCAAGGATCCTGTGCGGACTCTTTCACTAGGTCAACGGATGCGGGCGGATATTGCGGCTTCCTTGCTTCACAATCCCAAAGTTCTCTTTTTAGATGAACCGACTATTGGTTTGGATGTGTCGGTCAAGGACAACATTCGTCGGGCCATTACCCAGATTAATCAGGAGGAAGAGACAACTATTCTCTTGACTACTCATGATTTGAGTGATATTGAGCAACTCTGTGATCGGATTTTTATGATTGATAAGGGGCAAGAGATTTTTGATGGAACGGTTAGCCAGCTCAAGGAGACCTTTGGAAAGATGAAAACTCTCTCCTTTGACCTGACGCCAGGTCAAAATCATCTAGTCTCTCATTATGAGGGCTTGCCTGATATGTCCATTGATAGACAAGGAAATACTCTCAATATTGAATTCGATAGTTCCCGCTACCAGTCGGCCGATATTATCAAGCAAACCTTATCTGATTTTGAGGTCCGTGATTTGAAGATGGTAGATACGGATATTGAAGATATTATCCGTCGCTTCTATCGAAAGGAGCTCTAAGATGGTCAAATTGTGGAGACGTTATAAACCCTTTATCAATGCAGGGATTCAGGAGTTGATTAGCTATCGAGTCAACTTTATTCTTTATCGGATTGGCGATGTCATGGGTGCTTTTGTGGCTTTTTATCTATGGAAGGCTGTCTTTGATTCCTCCCAGGAGCCTTTGATTCAGGGCTTCAGTATGGCGGATATCACCCTCTACATCATCATGAGTTTTGTGACTAATCTTCTGACTAGGTCGGATTCTTCCTTTATGATTGGTGATGAGGTCAAGGATGGTTCCATTATCATGCGCTTGTTGCGACCAGTGCATTTTGCGGCTTCTTACCTCTTTACGGAGCTTGGTTCCAAGTGGTTGATTTTTATCTCTGTTGGACTGCCATTTTTAAGTGTCATTGTTTTGATGAAAACCTTATCTGGGCAAGGGATTGTAGAAGTGCTGGGACTAACTACCCTTTATCTTTTTAGCTTAACGCTGGCCTATCTGATTAACTTTTTCTTTAATATCTGCTTTGGATTTTCAGCATTTGTCTTTAAAAATCTTTGGGGTTCCAATCTACTCAAGACTTCCATAGTGGCCTTTATGTCTGGAAGTTTGATTCCCTTGGCTTTCTTTCCAAAGGTCATTTCAGATATTCTGTCCTTCTTACCTTTCTCATCCTTAATTTACACTCCGGTCATGATTATTGTTGGGAAATACGATGCTAGTCAGATTCTTCAAGCACTTTTGCTTCAGCTTTTCTGGCTTATAGTGATGGTGGGCTTGTCTCAGTTGATTTGGAAACGAGTCCAGTCATTTATCACCATTCAGGGAGGTTAGTATGAAAAAATATCAACGCATGCATCTGATTTTTATCAGACAGTACATCAAGCAAATCATGGAATACAAGGTAGATTTTGTGGTTGGTGTGTTGGGAGTCTTTCTGACTCAAGGCCTGAACCTCTTGTTTCTCAATGTCATCTTTCAACACATCCCCTCGCTAGAAGGTTGGACCTTTCAAGAGATTGCCTTTATCTATGGATTTTCCTTAATTCCAAAGGGATTAGATCATCTCTTTTTTGACAATCTCTGGGCTTTAGGTCAACGGCTAGTTCGAAAAGGGGAGTTTGACAAGTATCTGACTCGTCCTATCAACCCTCTCTTTCACATCCTCGTTGAGACCTTTCAGATTGATGCCTTGGGTGAACTTTTGGTCGGTGGGATTTTACTAGCGACAACGGCGACTAGCATTGCTTGGACTCTTCCAAAATTCCTGATTTTTCTAGTTTGTATTCCTTTTGCGACCTTGATTTATACTTCCTTGAAAATTGCAACAGCCAGCATCGCTTTTTGGACCAAGCAGTCAGGTGCCATGATTTACATTTTCTATATGTTTAATGATTTTGCCAAGTATCCTATTTCTATTTACAATTCGCTCCTTCGTTGGTTAATTAGCTTTATTGTACCTTTCGCCTTTACGGCCTACTATCCTGCCAGCTATTTCTTGCAGGACAAGGATGGACTCTTTAATATTGGTGGTTTGATTCTGATTTCCCTTGTTTTCTTTGTTATTTCCCTCAAACTTTGGGACAGGGGATTGGATGCCTACGAAAGTGCTGGTTCGTAAGAGCTAAAGTAAGACAAAAATCAAGAAAGGAACTTATGATGTTTGTAATTAAAGAAGTCAAGGGTGAAGATCAAAAAATGGCAGTTGTCGCTGAGATTTTAAGGGATTTGCCAGAATGGTTTGGAATACCAGAAAGCACGCAAGCCTACATTGAAGGAGCTAAGGATTTACGAGTTTGAGCTGCTTATCAAGAAAGTGATGTAGTAGGGTTTATAAGTTTATCATATTCGAGTGAAGATTGTGCTGAAATTGACTGTCTAGGCGTGAAAAAATCATTCCAAGGTCAAGGAATTGGAAGGGAATTAGTTACGACTATAGAAAGAGAAGCAGTCAAACAAGTGGCCTACCTACAGGTCAAAACAGTCGCAGAAGGTTCAAATAAAGATTATGACCGAACAAATGTCTTTTATCGCAGTCTTGGTTTTAAAAAATTAGAGATTTTTCCGCAACTATGGGATCCACAGAATCCATGTCAGATTCTGATTAAAAAGATCAACTAAAAGTGCTTGACATCCGCTATCAGAGTGCTATACTAAGAAGGTAATCGCCGATTTAGCTCAGTTGGTAGAGCAACGCACTCGTAACGCGTAGGTCACAGGTTCGATCCCTGCAATCGGCATAGGAAGAAACGACTTTGAAGGAGCGAGACGACGAATGATGTTCATCACATATTCGTTCGGTCTCGTTTCTTTTTTTGACCGCATAGGCACCATTTTTGACCGCTTAGTCAAAAGTCCTTGTCTCCGTAGGAGCTCTCTGCTATCATAGAATCATCAAAGGAAGAAATACTTCCGAATAATCAAAATGAGGTATATGATGAAAAAATTACTTGGACTTGCATTGATTCTTGCTGCTCTTGCAGTTGTGGTAATGGGAATGGTTGGCTTTCCAAAGATCGATGTGAATATCTGGCCTTTGTTCCCTGTTCTCTTATTTGCTTTCTTTACACTTGAAAATCTCTTGAAAAAAGATTACAAGGCAAGTGTTATCTGCGCCTTGATCGCATTTATGATCGCAAATGCGATTTACGATGTCCTGCCGGTTTCAAATGGTCTGGTCATCACAGCAGGTGTGCTCGCTTGCCTGGGTCTTAGTTTTCTTTTACCGGACAAGGAAAGCAATAAATAAAGAAAGGCTGGTCACTTGATCAGCTTTTTTACTTCTCAAAAACTACCTCTTGATGGGGGAAATGTGCCACTTACTGAAAAGTCCTTGTTTTGTTTTCAACAGCTGTTATAATGGTACTATCAAAACGTTGGGAAAGGAGTTTTATGAAAGTTAGAATCGAATTGGATCCATCAATGGATGAGCCTGAGATCTTGATTCGAGCTCCGCGCTTGACCCCGGAGTTGACCCAGCTGCAAGAGAGAATCTTAGAACAAAAGGTTGCTCCTTTAGCCTTCTACAAGGATCGAAGTGAGTATTTTCTAGATGTGGCATCGATCCTCTTTTTTGAGACGGACGGGGAGAAGATTTTTGGGCACACCAAGGACGAGGCCTATGAGGTCAAGCAGAAGCTCTATGAGTTGGAGGAGTTGCTTCCCATCGCCTTTTGTCGGATATCCAAATCCACCATTGTCAACGCCAAGCAGATCTACTCTCTGGAAAAGTCTTTTTCAGGGACCAGCACGGTCAATTTCTATCAGACCCATAAGCAGGTTCACGTATCTAGACGCTACTATCAACTCTTAAAAGAACGACTAAATGAAATGAGGTAATATCATGAGAAAAAAATTAATTGGAGTATTCTTAATCCTTTTAGCAGCCTTAATCCTCTTACAAGGCTATTTTGTAAAATGGGACATTAGCATCTGGACCTTGGCTTGGGTCACCTTGCTTGCAGTCCTATCCCTCTCTAGTTTCTTAAAACGCCATTTTGGTTGGGGCTTCATCTATGGACTTTTAGCCCTCTTTTGTCTCAATGGGCAATACCATTTCCTTCCGGTGTCCAATTCAGTTGTCATCCTTTCCTCAATTCTCGCTGTGATTGGGCTCAACATTTTGTTTAAACCCGCTAAGAAAACAAAAGCCCGCCTAGCTTCCTATTCTGCTGGATCCATGAATAAGTCGGATGGCAATGACATCGATGTCACTTTTTCAACGGTGACAAAATATCTCAATGACCAACACTTTACCCACGGAAGTGCAGATGTAAGTATGGGAGAAGCATCGGTTTATTTTGATAATTGCCGGATTGAGGGTCCTTCTGCTCAGTTTGTTGTCGATGTTTCCCTTGGGAGTCTGAGCCTTTATGTACCAAGCGATTGGCGCGTCCATGTAAATGTGGATAATTCCCTCTCAGCGATCCAACATCAGGAAAATCCAAGTGCTCTGACAAGCAAGGATTTCTACATTACGGGCGATGTTTCCTTAGGAAATCTGGAAATTATCTATGTCGGAGCGAATTCGTTTTCTTAAGTCTGAAATGAAAAACTTTGGCCAAAAGCTTGCCAAGAGAGATTTTTTTTGATAATATAGTACGGTATGTGGTGCTAGCACATCCGTTATATTAGATCTAATAGGAGGAAACACAGAAATGGCTAAAGTATGTTATTTCACAGGTCGTAAGACTGTATCAGGTAACAACCGTTCACACGCTATGAACCAAACAAAACGTGCTGTAAAACCAAACCTTCAAAAAGTAACTGTCCTTATCGATGGTAAACCTAAAAAAGTTTGGGCTTCAGCTCGTGCATTGAAATCTGGTAAAGTAGAACGCGTTTAATAAAGAAAGAAGGCTGGGCATAAAGTGTCCAGCCTTCGCTTTTGTTAGGAATAGTAGCATGACGCAGTGGTTGATTGGAACTACTCATGTTTGAAACATTCGTACTTCCTAATCAACTGTGCGGGGGTGGGAAAATTGAAAAGGTTTGGGGAACCTTTTCAACTTTTTTTATTTTACGGAGTTCTTTCCCACTCCCTTTTCTTTTTCTCTAGAGACAGCTGTCACAGCGGGAGAAGAATAGTCCCTACCCTTTTACAGCTGATCTCTTTTATGGTAAAATAGAATATAAAATACTTTTGAGGTAGAAATTATGACAGTAAAAATCAATACAAAGGACGGTCAAATTGAATTGACTGATGAGGTTATCGCAACTGTTGTAGGCGGTGCCGCTACTGAGATCTTCGGTGTGGTTGGAATGGCCAGCAAAAATGCGATCAAAGATAATTTCCAAGCCCTCCTAGGGAAAGAAAACTTCTCTAAAGGTGTTGTTGTCAAAACAACGGAAGCAGGAACTATCGCAGTTGATGTTTACACTGTTTTGAGCTATGGAACAAAGATTAGCGAAGTCTCAAAAAATATTCAAGAACGTGTGAAATTTAGTTTGGAAAATCAACTTGGAATCACTACGGATACTGTGAATGTCTATATTCAAAATATCAAGATTGTGGGAGAATAATCGTGGCTAATATTACTACAAGTTTATTTCAAGAAATGGTTCAAGCGGGGGCTACGCGCTTAAATAAACAAGCGGAATATGTAAACTCTTTGAACGTCTTTCCTGTCCCAGACGGTGACACAGGAACCAATATGGGAATGACCATCGAAAATGGGGCCAAAGAAGTATCTGACCGTTCTGCATCAACTGTTGGAGAAGCGGCAGGGATCTTCGCTAAAGGTCTCTTGATGGGTGCGCGTGGGAACTCAGGAGTTATCACTTCTCAATTGTTCCGTGGATTTTCTCAAAGTGTCAAAGACAAAGAAGAATTGGATGGAGCAGCGCTTGCGGCAGCCTTCCAGTCTGGGGTAGAAGTCGCTTATAAAGCCGTTATGAAGCCAGTTGAAGGAACCATTTTGACGGTTTCTCGTGGGGCAGCCATCGGGGCTAAGAAAAAAGCAGAATCTACCAACGATGCAGTGGAAGTTATGCGTGCAGCTCTTGAAGGAGCTAAAACAGCTCTTGCGAAGACTCCAGATATGTTGCCAGTCTTGAAAGAAGTTGGCGTGGTAGACTCTGGTGGTCAAGGTTTGGTCTTCATCTATGAAGGATTCTTGTCAGCTTTGACAGGTGAATTCATCGCTTCTGAAGAGTTCCAAGCAACACCTGCAACCATGTCAGAAATGATCAATGCAGAACACCACAAGTCAGTCGCTGGTCATGTTGCAACTGAAGACATCAAGTTTGGTTACTGTACAGAAATCATGGTCGCTTTGAAGCAAGGTCCAACCTACGTCAAAGACTTTGACTACGACGAATTCCGTAACTACTTGAACAATCTTGGGGATTCTCTATTAGTCGTCAACGATGACGAAATCGTCAAAGTCCACGTCCATACTGAAGATCCAGGTCTTGTCATGCAAGAAGGTCTTAAGTACGGAAGCTTGGTCAAGGTGAAAGTCGACAACATGCGTAACCAACACGAAGCGCAAGTTGAAAAAGAAGAACGTCAAGCCAAACCAGTTGAAGAAAAAGAATATGCCATCATTGCAGTTGTAGCGGGTGATGGATTGGCTGATATCTTTAAAGCGCAAGGAGTGGATTACATCATCTCTGGTGGTCAAACCATGAACCCTTCAACAGAAGACTTTGTCAAAGCTGTTGAAGAGTTGAATGCGCGCAACATCATCATCTTGCCAAACAACAAAAACATCTTGATGGCGGCTCAATCTGCAGCAGAAGTGATTGATCAACCTGCAGCAGTTGTTGAGACCAAGACCATCCCTCAAGGATTGACTAGTCTTCTTGCCTTTGATGAAAGCAAATCGATCGAAGAAAACTACGAACGCATGAGCGCTTCATTGAGCGATGTTATGTCTGGTAGTGTGACGACAGCGGTTCGCGATACCACTATTGATGGGCTTGAAATCCATGAAAATGATAATCTTGGAATGGTCGATGGCAAAATCGTTGTTTCAAATCCAGATATGATGGAAACATTGGAAGAAACATTCGCTCATATGTTGGATGAAGACAGTGAAATTGTGACCATCTATGTCGGTGAAGACGGCAGTGAGGAGTTGGCAAATGAATTGGCCCAAGCCCTTGCTGAGAAGTATGAGGATGTAGAAGTGGAAATCCACCAAGGTGGCCAACCAGTCTACCCATACTTGTTTAGTGTAGAATAATTGAACAGAAGGTTCCTTTCGGAACCTTTTTTTGTATATAGAAAAACCAGGAGATTCTCTATGAAAGCAGCGTGATTCAGAGGGATTTGAGACTGAAGTGAACCCTCCACTGAGGCTTTATTCGTGAGAAAAAGGAGTTTCTGCAAAAAGTCTCATATTCATCAGATTTTTATTCAAATTGAAGAGCTTGAAAAGAGGAGGAAATGGTTTGAGAAGTGGAGTTTTTAGACAAGAAAGACGCGATATGTTATACTGGTATCAGTATGTGAAAGGAGAGTTATAAAAATGAAGAAATTTTTTGTAACCCTTGGGCTAGCCATTTTGGTATTGACTGGTTGTTCGCAATCCCAAACGAAGAAAACTACAACCGCTAGCTCATCTAGCAGTTCCTCTGTTAAAAAAGAAGTAAAAAATGAAGAAAAAACCACAACCTTAGTTGGAGATATCAATGGAACAAAACACCGGGATATCATCAAATCTAAGGGAGATAAGGTTGAAAACCTTCGCATCGAAGTGACAGCTGATCTGCCCAAACAACTTGGGACCATTGCAGCAGAGAAATCACCTGAAGAACTCACAGCAGCCATTCAAGCTTTGCTGGAGCAAAATGAAGACTATAAGAAGCTAAAAACCGTTCCCGGTTTTAGTTTGGAATACACAGTCACACCAGAAAAGAAATTGCTCTCAACTAGTGTGATTGACATCAACCTAATTGACGCCAAGTCTCTAGAAGAAATTTCTTACTTCAAAGATGCTGGTCTCAATGATTTGAAAAACATGAAGGCAGATGCCTTGGTCAAGGCCTTGAAACTGCATGGCATGAAAGAAGAAGGTCAGTAAGAAGAATAGAAAAAGTCGAGTGAAGTCACTTGGCTTTTTTAGTGACTTTTGTCATGTGAGCCAGTGACAAAATTATCTAGTGGCTGTTATTTTCTTTCGCTATAATATAGTCAGAAAGTAAGAGGTAAGGAAAAATGAAACAATGGTTCTATAAAGTGTTTACGTTAACAGTGGTGGGAATGGTCATCTATTTGATCTTTTCAAAGGATGATAGCCTCTATTACCATTTCCCTTGGGAATTATTTGCTGGAATTGGTATCATGAGTTGGGCCGTTCAAGAAGGTCTAAAAATGGTCAAGGCTGTTAAAAAGGAGATGGAGCAATGAAAAAGAAACTTGAAATTGGATTGGTAGCTGTTTTGTGTTTGCTCCTTTGGGCGACTGAGATGATGACGGGCTGGTTTTCTGCCCATTTTCCTAGCTGGTTTTTCCAAACGGTTTGGGGAGTGACCTTGGTCGTCTATGTCATCATTCCAGCTGGCCAAATCTGGTTGAAAGGAGAGTCTCATGAGTGTCATTAGAGTAGAGAGCTTGAACAAAAGTATCAAAGGAAAGGTGATCCTAGAAGATCTTTCTTTCACAGTTGAGAGAGGGGATTGCTTGGCTTTGATTGGGCCAAACGGAGCTGGGAAAACAACATTGATGGATTGCCTCCTAGGGGATAGGAAGGTGACTTCTGGAATCATTAAAATAGAAGGAAAAGCTCCTGGTCATCCTCAGTTAAAGGATAGTGTCTCTTATCTCCCTCAAGAGAATGCCATCGTTCAAAAGCTAACCGTGCAGGAACTGATCAGTTTCTTTCGCTCCATTTATCCCAACCCTTTAACGGTCAATGACATCGATGATTTATTGCGTTTTACTCCAGAACAAAAGAAGCAATTAGCCAGTAAGCTGTCTGGTGGGCAAAAGCGTCTCTTATCCTTTGTGTTGACCTTGATTGGTCGTCCCAGTCTCCTATTTTTGGATGAGCCAACGGCTGCCATGGATACGTCCACTCGCCAACGCTTTTGGGAGATCGTCGGGCATTTAAAGGACCAAGGTGTGACTATTGTCTATTCTTCCCATTACATCGAGGAAGTAGAGCATACAGCTGATCGGATTTTGGTCTTGCACCAGGGCCATTTGCTTCGGGATACGACGCCTCTAGCCATGCGAAGCGAAGAGGTAGAAAAACATTTCACCCTTCCTTTGCGTTACAAAGCTCTAGTGGCCGAGATGGAAGGGATTGGTCAAGTGACGGTCAAACCCGATGCCCTTCAGGTTGTGACAGGTGATGCCAATCGTTTGTGGAGGCGATTGCAGGAAGAAGGCTGTTCGATCCAAGAGATCGAGGTGACCAATAGAAGTTTATTGGATTCTATTTTTGAAAATACAAAGGAAGTAGGTAGAGAAGATGAAACGCATGAAAGCTCTCGGCGTGGTTGAGTGGCATTTGACTAGACGCCAAGCCATTTATTACTTGTTATCAATTGGGATGCCAACGGCCTTTTATCTCTTCTTTTCAGGGATGTACCAGGAAACACCAGGAGCACCTGCTCACTTTATGAGGGATTATCTCCTTTCTATGACGGCATTTTCTATGATGTCTACGGCTATCTTTTCTTTTCCAACAGTTCTTGAAACTGATCGACTCAACAATTGGCAAAAAGTCTTGCGCCATACCCCGGTATCTATGGTAGAATATTATCTAATAAAGGTTGCGGGTCTCTTTGTAGACTTTCTCCTATCGATTGGAGTTGTCTTTACTGTGGGCCATGTGGTGCGCCATGTGAATATGTCCCTACAGGATTGGGTCTTAGCGGCCTTCCTTCTCATCCTAGGAAGTCTAGCTTTTGTAGCTATCGGTCTGGTCTTGACCTTGCTTCCTTCCAGTCAATTGATGTCGGTTGCAGGCAATCTCCTCTATATGGGACTGGCTGTTATGGGTGGCCTATGGATGCCTATTAGTGTCTTTCCAGAATGGATGCAAGCCATCGGCAAATGCTTACCAACCTATCAATTGATGGAACTGATTAAGACCTTTTTAAACAAGGGACAGGTTAATGTCTTTGCGAGTGTCTATTTAACTTTGTTTACCCTGGTCTTGTTTGCCCTTGTTATCATCTATCGTCGTCATTCTGAGGTTCGTTCATGATTGAAAAACTCAAGCGTATCCATTATATGTTTTACGCTAGCCTAGTCTTTATGGGCTTTCCCTTTATCTCTATTTTATTAGGGGAGGTCCCCTACTGGCACTTCTTTTTAGCCCTCTTGTTTATTGCTTCCTATCTAGGAGTCTTGATTACTGAAAACAAAAAGCTGACCTGGATTTGTTGGCTATACCTCCTAGCCTATGTAGCAGGAAATACTCTTTTTATTAACGCCAACTATTTTTGGTTTTATTTCTTCATCAGCAACCTATTGGTCTATCACTTTGAGATTCGCAATTTTCGCTCTCCCTATCTTTGGACAGTTTTTCTATCGCAATTCCTGCTTTTTGGGGCCATCTTTTTCAAACAGAGTGCGATGGAGTATGAATGGGTATTTTTAATCATTATTTTCTTTTTTACCCATGCCATGACCTACGGCATGATTCGGATTCGGATGGTGGAAGAGTTGAAAGCTGACCATGCCAAGCAAAATGCCCAGATCAATCTCTTGTTGGCAGAAAACGAGCGCCATCGGATTGGCCGCGATCTGCATGACAGTCTAGGACACACCTTTGCCATGCTCAGTGTCAAGGCGGACCTAGCTGATCAATTCTTAGCATTGGGTCAGGTTGAGAAGGCGCAGGAGCAGGTGCAAGAGATTCAAGCTATCAGTCAAGAGTCCATGCACCAAGTCCGAGAGATTGTGGAGAACTTGAAGCAGCGAACCCTGACAAGAGAGCTAGAAACTGTCCAGCAAATGCTAGAAGTGGCGCAAGTCAAAGTGGAGATTCAGAATGAGCTCGATACAGCTAGCATCTCGCCGATCCTAGAGTCTGCTCTGGCCATGGTGTCTCTGGAATTAGCCACTAATATGATCAAACATGCCAAAGCGACGCAGGCCTTTCTCTCTTATTGCTCCACCGAGACAGGTGTAGAAATGGTTGCAGAAGACAATGGCATCGGCTTTAGTAAAGTTTCCGATAAGGATCTGCACTCGATCCGCGAACGGATTGCCTTATTGGGAGGAGAGTTAGAGATCAGTCGTCGTCACAAGCCAACCCGCATAGAAATACGGATCCCCTATCAAGAAAGGAAATAAGATGCGCTTATTAGTTGCTGAAGACCAAAGTATGTTACGCGATGCCCTCTGTCAGCTCTTGCTTTTGCAAGAGGATGTAGAAGAAGTCTTGCAGGCTGGAGACGGGCAAGAAGCTATTCGCTTACTCGAAACCCATCCAGTCGATATTGCTATCTTAGATATTGAGATGCCCATCAAAACAGGGCTAGAAGTGTTGGAATGGGCCAAAAGTCAACAACCCCAGCTCAAGGTTGTCATCGTTACCACCTTTAAGCGGCCGGGTTACTTTGAGCGGGCCCTGAAGGCTGGAGTCGATGCCTATGTCTTAAAAGAACGCCGCATCACGGACTTGATGGGCACCCTGCATACCGTTTTGGCAGGTCAAAAAGAATATTCTCCTGAATTAATGGAGGGAATCTTGACCCATCCCAATCCTCTAAGTTCTCAGGAGCAAGCAGTCCTAAAAGAAGTCGCCAAAGGAGCTTCCAACCAAGAAATTGCTGATCGTTTATTTCTCTCTAACGGGACCATCCGCAATTATATGTCAGCGATTCTGACCAAATTGGATGCAGAGAACCGGACCGAGGCAGCAAAGATTGCCCAAGAAAGGGGCTGGCTATAAGCAAGCAAAGTTTCTAGGATTCCTAGAGACTTTTTTGATTGGATTGTTCTTTTTTCAGGAAATATCTCATTATTCGGATTTGGATAGAAAATTCAGAAAATTTGTGATTTTTACTTGAAATATTTTCCAAAAATGGTATGATAGTAGCATGCTAATTTGATATACAAAGTACTGGAAAGGAGAGACATGGAGAAAATTACCTTAGAAACTGCAAAAACCGGTTCAGAGCTCGTTCTTGAAACCCTGCGTGATTTGGGCATTGACACGATTTTTGGTTATCCTGGTGGAGCGGTTTTGCCTTTATACGATGCCATCTATAGCTTTGAGGGTATCCAGCATATCTTGGGTCGTCATGAACAAGGATGCTTGCATGAGGCTGAAGGCTACGCCAAATCAACTGGAAAGCTGGGTGTCGCAGTCGTCACTAGTGGACCGGGGGCTACAAATGCCATTACAGGGATTGCAGATGCCATGAGCGATAGCGTTCCCCTATTAGTCTTCACTGGTCAAGTCAATCGTGCTGGGATCGGGAAAGACGCCTTTCAAGAAGCGGATATCGTGGGAATTACCATGCCCATCACCAAGTACAACTATCAAGTACGTGAGACGGCAGATATTCCACGAATTATCACAGAAGCTGTCCATATTGCGACGACTGGTCGTCCAGGCCCTGTCGTCATTGACCTTCCAAAAGATGTCTCTGCCTTAGAAACAGATTATATATTCAACCCAGCAATCAACATTCCAAGTTACCAACCGACCATTGAGCCAAATGAATTGCAGATTAAGAAAATCTTGAAGCAATTGGGCAAGGCTAAGAAACCAGTCCTTTTGGCTGGTGGTGGGGTGAGTTACGCTGGAGCTGCAAAAGAGTTGATTGCTCTAGCAGAGCGCTATCAAATTCCGGTAGTGACCAGTCTGTTAGGCCAAGGAACGATTGCAACCAGTCATCCTCTTTTCCTAGGGATGGGAGGCATGCATGGATCCTTCGCGGCCAATATCGCTATGACAGAGACGGATTTCATGATCAGTGTTGGTTGTCGATTTGACGACCGTTTGACAGGGAATCCAAAGACTTTCGCTAAAAATGCTAAGGTTGCCCATATCGACATTGATCCTGCAGAGATTGGTAAGATCATTGCTGTCGACATTCCTGTGGTTGGCGATGCAAAGAAAGCCTTGCAACAGTTGCTAGCAGAGCCAACGGTTCATAATAACACTGAAAAGTGGATCGAAAAGGTGACCCAAGATAAGAACCGGGTTCGTTCTTACGATAAGAAGGAACGGGTTGTGCAACCACAAGCTGTGATTGAACGCATTGGAGAGTTGACCAAGGGAGACGCTATTGTCGTCACAGACGTTGGACAACACCAAATGTGGGCAGCTCAATACTATCCTTACCAAAATGAGCGCCAATTGGTAACATCTGGTGGTCTAGGAACGATGGGATTCGGTGTTCCTGCAGCTATCGGAGCGAAAATTGCCAATCCAGATAAAGAAGTTGTTCTCTTTGTCGGAGATGGTGGTTTCCAAATGACCAATCAAGAATTGGCAATCTTAAATATTTATAAGGTTCCGATCAAGGTCGTTATGCTCAACAACCACTCGCTTGGAATGGTCCGTCAATGGCAAGAAGCCTTCTATGATGGTCGGACGTCAGAGTCAGTCTTTGATAGCCTTCCGGATTTCCAATTGATGGCGCAAGCTTACGGGATCAAGAATTATAAATTTGATAATCCTGAAACTCTTGAGAAGGATTTGGAAGTCATCACAGAAGATGTACCAATGTTCATCGAAGTAGACATTTCTCGGAAAGAGCATGTCTTGCCGATGGTACCAGCTGGTAAGAGTAATCATGAGATGTTGGGGGTGAAGTTTAATGCGTAGAATGTTAACAGCCAAACTTCAAAACCGATCAGGTGTTCTGAACCGCTTTACTGGAGTCTTGTCGAGACGTCAAGTCAATATCGAAAGTATCTCTGTTGGCGCAACAGAAAATCCTAATGTATCGCGGATTACCATTATCATTGATGTTGCTTCGCATGATGAAGTAGAGCAAATCATCAAACAGCTCAACCGCCAAGTGGATGTGATCCGTGTCCGGGATATCACTGATAAACCACACTTGGAGCGCGAAGTGATCCTGGTGAAAGTTTCTGCACCTGCTGAGAAGCGGGCGGAAATCTTGGCCATTATTCAACCTTTCCGTGCGACCGTGGTCGATGTAGCCCCAAGCTCTATCACCGTTCAAATGACGGGAAATGCAGAAAAGAGCGAAGCCCTCATTCGTGTCATTCGGCCGTATGGGATTAAAAACATCGCCCGCACCGGTGCAACTGGATTTACTCGAGATTAATTCTCACCTTAACATTGTTAACTCCGCCTTAAAAAGGCAAATAATAAAATAGAAAAGAGATTTTACTTATGGCAGTTCAAATGGAATACGAAAAAGACGTTAAAGTTGCAGCATTAAACGGTAAGAAAATTGCTGTGATCGGTTATGGTTCACAAGGACATGCGCATGCACAAAACTTGCGTGACTCAGGTCATGATGTCATCATCGGTGTACGTCCAGGTAAATCATTCGATAAAGCAAAAGAAGATGGTTTTGATACCTATACAGTAGCAGAAGCGACTAAATTGGCTGATGTCATCATGATTTTGGCACCAGATGAAATCCAACAAGAATTGTACGAAACAGAAATTGCGCCAAACTTGGAAGCTGGTAATGCGGTTGGTTTTGCGCATGGATTTAATATCCATTTCGAATTCATCAAGGTTCCAGCAGATGTCGATGTCTTTATGTGTGCTCCAAAAGGACCAGGTCACTTGGTACGTCGTACTTACACTGAAGGATTTGGTGTACCAGCACTTTACGCTGTCTATCAAGATGCTACAGGTAATGCGAAAGATATCGCTATGGACTGGTGTAAAGGTGTTGGTGCGGCACGCGTTGGTCTTCTTGAAACAACCTACAAAGAAGAAACGGAAGAAGATTTGTTCGGAGAACAAGCTGTACTTTGTGGTGGTTTGACTGCCCTTATCGAAGCTGGTTTTGAAGTATTGACTGAAGCCGGTTATGCTCCAGAATTGGCATACTTTGAAGTTCTTCACGAAATGAAATTGATTGTGGACTTGATCTACGAAGGTGGCTTCAAGAAAATGCGTCAATCAATCTCTAACACTGCTGAATATGGTGACTATGTATCAGGCCCACGTGTAATCACTGAACAAGTGAAAGAAAATATGAAAGCTGTTCTTGCTGACATTCAAAATGGTAACTTCGCTAACGACTTTGTTAACGACTACAAAGCTGGACGTCCAAAATTAACTGCTTACCGTGAACAAGCTGCTAACCTTGAAATTGAAAAAGTTGGTGCTGAATTGCGTAAAGCGATGCCATTCGTTGGTCAAAACGACGATGACGCCTTCAAAATCTACAACTAATTGTCTGTAGAAGACTAAGCAAGTTGGGACACCCTGGCTTGCTTTTTTGATCAATACACAGCAACAGAGGTATGAAATGATAACAGCAAAAGATGTGGCCAAGGCCCATAAAATATTAAGTGGAGTCGTTGTCAATACGCCCCTTGAATACGACCACTATTTATCTGAAAAATATGGGGCAAAGATTTATTTGAAAAAAGAAAACGCCCAACGTGTTCGTTCGTTCAAGATTCGTGGAGCGTATTTTGCAATTTCTCAACTCTCAAAAGAAGAGCGGGAACGTGGGGTAGTGTGTGCTTCTGCGGGAAACCATGCGCAAGGAGTTGCTTATACTTGTAATGAAATGAAGATTCCAGCGACCATCTTCATGCCGATTACAACACCGCAACAAAAGATCGGCCAAGTCCGATTCTTTGGTGGGGACTATGTAACGATTAAGTTGGTCGGGGATACCTTTGATGCATCAGCGAAGGCGGCCCAAGAATTTACTCTTGCAGAAAAACGGACCTTTATTGACCCGTTTGATGATCCACATGTACAGGCTGGCCAAGGGACAGTGGCCTATGAAATTCTTGAGGAAGCTCGAAAAGAATCGATTGCCTTTGATGCTATCCTTGTCCCTGTCGGTGGAGGAGGCCTCATTTCAGGTGTTTCTACCTATATCAAAGAAACGGATCCTCGGATTGAAGTCATTGGGGTAGAGGCCGAAGGAGCGCGCTCTATGAAGGCTGCTTTTGAAGCAGGTGGTCCCGTCAAATTGCCAGAAATCGATAAGTTTGCAGACGGGATTGCTGTGCAAAAAGTGGGACAATTGACTTATGAAGTGACCCGTCAACATGTGGAAACTTTGGTTGGGGTCGATGAAGGCTTGATTTCAGAGACTTTGATTGATCTTTATTCCAAACAAGGGATCGTAGCTGAACCAGCAGGAGCGGCCAGTGTGGCATCCCTTGAAATCTTGCGCGAATACATCAAGGGGAAAACCATTTGTTGTATTATCTCAGGTGGGAATAATGATATCAACCGTATGCCTGAGATGGAAGAACGTGCCTTGATCTACGATGGGGTCAAACACTACTTTATCGTCAATTTCCCACAACGTCCAGGTGCCCTTCGTGAATTTGTAAATGATATCTTAGGGCCAAATGATGATATTACACGTTTTGAATACATCAAGCGTGCTAGTAAAGGAACAGGCCCTGTCTTGATTGGGGTTACTTTGGCCAATAAGCATGACTATGCAGGTTTGGTCAATCGTATTGAGCGTTTTGATCCGTCTTTCATTAACTTGAACGGAAATGAAACTCTCTATAATATGCTGGTCTGAGTATCATGAAGAAATAATCGACTATTTAAGCAATATATTTTTATGGAATATATTGCTTTTTTATGAAGACTTGTGATATGATATGCGTAAATTAAAAGGAGGAACTTTTTATGCCTGGATTTTTTATCTTTATTTTATTCTTGCTAATGGTTGCAGGATTCATTGTGATTAGCTCACTATATGTGGTCAAGCAACAATCAGTTGCCATCATCGAGCGATTCGGACGTTATCAAAAAATTAGCGACAGTGGAATTCATATGAGAGCGCCTTTTGGCATCGATAAAATTGTAGCACGTGTTCAATTGCGCGTCTTGCAGAGTGAGATCGTGGTTGAAACAAAAACTCAGGATAACGTGTTCGTTACCATGAATGTGGCGACGCAATACCGAGTGAACGAAAGCAACGTAAAGGATGCCTACTACAAACTCATGCGTCCAGAATCACAGATTAAATCATACATTGAAGATGCTCTTCGTTCTTCTGTGCCTAAGTTGACCTTGGATGAATTATTTGAGAAAAAAGATGAAATCGCCCTTGAAGTTCAAAAACAAGTAGCAGAAGAAATGTCAACTTATGGATATATTATTGTTAAAACCTTGATCACCAAAGTTGAGCCAGATGCCGAAGTGAAACAATCCATGAACGAGATCAATGCGGCGCAAAGAAAACGCGTGGCAGCTCAGGAATTGGCAGAAGCAGACAAGATCAAGATCGTTACTGCTGCCGAAGCAGAGGCGGAAAAAGACCGTTTGCACGGGGTTGGTATTGCCGAGCAACGGAAGGCCATTGTCGATGGATTGGCAGACTCTATTAAAGAGTTAAAAGGTGCGAATGTAGATTTAACCGAAGAACAAATCATGTCTATTCTCTTAACCAACCAATACTTGGATACCTTAAATAATTTTGCAGATAAAGAAGGGAATAATACGATTTTCCTACCAGCAAACCCAGATGGCGTCGAAAACATTCGTACACAAATATTATCAGCCTTGAAAGCAAAGTAAACTTTTTTTCATTTTTTAAAAAAGGTTCGTATTTTCAGCGATTTTAGTTGACAAAATGTGCAAAAAAATTTATATTAGTATTGGAAATAATAATATAGGAGAAAGATCATGGCTAAATCGAACTTTGAAAAAGTAGAATCAGTTGTTGGATGGGTACGTGATAAGAAAATCACAGGGTATCGTATCAGTAAGGAAACAAATGCCCGTGAAATGTCTATCATTGCCTTGGCTCAAGGACGTGCAAAAGTGAAGAACATCTCGTTCGAAACGGCACTTGGATTGATTGATTTTTATGATAAAAATCATCAAAAATTCGAAGATTAATTTGTTGTTCCAATTGAAAACCAGAGAGTTTGCTCTCTGGTTTTTTTCGATGCCTCAAAAGCAGAAGCGATACAAAAAACAGCTTGCTTCCATACTGGTAAGCAAACTGTTTCAAGAGATTAATGTAAGAAGCGTTGAAGGAATTCCTTGGTCCGTTCTTCTTTTGGATTGCTAAAGATTTCTTTTGGATCTCCTTGCTCAGCGATGACACCCTTGTCCATGAAGATGACCCGGCTAGAGACATCGCGGGCAAATTCCATTTCGTGGGTGACGACAATCATGGTGAGTCCTTCTTTTGCCAGATCCTGCATGATTTTCAAGACTTCCCCAACCATTTCTGGGTCTAGGGCAGAAGTTGGTTCATCGAAGAGAATGGCATCAGGATCCATAGAAAGGGCGCGTGCGATGGCGACCCGCTGCTTTTGACCACCTGAAAGTTGTTTCGGACGGGCAGCCCAATATTGAGAACCCATACCGACTTTTTCAAGGTTTTCTTTGGCAACTTTCTCTGCAGTTTTACGATCGCGCTTGAGGACGGTCGTTTGTGCCACAATGGTATTTTCCAAGACGTTTAAATTTTCGAAGAGATTAAAGCTTTGGAAAACCATTCCTAATTTCTCGCGGTAGTGGGTAAGATCATACTCAGGATCAAGAACATTTTGCCCACGATAGAGAATCTCTCCAGCTGTGGGAGTCTCTAGAAGATTGATGGAGCGAAGGAAGGTTGATTTTCCGCTACCAGAGCTCCCGATGATGGAGATCACCTCTCCTTTTTCAACGGTGAGCGAAATATCTTTCAAGACTTCATTTTGACCGTAAGATTTTTTTAAATGTTGGATTTCAAGAATTTTTTCTGCCATTATTTCACCTCTTTGACTTGCATTTGATTTGCACCTGTAGTATAAGTATCAGAATCTAAGCGACGTTCGATGTAGCGAAGGATTCGTGTGATAGTAAAGGTGAGAACGAAGTAAATCACAGCGATGATCGTAAAGGTTGGGAAGTATTGGTAGTTTTGAGTTGCGACCGTATTTCCTGTAAAGTACAGTTCAACTACAGAGATAACATTCAAAACAGATGTATCCTTGATGTTAATAACAAATTCATTCCCTGTTGCTGGTAAGATATTGCGAACAACCTGTGGAAGGACGACCTTGCGCATGGTTTGTCCATGGGTCATTCCTAGAGCAGTCGCTGCTTCAAACTGACCTGGATCCACTGCTAAGATCCCACCACGAACAATCTCACTCATATAAGCTCCGGTATTGATGGATACGATAAAGATGGCGGCCCAGGTACGATCCAAGGAAATGTTAAAGGCTTGGGCGGAACCGTAGAAAATGACCATGGATTGAACGATCATCGGAGTTCCACGGAAGATTTCAATGTAGACATTGAGGAACCAACCAAAGGCAGTTTGGCATCCAGCAAGGAATTTATTTTTAGCCTTCGGAGCTGTCCGGAAGACACCGATTAACAAACCGATAATCAACCCAGCGATAGTTCCAGTCATAGAGATTAAGAGGGTCATTCCAGTTCCCCGTAAGAACTGTGGGCCATTATCCTTTAAAATCTTCATCATTTGGCTAAAGAATGTCTGCTTATCATCACTAGCATCACTGGAAGCTGGTTGCTTCTTAATCATATCATCCATGAGTTTAACTTGGTCTTCAGACGAAATCTTAGCTAGTGCGGCATTGACTTGGTCAATTCTAGTGTCACCTTTCTTCATCCCGATAGCGATAGTCGCATCTTCTTCCCCAACTTCAAATCCTTTTTTGAATTGAATCATCTTAAATTTAGAATTAGCGGACTCGGCGGTTAGGGCTTCGGGACGTTCAGAAACATAGGCATCAATAACACCCGATTCTAAAGCTTGACGCATCTGGGCAAAATCACCCATTGCAGTTTCTTGTTTCGCACCCTTGAGTTGGGAAATGAGAGAATAGAGGTAGACCCCTTGTTGAGAGGTGACCTTTGCATCCTTAAAGTCATCTAAGGTAGTAGCATTTGCATAGTTTCCATCTTTACGAACGAGCATGACCGGTTCACTGGTATAGTAGCTCTTGGAGAAGGCGACCTCTTTTTTACGTTCAGCGGTTGGACTCATCCCAGCGATAATCATATCGATTTTACCAGAAGTGAGGGCTGGAATTAAACCGTTCCAAGATGTTTTTACGATCAGAGGTTTTTTACCTAACTCCTCAGCAACTTTTTTGGCGATTTGGACATCGTACCCATTGGCATATTGATTGGTACCGTCAATTTTAACAGCTCCATTTGCATCATCTTCTTGGGTCCAGTTGAAAGGAGCGTAGGCTGCTTCCATTCCGATTCGTAAATAGTCATCTGCATGAACAACCTGTGTGATCCCCAGGCAAATGAAAAGCCCTGTTAAGAGCGCGAATAATGTTTTTTTCATTTTTTCTCCTCTTCCTTATTTTAACTTCTCCTATTGTACAGTAAAATAGGCTGCATTTCAAACATGGTCCTCTTTTTATTTAAAAAATGCTATAATAATACAAAGGAGCGTGATCAAATGAAAAAGTATTTGTATGTTATTTTCGCCTTTCTGGCCTGCCTTTTTGTTAGTCAGAACGTCCATGCATCTAGCCCATCTTATGATGTACTTTACTATGGTGGAACCTTGACCTTGGACACCTGGGACGACGCCACCTATGAGGAAGAACTGGTTTATTATTTCAAAGATTCTTATAGAGGGCAGTATGTTAGCCTAGGAACGGCAGGGAACATGCCACAAGGCTTTGCGATTGAGATACCGCCAAAGGTTGAGGTGGAAGGTCGTGAGCTTCAAAGAGAACCCGAGATTACGAATCTAGGTGATGGCTACCGAGTGAAAATTTATAACAGTGGTGTAGCGACAGATACTGTCAAAATTAAAGTTACATGGAAATTAAAAAATCTCCTCTATTCACACAAGGATATCTTGGAGTTGAACTGGAAACCGATCACAGATGGTGATCAGAAGGTGGACGAGGTTCAATTTCGTGTTATTCCTAAGTTTGCACCAGCTAATGCCCAATCGGAACTGTATATCCATACAGCCTTTATGGGACCGGATGTGACTGTAAAGAAAGAAGATGGAATCTATTCTGCTACTTTCTATAACCTAGGTAAAGGAAAGGCTGTGGAGTTGTATGGTTACTGGTTGAAGTCAGACCTAACTACCTTATATGATTCTGGTCGAAATACAGGATTGACCAAATTGGATGAATTTCACAAGAACCAAGCTAAAATTGAACAGGAAAAATACTGGACACACATGTTTTGGAACTGGATCTTGCCAGCCTTCATTATTGCACTCTGGCTTCTTTCTCTCTTGGGTCGCAAACGGTTCAAAAAAATGATTTGGCCTGGTGTGACTTATCCGACTGATACTCGTCTTTATGAGATTCCACAGGATATTGCACCTCTTGTTATGAGCTCGGTTGTTTATTCAGCCGAATTAGACGAGGCTTCCCCAACCAATAAAGAGAAGGCGACTCCGCCAGTATTCACATTTGAAAAAATGCTTCAAGCTACTTTGCTGGATCTGATGGATCGTGGAGTGATTGTCTACGAGCAACAAGGAAATGAAGTCGTTTTGACCAGAAAGTCTCATGGACATGTGGATGATTTTGAACGCTCCTTTATGAATATGGCTTTTGGGGATCAAGTTTCCTGTCCTGTTAACCGTCTCTTTGAGAATTATGAATTCAGTGATGATGTATACAAACATGCCAAAAAAGCAGATCAAGATGCGATTCGTTCACTAGGAAGTAAGGCTCAGGCTCGTTTTGATACGGCTGTCAACCAAGTGGCCCGAGATGTTCATCGCAAGGTGGAAGATCTCCATTTGCCAAGCTACTATCGCCCTTTAGAGGCAAAAGAAGAAGCGCAAGCTAGACGAAGTCTCTTCTTTGGTTGGGCTGCTTGGTTTATCGCTCTTGGAGCAGAATTATTTGCTATCTTTGGGATGGGTTGGTTCTCTGTTCCTTGTTTGATAGGGATCCTCATACTTTGGTTTATGCCAGTGCGCTTCAATGGTGTCTTTAAAGCCTACCTACGAGATGGGGTTGTCAATCTTGCGGGTGCTGAGCAACGCTATTACTGGGATAGTTTTGGTCGGATGTTGAAAGAGATTGCCCACCTCAACGATGCAGAGTTGCAGTCTCTGGTCCTATGGAATCGCTTATTGGTCTATGCGGCCTTGTATGGTGTAGCTGATCAGGTCACAAAGGTCATGAAGCTTCGGAATATTCATTTAGAAAATCAAGCCTTAAACGCCTTCGTTTACACCCCGTTCTATCATGATGTGACCCACTCAAGTCATGCCATGTCTACTTATGGATCGACAGCATCGACAGCTAGTCATTTCACAGTTTCCTCTGGTAGTGGAGGAGGTTTCTCTGGCGGAGGAGGCGGAGGAGGCTTTGGTGCCTTCTAAGTAGCACTAAGAATGGTCTTGGTCGCTCTTTCCCTTCTAGTTTAGAAGGCCTGGTCCAGTCCATAGATTTATGATATAATAGAGCAAATGTAAGTTTAGGAGAAAAAGATGTTTCTGATCGAATTAATCAAGGCGGTTCTTTTTGGGATTGTCGAGGGGATTACAGAATGGTTGCCGATCTCAAGTACAGGTCACTTGATTCTGTTACAGGATTTTGTGCAGTTTAAAAATCAAGATCCAGCCTTTATGGAGATGTTCAATGTCGTGATCCAATTGGGTGCGATTCTAGCGGTTGTGGTGATTTATTTCGATAAATTGTATCCCTTCAAACCTGGTAAATCTCCAATCGAAGTACGGCGGACCTGGCAATTATGGGCAAAAGTTGCGGTTGCAACGCTCCCGCTTGTCTTTGTTTTTAAATTAGATGATTGGTTTGAGGCGCATTTTCACAATTCGATTTCCGTTGCGATTATGTTGATCACCTACGGGATTGCCTTTATCTATCTGGAAAGACGGGAACAAGTTGAGCCAGCAGTAACGGAATTGCATAAGCTACCTTATCGAACAGCTCTTTATATCGGACTCTTCCAAGTTTTATCGCTATTTCCAGGAACAAGCCGTTCAGGTGCTACGATTGTAGGTGGCTTGATCAATGGTGTTAGCCGCCCAGTGGTGACAGAATTTACCTTTTATTTGGGGATCCCAGCCATGTTTGGCGCTAGCCTCTTAAAGGTTGGGAAATTCGCTCTTGGCGGGCATTCACTAGCACTGGGGCAACTCTTTATTCTACTGGTAGCGATGGGAGTGGCCTTTGTGGTCAGCATGTACGCCATCCGCTTCTTGACAGATTATGTGAAAAATCATGATTTCACCGTCTTTGGGAAATACCGGATCGTTCTTGGTTCCATCTTGCTATTGTATGGACTCTTCCGTGTTATTTTCTAAGAGATCGGTTGAACTCGATCAAATTATTTTTCGAGGTTGGAGACTTTTGTCCCGACCTCTTTTCGATGCATCCTTTTTTTGAATTCTATCCAATTTTTTAGTATAATAGTAAGACTAGAAGTATGAGGTTATGCTATGAAGATGAAGCAAATTAGTGATTCAACAATTAAGATCACAATCCAACTAGAAGACTTAGAAGAACGTGGAATGGAAATTGCTGATTTCCTTGTCCCACAAGAAAAAACAGAAGAATTTTTCTACGCTATTTTGGATGAACTCGAAATGCCAGAAAGCTTCCTGGATAGCGGGATGCTGAGTTTTCGTGTGACACCAAAACCAGACAAATTGGATGTTTTTGTTACCAAATCAAAAATTGACCAACAATTGGATTTTGAGGATTTGTCAGATCTTCCTGATATGGAAGAGTTGTCGCGCATGACGCCAGATGAATTTATCAAAACCCTGGAAAAAACAATCTCTGATAAGACAAAAGGGGATGCAGAAGCCATTCACCATTTGGAACAAGAAGAGTTGCGGGACAATCAAGAACAAGATCCTACATCTGAAGCACCAGTAAGTCAGTATATTTATTACATTTTGCGTTTTTCAAATATCCAGCAAGCAGTTGCCTTTTCAAAAACGGTCAGCTTTCCAGTGGATACCTCTGAATTATACAAAATGGGATCTGATTATTATTTAACCGTCTTGATCGATACAGAGGATCAACCAAATCAATATCCAACCTGGTTACTTGCCATCATTCGGGAGTATGCGGATGATTCAGAAGTGACACGAGCTGTTCTGCAGGAACATGGTCACTTACTAATGGTGTCTGGTGCGATTGAGAATTTGAAGAAAGTTGCTAGCTTATGATGTCTTTTTCCTTGCAATTTGTTCTGGTGCTGATTGGAACTTTTATGATTGCCTTGGTATTGACGCCCTTGGTTCGCTTGTTCTCCTTTAAGATTGATGCCGTAGATTATCCGAATGCGCGTCGGATCAATACCAAGCCCATGCCAAGCGCGGGTGGACTGTCTATTGTGATTGCTTTTTCAATTGCGACTCTCATCTTTATTCCTATGCTGACATCCACTACCGCACCAATCAAAAGTTACCTATCTTATACCTTGCCGGTCGTGGGCGCAGGATGGATTATCGCTCTCACAGGCTTGATCGATGATGTAAAAGAGTTGTCTGCCAAGAAAAAGATGATCGGCATCCTGCTGGCAGCGAGTCTGGTCTGGTTTTTGACAGATTTTCGGCTGAATGATTTTAAGATTCCATTCGGTGGTCCCTTACTTCATTTTGAACCATGGCTATCGTATCTTTTGACGGTGATTTGGATTGTTTCTATTACCAATGCGGTCAATCTGATTGATGGATTAGATGGCTTGGTGAGTGGGGTCTCTATTATTTCCCTAGTGACAATGGGGATTGTGTCCTATTTCTTTCTACCAGTCCCCAATCTCTTTCTGACCATGACGATCTTTGTCTTGGTTGCGTCCATCGCAGGTTTCTTTCCCTTTAACTACCATCCGGCCATTCTCTATTTGGGAGACACCGGTGCCTTGTTTATCGGATTCATGATTTCTGTTTTGTCCTTGCAAGGTTTGAAAAATGCGACAGCTGTTGCGGTAGTCACACCAATGATTATCCTCGGAGTACCGATTACAGATACCTTTTTAGCCATTATCCGTCGGACCCTATCTGGTCAAAAATTTTATAAACCGGATCGCAATCACTTGCACCACCGACTTCTTTCTCTGGGCTTGACACATCGGGGAACTGTATTGGTGATCTATGGGATTTCGATGATTTTCTCCTTGATTTCTCTCTTGCTCAACATCTCGAGTCGTATTGGGGGTGTCCTACTTGTGATCGGGCTCTTGTTTGGAGTAGAGTTGTTAGCAGAATTGATTGGGGTTTTAGGGCCACATCATAGTCCTTTGTTAAATGTTCTGCGCTATATAGGGAATTCTTCCTATCGGGAGGAAGTTCGTCAAAAACGAAAAGAAAAAACTAAATAAGAATAGTTCTAATCAAAAGAAAAGCCATTTAGGCTTTTTTTTGATATACTTGAAAGGTAAAAAAATACTTTGTGATGAAGGAATCGATGCTTTGAGAACCTTCTAGACTTCAAAGTAAAAAGAAAGGGAATGCAATGTCGACATTAGAAATTAAAGACCTTCACGTTGAAATTGAAGGCAAAGAAATTTTAAAAGGTGTAAACCTGACCCTAAAAACTGGTGAGATCGCAGCCATCATGGGACCAAATGGAACAGGGAAATCTACTCTGTCAGCTGCCATTATGGGAAACCCAAATTATGAAGTAACCAAAGGGGAGATTCTCTTTGATGGTGTCAACATCTTGGAATTGGAAGTAGACGAACGTGCACGGATGGGCTTGTTCCTTGCTATGCAGTACCCTTCAGAAATCCCAGGAATTACCAATGCAGAATTTTTACGTGCAGCCATGAATGCTGGTAAAGAAGAGGACGAGAAGATCTCTATTCGTGATTTCATCAAAAAATTGGATGAAAAGATGGAACTGCTCAACATGAAAGAAGAAATGGCAGAACGCTATTTGAACGAAGGCTTCTCTGGTGGTGAGAAAAAACGCAATGAAATCCTTCAATTGTTGATGTTGGAACCAACATTTGCCCTTTTGGATGAAATTGACTCTGGTTTGGATATCGATGCTCTTAAGGTCGTATCTAAAGGGGTTAATGCAATGCGGGGTGAAGGTTTTGGAGCGATGATCATCACCCACTACCAACGTTTGTTGAACTATATTACTCCTGACGTCGTTCATGTGATGATGGAAGGTCGTGTCGTGCTTTCAGGTGGACCAGAATTGGCTGCACGCTTGGAACGTGAAGGATATGCCCAACTCGCAGAAGAACTCGGTTACGACTATAAAGAAGAACTATAACCTGATGACAAGTGATCTAATGTTGTCATAAAATCAAACAGATAGTATCTTTATTAGGAGAAAAAAATGAGTATTGAAAATATTACCCTCTTTTCGGAACTGCATGCTGAGCCAAGCTGGCTGCAAGATTTACGAAAAAAAGCTTTTGACAAGATCGATCAGTTGGAATTGCCAGCCATTGAACGTGTCAAATTCCACCGCTGGAATCTTGGAGATGGGACGATCACAGAAAGCGAGGCTTCTGCCAATGTTCCCGATTTTACAGCCCTCGATTCAAATTTAAAATTAGTCCAAGTTGGAACCCAAACTGTATTTGAACAGGTGCCACAAGCCTTGGCAGACCAAGGAGTTCTTTTCACAGATTTCCATTCTGCCCTAGAAGAAATTCCGAAGGTGGTAGAAGACTACTTCATGTCTTCAGTCAAATACGATGACGACAAGCTAGCAGCATACCACACGGCTTATTTTAATAGTGGGGCTGTCCTTTATATTCCAGAAAATGTCGAAATTTCAGAACCCATCGAAGGTATTTTCTACCAGGATAGTGATAGTGATGTACCTTTTAATAAACACATTTTGATTATTGCAGGCAAAAACAGCAAGTTTAGCTATTTGGAACGCCTAGAATCAAAAGGTGAAGGCTCAGCAACAGCAACTGCGAATGTGACGGTTGAGGTGATCGCCCGCTCAGGTGCCCAAGTGAAATTTGCGGCGATTGACCGTCTGGGTGAAAATGTCACAGCCTACATCAGTCGACGTGGGAAACTAGGTCAGGATGCCAGCATTGATTGGGCTATCGGTGTTATGAACGAAGGTAACGTGGTTGCAGACTTTGACAGTGACTTGGTTGGAAACGGAAGTCATGCAGATTTGAAAGTCGTTGCTTTATCAAGCGGTCGTCAGGTTCAAGGAATTGACACCCGCGTGACCAACTTTGGTTGCAACTCGATCGGAAATATCTTGCAACACGGGGTTATTCTTGAAAAAGGAACCTTGACCTTCAATGGAATTGGTCATATTATCAAGGGGGCTAAAGGAGCAGATGCTCAGCAAGAAAGCCGTGTCTTGATGTTATCGGATCAAGCACGTTCAGATGCCAACCCAATCCTCTTGATTGATGAAAATGACGTCACAGCAGGCCATGCTGCATCGATCGGTCAAGTGGACCCAGAAGATATGTATTACCTCATGAGTCGTGGTCTGGATCAACACACAGCGGAACGCTTAGTGGTGCGTGGTTTCTTGGGATCTGTTATTGTTGAAATCCCAGTTAAAGAAGTACGTGATGAAATGATTGGCACCATTGAAGAAAAGTTATCTCAACGCTAAGGAGAAACAATGCTAGATAAAAATACAATTGCTCAAGATTTTCCCATTCTCGATCAACTAGTCCATGATGAGCCTTTGGTTTATCTAGATAATGCAGCGACGACGCAAAAACCTAAACGTGTTCTTGAAGCAGTTAATCACTATTATTTGCAAGATAACGCCAATGTCCATCGTGGAGTCCATACTTTGGCTGAACGAGCGACAGCAGCCTATGAGGCGGCGCGTGAGAAAGTCAGAAAATTTATCAACGCTTCATCAACCAAGGAAGTGCTCTTTACAAGAGGGACAACGACTGGACTCAACTGGGTAGCCCGCTATGCAGAAGAAGTCCTAAAGGAAGGGGATGAAGTCCTGATTTCCATCATGGAACATCACTCCAATATCATTCCTTGGCAGCAAGCCTGCAAGAAGACAGGAGCAAAACTGGTCTATGTCTATCTAAAAGATGGCTTACTGGATATGCAGGACTTAAAGAGCAAGCTTAGTGAGAAGACAAAATTTGTCTCCATCACCCATGCTTCGAATGTCTTAGGGGTGGTCAATCCGATCAAGGAAATTGCTCGATTAGCTCATGAAGTTGGAGCGATCATGGTCGTAGATGGGGCTCAATCAACCCCTCATATGGCCATTGATGTACAAGACTTAGATGCGGATTTCTTTGCTTTTTCTGGCCATAAGATGGCTGCACCAACAGGGATTGGTGTCCTCTATGGGAAGGAAGAAATCTTAGAGCAAATGTCTCCGATCGAGTTTGGGGGCGAGATGATTGACTTTGTTTACGAACAATCTGCCTCTTGGAAGGAATTGCCTTGGAAATTTGAAGCTGGAACACCTAATATGGCGGGAGCAATTGGTCTCGGTGCAGCAATCGATTACTTAGAAGAGCTGGGGATGGACCAGGTAGAAGCGCATGAGCAAGAATTGATTGCCTATGTGTTTCCAAAATTACAGGCGATCGAAGGCTTGACCATTTATGGTTCCCAAGACTTAGCAAAACGTTCTGGCGTCATTTCCTTCAATCTAGGAGATCTCCATCCGCATGACTTAGCAACAGCATTAGATTATGAAGGGATTGCTGTTCGTGCAGGTCACCACTGTGCACAACCGCTCCTTCAATACCTACAAGTTCCAGCGACAACGAGAGCAAGTTTTTATATCTACAACACCAAAGCGGACTGTGATAAATTAATTGAGGCATTGATCAAAGCAAAGGAGTTTTTCAATGGCACTTTCTAAATTAGATTCGCTGTACATGGCGGTCGTAGCTGACCATTCAAAACACCCTCACCATCAGGGCCAGATTGAAGATGTTGATCAGATCCAACTCAACAATCCAACTTGTGGAGATGTGATCCAGTTAAGTGTGAAATTTGATGAGAATGACAGGGTGGAAGATATCGCCTTTGTTAATTCAGGATGTACGATCTCAACCGCTTCAGCTAGTATGATGACGGATGCTGTAATGGGAAAAACAAAAGATGAAGTCGAAGAATTGGCGCAGGTCTTTTCAGAAATGGTCCAAGGCCAGTCAGATCCTCGCCAAGAGGAATTGGGAGACGCAGCCTTCTTATCTGGAGTCTCAAAATTCCCACAACGGATTAAATGTGCGACCCTCTCATGGAATGCTCTTAAAAAAGCGATCGAACGTAGCAAATAGTTAAAAGAAGAAACAGAGAAAGAAAGGAAATTATGGCTGAAGAAAGAGTCGAACCGAAACCAATTGATCTCGGTGAATATAAATTTGGATTTCACGATGATGTTCAACCCATTCTCTCTACCGGGAAGGGATTGAATGAAGCGGTTATTCGTGAATTGTCTGCAGCAAAAAATGAACCCGAATGGATGCTCGAATTCCGTTTGAAATCTTTTGAAACCTTCAAAAAGATGCCCATGCAAACCTGGGGAGCCGATCTATCAGAGATTGACTTTGATGATTTGATCTATTATCAAAAACCTTCGGATAAACCTGCCCGTTCATGGGACGAAGTTCCAGAGAAAATCAAGGAAACCTTTGAGCGTATCGGGATTCCTGAAGCAGAACGTGCTTACTTAGCGGGGGCTTCTGCTCAGTATGAATCAGAAGTGGTTTACCACAATATGAAAGAAGAGTTTGAAAAGTTGGGGATTATCTTTACCGATACGGATTCTGCCCTAAAAGAATATCCAGACCTGTTCAAACAGTATTTTGCGAAGTTAGTGCCACCAACGGATAACAAATTGGCTGCCCTCAACTCAGCAGTCTGGTCTGGTGGAACCTTCATTTATGTACCAAAAGGCGTAAAAGTAGATGTCCCCCTTCAAACTTACTTCCGTATCAACAATGAAAATACAGGTCAGTTTGAGCGCACGTTGATTATCGTGGATGAGGGAGCAAGTGTTCACTATGTGGAAGGCTGTACAGCGCCGACCTACTCAAGCAATAGCCTGCATGCAGCGATTGTTGAGATCTTTGCCTTAGATGGTGCTTATATGCGTTACACGACCATCCAAAACTGGTCGGACAATGTCTACAACTTGGTCACCAAGCGGGCCAAAGCTCAAAAAGATGCCACAGTTGAGTGGATCGACGGGAACTTAGGAGCGAAGACAACCATGAAGTACCCATCTGTTTATCTGGATGGAGAAGGAGCGCGTGGGACCATGTTGTCCATTGCCTTTGCGAATGCAGGTCAACACCAAGATACAGGTGCCAAGATGATCCACAATGCCCCTCACACTAGCTCGTCTATCGTATCCAAATCCATCGCGAAGGGTGGCGGAAAGGTAGACTACCGTGGACAAGTGACCTTCAACAAGAACTCTAAGAAATCAGTTTCTCACATTGAGTGTGACACTATTATCATGGATGATTTATCTTCATCAGACACGATTCCATTTAATGAAATCCACAACTCACAAGTTGCTTTGGAGCACGAAGCTAAGGTTTCAAAAATCTCAGAAGAGCAACTTTATTATTTGATGAGTCGTGGTCTGTCTGAATCAGAAGCGACAGAAATGATTGTCATGGGATTTGTAGAACCCTTTACAAAAGAACTTCCAATGGAATATGCCGTTGAGTTAAACCGACTTATTAGCTACGAAATGGAAGGATCTGTAGGATAATTCGTTTTAATAGCAAAATAAAATCACAATGGATTTGACTCCATTATGATTTTTTTGCTTATAATTTTTCGTTGACATAACGGACGAATTCATTCCACCAAACCTTTAAGAAAAAGCTTTTCTCAATGGTTCTTCCTGCTACCATATCGACTGTTGGTTCTTGATCTTCTAAGTAGCCACGTCCGATTTTATCTGGATCAGTGTAGTGTAATTTTCCAAGACTTGTGCCTGATTTGACAGGTGCTCGGAATGATTCTTGGTCACTCTTGAATTTAATTTTTGGTTCCGCTTGGCTGCCTTGCTTTTCGACGATATAGAAGTCTTTTTTTGCAACAGCTAAAACAGTCTCTGACTTCCCATCCATGATAGTTGCCTTACTTTTTCCGTAGGGATCTCCTTTTTTGACGACGATGGAAGAAACAAAGGTCCGTACCACGTAGTTCATCAGAGAAGAAGTAGCCACAAAGCGTGCGTATGGATCACCGTCAACTGCCTCAACTCCTAGGACAACTGTGATCATATGGATACCATTTTGCGTCGTCGATGCAGCAAAGGTGATGCCACCTTTGGTAGAGTTGCTGACCCGAAGGCCGTCAACGCCCGAACGGTAATTCGGCATGCCTTCTAGCATCAGGTTGGGGTTTTCAATCTGCGTGTTTGAAAAAAGAGCAGTGGGCTTTGAAGTATATTTGGTCACTTCAGGAAAATCCTGGAGTAAGTGCTTGGCAATAACAGCAATATCATAAGCACTCAATTGATTTTCGTCTTCTTTCCCGTCAGGATCTCCACTGATGGTTTGAGTATTTAATCCGGTAGCATTGATTAAATGAGGAGATTGAATGCCCCATTCAGAAAGTTTCTGCTTCATTTTTTCAACGAAGCTTTTCTCAGAGCCACCCACTTTCTCAGCTAAGGCCAAGGCAGCGGTGCTAGAATTTCCAACTAAAAGAGCAGTCAATAACTGATCAACCGTATATTGGTTCGCCTCCATAGGAAGAGTACCAGCACCTTCGATATCATTTAAGGCCAGAGCTTTCTCAGACAATTTAATAGGATCTTTCAGAGAAAGTTTTTTTTCATGAATGGCTTCGAAAATCAGATAAGTGGTCAAGAGTGTAGATAGCCCCCCCACATCTCGCTTTTTCTCCGAATCCTTCTCATATAAGATTTTACCTGTATCAGCTTCAACAGCAATAGCACTTTGAGCAGGAAGATCCAGATCATCTGCTAGAACGACTTGATAAGGTAAACTGCATAACAGCAGCATGAAGGTTAAAAAAGAAAGAAAGAATTTTTTCACAGTTGTTTCCTCGTTGCTTAGTCCTCTCTATTGTATCATACAAATGATCAATGGAAAATCGTAAAATCATCAATTAGGCTAAAAAGTCAGTCATAGCAAGGTTTTTGAATGGGGTTGAAGCAAATATTCAGAAAATTTAGTTTACTTTTTTTTCTACTTGTGATATAATCTTAAACAAATCTAAAAAAACTATTGGAGAATTCCTATGAAAAAAGGTAAAGTATTCGCAGTTGCCGGAGTAACACTCCTTGCAGCTGGATTGTTAGCTGCATGTTCAGGATCAAGCACAAGTAAATCAGGCTCTGGTTCAAATGAAGACAAGAACTATGGCTATGTTTACACTTCAGATCCAACAACTTTGGACTACACAATTTCTTCTAAAGCTGCTACCCATGACATCACTACAAATGTGGTAGACGGTTTGTTAGAAAATGATAAATACGGCAACCTTGTGCCTTCACTTGCGGAAGACTGGTCTGTATCAAAAGACGGTCTGACTTATACCTACAAGATTCGTAAAGGTGTCAAATGGTACGATGCAGATGGTGAAGAACATGGCGAAGTGACTGCTCAAGACTTCGTGACTGGTTTGAAACACGCTGCTGATAAAAAATCGGAAACTCTTCCACTCGTTCAAGGCTCAATCAAAGGTTTGGATGATTATGTCCAAGGAAAAATCACAGACTTCAGCCAAGTTGGTGTCAAAGCGGTTGATGATTACACACTTCAATACACATTGAACAAACCTGAAACTTTCTGGAACTCTAAAACGACTAACGGAATTTTGTTCCCAATAAGCACAGAGTTCTTGAAGAGTAAGGGAGATGATTTTGGTCAACCAAACGATGTGAAGTCAATCCTTGCAAACGGACCATTCCTTTTGAAATCCATTACTTCAAAATCATCTGTTGTATTTGAAAAGAATGACAACTACTGGGATAAGAAAAACGTTCACCTGAAAGAAGTAAAATATACTTATTACGATGGATCAGACCAAGATTCATTGGCACGTGGATTCTCTGATGGTGCTTATACAAAAGCTCGCCTTTTCCCTGCAAGTTCAAACTTTGCAACTGTAGAGAAAAAATATAAAGACGATATCTTTACTACACCAGCAGGATCAGGTGTAGCAGTACTCGGATTTAATTTGGATCGCCAATCTTATAACCACACTGCTAAGAAATCAGATGCTGAAAAATCTTCTACTAAGAAAGCAATCTTGAACAAAGATTTCCGTCAGGCCATCACTTTTGCCTTGAACCGTGAAAACTACTCAGCACAAGTCAATGGTAAAGAATTTGCTAAACCAGCTATCCGTAATACCTACACAGCACCAGCCTTTGTCCAAGTAGATGGAAAAGACTTCGGAAATGTAGTTGCAGATAAGTTGACTACTTATGGAGACCAATGGAAGGGTATCAACCTTGAAGATGGTCAAGATGGTCTTTACAACAAAGATAAAGCGAAAGCACAACTTGAAAAAGCCAAAGCTGAACTTCAAAAAGATGGTGTTCAATTCCCAATTCATATTGATGTACCGGTAGCACAAAATTCTACAAACTTTGTTTCACGGATGCAATCTCTGAAACAAACTGTGGAAGATACTCTTGGTAAAGACAATGTCGTTCTTGATCTTCAAATGATGGACTCAGACGAAGTGTTGAATATTACTTTGAATGTGCCATCAGCTGCAGACGCAGACTGGGATCTTCAAGGAATGGTCGGATGGAACCCAGACTATGATGATCCATCAACTTACCTTGATACTCTTCAACCAGCTTCTGAGGACCAAACAAAAGTTTACCTTGGTTTTGCAGGTGGTGTAGATAACCCATCAGCAAAAGCAGTCGGTTTGGATGAATTCGCTAAACTTCTTGACGATGCAAATAACGAAACACAAGATGTTGTGAAACGTTATGAAAAATACGCAGCAGCTCAAGCTTGGTTGACAGATAGTGCGATTGTTATTCCAACGATGTCAAGTACAGGTGCTGCAACAGTTGTTTCTAAGGTAGTTCCATTCTCTGAACCATCATCACAAACAGGTAACAAAGGTTCAACATACTTGAAATACGTTGAAGTTCAAGATGAGCCAGTTACTAAGAAACAATACGAACAAGCACGTGAAAAATGGCAAAAAGAAAAAGCTGAGTCAAACAAAAAAGCTCAACAAGATCTTGAAAAACACGTTAAATAATTAAATTATTGCTTTTCATTAGAACTTTCTCTTCTAGGGGAGAAAGTTCTTTTGGACATTAAAGGAATGAAATATGAAAAAATATGTTTTTATGCGTATTTTGCGTTCGTTAGTGTCGATCTTTCTCGTCACGACATTAACCTACATGATTATCTATACGCTAACACCGAGAAATCTCATCTTTAAAAATGACCCCAACTACAATAAAGTAGCGAAGACAAAAGATTCGAAGATCAACTACGAAAATACTGTCTACGATCGCATGGGTTATTTGGAATACATGGATTCAAAGAGCTTGCAACAAAAAGCAAGTAAAGAAGATTCTTCCGTAACGGTTGATGCGACAACTGCTAATGAAAAGATCTACAAAAAATATATTGAAAAATTAGGTCATGGTTGGCAGTTGAAACGTTTCCCAGAGAGTAAGTCTTTCTATGCGGTGCGTGAAATTCCGGTTTTTGAACGTGTCATCAGCTTCTATGCGAATTTGATTCAGTTTGATCATCCAGGTTGGGTGAAAGATGCCTCAAATCCAAATCTCAAACGCTATATCCGTATTGAAAATGATCCATCTATTGGATGGTCTGTAGTGGGTTCTGGTACGAAACACAAATACCTCTTGTACTTTAATGGTCAGTTCCCATATGTACACCAAAACTTTGTAACCTTAAACCTTGGAAATTCATATCCAACTTATTCAAATACCCCTGTTCTTCAAGTTATTACCCAAGGACAAGGAACGACTAAGAAGACTGAAGTGAACTTCCCAACAGGTAAAAAGACATCTTCCATCGATATCTACTCACGTACCTACAAATCACCAAGTAAGGCAGATTCACAAGATATCAGTCGATTTGGTAAAGGGGATGCCTATACAGCAACGTTGAGCAACTATGAGAATCCATCCATGATTGCATCTTCTTCAATCATTGGTTTGATTGGTATTGCGATTGCCTACTTGATTGCGATCCCACTAGGATCTTATATGGCTCTTTTCAAGGACTCATGGTTTGATAGCATCTCTACTGCGGTCTTGACATTTATGATGTCTCTCCCAACCATTGCCCTTGTCTATATCGTGCGTCTAGCAGGTTCATTCTTTGGACTTCCAGACTCATTCCCAGTACTTGGAGCACAGGACTGGCGTTCATATGTATTGCCGTCTCTGATTCTTGGTTTATTGAGTGCGCCATTTATCGCCGTTTGGATTCGTCGTTATATGATCGATATCCATTCGCAAGATTTCGTCCGTTTTGCTCGTTCAAAAGGATTGTCAGAACGTGAGATCTCAAGAAAACACATCTTCAAAAATGCGATGGTTCCACTAGTTTCTGGAATTCCAGGGGCTATCATTGGAGTTATCTCAGGTGCGACGTTGACTGAAACAGTCTTCGCTTTCCCAGGTATGGGTAAAATGTTGATTGACTCTATTAAAGCATCAAACAACACCATGGTCATCGGACTTGTCTTCATCTTCACATCACTTGGTATCTTTGCTGCCATGTTAGGTGATATCTTGATGACAGTGCTTGATCCACGGATTAAATTAACGAATACGAAAGGAGGCAAATAATGGCTACAATCGAAAAAAATAAATTTCAGTTTGTAAAACGCGATGACTTTGCCTCTGAAGTAATCGATGCTCCAGCGTATTCATACTGGAAATCTGTATTCAGACAATTCTTGAAAAAAAGAACCACGATCATTATGCTTGCTATTTTGATTGGGATTCTCTTGATGAGTTTTGTCTACCCGATGTTTTCAAATTTTGATTACAACGACGTAAGTAAGGTAAATGACTTTTCAGCACGTTTGAATCCACCAAGTGCCAAAGCTTTCTTTGGTACAGATAATAACGGTAAATCCCTCTTTGATGGAGTTTGGTTTGGTGCTCGGAATTCCATTATCATTTCTTTCATCGCCACTGTTATTAACGTGGTTGTCGGAGTTATCGTTGGTGGAATTTGGGGGATCTCAAAATCCATCGACCGTATCATGATGGAAGTTTATAACGTTATTTCAAACATTCCATTTATGTTGATCGTTATCGTCTTGACTTACTCAATGGGATCTGGTTTCTGGAACTTGATTCTTGCCATGTCCTTAACTGGATGGATCGGAATTGCCTATACCATTCGTGTCCAAATCATGCGTTACCGTGATTTGGAGTACAACCTTGCCAGCCGAACATTAGGAACACCAACTTTGAAAATTGTTACGAAAAATATTTTGCCTCAATTGGTATCTGTTATCGTGACACAAACATCACAGTTACTTCCAAGCTTTATTTCTTATGAAGCCTTCCTTTCCTTCTTCGGACTTGGTCTTCCAATCACAGTTCCAAGTTTGGGACGGTTGATTTCTGACTATTCTCAAAACGTAACTACAAATGCCTACCTATTCTGGATTCCGCTTACTGTTTTGATTTTAGTATCCTTGTCATTCTTTATCGTCGGACAAAACTTGGCCGATGCCAGCGACCCACGTACACATAGATAGGAGGAGTAGATATGACATCAAATAACAATATTATTTTATCTGCTCAAGATATCGTAGTGGAATTTGACGTGCGCGATCGCGTATTGACAGCTATTCGTGGCGTATCGCTTGAGCTAGAAGAAGGTGAAGTTCTTGCCTTAGTTGGTGAGTCGGGTTCAGGAAAATCAGTTTTGACAAAAACGTTCACCGGAATGTTAGAAGATAACGGCCGTATTGCCCAAGGTTCGATTAAATACCGTGGTCAAGAATTGACAGATTTGAAATCGAATAAAGATTGGGAAAATATTCGTGGATCTAAGATCGCTACAATTTTCCAAGACCCAATGACAAGTTTGGACCCAATCAACACAATTGGTTCACAAATTACAGAAGTCATTATCAAACACCAAGGGAAAACAGCTAAAGAAGCCAAAGAAATGGCTTTGGACTATATGGAGAAAGTTGGAATTCCAGATGCTGAACGTCGTTTTGATGAGTATCCATTCCAATATTCAGGTGGGATGCGTCAACGGATCGTTATTGCCATCGCCTTGGCCTGCCGTCCAGATATTTTAATCTGTGACGAACCAACAACAGCCCTTGACGTAACCATTCAAGCGCAAATCATTGATTTGTTGAAATCCCTTCAAAAAGAATACCAATTTACAGTTATCTTTATCACCCACGACTTAGGTGTGGTTGCAAGTATTGCAGATAAAGTAGCCGTTATGTATGCTGGAGAAATTGTTGAGTTTGGTAAAGTAGAAGAAATTTTCTACGATCCAAAACATCCATACACATGGAGCTTGCTTTCAAGCTTGCCTCAATTGTCAACCTCAGATGGTGATCTTTACTCTATTCCAGGGACTCCGCCATCATTGTATGCTCCAATCAAAGGAGATGCCTTCGCACTTCGTTCAGATTATGCGATGCAGATTGATTTTGAAGAAGAGGCACCCGCTTTCAAAGTGACCGATACTCACTGGGCTAAGACATGGTTGCTCCATCCAGATGCACCAACAGTTCATAAACCAGAAGTAATCGAAAACCTTCACGAAAAGATTGGCTCAAAAATGGGCTTCACTCACATTACAGAATAGGAGGAAGGAAATGACTGAAAAATTAGTTGAAATTAAAGATTTAGAAATTTCCTTCGGTGAAGGAAGTAAAAAATTCGTTGCTGTAAAGAACGCCAACTTCTTCATTAATAAGGGAGAAACGTTCTCTCTTGTTGGTGAATCAGGAAGTGGGAAGACAACAATTGGACGTGCGATCATCGGTCTGAATGATACAAGTGCTGGAGAAATTATTTATGACGGTCGCAAGATCAACGGAAAAAACTCTCATAGTGAAAAATCAGAGTTGATCCGTAAAATTCAAATGATCTTCCAAGACCCAGCAGCGAGTTTGAATGAACGTGCAACAGTTGATTATATTATCTCTGAAGGTTTGATCAATCACCATTTGTTTAACAGCGAAGAAGAACGTCAGGAAAAAGTAAAAAATATTATGCATGAAGTCGGGCTTCTTGCAGAACATTTGACACGTTATCCTCACGAATTCTCAGGTGGTCAACGTCAACGGATCGGTATTGCACGTGCACTTGTCATGGAACCAGAATTTGTCATTGCGGATGAACCAATCTCAGCCCTTGACGTTTCAGTACGTGCGCAGGTCTTGAACCTGTTGAAAAAATTCCAAAGAGAATTAGGCTTGACCTACCTCTTTATCGCCCATGACTTGTCAGTTGTGCGCTTCATTTCTGACCGTATTGCAGTTATCTATAAAGGGGTTATTGTAGAAGTGGCAGAAACTGAAGAGCTATTTAACCACCCAATCCATCCGTACACACAATCCCTACTTTCAGCGGTCCCAATTCCAGATCCAATTCTAGAACGTAAAAAAGTTCTAAAAATCTACGATCCAGAACAACATGATTACTCTGAAGATAAACCACAAATGGTTGAAATTAAACCAGGTCATTATGTATGGGCTAACAAAGCTGAAGAAAACAAATACAGACAAGAATATAAATAGAGAGGATTCCCTCTCTATTTTCTTTATTTAAAAAAACTTTCAAAAAAATAAAATTTTTTGGAAAAAAGTGTTGACAGTAAGGAGAGGTCATGATATACTAATATAGTTGTCGCGCGAGAGCGACAAAGACCTTTGAAAACTGAACAAGACGAACCAATGTGCAGGGCGCTATAACTAAGGTTATAGTAACTGAACAATAAAAAAACAATAAATCTGTCAGTGACAGAATGAGTTTAAGACAAACAATTATTTTAATGAGAGTTTGATCCTGGCTCAGGATGAACGCTGGCGGCGTGCCTAATACAT
>NZ_JASGZU010000006.1:0-89522 GCF_047465465.1 Streptococcus parasanguinis | reverse complement strand
GTGGAAGTTGTGTGAGCAATGGAGCGGACTAATACTAATAGCTCGAGGACTTATCCAAAGAGTCAGAAGATATTGACAACGAAAGGTTAACTTGTTAGAATATAGATGTTCAATTTTGAATGTTTAACCATTCAGAGTTAAGTGACGATAGCCTAGGAGATACACCTGTACCCATGCCGAACACAGCAGTTAAGCCCTAGAACGCCGGAAGTAGTTGGGGGTTGCCCCCTGTGAGATAAGGTAGTCGCTTAGCTTGATTCCGCCATAGCTCAGTTGGTAGTAGCGCATGACTGTTAATCATGATGTCGTAGGTTCGAGTCCTACTGGCGGAGTATAGAATAAAAGAGATCAAGTAATTGATCTCTTTTTTACTTTTCATTTTAATGTTAATTAAAGCTCCGTTTAGTTAACGGAGCTTTTCTCTATTTAGTTATTTGGGAAAAATGCTTGATATAAGGCTTTAATTGCTTTTTCTTCTTGATCTTTACTTACAACAAACATGATGGAAACTTCACTAGAACCTTGCGAGATCATTTGAATATTCACTTCATTCTCTGATAGTGCTTTGGCTGCAGTGGCAGTAACCCCCACTTGACTCTTCATTTTCTCACCAACAATCATAATGATGGAAAGATCATGTTCAATTTCGGCTGTGTCAACTTCGAGCTTTTGCGTTAATTGTTTTAAAATTTCTTGTTCTTTGATTGGAGTCAGTTCACGAGAACGCAAAATGATGGACAAGTCATCGATTCCTGTTGGCATATGTTCCCAACTGATATTGAGATCTTCTAAAATTTGAAGGACTTTTCGACCAAAACCGACTTCACGGTTCATAAGGTATTTTGTAGTGTTAATACTAACGAATCCTGAATCACCTGCAATTCCTACAACAGTCACATGATCATTTGAATGTTCCAAAACAATGCGGGTTCCAGGGTGGTCTGGATTATTTGTATTTTTAATAACTAATGGAATTTTACCTCTGTATGCTGGAACGAGTGCTTCATCATGCAAGACTGAAAAACCAGCATAGGCTAATTCACGCATTTCTTTGTAGGTTAATTCGGGAATAGAATGTGGGTGTTTAATAATACCTGGATGTGCTGCAAAGATACCATTTACGTCTGTAAAGTTTTCGTATAAGTCTGCTTTTACACCTGCTGCAATGATCGATCCTGTAATGTCAGATCCACCACGAGAAAATGTACAAATGTCGCCATCTTGAGTAACACCAAAGAAACCTGGAATGACAATTACTTCACTTGCATCTTTTAGTTCTTCAATTTTATCGTAGCTAGATGGTAAAATACGAGCGTTGGATGGTTCTGCAGTGACCGTAATTCCAGCTTCTTTTGGATGGATATATTTTGCTTCTAATCCATTTTGATTGAAATAGGCAGCTATGAGTTTAGCGTTGTTGTTTTCACCGGCTGCCAAAAATGCATCGTATGTAAATGGATTTCCTTTTTTAGGCAAATTTGTCAGATCATAGATATCTTCAGCAATTTCTTGAATGATAGAATCTTTGAGACCCAATTCTTCTGTAATGGCACGATAACGCTCAATAATCCACTGTTGTGTTTGCGTAACATCTTTATCTGAAGTGAATTCTTTATAATAACGGATCAGTGCATCTGTTACTTTTGTATCTTCTGCATTTCGCTTACCAGGAGCTGATACAACTACAAATCTTCTTTCTGGATCATCTTTAATGATATTAAGTACTTTTTTTAATTGTGGAGCTGATGCTAGAGAACTTCCACCGAATTTAGTTACTTTCATATTTTCTCCTTAATAGTTTCATTAGTACATTATACCAAACTTCAGTTGTTGATACAATGTATTTATAAATAGGACATAGAATAGGTGGATCTTATGAGGCTAGAAATTGTCATGATTTATATTTTACAATTTTGTTACATCTTATAGATATATTTTACTATTCTTATTTTTTATGGTATGATATGTTATAATTAAAAAGTTTTAGTATCAAAATATTTTATACTTAAATAAAAGGAGTCTGTGATGTTTGAAACAATTTTGTATTCTGTCGAAAACGATCTCGCGTCAATTTCTTTAAATCGTCCTGAAGTTTCTAATGGTTTTAACATTCCAATGTGTCAGGAAATTTTAGCTGCCTTGGAAGATGCAGAAAAAAATGAGGAAGTGAAATTCATTATTCTATCAGCAGAAGGGAAAATCTTTTCAGTTGGTGGAGATTTGAGTGAAATGAAACGCGCAGTCGATGCAGATGACATCGAGTCTCTTGTTTTAATTGCTGAATTAGTTAATACTATTTCTAAGAAAATTAAGCAATTACCTAAGCCGGTTATTATGGTAGCTGATGGAGCGGTCGCAGGAGCGGCGGCCAACATAGCAGTAGCTGTTGATTTTTGTATAATTAGTGATCGTACAAAATTTATCCAAGCCTTTGTTGGGGTTGGTTTAGCACCTGATGCGGGTGGGTTATTCTTATTAGGAAAAGCTATTGGTATGTCTCGGGCTACTCATTTAGTAATGACGGGTGAAGCTTTGACTGCAGAAAAAGCATTGGAGTATGGCCTAGCTTACCGCGTTTGTGAATCTGAAAAACTTGAGAAAACGGTTGATCAATTGCTTAAAAAATTAAGAAGAGGATCTTCAAATTCTTATGCTGCTATGAAAGAAATGGTTTGGGAAGCCTTCTTGAAAGAATGGGACCAATATGCGAATCTTGAATTAAATTTGCAAAAGAAACTAGCATTTACAGAAGATTTTAAAGAGGGGGTTATTGCCTACTCTGAAAAACGTCGGCCACAATTTAAAGGAAAATAAATTTGTATCTTTTCCATGTTTTGTGAAAAAAAGCTTGCAAATTATTTTCATTTTTGATAAAATTTGACTATCAAAGTAAAATTAGGAGGTGGAGTTTTGAATTACCAATTAGTTAACGACTATTTAACATCCATCTTTAATAATGTTTTGGTTATTGAGGAGTCGAGTCTAAGAGCAAGTCGATTCAAAGATGTTTCTATTAAAGAAATGCATACGATCGATGTGATTGGTTCGACACCGAATGCAACCCCGAGTGATATTTCACGGGAGTTGATGGTGACTTTGGGGACTGTCACGACAAGTTTGAATAATCTTGAGCGCAAAGGGTATATCGAAAGAAGAAGATCGGAAGTTGATCGCCGGGTTGTACACTTGAGTTTAACGAAGAACGGTCGTCTACTTTATCGTCTTCATCAGCAATTCCATAAACGGATGGTCAACCAGATTATTGGAGATATGAGTCCCGAAGAGAAGAAAGTGATGCAAAAAGGATTGCAAAATCTGTATCGTTTCTTGGAGGAAATTAAATAATGGTCTTTGCTAAAATTAGTCAAGTTGCTCATTATGCACCTGACCAAGTCGTATCAAATGATGATTTGGCTGAGATCATGGATACAAGTGATGAATGGATCAGTAGTCGGACAGGTATCCTTCGGCGTCACATTTCAAAAGATGAGACGACAAGTGATCTAGCAACAGTCGTTGCACAAAGATTATTAGCAAAAGCAAACTTAGACGCTGAGAAAATTGATTTCATCCTTGTGGCTACGATTACTCCAGACAGCTTAATGCCATCAACTGCAGCCCGGGTACAAGCTAATATTGGAGCTACTCGAGCTTTTGGATTTGATCTGACTGCAGCATGTAGCGGATTTGTATTTGCATTAGCCACTGCTGAAAAATACATTTCTTCAGGTATGTACCGGAGAGGAATTGTGATCGGTAGTGAGACGCTTTCAAAAGTATTAGACTGGTCAGACCGTTCTACTTCAGTCCTTTTTGGAGATGGAGCTGGTGGTGTCTTGCTTGAAGCGAGTGATCAAAAATCGTTTTTGGCTGAAAATCTTTTTACGGATGGTAGCCGAGGTGCTAGTCTGGAGTCTTGCTATTTGGGTTTGTCTTCTCCTTATTCAGATGAAGTTTCTGATCGAAGATATCTGACCATGGACGGACGGGCAGTTTTTGATTTTGCCATTCGTGATGTCACGAAAAGTATTCAAAAAATAATAGCAGACGCCTCAATGGAAGCAGAAGAGATTGACTATTTTCTGTTACACCAGGCGAATGACCGAATGTTAGATAAGATGTCAAAGAAGCTGGGTGTCTCTAGAGAGAAAATCCCAGCAAATATGATGGAATATGGGAACACTAGTGCTGCTAGTATCCCCATTCTATTATCGGAGTGTGTCGAGAATCATCGAATCAAGATGGATGGAAGTCAAAAAATTCTTCTGACAGGATTCGGTGGAGGTTTGACATGGGGCACACTTCTTGTTACAATCTAGTTAAACATGTGGAAACACATTTTAAAAATTTATATATTATTTTTTAAGGAGGCCTATCATGGCAGTATTTGAAAAAGTACAAGAAATTATCGTTGAAGAACTTGGTAAAGAACCATCAGAAGTAACTCTTGAATCTACATTTGAAGATTTAGAAGCAGATTCGTTGGATTTGTTCCAAGTGATCTCTGAAATTGAAGATGCTTTTGACATCCAAATCGAAACTGAAGAAGGATTGTCTACAGTTGGTGACCTTGTCGCTTACGTAGAAGAAAAAACAAAATAATGATAGATGAGAGTATCGAAAGATATTCTCTCTTGTTTAGGTAATAGTTTGAGGCTCAAAGAAACAATCTTTTAAACTCAAACTATTACTTAAGCGAAAAAAGAGGTAGGTATAATGCAAACACGAATTACTGAAATATTGAATATTAAATATCCAATCTTCCAAGGTGGGATGGCATGGGTCGCTGATGGTGACTTGGCTGGAGCAGTATCAAACGCCGGTGGTCTTGGAATCATTGGTGGCGGGAACGCTCCAAAAGAAGTTGTAAAGGCTAACATTGATAAAGTGAAGTCTATTACAGATAAACCTTTTGGTGTAAATATCATGCTTTTGTCCCCATTCGCGGATGACATTGTTGACCTGGTGATTGAAGAAGGTGTAAAAGTTGTTACAACTGGTGCTGGAAATCCTGGGAAATACATGGATCGTTTCCATGAAGCAGGGATCACTGTCATTCCAGTTGTTCCATCTGTTGCCCTTGCAAAACGGATGGAAAAATTGGGTGCCGATGCGGTGATTGCAGAAGGCATGGAAGCTGGAGGTCACATTGGTAAATTGACGACCATGACCTTGGTTCGTCAAGTGGTTGAAGCTGTTTCTATTCCAGTAATTGGTGCTGGAGGTGTCGCTGATGGTTCCGGTGCTGCAGCTGTCTTTATGTTAGGCGCTGAAGCTGTTCAGGTGGGAACTCGTTTCGTGGTTGCTAAAGAATCTAACGCTCACCAAAACTTTAAGAATAAAATCTTGAAAGCGAAAGATATTGATACGGTAGTTTCAGCATCAGTTGTTGGACACCCTGTTCGTGCGATCAAGAATAAATTGGCTTCTGCCTATAACCAAGCTGAAAAAGATTTCTTGGCAGGTAAGAAGACTCAAGAAGAAATTGAAGAATTAGGAGCAGGTGCGCTTCGCAATGCCGTTGTTGATGGAGATGTTGACAATGGATCTGTAATGGCAGGCCAAATTGCTGGTCTTGTGAGCAAGGAAGAAACTTGTGCTGAAATTCTAGAAGATATCTATTATGGTGCAGCCAAGGTGATTCAAAGAGAGGCTGCTCGTTGGGCAGATGTAAACGTCTAAAAACGTCGAAAGGATTAGGATAGTGACAAAACGTGCGTTCTTATTTGCTGGTCAAGGGGCTCAGAAATTGGGCATGGCGAGCGATTTGTATGCGGCTTATCCCGTTGTTAAAGAGACATTTGATACGGCTAGTCGTATTCTAGGCTATGATTTGCGTGAATTGATTGATTCTAACGAAGAAAAACTGAATCAGACACGCTATACTCAACCAGCTATTTTGACAACGTCAGTAGCCATTTATCGTCTCTTAGTAGAAAATGGTATCACTCCTGATATTGTTGCCGGCCTCTCTTTGGGGGAATATTCTGCCCTGGTTGCGGCTGGAGCTCTTTCGTTTGAAGATGCAGTAGCTTTGGTTGCGAAACGAGGTGAATTCATGGAAACGGCAGCTCCCGCTGGAAGTGGGAAAATGGTTGCTGTTATGAATACAGATCCAAGTTTGATCGAAGAGATTTGTCAACAAGCATCTGAAAAGGGTGTAGTGACACCAGCTAACTACAATACACCCGCACAAATTGTGATTGGTGGTGAGGTTGCAGCTGTGGACTATGCTGTGGAACTATTGCAGGAAGCAGGTGCCAAACGCTTGATCCCTTTGAATGTGTCAGGTCCATTCCACACAGCCTTACTGGAATCTGCTAGTCAAAAATTGGCGGCTGAACTAGAAAAAGTATCATTTAATGATTTTGATCTTCCTTTAGTTGGGAATACAGAAGCTACTATCATGAAGTCAGAAGATGTGAAAGCACTTTTGGCCCGTCAAGTAAAAGAACCGGTTCGTTTCTATGATTCAATTGCTACGATTCAAGACTTTGGTGTAGATGAAGTCATCGAGATCGGACCTGGAAAAGTCTTGTCAGGATTCTTGAAGAAAATTGATAAAACTCTTCCAACTCATAACGTCGAAGATCAGGCTAGTCTAGATGCACTTCTGAATGCTTAAAACGAGGTAAAGATGGAACTTAAAAATAAAAATGTTTTTGTAACAGGTTCAACACGCGGAATTGGATTGGCTGTGGCTCATAAATTTGCGAGTCTCGGTGCCAATGTTGTCCTAAATGGACGTTCTGAAATTTCTGAGGACTTGCTTGCACAGTTTGCTGACTATGGTGTGACTGTTGTTGGTATTTCTGGGGATATTTCTAATGGCGAAGATGCGCAACGTATGGTGGCTGAAGCAATTGAAAAGCTTGGAAGTGTTGATGTTTTGGTCAATAACGCTGGGATCACAAACGACAAGTTGATGTTGAAAATGACTGAAGAAGATTTTGAACGGGTCTTGAAAATCAACTTGACAGGTGCCTTTAATATGACTCAAGCTGTCTTAAAACCGATGTCTAAAGCTCGTCAAGGGGCCATTATCAACATGTCCTCTGTTGTTGGTCTAATGGGGAATATCGGTCAAGCTAACTATGCGGCTTCAAAAGCTGGTTTGATTGGTTTCACTAAATCAGTAGCGCGTGAAGTTGCGGCTCGTGGCGTTCGTGTGAATGCCATTGCACCTGGTTTCATTGAATCAGATATGACTGATGCTATTCCAGAGAAAATGAAAGATGCCATGCTAGCTCAAGTGCCAATGAAACGAATTGGTCAAGCTGAAGAAGTGGCAGAAGTTGCGGCTTTCTTAGCAGGTCAAGAATATTTAACTGGTCAAACAATTGCCATTGATGGCGGCATGACTATGCAATAATGAATGCTCACTGATCGAAAATCACTTACTTAAATATCCATCCGACAAAAGGAGAATATATATGTCTACAAATCGTGTTGTTGTTACAGGTTACGGTGTAACCTCACCAATCGGAAATACACCAGAGGAGTTCTGGAATAGCCTTCATGAAGGAAAAATTGGAATCAAGCCCATTACAAAATTTGATGCTTCTGAAATTCCAGTCTTTAATGCTGGTGAAATTCAAGATTTCCCATTCGATAAATATTTCGTAAAAAAAGATCAAAATCGTATGGATACTTACTCATTGTATGCAATCTATGCTGCAATGGAAGCTATTGAAAATTCAGGCTTGAACATGGAAGAAGAAGATCGCGATCGTGTTGGTGTGATTGTATCATCTGGTATCGGTGGTTTGCAAGAATTGGAAGATCAAATTATCCGGATGCATGAACGTGGGATGAAGAGAATCCAACCAATGTTTATTCCAAAAGCTCTTTCAAACATGGGGGCTGGAAACATCGCACTTAAGATTGGGGCTCAAGGGGTATGTAAATCCGTGACAACAGCTTGTGCTTCTGCCAACGATGCCATTGGTGAAGCTTTCCGTGAAATTAAATTTGGTATGCATGATGTTGTTTTGGCAGGTGGTGCTGAAGCTTCGATTACTAAGATTGGTATCGGTGGTTTCAATGCTCTTACGGCCCTTTCAACAACAGAAGACCCAGAACGTTCATCTATCCCATTTGACAAAGACCGTAATGGTTTTGTGATGGGTGAAGGTGCAGGGGTTCTTGTCATCGAAAGTTTGGAACATGCCCAAAAACGTGGTGCTAATATTTTGGCTGAAATTGTTGGTTACGGCTCAAACTGTGATGCTTACCATATGACAACACCAACACCAGATGGTTCAGGTGCTGCTAAAGCAATTAAATTGGCTATTAATGAAGCTGGTATCAAACCTGAAGATGTCGATTATGTCAATGCGCATGGTACATCTACACCTGCCAATGAGAAAGGTGAAAGCGGAGCTATTGTTTCTGTACTTGGTAAAGAAGTTCCTGTATCATCTACGAAATCATTTACAGGACACTTGCTTGGTGCTGCTGGTGCGGTTGAAGCGATTGCTACCATCGAAGCGATTCGTCACAGCTTTGTACCAAAAACTGCTGGTACTAAAGAATTGTCTGACTATATCGAAGCAAACGTTGTTTATGGTGAAGGTCAAGAAGCGGATATTCAGTACGCTATCTCAAATACCTTTGGTTTTGGAGGACACAATGCTGTTCTGGCCTTTAAACGTTGGGAGGGTTAATTCATGAATATTTCTGAAATCAAAGATTTGTTGGCTCAATTTGATGCGTCAACTTTGCGTGAATTCTCATATAAAAATAATGGCGAAGAATTGAATTTGAGTAAAAACCAAACGAGTTCAGTTGCGGCTACACCGGTTGCTCCTGCAGTTGAAGTGGTAGCAACTCCTCAAACTCCTGTAGTAGCCCCTGTTGTTGAAGCACCAGCAACTCCAGCTGTAGCGGCTGAACCAGTTGCTGCTCCAGCTCAGGCTGCAGAAGGTGATGTGGTTGAAAGTCCATTGGTTGGGGTGGCTTACTTGTCGCCAGCTCCGGACAAACCAGCCTTTGTATCTGTAGGAGACAAAGTTACTAAGGGTCAAACACTCTTGATTATCGAAGCCATGAAAGTGATGAATGAAGTCCCAGCACCAAAGGATGGGGTAGTCACTGAAATTTTAGTAACGAATGAAGAAATGGTTGAATTTGGAAAAGGATTGGTTCGAATCAAATGACAATTGATATTAATGCTATTCGTGAGGCTTTGCCGCATCGTTACCCAATGCTTTTGGTGGATCGCGTTATAGAAACAAGCGAAGATACGATTGTTGCCATTAAAAACGTGACAATTAATGAACCATTTTTTAATGGACATTTTCCACAATATCCTGTTATGCCAGGTGTTCTCATCATGGAAGCTTTGGCACAAACAGCAGGTGTATTAGAGTTGTCAAAACCTGAAAATAAAGGGAAATTAGTCTTTTATGCAGGGATGGACAAGGTGAAGTTTAAAAAACAAGTCGTTCCAGGAGATCAACTGGTGATGACAGCTACTTTTGTCAAACGTCGTGGAACAATTGCTGTTGTTGAAGCGAAAGCAGAGGTAGACGGTAAGCTTGCAGCTTCAGGAACGCTTACGTTTGCAATTGGAAATTAAGAAAGGCCTATCTATGTTTCGTAAGATCTTAATCGCCAATCGTGGTGAGATTGCAGTGCGCATTATTCGTGCGGCTCGTGAACTTGGCATCGAGACGGTTGCGGTGTATTCTACTGCTGATAAAGAAGCCTTGCATACCTTACTAGCGGATGAAGCAGTCTGTATTGGCCCTGCTAAATCAACAGAATCTTATTTGAATATGAGTGCTGTCTTGTCTGCAGCTGTTCTAACAGGAGCAGAAGCTATCCACCCTGGTTTTGGATTTTTAAGTGAAAACTCAAAATTTGCGACCATGTGTGAGGAAGTGGGCATTAAATTTATTGGTCCTTCTGCTAAAGTCATGGATTTGATGGGGGATAAGATTAATGCTCGTAAACAGATGATCAAAGCAGGAGTGCCTGTTATTCCTGGATCAGATGGTGAAGTGTATACTGCTGAAGAAGCCCTCGAGATTGCAGAACGTATTGGTTACCCTGTGATGTTGAAAGCATCTGCAGGAGGCGGTGGTAAGGGAATTCGGAAGGTTGAAAAACCAGAAGATTTGGTTGCTGCTTTTGAATCTGCTTCCTCAGAAGCTCAAGCTGCTTTTGGAAATGGTGCCATGTATATGGAACGGGTGATTTATCCTGCACGCCACATTGAAGTACAAATTTTAGCGGATCAGCATGGACATGTCGTTCACTTAGGTGAACGCGATTGTTCTCTTCAACGAAATAACCAAAAGGTTCTAGAGGAATCCCCTTCGATTGCCATCGGAAAAACGCTTCGCAATCGCATTGGTTCTGCTGCTGTTCGGGCAGCTGAATCAGTTGGATATGAGAATGCTGGAACGATTGAATTCTTGTATGATGAAGGCAAGGGTGAGTTCTACTTTATGGAAATGAATACCCGTGTGCAAGTAGAGCATCCTGTTACAGAATTTGTAACAGGAGTTGATATCGTTAAGGAACAGATTAAAATTGCAGCTGGACAAGAATTATCCGTTACTCAAGAGGATATTGTCTTTAAAGGCCATGCGATTGAATGCCGGATCAATGCGGAAAATCCTTCCTTTAACTTTGCACCAAGCCCAGGTAAGATTACTAATCTCTATCTTCCAAGTGGTGGGGTAGGATTACGTGTGGATTCTGCTGTGTATCCTGGTTATACGATTCCACCATACTATGATAGTATGATTGCTAAGATCATTGTCCATGGTGAAAATCGCTTTGATGCACTGATGAAAATGCAGAGAGCTCTTTATGAGTTGGAAATCGATGGTGTCACAACCAATAGCAGTTTCCAGTTGGATTTGATTTCAGATTCACATGTGATCGCTGGTGATTATGATACTGCATTTTTGATGGAACAATTCCTTCCAAATTATAATAAGGAATGATGAAAAAGCCTGGACTTGTGAGGGAAGTATGAACATCATCCTCACAGTTGCAGGCTTTTATAGTAATGCTACAGATGCAGTAGCATATTATAAGGAGTAAGTAATGGCATTATTTTCTAAAAAAGATAAATATATTCGGATCAATCCGAATAGGTCAGCCTGGAAGGAACCTCAGCCAAAACCTGAAGTACCTGATGAACTATTTTCACAATGCCCAGGTTGTAAACATACCATTTACCAAAAAGATTTAGGTAGTGAACGGGTATGCCCGAATTGTGGCTATACCTTCCGTATTTCTGCTAAAGAACGCTTGGCGCTGACAGTGGATCCAGCTAGCTTTGAAGAAATGTTTACAGGAATCGAAACGACAGACCCTTTGAATTTTCCTAATTATAAGAAGAAACTGGCAGCAGTGCGGGAAATGACAGGGCTGGATGAAGCTGTGCTAACTGGAACTGCCTTGATTAAAGGCCAAAAAGTTGCTCTTGGGATCATGGATTCCAACTTTATCATGGCTTCAATGGGTTCTGTAGTAGGTGAAAAAATTACTCGTTTATTTGAATTTGCGACAAAAGAAAAATTGCCAGTTGTTCTCTTTACTGCTTCCGGTGGCGCTCGGATGCAAGAAGGTATCGTGAGTTTGATGCAAATGGCAAAAATTTCTGCGGCTGTTCAACGTCATTCTAAAGAAAAATTATTTTATTTGACGGTATTGACAGATCCAACAACCGGTGGGGTGACGGCTTCATTTGCTATGGAAGGTGATATTATCATGGCAGAGAGTCAAGCCTTGGTTGGGTTTGCCGGTCGGCGCGTGATTGAATCAACTGTGCGTGAAAAATTGCCAGATGATTTCCAAAAAGCAGAATTTCTACAAGAACATGGATTTGTTGACTTGATCGTGGAGAGAAGCCAAATCCGAGCAACAGTTGGACAATTATTGGCCCTTCATGGAGGTAAACATGAGTAAAATAACACAGATTATTAAAGAGGCACGTGACCAAGGAAGATTGACTGCGCTTGATTTTGCTCAAGGAATCTTTGATGATTTTATCGAATTACATGGAGATCGAAACTTCCGTGATGATGGTGCGGTGATTGGTGGGATTGGACGCTTAGGCGATCAAACGGTTACAGTCGTTGGGATCCAAAAAGGAAAAAATCTTCAGGATAATCTAAAACGTAATTTTGGGCAACCACATCCAGAAGGCTATCGAAAAGCTTTGCGCCTCATGAAGCAAGCAGAGAAATTTGGCCGTCCAGTTGTGACCTTTATCAATACAGCGGGTGCTTATCCTGGTGTTGGTGCTGAAGAACGAGGACAAGGGGAAGCCATTGCCCGCAACCTCATGGAAATGAGTGATCTAAAAGTTCCAATTATCGCGATTATCATCGGAGAAGGTGGTTCTGGAGGTGCCTTGGCTCTTGCTGTAGCAGACAAGGTTTGGATGCTGGAGAACTCCATCTATGCAGTCTTGAGTCCAGAAGGTTTCGCCTCTATTCTTTGGAAAGATGGAAGTCGTGCCATGGAAGCAGCAGAGTTGATGAAGATTACTTCTCACGAATTGTTAAATATGGAAATTGTCGATAAGGTGATTCCCGAGCATGGATTTTCAAATGGAGAACTACTGGCTCAAGTGAAGAAGGAATTACAGGAAGAGTTAAAGGTTTTACAAGCCTTACCTCTCGAAGAGCTTCTGGAGCAACGCTACCAACGTTTTCGTAAATATTAAAAAACTGAGCTTGCAAATTGCAAGACTCAGTTTTTTTAAACTTTATTTTGGTGCGATGACTTCTGCACCACCCATGTATGGGCGAAGGACTTCTGGAATGGTCACAGAACCGTCTTCGTTTTGGTAGTTTTCAAGAATAGCAGCGACGGTACGTCCGACTGCCAATCCAGAACCGTTCAAAGTGTGAAGGAGTTTTACCTTGCCATCTGCTTCATCACGGTAGCGGATTTGCGCACGGCGAGCTTGGAAATCTTCTGTATTGGAACAGCTTGAGATTTCACGGTAGGTGTTTTGCGCTGGAATCCATACTTCTAAGTCGTAAGTCTTGGCAGCTGAGAAGCCCATGTCTCCCGTTGAGAGAGCTACTACACGGTATGGAAGGTTCAGTTTTTGAAGGATATTTTCAGCATTGACAACCATTTTTTCCAATTCATCATATGATTCTTCTGGTTTAGCAAACTTCACCATTTCAACCTTATGGAATTGGTGCAAACGGATCAAGCCACGAGTATCACGACCAGCTGAACCAGCTTCTGAACGGAAAGATGGACTCATAGCGGTGAAGTAGATTGGAAGGTCTTTCCCATCAAGAATTTCATCGCGGTAGTAGTTCGTCAAAGGAACTTCAGCTGTTGGAATGAGGACATAATTGGTATCGCTAAGTTCAAAAGTGTCTTCCTTGAATTTTGGATACTGACCAGTACCAAACATAGAATCATGGTTGACCATGTAAGGAGGGATGACTTCAGTGTAGCCTTCCTTGCCATGTTCGTCCAACATGAAGTTGTAGATAGCGCGTTCTAAGCGAGCTCCAAGTCCTTTGTAGAAGAGGAAACGAGCACCAGTGACTTTAGCCCCGCGTTCCCAGTCAAGGATATCAAGGTCTTCTCCTAAATCCCAGTGAGCTTTTGGTTCAAAGCCAAATTCGCGCGGTGTTCCCCAACGGCGAACCTCAACGTTGTCATCCTCATCTGCTCCAACAGGGACACTATCAGCAGGGATGTTTGGAAGGGTAGTAGTGAATTCAGTTAATTTGGCATCGATTTCAGCCAATTCTGTATCCAATGCTTTGACCTCTGCAGAGAGGGTTTGCATGGCAGCAATCTTATCATCTGCATTTTCCTTGTTGCGCTTAGCTTGTGCGATTTCAGCAGATACAGTGTTACGCTCTGCTTTGAGATTTTCTACTTTGACTAAGATATCTCGACGTTTGGCATCGATTTCTTTCATTTCATTCAAAATAGCTGCATCTACGCCACGTGTTGCCAATTTTTTAGCAACCGCATCAAAGTCTGTACGAATCCGTTTAATATCTAACATAGCTTCTCCTTTAACAAAAAACACACCTGTTAGAGTGTTGGAGTGGCAGAGCCACGGTTCCATCCAACTTCACAGGTGTGCACTTGATTCGATATTGTATTTTAAAGAAACGGTAGAATTTCAATTAAGATTTCTATCTGCTCGCAGCAACCGCAGACTTTCTGAAAGAACCTCTTAACTTACTTATCCGTTTGCGTCTATTATACAAGAAAAGATCCTATTTTGCAAATAGATTTTTAATTTTAGCCGTGATGATTTGGATCAACGTAGGAAGTTTGACAATTTTCTCATTTCCTAGATGTTCCCGAGCAATCTTTAAAATTTTTCCAGAGTCTTTTGAAGCAAAGAGAAATTTTGATTCTCTGGTATAGATTTCAAAATGGCGGCTAATTTTACGTCCGGATACATTGGCTCCGATTCGCTCGATTTCTTGCCAGGGAATTTGGATGTAGTCTTCAACATTTGCATCCGCATAAAATTCAAAAGCGGCATTCCCGACTAGGATTTTTCCAACCTTTCCCCCCACTCCAAGGTAAGAAACCCCTGTAGTATGGAATTCAACGGTTTTATTCAATGATTGAGCCATGAGATCCTCCTGTATTGCTGTTCACTCCATTATATCATAATAAAAAGAAGGCCGAAACCTTCTTTTTAGTTGATCTTTGCTTACATCAAGCCAGCAACGTGTGCTAATACACCGATTACAAAGAGAGCGATGATGATAGTGATTGGAGATACTTTTTTCTTCAACAACCACATACAAGCAAAAGTAAGAAGCAATCCCATCAAACCAGGAATCAATGAATCCAAGTTTTGTTGGAAAGTTGTAACTTTTTCAGGTGTTTGAGATAGGCCTGAACCAACTTGAGCGAAGGCTTCTTGAATTCCTTTGAAACCTTCAGGAAGTTTATCCCAGTGGATATAAGCTTTATCGTCTAATTTGACAGAAGAAACATTGAAGACGAATTTAATAGATACCCAACGTTCTACCAAAACAGCGAGGATGAACATCCCAAGGATAGAAGCCCCTTTAGTGATGTCTTGCAAGATCCCACCAGACATATCTTTGGTAATTTCAGAACCTGCTTTGTAGCCAAGCTCTTGCGTGTACCACAAGAAGGCCATACGAATCGCATTCCATGCGATAAAGAAGATGAGTGGACCAAGGATATTACCAGACGCAGCAAGTGATGCACCAAGGGCACCAAGGATAGGACGTACTGTAAACCAGAAGACTGGATCTCCGATACCCGCCAAAGGACCCATCATACCAATTTTAACCCCTTGGATGGCAGCATCATCAATCGCAGCACCGTTTGCTCTTTCTTCTTCAAGAGCAAGCGTTACCCCGATGATAGGAGCGGCAACGTATGGGTGAGTGTTAAAGAATTCCATGTGACGTTCAAGAGCAGCCGCTTGGTCTTCTTTCTTTGTGTAGAGTTTTTTGATAGCTGGGATCAATGAGTATGCCCAACCCAAGTTTTGCATCCGTTCATAGTTCCAAGAACCTTGCAAGAAGGTTGAACGCCACCAAACTTTTTGACGATCTGATTTAGATAATTGTAATTTTTCAGTCATGATAGTGTCACACCTTTCTTAATAGTCTTCGAGAATGTCGCCAATTGGATCGTTAGAAGTAGCGGCTCCGCCACCTCCATTGCCACCTTTCTTAGAAAGAGTAAGGTAGATCAAGGCAAGAGCAACACCGATTGCTCCAAGGGCGATCAAGGTCAATTGGCTAACAGCTGCAAGAGCAAAACCGATGGCAAAGAATGGCCATACTTCACGGCTCGCCATCATGTTGATAACCATGGCATAACCAACGGCTACAACCATACCACCACCGATTTGCATTCCATCAGAGAGCCATTTTGGCATTTGTTCAAGAGCAGTTTTGACAGTTTCAGCAGGAATCATCAACAAGAGGGCTGCAGGAATGGCGATACGAAGACCTTGAAGAAGAAGGGCCACAAAGTGAGCGCGTTCTACACCTTTGATATCCCCTTTTCTAGCAGCAGCGTCGGCAGTGTGAACCAAACCAACGGAAAGGGTACGGACGATCATGGTCAAGAAAAGACCAGCAACTGCAAGTGGAATAGCGACACCTTGAGCGACAGCGATTCCTTTTGTACTGAAGTCTCCCCCAAGTACCATGATGATGGCAGCAGCGACAGATGCAAGGGCAGCATCGGGTGCAACTGCGGCACCAATGTTTGCCCAGCCAAGTGCAATAAATTGAAGTGAACCACCAAGCATAATGCCAGCAGTCAAATTACCTGTTACCAAACCGATTAAGGTACAAGCAACAAGGGGTTGGTGGAATTGGAATTGGTCAAGGATACCTTCAAGACCTGCTAAGAAGGCAACAACGACCACTAATACCATAGAAATAATAGACATGTTTAAAATCCTTTCGTAAGTAATCGATTATTGAACGTTAGCTTTGTTAATTAAGTCAAACAAATCTTTCTTAGAGTCATTTGGCACTTTACGGACGTCAAATTCTACTCCAAGATCACGCATTTTTTCAAATGTAGCCACGTCATCTTTATCCATTGACAACACATTGTTCACCATGGTTTTACCAGTTGAGTGGGCCATTGAACCAACGTTCAAGGTTTTAATCGGAACACCACCTTCGATGGCGCGAAGAGCATCTTGGGGTGTTTCAAATAAGATCAAAGCATGGGTATTTCCAAAACGTGGATCTTTTGCAACGTCGATCAATTTTTGAATTGGGACAACGTTTGCTTTCACACCATTTGGTGCCGCTTGTTTGATCAATTCCTTACGGAGTTCATCTTTGGCAACAGAATCTGAAGCAACAATGATCCGATCGGCTTTTGAATCAGGTGTCCAAGCAGTTGCGACTTGTCCATGAAGAAGACGTGTATCTAAGCGGGCAAGGTTGATCTTGAGTTTTCCATCTCCGATAACCGTTCCTTCTGGAATAGCAGCTTGGGCTACAGGAGCAGCAGCGGCTGTACTAGCTTCTTCAACAGGATTCAATTCTTCTGGAAGGGCTTTGACACCGTCTTTTGCTTCCTTGATGATGTTTGCAGCGACTTGATCAACGCCGGCATTTGCATCCATCAAACGTTCTGTATAAGCTTGAATCAACATCGGAAGGTTCAATCCTGTGATGATCGCAAATTTACGATCTGGATTTTCTCCCATGACGCGACTTGCTTGGTTAAATGGAGAACCACTCCAAAGGTCAGCCAAAACCAAGACTTCATCTTCTGCATCAAATGCGGCAACAGCTGCATTAAATTTAGCATAGAGATCATCCGGGCCTTCACTTGGCATGAACGTAACCACTTGAACTTTCTCTTGATCCCCAAAGATCATCGAGCCGGATTGGTGGATTCCAGCTGCAAATTCACCGTGGCTAGCAATAATGATACCAATACTCATTATTGACATTCCTCCTTATAAAATTTGTTTGACTTTCAGTTTAAGAAAACTTTAAGCTACTTTATTATAAATCGTTTCCACACTTAAGTCAATTTTTCTATCAAAATCTCGATGTAAAAACATTGATTTATTATATTAAATTATCGTTAGATAGAAAAAGAATGCTCTTGAATGGCTCTTGTTTATTAGTTGATGATGGCAGAAGAAAGCAATGATATGTAGGTTTCATAGGATTTGAATTTCAATAAGAATATTCCAACAATCGATCTATATCCGCAAAAATAAAAAATAAATATATAATAAATTGTAAAATAGAGTGATTGGATGCACTAAAAAAGACTAGCCCAGTTGGGCTAGTCCGGTAGGTTCAGTTGTTTAGTTTGTAAAGTCAAGTACCATACGTCCTTGAATGGTTCCAGCTTCCATTTCGTCAAAGACTTTGACAGCATCTTCTACTGGACGTTTTTGAACGACAGGGACGACCAAGCCTTCTGCACCAAATTGGAAAGCTTCTTCCAAGTCTTTACGAGTTCCTACAAGAGAACCAATGACTTGGATACCATCTAATACAGTTTTCACAATGCTGAGGTCCATCATTTCAGAAGGAAGACCAACTGCGACCACGCGGCCACCTGCACGAACAGAATCTACTGCTTGGTTGAAAGCTACTTTAGAAACAGCTGTTACGACAGCAGAGTGAGCTCCACCATTTGTTTTTTCTTGGATCAATCCTGGGACATCTTCGACTTCGCGACCGTTTATGACAAAGTCTGCACCAACTTCTTTCGCTAATTCCAGTTTATCATTGTTGATATCGACAGCGATGACATGTGCATTGAAGACTTTCTTAGCATATTGAACAGCCAAGTTTCCTAGTCCACCAGCTCCATAGATAACGATCCATTGTCCTGGTTCAGCTTTGGCTTCTTTGATAGCTTTGTAAGTTGTAACACCTGCACAGGTAATAGAAGAAGCTTGGGCTGGATCTAATCCTTCAGGTACTTTCACTGCGTAATCTGCAGTAACGATACATTGTTCAGCCATTCCTCCATCAACAGAGTAACCAGCATTTTTTACAGTACGGCAAAGAGTTTCGCGACCAGTTGTACAGTATTCACAAGTTCCACATCCTTCGAAGAACCATGCGACACTGACACGATCCCCAACTTTTAGGCTCTTGACATCTGGAGCAACTTCTTTAACAATACCGATTCCTTCGTGTCCAAGAACACGGCCTGGAACTTTACCGAAGTCCCCGTGAGCAACGTGCAAGTCAGTGTGGCAGACACCACAGTATTCGATTTGAACAAGTGCTTCCCCTGTTTCAAGTGGACGCATGTCTTTGTTTGCAACGATTTCAACACCAGTACCTTCTGGATTTACAACAACAGCTTTCATTTTGTTCCTCCTTAAGTGAACGAGAAGCGGTTTAGAATTTTTGAAAGCGCTTCTTTAATAACTATGTTAATAATATCACAAACTAGATGACAAGGCAATGAAAAAAATGGAAAAAAAGGGAGGTATTGATTAACCGATTAAGGATTTGGCGCAGAAAAAGACATGAGGGGATAACTCATGTCTGTTAGTTTTATAAGAATAATTGAATGAGTTGGCGCGCGACACCATCTTCGTTATTTGTGAAATCTGTGACGGAATCCGCGTAAGGGAGAAGGACGGAGCTAGCATTTTTCATGGCGAATCCATGACCAGCGAGAGCTAGCATGTCGGTATCGTTGTGCTCGTCTCCAAAGGCAATCAAATCCTTCTGATCCATATTGAGTTTATCTAGAAGGTAGGTCAGAGCAGATGCTTTGGTCACATTTTTGGGATTGCATTCCAGAATATTTAAGGGACCACCCCAAGTATTGATAGACAGATTGTAGTCATAATGCCGATTCATTTCATCTGCCAGAGCATATTTGTCTTCCGCTTTCGTTTGAAAGAGGATACAGTTTGGGTCGCTCGTTACCCGCTCGGGATTGAATTGATTTTCTGGTTGGAAAGATTCAATACCGAATAATTTAGGGTCTGCAACGTGCTCATTTGGATCGGTAATAAAGAATTTATTGCGGTATTCGCCTGCTATAAAGTCCGCTTGGATGGTGTCTCGGTTAGCGACCATATCTAACAGGTATTTTTTATCTAAAGTCAAACATTGTTCATCCGCCCATTTTTTCTCAGGGAGATGCGTTAGGGAGCCGTTAAAATTGATCATCGGAGTATCTAGCTCTAGCTGTTTGTAATAGGTGTGCGCCATACGGTAGGGGCGGCCTGTTGTAATAATAACTTTATGGCCAAGAGCACTAATTTTTTTAATCGTATCAATGGTAAAGTCGCTCAATTTGCTTTCGGAATTTAAGAGAGTGCCGTCTAGATCTAGAGCGATCATCTTTTTATGCATATTTCAGTTCCTTTCGAGAAGAATGAGACCATTATATCAGAAAAATCGGAAAAGCGCTCAAAAATCGAGAAGAGAAGTAGGATTTCTTGAAAGGCGAAAGATCTTTTGGTAAAATAGAAATAACGTTCGCAAATTGATTGGGAACGAGAATGATGAAAAAGGAGTTTATTCTGAAATGGATAAGTTTTTTAAACTTTCAGAACATGGAACCACTGTTCGGACAGAGGTTCTTGCTGGTCTGACAACCTTTTTTGCGATGAGTTATATCCTCTTTGTAAATCCGCAAATGTTGTCACAAACAGGTATGCCAGCTCAAGGGGTCTTTCTTGCAACGATTATTGGATCTGTTGTCGGAACCTTGATGATGGCTTTTTATGCCAATTTACCGTATGCACAAGCACCAGGAATGGGCTTGAATGCCTTCTTTACCTTTACCGTGGTATTTGGTATGGGCTACTCATGGAAGGAAGCTTTGGGAATGGTCTTCATTTGTGGTGTGATTTCATTGATCATCACATTGACAAATGTTCGGAAGATGATCATCGAATCGATTCCGACAGCCCTACGCTCGGCTATTTCAGCGGGGATTGGGATTTTCTTGGCCTATGTTGGGATTAAGAATGCAGGATTTTTGAAATTTACGATTGACCCTCATACCTATACAGTGCTCGGAGAAGGAGCAGATAAGGCGAATGCAACGATCTCAGCCAATGCATCTGCTGTTCCTGGTTTGGTTGATTTTAACAATCCAGCCGTCCTCTTGGCTCTTGTTGGTCTTGCGATTACCATTTTCTTTGTTGTCAAAGGGATTAAGGGAGGGATTATCCTTTCCATCTTAGCAACGACGGTTCTTGGAATTCTAATCCATGTTGTTGATATCAGTAAAATCGACTTTGCAAGTAACCATCTAGGAGCTGCCTTTAATGATTTAGGCACGATCTTTGGTCAAGCTTTAGGATCGAAAGGATTGGGTTCGTTGATTTCCAATACGTCTCGTTTGCCTGAAACCTTAATGGCAATCTTAGCCTTCTCCTTGACCGATATTTTTGATACAATTGGAACTTTGATCGGTACGGGTGAAAAAGTTGGGATTGTTGCGACGAATGGGGAAAACCATCAATCAGCGAAATTAGATAAGGCCCTCTATTCAGACCTTGTAGCGACTTCAGTCGGAGCTATTGCAGGAACTTCAAACGTAACGACCTATGTTGAATCTGCAGCTGGTATTGGAGCTGGTGGACGCACTGGTTTGACAGCCTTGGTTGTAGCGATCTGTTTTGCTATTTCAAGTCTCTTTAGTCCATTGCTAGCGATTGTACCGACCGCTGCTACAGCACCAATTTTGATTGTTGTTGGGATCATGATGTTGAGTGGCTTGAAAAATATCCATTGGGAAGATATGTCAGAAGCAGTTCCTGCTTTCTTCACCTCTATCTTTATGGGCTTCAGCTACTCGATTACACAAGGGATCGCTGCCGGATTTATCACCTATAGCTTGGTGAAAGTGGTTAAAGGACAAGCCAAAGAAGTGCACAGCATGATTTGGATCCTAGATGTTCTCTTTATTTTAAACTACGTTAGCATGGCCTTGAATTAGTTATCAGGGAAATATTTAAAAAGGAATGGGAGTGGTTTCCCATTCCTTTCAGATTGAAGACAAAGTTATACCAAAAACATTCCTTAGGTGAGTACGGACGTCAGCGAACTTCTTTGAAGTTCCATGACTAATTATTGAGCCTAAGGTCTCAATAATTCCGAGTGCCTGAAACATTATTGTTTCAGGCACTTTTCTCACAGCGGAAAGTTTCAGTATTTTCTTAAATCGATTTAAAAATTGGAACTCAAATTTATTTTTTTGCAGAATCACTTAACTTATTTTACTTTAAAATAGTTTGACCATCTATCTAAAAAGCAATCCTGAGTCGAACAATTTCTAAAAGAAAGAGCAGATTTTTAAAAAGTTTGGTATAATAGAGAAATGATTAGTCATAATGAAACGGAGCTGATCGCTCTAGGAAAACAGCTAGGAAAACTCTTAGAAAAGCAAGACGTGATTATCTTATCAGGTGATCTAGGAGCAGGAAAAACGACCTTTACCAAAGGAATTGCAAAGGGGTTAGGGATTGATCAGATGATTAAAAGCCCGACCTATACCATTGTTCGTGAATACGAAGGCCGCTTGCCTTTATACCATTTGGATGTTTACCGGATTGGGAATGATCCAGATTCTATTGATTTAGATGATTTCCTATTTGGAGATGGTGCTACCATTATTGAATGGGGAGAGCTGATTGAGCCGAGTCTCTCGGATGCTTATCTAAAAATTTTTATCCGAAAATTAGAAGATGGTCGAGAGTTAGCTTTTGAAGCTCATGGAGCGCGTGCAGAAGCTTTACTGGCATCCTTTGAGCAGGTGGAAAAAACCGATGACTAAGGAAAAGGAAGTGACAGTAGAAATTCGGCAAGCTGAAAGTGCAGACGCGGCTCTTGTCGTTGATTTCTTAAATCAAGTTGGGAAAGAGTCAGATTACATGACGCTAGATGAAGCTGGAATTGGCATGTCTCCAGCAGACATGGAGCAATTTCTAATGGTGCAAGAAATGGCGGAAAATCGGATTTGCCTCTTGCTATTTCTAGATCAGGAACTGGCAGCTTCGTTAAATATCACTGCAGCTTCTCAACGGTCTGTTCGGCATATTGGTGATGTCTTTATTGTGGTTCGAAAAACTTATTGGAATCAAGGACTTGGACAGATCTTGTTGGAAGAAGGAATTGAGTGGGCGCACTCGACGGGTGTTCTTAGGAAACTAGTCTTGAATGTCCAAGTGCGCAATGAACGAGCAGTTCACCTGTATAAAAAGTTAGGTTTTGAGATCGAAGGTTGTCAAGCTCGTGGAGCTTGTTCAGCTGAAGGAGAATTCTTAGATGTTTACCTTATGGGGAAACTGATAGATTAGAGAGAGATTCTAAATGGTTAAAAAAATTATTTTGATGTTTTTGAGCTTATTGACGGTAACAGTGATTGGGATTGGGGCCTATGGCCTTACCATCCTAAACCAAACGACTGGGACTCTCAGTAAGACCTATAAAGGCTTTGGAAATGAGACCAATGTCATTGCAGAAAACAAGCCGATGACTATCCTTTTGATGGGGGTTGATACAGGTAGCGGTTCTCGGGAAGATCCTTGGGCCGGCAATAGTGATACCATGATTTTGGTGACTGTCAATCCTCAAACAAAAGAAACAACCATGACGAGCTTGGAAAGAGATATCCTAACCAATATTACTTCAGATGGCGAAACGGTCCAAGCAAAATTGAATTCGGCTTATGCTCAAGGTGGTGCCAAGTTAGCCATTAAGACCATTCAAGATCTTTTGAATATCCATATTGACCGCTATGTCATGATCAATATGAAGGGATTGGTTCAATTAGTGGATAAGGTTGGTGGTATCACGGTTAACAATCCATTTGACTTCGATATCTCGATCGAGGAAAATGAGCCAGAATATACGGCTAAGATCGCACCAGGACGTCAGGAGATTAATGGGGACCAAGCTCTCGTTTATTCACGCATGCGCTACCAAGACCCAGAAGGAGACTATGGACGTCAAAAACGCCAACGTGAAGTGATCAAAAAGATTGTTGAGAAAGTTTTAAGCCTCAATAGTTTGAGTCACTACAAAGGAATCATTGAGTCTGTTAGTGACAATATGCAAACCAACATAGCGCTTGACAGTAATAGTCTTCTTCAATTGCTAGGGTATAAAGACGCCCTTTCAACGATTCATCAGTACCAGCTGAAAGGAGAAGATGCCACCTTAGCAGATGGCGGAAGTTATCAGATTGTCACTTCAAAACATCTCTTGAAAATTCAAAATATCATCCGCAAAGCTTTGGGGCTGAAAGAAATCAAAACATTGAAAACCAATGCTTACCTATTAGATGGAGATGAAGAGTTGAAGAATACTTCTTCTCAAAATGATACGCCAGCGGCCTCATCTGAGGAAGCACCTGTTTACCAAGAGTTTAACCAACTACCAGTTGTACCATCGACCCAGGATACGGGAGTGGTGACGCCTCAAAGTTCTGTTGCACCAGTGACACCAGTTGCTCCTGCAGCTACAGAGTCGAGCAGTGTGACACCTACGGTACCTTCAGAATAAGAAAAAAACGATTGAGTTTTCTCAATCGTTTTTACTTGGTTGCCAGATGTCTTGAATTTCTTTTAGAGAGGCTGTTGCTTGTTGACTAAATAGTTTGGTCTTGTATTGGAAATCCGTTACCAATTCTTGAAGATTGGTCTTTTGGTCTTGGATAATATCCAGATTGCGTTGGATTTTTGCTAGGTTATCTTGAATTCCCTTGATCAATTGGCTGGATTCAGTCACCTCTGTTTTGATTTCTTTGCGGTTTTTTACTAGGTGGTAGCTAACGCTAGCTCCTGTTGCAAACCAAAAGAGATTTTTGAGTTTCATATGGCCTCCTTTTTAACTGTTTTTGATGGTTTCTGCGAGAACTGCTAGTTGTTCAAAATTAGGCTCGTGTTCAGTAAATGAAATGGCAAGCTCATCTTGATCGGAATAGCGAGGGATAATGTGGACATGTGTGTGAAAAACGGTTTGTCCAGAAACCTCTTCCATGTTGCTGATGATATTCATTCCCTTAGCTTGGGTAGCAGCTTCTACTTTTTTAGCAACTTTAGAAACACGTGCAAATAGTTGAGCTGTGGCTGTTTCGTCCATCTCTAAGAGGTTGCGAGCGTGTTTTTTTGGAACCACTAACGTATGACCTGGTGTAACCTGAGAGATGTCCAAAAATGCGAGGACTTCCTCGTCCTCATAGACTTTGGAGGAAGGAATGTCGCCAGCTATAATCTTACAAAAAATACAATCGTCAACCATAAATACACCTCATTTAGACTAAATTTTGTTATAATATAAGAACATTATACCAGAAATCGGAGAAAATATGTTAGAAATCAACAAGTTGACAGGGGGCTATGTCAACATCCCTGTCCTGAAAGAGGTGAGTTTTTCAGTTCCGGATGGCCAACTGATTGGTTTGATTGGACTAAATGGAGCTGGGAAGTCAACCACGATTAATGAAATTATTGGTCTCCTGCATCCTTATGCTGGGGAAGTACGGATTGACGGCTTGAGTCTTCAAGAAGCTCCAACTGACTATCGTAAAAAAATCGGCTATATTCCAGAAACCCCTAGCCTATATGAAGAATTAACCCTGAGAGAGCATATCGAGACCGTAGCTATGGCCTATGATTTAGACATGGATCAGGTCATGGTGCGCGTCCAGCCTTTGTTGGAACGATTCCGTTTGGCTGAAAAATTAGATTGGTTCCCGACCCAGTTTTCAAAAGGGATGAAGCAAAAGGTCATGATTATTTGTGCCTATGCAGTGGATCCAAGTCTTTATATTGTCGATGAACCCTTTTTGGGATTGGATCCTGTTGCGATTGCAGATTTGATTCAGTTATTGGCCGATGAGAAAGCAAAAGGAAAATCGATTTTGATGAGTACCCACGTTCTGGATTCGGCTGAAAAGATGTGTGATGGTTTTGTGATCCTACATAAGGGTCAGATCCGAGCAAAAGGGACCTTGGACGAGCTGCGCTCAACTTTTGGGGATGAGAAAGCAAGTCTAAATGATATCTACATGACCTTGACAGAAGAGGAAACAGCATGAAAGAGTTGATGAAAAAACGGCAAGAAACGTTTCGAACTCAATGTGTAAAATATAGCCGCTATGTTCTCAATGATCATTTCGTCCTCTTTATGCTGATTTTCATAGGATTTTTGGCGGTTCAATACAGCCAATTCTTGCAAGATTTACCCAAAGATACAAGCCTGATCCGCTGGAGTCTCATGATTGGCTTGCTCCTCTTGGTTCCGATAGGCTCCATTGCGACCTACTTAGAGAAGCCCGATGCTTTATTCCTTTTAGTAAAGGAAGAGGAAGTGAAACGTTATATCAAAGGGCAGGCCAAGAAGTCTTTTGTGTTTTGGTTTTTGATTCAAAGTTTTGTCCTTCTATTATTTGTGCCTCTTCTTCTGGCAACGGGGCTGGGTAACCTTGCTATTGTAGCCTATATCCTTGTCTTAGGGGTGGTTAAAGGGGCTGTTTTTAGCTGGAAGGAAGCGCGTTTCTACCAGGATGGAAATTTGAATTGGACCTTGGCCATTGCTCGTGAGAATGCAAGGAAACAATTGATTCTTCGTTTCTTTGCCTTGTTTACAACGGTGAAAGGCATTACCAACAGTGTTAAAAGAAGAGCTTACTTGGATGGTTTCTTAGGGCTTCTTCCCAAAACACATGGCAATACGTGGCTGCACTTATATATGCGCTCCTTCCTACGGAATGGAGATCTTTTCTCTATGACTCTACGACTCTTGGCTCTTTCCCTTCTCGCTATCATCTTTATTCCCCAGCCTCTCGTAGTGATTGCCCTTGTAGCCTTGCTCAATTACTTGGTTATTTTTCAATTACTGGGGCTTTACAGTGCTTTTGATTACCAACCGTTGACCCTTCTTTTCCCGATGAAAAGGGGCAGTAAAAAGGCAGGGTTAAATAAAACGATTCAGCTGGTCATGGGGATGATAACGGTGATAGAAGGGGGAATTGGCCTGGTCTTTATATCAGATAAAGTCCTGTTACTAGGCTTATTAGCTTATACAGTTGCTTTAACCCTGCTCTATCTTCCATTTAAAATGGCGCGCTTGGTTGACGAAAGTCGTTAAAATTAGTAAAATAGATTGGAAACTTTTTACGGAGGAAAAGATGGACTCGAATGAAAAAGAGCTAAGCCTCACCCCAATTCCTGGGAAGAGTGGGAAGGCCTACATGGGGACCTACCCAGATGGTGGGCGCGTTTTTGTAAAAATGAATACGACCCCAATCCTTGCGGGTCTAGCAAAAGAACAGATTGCTCCTCAATTGTTATGGAGTCGACGTTTGCCAGATGGAAATGTGATGAGTGCCCAAGAATGGTTGAATGGGGAGATTCTCACGCCAAATGGAATGTCAAAAAAACAAGTGGTCAATATTTTAACGAGATTGCACCGTTCTAGACCTTTGATGACCCAATTAAAGAAACTTGGGTATCCTGTGGAATCTCCTTTAGAGTTACTCAATTCTTGGAGTAACCGGTTGCCAATTGCCCTACGTCAGAACCACTACATCCAATCAGTCGTAAAGAATTTACGGAAGACAGTGCCAGCCTTTCGGGAGGATTATGCGACGATCGTCCATGGGGATGTCCGTCATAGTAACTGGATTGAGACAGAGAGCGGCTTGATTTATCTAGTCGATTGGGATTCCGTTCGTTTAACTGACAGGATGTTGGATGTGGCGCATATCTTGAGTCACTATATTCCAGATTCCAATTGGCGCGATTGGTTAGGTTATTATGGTTACAAGTACAACCAAAAGGTGTTTGATAAACTCTATTGGTTTGGTCAATACTCCTTCTTGTGGCAAATTGCTAAATACTATGAAAATAATGATTTAGAAAATGTCAATCGCGAGATCTATGCTCTGCGCAATTTCCGGTTGAAATATGGAAAGGAAATATGAGAGTTAGAAATCGTAAAGGAGCGACAGAATTACTAGAAGCCAATCCACAATATGTGGTCCTAAATCCAGAAGATGCTAAGGGAAAATGGCATGGGATTTTCGGAAATGACCACCCCATCCATATTGAAGTGGGAAGTGGAAAAGGAGCCTTTATTACTGGGATGGCTAAGGCCAATCCAGAGATCAACTACATCGGAATTGATATTCAAAAATCGGTCTTGAGCTATGCTTTAGATAAGGTCTTAGAAGCTGATGTTCCTAACATTAAATTGCTTTGGGTAGATGGGGATAGCTTGACCAACTATTTTGAAGATGGTGAAATTGATCAACTCTATCTGAATTTTTCAGATCCATGGCCAAAGAAACGTCATGAAAAACGTCGCTTGACTTACAAGACCTTCCTAGACACCTTTAAACAAATTCTTCCAGAACATGGGGAGATTCACTTTAAAACAGACAACCGAGGTTTGTTTGAATACAGTTTGGTGAGCTTTTCGCAATATGGAATGACTTTGAAGGGAGTCTGGTTGGACCTTCATGCTAGTGATTTTGAGGGGAATGTCATGACGGAATATGAGAAGAAGTTCTCAAGTAAAGGACAGGTCATTTACCGTGTAGAAGCACAGTTTTAGCATATTCCTTGCAATCATTGGGGAATCGTGTTATAATACCTTAAATGAATAGAAAAGGAGAGGCGGGGAAATATCTTCGCCTCTTATCTATGAGGAGGTGGCAACCATCGCAACGATTGTTGACTTAGTAACAGAAGTGATTCAGCCAGCTATAAAGGAACCATTTGAATTGGTCGATGTTGAATATGGCAAAATGGGTGGTGACTACGTCTTAAGTATTTTCGTAGACAAACCAGAAGGAATCACACTGAATGATACAGCGGATTTGACAGAAATCATTAGCCCGCTATTGGATCAAATCAAACCAGATCCATTTCCAGAACAGTACTTTTTAGAAGTCACCAGTCCTGGCTTGGAGAGACCTTTGAAAACCAAGGAAGCACTCGAGGGAGCTGTTGGCAAGTATGTCAATATCAGCTTGTATAAGGCTGTGGAAAAGCAAAAGGTTTTTGAGGGAAACTTGGTAGGTTTTGAAGAGGATGTTTTGACCATTGAGTATATGGATAAAACACGAAAGAAAACAGTGGATATTCCTTATAACCTTGTGTCCAAAGCAAGGTTGGCTGTAAAATTGTAACAGAATGAAAGAAAGGATGCCTTTATAGTAAAGGCAAGAAAAACATGAGTAAAGAAATGCTAGAAGCCTTCCGCATTTTGGAAGAAGACAAAGGGATCAAAAAAGAAGATATCATCGAAGCCGTCACAGAATCATTGCGTTCAGCTTATCGCCGTCGTTATGGACAATCAGAAAGTGCAGCGATTGAATTCAATGAAAAAACTGGAGATTTCCGTGTTTATACGGTTCGTGAAGTGGTGGATGAAGTCTTTGATAGCCGTTTAGAAATCAGCTTGAAGGATGCCTTGGCCATTAGCTCTGCTTATGAGTTGGGGGATAAGATCAAGTTTGAAGAAGCACCAGCTGAATTTGGTCGTGTAGCAGCTCAATCTGCCAAACAAACGATCATGGAAAAAATGCGTAAGCAAACGCGCACCATCACCTATAACACTTATAAAGAACATGAAAATGAAATCATGAGTGGAACGGTGGAGCGCTTTGACAATCGTTTTATCTATGTCAATCTTGGTTCGATCGAAGCTCAATTGTCTAAGCAAGATCAAATTCCAGGAGAAGTGTTCCAATCTCATGACCGGATTGAAGTCTTTGTCTACAAGGTAGAAGATAATCCACGTGGTGTCAATGTCTTTGTTAGTCGAAGCCACCCTGAAATGATCAAACGTTTGATGGAACAAGAAATTCCTGAAGTCTATGATGGAACTGTTGAGATTATGAGTGTAGCGCGTGAAGCTGGAGATCGTACAAAAGTTGCGGTTCGTAGCCATAATCCAAACGTAGATGCGATTGGGACTATCGTTGGTCGTGGTGGATCGAATATTAAAAAGATTACCAGCAAGTTCCACCCAGCTCGATACGATCAAAAATTAGACCGTATGGTTCCGACAGAAGAAAACATCGATGTCATTGAATGGGTTCCAGATCCAGCTGAATTCATCTACAATGCGATCGCTCCTGCAGAAGTGGACCAAGTTATTTTTGATGATGAAGATAGCAAACATGCTCTCGTTGTGGTTCCAGACAACAAATTATCTCTTGCCATCGGTCGTCGTGGTCAAAACGTTCGTTTAGCGGCTCATTTGACTGGTTACCGCATCGATATCAAATCTGCTAGTGAGTTTGAAGAAATGGAAGCAGCTCAAGAAACTTTTGAAGACCAAGTAGAAAGTGGCGAAGAGCAAGTCGATTAAGAGAGGGAGGGAAAATGGTAAAAACAAGAAAAATCCCTTTAAGAAAATCTGTCGTTTCAAATGAAATTATTGATAAGCGCGATTTGCTCCGCATTGTCAAAAATAAAGAAGGACAAGTCTTTATCGATCCAACTGGCAAAGCCAATGGTCGAGGTGCTTACATCAAGCTAGACAATGAAGAAGCGGCACTTGCTAAGAAAAAGAAAGTTTTCAATCGTAGCTTTAATATGGAAGTGGAAGAAGCTTTCTATGATGAATTGATCGCTTATGTAGATCATAAGGTGAAGAGAAGAGAGTTAGGCCTTGAATAAGCAAAAGATAAGTAATTTGTTAGGCTTGGCGCAAAGAGCAGGAAAACTCATTTCTGGAGAAGAACTCGTGATCAAAGCAATCCAGGAAGAAAAAGCAAAATTAGTTTTTCTGGCAAACGATGCAGCTAGTAACCTGACAAAAAAGGTGACAGATAAGGGTCACTATTATGAGGTTCAAGTATCTACCGTGTTTTCAACACTAGAATTAAGCACTGCAATTGGACGTGCCCGGAAGGTCGTCGCTGTTGTAGATGCTGGATTTTCAAAGAAAATGAGGTCTCTTATGGAATAGAAGAGGAGGACAGCAATTGTCTAAGAAAAGATTATACGAAATTGCCAAAGAATTGGGCAAGGAAAGTAAAGAAGTCGTCACTCGTGCGAAAGAATTAGGTTTTGACGTCAAGAGTCATGCATCTAGTGTCGATACTGATGTTGCTGAAAAGCTGGTCAAGAGCTTTGCAGCGAAAAAAGAAACAGTCGAAAAGAAAGTAGCAGAAGTGGCTGCCAAGACAACGGCTGTCGCAGAGAAAAAAGAAGCAGCGCCTGTAAAGAAAGAAGAGGCAACTGAGACAAAATCAGTAACACCAGCTGCTAAACCAAAGAGTCGTAACTTTAAAGCGGAACGAGAAGCGCGTGCAAAAGAGCAGGCTGAGCGTAGAAAACAACAAGACAATCGTCCAAAACGCGATCGCAAAGACAATCAGCGTTATGGTGATAACCGAAATCAACGACCACAAGAGCGAAATGAACAACGAAATCAAAGTACAGATCGTCGAAATAATAGACCAGATCAAAGACGTAATGCTCAACCCCAAGTAGCACCAAAAATTGATTTCAAAGCGCGTGCAACAGCACTGAAAGCTGAACAAAATGCCGAGTACGCACGTGGAAGTGAAAATCGCTACAAACAACAAGCTGCAAAAGCAGAACAAGAACGTCAACAGCGCCGGAAACGTGTAGAAGCACCAGAAGTGAAGGTACCTGTACAGGAACCGGCTGTTGAGAACCATACAAAACCAGCTGTAGCTGCTGCTCCAGCTCAAGTTGATACACGTCGGAAGAAACAAGCGCGACCAGATAAGAAACGCGATGATTTTGATCGTGAAGAAGATGGTCCAAGAAAACAACAAAGGAATCGAAATAGTCAAAATCAAGTGAGAAATCAGAAAAATAGTAACTGGAATAACAATAAGAAAAATAAAAAAGGAAAGAACAACCGCAATGATGCTCCAAAACCAGTAACAGAGCGTAAATTCCATGAATTACCAAGTGAATTTGAGTATACGGATGGAATGACGGTTGCAGAAATCGCAAAACGCATTAAACGTGAACCGGCTGAAATCGTCAAGAAACTCTTTATGATGGGAGTCATGGCGACGCAAAACCAATCCTTGGATGGCGATACCATTGAACTTCTGTTAGTGGATTATGGAATTGAAGCCAAGAAAAAGGTTGAAGTGGACAATGCCGATATTGAACGTTTCTTCGTGGAAGATGGTTATCTCAACGAAGATGAGTTAGTAGAACGTCCACCAGTTGTCACTATCATGGGACACGTTGACCATGGTAAGACAACCCTTTTGGATACCCTTCGTAACTCACGGGTTGCGACAGGAGAAGCCGGTGGGATCACTCAGCACATCGGTGCCTACCAAATCGTTGAAAATGGCAAGAAAATTACCTTCTTGGATACACCTGGACACGCGGCCTTTACCTCTATGCGGGCACGTGGTGCATCTGTTACCGATATTACCATCTTGGTCGTAGCGGCAGATGACGGGGTGATGCCTCAAACAATCGAAGCCATCAACCACTCAAAAGCTGCCAATGTTCCAATCATTGTGGCCATTAACAAGATTGATAAACCAGGCGCTAATCCAGAGCGTGTGATCGGTGAATTGGCAGAGCATGGGGTTATGTCAACTGCCTGGGGTGGCGATTCTGAGTTTGTAGAAATCTCAGCTAAGTTTAACCAAAACATCGATGAGTTGTTGGAAACAGTCCTTCTTGTGGCTGAAATCCAAGAACTCAAGGCAGATCCAACTGTTCGTGCGATCGGTACCGTTATCGAAGCCCGTTTGGATAAAGGAAAAGGTGCGGTGGCAACCCTCCTTGTTCAACAAGGTACCTTGAATGTCCAAGACCCAATCGTTGTCGGAAATACCTTTGGACGTGTCCGTGCCATGACCAATGACCTTGGCCGTCGTGTGAAAGTAGCTGGACCATCTACTCCAGTTTCTATCACTGGTTTGAACGAAGCGCCAATGGCGGGTGACCACTTTGCGGTTTATGAAGATGAAAAATCTGCGCGTGCAGCGGGTGAAGAACGTGCCAAACGTGCGCTGATGAAACAACGTCAAGCAACCAACCGTGTCAGCCTTGAAAACCTCTTTGATACCTTGAAGGCTGGGGAAGTGAAATCTGTTAATGTTATTATCAAGGCAGATGTACAAGGTTCGGTTGAAGCCCTTGCTGCTTCCCTTCAAAAGATTGAAGTGGAAGGTGTGAAAGTGACCATTGTTCACTCAGCAGTTGGTGCTATTAATGAATCAGATGTCACTCTTGCGGAAGCATCTAATGCCTTTATCGTTGGATTTAACGTCCGCCCTACGCCACAAGCTCGTCAACAAGCTGAAGCTGATGAGGTGGAAATCCGTCTTCACTCAATCATTTACAAGGTGATCGAGGAAATGGAAGATGCCATGAAGGGAATGTTGGATCCTGAGTTTGAAGAGAAAATTATCGGGGAAGCGGTTATTCGTGAAACCTTTAAAGTCTCTAAAGTGGGGACTATCGGTGGATTTATGGTCCTCAGTGGTAAGGTCACTCGTGATTCCAAGGTTCGTGTCATTCGTGACGGTGTCGTGATCTATGACGGTGCTCTTGCAAGCTTGAAACACTTCAAAGATGATGTCAAAGAAGTGACAAATGGTCGTGAAGGTGGATTGATGATTGAAGGCTACAATGATATCAAGACAGATGATACCATCGAAGCCTACATCATGGAAGAAATTAAAAAATAAGAGGCTGACTAGGAAAAAAGAGGAGTTTTCTCTGATTTCCTAGTTTTTAAACACAAAGCAGAAAGGAGTTCCTATGGCAAGTCATTTTCGGACAGATCGAGTAGGGATGGAAATCAAGCGTGAAGTCAATGAGATTTTACAAAAGAAAGTCCGTGACCCGCGTGTTCAAGGCGTTACTATTACGGATGTTCAAATGCTAGGTGATTTGTCTATGGCCAAAGTGTATTATTCAATTATGAGTGATTTGGCTTCAGACAATCAAAAGGCTCAGACAGGCCTTGAAAAAGCAACAGGAACCATCAAGCGTGAATTAGGTCGGAATTTGAAACTGTACAAGATTCCGGATCTTACTTTTGTCAAAGACGAGTCTATCGAATACGGTAACAAGATCGATGAGATGTTACGCAATTTGAACAAGGACTAGAGAGGTTGGAAATTTTCCACCCTCTTTTTTTGGCTCTTAAAACGAGGAAAATAAAACAGATAGAAAAAAACGGTTTCGAAAAATAATAGAAATTTACAGAAATCTCTTGTGTGATTGGAAATTATCCTTTACAATAGGAGAGGAGTTTTATTTTTGATCTCATATTTGGAGGAATGATCATGTCCATTAACTGGCAGGAAATATTGTTTAACTTTTTGGGAGGGTTGGGTCTCTTTCTCTATAGTATTAAAACCATGGGAGAAGGACTGCAACAAGCTGCAGGGGACCGTCTTCGCTATTATATTGATAAATATACAAGCAATCCTTTCCTTGGAGTCTTAGTAGGGATTGTTGTGACAGCCCTCATTCAGTCTAGTACTGGGGTAACGGTGATTACCGTTGGTCTGGTCAGTGCGGGGCTCTTGACCCTGCGCCAAGCCATTGGAATCATCATGGGAGCTAATATTGGGACTACGGTCACCTCATTCATTATTGGGTTTAAACTGGGTACTTATGCCCTTCCAATTATGTTTCTTGGAACGGTCTTACTTTTCTTTACCAAGAATCGAATGGCTAATAATATTGGTCGGATTCTCTTTGGGGTTGGAGGAATTTTCTACGCTTTAAACCTGATTAGTGCGGGAATGAGCCCTTTAAAAGAATTGCCAGAATTTAGTCAGTATATGATCACCCTAGGGAAAAATCCAATTCTTGGTGTTTTAGCGGGAGCCATCATCACCGTTTTGATTCAAGCTTCTTCAGCTACCATTGGGATCCTACAAGGTTTGTATTCAGGTGGTTTCTTAGATCTTCGTGGTTCGCTTCCTATCCTTTTTGGGGATAATATTGGAACAACCTTGACGGTTATTATTGCAGCTATGGGGGCCAATGTTTCTGCCAAGCGTGTTGCAGCAACCCACGTGCTCTTTAACTTGATCGGAACAATCCTTTGTTTGATCTTGCTGACACCTTTTACAGCCATGATTGAATACTTCCAAGGCCTCTTGCATTTGTCTCCGGAAATGACGATTGCTTTTTCTCACGGTGCCTTCAACGTGACCAACACCATTATTCAATTCCCATTCATTGGAGCTTTGGCTTACTTTGTGACCAAGCTGATTCCTGGTGAGGATGAGGTTGTCAAATATGAACCGCTCTACTTGGATGAAAACTTGATCACTCAAGCGCCTTCGATTGCTCTTGGGAATGCGAAAAAAGAGTTGCTTCATTTAGGTGGGTATGCAGATAAAGCCTTTAGCCTCTCTTATGATTATATTCTTCATCAAAATGAGAAAACAGCTGAAAAGGGCCATAAGACAGAAGAAGCCATCAATACCATTGATGATGATTTGACTCGCTACTTGATTCGTTTGTCAAGTGAAGCCTTGAGTCCGAGAGAAAGTGAAGTTCTCACCAATATCTTAGATTCTTCTCGGGATTTGGAGCGGATTGGAGATCATGCGGAAGCCTTAATTAATCTAACCGATTATTTAATTCGTAAGAAAGTCGTTTTTTCAGAATCAGCCTTGGCCGAATTGGAAGATATTTACAACCAAACCCATCAATTTGTAGAGGATGCTTTGAAATCTATCGAGAACAATGATGTGAGTCTTGCAAATCAACTAGTAGCACGTCACGAGGCAATTGAAAAATTGGAGAAAAGACTTCGGAAAACTCATATTCGTCGGTTGAACCAAGGTGAATGTACGCCACAAGCCGGAGTGAACTTTATTGATATCATTTCTCACTATACACGTGTTGCAGACCATGCCATGAATCTAGCTGAAAAAGTACAAATCGAGCAAATTTAATGAATGTCAAACAGAGTAAGTAGGAAGCTTGCTCTGTTTTTATACGATTCTATCTAAAAATAGGTCTAGACCATTTACAAATGGAAGTGAAAGCGTTATAATATGTATGAATATAAATGGAACACAGTTCCTACAATGGAAAGGACGATTTTATGTCTACATATATTAAAGCAGATCAATTTTATTACCCACATGGGGTTCGCCGTGGAGGTTATTTGGAGCTCGTCAATGGCAAGTTTGGAAAACATGTGGAAAGCTTACCAGAAGGAGCAGATGTACTGGATTATTCAGGTTACAGTATTGCTCCGGGCTTGGTGGATACCCATATTCACGGTTTTGGTGGAGTAGATGTTATGGATAATAATATCGAAGGCACTCTCCATACCATGAGTGAAGGTCTCTTGAGTACCGGGGTCACAAGCTTTTTGCCTACGACTTTGACTTCCTCTTACGAACAACTTTTGGCGGTAACTGAAAATATTGGTGCACGATACAAAGAAGCAACAGGCGCTAAGATTCGCGGTATTTATTTTGAAGGACCTTATTTTACAGAAAAATACAAGGGAGCTCAAAATCCAGCTTATATGAAAGATCCAAGTATGGAAGAATTCCGTGCTTGGCAAAAAGCGGCTAATGGTCTGTTGAATAAGATTGCCCTTGCTCCTGAGCGTGAAGGGGTAGAAGACTTTGTTCGAACCATTACAGGAGAAGGAGTGACAGTCGCCCTGGGACACTCCAATGCTACTTTTGAAGAAGCTAAAAAGGCGGTTGATGCAGGTGCGAGTGTCTGGGTGCATGCCTATAATGGTATGCGTGGTTTGACTCACCGTGAACTCGGTATGGTTGGAGCTATGTATGAGTTGCCTCATACTACAGCAGAGTTGATCTGTGATGGTCATCACGTTGATCCGCTAGCTTGTGATATCCTGATGAAACAAAAAGGAAAAGAAAATGTTGCCTTGATTACGGACTGTATGACAGCTGGGGGATTAGAAGATGGGGACTACATGCTTGGGGAGTTTCCAGTCGTGGTCGCTGAAGGGACTGCTCGCTTGAAATCAACTGGTAATCTGGCTGGCTCAATCTTGAAATTGAAAGATGGATTAAAAAATGTTGTAGAGTGGGGGATTGCCAACCCTTACGAAGCAGTGATGATGGCTAGTCTCAATCCGGCAAAATCAGTCCATATTGATGATGTTTGTGGTCAAATTCGAGAAGGTTATGATGCGGACTTCATTGTGCTTGATCAAAATTTGGATCTGGTGGCGACCTATCTCGATGGGGTCAAACGTTACCAAGCTATGAACTAGATTCAAGAATCGAAGATAGAACAAACCTCTCTAGGTCATACCTAGAGAGGTTTTTGTGATGTATTCATAGGGGGATCAGTATGTAGCATCTTTTTTTGTTTACCCATGGTAGTGCAATTTTGTGAATGCTGCCTTTTCATGCTATAATGGGAATTGAAATGTGAGGTAGTTTATGAAGGCAATTGATATACGTTTTTTATTGATGGGAATTTTTTTCTTGCTCTATGGGATTGTAAGAAAAAATATCTTTATTGTGATTGTTGGTGGGGCATTTTTACTCTATAGTTTTTATAGCAAGAAGATGGAGCCAACCAAGAAAAATATTTTTAAGCCAGAGCTCAAGCTTCGAGGGCCTAAGAAACCGAAATCGAAGAAAGGAAAGAGAAAATGAATCATTATCGTTTAAATAATGGGGTGGAGATTCCTGTATTGGGATTTGGAACTTGGAAAGCAGCGGATGGTGAAGAAGCCTATCAGGCTGTTTTAGCTGCTTTAAAAGCAGGTTACCGGCATATCGATACAGCTGCGATTTATCAAAATGAAGAGAGCGTTGGTCGGGCGATCAAGGATAGTGGTCTTAAACGCGAAGACTTGTTTATTACCACAAAACTTTGGAATACTCATCACACCTATGAAGATGCTCAAGCTGCTTTGGACGAGTCTCTTGAGAAACTGGGTTTGGACTATGTCGATCTTTATTTGATTCATTGGCCAAATCCAAAACCCCTTCGAGAAAATGATGCTTGGAAAGTGCGAAACGCTGAGGTTTGGCGAGCCATGGAAGATATGTTAGCTGCTGGTAAGGTTCGGGCTATTGGCATTAGCAATTTTCTTCCTCATCATTTGGAAGCGCTCCTTGAAACAGCTCGGGTCATCCCAGCTGTGAACCAAATTCGTCTAGCACCTGGGGTTTACCAAAGCGAAGCCATTGCTGTAAGTCGCAAGCATGGTATCTTACTAGAGGCTTGGGGACCTTTTGGCCAAGGGGAGTTGTTCCAAAATGAACAAGTAAAAGAAATGGCTGCCAAATATGGAAAGACCGTTGCTCAACTAGCCTTAGCTTGGAGTTTACAAGAAGGCTTCCTTCCATTGCCAAAATCGGTTACGCCTGAGCGGATTGCGAGTAATCTAAATTGCTTTGATTTTGAATTGGCGACAGATGATGTGGAACTCCTGCGCCATCTTCCGGTTGAAGCAGGTGCACCAGATCCGGACACCAAAGATTTTTAAAAGAGAATTTCTATTCATTAATGAAAACCGAGGACAGTTTCGTTCTCGGTTTTTAAAAACCTTTCAAATATGAAATAATTTTAAGAATCCAACAAAAACAGATGTTCTATAATATTTTCCCGGTCAACTTCAAAAATTTCCGAACGAAAATAAGTTAATAATTAGTAATATACGTAAATATTACAATTGTGTTACAATTCATTTTTGAATGAATTTTCAGATAATTTTGCGTTATAATAGTTACTATTAAAATAAAAGGGGAGTTTCTATGAATAGACAAGAGCGTTTTTCATTAAGGAAATACAAATTTGGTGTAGCCTCAGTTTTATTAGGGGCTGTTTTGGTATTTGGATCTGCACAAGCGAGTGCAGAAGAACAAACAGCGGGTCAAACGAGCGCTGGGACACAGCTTGTAGCAAACAGTCAACAGGCACCTGCTGAAGAAGAGCATTCACAAGCAACAGAAGCAAGTACAGCAGTTGCTAGTGAGAAAGTAGCAGTTGCAAATGAAGCAACAGTTGCTGAAAAGACAAGTCATACAACAGAAGCAGCTGTAGTTGAAAAAACAGAAGCTCCGAAAGAGGCAGCTGCTGTTCCAGAAACAAAACTGGAAGTAGCGGAAAAACCTGTAGAAAAATCTGTAGAAAAAGCGACAGAAGTGGCTACTGCGACAAGTTCGGAAACAACGAATCGCCATGAGGCAGCTGAAAAACCTCAAAGCATCGAAAGTGACGAGATTATTACTGTTCCACAAACCTGGAAGCAAGGCTACAAAGGGGAAGGGATGGTTGTCGCCGTCATTGATTCTGGCTTGGATGTGAACCACGAGGTTCTTCGGATTACCGATCCTTCTAAAGCTAAGTTTAAAAACCAAGAAGAAATCGAAGCTGCTAAGAAAGCAGCAGGAATTGATTATGGTAAATGGTACAACGACAAAGTTGTCTATGCTTATGACTATTTTGATGGTACTGACAATATTAAAGAGGCCGAAAGAGATTCTCACGGGATGCACGTTACAGGGATTGCGACAGGGAATCCTGATAAAGAAGCAGGAAACGGAGAAAAGATCTATGGTGTAGCACCAGAAGCTCAAGTTATGTTTATGCGTGTCTTCTCAGATCGTCAAAAAACAACGGGATCTGCTCTTTATGTAAAAGCAATTGATGATGCTGTAGCTCTTGGTGCAGATACTATCAACATGAGTCTTGGCTCTACGACTGGTTCTACGGTCAATGCGGATTCAGATATTGTGGATGCCATTAAACGAGCGCGCGCTAAAGGCGTATCTGTCTTAATCTCTGCAGGAAATAGCAATACTTTTGGGAATGGTTATTCAAGACCAGCTGCAGAAAATCCAGATTACGGCTTGGTCGGAAATCCTTCAACAGTAGAGGACTCCATCTCTGTTGCTTCTATCAACAATAAAATCATTACCACAGAAGTTTTTGAAGTCAAAGGCCTTGAAGGAAATGCAGAATTAGATAACGGGAAATTTGACTACAGTAAATCTGCAACAGATACAGACTTTGAAAAAGGCAAAGAATATGAGTATGTATCTGTTGGTCTTGGGAAAGAAGATGATTTCAAAGATCTAGATCTTACTGGTAAATTAGCGCTTATTCAACGTGGAGAAATTCCATTCACAGAAAAAATTGCTAATGCTCTCCATCATGGTGCAGTAGGGGCTTTGGTCTACAATAATGTGGAAGGATCAAACCTTGGGATGTCAATTGATGGGGATGCTAAGAAAATTCCATCAGTCTTCATTTCAAAACGCTATGGGGAAGCTCTTAAAGCTGGATCTTACAAAGTTGTCTTTAACAATACCATGGCCAACCGTCCATCTCCAGAAGCAGACCAATTGTCTGATTTTTCAAGCTGGGGTGTAACAACAGATGGTCAGTTGAAACCAGATGTCACTGCACCTGGTGGGAATATCTTCTCTTCTTTAAATGACAATACTTATGGGGATATGAGTGGTACTAGTATGGCCTCACCTCACGTAGCAGGTGTTGCAGCCTTGGTTAAAGAATACCTTGTGAAGAACCATCCAGAATTGACTCCAGAACAAGTTTCTGAAACAGTGAAAGCCTTGATCATGTCTACGGCTAAACCACACGTTAACAAAGAAACGGGTGCTTATACTTCTCCTCGTCAACAAGGAGCAGGGGTTGTTGACACAGCAGCTGCCGTTTCAACAGACTTGTATGTGACCGGTGAAAACAACTATCCAAGCGTTACTCTTGGTAACGTTGGAGATAGCTTTACCTTTGATGTGACGGTTCACAATATTTCAGATACCGATCGTACCTTGAAAATGTTGGTGAATACTGACACAGATGAAGTGAAAGATGGTAAATTTACTCTTCGCCCACGTAAATTGACTGAAACAGCTTGGCCAGAAGTGACTGTGAAAGCACATAGTTCTGAAACAGTTACGGTGAAAGTTGACACAAGTAAATTTACAGAAGAATTGAGCAAAGAAATGCCAAACGGCTATTTCCTTGAAGGATTTGTTCGCTTTGTTGATCCGGCTGATGATGGAGATGTGGTCAGCTTGCCATTTATGGGCTTCAAGGGAGAATTCCAAAACCTTCCCGCTGTTGAAAAGCCAGTCTATGATTTGGTTCGCGAAGGAAAAGATGGATTCTACTACCATATTCCAAAAGATTTGAATATCTCTTCTAGTGCGAATGTTTCTGCGCTCGTCACTCAGCAAAATGACTTCCTTCTCACTCAAGGAAAACGAGATGGTCGTCGGATTACAGTCCTTGGTATTGACGAAAATGCAGAAGGAACTCACACCCTTCAACTAGATGAAAACGGAAATGTTCGCATTGCCATTTCACCAAATGAAGATGGAAATAAAGATTTCGTCGAATACAAGACAGTTGCCCTTAGAAACATTGAAAACCTTCGTGCAAGTGTCTACGCAGCAAGTGATACGGAACATAAAAATCCATTGTGGGAAGGAACTCCATCTGACCATCGTAAGAACTTCTTCAACGGTGACCAAAAGAACCCACGCAGCTACACATTAGATAATACTGCTTGGAATGGTATTGATGCGAATGGAAATGCGGTAGCAGATGGTCTATATGATTATGTCATCCGTTACACCCCAATGGTTCCTGGAGCTGAGGAGCAATCAACGACCTTCAAGGTTCGGGTTGATACTCAAAAACCAGTGATCACATCTGGATATATCCGTTTCAAAGATGGGGCTCAACAGTTTGTAGCACGTAAAGCCAAAGATGTTGGCGATGGTGGTATCTTAACTGAAAAACTCGTCTATGTGACTCCATTTGATGATCAGGGGACAATGGTCCAAACCAGTGAAGATAAGAATAGTACACGTGCGCTTGAAAATTACCATGTGATCAAGGCCAATGCAGATGGTAGCTTCGATCTTCCTGAAAACATCGATAAGAAGAATATCTACTACTATGTAGAAGACTTTGCGGGGAATGTAGACTATGTTTCACTAGCTGATTTAGTTCGGGATCAAAATAGTGGTCGGGTTCAAATCGCAGTTCGTAACGCTAAAACGAACAAAGATTTGGATACTATGTATGTTTACCGAATCAAAGATAGCAATGGTCAATATGTGTCAGTTGACAAGACAAAAGATATTAACTTCTTGAACTTTGGTCATTACACTGCAGAAATCTTTACGTATGATCGTACAGAAGTGAAATTTGTCAGCAGCTTGACGCAAGAATTTGATTTGACAGAAGATAATAGTTTCCAAACGATCGCTTTTCTTGCCAATACTTTAGAATATGCACCAGTTAGCATCAGCTTTGATCAACCGGTTTCAAAAGCAGCTACGATCGTATTGAAAGGGGCAGATGGTGGAAACTTTGTATTGCCTGCTGAAAAATATGGAAAAAATGGCTTTGGGAAATCTGTCGCAACTGGTCAATATACCTTAGTTGCAACCCTTCCTACAGGCTATGAACTAGCTGAGGAAGCACCAGTGATCTCAGTTGTCGCAGGGCGCAATAACAATTATCGTATTGGAGTGATCTCAAAAGTGGATCTCTTGGCTGCTTTGAACAACCAAGCAGTTGTTACAAAGACAGCTCAATACTTCAATGCGAGTGCGGATAAGAAAGAAGCTTATGATCAAGCCTTGCAAGCTGCCCAAGCAGCCTTGACCAACAAGGTCAGTCAAGAGCAAGTCAACCAAGCTCTAGCTAGTCTTGAAGCTGCTAGCCAAGCCTTGGATGGGAAAGATTCAAACGTTGCGGCTTTGAAAGAAGCCATGCAAGCTTATGATGCTACGACTAAAACGGGTCGTTATGCCAATGCCAAAGAAAAAGTACGTCGAGACTACGATCGCGCTTTCCAAACAGTGGCCTTGCTTGCAGTTGATCAAACTGTGAAACAAGAACAAATCAATCAAGCACTTGCTGAGCTTAGCCGTGCGGAAGGAAAATTAAACGGGAAAGCAACTGATTTTTCAAGCCTTGAAAAATACATCAAGGAAGAATTGAAGTTCCAAGAAAAGAATGCTAAATTCATCTATGCTGGAAATGAAGAAAAAGAAGCTTACCTAGCAGCCTTCAAGGATGCACAAACCATCCTTTCAAATCCAGGAGCAAGCCAACAAGATGTAAAAGATGCTTTGACAGCCTTGAAAAATGCCAAGAAAAAACTTCATGGTAAAAAACCAAAAGCTGCAAGACGTCCATAAGAAAAATAAAATAGTTTGTTAGCCTAGAATCCATCTGAAACATTTGTTTCAGATGGATTTTTATTTACAAGTACCTAAAAATTTGCTATAATACTAGTCAAGAAAGAAGGGCTTATGGCGTTTTTCTAGCGAGCTTGGGATAGTGAAAGCCAAGTAGAGCAAAGTAGGCAAGTGGCGCTTTCTCTCAGCAAAGAGCTGAAGACAAACAGATAAAATGAAGTAATAAATTAGGGTGGAACCGCGTTTCTGACGCCCCTAGTCGCAAGGCTTGGGTGTTGAAATTCGGTTCTTTTTGAATTCGTCTAATGCCTAAGTAGAAAGGAGTACAATGCTTAAAGGATCTTGTTTATGTAAAGCAGTGACTTACACTCTAGATGAGGAATTATCGGAATTAGTTTTTTGTCATTGCTCATTTTGTCGGAAAGCAACTGCGTCTGCCTATACAGTTAATGCTAAAGTTAGCAGTAAAAACCTAGTATTGCATGGAAAAGAACAGTTGGTTACCTATAGTTCATCTCCAGGAAAACAACGCTACTACTGCCAGAACTGTCATAGTCAAATTTTCACTGTTCAAGAAAATATACCAGAAGTCTGTGCTTTGAAATTAGGTACAATAGATGAATGCGATCAGAATTTACAAACTATTCCCAAACGTCATATTTTTCAGGATCCAGCTTTTTCTTGGTTGCTTGATAAATAAACCTAAAAAGATAATATAAATTAAAGGAGTAAATAATGTCTAAAAAACTAACCTTCCAGGAAATCATCCTTACTTTGCAACAATACTGGAATGATCAGGGTTGTATGCTGATGCAGGCTTATGATAACGAAAAGGGTGCGGGAACTATGAGTCCTTACACTTTCCTTCGTGCCATTGGTCCTGAACCATGGAACGCAGCCTATGTAGAGCCATCTCGTCGTCCAGCTGATGGTCGTTATGGGGAAAACCCAAACCGTCTTTACCAACACCACCAATTCCAAGTGGTTATGAAACCTTCTCCATCAAACATCCAAGAACTTTACCTTGAGTCATTGGAAAAATTGGGCATCAATCCTTTGGAGCACGATATTCGTTTCGTTGAAGATAACTGGGAAAACCCATCAACTGGTTCAGCTGGTCTTGGTTGGGAAGTTTGGCTTGACGGTATGGAAATCACTCAGTTCACCTACTTCCAACAAGTTGGTGGATTGGCAACTGGTCCGGTAACTTCTGAGGTCACTTACGGTTTGGAACGTTTGGCTTCTTACATCCAAGAAGTAGATTCTGTTTACGATATTGAGTGGGCTCCAGGCGTTAAATACGGAGAGATCTTCCTTCAACCAGAATACGAACACTCAAAATACAGCTTTGAAGTTTCTGACCAAGATATGCTTCTTGAAAACTTCGAAAAATTTGAAAAAGAAGCAGGACGTGCCTTGGAATTGGGTCTGGTTCACCCAGCCTATGACTACGTTTTGAAATGTTCACATACCTTCAACTTGCTTGACGCTCGTGGAGCAGTATCCGTTACAGAACGTGCCGGTTATATTGCCCGCATCCGTAACTTGGCCCGTGTCGTAGCCAAAACCTTCGTCGCAGAACGTAAGAAACTCGGTTACCCACTTCTTGACGAAGCCACACGCGCTCAACTCCTAGCAGAAGAGGAAGAATAAAGAGAGTATATTAAATAGGATTTGGTTATAGAGGAATCCTACAGAACCAGTTGCCGCAGTGATAGAGGTATCGTTAGAGAAACTAACGATACCAGGCAAAATTGGAGACCTTAGGCTCCGATTTTAGTAATGAAACGACGCAGTCGGTTGCTTGCGTGCCAATCACATAAGGCAAACTGGAAAAAAGATATTTTTCGGAGAAAAAACATGACAAAAAACTTACTAGTAGAACTTGGACTTGAAGAGTTACCAGCCTACGTTGTCACACCAAGTGAAAAACAACTCGGTGAGAAAATGGCAGCCTTCTTGGATGACAATCGTCTTTCATACGAAAGCATTCAAACCTTCTCAACACCACGCCGTTTGGCCGTCCGTGTCATTGGCTTGGCTGATCAACAATCGGATTTGACTGAAGATTTTAAAGGACCTTCTAAGAAAATCGCCTTGGATGCTGATGGAAACTTCTCAAAAGCAGCGCAAGGCTTTGTCCGTGGAAAAGGCTTGACTGTAGATGACATCGAATTCCGTGAAGTTAAGGGTGAAGAATACGTTTACGTGACGAAACATGAAGCTGGAAAACCTGCTAAAGAAGTATTGGCTGGCGTTCCAGAAGTACTTGCTTCATTGACTTTCCCTGTCAGCATGCACTGGGCTAACAACACCTTTGAATACATTCGCCCAGTTCACACCTTGATCGTTCTTTTGGGCGACGAAGCGCTTGACCTTGATTTCTTGGATATCCATTCAGGTCGTGTGAGTCGTGGACATCGTTTCCTTGGACATGAAGTGGAAATTACCAATGCGGATTCTTATGAGGAAGACCTTCGTACTGTTTACGTCATTACAGACAGCAAAGAACGTGAAAACATGATTCGTGAGCAAATCAAGGCTATCGAAGCAGAACAAGGTGTTCGAGTACAAATCGAAGAAGGACTTTTGAATGAAGTCTTGAACTTGGTGGAATACCCTACAGCCTTTATGGGAAGCTTTGACACTAAATATTTGGACGTTCCAGAAGAAGTCTTGGTGACCTCAATGGAAACCCACCAACGTTACTTTGTTGTACGTGACCTTGATGGTAAGTTGAAACCAAACTTCATCTCAGTCCGTAACGGTAACGCCGAGCACTTGGAAAATGTTGTTCGAGGAAATGAAAAAGTCTTGGTGGCACGTCTCGAAGATGGTGAATTCTTCTGGCGTGAAGACCAAAAACTTAAGATTGAAGACCTCGTTGCTAAATTGGCACACGTGACCTTCCATGAAAAAATCGGTTCTCTCTCAGAACACATGGCCCGTGCTGGTGTCATTGCAGCTTCCTTGGCTGAGCAAGCTGGTTTGACTGCTGAAGAAACGGCAGCTGTCGCTCGTGCAGCTGAAATCTACAAATTTGACCTCTTGACTGGTATGGTCGGAGAGTTCGATGAATTGCAAGGAATCATGGGTGAAAAATACGCCCTCCTTGCTGGTGAGGATGCTGCGGTTGCGACAGCTATCCGTGAGCACTACCTTCCTGATTCAGCAGACGGAGCTCTTCCAGAGACTAAGGTTGGTGCCATCCTTGCGCTTGCAGATAAATTGGATATCCTCCTTTCCTTCTTCTCAGTTGGCTTGATTCCATCAGGTTCTAATGACCCTTATGCGCTTCGTCGTGCAACACAAGGAATTGTTCGTATCTTGGATGCCTTTGGTTGGCACATCCCTATGGATGAGTTGATCGACAGCCTTTACGGACTTTCATTTGCTAGTCTTTCTTATGACAATCAAGCAGAAGTGCTCAACTTCATCAAGGCGCGTGTGGACAAGATGATGGGACGTACACCAAAAGATATCAAAGAAGCTGTACTTGCTGGTTCAAATTTCGTGGTTGCGGATATGCTGGAAGCAGCAGATGCTCTCTCAGAAGCTGCTAAGACGGATGGTTACAAGGCAGCTGTTGAGTCACTCTCTCGTGCCTTCAACTTGGCTGAAAAAGCAGATGCTTCAGTAGCAGTCGATGCTAGTCTCTTTGAAAATGATCAAGAAAAGGCCCTTGCTAAGGCGATTGAAGAATTAGAATTGACAGGTTCAGCTAGTGATAAATTGGCACAGCTCTTTGCTCTTAGCCCAGTCATCGATGCCTTCTTTGACAATACCATGGTTATGGCTGAAGATGAGGCTGTAAAAAACAACCGTTTGGCCCTTCTTGCAGGTCTTGTGTCTAAAGCCAATGCTGTTGCAGCCTTTAACCAATTGAACACAAAATAAGTACCTGATGGCAGGTAGAAAGTAGGTCTTATTATGACACCTGAAAAAATTGCTCGGATCAATGAGCTTGCTAAAAAGAAAAAAACAGAAGGTTTGACGCCAGAAGAAGCAGTGGAACAAGCAAAACTTCGTGAAGAATACATTGAGGGTTATCGTCGCTCCGTTCGTCACCACATCGAAGGAATCAAAATTGTGGATGAAGAAGGAAATGATGTGACACCTGAGAAACTACGCCAAGTGCAACGGGAAAAAGGTTTGCATGGCCGTAGTCTCGATGACCCCAATTCATAATTAAAAGAGTGCTGGAAGAAACTCCAGCACTCTTTTGTACCTTCAAAATTCAGAACATTCTGGACTAGATTGACCAATTTTTTAAAACGTGGTATAGTAGATTGAGTGAAAATTGGAAGTATACTTTTCTGAAAAAGTACAGAAAAAAGAATTGGAGTAATCATATGTCAAAAAAACATCATCCTAGTCAAGAAACTGAAAATGGGATGGTTCGTGGTCTGCAAAATCGCCATGTTCAGTTGATTGCTATTGCAGGAACCATCGGAACAGGGCTCTTTCTTGGAGCTGGTCGTTCCCTTTCTTTGACAGGTCCGTCTATTATTTTAGTCTATATGCTGACTGGAGCTTTCATGTACTTCATGATGAGGGCGATTGGCGAGATGCTGTATATGGATCCAGATCAACACACCTTTATCAACTTTATTACCAAGTACTTAGGAAAGGGTTGGGGCTATTTTTCAGGATGGTCCTATTGGGTTTCCTTGGTATTTCTTGGGATGGCAGAAATTACAGCCGTTTCCAACTATGTCCAACTTTGGTTTCCAAATTGGCCAGCCTGGCAGATTCAAATCATCTTTTTAGCGCTTTTAAGTTGTGTGAATTTGATTGCTGTGAAGGTCTTTGGAGAGGTTGAATTCTGGTTTGGAATGATCAAGATTGTCACGATTTTAGCCCTGATCGCAACAGGGATCTTTATGGTGACGACGAATTTTGAAACACCAGCTGGACACGCTAGCTTAACCAATATTACCAGTGGTTTTCAAATGTTTCCAAATGGTTGGGTCAAGTTCGTCATGGCCTTCCAAATGGTCTTCTTTGCTTATCAAGCGATCGAGTTTGTTGGAATTACTACTTCTGAAACAGCTAATCCCCGCCAAGTATTGCCAAAAGCCATTAAAGAAATTCCAATCCGAATTGTAATCTTTTATGTAGGGGCTTTGTTGGCGATTATGGCTATTTTCCCTTGGCAACAGCTTCCCGTCAATAAATCACCATTTGTAACGGTCTTTCAGATGGTTGGAATCAAGTGGGCAGCAGGATTGATTAATTTTGTTGTACTGACAGCAGCTGCATCCTCCTTGAATTCCACCCTCTATTCAACAGGGCGTCACTTGTACCAGATTGCAAAAGAGACGCCAAACAGTAAAGTGATGAATCGTTTGAAGTTGAATAGCTTATCTCGTATGGGAATTCCAAGTCGCGCGATTATTTTTTCTGCGATTGTGGTTGCTGTTTCTGCCTTTATCAATGTCTTGCCAGGTGTCTCAGATGCCTTTGCCTTGATTACGGCATCTTCTTCTGGTGTTTACATTGCTATTTATATTTTGACCATGTTAGCCCATCTTAAGTACCGTAAATCAAAAGAATTTATGCCAGATGGTTTTGTCATGCCGGCCTATAAAGTGTTGAATCCATTGACCATTGTTTTCTTCCTCTTTGTATTCGTTTGTCTCTTCTTGCAAGAATCAACATACATTGGAGCGGTTGGAGCAACCATCTGGATCATTCTTTTTGGGATCTACAGCAATTGGAAACATAATAAATAAACAGCAAGAGGCTGGGACAAAAGTCCTAGCCTCTTAATTATTTTTGAATTGTCGAGCAAGACGCAGTGGTTGAGTGGGCTCTACTACGCTGATTTCATCAGCTTTTACAGCCCTACTCAACTGTGCGGAGGTGGGACGACGAAATCGAATTCTAACGAATTACCGATTTCTGTCCCACTCTCTTTACTATTTCAGAGCTCGTTTACTTCTTTTAAGGAATTACTTGGAGGAAACAAAAGAAAAACAGAGATGGAAGAAATTATTTTTCTTCCATCTCTGTTTTTTGTCCTTGAATGGCTTTTTTGAACCACCAAAGTGATCCGACTAGGATCAGGGCAGCAAGCCAAAAAATCCAAGCCTCAATAGTGGTTAGAAAAAAGTAGAGAGCGATAGCATCGACCAATAAAAGTGGGATGAGAATCTGTTTTCTTATTTTCATAAGAATATTGTATCATAAATCCTAGAGGAAACAAGTGAAATCAAGCCTTCCTAGGTATTTTGTAGGATTCGAAAAGGTCAGATAGGATTAGTTAGTGAATTTTCTTTCAGGAGTGCATCTTGGTCCCATTTGTGGTAAAATAGTAAAGATATGAGTAAAGAATTTCATCATGTAACGGTTTTGCTTCATGAAACGATCGATATGCTGGATGTTAAGCCAGATGGGATCTATGTAGACGCCACATTGGGTGGGGCAGGCCACAGCGAATATTTGTTAACAAAATTAAATGAATCAGGCCATCTCTATGCCTTTGACCAAGATCAGCATGCGATTGAGAATGCTAAGATTCGTTTGGCACCTTTCATTGAGAAAGGCATGGTGACCTTCATTAAGGATAACTTTCGTCATTTGAAGGAACGTCTAAACGAATTGGGTGTGACTGAAATTGATGGAATCTGTTATGACCTAGGTGTCTCTAGTCCTCAGTTAGATGAACGGGAACGTGGATTTTCTTACAAGAAAGATGCGCCGTTGGACATGCGGATGAATCAAGAAGCTTCCTTAACAGCCTATGAGGTCGTCAATAGCTACGATTACCATGATCTCGTACGCATCTTTTTCAAATATGGAGAGGACAAATTTTCCAAGCAAATTGCGCGGAAAATTGAGCAAGCACGAGCAATTAAACCGATTGAAACGACGACTGAATTAGCAGAGATTATTAAATCTGCTAAACCAGCTAAGGAGCTCAAGAAAAAGGGTCATCCTGCTAAACAGATCTTCCAAGCCATTCGTATCGAAGTCAATGACGAACTGGGAGCGGCGGATGAATCGATTCAGCAAGCCATGGATTTGTTGGCCCTCGATGGTCGTATTTCTGTGATTACCTTTCATTCGTTAGAGGATCGATTGACCAAACAATTGTTTAAAGAAGCTTCGACGGTTGAGGTTCCAAAGGGGCTTCCCTTTATTCCAGATGATTTGAAACCAAAGATGGAGTTAGTCAACCGGAAACCTATTTTGCCAAGTGAAGAAGAGCTTGAGGAAAATAATCGATCTCATTCAGCAAAATTACGGGTTGCTCGAAAAATACACAAGTAAGAGGAATTGATATGGCAGCAAGAGATGAGAGAACAAGAACACAGGTATTGCAAGACCACTTTCGCCGCTTCTCTAGAGTAGAAAAGGCTTTTTATGGGTCGATTGTCTTAACAGCTGTGATTTTAGCCATTAGTATCGTCTTTATGCAGACACGAATTTTACAAGTACAGAGTGAGTTGACTGATTTGAATACGGAACTAGAAGCCAAAAAGACGGAATTGGCAGATGTTCGTCAAGAGGTCAATGAATTAACACGTTATGACCGCTTATCACAGTTGGCTAGCTCCCAAGGAATGAAGCTGCAAAAAGAAAATCGAAAAACAGTGAGTGCAAGTAGTGATGAATAAATTTAAAAAATTTTTAATCGGGTATTCGATAAAGAAACGTCGCTTGCCGGATCAGAATCGAAAACAAGTTGGAAAAAATCTCAGTGTACTGGCGATTTTCCTCTTTTTTCTCTTTCTGATTAATTTTGCAATGATTATTGGGACTGACAAAAAATTCGGTGTGACCTTATCGGATCAAGCAAAAAAAGTCCATGAGCAGACGGTTATTGTTCCTGCAAAACGTGGAACGATCTATGACCGAAATGGAGCAGTAATTGCTGAAGATGCTACGACCTATAACGTTTATGCCGTTATTGATAAAAAGTACAAATCAGCAACCGGAAAAATCCTCTATGTAGAAGAGAGCCAATTTAAAAAAGTAGCAGAAATCTTTAAGCAGTACTTAGGGATGGATGAGGATTACGTCATTCAACAGTTGTCGCAAAAGAAATTGAAACAAGTTTCTTTTGGATCGAACGGAAACGGCATTACTTATAGTAATATGACGGCTATCCGTGAGGCTATGGAAGCGGCGAAGATTAAAGGGGTTTCCTTTACAACTAGTCCAAATCGGAGCTATAAAAATGGAGTTTTTGCCTCTCAATTTATAGGTCAGGCCTCTCTTCAAGAAGATAAAGAGGGAAATAAAACCTTGAAGGGGCAATCAGGGATGGAGAAATCCCTCGATCGTATTCTCGCTGGTCAAAATGGGGTTATCACCTATGACAAAGACCGAAACGGCAATATCGTTCCTGGTTCAGATAAGGTTTCTGTCAAAACAGAAGATGGAAAAGATGTCTATACGACCATTTCAGCAGAATTACAGACCTACCTTGAGACACGTATGGATGTTTTCCAAGAAAAAGTAAAAGGAAAGTATGTTAGTGCGACTCTTGTGAGTGCAAAAACTGGAGAGATCCTAGCGACAACGCAACGTCCATCCTATAATGCGGATACCAAACAAGGGTTGGATCTGAAAAACTTGAAAACCTGGAATACCATCCTTTATCAAGATCAATATGAACCGGGTTCAACCATGAAGGTCATGTTATTAGCTTCGGCGATTGATCATGGAACCTTCCCAGCCTATAATGAAGTATACTACAGTAACGAACTACAAGTAAAAGATGCGACCATCCGTGACTGGGATGTCAATATGGGACTGTCTGAAGGTCGCTATATGAATATCGCACAAGGCTTTGCTTACTCAAGTAACGTGGGGATGACCCGCTTGGAGCAAAAGATGGGAAATGCTGTCTGGATGGACTACCTAACCCGCTTTAAATTCGGTCTTCCGACCCGTTTTGGAATGGGAAATGAAGCTTACGGGGGTCTTCCAGGGGATAACTATGTCAGTCAAGCCATGTCTTCTTTTGGTCAAGGGATTTCCGTCAGTCAAACTCAAATGTTACGGGCCTTTAGTGCCATCGCTAATGATGGACAAATGTTGGAGCCGAAGTTTATTAGTGCTATTTACGATAAAAAATCAGACACAGCCCGCAAATCAAAAAAAGAAGTTGTTGGAAAACCAGTTTCAGGATCAGCTGCACAACAGACACGGAACTATATGATCACCGTCGGAACAGATCCAGAGTATGGAACCTTGTACAGTGATGGACCCATCATTCAGGTACCCGGTCAAAACGTTGCGGTGAAATCAGGGACTGCCCAAATGGCGACAGATCAAGGATACTTGCAAGGAGAAAATGATTATATCTACTCGGTTGTAGCCATGACACCTGCAGAAGATCCTGAATTCATCATGTATGTGACGGTCCAACAACCAGAAGTGAAATTCTCATTCACCAGCTGGGAAGAGCTGGTCAATCCTATTTTGGAAGATGCAGTTGCTTTAAAAGACGAATTGCATCTAACATCAGAGGCACCAACTTTGGATGATGTGACCAAAGAAACGACCTACAAAATCCCTTCAGTAGAAACTCTCTCTAAGGAGTTGAATCTGAAACAAAATCTGAGCCCAGGTGCTTATTCAGAGGAATTGCGTCGCAATTTGGTGCAACCAATTGTCCTAGGAACCGGGAAAAATATCCGCAAGATGTCTGTGGATGTAGGCTCTAAAGTCAAAGCCAATCAGCAAGTATTGTTATTGACAGAAGACTTTGATGCGGTTCCAGATATGTACGGTTGGACAAAGAAAAATGCGGACATCTTTGGAGAATGGACTGGAATTGAGATTACCTATAAAGGTAGTGGAAAGAAAGTAACCAAACAAAGTGTCAAAATGAACACCTCACTTAATAAAACTAAAAAGATTACGTTAACATTAGGAGACTAAGATGTATATTGCTACGATCCTTGTATCGTTTCTATTAACAGTGGCTGCTATTCCAGCCTTTATTCGATTTTACCATCGTGCTCATATTTCTGGGCAACAAATGCATGAAGATGTGAAACAACACAAAGCGAAAGCTGGCACTCCGACAATGGGTGGAGTTGTATTTCTCATTACAGCCGTTCTAGTTAGTTTTGTCGTTACCGTATTGACTGGAAATTTCACGCGCTCTGTTCAACTGATTCTATTTATCTTGATTCTTTATGGAATTGTTGGATTTTTGGATGACTTTTTAAAAGTTTTTCGTAAGATTAATGAAGGTCTTAACCCAAAACAAAAATTGGCCCTTCAACTTGTTGGTGGAATCATCTTCTATATTTTTTCTGAACGCCACGGTGCAGGAAGCCTTTTGAATGTTTTCGGATATGAACTTTACTTGGGCCATTTCTACATTCTCTTTGCTTTATTTTGGTTGGTTGGTTTTTCAAATGCTGTCAATTTGACAGATGGGATTGATGGATTAGCCAGCATCTCCGTTGCCATTAGCCTGAGTGCCTATTCCTTTATTGCCTATATGCAAGGGAAATGGGACATTCTCTTTGTCACCTTGAGTATGATTGGGGCCTTGCTAGGATTCTTTGTCTTCAACCACAAGCCGGCTAAAATCTTTATGGGAGATGTCGGTAGTCTAGCTCTTGGAGGGATGCTTGCAGCCTTGTCAATGGCTTTGCATGTCGAGTGGACGCTGCTCTTGATTGGTCTGGTCTATGTCATTGAAACAGGTTCAGTGATGCTACAAGTGACCTATTTCAAATGGACCAAGAAACGCTACGGGGAAGGGCGACGGATTTTCAGAATGACTCCTTTCCACCATCATTTAGAACTGGGTGGACTTTCTGGAAATGGCCAAAACTGGTCAGAATGGAAAGTGGATGCCTTTATGTGGTCCATTGCCTTGGTAACAAGTGTCATCACTCTTGTTCTTCTCTACTTATAAAAAAGACGGTGGGCTTGCCCATCGTTTTTTGCTGACTCAGAGAGACTTTGTTGGTTAGGAAAAATGACTCATAAGAGAGGCACGAAGTCAGCTTTTCTGATATAATAATAGAGATCATGAAAGGAACTGAGAAAATGAAATTTACAGAGTTTAATTTTAAGCCTTATATTCAAGAGGCACTGAAAGAAATCAATTTTAGAGAAGCAACCGAAGTACAGGAAAAACTAATTCCGATTGTCTTAGCTGGGAATGATTTGGTTGGGGAATCTAAGACAGGATCTGGAAAAACCCATACTTTCCTCTTGCCGATTTTTCAAACGTTAAATGAAGACAACGATCAGGTTGAAGCGGTCATCACGGCTCCTAGTCGGGAGTTGGCGACGCAAATTTACCAAGCTGCTCGTCAAATCGCTAGTCATTCTGAAAAAGAGATTCGAATTGTGAATTATGTTGGAGGAACGGATAAAAGCCGTCAGATTGAAAAACTGCAGGTCAAACAACCACATATCGTGATTGGAACTCCAGGCCGGATCTATGATCTGGTTGCATCGGGTGATCTGGCTATTCATAAGGCTCATACTTTTGTGGTAGATGAGGCAGATATGACGCTGGATATGGGATTTTTGTCTACCGTAGATAAGATTGCTTCAAGACTTCCGCAACAACTACAATTTTTAGTTTTTTCAGCCACCATTCCACAAAAATTACAGCCTTTCTTGAAAAAATATCTCTCAAACCCAGTCATGGAGCAAATTAAGACCAAGACGGTGATTTCAGATACCATCGATAATTGGCTGGTTTCTACCAAGGGGCGGGATAAAAATGAGCAAATTTACCAATTGACCAAGACCTTGCAACCTTATTTGGCCATGATTTTCGTCAATACAAAAACGAGAGCAGATGATCTCCATGCCTATTTAGTGGCTCAGGGATTAAAAGTGGCGAAGATTCACGGAGATATCCCACCACGTGAACGGAAACGGATCATGAATCAGGTTAAAAATCTTGATTTTGAGTATATTGTGGCCACCGATTTGGCGGCTCGTGGAATTGATATCGAAGGGGTGAGTCATGTCATCAACGATGCTATTCCACAAGATCTTTCCTTCTTCGTTCACCGTGTTGGCCGGACAGGACGCAATGGTCTACCAGGTGTCGCTATTACTCTTTATCAACCAAGTGATGATTCAGATATCCGTGAACTAGAAAAAATTGGCATTCGTTTCGTACCGAAAGTGTTGAAAAATGGGGTTATTGAAGATACTTATGATCGGGACAGACGGGCCAATCGTGAGAAAAAGCAAGAGAAACTCGACATCGAAATGATTGGTCTGGTGAAGAAGAAAAAGAAAAAAATCAAACCAGGCTACAAGAAAAAAATCAAATGGGCAGTTGATGAAAAGCGGAGAAAAGCTAAGCGAGCTGAAAACCGTGCGCGTGGTCGGGCGGAACGTAAGGCCAAACGCCAAACTTTCTAACTCCTTCTTTCAAATGTTCAGAAGAAAACATAGATTTTCTTTATGAACTCCATAAAGAAAAACTATTAGGAACTTGTCTAAAATTATGATAGACTAAATTTGAGTAGTCTATCATTTTTCTATTTCTGTAGCAATTTTTGGAATTCCGATAGTGAATGTGATAGAATGTTTATGTTCGAGAAAGGAAGTAACAAAAATGTTTACAACTAATCTTTTAGCTGCCAACTGGTATGCTGACTTTTTAAAACACGTTCCAGATAGCAAGCTGTTTAGTTTGAGAGCCGTATTGGATGCATTTCCGGCTGTCATAGGGAAATTGCCTGTGACGATTTTATTAGCCCTAGGAGGCGCATTTTTTGGGATTATTTTTGCCATGATTTTTGCTCTGGTCAAAATTAATCGTGTACGAATTCTTTACCCGATTCAAGCTGTTTTTGTCAGTTTTTTACGGGGGACTCCTTTGTTGGTTCAGTTGATGTTGACCTATTATGGGATTCCTCTTATTTTAAAAGCGATCAATCAGTCTTATGGAACAGCTTTTAATATTAATGCTATTCCAGCTGAGTTATTTGCAATTGTGGCTCTTGCCTTTAATGAGGCAGCTTATGCGAGTGAGACCATCCGGGCAGCCATTTTATCAGTGGATCCTGGTGAAATTGAGGCAGCGCGTAGTCTTGGGATGACCAACCGCCAAGTTTATCGCCGGGTTATTATTCCCAATGCAGCAGTCGTTGCAACCCCGACCTTAATCAACTCTCTCATTGGCTTAACCAAGGGGACCTCGCTCGCCTTTAGTGCCAGTGTGGTTGAAATTTTTGCTCAAGCACGGATTATTGGGGGGAGCGATTTGAAGTACTTTGAACGCTTTATCACGGTATCGATTGTTTACTGGATTGTGAACATTCTCATTGAAATACTAGGCCGTCACATTGAACGTCGACTGGATATTGAGACTCCCGTAGCAATTGATTTACCAGATCAGGAGGTCCGGATCTAATGATTTATATTTCAGAATTATCAAAGACATTTTCAGGTCAAAAGGTTTTAAATAATCTAAGTTTGGAAATTCAAAAAGGGGAAGTCGTGGCCCTAATCGGGTCTTCGGGAGCTGGTAAATCAACCTTCTTACGCAGTTTAAACTATTTGGAAGCACCAGATAGTGGTAGAATTAAGATTGATGATTTCGAAGTTGATTTTGAGCACATTACCCAAGATCAAATCTTAACCTTAAGAAGAAAATTGGCCATGGTGTTCCAACAGTTTAATTTGTTTGGTAGAAAAACAGCCCTTGAAAATGTGAAAGAAGGGCTCATTGTTGTGAAGGGCCTATCCGATCAAGAAGCAACGAAAATTGCTCGAGAAGAACTGGCCAAAGTCGGCTTATCAGATCGTGCAAATCACTATCCTCGTCACCTTTCAGGTGGACAAAAACAACGGGTAGCTTTGGCGCGTGCCTTGGCCATGAAACCAGAAGTTCTTTTGCTGGATGAACCGACTTCAGCCTTGGATCCAGAATTGGTTGGAGAAGTTGAAAAATCCATTGCCAATGCGGCAAAATCAGGACAAACCATGGTACTGGTCAGCCATGATATGTCTTTTGTAGCGCAAGTAGCAGATAAGGTATTATTTTTGGATAAAGGACGGATTATTGAATCTGGAACACCAGAGGAAATCATGCAACATCCAAAAGAAGAACGGACAAAAGAATTCTTTGCTAGTTACAAACGGACCTATGTTTGATATAATAGAGGAGAGGTAAGACTCAGCTGGCGATGCTAGCTGGGTTTGTTTTCTGAAAATGTAAAAATATTTGGAGTCGTGATGTTAAATAAATTATTGTCCTTATATTTACAAAGTTTAGTGACGACAACGATTTTAGTTGGGATCGCTTCTTGTATTTGGATTGGCTACCGTGCCCTTAAGAAGAAAGATAAAACAGCCAAGCAACGACAAGCCCATTTGTATGATATCCTCTTAATTGATATCATGACGATTCCTATTTTAACCTTTGCGGTCATAGGGATTTTGTTTATCTTTCAAGCACGATAATTGCAAAAAGACCATGTTAGAATTATAATGGTTACAACAAAACGGAAAGAGGTTGAGTATGTTTGATACAGTGATTATTGGAGCAGGTCCTGCAGGGATGACTGCTGCCCTTTATGCAGCACGAAGCAATTTAAAGGTCGCATTGATTGAGAGAGGAATTCCAGGCGGTCAAATGAACAATACGTCTGACATTGAAAACTATCCTGGCTATGCGAATATTAGTGGCCCAGACTTGGCTGAAAAAATGTTTGAGCCTTTAGAGAATCTTGGTGTGGAACATTTGTTTGGACAGGTAGAGCGCATCGAAGACCACGGAGCAACCAAAAAGATTGTCACAGATGATGGGGAATTTGAAGCTAAAACCGTGGTGATTGCAACAGGGTCTAACCACCGTTCATTGAATGTCCCTGGTGAAGAGGAGCTAAATAGTAGAGGGGTTTCCTACTGTGCTGTTTGTGATGGAGCTTTCTTTAGAGATGAGGATCTCTTGGTCGTTGGTGGTGGTGATTCTGCGGTAGAAGAAGCTGTCTTTTTGACTCAGTTTGCAAAAACAGTGACCATTGCCCATCGTCGTGATCAATTGCGTGCTCAAAAAGTTCTTCAAGATCGTGCCTTTGCCAATGATAAAATTCACTTTGCTTGGAATACGGTTGTTGAAGAAATTAAGGGTGAACAAAAAGTAACGTCTGTCCTTTTAAAAGATGTGAAGACAGGAGAGGTTAGAGAGCAAGCCTTCGGTGGTGTCTTTATCTATGTCGGTTTAGATCCTGTCAGTGATTTTGCGACAGAACTTGGTATTTTAGATGAAAATGGCTGGGTGGTCACGGATGATCATATGAGAACCACAGTCCCAGGTATTTTTGCGGTTGGCGATGTTCGTCAAAAAGATTTGCGTCAAGTGACGACAGCAGTCGGAGACGGTGCGATTGCTGGCCAAGAAGTTTATAAATATATCACAGAAAACTTTTAATCCAAAAAAATCTGAGCTTCCTGTCTCAGATTTTTTTCATGCTTTCCTTTCAGTATTCAATAGAGCTGAAATGTGCTATAATGGTACTAATTTTATGGTAGGAATTCATAGAACAAATCTATAAAAAAGAGGTATACATATGTATCCAGATGACAGTTTAACCTTGCATACTGATTTATACCAAATCAACATGATGCAAGTCTATTTTGATCAAGGTATCCACAATAAACATGCCGTATTTGAAGTGTATTTTCGTCAACAGCCTTTTAAAAACGGCTACGCAGTATTTGCTGGCTTAGAGAGAATTGTAAAATACTTGGAAAACTTGAGTTTTTCTGAGAGCGATATTGCCTATTTAGAGTCACTTGGTTATCATGGGGCCTTCTTGGAATATCTCCGTGATCTCAAGTTGGAATTGACGGTACGATCGGCTCAAGAAGGAGACTTAGTCTTTGCCAATGAACCAATCGTTCAGGTAGAGGGCCCTCTGGCTCAGTGTCAATTGGTGGAAACAGCCATTTTGAATATCGTCAACTTTCAAACCTTGATAGCCACAAAAGCTGCTCGTATTCGTTCAGTCATTGAAGATGAGCCTTTGATGGAATTTGGAACACGTCGTGCGCAAGAAATGGATGCTGCCATTTGGGGAACTCGTGCGGCAGTCATCGGAGGGGCCAATGGAACTAGTAATGTTCGGGCAGGAAAACTCTTTGGAATCCCAGTTTTAGGAACTCATGCCCATTCTCTTGTACAGGTATATGGAAATGACTATCAAGCCTTTAAGGCGTATGCGGAAACCCATAAAGATTGTGTCTTCCTCGTCGATACCTATGATACGCTTCGTATTGGGGTACCAGCAGCTATTCAGGTAGCGCGTGAAATGGGAGATAAGATCAATTTCCTAGGCGTCCGGATTGACTCAGGAGATATTGCCTATATTTCTAAAAAGGTTCGCCAGCAATTAGATGAGGCTGGGTTTACAAATGCTAAAATCTACGCTTCTAATGACTTGGATGAAAATACCATCCTCAACTTAAAAATGCAAAAAGCAAAAATTGATGTTTGGGGTGTAGGAACCAAGTTAATTACAGCTTACGATCAACCAGCACTTGGGGCGGTATACAAAATTGTCTCTGTTGAAAACGATGCAGGAGAGATGATCAATACCATCAAGCTTTCCAATAATGCGGAGAAAGTTTCTACTCCTGGTAAAAAGCAAGTCTGGCGGATTACGAGCCGTGAAAAAGGTAAATCAGAAGGGGACTACATCACTTATGATGGAGTAGATGTTTCACAACTGACTGAACTTAAAATGTTCCATCCGACTTATACCTACATTAATAAAACGGTCCGAAACTTTGAGGCCATTCCTCTTTTAGTGGATATTTTTAAAGAGGGTCAATTGGTTTATCAACTGCCAACATTGTCAGAAATTCAAGAATATGCTCGTAAAAATTACGATCAATTATGGGATGAATATAAGCGCGTCCTCAATCCACAGCATTACCCAGTTGACTTGGCCAAAGATATTTGGCAGGATAAGATGGATCTGATCGAGGAAATGCGTAACAAGGCTAATGGAGAAGGAGAAGCAAAATGAGTTTGCAAGAAGAGATTATCCAACAATTGGGTGTCAAGCCTAGCATTGATCCTCAGGAAGAGATTCGCCGCTCGGTTGATTTCTTAAAAAGATATCTAAAAAAACATCCCTTCTTGAAAACATTTGTATTAGGGATCTCAGGAGGACAAGATTCGACTCTTGCTGGGCGATTAGCTCAATTAGCCATGGAAGAAATGCGCGCAGAGACTGGAGATACCGCTTACCAATTTATTGCCGTTCGTCTTCCTTATGGGGTACAGGCAGATGAAGCAGATGCTCAAAAAGCCTTGGCCTTCATCCAGCCAGATGTCAGCCTAGTCGTTAACATCAAGGAATCGGTTGATGCAATGGAACGTGCTGTCGAAGCAACAGGAACGGATATCTCCGACTTCAACAAGGGCAATATCAAGGCACGTAGCCGCATGATTGCTCAGTATGCTTTAGCAGGTGCGCGGAGTGGAGCCGTTATTGGGACGGACCATGCAGCGGAAAACATTACAGGTTTCTTCACAAAATTTGGAGATGGTGGTGCAGATATTTTACCCCTTTTCCGTTTGAACAAGCGCCAAGGAAAACAATTGCTTAAAACCTTGGGAGCTGATCCTGCTCTCTATGAGAAAATCCCAACTGCAGATTTGGAAGAAGAAAAACCAGGTGTTGCTGATGAAGTAGCGCTGGGTGTCACCTATAATGAAATCGATGATTATCTAGAAGGCAAACAAGTGAGCCCAGAAGCTCAAGCAACTATTGAAAAATGGTGGTACAAAGGCCAACACAAACGCCACTTGCCAATCACAGTATTTGATCATTTCTGGGAGTAAAAAGGTCCAGTAGACCTTTTTAGCCCAGGTCTTAACATAGGAGAACGAGGTAGGAAACGGTAACTCGTGGAGTTCGATTTCGTAGTCTGACTATATAATATTGTGAAAAGCATTAAAAAGAAGGGCGGTTTCATCCGTCCTTTTCTTCTAGATTAAAGTAAAAAACTTGCAGAATTCAAGTTGCATGAAAAAATGAAGGGAGACAACATATGAATCATCTTGGTAGTCTTGTCATGAAGACAGAACAGTTATACTTGAGGCCTTTCGTTTTGGAAGATGCACCAGCGATGTATGAAAATTGGGCTTCTGATCCTGAAAATCTGAAATATGTTACCTGGGATGCCCATACATCTTCTGAGAGGACCAAAGAATCAATCAAAAGATGGGTCGAACAGTATCAAAAACCAGATACTTATAAATGGGCGATCTGTTTCAAAACGTCACCGGATCAGGTAATTGGAGATATTAGTGTGGTTTCTCAAGACCAGGAAAGTCAATCTTGCGAGCTGGGTTATATCCTTGGCAAGAAATTCTGGGGGAAGGGATTCATGACAGAAGCGCTCACAGCTGTGTTAGATTTCTTATTGAACGAAGTCGGATTTAAAGAAATCAAAGCCACTTATGTTAGTTTAAATCCTGCTTCAGGGAAAGTCATGGAAAAGGCCGGAATGCAGTATGTAGAAACCATCCCTAAAGCCATTCAACGCAAAGGATACTGCGGGGATAAAATTATTTATTCCATACAGAACCCCTCTCTATAGGGTGATTTTTACTTGAAGATTCTGCTCAAAGGATTATAATAGTAGATAACGAAAAAAGGAGATTGCTATGTCAGAATTAACTAAAGAATTTACAGACCAGCTCTATGCCAATTATGAAGCAAACGTGAAATATGCGGCTCTTGAAAATGCTGTTACCCATAATGGGATTCATGCATCGCTTGAAACGCGCAAGAGTGCAGTAGAACATACACCAGTCTTTTCACTTGATTTGACCAAGGACAAGGTTACAAACCAAAAAGCATCTGGGCGTTGTTGGATGTTTGCGGCTTTAAATACCTTCCGTCACAAGATGATCTCAAGCTTCCAATTGGAAGATTTTGAGTTGTCTCAAGCACATACTTTCTTTTGGGATAAGTATGAAAAAGCAAACTGGTTTTTGGAGCAAGTGATCGCTACAGCAGACCAAGAATTAACCAGCCGTAAGGTGGCTTTTCTCCTACAAACCCCTCAACAAGATGGCGGTCAATGGGATATGGTGGTATCCCTCTTTGAGAAATACGGAGTGGTTCCAAAATCAGTTTATCCAGAATCGATTTCTTCAAGCAATAGCCGGGAATTGAACACCTACCTCAATAAATTTTTGCGTCAAGATGCGCAAATCTTGCGTGACTTGATTCACTCAGGCGCAGATAGTGAGGCGGTTGCGACTAAGAAACAAGCGCTGTTGCAAGGAATTTTTAACTTCTTGGCTATGTCTTTAGGATTGCCTCCACGTGAATTTGACTTTTCATACCGCGATAAGGACAACCAATTCCATAGCGAAAGTGGCTTAACTCCGCAAAGTTTCTACAAAAAATATGTAGACCTTCAATTAGACGATTACGTTTCTATTATCAATGCCCCAACTGCAGATAAGCCATATGGAAAATCTTACACAGTTGAGATGCTGGGGAATGTTGTTGGTAGCCGTCCAGTCCGCTATCTAAACGTTCCAATGGATCGATTGAAAGAACTAGCCATTGCTCAAATGAAAGCAGGAGAAACTGTCTGGTTCGGTTCAGATGTAGGCCAAGTCAGCAACCGTAAAGCGGGAATCTTGGCAACCGATGTCTACGATTTTGAAGCAGGCATGGATATTCATTTGACACAAGACAAGGCGGGTCGCCTGGACTATGCAGAAAGCCTCATGACACACGCTATGGTCTTGACAGGAGTTGATTTAGACGAAGCAGGTCAGTCTCGTAAATGGAAGGTTGAAAATTCATGGGGAGACAAGGTCGGTACAGATGGTTACTTTGTGGCCTCTGATGCATGGATGGATGAATATACCTACCAAATCGTGGTTCGAAAAGAATTCTTAACCTCAGACGAATTAGCAGCCTATGAAGCAGAACCAATTGTCCTAGCACCGTGGGATCCAATGGGGGCTTTAGCAAAATAATGATATAAAAAAGAGCCGGAAGGCTCTTTTCTATATGCTCAAAAATAGCTGGGAAATTAATCTAAATAAACCAGCTTTATTCGTTCTGGCATCTAAAACAAGAAACAGAAGGTTCTGATGTTTCAATCATTTTTTTAAAAAAGCCGGGCAAAAGCCCGACTTCTCTGTTATATTATTCGTTATGATTGTTAGATTCTTGTGAAGAAGGCTCAGATGGTTTAGATTGATTTTCTTCGTTCGAAGAGCTAGACGATGGTTCTTCATACGAATACTGATCAGTGGAATAACTTGGCTCATAGTAGTAGTTATTGTAGTTGTTCTTACCATTGTTTAAGTAGAGATAAGAACCACTTCGATACAGTCCACTTGGTTGCGTCCAATCCGTATGACCAGAGTTATTATTATTAGCAAGATAGAGCATCATTTGACGGTAGACATCCGTTGCGACCTGTATTCCATTATCCAATACTGGTGTAAAGCGATTGGAATAACCTGTCCATACTGCCATGGCATATTCAGGAGTGTAGCCTACAAACAATTCATCCGGTGTTACAATATTTGAATAAGCATTTTTTGTCAATTTACCGATTTCGTTATCAGCATAGTTTGATGTACCTGTCTTACCAGCTTGGTAGATTCCCGAAATGGCAGCATTTGTACCGGTACCAGACAAGAGAACTGTCTTCATCATATCTGTCATCATGTAGGCAGTTGTTGCTTTCATTGCACGAGTTCCTTCGGACTCAAATTCCTTGGTTGTGCCATCACTAAAGACAACCCGACTAACATAGGATGGTTTGTAATAGGTACCGCCATTGGCAAAAGCAGCATAGGCAGCTGCCATTTTCTCACTGCTGGCTCCGTATTTGTTGCTAGAATCGCTAGTGTTACTCGAGATAGCGTTGGCGTAAACCATTTCTGGGTAATCGATCCCTAATCCATTGAGGAATTTCTTAGCTTGTTTAAGACCAACTTTTTCCAGGGCCTTCACCGCAGGCACGTTACGAGATTGTTGAATTGCGTAGGTAATGGACATGCTACCATAGTATGAACGGTCCCAGTTGTAGACAGGCGTTGATGAATGAGGGAAGTTGTATGGCGCATCTGTTGTAGTAGCTGCTGTAGAGGTATATTCCTCATGTTCAAGAGCTGGTGCGTAATCTGTGATTGGTTTCATTGTTGAACCCCAGTCACGGTTCGTTTCAACCGCTTGGTTTGTACCAAAGGAAACATTGCTGGATTGGTGACGAGAACCCAGCTGAGCAATGACTTTACCAGTATTGACATCAATAACGGTAGAAGCTACTTGCATTTCATCATCCGGGTAATTGACATATTCATCTGTATTGTAGATATCCCATAGTTTCTTTTGAGCTTCTGTATCCACGTTTGTATAGACAACCATTCCGGTTGTCAACAAATTGTAGCCCGTTTCTTCTTCGACTTGCTCGATCACTTCTTTTAGGTAATTATCCATATAGGCTGGGTAACTGCTTGAAGAACTGAGACTTTGCAGACCATCTGTAACAGGTGTATTGACCGCTGCTTCGTATTGTTTGTTAGAAATGGTCTTCATATCGAGCATTTCTTTTAATACTAAGTTTCGGCGCTGTTGCGCTGCTTCAGGATGGGAGTATGGATCGTATTGGTTTGGTGCTTGGGGCATCCCCGCAAGGAGTGCCAATTGAGGGAGCGAAAGATCTTTTAGATCTTTTCCGTAATAACTTTTCGCAGCTGTCTGCATTCCGTAGTTCCCATTCGCCATAAATACTTTATTGACGTAATAGGTCAAGATTTCTTGTTTGGTTGCTTTCTTTTCTAGTTGGGTTGCTAACCAAGCTTCTTGGATCTTACGAGAGAGGGTACGGTCAGAGGCTGAAGTGGAGAAATAGGTTAACTTGATCAATTGTTGCGTCAAGGTTGACCCACCTTGACTTCCTCCTCGTAAGTTGTGAAGGAAGGAACCGCCGATCCGAATGATGTCGACCCCACGGTGATTGAAGAAACGGTGGTCTTCAATCGCAACGATAGCATTGACCAAATCAGTAGGGATTTCATTGGCTGTGACATTGATTCGTTTCTCAGCTCCCAAATCCGCGATCAAGTTATTTTGGTTGTCATAGATCTTACTAGATGTTGTTGCAACCAAATCTTTTTCAGACAAGGTCGGTGCTTTCATAGCATAGTAACTAAATATCAGTCCACCGAGGACAAATAAAAGTAAGAAAAATGAAATGGCTGCGATGGCAACATATTTCAACCATTGAATGACTGTTTGTTTATTCATTTAAATACCGCCTAGAAGTTTCTGTTCGATAATATCAAGATAAGGAACGCTTGGAAGACGATTCTTATCTACTAGAAAGCCGTGCTCCTGAATATAGGAGAGGGGCATGGATTTACTACCATGATCGATGTTGTAATAGTGAATTAATGCAGGAGCAGGAAGTAAGTAGGTTTCACTCAACTTTGCAAAATGCAAGAGAACGAAACAGATACCGCCTTGCTGGACAACTGCCTCCATATGATCGATTTGATGTTGATGAAAATTTTTCATCGGCATGGATTGCTTTTGCTGTGTTTCCTTAGCTTCAAAATCGATATAGCGTCCCTTGTATACTCCAGAATAGTCCGTCGTTGAGGCTTGCCTGAAATAGGCTTCAACAATCTTTGCCCGACTGCGACGTGGATAATCCACTTTCACGATTTGAATTGGTGTTGGTTTTTTATGGATGACTGCTAGACCTCGAGAAAGATAGTATTGATTGCTTTCATTGATCATTTTTTCAAATGTCATCCCACGATTCGCAAAGTCGACTGGATGTTTCCTTTGTGTAGAGACCAAGGTTTTTTTGGCTACTTTATGTGGATAGTTGACCATAGTTCTCCTTATTGGTACAATTACATCACTCTATTATATCATAAATTAGAATAATGAGGAAAAAATGAATACCATACTTGTTGCAGGTTATAAGAGTTTTGATGTGGGCGTCTTTTCCAATAAAGACCCTCGACTGGCCATTATCAAAAAAGCCATTGAAAGAGATCTTCGTCGTCTATTTGAAGAAGGAGTGAAATGGCTGGTCTTTTCTGGTAATTTGGGATTTGAGGCTTGGGTACTAGAGGTCGCCTTTGCATTAAAAAAAGATTACGATTTTCAAATGGCGACGATCTTCCTATTTGAGAATGTTGGCGAAAATTGGAATGAAAGCAATCAGGAATTATTAGCACGCTTCAAACAGGTGGATTTCGTGAAATATGCCTATCCCCACTATAGCAATCCGGGTCAACTAAAAGAATACAATCAGTTTTTGATAGATAACGCGGATGGAGCTTATGTTTTTTATGATCCAGAAAATGAAACCAATTTAAAATATCTTTACAAAATGATGGTAGAAAAAGAACCATTTTATGTCAAACAATTAAGTTTTGATGACTTAAATGAACTTGCTGAAAATTTTTACGAAAACTAAGTGTTATACCTTGATTTTTCTTACCATTTTTTTATATAATTGAGATGATGAACTAGATTGGAGAGAGTAATGGCGAGTATTATTTTTACTGCGAAAGATATTTTTGATCAAGATTTCAAACGAGAAGTTCGTGGTTATAATAAAGATGAAGTAAATGAATTTTTGGATGATGTCATAAAAGACTATGAAACCTATGCTGCTTTGGTGAAGGAATTGCGTGAAGAAAACGCTCGTCTTCGTGAAGAACTTGCCCAAAAAGCACAGGAAACACCACAAACATCTCCGATTGCTAGCACCGCTACGCAAGAATTCCCGCAAGTGACAACAGCGACTAACTTTGATATACTCAAACGTCTCAATCGTTTGGAAAAAGAAGTTTTTGGGAAACAGATCGTAGATCGCGATTATTAATCCCATAGTTTGTGCAATTTTTGGATAATCGCGTGAGAGAATCCTCTCATGAGGAAAGTCCATGCTAGCACAGGCTGTGATGCCTGTAGTGTTTGTGCTAGGTGAATCCATAAGCCTAGGGACTTGGTATTCAAGTTACGGCGAGTGAAGGAGCTAAGTCTAAGGATAAGCTCTAGTAACTCTGAAAGTGCCACAGTGACGTAGTTTTTAGGGAAACCTAAAAAGTGGAACGCGGTAAACCCCTCAAGCTAGCAACCCAAACTTTGGTCGGGGCATGGAATGCGTGGAAACGAACATAGCATTCTGACTGGAAACAGTAGACAGATGATTATCGAAGGAAATGGTACCTAGTCATTTCTGGAACAAAACATGGCTTATAGAAAATTGCATATAGGTTGATGAGGTGGAGAGAGATCTCAACCTCCTTTTTTAAAGTGATAGGAATAAGATGAAAAAACAATTTGAATTGATTGCAACGGTCGCTGCTGGCATAGAGGCTGTTGTTGGTCGAGAACTACGTGATCTCGGCTACGATTGCCAGGTTGAAAATGGACGGATTCGATTTCAAGGAGACCGTCGAGCAATCATAGAGACCAATCTCTGGTTGCGCGCGGCTGATCGAGTAAAAATTGTGGTTGGGACTTTTCCAGCCAAAACCTTCGAAGAACTCTTTCAAGGTGTCTTTGCTTTGGATTGGGAAAATTATTTGCCTTTAGGAGCACGTTTTCCCATTTCTAAGGCTAAATGTGTCAAATCAAAACTTCATAATGAACCTAGCGTTCAGGCCATTTCGAAAAAAGCAGTGGTTAAAAAGTTACAAAAACATTATGCCCGCCCAGAAGGTGTTCCTCTCATGGAAAATGGGGCAGAGTTCAAGATCGAAGTATCGATCCTTAAAGATCAAGCCACTGTCTTGATTGACACCACTGGTAGTAGCCTCTTCAAACGTGGTTATCGGACTGAAAAAGGGGGAGCCCCTATTAAGGAAAATATGGCAGCGGCAATTCTTCTGCTGTCAAACTGGTATCCAGATAAGCCCTTGATTGACCCGACATGTGGTTCTGGAACGTTTTGTATTGAGGCAGCGATGATTGCGAGAAATATGGCACCTGGTTTACGTCGGACCTTTTCTTTTGAAGAATGGAACTGGATGGATGATCGCTTGATTCATGAAGTCCGTCAAGAAGCAAGCAGAAAAATCAATCGCGAGATCGAATTGGATATTATGGGAACTGATATCGATGCACGGATGGTTGAGATTGCCAAAGAAAATGCCCAGAAAGCGGGCGTTAGCAGAGACATTACTTTTAAACAAATGCGAGTTCAAGATCTTCACTCAGATAAGATCAACGGGGTGATTATCTCCAACCCTCCATATGGAGAACGCTTATCCGATGATGAGGGTGTGACGAAATTGTATACTGAAATGGGGCACGTATTTGCACCTCTCAAAACCTGGAGTAAATTCATCCTAACCAGTGATGAAGGTTTTGAATCTAAATTCGGTAGTAAAGCAGATAAAAAACGAAAACTTTATAACGGAACCCTAAAAGTTGATTTCTACCAATATTTTGGGGAACGAGTAAAACGGCAGATTAAGGCATAGAAAGGATTTTTATGACAGAGAAGGATAAAAAGCCATTAGAGCAAGAAACAGAATCAATTTTAGAGTTTGAAGATGCTAAAGAGATGACGATTGGGCAGGCCAATCGAAAGGCAGAAGAAATCGAAGCAGGTGTAACGGAAGGTGATAATGTCTTAGACAAATACATCAAACAACACCGAGCAGAAATTGAAGCGGAAAAATACGATACAAAGATCTTAGCTAAGGAAGAGTTGGCTAAAGCTGAAGAGTTGGCAGCTTCAGAAACAGTTGCCGAAGTAGCTGAAGCAGTGGAGGCACCGGAAGTAACGGAAACAGTCTTGGAACAAAGTCCTGAAATGGATGCTATCTCAACAGAATTACCTGCTAAGATTAAATTTGGACCTACACCAACTGAACCAATTGTAGAAGCAGAGGAGCTTCCTGAGGAAACACCAAGCAATGCGGGCAAACGAATCAAAGCAGTTCTATACTCTGCCTTAGGTCTTGCGATTGTCGGTTCGGCCATTTTTGTGACCTATAACTGGATGCACAGTCGTGGAAAATCTGGTGGTACAACAGTTGTATCTTCTTCATCTAGCAAATCATCTTCTACTTCTAAATCAAGTAGCAGTGAACCACAAGCTCAAAAATTAGAAGAGTTTACCAAAGCCTACGATGCCTTTTTTGTAGATGAATCAAAAAGTACTCTTAAAAATGATAAATTCGGAGACTTGGAAAATCTGAAGAAACTGCTGGACAAATTAGAAGGAAGCAGTGATTATAATGCGGCTAAAACAAAATATGAAGACCTTGTGAAGCAAGTTTCTGCTATTCAAAAAGTGAATTCTCAATTTAGTTCCCCAGTCATCAAAGATGGAGTTCTGGATGGAACTGCCAAAGCGAAAAGTGATGCAACCTTTGCAGAAACAAAGACAGGCAATGAAAAATTAGATAGCTTATTGAATGAGGCGGTTGCGCAAGGACGTTCACAACAAGTTGCGACACCGGCACCAGTGACTGGAACAGGTGGTACAGATACTTCTAATGCAACTCCAGCCCCAGCTCAAGCAGCAACGCCTACGGCCCCAGCTGTCAATGCTGCTACAGGTAGTGCAGGAACGGCAAACCCAGGCTATTCAGGGTACGGTCTTCCAAGCGATGGTGTCCCACTTCAACGGAACTTGAGCCGTGTGCCATATAACCAAGCAGCTATCAATGATGTCAATAACCCAGCTTGGGTATTTGGTGATGGGATCCTTGAAAAAGTATTGAATATTGCTCGTAAACGTGGACATATCACTGGCAATCAATACATTTTAGAGCGTGTCAATATCATTAACGGTAATGGCTATTACAACCTCTTCAAACCAGATGGAACCTATCTCTTTAGTATCAATGCCAAAACGGGTTATTTCGTAGGAAACGGAAAAGGTCATTCAGATGCTCTGGATTATTAATGCTTGATCAGACATCTCCTTTTTGGGAAAAATGACAATAAAAAAGAGAGTGGGACAGAAATCGGTAATTCGTTAGAATTCGATTTCGTCGTCCCACCTCCGCACAGTTGAGTAGGGCTGTAAAAGCTGATGAAATCAGCGTAGTAGAGCCCACTCAACCACTGCGTCTTGCTCGACAATCCAAAAATAATTGAGAGGCTAGGACTTTTGTCCCAGCCTCTTTTTCGTATTAAACAAGATGACGTTCAAAGGGATCGTCAGAAATTCCTTGATCTAGAATCAGGCGACACCATTCTTTGGCTGAGAAGAGGCTGTGGTCCTTGTAATTTCCACAAGACTCAATGGTTGTGCCTGGGACATCCTCCCAAGTGCTGACTGATGCAATTTCTTCTAAAGATTCTTTAATCACTTTAGCAATTTCCGTACTCGAATGCTGTCCCCACATGATCATATGAAAACCGGTGCGACATCCAAATGGGGAACAATCAATCATACCATCGATGCGTTTGCGAATAAGCATTGCAAGAAGGTGCTCGATCGTGTGGAGACCTGCCGTTGGAATCGCATTTTCATTGGGTTGCACTAAACGAATATCGAAGTTAGAGATGATGTCTCCTTTGGGTCCAGTTTCTTCCCCAATCAAGCGTACATAGGGAGCCTTCACAGCTGTGTGGTCCAATTCAAAACTTTCAACAATTACTTCTTTTGTCATACTCAAATCCTTCTTTGTTTTTCTTGATTATAGCATAAAAAAGCAGATTCAACAAAGTGGAAATAAATGAATGTCTCACAGAGGTTCCATGAAAGAAAAGTCGATAAAAGAACAAGCGTTAAGCAAAAATATAAAAGGTTTTTCCTGTTTTTTTAGATTGTTAATTTTAGTAATTTATGGTAAAATGTAAAAGAATTTTTAATTCAACTAATTAAATAGATTTGGGGTAAAAGCATGAATTTTGTTATTACAGGTGTTTTTGCCGCGGTCATTGGTTTAGTCATTGGATATGTGGGAACTGCTCTTAAAATGAAAGCTTCAAAAGAAGCTGCGGAACTCACCCTTTTGAACGCTGAACAAGAAGCAACGAATTTACGTGGACAGGCAGAACGTGAAGCCGATTTGATTTTAAAAGAGGCGAAGCATGAGTCAAGTTCACTTAAAAAAGAAGCACTTTTGGAGGCAAAGGAAGAAGCCAGAAAATATCGTGAAGAGGTCGATGCTGAGTTTAAGTCAGAACGACAAGAATTGAAGCAATTAGAAAGCCGTTTGGCAGAACGTGCTAGCAATCTTGATCGCAAAGACGACATTTTAACAAGCAAAGAACAGTCTCTTGAACACAAAGAGCAAAGTCTTACAGATAGAACTAAACACATTGATGCGCGTGAACAACAGCTGGAAGAGCTTGAACACAAGAAAGTAGAAGAACTGGAACGTGTCGCTGCTCTAAGTCAAGGAGAAGCGCGTGACATTATTTTGAGTCAGACGGAAGAGCAACTTTCAAAAGAAATTGCCTCACGGATTCGTGATGCTGAATTGGAAGTGAAAGAACGTTCTGATAAAATCGCAAAAGACATTCTCGTGCAAGCTATGCAGCGAATGGCGGGTGATTTTGTTGCTGAGCAAACAAACTCAACGGTTCATTTGCCGGACGATAGTATGAAGGGTCGGATTATCGGTCGTGAAGGGCGCAATATTCGTACCTTTGAGAGCTTGACAGGTGTCGATGTGATTATTGATGATACGCCTGAAGTGGTGACCTTGTCAGGGTTTGATCCGATTCGTCGTGAAATCGCCCGTATGACAATGGAGAGCCTTCTCAAAGATGGTCGGATCCATCCAGCTCGTATCGAAGAGCTGGTTGAGAAGAACCGTCAGGAAATTGACAACCGGATTCGTGAATACGGTGAAGCGGCTGCCTATGAAATTGGTGCGCCAAACCTCCATCCAGATTTGATGAAAATCATGGGACGGTTGCAATTCCGTACTTCTTATGGTCAAAACGTTTTGCGTCACTCCATTGAAGTTGCCAAACTTTCTGGTATTATTGCTAGCGAGTTGGGTGAAAATGCTACCTTGGCACGACGTGCAGGATTCTTACATGATATCGGTAAAGCGATTGACCGTGAAGTGGAAGGAAGTCACGTCGAGATTGGAACTGAATTGGCACGGAAGTACAAGGAACACCCAGTGGTGGTCAATACCATTGCCAGTCACCATGGTGACGTGGAACCAGAAAGTGTCATCGCAGTCATTGTCGCTGCAGCGGATGCCTTGAGTGCAGCTCGACCTGGAGCACGAAGTGAGTCACTTGAAAGCTACATCAAACGCTTGCAAGATCTTGAAGAAATTGCAAATAGTTTTGAAGGAGTTAAGACAAGTTTCGCCCTTCAAGCGGGTCGTGAAATCCGTATTATGGTTAGCCCTGAGGCAATCAAGGATGATAAAGTGACGATCTTAGCTCATGATATTCGTGAGAAGATCGAGTCCAATCTTGAATATCCTGGAAACATTAAGGTTACCGTTATTCGAGAATTGCGTGCAGTCGATTACGCAAAATAAACAAAAAGCTTGAGATCTAGCATCTCAAGCTTTTTGAATGAAAAAATCAGTTGAAAATTAGGCCGATTTTTGTTACACTAGATAGAAAGACATTGAAGGAGAAATCATGGCGGATCGTGGCTTATTAATCGTATTTTCTGGCCCTTCGGGGGTTGGAAAAGGAACGGTCAGACGAGAAATTTTTGAAAACTCGGACAATCAGTTTCAGTATTCTGTATCGATGACGACGCGTGCACAACGTCCAGGTGAAGTGGATGGTGTCGACTATTTTTTCCGTACACGTGAAGAATTTGAAGATTTGATCCGTCAAGGGCAAATGTTGGAGTACGCTGAGTACGTTGGAAATTACTATGGGACTCCTTTAACCTATGTGAACGAAACCTTGGACAAGGGAATCGATGTATTTCTTGAAATTGAAGTTCAGGGTGCCCTTCAAGTAAAGAAGAAAGTTCCAGATGCAGTTTTTATTTTCTTAACTCCGCCTGATTTGGATGAATTGCAAGATCGATTAGTGGGTCGCGGGACTGATAGTGCAGAAGTTATTGCGCAACGGATTGAAAAAGCAAAAGAAGAAATCGCCATGATGCGTGAATATGACTACGCCATTGTGAACGACGAGGTTCCTCTTGCTGCTGAGCGTGTCAAACGTGTGATCGAAGCAGAGCATTTCCGTGTAGACCGTGTCATTGGCCATTATCTGGATATGTTACCAAAAACACAAACTATTGTGAAGAGATAAATAATTAGAAATTAGGTATAGGAATATGATGTTAAAACCTTCTATTGATACATTGCTTGACAAAGTACCATCAAAATATTCATTGGTCATTCTTGAGGCAAAACGGGCCCACGAATTGGAAAGTGGTGCAGTACCCACTCAAGAATTCCAATCAGTTAAATCAACATTACAAGCGCTTGAAGAAATTGAGTCCGGAAACGTAGTTGTTCACCCGGATCCAGAAGCAAAACGTGAAGCGCTTCGTCGTCGGATTGAAGCAGAGCGGATTCGCAAAGAAGAAGAAGAGCGCAAAATTAAGGAACAAATTGCCAAAGAAAAAGAAGATGGTGAAAAAATTTAAGGTTGGGGCTTCTCAATCTTATTTTTTGCTATTTAAAGGGTTCCGTGATAAAGTAAAGCTCATATGATAGAGGCTGGAGGTGAAAAAGTGATAGCAAAAGTCATCGTAGATGTCCCATTGATGCAGACAGATAAACCCTATTCTTATCAGATCCCATCAGAATTTGAGGATATGGTGGAGGCAGGTATGCGAGTTCATGTCCCCTTTGGTAAAGGGAATCGCCTCATTCAAGGGATTGTGGTAGATGTTTTAGAAGAGGCAGACACAAGCGAGGAATTAAAAGCGATTGTGGAGGTCTTGGATTACACTCCGGTCTTAAATCAAGAGCAGTTTTGGTTGGCGGATCAATTACGAAAAAGTGTTTTTTCTTATAAGATCACGATTTTAAAAACCATGCTTCCTTCTCTCCTCAATTCGAGTTATGATAAGATTTTGTATCCTCAACCTTCTTTAGATCCCACTCTCAAAATAAAACTTTTTGGTGCAAAAAATGAAGTTTCTTTTTCTTCTCTAGATGCAGCCGATCAAGCCCAAGTGATGCGGTTGGTCAGAAAAGGAGATTTGGTACTTGAATACAAGGCCAAGGATAAGAAACAAATTAAAACAGAAAAATGGTATCGCGTTAACCAGGAAGGATTAAAAGAACTTCAACTATCAGCGAGAGCTAAAAAAAGGCTAGCATTGAAAGAGCGCCTGTTACTAGAGCAAGGGGAGCAACTCTTAGCAGGATTGTATCAGGATTTTTCACGAGAAGTAGTGGCTTATTTTATTGATCAGGGTGTTTTAGAAATAACAGAACGAGAAGTGAATCGGGCGGCTGCATATTATGAAGGCAAAGAACAGACCCAGGCTCTGCTTTTAAATTCAGAGCAAGCAAAAGCTGTAGAAAGAGTAGTTTTTCAAATTGGGAAAACATCAAAGCCTTTCTTATTAGAAGGAGTGACTGGAAGCGGGAAGACGGAAGTTTATCTGCAGATTATTCAGGAAGTTCTAAATAAGGGAAAAACAGCTATTATGTTAGTTCCTGAGATTTCTCTGACACCACAGATGACAGACCGTTTTATCTCCCGTTTTGGTCAGGAAGTGGCCATTCTGCACTCAGGCTTATCAAATGGTGAAAAGTACGATCAATGGCGGAAGGTAGAACGTGGAGAGGCCAAGGTAGTGGTTGGAGCGCGCTCAGCAATCTTTGCACCTTTGAAGAATATAGGTGCCATCATCATTGATGAGGAACATGAGGCTTCTTACAAACAAGATAGTAACCCGCGCTACCATGCCCGGGAAGTCGCAGTCTTAAGGGCTCAGTACAATCAAGCAGTCTTGCTTCTTGGATCTGCCACCCCAAGTCTAGAATCACGGGCTCGTGCAACAAAAGGGGTTTATGAACTAATTCGTCTAACCCAGCGGGCCAATCCGGCAGCCAAAATTCCAGAAGCTAAAGTCGTTGATTTCCGTGATTATATTGGCCAAAATGAAGCTGGAAACTTCACTCCTGTCTTAGTGGAAGCTATTTCTGATCGCTTGCAGAAAAAAGAGCAGGTTGTCTTGATGTTGAACCGACGTGGCTATTCCAGCTTTGTCATGTGTCGCGAGTGTGGGACAGTGGATACGTGTCCAAATTGTGACATCTCTTTGACCCTCCATATGGACACAAAAACGATGAATTGCCATTACTGTGGTTATAGTAAGGCAATTCCTCGACACTGTCCAAATTGCCAAAGTAGTTCCATTCGTTATTACGGAACAGGAACGCAAAAAGCCTATGATGAATTACAAGAGATCTTTCCTGAGGCTAAAATTTTGCGCATGGATGTGGATACCACCCGAAAAAAAGGGAGCCACGCAGCGATACTAAATGCTTTCGGGAATGGAGAAGCAGATATATTATTAGGAACGCAAATGATTGCGAAAGGTCTAGATTTTCCCAATGTGACCTTGGTGGGTGTTTTGAATGCGGATACTTCTTTAAATTTGCCAGATTATCGATCCTCAGAGAGAACCTTTCAACTCTTGACTCAGGTGGCAGGAAGGGCAGGACGAGCAGAGAAAGAAGGAGAGGTTATCATTCAGAGCTACAACCCCAATCATTATGCGATTAGATTTGCCAAAGACCAAGATTATGAAGGTTTTTTTGCCTATGAAATGCAGATTCGCCGGCAGCTGGGCTATACGCCTTATTACTTCACAGTTGGGTTGAACCTATCGCATAAGAGTGAGGAAATTGTGATGGAGAAGTCACATCAGGTCATGGAAATTCTCCATTCTGGCTTATCCGATCAGGTTCAAATTTTAGGACCAACTCCTAAACCAATTGCGCGTACACATAATTTGTATCATTATCAAATCATTGTGAAATATCGTTTTGAAGAAGGAATTACACAGGTATTGAATCAAATTTTGGAATTTACGCAAGAAAAAGGCAACCAAGATTTACGAGTTAGTATTGATAATGAACCTCAAAGTTTTATGTAAGGAAGAAAAATGACAAAATTAATTTTTATGGGAACGCCTGATTTTTCAGCGACCGTTTTAAAGGGATTGTTAGCAGATTCTCGTTATGAAATTCTGGCAGTAGTGACCCAACCAGACCGCAAAGTAGGTCGTAAAAAAGAAATTCGAATGACTCCAGTGAAGCAAGTAGCTTTGGAGCACCAATTACCAGTTCTGCAACCTGATAAATTATCAGGTAGTCCAGAAATGGAAACTCTCCTATCCTTGAATGCGGATGGAATTGTGACCGCTGCTTTTGGCCAATTTTTACCGACAAAATTACTAGAAAACTTTCAGTTCGCTGTGAATGTCCACGCTTCTTTGTTACCTAAATATAGAGGTGGTGCGCCGATTCATTATGCTTTGATCAATGGCGATGAAGAAGCTGGGGTTACAATTATGGAAATGGTCAAGGAAATGGATGCTGGAGACATGATTGCAGCTCGTTCTCTACCAATTTTAGATGAGGACAATGTGGGAACCTTGTTTGAAAAATTGGCTGTCCTTGGACGGGATCTACTCCTAGATACTTTGCCAGATTACCTAGCAGGGGAGATCCAGCCAAGGCCACAAGATCCTAGTTTGGTCACATTTTCACCAAATATTTTGCCGGAAGAAGAAGTTTTGGAGTGGACCAAAACCAACCGCCAAGTCTTTAACCAGATCCGAGGGATGAATCCTTGGCCTGTCGCTCATACCTTGTTAAATGATCAACGCTTTAAAGTTTATGAAGCAGAGCTATGCGAAGGCAATGGAAATCCAGGAGAAGTGATTGGTTTGAGCAAAAAAGAGTTGGTAGTAGCTGCAGGTGAAGGCGCGCTATCTCTCAAAGTTGTTCAGCCTGCAGGAAAACCAAAAATGTCCATTACAGACTTTTTGAATGGTGCGGGCCGTCAATTGAAAGTAGGAGATCGCTTTGGAAGGTAAACAAATGAATGCGCGTGAACAGATCCTTGGAGTTTTAGAAGAGGTTTTTGAACATGGAGCCTATTCTAATATTGCCTTAAATCAAGCACTAGAAAATTCTAAACTTTCAGATAAAGATAGAAGTTTTGTTACGGAAGTTGTATATGGTACCGTAGCGCGGAAGATAACACTCGAGTGGTATCTCGCCCACGTGATTGAGGACCGGACGAAATTAGATCCTTGGCTCTATTATCTTTTGATGATGAGTTTGTATCAGTTGGTCTACTTGGATCGCATTCCTGACCATGCCATCGTCAATGAAGCTGTCCGGATAGCAAAAGGTCGAAAAGAAGGCAGTGAGAAGTTTGTCAATGCTATTCTTAGGAAGCTCCTTCGCGAGGGGCTACCAGCTATTGATACGATTAAGCGAAAGAACAAACGGTATTCAGTGGAATATTCTCTACCTGTATGGTTGGTCAAAGCATTGATCGAAGAATATGGTGAAGAACGTTCTTGCGCTATTTTTAAGAGTCTCTATCAGCGTAATAAATCAAGTATTCGTGTGATTGATCTTGACGAAAAAGAAGAGTTGGCTCAGACACTAGAAGCAAAATCTTCTCTACTTGCCCCGTCTGCCCTCGTGAAAGATCAGGGACATTTTGCAGCGCACACTTTGTTTAAAGAAGGACGCATTGCCATTCAAGACGAGTCCAGTCAATTGGTGGCGCCAGCTTTGGATTTGCAAGGGGATGAGTGGGTTTTAGATGCCTGTGCAGCGCCAGGTGGAAAGACGACTCACATCGCTTCTTATCTCACGACTGGGAAGGTCACAGCCCTGGATCTCTATGACCATAAACTCAAATTGATTCAAGAAAATGCTAATCGGCTCCATGTTGCGGACAAAATTTTGACAAAGAAGTTAGATGCGACAAAAGTCTATGAAACATTTGGACCAGATGCTTTCGATAAAATTTTGGTGGATGCACCTTGTTCGGGGATTGGTCTGATACGGAGAAAGCCTGATATCAAGTACAATAAAGAGGGTGCAGATTTTATATCTTTACAAGCTATTCAATTGGCGATTCTGGATAGTGTTTGTCAAAGTGTGCGTAAAGGTGGTATAATAGTGTACAGTACGTGTACAATTATGGGGAAAGAAAATTTTGAAGTGGTGGACCAATTTTTGAAACACCATCCAAATTTCAAACAAGTCCCATTGGATCACGAAAGAAAAGATATTCTCAAGAATGATTGTATCCTTATTACACCCGAATTATACGGAAGCGACGGCTTCTTTATCAGTCGTTTTAAGAGAATGTCATAATATCAGGAGGAAACTGACAGTATGGATATTACGATCTTAACCGATGTAGGTCAAAGACGGACAAATAACCAAGACTATGCAAATCAATATAAAAACAAGGCAGGAAAATCTATGGTATTTCTTGCTGATGGTATGGGGGGGCACCGTGCCGGAAATATTGCTAGTGAAATGGCAGTCACAGACCTAGGTGCAGCCTGGGTTTCTTCTGAGATCGAGACGGTTAATCAAGTACGTGAATGGTTTGCAGAACATTTAGAAGCTGTGAACCGTCGGATTCATTTAGCTGGGCAAGATGATGAGCACAAAGGAATGGGAACGACACTGGAAGCTTTGGCTTTTGTAGAAGGACAAGTGATTTATGCCCATGTTGGGGATTCGCGTATTGGTCTCATTCGCCACGGTGAATACCAGCAGTTGACCAGTGATCATTCTCTTGTAAATGCTCTTTTACGAGCAGGTCAAATTACAGAAGAAGAAGCAGCCCATCATCCTCAGCGGAACATCATCACTCAGTCCATTGGTCAAAAAGATGAGTTGGCGCCTGATTATGGTTTGGTGACTGTTGAAGCAGATGATTACATTTTGATCAATAGTGATGGTTTAACGAATATGATTGGCCCAGATGAAATCAGAGACATTGTCTTGAGTGATGTTACGCTTGAAGAGAAGGCTCAAGCATTGATTCGTTTTGCCAATAATGCTGGAGGCTTGGATAATATCACTGTTGTACTGCTCCACTTTACTGAGGAGGACGCAGCATGATTCAAATCGGCAAAATTTTTGCCGGGCGATATAAAATCATCCAACAAATTGGGCGCGGCGGGATGGCAGATGTTTATCTTGCGCGTGATTTGATTTTAGATGGGGAAGAAGTTGCAGTCAAGGTACTGCGTACGAATTACCAGACAGATCCCATTGCAGTTGCTCGTTTTCAGCGTGAAGCAAAAGCGATGGCAGAACTGGACCATCCAAATATCGTTCGGATTACAGACATTGGCGAAGAAGAAGGGCAACAATACCTTGCAATGGAATATGTTGCAGGTTTAGACTTAAAACGCTATATCAAAGAAAATGCACCTTTATCAAATGAAGAAGCTGTTCGTTTAATGGGGCAAATTCTTCTCGCTATGCGTCTTGCCCATACTCGTGGCATTATCCATAGAGATTTAAAACCACAGAATGTCCTCTTGACACCAGATGGAACAGCGAAAGTTTCAGACTTTGGGATTGCAGTGGCCTTTGCAGAGACTAGCTTGACCCAGACCAACTCGATGTTAGGATCAGTCCATTATTTGTCCCCTGAGCAGGCGCGTGGATCAAAAGCAACGGTTCAAAGTGATATCTACGCGATGGGGATCATTTTCTATGAGATGTTAACCGGGCACATTCCTTATGATGGGGACAGTGCAGTCACAATTGCTTTGCAGCATTTTCAAAAGCCTCTCCCATCTATTCGTGAGGAAAATAAGAATGTTCCACAAGCTCTAGAAAATGTGGTGATCAAAGCGACAGCTAAAAAACTGACGGATCGCTATAAGTCAGTGGCAGAGATGTATGTGGATCTTTCAAGTTGTTTGTCCTATGAGAGAAGAAATGAGAAAAAACTGGTTTTTGAAGACCAAGCGAAAGCTGATACAAAGACTCTTCCAAAAGTGAGTCCAACTCCAAAGACGGCTCCTGTTCCAATCTCTGAGGTACGCAATGAAATCAGTTCGGTAGATCCTAATCGACCATTATCTAACCAACAGACAATGGCCCCAAGCAAAAAGCCAAGAAGACGCTTACGGGCGCGCTACAAGGTCTTGTTTGTTGCCATTGCCCTAGTTCTTGCAGCCTTTACCTTCTTGTTGTATATGAGCCCGGCCAATAAAACCGTTCCGGATGTTTCTGGAAAAACTGTTGCAGAAGCTCGGGCTATCATTGAAGATCAGGATCTTCAAGTTGGAGACGAAAAAGAAGAATACAGTGATTCTGTACTTGAGGGCTATGTGATCCGTACCAATCCAAATGCTGGAGCTCAGAAAAAGGAAAACGGCAAGATTGATTTGGTTGTCTCGAAAGGACCAAGTACCTTTGAAATGCGAGACTATACTGGTATGTCTAGAGAAGATGCAGAAAATGATCTGAAAACCAACTATAAGCTTTCTAGCAAGTTTATTTCGATTGAAGAAGTCGAGACTAATGAAGTGAAACCAGGAATCGTTATTGAGCAATCTCCTACCGCTGGTCAAAAATATGATTTGACTTCTAATACAAAGGTTGTTCTGAAAGTATCTAAGGAAAGTAATTCCATCGAGTTACAAAATTATGTAGGTTCTGATTATGAGTTTGCTGTCTCTAATCTCGTTCAGATATACGGGGTGAAGGAAGCAAATATTGAACGGAAGACCACATCGCATCTTCCTGCTGGAGTAGAAGTCTTACCAGGTCAAATTGTCAGTCAAACTCCAGAAGTTTCGAGTACGGTGGACATTAACCGAACACGAATTGTCTTGACGGTATATGAGCCTAAAGTGACAGCTTCTTCGAGTACAAAAGCCTCATCCAGTTCAGAAACATCTAGTTCATCCTCTGCTGAACGATCGGATACAGAAAGTTCCAGCAGTAGTGCAACTGGTGGAGATTAATAATTCAGTTTAAGACTCAGATGGATTTCTGGGTCTTTTTGATTGTATGCGATTATCCAACCACAGACGGAAGTCAAATGAGGAAAAATTTGATAAAATAGGAAAAGATGAGGTAGACTATGTGGAAAATACAAATTTTTATTTTCGTTGAAGCCGTTTTGTTAACATTAGCAGCGATCACCATTTTATCAATCGATTTTTCCAGATTTGTTGTCTTGATGGTTCTCTTTTTGCTTCTTCTGTATTACTATTTTGGCAAACAAAAAGCGAATTTTCTTTTGATCGCACTGAGTGTGCTATTGTTTTTTATCGTGATGCTGAATCCTTTTGTGATTGCAGCCATTTTATTTGCGGTGGTTTATGGTTTATTGATTGCTTACCCTTATATGTATAAGGAAAATGAAGCCGTTGTGTTTGATGTTGAAGAGGATACGAAAATTCGTCAGGAAAAAACTCGATGGATTGGTGATTTACAACATTTTTCAAAGCAAAGTCGAGGGTATCGAGATCTGAATGTAATCCGAGTTTTTGGAAATGACACCCTCCATTTAGAGGAGGTAGCCATTTGCAATTGGGACAATGTAGTGATCATTCGGAAAGGTTTTGGAAATACAAAAATTATCTTACCGATTGATTTGGAGTTGCATTTACAAATTAACACCCTGTATGGAGATCTGAAGTTTTTGGATCTTCCTGTCCGTAAAATGAGGAATGAAACCATAGACATTGAAACGGCACACTATCGGAGATCGCACCGTTCTATAAAAATTGTGTTAGTTGGTATTGTTGGGGATGTTGAGGTGATTCGCGCATGAAGAAATTAGACTATCTCCTATTGTATTTCTATTCCCTAATGGTGGTTGCGGTCATTTGTCATACCATTTTCCATTTTGTTGGTTTTCAGTGGGGCAAACTTCTCTCAGATCTTTCCTTGCTTCAGTCATTCCTATTTTTGGTTTTTAGTCTGACGCTTGCATTGACGGCTTTGGTTGTCTTAATTATCAAAATCACGCAATTTGTAACAGTTCATGCAGTACAACAAAAGGTAGAATCTATCCTGACTGCTTCACAGCGAAAAGAAATTGCCCCCAAAGAATTGAATCAACAGTTAGATTTATTGGACAGCAAATTACTTCGACTAGAAGAAAATTTACAAAAGAGTGAAAATCGTGTGATGCGAAATGAAGAAGAAATTGTGGAAATCGAGCGTAAGAGAATTGCGCGTGATCTACATGATACGGTTAGTCAAGAATTGTTTGCAGCCAATATGATTTTATCTGGAGTGGCAGCACGGGCTCTTGAGTTAGAGAAAAGTCAGATCCAGCAGCAACTAAATGGTGTGTCAGATATTCTAGGTACAGCCCAAAATGATTTACGCGTCTTGCTCCTACATCTTCGTCCTACAGAATTGGAAGGAAAAAGTTTGGTAGAAGGGATGGAGATGATTTTTAGAGAATTGAAGGAAAAGAGTAACCTAGCAGTTGTCTTCCATCATAATGACGTGAGCATTCCAAAAGAAATGGAAGAACATCTATTTCGGATCGTCCAAGAAATTGTCAGCAATACCTTGAAACACGCTAGAGCTCAACAAATGGATGTCTTTTTGCAACAGGAAGGAAAACAACTTCATTTACGGATGGTAGATGATGGAATCGGATTTGAGCAGGAAAAATTGGAACGATTGAGTTATGGGTTGAAAAATATTCAAGAACGTGTAGAAGACATGGCGGGAACCATTAAAATAAGAACGAGTCCTCAAAAGGGAGTGGCTGTAGATATTCGCGTTCCCCTCCTTGTAAAAGATAAAAATGAAAAGGAAACTGTATGAAAGTATTATTAGTAGATGATCATGAAATGGTCCGATTGGGATTGAAAAGCTTTTTGTCCATGCAAACCGATATTGAGCAGGTCTTAGAGGCGAAAAATGGGCATGAAGGGGTGGAGTTGGCGCTGAAAGAAAGACCAGACGTCATCATCATGGATATTGTGATGCCAGAGCTAAATGGAATCGATGCGACTCTAGCCATCCTAAAAGAGTGGCCGGAAGCTAAAATTGTCATTTTGACGTCTTATTTAGATAACGAAAAGATTTACCCTGTCTTAGATGCCGGTGCAAAAGGGTATATTTTAAAGACCTCGTCAGCAACTGAGATCTTACAGGCTGTCAGAAAGGTTGCAAAGGGAGAATTTGCAATTGAGACAGAAGTTAGTCAAAAAGTTGAGTCACGAAAGAACCATGCTGAATTGCATGATGATTTGACAGCTAGAGAACGAGATATTCTGGCTTTATTGACGAAAGGATATGAAAATCAACGAATAGCAGATGAACTCTTCATTTCTTTAAAAACAGTGAAGACCCATGTCTCCAACATCTTATCGAAATTAGAAGTCAGTGATCGGACGCAAGCAGTCGTCTATGCCTTTCGACACCATCTGGTGAATCAAGAAGATTTTTAAAAGGAAACATGCTATAATAGAGCGTGATCATAAGGGGGAGACAAGTGGACGCAAAATTACGTTATAAAGCCAAAAAAGTTAAAATCGTCTTTTTTGATATTGATGATACATTACGTGCAAAAGAAACAGGATTGATCCCAGAATCTATCAAAGACGTCTTCCATCAGTTGAAAGAAAAAGGAATCCGAACAGGGATTGCAACCGGCAGAGGGATTTTTGGGGTTGTTCCTGAAATCATGGACTTAAAGCCTGATTTTCTAGTAACCTTAAACGGTGCCTATATAGAAGATACAAAAGGAACTGTGATCTACCAATCACCAATCAATGAAGCAATCGTTTCTTCTTTTGTAGATTGGGCCAAAGAATCCGAGATTGATTATGGGTTAGTGGCTAGTCATCAAGCTGCCCTGTCTAATCGGACACCCTTGATCAGTGATGCTATTGACATCATTTATCCCAACTTACCCGTAGATCCAGATCTGCATTTGAAAGAACCTATTTTCCAAATGTGGACCTTTGATGAACAGGATAGTGAGCTAGAGTTGCCCCCTTCTTTGCAAGAGGACTTGCGCCTAGTTTCGTGGCATCCCCATTCGTCAGATGTTGTTCGTTTTGAAGCTTCAAAAGCTTCAGGAGTTTCTCATCTTGTAAATCATTTGGGCTTGAAGCCAGAGAATGTTTTAGTATTTGGGGATGGATTAAATGATCTAGAACTGTTTGATTATGCTGGAATTAGTATCGCAATGGGAAAATCTGCCCCAGAGTTACAAGAAAAAGCTGATTATATCACTAAGAATTTAGAAGAAGATGGCATATTCTATGCCTTAGAGGAGTTAAATATGGTTGAAAAAGAATTGACGTTACCACAGTTAGAACTTGCTACGGCTGACGGTCCTGTCGCTGTGATCAAAACCAATCACGGTAAGATGAACATTCAATTGTTCCCGGATCAAGCGCCAAAAACAGTTGCAAACTTTGTAGCTCTTGCTAAGTCTGGTTATTATGATGGTGTCATTTTCCATCGGATTATTAAAGATTTTATGATCCAAGGGGGAGATCCTACTGGTACAGGTATGGGTGGTGAATCCATCTATGGTGAGAGCTTCGAAGACGAATTTTCAAAAGAACTGTACAATATTCGTGGAGCCCTTTCGATGGCAAATGCTGGACCAAACACAAATGGTAGCCAATTCTTTATTGTACAAAATCAACATCTCCCATATTCGAAAAAGGAATTGGTCCGCGGTGGCTGGCCTGAAGAAATTGCTGAAATCTATACGACAGAAGGGGGAACTCCTCACCTAGATCAACGCCATACCGTATTTGGACAATTGATGGATGAAGCTTCTTTTGCTGTGTTGGATGAGATCGCGGCTGTTGAGACAGGGATGATGGATAAGCCAGTAGAAGATGTCGTGATTGAAACCATCGAGATTGAGGACTAATATGAAAATTGGAGATAAGTTAGAAGGGACCATTACAGGCATTCAACCTTATGGTGCCTTTGTCGAACTAGAGTCGGGTGTCACGGGCTTGATTCATATCTCAGAGATTAGAAGTGGTTATGTAAGTAATATTCATGATATTCTTTCAATTGGAGAAAAAGTCTTTGTCCAAGTCATCGATGTTGATGAATATTCTAAGAAAGCTAGCCTCTCTCTGAGAACACTAGAAGAAACACCACAACGAAGTATTCGACACCATCGTTTTTCAAATGATCGCCACAAGAGTGGTTTTGCGCCCTTAGCTCAACAGATGCCGACCTGGGTTAAAGAAGGAAAGGTATTCTTTAGCAAACAAGAAAAGAAATAAAAACTTCGATAGGTTGATGAAACCTATCGAAGTTTTTTTGATATAGAGAATTATTCAAATTCGTAAAGGGTAGTAGAAAGATAACGTTCTCCATTATCTGGTGCAAGAGCAAGAACTTTTTTACCGCTACCCAATTCTTTTGCGACTTCAATAGCAGCATAGATAGCAGCTGCGCTTGAGATACCGACTAAGAATCCTTCAGCTCCACCGATAGCGCGTGCAAGTTCGAAAGCTTCTTCTGAAGATACGCGACGAACACCATCATATGCATTAGTGTCTAAAGTATTTGGGATAAAACCAGCTGAAATCCCTTGGATTTTATGTGGTCCAGGTTTTTCGCCAGAAAGGACTGCGGATTCATTGGCCTCAACGGCATAGACTTTGACAGCAGGATTATTCTTTTTCAAAGTATGAGAAATACCAGAAACAGTACCACCAGTACCAACACCTGCGACAAAAGCATCTAAACCATCTTTTCCAAAGGCATCAACGATTTCTTGTCCTGTTGTTCTCTCGTGTACCTCTGGGTTAGCAGGGTTTTCAAATTGAAGAGGAAGGAAGCCATTTCTTTCTGCAGCGATTGCTTCAGCTTTAGCGATAGCACCTTTCATTCCTTCACTTCCAGGAGTCAAAACGAGTTCAGCTCCATAGGCTTGGATGATTTTACGACGTTCCACACTCATGGTTTCAGGCATGACGATCACAACTTTATAGCCTTTAGCGGCACCAACCCATGACAAACCAATCCCAGTATTTCCACTAGTTGCTTCGACAATGGTATCACCTGGTTTGATCAAGCCATCTGCTTCAGCTTTTTCAATCATGCTCAAAGCGATCCGGTCTTTAACCGATGATCCAGGGTTGAAGGCTTCGAGTTTTACATAGACATCTGCAGCTCCTTCAGGAACAAGACGGTTCAATTTGACAATCGGAGTGTTCCCAATCAATTCTGTAATATTTTCATAAATAGCCATAATATACCTCAGTTCTAGGTTTTCTTGATACTAACCAGTATAGTCCCTTGTGGGGAGAATGTAAAATATAGAAATTTTATGGGTGTGATAAAAAAAAACTATCGTTGCCGATAGCTTCTTTGATTATTTTTCTACAGAAAGTAGGGGTACTTCAATCTCGCGAATTCCTTGATCTTCTATAAGGATTTTCCCATTATAAAATTCGACTAAAGCAGCTGTGATAGAACTGGTGTCTTCTTTGTCTACAAAAATAGTTGTCGCCACCCGATCTGTAAACATCGGATCTTGTTCTACCAATTTGTTGTCTTTTAAGAAATTAGCAAATTCTTGGTATTGGGAATAAGAAAGTGTGATCCCAAGAACAACTTGCTCCTTGATTTCTACAAGTCCAATCTCTCGAACTGCTTGAGCCACACTTCCAGCGTATGCACGAATCAGACCGCCAGCACCCAATTTAATGCCTCCAAAATAGCGGGTCACCACAACACAACTATTAGTGATGTGATGATTCTCTAAAACTCCCAACATCGGTACACCCGCTGTACCACTAGGTTCACCATCGTCACTAGTCCGTTTAATATCGCTATGTTCTCCAATGATGAAAGCAGAACAGTTATGTGTGGCCTTGTAGTGTTCCTTTTTGATCGCGTTGATAAAATCTCTAGCTTCCTCTTCAGAAGAGACGCGTTTAACATGACAAATGAATTTCGATTTTTTGATTTCTTCTTGAACAGTGCCGTTCTCTTTAAATGTAATATATTCCATATTCTTATTTTACAAAAAAAGAATGATTTTCTCCAATTTTTACGAATTGATAAGTATGAAGATAGAAGATGCTTATGGAAGACTCTTAACAGAGAGTCAGATGACAGACGATTTAAAAAAAATGGCCCAAGAACTCCCAACTATAGAAAAACAAAATGGAAGGTACCAATGTTTTCGATGTGGCAGTATGATTGATCAAAAACTTTGGAAGTTGAGTGAAGAGGTCCTGTATTGTAGAGCTTGTATCCAATTGGGAAGGATCCGGAGTGATCAAAAACTTTATGCTATTGCACAGCAAGACTTTGAGGGACAAGAGGTGTTAAACTGGAAAGGAACCTTGACTTCCTATCAACAAGAGGTATCTGAAGGGCTTATCCAAGCAGTTAAAGAAGGAAAAAATGCCTTGGTACATGCTGTGACAGGAGCTGGGAAAACGGAAATGATGTACCAGGTTGTAGCAACAGCGATCAAGAGTGGACAAGCAGTTTGTATTGCTACCCCAAGAATCGATGTCTGTATCGAACTGTACGGAAGGATGAAGGAAGATTTTTCCTGTTCTATATCGTTGCTTCATGGGGAATCGGACCCCTATTTTAGAACACCTTTGGTAATCGCAACCACTCACCAATTGTTAAAGTTTTATCAGGCCTTTGATCTCCTTATTATAGATGAGGTCGAAGCTTTTCCCTTTGTAGATAATCCTATGTTATATAAAGCAGCTCAGAATGCGATAAAAAAAGAAGGGAACACCCTTTATTTAACAGCAACCTCTACAGATGAGTTAGATAAAAAGGTTAAGAAAAAAGAAATCATCCGTTATAGTCTTCCAAGACGTTTCCATGGGAACCCACTAGTGGTTCCAGAAATAAAATGGGTATCGAAAATGAGAGAAAAAATAGAAAAAGGAAGAATCCCCTACGAACTATTGAAACTAATCAAGAAGCAAAGACAGACTCACTACCCATTGTTATTCTTCGTATCGGAAATAGAGTTAGGGCAACAATTTAAAGAGAATATAAAAAACTACTTTCCCAAAGAAAAAGTAGGTTTTGTATCCTCTCAGACACAGGATCGCTTGAGAATTGTAGAAGAATTTAGAAATAAAGAAAAAACAATACTAGTCTCGACTACCATACTTGAAAGAGGAGTTACCTTTCCGCTTGTAGATGTTTTTGTTTTAGAAAGCAACCATCGCTTGTTTACGAAAAGTGCCCTTGTACAAATCTCAGGAAGAGTTGGACGTAGCAAAGAAAGACCAACAGGCCAATTGCTCTTTCTATCAGATGGAATAACAAAAGAAATGAAAAAAGCAATAAAGGAAATAAAACAAATGAATCAGGAGGCTGGGTTTTGAAAGAATGTCTGCTTTGTAATAAAGAGTTAAAAACTAGTGAACATTTCACAGATCTTATTTTTATAAATCAACAAGAAAAATGGATTTGTAAAGAATGCAAAGAAAACTTCGAACAAATTGGCGAAATTCATTGTCCTAGGTGCTTTAAAGATAAGGAGGAGAAAGTATGTAAAGATTGTGAGTTCTGGGAAGACAAAGGAAATACTGTTCAACATGAAGCTTTATATAGATATAATGGAGCAATGAAAGACTATTTCAAACGATATAAATTTGAAGGAGATCGTTTGTTAGGAATGGTATTTGCAAGTGACATCAAAAAAGCGTTGAAAAAGTATAGAAACTATACAATAATACCAACTCCAATTAGCCATGAAAAAAAGCAGGAGAGAGGATTCAATCAAGTCTCGACTATACTAGATTTTGCAGAAATAAAGTACAGCACTCTATTTCAAAAAGAAGACAGCTTGGCACAATCAAAAAAAACAAGAGAAGAAAGATTAAAAACCACTCAACATTTTCAATTAAAAGAAGAAGTTCCAATAAGGCAAAAGTATCTTATCTTCGATGATATATACACAACTGGCAAAACAATCGAATTAATGAAGCGCCTGTTAATTGAAAAAGGTGTGAAAGAAATAAAGACATTTTCAATTGCGAGATAAAAAAAGATTTGCAAAAAGTTTATGAAAGCGTTATAATATACATATAAATAAAAACATAATGTTTAGAAAGTAGGTACTAATATGATTAAATATAGTATCCGTGGTGAAAACCTAGAAGTAACAGAAGCCATTCGCGACTATGTCGTTTCTAAACTCGAAAAGATTGAAAAATATTTTCAGGCAGATCAAGAGCTAGACGCTCGTGTAAACTTAAAAGTTTACCGTGAAAAGACCGCAAAAGTAGAAGTAACCATTCCACTTGGATCTATTACACTTCGTGCAGAAGATGTGTCTCAGGATATGTACGGTTCAATTGATCTGGTTGTAGATAAAATTGAACGTCAAATTCGTAAGAATAAAACAAAAATCGAAAAGAAAAATCGTATTAAATCTGGTGCAGGTAAGTTATTTACCGATGCAGTTGTAGAAGAAGCAACAACTACAGAAAAAGTTGTTCGCTCAAAAACAATTGATCTAGAACCAATGGATTTAGATGAAGCTATTCTTCAAATGGATCTATTAGCACACGACTTCTTCATTTATCGTGATGTGGAAGACAACACAACTAATGTTATCTACCGTAGAGAAGATGGAGATATTGGTCTATTGGAAGTAAAAGAATAGAGATTAAAAACATCAATTAAATTATAGAAGGATCAGGAGCAATTTTGCTCCTGATTTTTTAGATAACCCAAAGAAGTAAGAATATTTTTTAAGAAAATAAAATTTTTTGAAAAAAGGTGTTGACAGTAAGTCCAGGTCATGATATACTAATATAGTTGTCGCGAGAGAGCGACAAAGACCTTTGAAAACTGAACAAGACGAACCAATGTGCAGGGCACTATAACGGAAGTTATAGTAACTGAACAATAAAAAAACAATAAATCTGTCAGTGACAGAATGAGTTTAAGACAAACAATTATTTTAATGAGAGTTTGATCCTGGCTCAGGATGAACGCTGGCGGCGTGCCTAATACATGCAAGTAGAACGCTGAAGCT
>NZ_JASGZU010000005.1:0-129236 GCF_047465465.1 Streptococcus parasanguinis | reverse complement strand
TCGTCGGGCTCATAACCCGAAGGTCGTAGGTTCAAATCCTGCTCCCGCAATTTGGCTCGGTAGCTCAGTTGGTAGAGCAATGGATTGAAGCTCCATGTGTCGGCGGTTCGATTCCGTCTCGCGCCATTTCTTTTAATAATAAGCGGGTGTAGTTTAGTGGTAAAACTACAGCCTTCCAAGCTGTTGTCGCGAGTTCGATTCTCGTCACCCGCTTTGAACATAGGTTCTTTACCAAGTTTTTAACTTGGGCGCGTAGCTCAGGTGGTTAGAGCGCACGCCTGATAAGCGTGAGGTCGGTGGTTCGAGTCCACTCGTGCCCATTTTGGAGAATTACTCAAGAGGCTGAAGAGGACGGTTTGCTAAATCGTTAGGTCGGGTAACCGGCGCGGGGGTTCGAATCCCCCATTCTCCGTATAATTTCCAAGTTTGAGATGTCATCTCAAACTATTTTTTATATTTTTGAAGGTTTTGTCTATGTTCTTGAATCGATTCTTTAAAATTTTTAGTTTTGTGTTTGTTTTAACTGTTTCAGGAATTTTATTTCTTTTTCCATCTGTTAGAACTTCAATTGTTTTAAAATCTTCTGATATATTAGCTATTGTTGATGAGGCAGTATCGGTACCATTTGTTGTTGTGGAATCTAAGGCAAAGGATTTAAAGAATTTATCTGAATTAAATGAAGAAAACCGTTCGTTAAAATCACGTCTTTATCAAAAGGATATTGACCAGTCAAAACTTAACCGTTTGGAATCAGAAAATAGAGAATTAAAGGATTTGATGTCAATCAAGAATTCTGTATCGGGTTCTAAACAAGTCGTTAGTGAGATTATTGACCGTAATTATGGTTCGTGGGATCAGGAATTTGTTATTGATAAAGGTAGTTCAGATGGAATTTCTGATTCTATGTTTGTTCTTTCGTCTGGTGGCGTCATTGGTGTGGTAGAAAGTATAGAGAAAAATTCTAGCAAAGTGAAATTATTAGTCGAAGATACTATTTCTTTACAACACCTGACGTTTAAAATTGAGAGTCAAGGTCAATCTATTTTTGCTTTATTAAATGGTTATGACGAGAAGACAGGTGAGTTTCGGTTGTTGCAAATTGGAGATCCAGTTGAAATTAAAAAAGGATCTCTGGTTTCAACAAGTGGTTTAGGAAAATATAAGAGTAGTGACTTACCTCTTGGTACAGTGACTTCTACTCAAAAGGCATCTGATCAGTTAGGGCAAGAAATTCGTGTGAAACCAAAGGCTAATTTAGATGTCAATCGTTATGTACTATTGATTGGAGAGTAGTGTGAAAGTCATACGTAAGTACCATTTTTTCCCTTTAATCTTATTCTTATCTTTATTTGTTGACGGACAGATCTCTTTTCTTATTTCTCGTTTTTGTCCAAACTCCTTTGAACCTACTTCATTTTTATTTCTATATGGTTTTATGTTATTGAGTCTCTATTTCTCTGAGATAGCTAGTATTTGGTGGGGAGTCTTCTTTGGTTTTTGTTTTGATGTGTATTTTTTACACACTCTAGGAATTACCTTCATAGTATTTCCTATACTACAGATGATTTTTTATCGGTGTAATCAGATTATTTTGGTCAATCGATTGACTCGTTTTTTTACATTTTTATTAACGATTCTATTATTTCAGATTTTAACAAATCTTCTTTTGATTCTTTTTATCAGCATAAAATTTAACTGGATTACACTAATTATTTACCAAATTTTTCCAAGTTTAATTTTGAATGTGCTTCTATTAATAGTATTACAGCCTTTACTTGAAAAGATTTATTTATAAACTCGAAATAAAAATGTAACAATAGCGTAATATAAATTTTTAAAAAATTTGTTATACTAGTTAGTGTCTTATTAGAAAGGGAAAATTTATCTAATGAAGAAAAAATTATTTGCCACAATCTTATTGAGTACAGTTGCTTTATCACAAGGTGCTGTCGTAGCTGGTGTATCAGCTGATTCAACAGATGATAAGATTGCTGCTCAAGATAACAAAATCAATAGTATTAATCAACAACAACAAAGTGCACAAGCTCAGGTAGATCAAATTCAAGGTCAAGTATCTGAAATTAAAAAACAACAAGAAAATCTTCAAGCTGAAAATGACCGTTTGAATGAAGAATCTGAACGATTGTCAGCTGAGATCGATGAGTTGTCAAAAAATATTGTTGCTCGTCAAGAATCACTTGCAAATCAAGCACGTAGTGCTCAAACAACTGGGACTGCAACAAGCTATATTAATGCGATTGTTAGCTCTGGATCTTTGACAGAAGCTATCTCACGTATTTCTGCTATGAACGAAATTGCAGATGCTAACAACAAAATGTTGCAAGAGCAAAAACGTGATAAAGAAGAGATTGCACAAAAACAAAAAGAAAACAACGATGCTATCAATACTGTCATTGCAAACAAACAGCAATTAGAAGATGATGCGCAAGCTTTGTCAACAAAAGAAGCTGAGTTGAAAGTAGCACAATTGAACTTGGCTGCTGAAAAATCAACTGCTGAAAACGAAAAGAATGCTTTGTTGCAACAAAAAGCGGAAGCTGAAAAAGCAGCAGCAGCAGCGGCAGCAGCAGAAGCAGCTTACCGTGCAAAACAAAAAGAACAACAAGCAGCTGTTAAAGCTTCAGCTAATACAACTCTTCAAGCACAAGTTCAAGCGGCAGCTCAAACACCTGCTGCAACACCAGCGGCAGCACAAACTCAAGCAGCACCTCAACCTGCTGTTCAAACTCAAGCAGCGGCTGCACCAGTAGCAACTACTTCTCGTCCAACTTATAGTACATCTGCATCATCTTATCCAGTTGGTGAATGTACATGGGGTGCGAAGACATTGGCTCCATGGGCTGGTGATTACTGGGGTAATGGTGGACAATGGGCAGCAAGTGCAGCGGCAGCAGGATTCCGTACAGGATCTCAACCACAAGTTGGTGCCATTGCATGTTGGAATGATGGTGGATATGGACACGTAGCAGTTGTTACAGCCGTTCAATCTACAACAAGCATCCAAGTTTCTGAGTCTAACTATAATGGTATCCGTAGCATTGGTAACTACCGTGGTTGGTTTAACCCAACAACAGCACAAGGTACTGTTACTTATATCTATCCAAACTAAGAATTACACTGAAGCAGGACATTTGTTCTGCTTCTTTTTTGATAGAATTTAGGTAGTGATAGATTTTGTAATTTCCATAAATTAATATTTGAATATTTGCTTAAAAAGCGATAAAATGATTACAGGAGAAATTTGTGCTGACTGTACAATATGGTTTTAGATTTTACTGGAGGAAATCATGTCATTTTCTGATTTAATGCTCTTTGCTTTGTCGTCAAATCAAGAATTGGCTCAACGTGTGTCTCGTGAAATGGGACTACCGCTTGGAAAGTCAACGGTTCGTCAATTTTCTGATGGAGAAATTCAGGTTAATATTGAAGAATCAATCCGTGGGAAAGATGTTTATATTTTGCAATCCACTAGCTCGCCGGTTAACGATAATCTAATGGAAATTTTGATTATGGTAGATGCGTTGAAACGTGCTAGTGCGCAATCCATTAATGTGGTGATGCCATATTACGGCTATGCTCGTCAAGACCGGAAAGCTCGAGCTCGTGAACCAATCACTTCTAAGTTGGTAGCTAATATGCTTGAGGTTGCTGGAGTTGATCGCCTCTTGACAATTGATTTGCATGCCGCTCAGATTCAAGGTTTCTTTGATATTCCTGTTGACCACTTGATGGGTGCGCCTTTGATCGCCGACTTTTTTGAACGTCGCGGGATGATTGGAAAAGACTATGTTGTTGTCAGTCCAGACCATGGTGGTGTGACTCGTGCTCGGAAATTAGCTGAATTTTTGAAGACACCGATTGCGATTATTGATAAACGTCGAAGTGTCGATAAGATGAATACGAGTGAAGTGATGAATATCATTGGGAGTGTTGAAGGCAAGACTTGTATTTTGATTGATGATATGATTGATACAGCTGGTACAATCTGTCATGCGGCGGATGCCCTTGCAGAAGCAGGTGCTGTTGAAGTTTATGCAAGCTGTACTCACCCTGTTTTATCAGGACCAGCGATGGACAACATCCAAAAATCAGCCATTAAGAAGTTGGTGGTGTTGGATACGATTTATCTACCGGAAGATCGATTGATTGATAAGATTGAGCAAATTTCGATTGCGAAACTCCTTGCAGAGGCCATTGTTCGCATTCACGAAAATCGCCCTCTTTCTCCTCTATTTGAAATCGGAAATGCCAAAAAATGTTAACAATAAGGAGGCTGGGTAACTGGCCTCTTTTATTTAGGAGGATATACAAATGGAAATCAGAAAATGGTTGGAAAATCTAAAAAAAGAAAAGAAACGGAAAAAACTGGTTCAAGCAGCTAAAGAACTAGAAGCAAAGGCTGATCCTAGTTTGCCCAAGAAACGATTGCCAAAAAATGGGGTGGTAAAATAGTTTGAAGAAAAAGAAGAAGTTTTATCATTTCTTTTTCTTTTTGTAGAATTATCTCAATATCGTAATTTTTGGTATCAAATAGACCATGATTTAAAATTAATTTCTTGATATTACAGTGTTTTGTTGAAAAAACACTTGACAAACCCAACATATATGTATAAAATGTTCACTGTAGAGCAATCTATATTAAATATGAAAAAGGAGATAAAACTATTATGAAAAAAGTTTTATTATCAAGTGCAGTCGTTCTCTCAGCTGTAGCAGCAACTTCAGTTGTTTTTGCTTCAACATTGGCAAATAGCAAAGATAATCCAAATAACCGTTTTGGATCATACTACGCTCAAACTTATCTTGGACTTGGAAAAAAGGTAGAAGCTCCTTCAAAACCAACTCAAGTTACACCAGCTACACCAGAAAAACCGGCTACACCAGAAAAACCAGCTACACCAGCTACACCTAAAAAACCAGTTGCAGTGGTACAAGTTCAACAACCAAAAGGTGATAAAAAAGATGGTGTTCTTCAAGAAGTATCTACTCCAGCTGCACCTAAAAAACCAGTTGCAGTTACAGCTAAAAAAGACCTTCCTTCAGAAGAAAATGTAACTGGAACAACTAACTCTCGTTACGGTTCTGCTTCACAAACAGAAAAAACAGCTAAAGATGGTCAAAAATATGAAACATTCAAAGCTGTAGAAACATACGGAAACACTAACTATTCTTATAATGGTTCATATGACGATGGTAAACGTCTTGTGACTGTTGATCCAAATTCTCGTTATGGTTCTGCTTCACAAAAAGAAGAAACTGCTAAAGATGGTCAACAATACGAAACATTCAAGACTGTTGAAACATTTGTTAGCACAAACTACTCTTCAGTAGTAAACCAATAATAGATTGGATAAAATTTTTAGAGGGCAACTGCCCTCTTTTTTATACATTCGATAACATAAACTAAGATATAAATTGAGCAATTCAATTTGCTATATGAAAAAAATAGTTATTTGAAATAGAAAAAATTGATACTTTTTTTAAAAAAACTAAGAAAAGTCTTGACATAGGCAGAATATCCTAGTATACTAGTCATAGTTACGAAGTAACGAATAATTTTTGAAAAGAAAAAAAGGAGATAAAACAATGAAAAAAGTTTTATTATCATCAGTAGCAGCTCTTGCAGTATTTGCTGCAGCAGCTCCAGCATTTGCATCTGACAATTCATATAGCTCAAATGCATTGATTCAAAAACACTACGTTTCAGAACGCGATATCGCTGACGAAGCAAACACACAAGTAGCAGCACACGAAGCTGAAATCAACGCAGAAGCTGAAAACTATCCAACAGTTGTAGCAGCAAGACAAGCTCTTGAAGCATACGGATCAGGTCACCTTTACGGCGATTACGTTGCTAAACTTGAAGCAGCTCGCACTGAAGCACGTAATGTTGTACGCAACAAATATGTAGCTAACCTTCAAGATCAATACCGTGCAGCAGCTCAACGTGAAGGTAAATACTGGAACGACCCAACTGGCGTTCAAGACAACAAAACAAAAGACATGCGTGATCAAGAAGATAAAGCTCTTAACCATGGTGGTTCTGCTGATGCAGCTGATGCTAACGCTAACGGTCAAGCTACAAACGAAGCTAAATCTAACGAAAATAAAGGTGGAGACGCAGCTAAAGCTGGTAAAGCTGGTTCAAAACAAGCTGGTAAAGCTCTTCCAAAAACAAGCGCAGTTAAATAATTTGATTATTAATTAGCTCGTAAAATATCACTGGACCTTCGGGTTCAGTGTTATTTTTTAGAAAAAATCATCAAGAGGAGATCGATCAATGAAAAGAGCTGGGGAAAAAAGTTCAAATAAATTGGGTCTTGTAATCGCTGCTCTTGTTGCAGTTGTTGTTCTTGTTGCTGGATTTATTTTCTTTAATCCATTTGGAGGAACTAAGTCATCTAGCACGGCTAAAAAAACAACTGGAACAAGCTCAACCAAGCAAGAAACTAAATATGAACCAAGCCAAGAAGAAAAAGATTACTTGAAAAATCGTTTTGCTCAGTTAACAGCTGTTAACCCTGAGACAATTGCTTATGTCTATGCACCGGGTACTGAGTTGGATGAACCTGTTGTACAAACCACTGACAATGAAACTTATTTGAATAAAACCTTTGATGGGGGAAATGAACCATACATGGGGACAGTCTTCATGGATATGGACAACAAGAAAGACTTCAGTGATCGTTTGACTTGGTTGTTTGGTCATGCTCGTGGTAGTAAGGTCGGCGACCATCGCATGTTTAATGATGTCAACTACTATGACAAACAAGAGTATTTGGACCAACATCCGTATGTTGTGATTGAGACACCAGAGCGGAAATATTACTATGAAGTAATGGGATTGGTCATTGTCCCAGAGAACACTGCTTTCTACCGTACAAGCTTTACTGATGACAATGATTTTACGACACAATTGAAGAATATCTATGAGTCAGCTCGTACGAAGAACCCTAATATCAAGATCAAAGCAACTGATAAGTATTTAGTATTGTCCACTTGTCGTGAAGAGGATGAAACTATTCGTTCTAACCTCTATCTTCGTCAAATTCCTGATTCAGAAATGAAGGATTTTGTGGCAAAACATGCAGATCAATTGAAATATGTGGCAACACGTGGCCAACAATAATGACTTGAAAGACTTAGCATTGCTAAGTCTTTTTTGCATGGAAGGATTTTTGAAATGTCCTTTGGTGGTAAGCAAAAGGTGGGGATCTGGCTTGTTCTTTTGCGATGGGGTCCTATTTATAGTATAATGAATATAAGTGTTTTTGGAGGTGTTCTATGGATTTAACGAAACGTTTTAATAAAAATCTGAATCGGATTGAAGTATCTTTGATTCGTCAGTTCGATCAATCAATTTCTTCCATTCCTGGTGTCTTACGTTTGACTTTGGGGGAACCGGATTTTACAACTCCTGAACATGTAAAAGAAGCAGGAAAGGCTGCCATTGATGCGAATTTTTGCCATTACACTGGGATGAGTGGTTTGCTGGCTTTGCGTGAGGCTGCGAGTCAGTTTGTGGCTGATAAATATGGTATTCACTACCGTCCTGAGGATGAGATATTGGTGACGATCGGTGCGACTGAAGCCCTATCTGCAACCTTGACAGCAATCTTGGAACCTGGAGATGTAGTACTTCTTCCAGCACCGGCCTACCCTGGTTATGAGCCGATTATAAATTTGGTAGGAGCAGATGTTGTCGAAATTGATACGACAGCAGATCGTTTTATCTTGACTCCTGAAAAGTTGGAAAAGGCTATTTTAGAGCAGGGTGAAAAATTGAAGGCTGTTATTCTCAATTATCCAGCTAATCCAACGGGAGTTACCTATTCGCGCGAACAGATGGCAGAATTAGCTGCTGTCTTAAAAAAATATGAAGTCTTTGTGATTTGTGATGAAGTCTATTCAGAGTTGACTTATACTGGAGAAGCGCATGTCTCTATGGCCTCCTTTATTCCTGAGCAGACCATTGTTATTAATGGCTTGTCCAAATCTCATGCCATGACAGGCTGGCGGCTTGGCTTTATCTTTGCGCCTGCTGCATTGACGGCCCAACTCATCAAGAGCCATCAGTATTTGGTAACGGCTGCTGGAACCATGAACCAGTATGCTGCGATCGAAGCTTTGACGGAAGGTCGGGATGATGCGGAGCCAATGAAGAAGGAATATGTGAAGCGTCGTGATTATATTATTGAACAGATGTCCGCGCTTGGGTTTGAGATTATTAAGCCAGATGGAGCTTTTTATATTTTTGCTAAAATCCCAGCTGGTTATAATCAAGATTCCTTTGCTTTCTTGCAGGATTTTGCGCGTGAAAAAGCGGTTGCTTTCATTCCTGGTGCTGCTTTTGGTCAATATGGTAAAGGCTATGTGCGTTTGTCGTATGCAGCCAGCATGGAGGTTATCAAGGAAGCTATGAAACGCTTGAAGGAGTATATGGAAGAACATGCTGGAGTCAATTGAGACCCGGGGAATTGTCCTGTATAATCGGGAGTTTCGTGAGGATGACAAGCTGGTCAAAATCTTCACAGAGAAGTCAGGGAAGCGGATGTTTTTTGTGAAACATGCGGGAAAATCACGGTTGAATCCCATGTTGCAACCTTTGGTAACGGCAGATATGTTGTTGAAAATCAATGATGATGGGTTGAGTTATATTGATGATTTTCAAGATGTGCAGATTTATAAGAAAATTAATGCAGATCTTTTTGCCCTTTCTTATGCGACCTATGTTCTGGCGCTTGCAGATGCAAGTATTCAGGATAATCAGGTGGATCCGGCCCTGTTTGCTTTTTTGGAAAAGACCTTGTCTTTGATGGAAGAGGGACTGGATTATGAGGTTTTAACCAATATTTTTGAGATTCAGATTCTATCACGATTTGGAGTTGTCTTGAATCTGCATGAATGCTGTTTCTGTCATCGGGTTGGACTTCCTTTTGATTACTCTTTTCGCTATAGTGGGGTCCTTTGTCCGGATCATTATGATCAGGATGAGAGACGTGCTCACTGGCATCCGAATGTTCTCTATTTATTGGATCAGTTTCAAGCAGTACGATTCAGTGAGTTAGAGACGATTTCTCTACAAGCGGAGATGAAAACAGCTCTGCGTCAGGCAGTTGATCAGTTGTATGAGGAGTATGTAGGGATCCATTTAAAAGCTAAAAAGTTTATCGATTCCTTGAGTGATTGGGGAGCGATTATGAAAGATTCATCTGGAGGTGAAACATGAAAAAAATTGCAGTAGATGCAATGGGGGGCGATAATGCACCTCAAGCCTTGGTAGAAGGCGTGAATCAAGCCATTCGTGATTTTGATGATATTGAGATTGTCTTGTATGGTGATGAGACAAAAATCAAAAACTATTTAACAGTAACAGAGCGTGTATCGATTGTTCATACGGAGGAAAAAATCGATTCAGATGATGAGCCGACGCGTGCTATTCGTCGGAAGAAGCAAGCTTCTATGGTCTTGGCTGCCAAGGATGTGAAGGCTGGAGATGTAGATGCTATGTTGTCTGCGGGGAACACGGGCGCCTTGTTAGCGGCAGGTTTCTTTATTGTCGGTCGTATCAAAGGAGTGGAACGTCCAGGTTTGATGTCTACACTTCCAACGGTTGATGGTCGTGGGTATGATATGCTAGACTTAGGGGCCAATGCGGAAAATACACCAGAGCACTTGCATCAGTATGCTGTGATGGGATCCTACTATGCTGAAAATGTTCGTGGGATTCAAAAACCTCGCGTGGGTTTATTGAACAATGGGACAGAAGCTAGTAAGGGAGATCCTTTGCGCAAGGAAACCTACCAATTGTTATCTGAGGATGAGTCGATTCATTTTGTTGGAAATGTGGAAGCGCGTGACTTGATGGATGGCGTTGCTGATGTCGTTGTGGCGGATGGTTTCACGGGAAACGCTGTCTTGAAAACGATGGAAGGAACGGCTTTTGGGATCTTGAAGCAATTGAAACAAGCAATTGCCACAGGAAACTGGAAGGCGAAATTGGGAGCTTTTCTGCTCAAGGACCGTTTGAAATCATTGAAGCAAACCTTGGATTTCTCAGATGTTGGAGGAGCGGTCTTGTTTGGTCTTCAAGCACCTGTTGTTAAAACGCATGGTTCGAGTGATGCCAAAGCTGTCTATAGCACGATTCGTCAGATTCGGACCATGTTAGAGACAGATGTTGTTGGAAAATCAGTGAAGGAATTATCGAAGGAAGGGTAATGTATGAGTAAACAAAACGAAATTTTAGCTACTATTGAGGAATTTCTCAAAGACCGCAAGGGACCAGATTTTCAAGTATCTTTGGAATCTGACTTACGTAAGGATTTACAGGCGGATTCTGTTGAATTGATGGAATTTATTATCAATCTTGAGGATGAATACCAAATTGAGATTCCGGACAAGGCTATTGATGAATTTAACACAGTAGGGGATGTTGTCGACTATATCGAAAAACGAACTGCTGGTCACTAATGAAAAAGGGATCGTTCAGAGATTATTCTGGATGGTCTTTTTTTCTGTCCTTTTTATTCGGATTCTGCTTATATTGTACGGAATTTTATTGAAAATACACTTTGTATGTGATAGAATGAAGGTGATAAAATACGAAAGGCGAACAAAGTCATGACTAATCAACTGATTTATACTGGAAAAGCTAAGGATATCTATACTACTGAGGACGAACATGTGATTAAGTCGGTCTATAAGGACCAAGCAACCATGCTAAATGGGGCTCGTAAGGAGACGATTAAAGGAAAAGGTGTGCTAAATAATCAGATTTCGTCTCTTATTTTTGAAAAATTGAATGCTGCGGGTGTTGCAACGCACTTTATAAAACGTATTTCTGACACAGAACAACTCAACAAGAAAGTAAAAATCATTCCTTTGGAGGTTGTTCTTCGAAACGTGACGGCAGGTTCTTTCTCTAAACGGTTTGGCGTGGAAGAAGGTTTGGACTTGAAAACTCCAATCGTTGAATTTTACTATAAAAACGATGAGTTGGATGACCCATTCATCAATGATGAGCATGTGAAGTTTTTGGATATTGCCAATGATGAGCAAATTGCCTATATCAAGGAAGAAACACGTCGTATCAATGAATTGCTGAAAGATTGGTTTGCACAAATTGGTCTTCGCTTGATTGACTTCAAATTGGAATTTGGTTTTGATAAGGATGGCAAGATTATCTTGGCGGATGAATTCTCTCCAGATAACTGCCGCCTTTGGGATGCTGAAGGGCACCATATGGACAAGGATGTTTTCCGTAGAGATTTGGGTAGCCTAACGGATGTATATCAGGTTGTGTTGGAGAAATTACAGGGCTTGAAGTAATCTTTTTGAAACGGAAAACCTTCGTCTTCGATAACATGTTTGAATAGAAATAAAGGAAATAAAATGGATAAACGTATTTTCGTTGAGAAAAAAGCTGATTTTCGTGTGAAATCGGACTCTTTAGTAAAAGAATTGCAGCATAATCTTCAGTTGAAAACCTTGAAGGATCTTCGGATTGTTCAGGTTTACGATGTCTTTGGTTTGGCAGAGGACTTGTTTGCGCGTGCGGAAAAACATATCTTCTCTGAGCAAGTGACCGATACTGTTCTGGATGAAGCTGCGGTTCAGGCTGATTTTGAGAAATATGCTTTCTTTGCGATTGAAAGTTTGCCTGGTCAATTTGACCAACGTGCGGCATCTTCACAAGAAGCTTTGCTTTTGCTTGGTAGTTCAAATGACGTAACAGTGAATACAGCGCAATTGTACTTGGTTAACAAGGATATCGATGCGAATGAGTTGGAAGCTGTTAAAAACTACCTTTTGAACCCAGTGGATTCTCGTTTCAAAGATATCACTGTTGGTATTGCGAAACAGGATTTCTCTGAGTCTGACAAGACCATTCCAAGCTTGGATTTCTTTGAAACTTATACGGCAGAAGATTTTGCACAGTATAAGGTTGAGCAAGGATTGGCAATGGAAGTGGATGATTTGCTCTTTATTCAGGACTATTTCAAGTCCATTGGACGGGTGCCAACTGAGACGGAACTGAAGGTTTTGGATACTTACTGGTCTGACCACTGCCGTCACACGACTTTCGAGACTGAGTTGAAAACCATCGACTTCTCAGTTTCTAAATTTGAAAAACAATTGCAAGCGACTTATGACAAGTATATTGCCATGCGTGATGAGTTGGGACGTACAGAAAAACCTCAAACCTTGATGGATATGGCGACTATTTTTGGCCGTTATGAGCGTGCTAATGGTCGTTTGGATGACATGGAAGTGTCTGATGAAATCAATGCCTGCTCAGTTGAAATTGAAGTGGATGTCAATGGTGTCAAAGAACCATGGCTTCTCATGTTCAAGAACGAAACGCACAACCACCCAACGGAAATCGAACCATTTGGTGGAGCGGCTACTTGTATCGGTGGTGCCATTCGTGACCCATTGTCAGGTCGTTCATACGTTTACCAAGCCATGCGTATCTCAGGTGCTGGTGATATTACAGCTCCAATTTCAGAAACCCGCGCTGGTAAATTGCCGCAACAAGTGATTTCTAAAACAGCAGCTCACGGTTATTCTTCATACGGTAACCAAATTGGTCTTGCCACAACCTATGTTCGAGAATACTTCCACCCAGGTTTCGTTGCAAAACGTATGGAGCTAGGTGCAGTTGTCGGTGCGGCTCCTAAGGAAAATGTGGTCCGTGAAAAACCTGAAGCAGGTGATGTGATTATCTTGCTCGGTGGTAAAACTGGACGTGACGGTGTCGGTGGTGCGACAGGTTCTTCTAAAGTTCAAACGGTTGAATCTGTTGAAACAGCTGGTGCTGAGGTTCAAAAAGGGAACGCCATCGAAGAACGTAAGATTCAACGTCTTTTCCGTAATGGGGAAGTGACGCGTCTGATCAAAAAATCAAATGACTTTGGTGCTGGTGGTGTCTGTGTGGCTATCGGTGAATTGGCAGATGGTCTTGAAATTGATTTAGACAAAGTGCCATTGAAATACCAAGGTTTGAACGGTACAGAAATTGCCATTTCTGAGTCTCAAGAACGGATGGCTGTGGTGGTTCGTCCAGAAGATGTAGACGCCTTCGTTGCTGAATGTAACAAAGAAAATATTGATGCTGTTGTCGTTGCAACAGTAACGGAGAAACCAAATCTTGTCATGCACTGGAATGGTGAAACAATCGTTGATTTGGAACGTCGTTTCCTTGATACAAACGGTGTACGTGTGGTTGTAGATGCTAAGGTGGTTGACAAGGATGTCAAGCTTCCAGAAGAACGTCAAACATCTGCTGAAACCCTTGAAGCGGATACTCTTGAGGTCTTGGCTGACTTGAACCATGCCAGTCAAAAAGGGTTACAAACCATCTTTGATAGCTCAGTTGGTCGTTCAACAGTCAATCACCCACTTGGTGGTCGCTACCAAATCACACCAACGGAAGCTTCTGTACAGAAATTACCAGTCCAACATGGCGTGACAACAACCGCTTCTGTTATGGCGCAAGGATTCAACCCTTATGTAGCAGAATGGTCTCCATATCATGGTGCTGCCTATGCGGTCATCGAAGCAACCGCTCGTTTGGTTGCTGCTGGTGCAAACTGGTCTAAGGCTCGCTTCTCTTATCAAGAATACTTCGAGCGGATGGATAAACAAGCAGAGCGTTTTGGTCAACCAGTAGCAGCTCTTCTTGGATCCATTGAAGCTCAGATTCAACTTGGTTTGCCATCTATCGGTGGGAAAGACTCTATGTCTGGTACCTTTGAAGAATTGACAGTACCACCAACCTTGGTTGCTTTTGGGGTGACAACTGCAGATAGCCGTAAGGTCCTTTCTCCAGAATTTAAAGCTACTGGTGAAAATATCTATTACATCCCAGGTCAAGCTTTGGCACAAGAAATTGACTTTGATCTTATCAAGTCTAACTTTGCTCAATTTGAAGCCATCCAAGCTGATCACAAAGTAACAGCAGCATCAGCTGTCAAATATGGTGGTGTCCTTGAAGCTCTTGCCCTTGCAACCTTTGGGAACCATATTGGTGCAAACGTCGAATTAGCTGACCTTGACACTAGCTTGACAGCCCAATTGGGTGGATTCATCTTCACATCGCCTGAAGAAATTGCAGGTGTTGCCAAGATTGGACAAACAGCAGACGACTTTACACTTACTGTCAATGGTGTAACGCTTGATGGACACAAACTTGACAGTGCCTTCCAAGGTAAATTGGAAGAGGTTTACCCAACGGAATTTGCACAAGCAACTGAGCTGGAAGAAGTACCTGCGTTGGCATCAGATACTGTTATCAAAGCTAAAGAAACAGTTGAGGCACCAGTGGTTTACATCCCAGTGTTCCCAGGTACTAACTCTGAGTACGATTCAGCTAAGGCCTTTGAAAAAGAAGGTGCAAAAGTTAACCTGGTACCATTTGTCACACTGAATGAAGAAGCTATTGTCAAGTCTGTTGACACTATGGTTGACAATATCGAAAAAGCTAACATTATCTTCTTTGCAGGTGGCTTCTCAGCAGCGGATGAACCAGATGGATCAGCTAAATTTATCGTTAACATCTTGCTCAATGAAAAAGTACGTGCAGCCATTGATAGCTTCATCGAACGAGGTGGTTTGATCATCGGTATCTGTAACGGATTCCAAGCCCTTGTTAAATCAGGTCTTCTTCCATACGGTAACTTTGAAGATGCAAGTAGCACCAGTCCAACCCTCTTCTACAATGATGCCAACCAACACGTGGCTAAGATGGTTGAAACACGGATTGCCAACACCAACTCACCATGGCTTGCCGGAGTAGAAGTTGGTGACATCCATGCCATTCCAGTATCACACGGTGAAGGTAAATTTGTCGTGACAGCTGAGGAATTCGCAGAGCTTCGTGACAATGGTCAAATCTTTACCCAATATGTTGACTTCGAAGGTAAACCAAGCATGGATTCTAAATATAATCCTAACGGATCTGTAAATGCTATCGAAGGTATCACAAGTAAGAACGGTCAAATTATTGGTAAGATGGGTCACTCAGAACGTTTCGAAGATGGTCTCTTCCAAAATATTCCAGGAAATAAAGACCAACATCTCTTTGCATCAGCGGTTAAATACTTTACTGGAAAATAAAAGGTATACAAAATGACATACGAAGTTAAATCTCTTAATGAAGAATGTGGTATTTTTGGGATCTGGGGACACCCAGATGCTGCAAAACTGACTTATTTCGGATTACACAGTCTTCAACACCGTGGTCAAGAAGGGGCGGGGATCCTTTCGAATGATGCGGGTCAACTAAAACGGTATCGTGATACGGGTCTTCTCTCAGAAGTATTTCGAAATCCTGCTAACTTGGATAAGTTAACAGGAACGGGAGCGATTGGCCATGTTCGCTATGCGACAGCTGGGGAAGCTTCGGTGGATAACATCCAGCCCTTCCTCTTTCGCTTTCATGATACCCAGTTTGGACTAGCCCACAACGGGAATTTGACCAATGCCAAGTCCCTCAAACGGGAGTTAGAAAATAACGGAGCGATCTTTAGCTCAACTTCTGATTCAGAAATCTTGGCGCACTTGATTCGTCGGAGCCACAACCCATCCTTCATGGGTAAGGTGAAAGAAGCCTTGAATACGGTGAAAGGTGGATTTGCTTACCTTCTCATGCTGGAAGATAAGCTGATTGCGGCCTTGGATCCAAATGGTTTCCGTCCTCTTTCGATTGGGAAAATGGCCAATGGCGCAATCGTAGTTTCCTCTGAAACCTGTGCTTTTGAAGTGGTTGGTGCTGAGTGGATTCGCGATGTGAATCCAGGTGAAGTCGTGATCATTGATGATAATGGCATTACTTACGATAACTATACAACGGACACCCAATTGGCTGTTTGTTCGATGGAGTATATTTACTTTGCCCGTCCTGACTCCAATATCCAAGGCGTGAATGTCCATACAGCCCGTAAACGTATGGGGGCTCAATTGGCACGTGAATTCAAACATGAAGCAGATATTGTGGTCGGTGTACCTAACTCTTCACTTAGTGCAGCTATGGGATTTGCGGAAGAATCTGGCCTACCAAATGAAATGGGCTTGATTAAAAACCAATACACCCAACGGACTTTTATTCAACCAACACAAGAACTACGGGAGCAAGGGGTTCGGATGAAGCTCTCTGCCGTATCCGGTGTCGTGAAAGGCAAACGGGTTGTCATGATTGACGATTCTATCGTACGTGGGACAACATCACGTCGGATTGTGAAGTTATTGAAAGAAGCAGGAGCTACAGAGGTCCACGTAGCAATCGGTAGCCCAGCCCTTGCCTATCCATGTTTCTACGGGATCGATATTCAAACACGTAAGGAATTGATTGCTGCCAATCATACAGTAGAGGAAACACGCGATATCATTGGTGCAGATAGCTTGACGTATTTGTCAATCGATGGCTTGATTGATTCTATTGGAATCGATACAGATGCCCCCAATGGCGGTCTTTGTGTGGCTTACTTTGATGGAAAATATCCAACGCCTTTGTATGACTACGAAGAACGCTATGTGGAAAGTTTGAAAGAACATACTTCTTTCTATTAAGAGTAGTGCAAAAGAAAAAAGAGGAAAAAATTATGTCTAAAAATGCTTATGCTCCACGTCTCACTACTGACTAAAAGCTAAAGCATTTGTCAGTAGACGCTTTGCCCTATGGGACCAAAGCTAGAGACCTGACTAGTATTTTTAGATAAAAAAATTGTTTATCTAAAAATACGTCGCACTCTTTCTCAAAAAAAGAAAAGGATTAAAAAATGACAAATAAGAATGCATACGCTCAATCTGGTGTGGATGTTGAAGCGGGTTATGAAGTTGTTGAACGGATCAAAAAACACGTTGCTCGTACGGAACGTGCTGGTGTCATGGGAGCTCTTGGTGGCTTCGGTGGTATGTTCGACCTTTCAAAAACAGGTGTCAAAGAGCCTGTTTTGATCTCAGGTACAGATGGTGTTGGTACCAAGTTGATGCTGGCTATTAAGTACGACAAACACGATACCATTGGTCAAGACTGTGTGGCCATGTGTGTTAACGATATCATCGCTGCAGGTGCGGAGCCCCTTTACTTCCTTGACTATATCGCAACTGGTAAAAATGAACCTGCTAAATTAGAGCAAGTCGTTGCTGGTGTTGCAGAAGGTTGTGTGCAGGCTGGTGCAGCCCTTATCGGTGGAGAAACGGCTGAAATGCCTGGTATGTATGGTGAAGATGACTATGATTTGGCTGGGTTTGCTGTCGGTGTTGCAGAAAAATCTCAAATCATTGACGGTTCAAAAGTAGCTGAAGGGGATGTGATTCTTGGATTTGCTTCAAGCGGTATCCACTCAAATGGTTACTCACTTGTTCGTCGTGTCTTTGCGGATTACACGGGTGAAGAAGTTCTCCCAGAATTGGAAGGCAAAAAACTTAAAGACGTTCTTTTGGAACCAACTCGTATCTACGTCAAAGCAGCTTTGCCACTCATCAAAGAAGAATTGATCAACGGAATTGCCCACATCACAGGTGGTGGTTTCATCGAAAATGTACCACGTATGTTCTCAGATGACTTGGCTGCTGAAATTGATGAAAGCAAAGTGCCAGTCCTTCCAATTTTTAAAGCCCTTGAAAAATATGGCCAAATCAAACATGAAGAAATGTTTGAAATCTTCAACATGGGGATTGGTCTCATGCTTGCAGTGAAACCAGAAAATGTGGAACGTGTCAAAGAACTTCTTGACGAGCCTGTTTATGAAATCGGTCGGATTGTGAAGAAAGATGGCGCAAGTGTGGTGATTAAATAATGGTGCTATCACCATTTTATACGGAGAAATTGTAGAAAGGAGTGTTTAGTTAGCAAGCCTAACTGAACACGGGACTCATTTTCTAGGAAAAAAGAGAAATCATTTTGTGTGCAAGCACCCAGCAATGATTTCCTATTTTTCTACGAAACTGTTCGGCTAGCCGAAACGTCCCTTTGTATCGAATATGAAAATCGCTGTATTTGCCTCTGGCAACGGCTCAAACTTTCAGGTGATTGCAGAACAATTTCCAGTAGAATTTGTCTTTTCAGATCATCGTGATACCTATGTCTTAGAACGTGCCAAGAACCTTGGTGTGGCTAGTCATGCCTTTGAACTCAAGGAATTTGACAATAAAGCAGCTTATGAAGAAGCTATCGTCAAACTTTTGGATGAATACCAGATTGACTTGGTTTGTTTAGCGGGTTATATGAAAATCGTTGGTCCAACCTTGCTAGCAGCTTATGAAGGCCGTATCATCAATATTCACCCGGCTTATCTCCCTGAATTTCCAGGTGCTCATGGTATTGAGGATGCTTGGAATGCGGGCGTTGCTGAGAGCGGTGTGACCATTCACTGGGTGGATTCGGGCGTTGATACCGGAAAGGTCATCAAACAAGTCCGTGTCCCACGCCTTGAAGGTGATACCCTTGATACTTTCGAAACTCGCATCCATGAAACAGAGTACAAGCTCTATCCAGAAGTGTTGGATAGTTTGGGTGTAGCGAGAAAATAAGGAAGTGCTAGAGCAGAAAGATAATTTTCGACTGTAGCAGATAAAGAACTTTTTTAAAAAAGGAAAATAAAGAAAATGACTAAACGCGCACTAATTAGTGTTTCAGACAAAGCGGGCATCGTTGAATTTGCCCAAGAACTCAAAAAACTCGGTTGGGACATCATCTCGACAGGTGGGACTAAAGTTGCCCTTGACAATGCTGGGGTAGACACTATCGCTATCGACGATGTGACTGGTTTCCCAGAAATGATGGACGGTCGTGTGAAGACCCTCCACCCAAATATCCACGGTGGTCTCCTCGCTCGTCGTGATCTCGATAGCCACCTAGAGGCTGCTAAGGATAATAAGATTGAATTGATCGACCTTGTTGTGGTCAATCTTTACCCATTCAAGGAAACCATCCTTAAACCAGATGTGACTTACGCTGATGCGGTGGAAAATATTGACATAGGTGGGCCATCCATGCTCCGCTCAGCAGCGAAAAACCACGCTAGCGTGACAGTCGTGGTAGACCCTGCTGACTATGCTGTGGTTTTGGAAGAATTGTCAGCTAATGGCGAAACCACTTATGAAACTCGCCAACGGTTGGCAGCCAAAGTTTTCCGTCACACAGCAGCTTATGATGCCTTGATTGCGGAATATTTTACAGCTCAAGTGGGGGAAAGTAAACCTGAAAAACTCACTCTGACTTATGACCTCAAACAAGCTATGCGTTATGGGGAAAACCCTCAACAAGATGCCGATTTCTACCAAAAAGCCTTGCCGACGGATTACTCCATTGCATCCGCTAAACAGCTGAACGGGAAAGAATTATCCTTCAACAATATCCGTGACGCTGATGCCGCTATCCGGATCATCCGTGATTTCAAAGACCGTCCAACCGTTGTGGCTCTCAAACACATGAATCCATGTGGGATCGGTCAAGCAGATGACATCGAGACTGCTTGGGACTATGCGTATGAGTCTGATCCAGTATCCATCTTTGGTGGAATCGTGGTTCTCAACCGTGAAGTAGACGCTGCGACAGCTCAAAAAATGCACGGTGTCTTCCTTGAAATCATCATTGCACCAAGCTATACAGATGAAGCGCTTGAAATCTTGGCTACCAAGAAGAAAAACTTGCGGATTCTTGAGCTACCGTTTGATGCTCAAGATGCCAGTGAAGTGGAAGCAGAATACACTGGTGTTGTTGGCGGCCTTCTCGTTCAAAACCAAGACGTGGTGAAAGAAAGTCCAGCTGACTGGCAAGTGGTGACCAAGCGTCAACCAACGGAGACAGAAGCAACAGCTCTTGAGTTTGCTTGGAAAGCCATCAAGTATGTCAAATCAAATGGAATTATCGTGACTAATGACCACATGACACTTGGTGTTGGCCCTGGTCAAACAAACCGTGTGGCTTCAGTTCGTATTGCTATTGACCAAGCTAAAGACCGTCTTGACGGCGCTGTTCTTGCGTCAGATGCCTTCTTCCCATTTGCGGATAACGTGGAAGAAATCGCCAAAGCAGGGATTAAAGCGATCATCCAGCCGGGTGGATCAGTCCGTGACCAAGAGTCAATCGAAGCGGCTGATAAATATGGCTTGACTATGGTTTTCACAGGCGTGAGACATTTTAGACATTGATGGGTATTTTAAAATTAGCTCATTATCAACTGTGATAAAGGATTTATCGCTAACAAAAAGAGAAGACGTAAGTTGTCTTCTCTTTTTGTATGTCTAAAACAATAAGCATTTTAGTGTTAGAAATTATTAAAATGATTTGTTAGAGCTGTTCATGACGAATCTCGAAAAACTCAGTTTCTCACTTAACTATTTTTTATACGTTTTATGGTGTTTAAGGTTGTTGTGACTAGCTCGTTAATAGGCATGGCTTTATAATCTCCTTTTAACCATTCATCAAAAATATTGTAGAGACCGCCGGTAATGAATCTAATATCATAGTTGATTTGTCTTTGATCACTATTTGTGATGTGCCAAGGTGCTATGACAGTGGTATAAGCAGCAGGAAACTTATCATAATACCTTTGCAAGATAAGCACGAGTAAGTTTGCGTCTTGCAAAATTTTTAATGGCTCAGTGTACTGGCTCCAATACTGAAAGAAAAGGTTCACTAAATCTTCAAAATTAGTCAGTTTTGCTGTTTGAAGTTCGATAATATAGTATTGGATTAAGCGGTCTAAATAGTTCGTAAGAACTTCCTCTTTTGAATGGTAATAACGATAAAATGTTCGTCTAGCAATCTGAGCATGCTCGCTCAGTTCAGCAATGCTGATGTTTTGGAGAGATTTCTTAGTTGCTAATAAATCGAACAAGGCTTCCTCCAGCCATTGTCGCGTTTGATATTCCATGGTATTTTTCCTTTCCTGTCGCACTTTTGGTCAAACTGTGCCAATTCTCTTAACCTCTTGTTTTTGTAACGGTTTATCTTTATACTAAAAGTGTTGCGCGTGATATATGATGATCATTTATTCTTAACATTGTACAATTGTTAGTTGTTATTAAGGAGGGAAAGATATGAGCATTCTTTTTAATGTTTGGATGCTTCCTATTTTATTTATTTTACATGATTTTGAAGAAATAATTTTTATGCCCTTGTGGAAAACACGGCATCATCAAAAGTTAGAAACTTTTAAGAAACCGTTCTTTGGTTCCGTTACGCAAGGTTCAGCTTTTGCAGTAGGTGTGTTCGAAGAATTTATCATCCTGGTGTTTATTTCTGGATTCTGCCAAATAACTCACAACAGTTTACTCTATTTATCTTTTGTAATAGCTTATACAGCTCATTTCATAATCCATTATATCATGTGCCTGCAATTTAGGGGCTATGTTCCTGGAGTCGTCACGGTAACCCTAGAATTGCCAATGGTTCTAATGATTGTTTCCCACTATTGGCCTTCTGACATTTCTTTGTTATCAGTCGTTGTCTATCTTTTATTGGCCATGGTAATAGCTTTTACGAATCTTAAAATCATGCATCTCATCATGCCAAAAATTCAAACACATCTAGAAAAATACGCGAAATGAAAAACGATTAAACGAGAGCTACTTTTTAACCTTTCTGATATAACTGGTTAATGAGCGGCCAAGAATCTATCGAAGTGGCTGATAAATATGGCTTGACTATGATCTTCACAGGAGTGAGACATTTTAGACATTAATCAAATAAGGCACACATCAATGGATGGGTGCCTTTTCTGCTGGTTAAGAAGACCTTAATCTGGGTAGATATAGGTGACAGTTCCCCAGATGGGGTTGGTCGGATCAAACCAGCCACGGAAGTTGTCGATATAGCGATGGCCGTTGTAATTAGCCTCTTGGATCTGAATTTTTTGGTCATGTTCGACATCCGTAACCAAGGCGACATGACCATATCCCCCATTGTCCCAACAGGCGATGGCACCGACCTCTGGGATGTCTCCTGTCCGGAATCCCGCAGTGCGTGCACTAGCTGCCCACATGCCACCGTTTCCCCACCAGTTGTGGGCCCAAGGGGCTAATTCTTTGGCTCCCCAGGTGCACTCACCAATGGGGTAGGTGTTTCCCGGATGTGTCGCGAGTGGAGTGAGCTTTGGCTTTGCCTTTTCCACTTGAAAGGTAGTGGGGAATAGTCCTTGTAGTTGCCCCTTCTTTTTCTGATAGACGTGGAGATGAAATAGCCCACTTCCCTTGTGTTTTTGAGCCTGAAAGCGCAGTTGGAAATGTCCAGGTGCGATCTTCTTTGCGGGATACCAGACCAGATCATCCTGCCCATTTTCTTCAGACCAGATGGGGAAGACAATCTCGTCAACGTCTTCGAACAACTTTAGGTCTACCTCAAATTCTTGTGAGGAGATGGGTGTGATCGTAATCTTGGGTTGGGAAGAAGCCAGGTCTTTTTGCTGGACGCTGGTCGTGAGAGGGTAAAGACCGGTTAACTGTTCATTTGCCTCCATCCCATAGACATGAACATGATAAAGTCCAGCTTGATCAGAATGGTTGGTCAATGGCACTTGTAGATTAAATCCAGTGTCACTTCGCTCCACAGGATACCAAATCAGGTCATCTTGGCCATTTTGGTCAGACCAGATGGGAACTTGGATCTTATGATACTTATCCGGGACATTTCCAAGATGAATCATCAGCTGCCCTTTTTCGGCATAGATAGCATTGGTCGCTTGATCTGCATGAGCAATAGAGGCTTGCATCCCCCATGCCGCACAAGTCAGTACTACAAATTTTTTGATCGTTTGCATAATACTCCTTTTCATCAATTAGTAGGTCTCACCTATACTATTCGGAAAAAAATGAGAAATAGGAGAAAATAGCAAAAAATGTTTGGATTCTACTGGAAATAGGAGACTTTTGCTGAAATCATTAGAATAAAACGAACGATTATGATATAATTTAATAAAATAATTCGCAAAAGAGGTTTGAGATGAAACTTTTGGTTGTTGGATCTGGTGGTCGTGAGCATGCGATTGCTAAGAAATTGTTGGAGTCTACAAACGTTGAGCAGGTTTTTGTGGCTCCTGGTAATGACGGGATGCGATTAGATGGTCTGGATTTGATCAATATCGGAATTTCCGAACATTCTAAGCTGATTGACTTCGCAAAAGCGAACGATATTGCTTGGACCTTTATCGGCCCAGATGATGCCCTTGCAGCTGGAATCGTGGATGATTTCAATGCAGCTGGTCTCAAAGCCTTTGGTCCTACAAGATTAGCAGCAGAGCTGGAGTGGTCTAAGGATTTCGCTAAGGAAATCATGGTCAAATACGACGTTCCGACAGCAGCTTATGGCACCTTTTCAGATTTCGAGGAAGCCAAGGCCTACATCGAGGAAAAAGGCGCTCCAATCGTCGTCAAGGCAGACGGATTGGCCCTAGGTAAAGGTGTCGTCGTTGCGGAGACGGTTGAGCAAGCAGTTGAAGCCGCTCACGAGATGCTTTTGGACAATAAATTCGGTGATTCAGGTGCGCGTGTGGTCATCGAGGAATTCCTTGACGGGGAAGAGTTCTCTCTCTTTGCCTTTGTCAACGGGGACAAGTTCTATATCATGCCAACGGCTCAGGACCACAAACGTGCCTACGATGGTGACAAGGGCCCTAACACTGGCGGAATGGGTGCCTATGCGCCGGTTCCTCACTTGCCACAGAGCGTAGTTGACACAGCGGTTGACACCATTGTCAAGCCGGTTCTTGAAGGTATGATTAAAGAAGGCCGTCCGTACCTTGGTGTCCTTTACGCTGGTCTTATCTTGACAGCTGATGGACCGAAAGTCATCGAGTTCAACTCACGTTTTGGCGATCCTGAAACGCAAATCATCTTGCCTCGTTTGACATCTGACTTTGCACAAAACATCACTGACATTTTGGATGGCAAAGAGCCAGCCATCACTTGGACGGACAAGGGTGTGACACTGGGGGTGGTTGTAGCATCAAACGGATATCCACTCGCTTATGAGAAAGGTGTCAAGCTTCCTACCAAGACAGAAGGCGACATCATCACTTACTATGCTGGAGCTAAATTTGCTGAAAATGGCCAAGACCTCCTCTCAAACGGCGGACGTGTCTACATGCTCGTCACAACAGCAGACACCGTCAAAGACGGCCAAAACATTATCTACAACGAACTCAACAAACAAAACACAGAAGGCCTGTTCTATCGTACGGATATCGGTAGCAAGGCGAATAAATAAAACTCTTTGAAAATCTTCGATTGACTGTGTTAAAGCTCCTTGATGAACTTTAGTTCTATCTTCGTCGCTTTGCCTTGTCACTCTATGATTTTCTTCGAGTTTTCGAATATCAATGCTATATTAGGCGATGAAGTCGCCAAACACGTTAATGGTCGCCGTGGTGAAAAGACCAGAACAGCATCTGTTCTGGTCGGGGGAAACTTTGAGACCTTAGGCTCAAAGTTTAGGAATGAAACCGAAGGTTTGCTTCCGTCCCCACCACCTAAGACCATTATCAAAAAAAGAAAAAGGATTAAAAATGAAACCAGTAATTTCCATCATCATGGGCTCAAAATCTGACTGGGCAACCATGCAAAAAGCTGCTGAAGTCTTCGACAACTTCGGCGTCGCTTACGAAAAGAAAGTTGTCTCTGCTCACCGGACACCAGACCTCATGTTCAAACATGCGGAAGAAGCACGTAGCCGTGGCATCAAGGTCATCATCGCGGGTGCGGGTGGCGCTGCTCACTTGCCAGGTATGGTTGCTGCTAAAACAACCCTTCCAGTTATCGGGGTACCCGTCAAATCACGTGCCCTTAGCGGTGTGGATTCGCTCTATTCTATCGTTCAGATGCCGGGTGGCGTGCCTGTGGCAACAATGGCCATTGGTGAAGCAGGAGCGACAAACGCAGCCCTCTTTGCCCTTCGTCTTCTTTCAGTAGAGGACCAGGCTATTGCGACAGCGTTAGCGGATTTCGCAGAAGAACAAGGAAAAATCGCAGAGGAGTCTACCAATGAGCTCAACTAAAACCATTGGCATCATCGGTGGCGGTCAGCTTGGTCAGATGATGGCCATTTCTGCTATTTACATGGGTCACAAGGTCATCGCCTTGGACCCAGCAGCTGATTGTCCAGCCTCCCGCGTGGCGGAAATCATCGTGGCCCCTTACGACGACGTGGATGCCCTTCGTCAGTTGGCAGATTGCTGTGATGTTCTCACTTATGAATTTGAAAATGTGGATGCTGACGGTTTGGATGCTGTTATCAAGGAAGGACAACTCCCTCAAGGAACAGACCTGCTCCGCATTTCTCAAAATCGAATCTTTGAGAAGGATTTTCTTTCTAACAAGGCCCAAGTCACTGTGGCTCCTTACAAGGTCGTGACCTCAAGCCAGGATTTGGCAGATATTGACCTGTCGAAAAATTATGTCCTCAAGACTGCGACCGGTGGTTACGATGGCCATGGTCAAAAGGTTATTCGTTCAGAAGCAGACTTGGAAGAAGCATACACTTTAGCCGATTCAGCAGACTGTGTCTTGGAAGAATTTGTCAACTTTGACCTTGAGATTTCAGTCATCGTGTCTGGAAATGGCAAGGATGTGACAGTCTTTCCCGTTCAGGAAAATATCCACCGCAACAACATTCTTTCAAAAACCATTGTGCCTGCTCGCATTTCAGAAAGTCTAGCTGAAAAAGCCAAAGTCATGGCAGTGCGAATCGCAGAACAACTGAACCTTTCTGGTACACTTTGTGTAGAAATGTTTGCGACAGCTGATGACATCATTGTCAACGAAATTGCGCCACGTCCACACAACTCAGGTCATTACTCAATCGAAGCCTGCGACTTCTCCCAGTTTGATACCCATATCTTGGGTGTTCTCGGAGCACCACTCCCAGCAATTCACCTTCATGCACCAGCTGTTATGCTCAATGTTCTCGGCCAACATGTCGAGGCTGCTGAAATATATGTGACAGAAAATCCAAGCGCTCACCTCCACTTATATGGTAAACTAGAAGCAAAGCACAACCGCAAGATGGGACATGTGACTTTGTTTAGTGATATGCCTGATAAGGTTGAGGAATTTGGGAAAGGGATTGATTTTTAAGTGAAAATAGCGATTCTAGGACTTGGAGTCATCGGGACCACTTATGCCTACGCCTTCCAAAAAGCAGGCCATCAAGTGGAACACGTACTGAGAGATAGTAAGAAAAGCACTGCTCCGAAGGAGTTGTCGGTTGATCTACTAGATGGTCGCTATCATTCCAAAGGTGAAAATAAACACGACACCTATGAGGTTCATGTGGCAGAAGCTGATTCAGAATATGATTTTATTTTTCTGAGTGTGCGACATGGGTTTGTCAAAGAAGCTGTGGAGACCTTGCGAAAAAATAACATCAAAGGTACCCTTGTTTTCTTCTGCAATTTCTGGGATACTCGAAAAGAGGTCCAAGAGTGGGCAGGGGATTACGACTATATTCTGGCCTTTCCGACAGCTGGAGGTCACATGCAGGAGGACCATTTGGATGGTGTCTTGTTTGACCATTTAATGCTAGAAGCTGAGCAAAAAGCACACATTTCTAACTATGCTGATCTGACGACTTTGCTGACTTCTGCAGATTTGAAGTGGGAAGTGCCTCATGATATGGTCGAGTGGATTTGGATTCACATGGCGATTAATGCGGGTGTTACTTCGACAGCTGCGCGTTCGGGAAATCTGGAAAATCCAGAAGAATTGGCTCTGAACTTGATGAATAGTTCTTCGGAATTATCATTAGCTATCAAGGCCATTCGAGAAGCTTTGAAAGTTGTAGAAGCGCGTGGTGTGAATTTGAAACTTTATAAGGCAGAACTCTTACCCTACAAAATTCCCGCTTGGATAGCCGGCAAAGCCATGAAAGTTATGTTTGCGAAAAATGAGCTAACCCGAAAAATCATGACCTTACACAATGATAAACAGGACATCTTCTATTGTTGTCAAAGTGTTTATCAGACTGGTCAGGAGTTAGGTGTGAAGATGCCTATTCTGGAAGCAAATATGAAGGGCATTTCGATTTAGGAGGTTTTTATGATTCAACTTATCGTCAACGCATTTGTTGAAAAAGAGAAGACTGGAGCAGTCGTCGAAGTCTTATATGCTAGTAGCGATCACGAAAAAGTGAAAGCTAAGTATGAAGAGCTGACTGCTCAATACCCTGAAAACTATTTAGCTATCTATGATGTCCCACTGGATACGGATTTGAATACACTCGATCACTATCCATCTGTGTGGATTGGGAAAGAAGAATTTGAGTAAAGCGACAGTCGGTTGCTAACTGATGTGAAACATCAAAAGAAAGGAAAATAATAATATGATCGAACGTTACTCTCGCCCAGAAATGGCGAACATTTGGACTGAAGAAAATAAATACCGTGCTTGGCTTGAGGTGGAAATCTTGGCTGACGAAGCCTGGGCTGAGTTGGGGGAAATCCCTAAGGAAGATGTGGCTTTGATTCGCGAAAAAGCGGACTTTGACATCGACCGTATTTTGGAAATCGAGCAGCAAACGCGTCACGATGTGGTGGCTTTCACACGTGCGGTTTCTGAAACGCTTGGTGAAGAGCGCAAGTGGGTGCACTATGGTTTGACTTCTACTGACGTGGTCGATACGGCCTATGGTTACCTCTACAAACAAGCCAACGATATCATCCGCAAGGACCTTGAAAACTTCCTTAACATCATCGCTGACAAAGCGAAAGAACACAAGTTCACTATCATGATGGGTCGTACTCACGGTGTGCACGCTGAACCGACAACTTTTGGTCTTAAATTAGCAACTTGGTACAGCGAAATGAAGCGGAACATCGAGCGTTTTGAGCACGCGGCTGCTGGTGTGGAAGCTGGTAAGATTTCTGGTGCGGTTGGTAACTTTGCTAACATCCCACCATTTGTTGAAAAATACGTCTGCGATAAATTGGGTATCCGTGCTCAAGAAATCTCTACACAGGTGCTCCCTCGTGACCTTCACGCTGAGTACTTTGCAGTTCTTGCGAGCATCGCAACTTCGATCGAGCGGATGGCGACTGAAATCCGTGGTCTTCAAAAATCTGAACAACGTGAAGTGGAAGAATTCTTTGCCAAAGGTCAAAAAGGATCTTCAGCAATGCCGCACAAACGTAACCCAATCGGTTCTGAAAACATGACAGGTCTTGCGCGTGTTATCCGTGGTCACATGGTCACAGCTTATGAAAACGTAGCCCTTTGGCACGAACGTGATATCTCTCACTCATCAGCTGAGCGCATCATCGCACCAGACACAACCATCTTGATTGACTACATGCTCAACCGTTTCGGAAACATCGTTAAGAACTTGACAGTCTTCCCAGAAAACATGATTCGCAACATGAACTCTACATTTGGTTTGATCTTCAGCCAACGTGCCATGTTGACTTTGATTGAAAAAGGGATGACACGTGAGCAAGCTTACGACCTTGTTCAACCGAAGACTGCCCAATCATGGGATAACCAAGTAGACTTCAAACCACTTCTTGAAGCAGATCCAGAAGTAACTTCACGTCTCACTCAAGAAGAGATCGACGAAATCTTCAACCCAACTTACTACACCAAACGGGTGGATGAAATCTTCGAACGCATCGGTTTGGGTGACTAATCGCAACGAAAAAGGGAATTTGAAAAATAGACGAAAGAGGCTGGGCAAAAACTGTCCAGCCTTTGATGTTTGATAAGACTAACTGCAAGACGCAGTGGTTGAGTGGGCTCTAATACGCTGATTTCATCAGCTTTTACAGCCCTACTCAACTGTGCGGAGGTGGGACGACGAAATCGAATTCTAACGAATTACCGATTTCTGTCCCACTCTCTTTTTAAACTTTTTATAGCTAAACTATCACTAATTATATATATTTTTAAAGAGGTCTTTAGAAATCGTTTTTAACATGCTATACTGGAGCTATAAAAAAGACCGAGATGTCTCAGTCTTTTTGGTTCTTAGTGATCGCGGTCACAGGAGATGAACTTGATCTTGTAGTAGTCACCGCGTTTATAGGTTTCCGTGTATTCAAGGATTTGGCCAGTCGCTTCTAGCTTGGTCGTCTTCACTTGTTTGACCGTTGGGAAATTTTCATCGATCTTCAATACTTTAGCAATCTTGCTTGGTGTAGGAAAGACGATTTCGTTGACTTCTTCGAAGTGCTCGTCATTCATATGAATGTGGTAGTCTTCTTTGAAGCGATCATAGATAGAGCTGTAGTATTCCAAATTTGGATAGTTTGGATTGATGTATTGTTCAGGAACATAGGTTTGGTGGAAGATATAGGTATCATCCCCTGTCTGGCGAGTCCGTTCGATCTTATAGTAGAATTGCGTTGGGTTGAGGCCTAGTTTGTCTAGGATGCTTAAGGTATTTCCACGTTTAATAGAGAGAACTTTGACTTTGGCCTTTTGGATTGGGAAGGTTTCAACATCTGAAAATTCAACCAGTTTGTGTTTTCGAGCACGAGAAACAAAGGTTCCTTTTCCTTGCTGGCGGACAATGTAGCCATCAGCAGCGAGGTCGTTCAAAGCACGGACAACGGTGATAGAGCTGACATCATAAATTTTAATGAGTTCAGCTTCAGTATAAAATTTATCTCCATTTTCAAATTTTCCGGAGATAATTTGCTGCTTCAATTCATCTTTGATGTGTTGGTACTTTGGAATTGCCATAGTGCTACCTCTCTTTAGATTTCTCTTATTTAACCCTATTTTAACATATTTTTTATAAAAGTGTTGACATTTTTTAAATAATTTATTATATTAATAAATGAAAAGGGTTACATATAAGAAAGGGGGGCGTTTATGGGAGTTTTTGAGATTCGCGATGCTTTCTATTTAAAAGATCAACCCTTCAAGATTTTATCCGGAGCGATCCATTATTTCCGAATTGACCCAGCAGACTGGTATCATTCCTTGTATAATCTAAAGGCTTTAGGTTTTAACACGGTTGAGACCTATGTCCCTTGGAATGCGCATGAACCCCGCAAAGGGGAGTTTGACTTTAGTGGTCGATTGGATCTAGAGCGTTTCATTCGAACAGCCCAGTCCCTAGGACTTTACATGATTGTAAGGCCGTCGCCCTTTATCTGTGCAGAGTGGGAATTTGGTGGATTACCAGCCTGGCTCTTAGAAGAAGACCTGCGAATCCGCTCATCTGACCCAGCCTTTATCGAATCAGTGGATCGTTATTATGATCGCTTGCTTGGCTTGTTGACACCCTACCAAGTGGATCAGGGTGGTCCAATCCTCATGATGCAGGTGGAAAATGAGTACGGCTCTTATGGAGAGGATAAGGATTATCTTCGTGCCATTCGGGATTTGATGAAGGAAAAAGGCGTGACCTGTCCTCTCTTTACATCAGATGGACCATGGCGAGCAACGCTAAGAACAGGAACCTTGATAGAAGAAGACCTCTTTGTGACGGGAAACTTCGGTTCCAAAGCAGCCTATAACTTTGCTCAGATGCAAGAATTCTTTGACGAATACGGCAAGAAATGGCCCTTGATGTGTATGGAATTTTGGGATGGCTGGTTTACCCGCTGGAAAGAACCTGTGATTCACAGGGACCCAGAGGAGTTGGCAGAAGCTGTCCATGAGGTCTTGGAGCTTGGCTCCATCAATCTCTATATGTTTCATGGCGGGACCAATTTCGGCTTTATGAATGGTTGCTCAGCTCGGGGAACGCTAGACTTGCCACAGGTAACGTCCTATGACTATGGGGCTTTGCTCAATGAGCAGGGAAATCCGACGGAGAAGTATTATGCTATTCAAAAAATGATGGCGACCTATTATCCGGAATACCCACAGCAAGAACCACTCATCAAAGAGTGTTTGCCAGAACAAACCTTGCAATTGGCAGCCAAGACTAGTCTTTTTGGGAATTTGGACAATTTGGCTCAGGTCGAGACCAGCCTTTATCCCGAAAAGATGGAAGAGTTGGGGCAAACCACAGGTTATCTCCTATATGAGACAGACCTTGAGTTGGATGCGGAAGAAGAAAAACTGCGCATCATTGATGGTCGGGATCGGGTACAAATTTACCTGGATGATCAACATGTAGCAACGCAATACCAAACAGAGATCGGTGAAGATCTTTTTATCAAAGGAAAAAAGAAAGCGGTTACGAATTTAAAAATCTTGCTTGAGAATATGGGACGTGTAAACTATGGGCACAAGCTCTTGGCTGATAGCCAGCACAAGGGCATTCGCACAGGTGTCTGTGTGGATTTACATTTCCACCTTCATTGGAAGCAGTACCCACTGGATTTACAAGATCTCAGTCAGCTCGATTTTTCAAAGGAATGGCAGGCAGGTGCTCCAGCATTTTACCGATATGATTTTCAGCTGGACCACACCCTTGACACTTATCTGGATATGACAGGATTTGGGAAAGGGGTCGTCTTTGTCAACGGCCACAACCTTGGTCGCTTCTGGGAGGTCGGACCGACCACTTCACTTTATGTGCCTCATGGTTTCCTCAAAGAAGGAGCCAATAGCCTGATCGTCTTTGAGACAGAAGGACGTTACCAAGAGACACTTCAACTTGTTCAACAACCTACATTCAAAGAAGTAAAGGGGGAAAACTTATGACTATTGTAGGATGCCGTATCGATGGACGTTTGATCCACGGGCAGGTAGCCAATCTTTGGACTACCAAACTAAATGTTTCACGTATCATGGTGATCGATGATGAAGTCGCTCAAAATGATATCGAAAAAAGTGGCTTGAAACTAGCGACACCACCTGGTGTTAAGCTCAGTATCTTGCCAGTCGCAAAAGCTGCGGAAAATATCTTGGCTGGAAAATATGATAGCCAACGACTCTTTATCGTGGCTCGCAAACCTGATCGTTTCCTTCGTTTGATCGAAGCAGGCGTTCAGCTTGAAACGCTGAATGTCGGCAATATGTCTCAATCCGATGAGACACGCGCGATTACCCGCTCGATCAATGTGGTGGACGCGGACGTGGAAGACTTTAACAAAATCCACGAAAAAGGTGTGAAGATTACGTCTCAGATGGTGCCAAACGACACTGCAGAAGACTTTATGAAGTTATTAAAGTAAAAGAAAATTTTTAGGAGGAAATTGTCATGATACAATGGTGGCAAATTTTACTACTTACTTTGTACTCAGCTTATCAAATCTGTGATGAGTTGACGATTGTTTCATCAGCAGGATCACCAGTCTTTGCTGGTTTCATTACAGGACTTGTCATGGGAGATTTAAAGACAGGTCTATTTATCGGAGCTTCTCTTCAATTGACAGTGCTCGGTGTTGGTACTTTCGGTGGAGCTTCTCGTATTGACGCCACTTCTGGTGCCGTTCTTGCGACTGCCTTCTCAGTAGCAAAAGGGATTGATGCAGAGATTGCTATTGCTACAATCGCTGTGCCGGTAGCAACTTTGTTGACCTACTTTGATATTCTTGGTCGTATGACTACAACTTACTTCGCTCACCGTGTAGATGCTGCGATCGAACGTTACGACTATAAAGGAATTGAACGCAACTACCTTCTTGGTGCTGTTCCTTGGGCTCTTTCTCGTGCCCTTCCAGTCTTCTTGGCTCTTGCCTTTGGTGGTTCTTTCGTAGAAACTGTTGTTACAGGTCTTGCTAATGTACAATGGTTGGCAAACGGTCTGAAACTTGCAGGTCAAATGCTTCCAGGTCTTGGATTTGCGATCTTGCTTCGTTACCTTCCTGTTCGTCGTAACCTTCACTATTTAGCACTTGGCTTTGGCTTAACAGCAATGTTGACAGTGCTTTATAGCAATGTTCAAAGCCTTGGTGCTGCAGTGTCTAGCATTGTTGGTTCTGATGTGTTCGCTAAACTTCCAAAAGAACAAGCTATTACTTTTGTTAACAACTTCAAGAGTGTATCTATGATTGGTATTGCCATCATCGGTATCTTCCTTGCAGTACAACACTTCAAAAACAGCCAACGTACAGTTGTAGCTGCTCCAGCAAGCAATGTAGAAAGCGGGGAAATTGAAGATGACGAATTCTAATTACAAACTAACAAAAGAAGATTTTAAACAAATTAACAAACGTAGCCTCTTCACCTTCCAATTGGGTTGGAACTACGAACGGATGCAGGCTTCTGGTTACCTTTACATGCTTCTTCCACAATTGCGGAAAATGTATGGAGACGGCACACCTGAATTGAAAGAAATGATGAAATTGCATACGCAATTCTTCAATACTTCTCCATTCTTCCACACTATTATCACTGGTTTTGACCTTGCTTTGGAAGAAAAAGATGGTGTCAAATCAAAAGATGCGGTGAACGGGATCAAGACAGGTCTTATGGGACCATTTGCCCCTCTTGGGGACTCAATCTTTGGATCATTGGTACCAGCTATTATGGGTTCAATCGCAGCAACTTTGGCTATTGCAGGAAACCCAGCCGGTATCTTCTTGTGGATCGCTGTGGCAGTTGCTTATGACATTTTCCGTTGGAAACAGTTGGAATTTGCCTATAAAGAAGGGGTTAACCTCATCAACAACATGCAAAGTACCTTGACAGCTTTGATCGACGCAGCTGCCGTTCTGGGTATCTTCATGGTTGGTGCCTTGATTGCCAGCATGATTGGTGTTGAAGTTTCTTGGGCTCCACACATTGGGGACAAAGTGATTGAAATTCAAGATATGCTCAACCTTATCTTCCCACGTTTGGTACCAGCAATCATCACAGGTGTAATCTACTGGTTGCTTGGACGTAAGGGTATGAACTCTACAAAAGCTATCTTGCTCATCATCCTTGCAGCAATCGCATTCTCAGCATTTGGCCACTTCTTCTTTGGAATGGCATAATGGAGTAAGGTATGGCAAAAGAGTTAGTATTGGTCAGCCATGGTCGCTTCTGTGAAGAGCTTAAAGCTAGCACAGAGATGATTATGGGACCACAAGAATCCATCCATACGGTTGCACTCTTACCAGAAGAAGGACCAGAAGACTTTACTGCTAAATTTGAAGCAACAGTCCAAGGTCTAGAAGACTATATTGTATTTGCTGATCTATTGGGAGGAACTCCTTGCAACACTGTGAGCCGCTTGATCCTTGAAGGACGTGCGATTGACTTATACGCAGGGATGAATCTTCCGATGGTCATCGAGTTCATCAATAGTAGCCTGACTGGTAATGAAGGGGACTACCCTGAACGTGCAAAAGAAAGTATTGTCAAGGTCAATGACCTCTTGTCAAACCTTGATGATGATGAAGATGAGTAGGTTGGTATGGGAGTCTGGGAGCATCATCTCAGGCTCCTTTCCCATTTATCAACGTTAGATTGTAGAAAGGAACAACAGTTTCTATGTTAGACTATACAAAAGAAGACTTGCAGGAGCTAGGAGCAGAGATCACCACTCGTGAGATCTACCAACAACCAAGTGTTTGGAAAGAAACGGCTCACTTGTACCAAGAAAGAAAAGCGGAAATAAAAGCTTTCTTAGAAAAAATTGGGCAAGAGCATGACTATATCAAGGTCATCTTGACAGGGGCAGGGACCTCAGCCTATGTAGGGGATACCTTGGTTCCATATTTGCAGGAGGTGCACGATGAACGCCACTGGAATTTCCAATCCATTGCGACAACGGATATCGTAGCTCATCCTCAAACCTATTTGAAAAAAGAGGTTCCGACGGTTTTAGTATCCTTTGCCCGGAGTGGTAATTCGCCAGAAAGTGTCGCAACCGTGCAGTTGGCCCAAGATCTGGTTGATGAGCTCTATCAGATCACCATTACCTGTGCCGAAGAAGGAAAACTGGCCCAGCAAGCCCACGGAGATGAGCGCAATCTCTTGCTTCTCCAACCTAAAGAAACCAATGATGCCGGCTTTGCCATGACCTCTAGCTTCACCTCCATGCTCTTGACAGCTCTCTTGGTCTTTGATCCAAGCGAGGAAGAAATCAAGGAAAAACGAGTAGCAGAGATGGTTCATCTGTCTGAGCAAATCTTGGAGCAGGACCGTGAGGTCAAAGAAGTGGTCGATCTAGACTTTGAGCGCGTGATCTATCTGGGAGCAGGACCTTTCTTTGGCCTAGCTCATGAAGCCCAGCTCAAGATTTTGGAATTAACAGCAGGCAAAATCGCAACCATGTATGAGAGTCCTGTCGGTTTCCGTCACGGTCCGAAATCCCTCATCAATGCCCAGACCCTCGTTTTGGTCTTTGGATCCATTGATCCTTATACCCGTCAGTATGATCTGGACTTAGTTCGCGAAGTTGCAGGGGATCAGATTGCCCGTCAGGTCGTCCTCTTGACGAATCAAGCTGCAGGGATCGAGCATGTACGGGAAGTGTTGGTGAAAGCATCAGCAGACTCCCTAGATATCTACCGTGCCTTCCCTTACATTATCTATGGTCAATTGATTTCTCTCTTAACCTCACTCAAGGTGCAAAATCGCCCAGATACGCCTTCACCAACTGGTACCGTCAATCGGGTTGTGCAAGGGGTGATCATTCATCCATTTCATAAAGAATAGCCACTAATTTTCTATAAAAAGTGGAGTGTTTCTTCTTGTGAAACTGATACAATGGAGAAAAACAGTGAGAGGAGAAGGTTTGTGAAACAGTATCAAGAAAGCGTGTTTGGAGAATGGCAGAATCAAGAGGTTCGGGCTTATCGCCTCGAAAATGACAAGGGCTACCAATTATCTGTCATGACCTATGGGGCGACGATCTTAGAATATGTAACGCCTGATAAAGAAGACCAGTTTACTAATATTATTTTAGGCTTTGATCGCTTTGAGGACTATGTGGGTAATAGCCCTAAATATGGGGCTAGTATTGGCCCGGTAGCAGGCCGGATTGCAGGGGCCAGCTTTGAGCTTAATGGTCAAACCTATCACTTGGAAGCCAATAACGGTGCCAACTGCAACCACAGTGGACCGACGGGTTGGGATAGCGCTTTGTTTAGCGTGGAGTCGGTAACGGATCAGGAAATTACCCTGTACACAGAACGTGCAGATGGTACCGGCGGTTTCCCTGGAAATCTCAAGATCTGGGTAACCTATGGTTTGACGGAAGATGGTGAACTTGAGATTGCCTATCGGGTAGAAACGGATCAAGACACCTTGGTCAACCCGACCAACCACAGCTATTTCAACCTATCTGGAAACTTCACCCAGCCGATCAATGATCATGTCTTTCAGATCAACCATCAAGGGCTTTACCCTATCCATCCAGACGGTGTTCCTCTTCAGACCGTGGATAGAGAAAGTCCGGTTGTTCAGCATCTTTACCAAGCTATGCTCTTGGAGGATCTTTTTAAGGACTCTGATCCGCAAATCCGTCTGGTAGAAGGATTAGACCATCCATTTGCTCTTCCAGAAGGGCATGAAAATGCTGGCTTTCTTTACCATCAGCCATCTGGACGTTTCTTGACCTTCAAGTCAGAAGCCCCAGCCTTGGTGGTATATTCAGCCAATTTCGTAGACGAAACTGTTCATCTGCAAGGCCAACCAATGGTTCAGCACAATGGCTTGGCTCTAGAATTCCAAACAGTGCCAGATGCCATTCACAGTGACCAGGCTGAAAAGGTCATCTTGAGAGCAGGTCAAGTCTTCACCAGCAAGACTAGCTACCATGCCATCGCTAAGAAATAGATAAGAAAGAGAAGGTGACAAACAAGGATGGGAAATCTTTGCTTGGAACCTCCTCTTTTTTAGAAAAAAATTTTTTAAAAATGACTATAAGGAAACTTTAAGCTTCCCGTCGTATACTAATACCATCATCAAAGACCTCCTAACTTTGAATGATAAAACTCCTAAAACTTTTTCATAATAATCTCCCTATAAGAGCCACCAAAACCGGTGGCTTTTTTTCTATGTACCTTAGTGAACGTTAGTGAGCTTAGGTACATTGATGCAGTTTGAGCGGAGCGAAAACTACGTTCCTTATTCTTTACGAGCATTAGCGAGCTTAGGTACGTTGACGCAGTTCGAACGCTAGTGAGAACCAGGATCTTTAAAAAACACATTCTATTTATGGTACCGAAGGTATCATTTTTTGCTATAATAGACTGTATGAGTAGAATTTTAGACAATGAAATCATGGGCGATGAAGAGGCCGTTGAACGGACGCTGCGCCCGCAATATTTACATGAATATATTGGTCAAGATAAGGTCAAGGACCAGCTGAAAATCTTTATTGAGGCAGCTAAGCTTCGGGATGAAGCGCTGGATCATGTCCTTCTTTTTGGCCCTCCGGGGCTTGGGAAAACCACCATGGCCTTTGTCATTGCCAATGAACTGGGCGTCAATCTCAAGCAGACTTCTGGTCCTGTCATTGAAAAGGCTGGTGACTTGGTAGCCATCCTCAATGATCTAGAGCCGGGCGATGTCCTCTTTATCGATGAGATCCACCGTCTGCCTATGTCAGTCGAAGAAGTGCTTTACAGCGCCATGGAAGATTTTTACATCGACATCATGATTGGCGCTGGTGAGAGCAGCCGGAGTGTCCATCTGGACCTTCCTCCTTTCACTTTGATTGGGGCCACGACTCGAGCTGGTATGCTGTCCAATCCCTTGCGCGCTCGCTTTGGGATTACCGGACACATGGAATACTATGAGCAAGATGATTTGACAGAGATTGTCGAGCGGACCGCCGAAATCTTTGAGATGGAGATTACCCACGAAGCTGCCGAAGAGCTTTCTCTTCGTAGTCGGGGGACCCCTCGGATTGCCAACCGTTTGCTGAAGCGGGTGCGCGATTTTGCTCAGATTATGGGCGACGGCTTGATTGACGACACCATTACAGACAAGGCCCTCTCTATGCTGGATGTGGATCATGAAGGACTGGACTATGTCGATCAAAAGATCCTGCGCACCATGATTGAGATGTACGGCGGTGGCCCGGTCGGGCTTGGGACTCTATCGGTCAATATTGCCGAAGAGCGAGAGACCGTAGAAGACATGTATGAGCCTTACTTGATTCAAAAAGGCTTTATCATGCGGACCCGGACAGGGCGCGTGGCGACCCGCAAAGCTTATGAACACCTGGGCTATCCCTATAATTGAGACTAGAAGAAGATGCTGACGGAAGAAACAATAGTAGAACAGATCCAAGCGGATCCGGAGATGATGACTGTCTTGGCCATTATTCGAGATCTAGACTTGGCAGATGCCTGGTTAGCAGCGGGCGCGGTGCGCAATTTCGTCTGGAACCAGCTTTCTGGCAGACCAGGGTTTGATGCGACGACAGATCTGGATCTGGTCTTTTATGACCCTACGATCAGTTATGAGGAGACTCTGCAGATCGAGCAGGAATTAAAGAAGACCTATCCCCAGTACGCTTGGGAAGTGAAAAATCAAGTCTACATGCACCAGCATAGCCCGGGGACAGCTCCATATCGCAGTGCCTGTGATGCGGTTTCCAAATACCCCGAGCAGTGTACGGCACTTGCAGTTCGCCTAAGGAAAGATGGTCAGCTAGAGCTCTTTCTCCCTTATGGGACAAAGGATATCGAAGACTTCATCGTTCAGCCGACTCCGCATTTTTTAGCCAGTCCAGAGCGTTTAGCGGTTTATACAGAGCGGATGAAAAAGAAAAATTGGCAGAGTAAATGGCCTCCATTAGAGGTTCGTTTTCCAAAATAGAGAAACAGATCAGATTTGAAAAAAGGAATCTGATTTTTCTTTAAAATGATGGAGCCCCTTTGTCATCTTTCTGTCACATTTTTGTTATAATAGTAATAGTATGCTGGTTTTCCATAGTGGAAAGCGAAGGGCTCAGCTAGGTTGGGCAGTCCGAACAAGGAGTTAGGTGGAATCATGAAAAAAATCGTCTTTGTCTGCTTAGGAAATATTTGTCGGAGCCCCATGGCGGAGTTTGTCATGAAGGACTTGACGGATCAGTATGAGATTGAAAGTCGGGCCACCTCGAGCTGGGAACATGGCAATCCCATCCATCGGGGAACCCAGAAAATCTTTCAACAACACCAGGTCCCATATGATCCAGCCAAGACGTCCTTACAGATCAAGGAAGAGGATTTTTACAACTTTGATTTGATCCTAGGGATGGACGAAAACAATGTAGCAGATCTGAAGCAAATGGCTCCTGCAGGAACAGAACACAAGATTCATCTTTTTGCTGCTGAAAGTGTGCCAGATCCGTGGTATACCGGTGATTTTGAGGAGACCTATTCCAGAGTCCTGAGCGGCTGTAAGGCTTGGTTAGATCAGTTAGCAACTTCCTAAGAGTTTGATATGTGAGAGAATGAATATGAAAGAATTTTATGAGACTTATAAGGTCTATCTGACGCGAAAAAATTTAGAAATAGCAGCATTAGTCGTGATTATTCTATCTGCTTTGCTGGTTTTCCTTTCAGCCATTCCAGGTCAGGGCGTCTTGACCTTGGATAAGGGGGCGATCCGTTACGACGGAAGTTTGGTCCGTGGCAAGATGAATGGCAAGGGAACCGTCACCTTTAAAAATGGGGATACCTATACAGGTAACCTCGTCAACGGCTCTTTTAGCGGCTATGGTAAGTTTAAGTCCAAGGATGGTTGGACCTATGAAGGGCAGTTTGTTAACGGCCAGCCGGAGGGCAAAGGCACCTTAACCACAGAAGCCAACGTCGTATACAAAGGAACATTCAAGCAGGGGATTTATCAAAATGCGCATTAAATGGTTTTCACTAGTCCGTGTTACAGGACTCTTATTGGTATTGCTTTACCATTTCTTCCAAAAAGCCTTTCCTGGAGGCTTCATTGGGGTAGATATTTTCTTCACCTTCTCAGGATTTTTGATTACAGCGCTCTTGATCGATGAATTTGCGCGCAAGCAAGGAATCGACTACCTGGCATTCTTGAAACGGCGCTTTTACCGGATCGTACCACCCCTTGTCTTTATGGTCTTGGTCGTGATGCCCTTTACCTTTATGGTCCAACGGGACTACGTGGCTGGTATTGGGACTCAGATTGCGGCGGTCTTCGGTTTTGTGACCAATTTCTTTGAGATGGCAACGGGTGGTAGTTACGAAAGTAACTTCATTCCACATCTCTTCCTTCATACCTGGAGTTTGGCCCTAGAAGTGCATTACTATGTGCTCTGGGCACTTTTGGCATGGTTCTTGGCTAAGCGGGCTAAGACGGTTGGAAAGTACCGAGGTATGCTCTTCCTGGCATCCAGCGGGCTCTTTCTCTTCACCTTCTTGTCCATGTTCATCCGTGCCTTTCTGACAGCCAATTTCTCTACCATCTATTTTTCTAGCTTCACTCACATCTTCCCCTTCTTTGCGGGATCATGCCTAGCAACGGTGACAGGGATTGCTAATGTCAGCCCGAACTTTACAAAGCTGGTGCAGTCTTGGAGCATGAAAAAGACCTTATCGGTCTTGGGTGGAAGCTTTGCCTTCTTGTTTGTGCTCAGTCTTTTCTTGCCATTTGATAGCTTGTGGACCTATCTGTTTGGCTTTTTAGCAGCGACAATCGCAGCTTGTGCCATGATTCTGTCGGCCCGCATTCTCCATGAGAAGACGCCAGATAAAAAAGAACCAGCCATCCTCAATTTCTTGGCAGATACCAGTTATGGTGTCTATCTTTTCCACTGGCCTTTCTTTATCATCTTCTCTCAACATTTGGGAAATATGATGGCAGCCCTTGTGACGACGATCGTTTCCTTGATTCTAACGGCTCTGTCCTTCTATATTTTGGAGCCAACCATTGCAGGCAAGGAGCCTCGTGTCTTTGGCATGAAGATGGATCTCAGTTTTTTGACCAAACCGATCTTTTACCTCATGATTCCACTGGCTCTCTTGATGGTTGGAATCTCCGCCTTTGCACCAACCGTCGGAGCTTTTGATGAGAGTTTGGTAGTGAGTGGGCTCAATCAAGCAGACAGCAAAATGCAGGTCACACGGACGCAAGTGGATAATGCGACTGCAACAGACTATAACGTCTCAAATGGTGTGACCATGATCGGTGATTCGGTTAACTTGCGAGCGCAGGACTACCTGACTAAAGCCATCCCTGGCATCCAGATTGATGCAGTGGTGAGTCGTCAGTTGGAAAATGGAATGAAGGTCTTTGAGACTGACATCTCCAATAAAGTTCTCCTAAAAAATGTGGTCATTGCCCTAGGAACCAATACTGTAAGCAACTACAAAGAATTGCTGGATCAGTATGTTGAGAAACTTCCAAAAGGCCGTCGCCTGATCCTTGTGACACCATATGATGGTCGCTATGCCAACGATCAGTCCAGTGAATCGGTTCAAACCCGTCTTTATGAGTTGGAACTAGCAAAGAAATACGACTTTATCACCATTGCGGACTGGTACCAAGTAGCAATTGAAAATCCAAACATTTGGGTGGGAACAGACTCTGTTCACTTCAATATGGAAACCAATGGTGGGGAACTCTATGCTCAAACAGTCAAAGAAGCCCTTGATAAGGCCGAAAAGGGTCCGGTCAAGAAGTAAAAATGCTTCTCTGAAACTGAAACAAAACAAATCCTAACAAAATAAAACAAAAAGCAACTTTTTACTTGTAAAAAGCTGCTTTTTTTAGTAAGATTAAGAAAACGCTTACATAAGTCAATTGAAAATATCACTTTGTGAAGAAAAAAATTTTTTAATTATTTTTTCACAATTTTGCTAGATGATTACTTTCACAGCAATAGGATTGATAAAAATTTCACAAACTTCAAAAAAATCTTTGTGAAAGTTGCTTGGAAGTGTTTACAAAAATCTCAAAATAGAGTACAATTATATTGTGAAATAATTAACAAATCGAAATTTCTTACACTATTCTTGAAAATTTCCGAAAACATGAAAAAAGTTCTAGAAAAGGATAAGGGTTTCAAACATTGGAGGAAAGCATCAAATGGCTGATAAAAAAACTCTCTCACCTGAAGAAAAGAAACTCGCTGCTGAAAAACACGTAGACGAGTTGGTGCAAAAAGCGCTCGTAGCGCTTGAAGAAATGCGCAAATTGAACCAGGAGCAAGTGGACTACATTGTAGCGAAAGCATCTGTAGCTGCTCTTGACGCACACGGTGAGCTCGCTCTTCATGCTTATGAAGAAACTGGTCGTGGGGTCTTTGAAGACAAGGCGACGAAGAACTTATTCGCTTGTGAACACGTTGTGAACAACATGCGTCACACCAAGACAGTTGGTGTCATTTCAGAAGATGATGTCACTGGTTTAACTTTGATTGCGGAGCCAGTCGGAGTTGTCTGTGGGATCACTCCTACAACAAACCCTACTTCAACAGCAATCTTTAAAGCATTGATTTCCTTGAAGACACGGAACCCTATCGTCTTTGCCTTCCACCCATCTGCTCAAGAATCATCTGCTCATGCGGCACGAATCGTACGCGATGCGGCAATTGCAGCTGGAGCACCTGAGAACTGTGTGCAATGGATTACCCAACCTTCTATGGAAGCAACCAGTGCCCTTATGAACCATGAAGGAGTTGCTACGATCCTTGCGACCGGTGGTAACGCCATGGTGAAAGCTGCTTATTCTTGTGGAAAACCAGCTCTTGGGGTTGGTGCCGGAAACGTGCCTGCTTACGTTGAAAAATCAGCCAACATCCGCCAAGCAGCACACGATATCGTCATGTCTAAATCATTTGACAACGGTATGGTCTGTGCGTCTGAACAAGCGGTCATCATCGATAAAGAAATCTACGATGAGTTTGTTGAAGAATTCAAATCTTACCACACTTACTTTGTTAACAAAAAAGAAAAAGCCCTTCTTGAAGAGTTCTGCTTCGGTGTGAAAGCGAACAGCAAAAACTGTGCGGGTGCGAAATTGAATGCGGACATCGTTGGGAAACCAGCAGCATGGATCGCAGAACAAGCTGGCTTCTCAGTTCCAGAAGGAACCAATATCCTTGCGGCAGAATGTAAAGAAGTTGGTGAAAAAGAGCCTTTGACTCGTGAAAAATTGTCACCAGTCATTGCAGTCTTGAAATCTGAAAGCCGTGAAGACGGAATTAACAAAGCTCGCCAAATGGTTGAATTCAACGGTCTTGGTCACTCAGCTGCCATCCATACAGCTGACGAAGAATTGACCAAAGAATTTGGTAAAGCAGTTAAAGCCATTCGTGTTATCTGCAACTCTCCTTCGACTTTCGGTGGTATCGGGGATGTATACAATGCCTTCTTGCCATCATTAACACTTGGATGTGGTTCTTACGGACGCAACTCTGTTGGGGACAACGTTAGTGCCATCAACCTCTTGAATATTAAAAAAGTCGGACGCCGGAGAAATAACATGCAATGGATGAAACTTCCTTCAAAAACATACTTTGAACGTGATTCAATTGAATACTTACAAAAATGTCGTGACGTTGAACGTGTCATGATCGTTACAGACCACGCTATGGTAGAGCTTGGTTTCCTTGATCGTATCATCGAACAGCTTGACCTTCGTCGCAACAAGGTGGTTTACCAAATCTTTGCAGACGTAGAACCAGATCCAGATATCACAACTGTTGAACGTGGTACAGAGATCATGCGTGCCTTCAAACCAGATACGATCATTGCTCTCGGTGGTGGGTCACCAATGGATGCGGCCAAAGTTATGTGGCTCTTCTACGAACAACCAGAAGTGGACTTCCGTGACTTGGTTCAAAAATTCATGGATATCCGTAAACGTGCCTTCAAGTTCCCATTGCTTGGTAAGAAGACTAAATTCATCGCCATCCCAACAACATCTGGTACAGGATCTGAAGTAACTCCATTTGCCGTTATTTCTGATAAAGCAAACAACCGTAAATACCCAATCGCAGACTACTCATTGACTCCAACAGTAGCCATCGTAGACCCTGCCTTGGTATTGACAGTTCCAGGATCTGTTGCAGCAGACACTGGTATGGACGTCTTGACGCACGCGACAGAAGCTTACGTATCACAAATGGCTAGCGACTTCACAGATGGTCTTGCTCTTCAAGCTATTAAACTTGTCTTTGAAAACTTGGAAAGCTCAGTCAAGAATGCGGACTTCCATTCACGCGAAAAGATGCACAATGCGTCAACCATCGCAGGTATGGCCTTCGCCAATGCCTTCCTCGGTATTTCTCACTCAATGGCCCACAAGATCGGTGCGCAATTCCACACCATCCACGGACGGACCAATGCCATCTTGCTTCCATACGTTATCCGCTACAACGGTACACGCCCAGCTAAGACAGCTACATGGCCTAAGTACAACTACTACCGTGCAGATGAAAAATACCAAGATATCGCTCGTATGCTAGGACTTCCATGCTCTACTCCAGAAGAAGCCGTTGAAGCTTACGCAAAAGCTGTATACGAACTCGGTGAACGCTGTGGTATCGAAATGAACTTCAAAGCACAAGGCATCGATGAAAAAGAATGGAAGAAACATTCTCGTGAATTGGCCTTCCTTGCTTATGAAGATCAATGTTCACCAGCTAACCCACGTCTTCCAATGGTAGACCATATGCAAGAAATCATCGAAGATGCTTACTATGGTTACAAGGAACGTCCAGGACGTCGTAAATAAGACGCCAAGGAACAACTGATGTTTATCAGCTACCCCCACTCGAAAGAGCGGGGGATTTTTGCTATTTGGGTCCAAAACTCGTTTTTTCATAAAAAATTAGACTTTTTTTCAGAAATTGTGTTATTTTTATAGCATTCCGAGCTATTTTATGTTACCCTATAGTGTGTGAATCTGCCTGTAGCTGAAGGGTTATGATCCTTTTTCAGTTATAGGAAACGAAAAAACAAATCCAAGAAAGGAGGCCATCTCAAATGGAGTTAGAAGGTGACGTGCAAGGAAGACAAGATCAGGCACAGAAAATTATTGAAATGCCCCAACGAGATCGGGCAACGTCCGCTTCAGAAAATCAGCCATCATCTGCTTCGGTGGTCTCCATGTATGGGCAGGAAAATCCAAGCATTTCTAGCCTCCATCAGCAACTGGCAGGCGCATCTGGAACCCAGACCATTCAATTGCGGGAGGAATTGGTGCTGGCGGTAGCGCAGAATGCTTCAGCGCAAGCAACTGTCTTTGAGGCAGAAGTCAAGGATAAGCTGGAAGAGGCTAAGGAGACGGTTTCTCATAAGGTCGCTGAGGTGTCTCAAATGGCCCACAGCATGGCCCAATTTTTAACAGATGCAGAAGTGGAGCAACTATTAGGAGAGTTCTCCATGGATACTTGTTGGGACCAAGCAGTAGAGGCGGAAAACCTTGCCCAAGCAAAGGCCTACTCTACTCGCTTGTCAGATTTGGCAGGTCAGTTGGAGGCAGCATCAGCTCAATTGGTGGACTTGGACAAGGGACAAGCGACGGCCTTTGATTTTTCATAAGTAGGAGAAAAAGATGTTAGAGATCCTGGGAGAGGACAGAGAACGAATTGAGGAGCTCCATCGAGAGATTAAAAAGGAGCAAGAGCGGATTGCGATCCGAAGTTTGATTGCAACGCAGAAAGCCTTGATGATGTTGGAAGGGATGAGTTTGCAGGTAACCTTGGGCGGTCAATCCGAAAAGATGCGCTCTTTTGCTACAACGACCCTCGTTAGTGATTTGAAAGATGGATTTACAGGAGGAGCAGCGGACGCGGTAGAAACAGCACTGAAAGCAGTGAAGAAGCCTATTTTATTGAGTCCGATTAAAGGAGGTATGTGATGTACCATTCAGGAAATAGTGAATTAGAACAACTAGAAGATCGACATTACCGCTTCAATCAAAAGCTTAGTGAGTTGGAGTGGGATTATGCGGATATGCGTATGGATGTCCGCCAACATACAGAAAATTTAGTGGACTGGCTAAGTGCCCTTCATTTTCAAGCGCCAAGTGCGGAGGCTCAAAGTGGCCTGGAGCGTTTATTTGCCTTGCAAGAAGAGTTTGAGGCAGAACTCAAGCGCTATGAAGAGCGTTTAGAAGAAGAACGCGAGCGCGAGCAGCAAGAGTACTACAAGCAGCGTCAACAATTAGAACAAGGTGATTGAAACATTCCTCTGGTATAGATAAGGGGAATGTTTTTGTTTGCTCAAAAAACTTTTAAAAATGTGCCTATAAAATCTTGCAAGCGCTTACTTAGTATGTTATAATATTCACAAAGAAACGAAAATAAAATGGTTTTATCAAACCAACAAAAAAGGAGTCGCTTATGAAAGCTGCAACCTATGTATCTGCAGGCAATCTGCAACTGCTGGATCAACCAAAACCAGTGATCAAAAATCCAACGGATGCCATTGTGCGTGTCTTGAAGACAACCATCTGTGGGACAGACCTTCACATCCTAGGAGGAGATGTGCCAGCTTGTAAAGAAGGCACGATTTTAGGCCACGAAGGAATCGGGATCGTCGAAGAAGTCGGCGATGCAGTGAATAACTTCAAGGTAGGCGACAAGGTCATCATCTCTTGTGTCACAGCTTGTAATACCTGCTACTACTGTAAACGTAGTTTGCCTTCTCACTGTGAAGATGGTGGTTGGATTTTAGGTCACTTGATCAACGGAACCCAAGCAGAGTATGTCCACATTCCACATGCGGATGGAAGTCTTTATCATGCGCCTGAAACTGTGGATGACGAAGCCTTGGTCATGCTCTCAGATATTCTCCCAACCTCTTATGAAATTGGGGTGCTTCCATCTCATGTAAAACCAGGTGATAATGTCTGTATCGTTGGAGCTGGTCCGATTGGTCTTGCAGCACTTTTGACCGTTCAATTCTTCTCACCAGCTACGATTATCATGGTGGACTTGTCTGAATCTCGTCTTGAAGCAGCTAAGAAATTTGGGGCAACTCACACCATCTGCTCCAGCGATATCGCTGAAATCAAGGCCTTTATCAATGAAGTGACCGAAGGTCGTGGGGTCGATATCTCTATGGAATGTGTGGGTTATCCTGCTACTTTTGATGTCTGCCAAAACGTCATCTCTGTCGGTGGTCATATTGCCAATGTCGGTGTCCACGGAAAACCGGTTAGCTTCAATTTGGATGATTTGTGGATCAAGAACATTACTCTTAACACCGGTCTTGTCAATGCCAATACCACTGAAATGTTGCTCAATGTCTTGAAATCAGGCAAGATCGATGCAACCAAGCTCATCACCCACCACTTCAAACTCTCAGAAGTTGAAAAAGCCTATGATGTCTTTAAACATGCGGGTGAAAACCATGCTCTCAAGGTGATTATCGAAAATGATATCAGTGAATGAAGTGGCAACTAATGTTTGTTCATAGTTTTTTTAGACGGACCAGAGATATTCTGGTCCTATTTTCAACCCCAAAAAGCCAATGATTCCTTGCAAAATAAATTTGTTGTCTTATAATAGAAGTACAGAAAACGATTACATAAAGAGAAAGGTGTGATCTTATGAAACGGCTTCGTTATCATCGTGAATTCTGGATGGACTTTCATTTCTGGATCTTGGTCTTGCTTTTAGCGGCTGTAGCTTTGACGATGCGGGATCCTCTTTCGGTAGTTAGCCTCGCTTATCTTGCTTTTGTTGGGATTTTGATCCTTCTTCAGGTCTTTCAACCGCCTGTATCGACACGTCAGTACCCAGAAGGTAGCTACCATTTCAATTGGACCTTCTATCGCGATACCCGACTGTATATCAATCTCTTTTTACTAGCAGGTCTCTTGGCAGGCCCAATGGCTTCATCGGATATGGTCTATTGGATCTTGCTTGGAGCCGTCGTCGGCTCTATCGGTTTTGTATTTGTCGTAAAGGAAAAAGCGACTCAAAAGATGGCCTAGGGAATCATCATGTCCTAGATCTCTGAAACTAGTTTCAGAGATCTTTTTGTTTTGCCCTAAAATGTGAAACTATAATCCAATTGCACGATTAACATTGTAAGCGCTTCAAAAATAGATTATAATCATTTTACAAGTACTCGAGTTGCCTTATTATCAAAGGAGAAGGAGTTATGTCAAAGATTACAAAAGATGAACTGATTGAACAAATCAAAGATGGCATCATTGTTTCTTGTCAAGCCCTCCCTCATGAACCGCTCTATACAGAAGCAGGAGGAGTCATTCCTCTCTTGGTCAAAGCGGCTGAGCAGGGTGGAGCTGTCGGAATCCGAGCTAATAGTGTCCGGGATATCAAGGAAATCAAGGAAGTGACCAAGTTGCCGATCATTGGGATTATTAAACGCGATTACCCACCTGAAGAACCCTTTATCACGGCTACTATGAAAGAAGTCGATGAGTTGGCAGCTTTGGATATCGCGGTCATTGCGCTTGATTGTACTAAACGTCCGCGTCATGATGGGTTTTTGATTAGTGACTTTATCCATCAAGTCAAAGAGAAATATCCAGACCAACTCTTGATGGCTGATATCTCTACTCTGGAAGAAGGATTGACAGCTGTCGAAGCGGGAGTGGACTTTGTCGGAACGACCCTTTCGGGCTATACGGACTACAGTCCAAAGGTTGATGGTCCAGATTTTGAACTGATCCATCGCCTCTGCCAAGCAGGAGTGGATGTCATCGCAGAAGGTAAGATCCACTATCCGGATCAGGCCAAGAAAATCCATGATCTCGGGGTTCGCGGCATCGTTGTAGGTGGTGCCATTACCCGACCAAAAGAGATTACAGAGCGCTTCGTCGCAGCCTTAAAATGAGTAAACAAAACAGTAGATTGAAGGAGGAGGAGACCGAATAGAGAGTAGTCGAATCTGAAACATGAACAAGAATAGGCGTCCTCATTGAGGATAACCCCCTGTAAGAGTAATCTTACCGTAAATTGTGAGGAGAAATCACATGAAAATGAAAAAAGTATTGTGCTCGTTGGTAGCTGGTGCAGCTCTTCTAGCACTCGCAGCTTGTGGCTCTGGCGGAGGATCAAAATCAGAATCTTCTGGTGGAAATTCTGGTAAAACAGAAATCACTTGGTGGGCCTTCCCAGTCTTTACTCAAGAAAAAGCAGAAGATGGTGTCGGAACCTACGAAAAATCAATTATTGCAGCTTTTGAAAAAGCAAATCCAGATATCCACGTGAATTTGGAAACCATTGACTTCAAGTCAGGTCCTGAAAAGATCACAACGGCTATTGAAGCAGGAACTGCTCCAGATGTGCTCTTTGATGCACCTGGACGGATCATTCAGTATGGTAAAAATGGAAAATTGGCTGATTTGAACGATCTCTTTACCGAAGATTTTGTCAAAGATGTCAATAATGAAAATATCATTCAAGCCAGCAAGGCAGGCGACACAGCTTACATGTATCCAATTAGTTCAGCACCATTCTACATGGCGATGAATAAGAAGATGCTCAAAGATGCAGGCGTCTTGGATCTTGTCAAAGAAGGCTGGACAACAGACGACTTTGAAAAAGTATTGAAAGCTTTGAAAGACAAAGGTTATACACCAGGATCACTCTTCAGTAATGGTCAAGGTGGAGACCAAGGAACTCGTGCCTTCATTGCTAACCTTTATGGCGGTTCTGTTACTGATGAAAAAGTAACCAAGTATACAACAGATGATCCAAAATTTGTCAAAGGTTTGGAAAAAGCTTCTAAATGGATCGATGACGGCTTGATGATGAATGGTTCTCAATTCGATGGTGGAGCAGACATCCAAAACTTTGCGAATGGTCAAACTTCTTACACCATCTTGTGGGCGCCTTCACAAAACGGTATCCAAGCTAAATTGTTGGATGCAAGTAAGGTAGAAGTAGTAGAAGTGCCATTCCCATCTGACTCAGGCAAGCCAAAATTGGAATACCTTGTCAATGGATTTGCTGTCTTCAATAATAAAGATGAAAAGAAAATTGCTGCTGCTAAGAAATTTGTACAGTTCATCGCAGACGACAAAGAATGGGGTCCAAAAGATGTTGTGCGTACAGGAGCTTTCCCAGTTCGTAGTTCATTTGGTAAGTTGTACGATGACAAACGGATGGAAACCATCAGCACTTGGACAAAATACTACTCACCATACTACAACACAATCGACGGTTTTGCAGAAATGCGGACCCTATGGTTCCCAATGTTGCAATCTGTTTCAAACGGGGATGAAAAAGCAGAACCAGCTTTGAAGACCTTTACTGAAAAAGCAAACGAAACCATTACGAAAAAATAATCAGTCTATGAAGCAAATCTAAGTCTTTCATAGAAATGAGAATATGCAGGCCCCTTCGAATCCGTATCTCTCTATTTGGAATGGAACGAAGGGGTCTTCATTCTTTCTGGATCTTCTTTTCTTAAGTCGGAAGATATGTTTAGAAAAGAAAATAGAAAAAGAACACTAGGAGGTGCCTTACTGTGAAGGTAAACAAAATCCGAATGAGGGAGACGCTCGTTTCCTACGCATTCCTAGCACCCATTTTAATCTTCTTTACGGTCTTTGTCCTAGCCCCCATGATCATGGGCTTTGTGACAAGTTTCTTCAACTATTCTATGACATCCTTCAAGTTTGTCGGTTTAGAAAATTATTCCCGCATGTTTGCGGATAAGGTCTTTGTGAAGTCCTTGATCAATACTGTCATCATCGTTATCGGCTCGGTTCCGATCGTCGTATTGTTCTCCTTGTTTGTGGCTTCTCAGACCTACCATCAAAATGCCATTGCGCGTTCCTTCTATCGTTTCGTCTTCTTCCTTCCAGTTGTTACAGGGAGTGTAGCGGTAACGGTTGTATGGAAATGGATCTATGATCCGCTATCAGGGATTTTGAACTTTGTATTGAAATCTGGACATGTCATCAACCAAAACATTTCTTGGTTGGGGGACAAGCACTGGGCTTTGATGGCCATCATTATCATCTTGTTGACCACCTCTGTTGGTCAACCGATCATCCTCTACATCGCAGCTATGGGAAATATTGATAATTCTCTCGTAGAAGCAGCGCGTGTCGACGGTGCGACAGAATTTCAAGTTTTCTGGAAGATCAAATGGCCAAGCTTGTTGCCAACAACCTTGTACATTGCCATCATTACGACTATTAACTCTTTCCAATGTTTCGCCTTGATCCAATTGTTGACATCCGGTGGTCCTAACTACTCAACGAGTACCCTTATGTACTACCTCTATGAAAAAGCCTTTAAACTCTCTGAATACGGTTATGCCAACACCATGGGTGTCTTCCTTGCGGTGATGATTGCCATTATCAGTTTTGCGCAATTCAAGATCCTCGGAAACGACGTAGAATACTAAAGAAAGGAGCCTCAGATGAAACCAACACAAAAGAAACCCATCACTGCCTTTACAGTGATTTCAACGATCATTTTGCTCCTTTTGACAGTCTTGTTCATTTTCCCATTTTATTGGATTTTGACAGGGGCCTTTAAGTCTCAACCAGATACCATTATGATCCCACCTCAATGGTGGCCAAAGACACCAACCATGGAAAACTTCCAACAGTTGATGGTACAAAACCCAGCCCTACAATGGTTGTGGAATAGTGTCTTCATCTCCCTTGCAACCATGCTTTTGGTGTGTATGACCTCTTCCTTGGCAGGTTATGTCTTGGCTAAGAAACGCTTCTATGGGCAACGAATTCTCTTTGCCATCTTCATTGCAGCTATGGCCCTTCCGAAACAAGTTGTCTTAGTTCCATTGGTACGGATTATTAACTTTATGGGGATCCATGATACCCTTGCAGCGGTTATTCTACCATTGGTCGGATGGCCATTCGGGGTCTTCTTGATGAAGCAATTTAGTGAAAACATCCCAACAGAACTCTTAGAATCTGCTAAGATCGATGGTTGTGGAGAGTTGCGGACTTTCTGGAGCGTTGCCTTCCCAATTGTCAAGCCGGGATTTGCAGCCCTTGCCATCTTTACCTTTATCAACACCTGGAACGACTACTTTATGCAATTGGTAATGTTGACCTCTCGGCAAAACTTGACCATTTCCTTAGGGGTAGCAACCATGCAGGCTGAAATGGCCACCAACTATGGCTTGATCATGGCTGGGGCAGCCCTAGCTGCAGTGCCAATCGTTACGGTCTTCCTCGTGTTCCAAAAATCCTTTACACAAGGGATTACCATGGGAGCGGTCAAAGGATAAGTCGTCTGCTTGGACAAACGATAGTTGTGTACAGATCGGTTTTCTAGGCTGAGAAGTATCGAAAGGATGAGAATATGATATTTGATGATTTAAAAAACATCACCTTTTACAAAGGGATCCACCCCAATCTGGATCAGGCCATTGACTTTCTCTATGAACATCGGAAGGATTCTTTTGAATTGGGGAGATACGATATTGATGGGGATAAGGTCTTTCTCGTCGTTCAAGAAAATACCCTCAACAAAGCAGAAAATGATCGCTTTGAACACCACAAAAGATATGCTGATTTGCATTTATTAGTAGAAGGGCATGAGTTTTCGAGTTATGGATCTCGTGTGACAGGTGAGGCTATCGCATTTGATGAAGTATCGGACATCGGTTTTGTCCATTGCCAGGAGTCTTATCCGCTTCATCTAGGCTATCATAATTTTGCGATTTTCTTTCCAGGGGAGCCTCACCAACCCAATGGCTATGCAGGGCAAGAAGATATCGTGAAAAAATATCTATTTAAAATTGCGATCGATTGATCACGTTAGAAAGGAGTGCCTATGTCATCTAAGGGGGCAGGATTGATCAAAACCGTTTTTAACACGGACAATGTAGTGATGCGTATTAGTGAGAAGGTCCTCGACTTGGTAACTGTTAATCTTTTATTTGTGCTAAGTTGTTTACCAGTTCTCACGATTGGAATTGCGAAAATTAGTTTGTATCAGACCTTATTTGCCATTAAGCACCAGCGTCGTGTTCCGGTGATTCGTAGTTATGCGAAGGCTTTTCGGGACAATTGGAAAATAGGCTTGCAACTAGGAAGTTTAGAACTGATTGTTGCAGGTATTTGTCTCTTTGATTTATTCTTATTTTGGGGGCAAACTTCCCTAGCTTTCCAAGCTTTGAAAACCATTTGTTTAGGCCTCTTTCTCTTTCTTGTGTTGATCTTATTGGCTGCTTATCCTATTGCGGCCCGCTACCAATTGGATTGGAAAGAGTGTTTGCAAAAAGCTATGATTGTGACAGGCTTACATTTTCCCTGGTTCTTTGTCATGGGAAGTGCTCTCTTACTTCTATGTATGGCTCTTGCAAGCTCGGTTTTAGCTTTCCTATTGGGACTTATGATCTTTTTCTTGTTCGGCTTTTCAAGCTTGGCTTTTGCACAGGTTGGATTAATGGAAAAGATTTTTGCCCAGTACCAAGAATAAAATGAATTTATTAGTGACAAAAGGAGAAAAAATGTCAGATTTAAAAAAATATGAAGGAGTCATCCCCGCTTTTTACGCCTGCTATGATGACCAAGGAGAAATTAGCCCGGAGCGGGTACGTGCGCTGGTAGAATATTTTATCGCGAAAGGTGTGCAGGGCTTGTATGTCAACGGATCCTCTGGCGAATGTATCTACCAGAGCGTGGCCGATCGCAAGCTGATTCTAGAAGAAGTGATGGCAGTAGCTAAAGGGAAATTGACCATCATTGCTCACGTAGCCTGCAACAACACCAAGGATAGCGTGGAATTGGCACGACATGCAGAAGAACTAGGAGTGGATGCCATTGCGGCCATTCCGCCGATCTATTTCCGCTTGCCAGAATATGGTGTGGCCCACTACTGGAATGAAATCAGTGCAGCTGCACCTCATACAGACTTTGTCATCTACAATATCCCGCAATTGGCTGGGGTAGCTTTGACACCGAACCTTTACAAGGAAATGTTGAAAAATCCACGGGTGATTGGGGTGAAAAATTCTTCGATGCCTGTTCAGGACATTCAAACTTTTGCTTCTTTAGGAGGCGATAACCATATCGTCTTTAATGGTCCGGATGAACAATTCTTAGGTGGTCGTCTCATGGGGGCACATGCTGGTATCGGTGGCACCTATGGTGCTATGCCAGAGCTATTCTTGAAGCTCAATCAGCTAATTGCTGAGAAAGACTTAGAGACCGCGCGTGCCTTGCAGTTTGCCATCAATGATATTATCGGAGTCTTGACGTCTGCTCATGGCAATATGTATGCGGTCATTAAAGCGGTTTTGCGCATCAATGAAGGTTTGGACTTGGGATCTGTTCGCTCCCCTTTGACGCCAGTAGTAGAAGCGGATCAAGAAGTGATTCAACGTGCTGCTCAACTCATTCAGGACACAAAAGACAGATTCCTTTGATCAAAGGAGGTCTAGATGAATCCATATGTTGTAATTGATATCGGAGGGACCAGTATCAAGTATGGTCTAGCCGATGCAAAAGGGCAACTCCTAGAGACCCATGAAATGCCAACGGAGGCCCAAAAAGGAGGACCTCATATACTTAAAACAACAAAGGAAATAGTAGCCCGTTATTTGAAGAAGCATGCCTTGGCAGGGGTTGCGATTTCTTCGGCCGGGATGGTGGATCCTGATAAGGGAGAAATCTTTTATGCTGGGCCACAAATTCCCAACTATGCAGGAACCCAATTCAAAAAGGAAATAGAAGAGACTTTTCAGATCCCTTGCGAGATTGAAAATGATGTTAACTGTGCCGGTCTCGCAGAGGTCACTACAGGCCATGCAAAAGGATCGAACAATGCTGTTTGCTTGACGATTGGGACAGGGATCGGCGGTTGCCTCTTGCTTGATGGTCAGGTCTTTCATGGTTTTAGCAATTCAGCCTGTGAGGTTGGCTATCTTCATTTGCCAGACGGTGCCTTTCAGGATCTAGCTTCAACGACGGCTTTGGTCGAGTATGTGGCAGAACATCATGGTGATCCTGTGGAACAGTGGAATGGTCGCCGGATCTTCAAGCAGGCAACTGAAGGAGATAAGATCTGTATGGCTGGAATTGATCGGATGGTGGCCTATCTCGGAAAAGGACTGGCCAATATCGCCTATGTGGTCAATCCAGAGGTCATCGTTCTTGGAGGGGGGATTATGGCTCAGGAAGCCATCCTCAAGCCAAAAATCTATCAAGCCCTGTGTGCCGAACTGGTTCCTAGCCTAGCAGATAAGATCCGTTTGGAATTTGCCCACCATCAAAACGCCGCAGGTATGTTGGGGGCTTACTATCACTTTAGACAAAAACATGAAACATAAAACAAGTCGCGTTGGCGACTTGTTTTTGATTCATCAAAAAAAGCATGAAAGATGAAGAAAGCCTGATCTTTCATGCTTTTTAAATAGGGAGACCATATTAAGATTTTCGAGAACGTTGACTAGAAAGTTTTTTGTTTTCCCAGTAGCTATTAAAGACAATTTCCTTTTGTTCTCGGCTTTTATTAAGGAAATGGGCATAGATTAAATCGACCACGATGAGGAGTGGTAAAATCGCAGAGATACGATCGATATAGGTACTACTAGGAAGGGGTGCGGCTGGTAACACTTCTGTGAATCCTTGGTGGATAGCAGCCGGGTTAGCAGTCAAAAGAACCGTTTTAGCCCCTTTTTCTTGCGCATTCAGCAGACTGTCTGTAATGGAGTTGGTGCCTCCTGACAATGAGAAACCGATGACTAAACAAGAGGAATCGAGAATACTGGTCGTCCAAGCAAAGCCGTCTTGATCAGTCAGGGCTTCACAAACGACGCCTAGTCGCATAAAGCGCAATTTCATTTCTCGAGCGACTAAACCGGAACTACCAATCCCGAAGAAATAGACTCGGTCCGCTTGATCGATTAGTTCAGCTACCCGATCCAATTGGGAATCTTTTATCAGACTTTCAGTGACGTTACTGATATGGTGGTAGCGTTGCAAGACGCTGAGAGTGAGTTCATCATGCTCTTGCACTTGTTTTTGATTCTTTGTTTCCTCATTAAAATGATAGACAAACTCCCGATAGCCGGAAAAACCACATTTTTGAGAGAAACGCGTTAAAGCTGCCTTTGAGACGTGGAGTAACTCCGTTACACGAGAAGAGGACAGGGAGTGCTGTCGTGCTTCGGATGATAAAAAATATTGGGCAATGTCGCGTTCCATATCTGTTAACTCAGCTTCATGGCTGGCGATAATGGCGCGTAAATCTTGATCTTGTTTCACAGCAATCCTCCTTTCTCACGAGATGAAATAACAGGATGCTCCTATAATATATTACACATTATAACATGGGTAACCGCTTTATTCAAGTAAAAGCAAGTAAGAAATACTGAAACTAGGAACAGGATATGCGAAAAGAAGAGAACGCTACCAATCTTGGCAGTAGGGGCTTGCTGGCTGTCCAAAATTTTCTGAAAATTCCCGGTTGGGCCTGAACAAACGATATGAATTGTGGTATAATTTAAGATAATTGTACTGTTGTTGGAAGAACAATAGTTGAATAAGGAGGTGTGACGATGTCGAATGCAACACTCGAGATGATGCAAGAGATCGAGCAAGCTGCTCAGGGCGTGATCGTAGGCTATGAAGCTCAAGTTGAACAAATCCGAACGGATTCGCGCGATCGCCTTGCAACAGTGGCACAGCATTACGATGAGGAAACCAAGCAATTGGTCACAGAGGCAGAAAAAAACGCCCAGGAAAGACTCGTCCGTTTAACGAAAGATCTGGAAGAAACGGTTGCGCGCAATGATGCCAAGGTACAAGAGGCGATGACCGACAAGCGAGCTGGGTTAGTTGAAGCCATTGTAGAAAAGGTGGTAGCAAGCTATGGCCGTTAGTCAGATGCAAAAACTGTCCCTCATCTTACCCAAAGATGACTTGGACAGTCTCCTACTAGCGCTACAGTCTGAGGCAAAAATCCAGATTTATGACCTCAGTGAGCATGAAGAATGGCAGGCTGCCTTTGAGGCAAATACCTTGTCTCAACCCTTAACAGAGGACAATCGTCAAGCCTTGGTAGAGCTGCAAAAACGTCAAGAACAAGTCGAAAAAATGATTCAGACTCTGGAGCCCTATATGCCTGAGAAGAAGGCCCTGCAAGCTCTGAAGGAAGAACCCTTAAGCTTGTCTTTTGATGACTTGCAGGCCCACGGGATGATTCGAGATGAGGATCTTCTATTGACCAAGTTGAAACGCCAATTGCGCGTGTTAGACAAAGCTCGTCAGAAGATTGCGGATGCAAAGGCAGAGATAGAGCGCTTAGAAAAATGGCGACCGTTAGAGGTGACGCCAGCTGCTCTCGCTAATTTTCACTATGTGCATGGCTTGATTGGGACCATCCCAAATAGCGATACAGACGCTGTTCGTTCTTCCTTAAAAGCTCATCCAGAGCTGGAGTTAGAAGAAGTCTTTACGTCTGAGACTGAACACGGCTATGTCATCTTGTATCGTTCGGGAGACCGTGTAGCTGTTCAGGAGCTTCTGGAAGACCATGGGTTCAAAGAATTGGACTATGAAGAAGAGCAAGTCCCAGCCGCCTACTTGGATCGCCTAGAAGGGGAAATCAAAGAGCAAGAAGCTGTAGTTGCAGCAACCCTAGCCGAGTTGCAAAACTCCCAGAAGGAGTTGGACCAGCTTAAGTACCAGATGGATTACTTGCTGAGTTCGGGAGCTCGTGAGGAAGCCAAGTCGCTTCTTGCCAGCACGCAAAGCTTGGTAGCCCTAGAGGGTTGGATTGAAACCTCCCAAGTGGCCTCATTGCGAGACTTCTTGCAAGAAGGTTTTGGTTCTCGGGTCTTACTAGAGACGCGCGATGTGACGGAAAAAGATTGGGATGACGTTCCGATCCAGTTGCGAAATAATGCCTTGGTAGAGCCCTTTGAATTAGTCACAGAGATGTATGCCCTGCCTAAGTATTACGAGAAAGATCCGACACCGATCGTTTCTCTCTTCTACTTTGTTTTCTTTGGCATGATGGTCGCAGATATCGGTTATGGACTGTTGCTAACGGTAGCGACAGGCTTTGCCCTTAAAGCCTTCAAGCTCAAGCCTGGGACAGCGAAAAACCTTCGTTTCTTCAGTCTCCTCGGAATTTCAGTTGCCCTTTGGGGTGTGGTCTATGGCTCTTTCTTTGGATTTGAGATGCCTTTTGCCTTGATCAGTACGACCAGTAACGCCATGACCATCCTGATCCTCTCAGTGGTCTTTGGTTTTGTCACTGTCTTAGTGGGCCTCTTTCTAGGAGGAATGAAAAATGTTCGCCTCAAAGACTACACCGAAGCCTATAATGCTGGCTTTGCTTGGGTCTTGATCCTACTTGGCTTAATGCTTCTAGCAGTAGGCAATATCTTGCCAGGGATGAGCGTCCTAGTTCCGATTGGCAAGTGGCTGGCTATTTTGAATGCCATTGGGATCTTGATTGTTTCCATTGTCAGTGCCAAGAAGCTATCCGGTTTAGCGTCTGGTCTCTTTAACCTCTACAATGTCAGTGGCTATGTCGGAGACTTGGTCAGTTTCACCCGTTTGATGGCCTTGGGCTTGTCTGGAGCTAGTATCGGTTCGGCCTTCAACCTCATTGTCAATCTCTTTCCACCGCTTGGACGGTTTACGGTAGGGCTTCTGCTCTTTATCGTCCTACATGCCATTAATATGTTCCTGTCCTTCTTGTCAGGATATGTGCATGGAGCCCGTTTGATCTTTGTGGAGTTCTTCGGTAAGTTCTACGAAGGAGGAGGCAAGCCATTTCGTCCTCTCAAACCTTCTGAACGCTATATTAAAACAAAAAAATAAGTATTATCTTTAATAAATAGGAGTATATTCATGGAATCTTTAGCATCATACTTTTCAGCCCATGGGGGCGCCTTCTTTGCAGCATTTGGTGTGGCGATCGCCGTTGCACTTAGTGGAATGGGATCTGCCCTTGGGGTTGGTAAAACGGGTCAAGCAGCAGCAGCACTCTTGAAAGAACAACCTGAAAAATTTGCCCAAGCCTTGATTTTGCAATTGTTGCCAGGTACACAAGGTTTGTACGGTTTCGTTATCGGGATCTTGATCTGGTTGCAAATTAAGCCAGATATGCCACTTGAAACAGGGGTTGCTTACTTCTTTACAGCTCTTCCAGTTGCGATCGTTGGTTATTTCTCAGCCAAACACCAAGGAAATGTTGCGACAGCAGGGATGCAAATCTTGGCCAAACGCCCTGAAGACATGATGAAAGGGGTTATCCTTGCGGCCATGGTTGAAACCTATGCCATCTTGGCCTTCGTTGTGTCCTTCCTATTGACCCTACGCGTCGGCTAATAGTTAGCTTTGATGGATTCGCCTTTCGAGGCGAAAAACACAAGACGCATGCAATAGGAGAAAAAACGATATGGATGAACAAACCCAATTAAAGGATTCAATCTTGGCCCAAGCCCATGAAAAAGGGCGTAAACTCATAGAAGAGGCCAAGGAAACCATCCTAAAAGAAGAGACTGCGCAAGAAGAGCGTTTGATCCAAGACAAACTCAATCAACGCTCTGAGCAGCTCAAGCGGATTCAACGTCAATTGCAACGTGAAACCCAACAAATCGAAAATAAAAAACGCCAATCAACCCTTGTCACCAAGCAACGCGTCTTAAAGGATCTCTTTGCGGATGCTTATGAAGCGATGGTGGCTTGGCCCCTTGAAAAGGAAATGCAGTTTGTAGATGCGGTCTTAGATCGCTATCAGGGACAAGTTGTGACTCTGACCTTTGGGGCGGTGAGTGCTAGCAAATTTGATCCAGTAGCTCTCGATAGATTGAAGCAGACTCATCAGAATGTGACAGTTGCGGATGCGACGATTCCAGCTCAAGCAGGCTTTGTCTTGTCGGTCGGGAAGATTGATGACAACTATCTCTACCGTGATTTGGTGGATTCCATTTGGGAGCAAGAAAGCTACCAGATGGCAGCCAGCATTTTCACCGACGAAGAGAACTAGGAGGTTGCAATGAGCGAACGGACCTATTCTCAAATTAATACAGGAATCAGCGTACGTGAGGCCAGTTTTGTCAGTCCCAGTCAGTTCGAGCAGTTGCTTGCAAGTCCCTCCAGTGAGAGTCGAGAAGGCTTGCTGCAAGGAACGTCCTATGCTCTAGATAGCCAGGAGATCAAGGATTTATCAGCCCTTGAAGCCCGCCTGATGGCAGCCTTGTTGGCAGAATACCAATGGGCTTTTGAGGTAAGCCCTCAGTCAGACCTGGTTAGCCTTTTTACCTTGAAATACACTTATCACAATCTCAAGGTATATCTGAAACACAAGGCGACAGAGCGCAAGTTGGGGCATTTATTGATCCCCATCGGTCCTTATTCTCTTGATGTGCTCGAGCATTTGGTGGCGACCTTTTCTGCGGAGCATTGTCCAGCCTTTATGGCGGAAGAAGTGGCTGCAACTTGGCAAGAATTCCAAGACTATCAGGACTTGCGTGTCCTCGAAATAGGGATGGACTTAGCTTATTTTAAACACCTGAGATACTTAGGAGACAGCCTAGATCATCCGATTTTGAAGCAGCTGGTAGACGTGACCATTGACTTTTACAATGCGATTACGGTCAAACGGGCCTTGGATCAGCAAAAACCGCATAGTTTCATGCACCAATTGCTCTCAGATGAAGGGAGTCTCATTGCCCATCAGGTGATCGACCTGCTAGAATCGGGTCAGTGGTTGACCTGGTTTTATCAAGTCAATCCGCTGGAGTACGATCTCGCCTTAGAGAATTATGAAGAAAAGATGCGCACCGGTCAACTAAAGACTGTAGAGTTGGAGTATCTAGAAAGCTTGGTGAAATTCAGTCTTCTAGACGCTGGCCGTTTTGAAGTCGATGGACCACTCCCTCTTGTTCGTTATCTTTACGGAAAAGAGTTAGAAGTGACCAATCTTCGTTTGGTCCTCTCTGGTTTGGATAATGGTTTTCCGCTAGCAGACATCAAAGAAAGGATGAGACCGATTTATGGACAAACAGACCTATAAGATCGCAGTTGTGGGCAATCGGGACGCCATCCTTCCTTTTCGTCTGATTGGCTTTCAAACCTATCCGGTCACAGAGCCGCAAGAAGCGATCAATACCTTGCGAAAACTCAGTCGGGAAAACTTCGGGATTATCTACCTGACAGAGGATATTGCTCAAGCTATTCCAGAAACAGTGGCTTTTTACGACCAGCAGCTGACACCAGCCTTGATTCTTATCCCGACCCATAGAGGGACTACAGGACTGGGCCAACAGCGGATTCGTGATAATGTCGAAAAAGCAGTAGGACAGGATATTTTATGAGAACAAATGAATTTGGTCAAGCGATTGGAGATGCACTGTCTGAGTTTACACCGGGGCGTCTGCCAGCTATTGAGCGGATCGAAGGTCGCTATACCGTAATTGAGCGCCTCTCAAAAGAAAAACACGGGGCGGATCTTTATCAGGTCTACGGGCCGGTCTCCCCAGCAGCTATGTGGACCTATCTGTTCAAAGGCCCTGCCCGAAATGAAGAGGAGTGGGACCGCTTATTAGATGATCTCATGACAGCCAAAGGTCGCTTTTACTATGCGATTGTAGACAAAGATTCAGGCAAGGCTTTGGGGACATTCTCTCTCATGCGGATTGATCAAGCCAACCGGGTGATCGAAGTCGGAGCAGTGACCTACTCACCAGCGCTCCAAAAGACTCGCATGGCTACAGAAGCCCAGTATCTATTAGCGCGCTATGTGTTTGAGGATCTAGGTTATCGACGCTATGAGTGGAAATGTGATGCCTTAAACCAAGCTTCTCGCAAAGCAGCTGAGCGCTTAGGGTTCACCTATGAAGGCTGTTTCCGTCAGGTTGTTGTTTATAAGGGGCGAACCCGAGATACAGACTGGCTATCTATCATTGACCAAGAATGGCCAGCAATTAAGGAGCGTTTCGAAGCTTGGTTGGATCCAAGCAACTTCGATGACAATGGCCAACAAAAGCAATCTCTAAGAGAGATAGCGCAAAAGTAATACAAAGAAACAAAGGATTCCCAGGAGGAATACATGACTCAAGGAAAAATTATCAAAGTTTCCGGTCCCTTGGTGGTCGCATCAGGGATGCAGGAGGCCAATATTCAAGATATTTGCCGGGTTGGCGATCTTGGTTTGATTGGCGAAATTATTGAGATGCGGCGGGATGAAGCCTCTATCCAAGTATACGAAGAAACGTCTGGAGTCGGTCCAGGAGAACCAGTGGTAACAACTGGAGCTCCTCTTTCTGTCGAGTTGGGACCAGGCTTGATCTCTCAAATGTTTGACGGGATCCAACGCCCCTTGGAACGTTTCCAAGAAGTCACCGCCAGCGATTTTTTGGTTCGTGGGGTGCAAGTTCCCAATCTCAATCGTGACACCAAATGGACCTTCGAACCAAGTGTAGCAGAAGGAACGGAGGTAGTCGCAGGAGATATCGTCGGTACCGTTCAAGAGACCAATATGGTGGAACACCGCATCATGGTACCGTTCGGTGTCAGTGGACGTGTGACCAAGATCGCAGCAGGTTCTTACACAGTGGAAGAGCCAGTTTATGAGATCGAGCAGGCTGATGGTAGCCTCTTTACTGGTACTTTGATGCAAAAATGGCCAGTTCGTCGAGGCCGTCCCTTTGCACAAAAACTGATTCCGGTAGAGCCTTTGGTCACAGGTCAACGGGTTATTGATACCTTCTTCCCTGTTACGAAAGGTGGAGCTGCAGCTGTTCCTGGTCCTTTCGGAGCTGGAAAAACCGTCGTGCAACACCAGGTGGCCAAGTTTGCCAACGTAGACATCGTGATCTACGTGGGTTGTGGGGAACGTGGAAATGAAATGACGGACGTTCTGAATGAATTTCCAGAATTGATCGATCCAACGACTGGTCAATCCATCATGCAACGGACCGTTCTGATCGCCAACACTTCGAATATGCCAGTGGCTGCGCGGGAAGCTTCCATCTACACAGGGATTACTATTGCCGAATACTTCCGTGACATGGGCTATTCCGTTGCCATCATGGCCGATTCGACATCGCGCTGGGCGGAAGCTCTCCGTGAAATGTCTGGTCGTCTAGAAGAAATGCCCGGGGATGAAGGCTACCCAGCCTACCTTGGTAGCCGGATTGCTGAGTACTACGAACGGGCCGGTCGAGTCAAGACACTTGGAACCACTGCGCGTGAAGGCTCGATTACGGCGATCGGTGCCGTTTCTCCTCCAGGTGGAGACATTTCAGAGCCGGTGACCCAAAATACCCTGCGGATTGTCAAGGTCTTCTGGGGACTAGATGCTCAGTTGGCGCAACGCCGCCACTTCCCAGCCATCAATTGGTTGAGTTCTTATTCCCTTTACCAAGATGAAGTGGGCCAATATATCGATCAACATGAGCAGATTAGCTGGGCAGAAAAAGTGACCCGCGCCATGAACCTGTTGCAAAAAGAGAGTGAATTGCAAGAAATCGTCCGCTTGGTTGGTCTAGATTCCTTGTCTGAGAAAGACCGCTTGACCATGAATGCGGCCAAGATGATCCGCGAAGACTACCTGCAACAAAATGCCTTTGATGAGGTCGATACCTATACCTCTTTCAGCAAGCAGGTGGCCTTATTGACCAACATTTTGACCTTTGACCAAGAAAGTCAGAAAGCACTAGAATTAGGAGCTTACTTTACAGAAATCATGGAAGGAACCGTGGCCCTTCGAGACCGTATTGCCCGGAGCAAGTTCATCCATGAGGACCAGTTAGCAACCATTCAAGCCCTGAAAGAAGAAATCGTAGAAACCCTACACCAAATCGTCGCAAAAGGAGGAGTAGACAATGAGCGTGATTAAAGAATACCGTACTGTCAGCGAAGTTGTTGGCCCCTTGATGATTGTCGATCAGGTCGAGGGGGTTCACTACAATGAACTGGTAGAAATCAAGCTTCATGATGGAACGACCCGTCAGGGACAAGTCCTCGAAGTCCAAGAAGACAAGGCCATGGTCCAGCTCTTTGAAGGATCTAGCGGGATCAACTTGGAAAAAGCCAAGGTTCGCTTTACCGGACGTCCCCTAGAACTTCCTGTATCTGAAGACATGGTGGGACGGATCTTTAACGGGATGGGCAAACCGATCGATGGCGGTCCAGAGATTATCCCAGAGAAGTACTTGGACATTGATGGTCAAGCCATCAACCCTGTTTCACGGGACTATCCGGATGAATTTATACAGACAGGGATCTCAGCCATTGACCATTTGAATACCTTGGTTCGGGGTCAAAAACTCCCCGTGTTCTCAGGTTCTGGTCTCCCTCACAAGGAGTTGGCAGCTCAAATCGCCCGTCAAGCGACGGTGCTTAATTCGGAGGAAAACTTCGCCGTGGTCTTTGCAGCCATGGGGATTACCTTTGAAGAAGCCGAGTTCTTTATGAACGACCTGCGGGAGACAGGGGCTATTGATCGCTCTGTCCTCTTCATCAACCTAGCCAATGACCCAGCTATCGAGCGGATTGCGACCCCTCGGATCGCCTTGACCGCGGCAGAATATTTGGCCTATGAAAAAGACATGCACGTCTTGGTCATCATGACCGACATGACCAACTACTGTGAAGCCCTTCGGGAAGTCTCCGCTGCCCGCCGGGAAGTTCCAGGACGTCGGGGCTATCCAGGGTACCTTTATACCAACCTCTCAACCCTCTACGAACGTGCAGGACGCTTGGTTGGAAAGAAAGGATCTGTGACTCAGATTCCAATCCTCTCCATGCCGGAGGATGACATCACCCACCCCATCCCTGACTTGACAGGCTACATCACGGAAGGACAAATTATCTTGTCCCGCGATCTCTACAATAGTGGTTACCGCCCACCGATCAATGTTCTTCCATCCCTTTCTCGTTTGAAGGACAAGGGTTCTGGTGAAGGTAAGACACGGGAAGACCATGCGGCGACCATGAACCAGCTCTTTGCGGCCTATGCCCAAGGAAAACAAGCCAAAGAACTGGCTGTAGTGCTTGGGGAGTCTGCCTTGTCCGATACCGACAAGCTTTATGTCAAATTTACCGACCGCTTTGAGCAAGAATACATCAACCAAGGCTTTACCACCAATCGGACGATTGAGGAAAGTTTGGATCTCGGTTGGGAACTCTTATCCATCCTTCCACGAACAGAGCTCAAACGGATCAAGGATGAGATGATTGACAAGTATCTGCCAAACAAAGAGGACTAGCCTATGGCACGATTAAATGTAAAACCAACTCGGATGGAGCTTAATATTCTCAAAGAGCGCCTCAAGACAGCAACCCGGGGGCACAAGTTGCTCAAGGACAAGCGGGATGAACTCATGCGCCGCTTTATTGAAGCTGTACGTGAGAATAATCGCCTGCGCCAAAAGGTAGAGGCGGCGCTTGTGGACAATATGCAAGATTTCGTGATGGCCAAGTCACTAGAGAGCGACCTCATGGTGGAAGAAATCTTTGCTGTACCTACGCGAGAAGTGATGCTGCATATTGAGGAAGAAAATGTCATGAGTGTGCGCGTGCCCAAGCTCCATGCCCGTATCGATAATCCATACGGAGATGATGAAGGGGACGTGGTCTATAGCTATCTCGCCTCTAACAGTCAAATGGATAGCACCATCCAAGAAATGGGTAACCTCCTTCCAGATTTGCTCAAGTTAGCGGAAATCGAAAAAAGCTGCCAACTCATGGCAGATGAAATCGAGAAAACCCGTCGTCGAGTGAATGGACTCGAGTATGCGACGATCCCAGACCTCAAAGAGACCATCTACTATATCGAAATGAAACTCGAGGAAGCCGAACGCGCCAACCTCGTCAGAATCATGAAGGTCAAATAAGATACATCAAGATACAAAGCCCGTAAAATGCAAAGTGAAAATAGGGAGCAGGACAGAAGCACTGTTGTATAGAATGCTTCGTTGTCCTGCCCCCACAAGGCTGATTAGGATTTTTCCGAGCTCTTAAAGCGAGAGAAAAATCCAATCAGCTACTGTGCCTTTGAAGTCAGTACTATTACAGTTTGCGTTTTTCACACAGCATTTAGGGCGTGTTCAGTTGCTTTATACATACAAGAACCTCATCTAGGTACCGCTCCTGGATGAGGCTTTTTTTGTACCCTTGAACTCTTCTTCCAGCACCTTATTATGTTACTAGTTTGTAACAATATGACAAGAAAGACGAAATGTTACAAGAAAAATACAGTTTTGTTAAATAGCCAAAAAAGGCCTTTAATTATTTTTAAATTGTGATAAGATAGTATAGTAGTTCATTTGCCCAAGATAATCTTGAGCAAAATACAAAGAAAAAAGAGGATAAAAGATGAAATTAAAAGTTAATACGAAAGCCTTGATCGCTTCAACAGTAGCTCTTGCAGTGATTCCATTTACAAAAGCCACTGCAGAAACACTCGAAGATTGGGTAGCTCGTTCAGTAGATGAAATCAAACATGATATCCAACAAAGTGGTGAAAACCAACAAACTTATACTGTTAAATACGGTGATACATTGAGCTCTATCGCAGAAGCGCTAGGAATCGATGTTCATGTGTTGGCAAACTTGAACAATATCAGTAACATGGATTTGATCTACCCAGGTACTGTTTTGAAAACAACAGTAAATGATCAAAAAGAAGTAACTTCAGTTGAAATCCAAACTCCTCAAGTAGGTTCGACAGACACAACAGTTGCAAGTGCTGACTTGACAACGAATCAAGTGACAGTTGCTGATCAAACAGTCGCTGTAAACGATCTGTCAAAACCAGTGAATGAAGATAACAAAGCTGTACCAGTTGCGCCAGCAGCAGCTCCTGCAGTAAAAGAAGCCCCAGCACAACCAGCTGAAGCTCCTGTTGTTGAAGTTCCAGCAGCAGAAACTCCAGCACAACCAGTTGTTCCAGAAACACCAAGCTATGGTGCTCCAGCTGTGAATGTTGAAATTCAAAATCAAGAAGCGCCAGCAGCTCCTCAAGCAGCCCCAGTGGCAGAAACTCCAGCAGAAGCGCCAGCAGCTCCTGCAGTAGAAGAAGCCCCAGCACAACCAGCAGCAGAAACTCCAGCCACACCTGAAGTGCAACCATTAGCATCAACTCCAACAAGTGGAAATACTATTCCAACTGATCCAAACCTTCAACCACAGGCTGAAGCTTTCCGTCAAGAAGTTGCAGCGAAATTCGGCATCACCAACATCGGTGGTTACCGTGCAGGAGATCCAGATGATCATGGTAAAGGACTTGCAGTAGACGTTATGGTTCCTACAAATTCAGAACTTGGAGATCAAGTTGCGCAATATGCGATTGATAACATGGACCGTGCAGGTATCTCATATATTATCTGGAAACAACAATTCTATATGCCAGTAAATAATATTTACGGACCAGCTAACACTTGGAATCAAATGCCAGACCGTGGTGATGACACAGCAAACCACAACGACCACGTGCATATCTCATTTAACGGATAATAAACCATTGAACTAGGCCTAGTGCCTAGTTCTTTTTTGTATTTTTTAAAAAAGAAAGGCTGGAACACGAATGCTCCAACCAGAATGAAATTATAAAATGTGATCGACCTTTTCAACCTGATAAAGGGCAATTGCCATGATGATGGTTAAGACCAGCAACATGAGGACCGCTGGTGTCCATGAGTGGAAGATCGATTTACTATACCCAAAGAGGATAGGACCAAAGGCCGCAAAGACATAGCCTCCTGTTTGAGCAAGGCCAGAAAGTTGGGCCGTTTTTTCAGGTGTGCTCGATTTCATGGAGAAAGCAACCATGAGGTAAGGGAAAAGCGAGCTAACGGAACTTCCGATAAGGACGTTTAGAAGGAGCCAGTAGAAAAAGTTGCTCGTCGGAATTAAGAGCATGGCTACTCCTAGAATCCCTGCTCCGACAACAATCGTAAGCATCAAGCGTCGATTACGATCTGACAACCGTGTGGTTAAACTTGGGATAGTCAGAGAGAAAGGTAGACTAATGAGAGTAAAAACTGTAGCAAGAAGACCAGATTCAACCTGTGAAACACCAGCTTGAACAGCCATAGTTGGAAGCCAGGTCATGCTTGTATAGAAAAGTAGAGACTGAAGTCCACCAAAAATCATGATAGCCCAAACGTATTTATTGGTATACCATTTACTACTAGATTCACTAGTAGTCGTCTTTTTAAGGTGGTGGTTGTAGCGAAGGTTGGGGATCCAGATGAGTAAAGCCAGTGCACAGACGACAGTCAAGATGTTGACTAGCCCTTGCCAAGAAGTAGCTTGGGTGATGGGAACAGCCACAGAAGCTGCGATCGCTGTAGACATCCCCATAGAAGTGATGTATAAAGTGGTTAAAATACCGAGTTGCTTCGGTCGATTTGCTTGGATAAGACTGGGAAGCAGAACATTGAGAAAAGCAATACTTGCTCCAATCAAGATGGTTCCCAGATAGAGAAAGGGGAGGTTGATCGTTCGAGTGGCAGATCCAATCGTCATTGCGATCAAGACAAGAAAGAAGAGACGCTCAATCCCTAATTTTTGAGCAAATTGAATCGCAAAAGGTGAGAAAATGGCAAAAGTCAGAAGTGGCAAGCTAGTCAATAGTCCCAGAGAGCTCACATCAACCCCCAAACCAGCTGCGATGTCAGACAAGACCGTCGGAAGCGTAGTAAATGGTGTTCGTAAAATAATCCCAAGCATAATGATGCCCGGGATGAATAGCATAGAATGTGTTTTTTTCATAAATCCTCCTCAGACAAAAATTCTCTTCATTATAACATAGATTAAGCATAAATTGGAGTATTTGTACAAATGAAGGGTTAGGATCGTAGTTCTCACTAGCGTTCGAACTGCATCAACGTACCTAAGTTCGTCTGCGTCCCGGGTGGACTTGACTCACTAAAAAATAAGGATCGTAGTTCTCACTGGCGTTCGAACTGCATCAATATCTCTAAATTCGGTTGAACTCTCTGAGTTCACCTCATTAAGAGATATAGAAAAAGCCACCGGTTTTGGTGGCTCTTATAGGGAGATTATTATGAAAAAGTTTAGGATTTTCTATCAAACAAAGTTAGGAGGTCTTCATTTGATGATTTCATTATAAGGCATCTTGCTTAAAGAAAACTTAAGAAAAGTCTCTAATGGAAAGAATCGGTCTGAAGTCTGAGAAAATACATTAGCCAGCATCATAAACAGGATGCGTTTTTTATTTAAAATAATAAAGATCGTAGTTCTTACTAGCGTTCGAACTGCATCAACGTACCTAAGCTCATAAACGTTCGAAAAGAGAATAAGGACCGTAGTTTTCGCTTCGCTCAAACTGCATCAATATCTCTAACTTCGGTTGAACTCTCTGAGTTCACCTCATTAAGTATTATAAGGATCGTAGTTCTCACTGTCGTTCGAACTGCGTCAACGTACCTAAGTTCGTCTACGCCCCTATTGGACTTGACTCACTAAGGTACGTAGAAAAAAGCCACCGGTTTTGGTGGCTCTTATAGGGAGATTATTATGAAAAAGTTTAGGATTTTCTATCAAACAAAGTTAGGAGGTCTTCATTTGATGGTTTTATTATAAGGCTGATTTCTTAAAGAAAACTTAAGAAAAGACGCTGTTTATAAGAATCGGTCTTAGGTCGGATAATTTTTTTACAATAGAAACTATTTAGATTTTTTTCTAAATAGAGTTGACAATTTTAGTTTAAAGTACTAGAATCTATTTAGAAAGATATCTAAATAGAATAGAGGAGATAGAGAATGAATTTTGCGCAAACATTTAAAGCTTTATCGAATCCGATAAGAAGAAGTATCTTAGAGCTGCTAAAGGCGGGGAAATTATCCGCGGGCGATATCGCTGGCCACTTTGATGTAGCAGGAGCGACCATTTCCCATCATTTAAGCCTCCTCAAGCAGGCGGATTTAATTCGAGAGGAAAAAGAAAAGAATTTTATCTACTACGAACTCAATACTTCTGTTTTGGAGGATTTAATGGTCTGGCTCGTTGATTTGAAAGGAGGTTCTACTGATGAAAATGAATAAAAAACTATTGACTGTAACTTCTACCGTAACACTCTTCCCCATACTTTGGGGCTTGATCATTTGGTCGCAATTGCCTAACCAAATCTCGATTCACTTTAACGCTGCTGGTCAGGCCAATAACTTCCAATCGAAAGCACTAGCTGTGTTTGGGCTTCCTTTTTTCCTTCTCTTGGTGCATCTGTTTGTGATCTTTATGATCGGACGGGATCTTAAGAATCGCACGATGAATGAGAAAATGGTCAAAGTGATCTACTGGTTGATTCCAATCGTCTCCTTAATCGTCTCCTATCTCATCTATAGCAAGGCACTAGGTTCTACGACCAATCCATCTGTTTTTGTTTCGGTTTTGCTGGGTTTTATCTTTGTGATCATGGGCAATTACATGCCTAAGTTGAAAGTGAATCACACGGTTGGAATCCGTCTGCCTTGGACCTTGCAGAATGAAGATAACTGGCACAAAACCCATCGCTTGGCAGGAAAACTGTGGGTCCTTGGAGGGTTGATCCTCCTTCTTGAAGCAGGCCTTCAATTCGCGCTTTCTTATGTACTGGTCCTGGTCATCCTCGCCATTGTCCTTATCCCTGTGATGTACTCTTATCAATTAAGTCGGAAAGATTTTTAGTATAAAAAACAACCAGAGAAGAAGTAGTTGGTAATTGCTTCTTTTCCGGTTGTTTTTGTTTGTTCATCGTTTCAAATTCAAAACTTTCAGGAAAACACATATTTTTCGGAAAAACGATATTAGAAATTGAATGGTATTGGATTAATATCTCTAGAGAGTCTAAGGGAATGATGTGGGGTTCCATTCTTGTTTTTCTGAAGGCAATAGAGATTTGGTACTAATTCTTTAATAATTTTTTCCCTATCCATGTAAGTACCATTGTTTCCCCAGCAAGCAATTATTAAATTAGACTGTTTTACACATTCTAAAATATAATGATCATTATCTTTTCCTATAGGATCATCAATTAAATATATTTCTTTCGGATAAGTACTTCTAAAAGCAAATAAATTAGCCATAAGTAAAGTCCCATATCCCCAATCTTTTGCAAAATTTATGCATCTAGTAATTGTGGGATCATCAATATTTTCATCTGCTATTGAAAGGTTTAATCCAATAAATAAAACTGTAGGTTTTGTAGAGTCCCAAGTTCGAGACAGTGTGTAACGATAAATTTTGTCTTTAGATATATTAGCTTTCTTTTCCACGATTGTTTCTCCTTTTTTATATTATATACTATTGATTAAAAACATAGCTAAACTAGGTGAGAAAAAGGTAGAGTTTGAATTGAAATACAGTGCAATATATCGCATTTGGCAAAAAGAAAAAACGCTTGAAATCAGCGTTTTTCTTCTGTATTGATTCGCATTGAATGCTTACTTCACTTCTATCTACAGTTTCTAAATCTCTAAATATAATAGAGCTGAAGCAGTGGTAAAACAAATCATCAACAAACTTGGTAATAGCTTAGAAAATAATTTCTTTATAGTCCAAGTCGGTTTGCTTTAAATTATACTTTTTTCTTAAACATTTGCTACGAGTAGGTCTTTCTTGTGAGTAATTTTCATCAAAAAATTTCATAGATAAGTCCTATATATAATCATGGAAAAGTAGTAAAAATAGTTGTTATCCTAGTTGATTAAAAAAATCTCTGATTTCCTCATCTTTTATAAAATAATATATAATTTTCCCCTCTCTTCTAGTATCCAAGATGTTTTGATTGGCTAGTTTACGAAGATGGTGGGAGGCAGATGCCATACTGAGATTTAGTAAACAGGCTATATCACAGACACAGAGTTCTTCAACAGCAAGGAGATAAAAGATGATATTTATCTGTTTATTATCGGTAAACTTTGATAAAATACGAAGTGATTTTTGAACTTTTTCCTTTTCAAGGTAGTTCGTTGCGGTTGTAACATTTTGTTGATTAATAACATCCACTTGACAGATACTATCTTTTTTCATATTTTTTTCTCCTAGCCTAACACAGCCCATAGCATGTCAAAGCTGTTGTTTTCAATCAGGATATATATCCCCAATCCTAAATAGACAACGGCAATAAACCATCTGCTATATTTTTCCAAAGTTTCTCCAACAGAAGGGACTTGTGCCAATTTTTGGGCAGAAAAAACCAATAGATAAATCATGACTAGAAAAGTAAGTAAAGTCACTATCAAATTCGCTAAATTTAAGGTGGTAAAATATGGGACAAAGACACCAATATTGTCAGCGCCACAACTTGCAAAAGTAATCATAGCGACTAGAAAAATCAGGTTTTTATTGTCTTTTTGCAAACCATCTTTTGCAATAGCTTCTCCATCAGAATCTCCTAAAAGCAAAACTTTGAGGCCTAGGAAAATTGGAATCAAACCGAGTAAACCTAAAATCTCTTTACTAGGAATATAATTTAAGACAAATGCAAAAAGCAAACTTAGCAATATTAGACTAACAGAGCCTAGAAATTGTCCTAAATAGATGTTAATGATGTCTTTTCTGCTTTTTCTTTTGGCAAAAAATAACATTAGGATAATAAGTAAGTCTACGGCTGTCCCAGAATACAGGATTATTGAAGTAACAACATTTTGAATCATAAAACACCTCATTCAAATATATTTTTGAATGTATTTTAACATTAAACTTTGTAGATGTCAACTTCAGCTCCATCAAAATATAGATAAGAAGGTAGTGTACCAAATATTAAAAAGCCCTGCCATCGAAATTATAGCAGGGCTTAACTTCAATATCCAGATGATATATTTATCTAAAAAAGGTAGAGAAAAAGGTAGAGAAAAAGGTAGAGTTTGAATTGAAATACAGTGCAATATATCGCATTTGGCAAAAAGAAAAAAACGCTTGAAATCAGCGTTTTTCTTATGTATTGATTAGTATTGAATGCTTACTTCACTTCTGTAAGGGTTAAATAATAGGACTATAAACCTTATTATATCAAGGATTATAGCTTTTTGAAGTACAAAGGTAGTGATAAAGGTAGTGATGAAGTCAACTTGCCAGCTCTTCCATTTTATTTAGGAAAATATCCACTGCTTCAAACTTCTTTTTAGGAGCTAATTCCGCATAGGTATCCATAGTTGTTGATATGGACTTGTGTCCCATTCTATGTTGTAGCTCTTTCCAGTTCATACCAGCATTTAACATCATAGAAGCGTGTGTATGGCGGAAGAGGTGGAAACCATAGTCAGGTAAACCAAGAGTCGATAATCGCTTTTTAAGGGTTGCACGTTCGTTTCTATCACACATATAGTTGCCATAGATAGTTGGGAAAATAAGTGAAGATTTTGGTAGACCGTGCTTTTCAAAATAGCCAGTCATTTCCTCATGAAACTCTTTGAGACTTTCCATGATTGAAAGTGGGACGGCAACTCTACGATTCCCAGAATCCGTTTTAGGAGTTTTCTTACAAACCATTTCCCCTTTGATACCTAGTTTGTTATTTGCACTTTTCCACATTAATGTTTTACTGACAATAATTTCATTAGTTTCAAAATCAAGGTCAGTAATTTCTAATGCCAATAACTCATTTATTCGCAATGCAGATGCTAATAGCGTGTTACAAATGACCTTAAAACGTCTATTTGCTCTGGTATTGGGCAAGGTATCAAGGTAAGATAACCAATGTTTCAGGTCATCATCATGGAGTACCATAATACGCTCTTTGTTTGCTTTTGGTTTAGGTGGAATCTTGATTGATTTGGCTGGATTAGTGGTCAGCCCACAGTTTGTAATGCCAAAATCGAAAATATCACTAACCTTGTGAGCCATTGCACCAAAATCTTTTGCACTGCCTTTCGGGGCACGTTTTGTTCCAGATTCAATTGTTTTTTTGGCTTTTTTTGCTAATTGATTTAGCCACAATTGGATATCTGATGCTTCGATCCGCTCAGGTCTATAATCGCCAAATTGAGGAATGATGTATGTATCCAAGTACCCTCGAACTCGGTTTATTGTATTTTGCGAAGATACCCAAGTTTTGAAGTTGCTAAACCATACCTCAGCTAGACTTTCAAAGTTATCAATTTGGATAGTTTCTTTAATAGTAGAGCCAGCCTTTTCAAACTCAATTTTAGCTTCAACAATTTTTCTATCCAAAGATTTTAATGTTTTAGCAGTGATAGTTTTTGTGATTCGTTTACCTGTTTTTATGTCAGTTCCAATATAAACACCTTTGATGGAATAGCTGACATCACCATTTTGTTTGGTAACTTTTGTTATCTTTTTATTATTGTGTTGAATGATTTCTTTATTCATAGAGCCTCTTTCTTCGGACGATAAAAAAGGCTAGAATAGAACCCTCACATTCTTTGTTTGATAATTCCATTCTAGCACTTTTTGGAGTTAAATAGTTAAAAATTCAATGACATCTTCCATCTTGTAATAAACAGTACGTGTTCCCTCTATTGGAGGTTCAAGACGTTTTAAACCTTTATTTTCCCAAGATTTCAAAGTGTTCGGAGAAATTTGTAACAGTTTTAGAAGTTCTTTTTGCGTGATGATTCCATAAGAATTCTTTGTTTGTAATTCTTTCTGGATGATAGTAATAATTGTATTCAGCAATTCTTCAATTCGGTTTAATTTAATTGTCTCCATCAAAATTTGCTCCTTGTTCTTTGATTGCTTTTTGTAGTCGCTTAGGATTATGCCGACGTGAGTCCAGATAGCGAGAGAAAAAGTAGGTTCGTTCAATGATTAGTCCCAATAGAGCGGTGTCATTATCTCGCGCATACCATACAAGTTCCTCAAATTCTGTAATGTCATTTTGTTCAATGGTATCAATCACTTCTGTGATGAAGTCATCAGAGTTTTGCTGAACTAAAAATTGGGCAAGGTTAAACCCGCAGCCACATTCAATGTCTTTAATATCGTAAGGGCTTTTCTCAGGATTCTCTGCATGAGTAAAATAGTCATACATTCCTTTCGGTGATATGACAGGTTCAACGTGAGCCGGACCGTTGAGTTTGTCTTTGATAAGTTCGGATACTTGCGCGTAACTTTTGAGAGAATCAAAATAGAATGCTCCATGCTTATGTGCTTTCTTAAACTCTCCTGTTTTTTTGTTTACGTCCTTATCATGCCATGGTGACAGAACAAATGGAACATGAATTTCTTCGAGAATTTCTAAATAGTTTTCGGGCGCACTTTCCTGATAGAATAGAAAAGCCCATTTATTTGAACGTTGTTCTTTTGCCATAGGTAAAATTCCTCGCTTTCAATTTTTTATTATTTCTATCTATTAGGAGATTGGAAGGGCATAAATCGGAGTTTTTGAGAAAATTTAATTTTTTTCTGATTATTGATTATTGGATTAAGTGGGGGTCGTAGTCACCCCACTTAATCCTAAACTTTGCAATTAAAAAACGGCGCTGTTTGGCTTCCACTACGTGGGCCACAGCGCCATTAAGCTATTCTCTCTTATTACCAATAAGATAAGTCCATTTTTTTGCTGGTTTCTGAGGTGAAAAGAAATAGTCAGGGTTATATCTTGCCATTTCTTCTATAATCATCGTATCCATATCATTTAGGATCTTCTTGGCTTGTTGTGTCTTTGGGAGTCTAATCATCAAAATAACGTTATCTTCTCTAACATCTACAATAGATTGTCGTACTGCTCTATTGAAGTGTTTGTTAACGGGATTATATTGTTTCATTTTTGTTTGCTCAGTTGTAGCTAAGACTTCTGAGTGTTCACTTTGATGCAAAAAAATGCGGATAGCCAAAGTTTGCTTGATAGATTCCCATAGATTTGATAGATTATCTTCTTTTTGTCGCTTCTTAATTTCATAGCTAACGAGCAAGATGAAAATAATTGAACTGATAATTGAAATTGTTAAGCTAAGCCAGAAAATCATGCTAATAAAGCTAGTAACCACGGATAGATAGGTAAATTTTTGTAAGAAATCCACCATAAATCCTAAGAATACCGTACATAATGTACAGAGGATTACTGTAAGAAATACTGAAAAGCAGAAGTCGAAAAACTTCTGGAAATATGTTGTTTTCATAAGTTACAAGATTCCTTTCTTGGTATAGTATGTTGGACACAGCAAGGGTAAGACCTGATAAGGATGCTCGTTATCAATGATTTGAATAAGCCCTGTTCCTTTTCCGATCGGAATAACAATACCTTCTGGATCGAGGTCTGGAAATAAGAACTGTACTGTTTTCTGATTGATGTTACCAACCTGAATCAATACATTAAATTGTTCACGGACTGATACAGGAATTGTACTATGATCAAAACGCTGACTTACAAGAAGCAAGTGAACCTTGGTTGATCGCCCTAATAAAGCAATTTGAGATAACAGAGAAAAGAAGGAATCTTTGATATTTTTGTTGATTCCTTCTGATAAAGCAAGCACCTCATCGATAACGATAGTTAGATGTTGAAATTCATGATGTGGATCATCAAATAAAATCCTTTGTCGTTTATGAATTATTGTCAAACACTGACTCAAACTTTCGTTAATTTCTGATACGAAGTCGGATTTGGAACGATTCTCTTGAGGGTGAATGACACTAATTTGATTCTGCTTTGCCCACCGTGATGGAGTATCATATTTAGGATCAACGATAATCAGGTCGGAAATGTTTTTCAGTATACTTAACAGATAAGTTAATGCATAGCTTTTACCACTACCTGAGTTCCCAGCAATAGCCATAGAAGTTACTTTATCATAGTTAATCATTAGATTTGCCATAATAGGGATATCATTACCTTTTAGCGATAATGTGAATTTTTCTAGGTCTGGAATGATTAGCCGCTCAGAAATACCTTTCTGCCAAGGAAAAAACAGCCCACGTTGAATATGAATATCGTTTGTTTTCAGTGCAATAAAGTAGGCAGAATTTTGTTTTAGTAGCGTGTATTGTGGGTAGAGAGACGCATTAGCGATTAAGAAAATCTTTCGATACAGTTCGTCATCAATGACAAATCCTGATGGAAGACGAGGAATGAAGATAAATCCGTTTTCTTTGACAGAAATGTCAAAAGAGTTGGTATAAGAAGTTTCCCCTTGTAATACAGAGCCCAAAGCCATGTTCAGACTCTGTAATAGGTATTGTTCCAACTCTTTTTGTGTGATAGCTGGAACCATTATTTCACCTCTTTAAATCCATTAGCTCTAAAGTAAACGTTATAGTTGACCTCACATGCTTGCAAGTTGTCAAAGGTGATAAGGGAAAGATATTCAGGGAGTTCAGGTTCTTCAAGGAATTTTACTTGAAATGGTGGTAATCCCTTTTGCCCAAACCAAGCCTTATATGCGACAATTTCACCCGTCGGTTTTCCATCTTCATACTTTTGTTGTGCTTCAAGCTCATCACAAAGCAAGTAGATTGGATCTTGAAGGCTAACGTATTGTTCTGCTATTTGACTTGAATAACCGCCTTTACGGTATTGTGGTTTCATTTTCATAGATTAGATACCTCGTATATTCTATTTTGTGATAAAAAGTATTGGTGACATGCTCGGTTTGAGGTCATGAGCTGGACTTGTTGATTTTTTCCTTTCTATCTTATAGGAGATTCAGGAGGTGAATTTCGGAGAATTTTTTAAAAAAATTGAATTTTTTATTATTTTGACTCATACATAATGTCTAATGGAATTTAGAACATACAATTTAGGGAGCTTTTTTTAAAAAAACTGGCAATCATTGATTGCCAGTTTCGGAGACTACCTGTAGTCTTTTAACATATCTTGTAACACTTCTTGGTGTTTTTTGAAGCGACTTGTCACAGTTTTGTCACTACATTCTACAATTTTAGATAGTGCAGACGATGAGATTGGCCTATCTCTTAATTTTCCAACCATAATAATTTGGTCATTCGTAGAGAGGGCAGATATGTAATCATGCACAGTTCCTAATAGTTCGTTATAGATATAAGCTTGTTCAGCATCTAACGAATCACTAGCAATTAAATCATATCTATCTGTTTGACGGCCTTCGTTTGAGATATTTTCATCTAAACTTCCAAGTTTATGGTATCTATCTCTTCGTTTAGCATTTGCGAAAGACTTATCTTCATCTTTCAGTATCTTGTCCCATTTTTGGATATCTGTATAATCCTCTGGAGTGAGACGGTCTTCAAATGTTCTTCTTGGCATAAGAGCTTCTTTCTAAGTCCTGATTTTGGACAGAAAGAAACTGGTATGAGCCGTACTGAATAACCGAAGAGGTGCAAAAAAAGCACATCAAATAAACGGATAGACAGATATGTGCAGAACTCGACTGTTATTGTCTGAGTTGTCATATTTGTTTCAATCCGTCCATTTGATGGCCATCAATTAGGACTGTAATTTTATTTTTTATAAGGTTTCCCTTACAATATGATTTTATCTCGAAATAGAAGTGATTTTTTATTATGCTCTTTGTAAGAAAATGTTAGAATATAGATAGTAAATAGGAGGAGCTATGGTATTATCGGAACAAGAAAAACTTGAGATAAAAAAAATTATTAAATCAAATAAATGGTATACATTTGAAGAGGCTGAATCTGAATTGAGAAAGCACTGGCAGCCTGAGAATGACAAAAATGGTGATTATCTAACCATGAAACGTAGCCAAATTCAGAAAGTTTTACGTTCAGATATTATTGGTACTTATTTAGAAATTCATAAACGAAAAAAAGACCAATCAGATGATGAATGGTTTATGAAAACTCTTTATGGTTGGTCTCAAAAAGAGAAATTCTTTTTGGATTATAGCGATGATACAGAAAAAGAATATAATGAAGAACTTCATGTATTTCCAAAATATGATAGATTATTTACGGACTCTGAACTAGAGCAAAGTATCATTCTATCTTCTTTTGATGAATTATTAGGTGACATGGATAAGGTAGAGATGAGGGAAATTTATGAAGAATTGTATGGTGGGAGTGGTAAAGGGAAAACTCTTTATTTAATGACCGAACCCTATCTTTTTGCGTTAAAACATGAGATAGAAAGGCGACAATATCCGACAAGGACGCTTTACCTTTCTCCACACTCTCCTAAAGAAATACTTTCAAGAATGTCAGAGAAAAATTTATCCGACCATCTTCAAATGATTGTGTTTACTTTAATTGATGAATTTGTTCAGTCAATCAATGATAAGGTATTAACACACCAAGAGGCAAGAAATGAAGAAAAACAACGTTTTCAAGAAATTGCTAATTTCTTAGAAAAATGGAAATTTATCTATTCTACAGAAATCCAGATGTTAGAAACAGCTCTGTCAAACGAGGAACTTCTTGAAAAATTTTATACCATATTGCATAAATTTAATCAGCCCTTTGAATATATTATTGATGAGAAACTTATTCAAAATAAATTTAACGAGAAATATTTGCAAGAAAATAGACAAATTACTAACGATGAGTTAAAAAATAAAGTGAAACGAACTATTTATTCAGTAGAAAAATATAATTTGGATAAACTTGAGAGTGCTTTGTCAGAAGATACAGACTTTATAAGTAAATCAGCTATATTTAGGCATCAAATATCTAGTCGTATACATGAAATATTGCGAAATTTAAACGCAGATTCTCTTTTGTTTTCTTCACTTAGAAATGCAGGCATTGAATAAAGAAAAAATGCAGGCTTGTTAAGTCTGCATTTTAGATTCTGAAAATTTTAGAAAAGTAAGATAAAGAATAAACATTAGTTTTTGAACAGGCCTAATGTTTAATACATAGTCATGAAATCTCCAAGATTTTTGATTTGTTGTTTAATAATATGGTATTGTTCGGTTGAACTTTTGGGGAGAACATATCTTGTAGAGCGTCCCTTACCTTCTATCTCAATATACTTTTTATTTTGTAGAGATTTCAGGTTTTCTCTAAATTTATATTCGGTCATTAGAGAATTTTCGAGGACATCATTTTTAGTAATGCTACCATTTTTAATGATATATTCAAGTATTATCTTTTCATTATCTGATATGTCTGAATAAGAAGATAATAAATCTACTTTCCAAATTGTAACAACAGTACTATCAAAGGTAGTATTTACTTCAGGAATTTTTAGCTTATATTTTTCGGAAATATCAAAAATTTTCGGTCCGCCTGACCCAGCTTTTTCTGACATCCCAATTCTACGGAATAAAGAAGAGATTGTACTGTTTCGCGTTTTGGAAGTTCCGCCATGTATAAATTCAGGAATAGAAATTTTCATCTTACCTGGATTTTTAAATTCATAGAAGTCTTGATAAGCCGTAATAACTATAGGAGAATCAAAATCATAGTAAGCATGCATTAAGCAATTTACCAAAGCTTCACGTATAGATTCAGATAGGTCTTTCTTGAATGGCAAACGATGAGCAGATTCGTTATTAAACTCAAATCTATCATTTGTTGTAGTAGTTAATTTTTTATATGCTAAATTGAAAAAGTCGAACATGTTTAAATCAGGGTACATCATATCACCTGTTGAAATTCTATCGTTCCACCTAGTTGAAAGAGAGGTATCTTTTTCAAAATAGTCTAGTTGAAATTTTGGATAACGAGAAATGATAGAGTTATACTTTCCAAAGAATATCAGTCCTCCTGCGGTTAATTTATATGTATTATCTGTCCTATCTTTTTTAAATACACCAATTTCGATTAGAAAATCTCTCAAAGAAATGCTACTATATTTTGTGTTACCAGTGAGTTCAATTAATAACTTTTTGTAATATTCTATTGTATCTAAATTTAAGTCATTTTCGTCAAAATTATTAAGCAACTCACTATCAATATCATCATGAGAACTAGTCATCAGATACTTGAACTCTTCTTTATCAAGTCGAACATCGCCCTCACCTAATCTTTTATATGATTCACGATAGTCATTTTTTAGATGAACAGGTTTTTGGTCAGGATTAGCTTCTCTTATAGTGACTACTATGAGTTGTTTATCTTTGTTTGGAATGTCAATGTATTCAATGTCATTATCAGTAAGTAGGTTACAACTAACTTTTTGTTTGTTTGCAACCAAAGCAAATAAATTGTCTCGTATTTTTTGAGGATTATTGACTCCTTGGTAGGGGTCGATATTTTTTTCGTCTATCCCGAGAATTATTTTTCCGCCATTGGTATTTGCAAATGCTGAGTAGGTTTCCCAGAAAGATTTTGGTAGACTATTTTCAGCTTTTTTGTATTCTAAATCAACCCCTTCAAAATTTAAGTTCATTTTTTTCCTTTCCTAAAATATAATGTAGCTTAAAGTTTTTTACGATTATCACGCGAAAAAATAAATTTGATAGACAACTACAATCCTTGATTTCATCGTCTTTCTAAGATGTCATCTTAAACAGTCATGCGAAAATCACGCGAAAACCACGCGAATATTTTCCATCAAAATTCGATTTAAAAGCTTGTAGGACTTTTAATTGTGAAAGATAAAACAAGTAGATTTAATTGGAACTTTTTGATGGAATTTTTAAAGCACTATTGCGTGAATATATAATTCACTCTATTATAACACAATGATAAGAATAAATAGATGTCGGAGTAAGTATAGAAAAAAGAGAAACCTCATCGTGAAGTTTCTCTTGCTTTTGATTGTCCGAATCAGTATCGTATTTCAAAAAAGTAGTGATTCAGCTGATTTTTATTGCAATACATTAAAATTTTAAAATTCAAGAATCGCGTTAGATCAAGTTTTTTTCGTTTCTATTGAAACGTAATTATCCTCTATTTCACCTCAGTAATAATCAATTTGTGAATCGTTTTGATAAGGGTTAATTAGAAGAATAGATAACCATCTTATTTTATTAGCTATATTTAATTGGCGATAGATGTTGAATCTCTTTACTTTGTTTCTTGAAATAAAGAGATTCAACAGAAAAATGATCTATCGAGACATGTATGTTTTGTAAAGGACGTAGATGGGAAAGAGAACATTGTGTTCCTTGTAATAAATCTCTTTCAAGTAATGTTTCACAACTCTACTATAACGTGTTTATTCCTTTTTGTGTTTACACAACTTATTTTACACTACCGTCATGTTTGATTGGACTTAAATGATTATTTAACGGAGTACTTATCAATTCAATAAACTGTTTTGAAAAGACTTCTGGCGGAGTGGGAAAAGGTTCTGTGATCCAAGTTTCTATAATACTTAATACACAATTTACAATATAATTTGATAAAGTATCATTTTGTAGGAACGAATGGTTTAAGTTAATAGGTGCGTTTAGTAGCCAGTTTGAATATTTTTCTCGTAAATAATTTCGCCAATTAGGGATAGCCGACGTAGAGTAGACACAGCGAAGCCAATCTCTATATTTATATAATTCTGGAATAATAATTTCTGAGAAAAAAACTTCAATTGAGAGATTGTGTTTTTCAAATAGTAAAAATTGTTCATTTATAGTAGTATCAATAGAATCCATGATGAAATCTACTATTTCTTCATAACTTTTAAAATGCTTTTGGTATATTGCTTGCCTCGAAATTTTTGCCTCGTTAGCTATTTCAGTTATACTGAAAGTTGAGCGTTCTGGATATCGTTCTGCTAGTTTAAAAAACGAATTAATAATCTTTTCTTGAGTTCCTTTTACCATATTAAATCCTAAAAAAATTTACAAACTGTCAAAATATTTATATATACGATATATTCTAAAGAGAATTTGTTTAATTTTCAAGTTTAAAAAGTTGATAATGTGTAAATTTTTTTGATATGAAGATATAAAACAACGATGGGTATTATCATGTATAATAGGATATACAGCATATTAATCAAAACTGGTTACCATTTTAAAAATTATCCAGTAGTGATTCAGAAAGGAAAATATGAATACAGTTGCAGTAGGAGTAAAAAATTTATCAAAGAAATTTCATATTGATAAAAATAAAGAGATTACGGTACTTAGAGATATCTCTTTCAGTGCTGGTTATGGTGAGTTTGTCTCTATACTAGGAGTAAGTGGATCTGGTAAATCAACCTTGTTAAATTGCATATCGAGTTTATCAGGGCCAACCGAGGGAGTTGTCACAGTTAATGGTTGCAATCCATATCAATTAAAGAATAATAGATTGTCACAATTTAGAAGAGAAGATATTAGTTTTATTTTTCAATCTTATAACCTACTTCCAGCTCTCCCAGCTTTAGAGAATGTTGCTTTGCCTCTGAGATTGTCCCACAAAAAAATAAGTAAAAACGACATTCAGGCCCTGTTAGATAAAATGAACTTTAAAGCTGAATTGATGTCCCCCGTTTCTTCATTATCTGGCGGAGAAAAACAAAAATTAGCTATCGCAAGAGCAATTCTTTCAAATACTCGTATTATATTTGCAGATGAGCCGACAGGTGCTTTGGATAGTACATCAAGGAAGATTATTTTTAAAATGTTAGCTGATTTAGCACATGAGGGAAGATGTGTCATTATGGTAACCCATGATATTGAATTAGCAAGTCAAACGGACAGAGCCCTAATCTTAAAAGATGGCAAAATCTATCAGGAATTGTTTACCCCCACTGTTGAAGCTCTTTATAAGGCGTTAGAAATGAAAGATAGTGGGGATTAACTTAAAATGTTTAAATTAATTTATTATCAATTTAAGTATTCAAAAAAACAGTGGCTAGGGATGTTTCCTCTATTTTTTGCTTCGAGTTTATTAGTTGGAATGTGTCTCTCTGTTGCGTTTAGTACTATAAAGTATCAGCAAGTATTTCGAGATGTTGGGAGTCCTACCTTATTATTTGTAGGGCCAGTTCTTTTTGGTGGATTTACTTTATTATTTCTAGTTTCTGGTCTAATTCGACTATTTTTGAATTTAGCAAAAGAGGACTATCGACAATGGTCAATAAATGGCGGAAGTAGAGTTCAATTGTCATTATTGATTAGTGGACAGCTCACTATTTTTGCATTTTTAGTAAGTATAATAGGAAGTTTTTGCTCAATCTTTTGTGCAAGATTTTATTATAGTTATGCGCAATACTTGGGGGGAGAAAAATTATTACCAACTATACCGGTTGATTTCAGTATGTCAGCATTTCTCTTGACCATCCTGATTATTTGCTTACTTGCCTTCATAGGTAGCTTTCTCTATTTATATAAGATCCTAGGTAATACAGTCTTGCTTGGAGATAGATTTGATTCCAAAAACTACTTTTTTATTAAGTTAATTAAAGTTTTAGGCTTTGCTCTAAGTTTAGTCTTCTGGCTAAAATTGATTATTCCATTCTTCACTGTGTCTGTGAGCAAACCTAATGAAAAATTATTATTCAGATTGGATGACTCAATCTTACTAATTTTAGTTATGCATTTGTTCTTGTTAGCCTTCATTTCGCCACATATTCAAACTTTTCTAACTAAAATTTTATTAGGTTGGCGTTCGTCTTATGATTTTGTTATGGCAAAATGGATTATTCTGAAGGATCGAGAGTATTTGAAGTCATTAACGGTTTCTATTTCCATAATAGCAATCTTAATTTCAGAATTAATGATTTATTCTGATGTTGCCTACTCAAATTTAGCAAAAAAAACAGCATCAGTTGAAATAAATGCTGTTCTACTGTTTTTTGTAGTAGGGCCACTAATAGTTGTGATAGCTAATCTTATTTCTATCACAGTTCTTTCTTCAGTTAAAGAAAAAGAAGAGAAATCGCAATGGGAGAGAATTGGAATATCACATAAGCAGGCCGTGACCATAAGATCTGTACAAGCATTAACATATGCTGTTATAATGCTTACTTGCACAGTCTTTTTCAATATTATTTTCTTCGTATTAATGCATAAAGAAGCTCTGTTGTTAGGGATTAAACAGATGAATTATGGAACTATTATTTATTATCCAATAGCTATTTCTATAGTTATGTATTTGTTTATTTTTATTACCAAAATTTGGTTTGATATTAGAAATAAAACAAATTTATAGATTATAGAGGTGTCAAATTATTTCGTATGTATTGCACATAAAAAATTGTTCTATTAATCTTCATATTCATTCTTACACATTTTAATTTTATTTGACTAATAATGATTTAATTGCCTATTTATGAGATCTTTATTGCACTATATTTTACAATTTATCTATTTATAAATTACTTGAAACCAAACCGTTTCAACCCAGGTCTTACGATTTGTAAATAAAAGAACAATAACAAAAAGAGGAGCTTCATACTAAAGTTCCTCTGCTTTTTATCGTCCGAATCAATATTCTTATTTCAAAAAAGGTAGTGAAAAAGGTAGTGATTCGGTTGATTTTTATTGCAATGTAATGAAATTTTAAATTTCAAGAATCGCTTTAAATCAAGGCTTCTACCGTCTATTGACGTGTAGTGAATCCCTATTTCACCTCTGTAAACACTACGTGTTTGCGGAGTTTTGGTGAGTATTTCTTCAATTGAAGACGGTCTGGAGTGTTACGTTTGTTTTTAGAAGTAAGGTACAAGCGTTCACCAGATTCTTTATGTTCAAGTGTAATATTTACGCGCATGGTATCTCCCTTCTATTATTCAGCTGATGCAGCTTTAGCGATCTTACGTCCTTTGTAGTATCCTTTAAGTGATACACGGTGTGAACGTGAGTAATCTCCAGTTGCTTCGTCAAAGTTTACAGATGGTGCTGTTACTTTGTAGTGCGTACGACGTTTGTTTTTCTTCGCTTTTGATGTGCGACGTGCAGGTACTGCCATTTCGTTTTTCTCCTTTTAAGATATAAATTCAATTAGGTTTGATTTTCATCAACTGTAACAGTATAACAAAACTTTTTTGTAAAGTAAAGTTACTTGACAAAAAAATTGAAATTTTTGGGAAAACTTGCTTCTTCACAGTTAATCTCAAAGTTTGGATCTGCCTTTGGGCCTTCTTTTATGCTATAATGGTAAAAAATGGAACGAGAGGAATGACATGACAGAATTAGACAAACGCCATCGTAGTAGTGTCTACGATAGCATGGTAAAATCTCCCAACCGTGCCATGCTTCGCGCGACGGGAATGACCGATGAAAGTTTTGAGAAACCGATTGTTGGAGTGATTTCGACATGGGCGGAAAATACCCCTTGTAACATCCACCTTCACGATTTTGGAAAATTGGCCAAAGAAGGTGTGAAAGATGCAGGTGCTTGGCCGGTTCAATTTGGGACCATTACGGTTGCGGACGGGATTGCTATGGGGACTCCTGGTATGCGCTTCTCCCTAACATCTCGCGATATCATTGCGGATTCTATCGAAGCAGCTATGGGTGGTCACAACGTTGATGCTTTTGTAGCCATCGGGGGCTGTGATAAGAACATGCCTGGTTCGATGATTGCCATTGCCAATATGGATATCCCAGCGATCTTTGCTTATGGTGGGACTATTGCCCCAGGGAATCTTGATGGAAAAGATATCGACCTGGTTTCGGTTTTCGAAGGAATTGGGAAATGGAATCACGGTGATATGACGGCTGAAGAAGTGAAGCAACTGGAATGTAACGCCTGCCCTGGCCCTGGTGGCTGTGGTGGGATGTATACGGCCAACACCATGGCGACAGCGATCGAGGTCCTTGGGATGAGCTTGCCAGGTTCCTCTTCTCACCCTGCTGAATCAGCGGATAAGAAGGCCGATATCGAAGAAGCAGGTCGTGCTGTTGTCAAGATGCTGGAAATGGGACTCAAGCCATCTGACATCTTGACCCGTGAAGCCTTTGAAGATGCTATTACCGTGACCATGGCGCTAGGTGGTTCCACCAATGCCACTCTTCACTTGCTCGCGATTGCTCACGCAGCCAATGTGGACTTGACCCTTGAAGACTTCAATGATTTCCAAGAGCGCGTGCCTCACTTGGCAGACTTGAAACCTTCTGGTCAATACGTCTTCCAAGACCTTTACAATGTCGGTGGTGTGCCTGCCGTCATGAAATATCTTCTTAAGAATGGGTTCCTTCATGGAGATCGCATCACATGTACTGGTAAAACAGTAGCTGAGAACTTGGAAGCCTTCGCTGATTTGACACCGGGTCAAAAAGTCATCATGCCACTTGAAAATCCGAAACGTGCGGATGGTCCATTGATCATCTTGAAAGGGAACTTGGCTCCTGAAGGAGCAGTTGCCAAAGTATCAGGTGTGAAGGTCCGCAACATCACGGGCCCTGCTAAGGTCTTTGACTCCGAAGAAGCTGCCATTGAAGCCGTTCTTTCGGATGAAATTGTGGATGGCGACGTTGTCGTTGTTCGTTTCGTAGGTCCTAAGGGTGGTCCTGGTATGCCGGAAATGCTATCCTTGTCATCCATGATTGTTGGGAAAGGCCAAGGAGACAAGGTAGCCCTCTTGACAGACGGACGCTTCTCTGGTGGTACGTATGGTCTCGTTGTTGGTCACATTGCGCCTGAAGCTCAGGTTGGTGGCCCGATCGCCTACCTCCACACAGGGGATTTGGTAACGGTTGACCAAGATACCAAAGAAATCACCATGCACGTTTCAGACGAAGAGTTAGCGAAACGCAAGGCAGAAACAACCTTGCCGCCACTGTATAGCCGTGGGGTTCTGGGTAAATACGCCCACATCGTTTCTTCAGCATCACGTGGTGCCGTAACCGACTTCTGGAATATGGAACAGTCTGGTAAACAGTAATTACAAGGACGACTTTGTCCAAAGAGAGAGTGGGACAGAAATCGGTCATTCGTTAGAATTCGATTTCGTCGTCCCACCTCCGCACAGTTGAGTAGGGCTGTAAAAGCTGATGAAATCAGTGTAGTAGAGCCCACTCAACCACTGCGTCTTGCTCGACAATCCAAAAATAATTGAGAGGCTAGGACTTTTGTCCCAGCCTCTTTTTTGGCTCAAAGTCGCTATTTTTAACCCTGTCGCTGAAGCGTATGAATATTACTTTTTGGGAGATTTGAGTGTATTATCTGTCATTTTTCTTGTAAATCCGTCTATAATTTGCTATAATTGTGACTAATCGAATCAATCCTTTAATACTGTCCAGAGAGGCAGGCAAGGAGCTATGGAAATGAAAGGCCTGGGAAGACCAGCCTATATTTTGTGTATCTCCTTGTTGTGGGGGATTTTTTTGTATAGTTGAAAAGTGGTTTGATGAAAAAGAGAAATCGTCGATGATGGAGCATGAAGTACTCCTTTACGATTTGGTCATCGAAGGTAGACGTTTTTGTTCAGCCATAGCTTGTCGCATCTTAATTTTAGGAGGTTTTTACGATCGTGAATGACGTTAAATATGATGTGAATGATATGCCAAAACCTGGTTTATTGGTTGGTTTATCTTTCCAGCATTTGTTTGCCATGTTTGGGGCGACAGTGCTGGTGCCGATTTTGGTTGGGATTGATCCTGCCATTGCTTTGTTCTCATCTGGTTTGGGGACCTTGGCTCACTTAACCGTGACCAAGTATAAGATTCCTGCTTATATGGGGTCTAGTTTTGCTTATATTGCTGCTATGCAGATGCTGATGAAGTCAGATGGAATCGCAGCAGTTGCGCAAGGTGCTATGGCGGGTGGCTTGGTCTACTTGTTTGTAGCTCTGATTGTTAAGCATGCGGGTAAAGATTGGATTAATAAGGTCCTTCCACCAATCGTGGTTGGTCCCATTATCATGGTAATTGGTTTGAGTCTTGCGGCGAATGCAGTCACTGATGCGACAACCTTAAATAAAAGCTATAGTGGTTATGCTCTATTGATTTCGATGGTGACCCTCTTTGCGGTTATCCTCTTTAACATGTATGGCAAGAAGATTGTCGGTGTCGTCCCAATTTTACTTGGATTAATTGTGGGCTATATTTTCTCATTGGCTCTTGGTTTGATGACAGGACATAGTTTTGTTAATTTCTCAGAGGTAAGTGCGGCGCATTGGATTCAAGTTCCAAACTTTGACATTCCATTTGTAGATTATAGCTTTAAACTCTATCCAAGTGCGATTTTGACCATGGCTCCGATTGCCTTTGTGACCATGACGGAACATTTTGGTCACCTCATGGTTTTAAATAGTTTGACTGAGCGTGATTACTTCAAGGATCCAGGGCTTGATCATACGCTTACTGGTGATGGCTTGGCACAGATTATTGCTGGATTCTTTGGAGCTCCTCCAGTAACTTCTTATGGGGAAAACATTGGGGTTATGGCCCTTAGTAAGGTCTACTCAGTTTACGTTATTTCAGGCGCAGCAGTGATTGCGGTTGTCATGAGCTTTATTGGGAAGCTATCAGCACTCTTGCACTCTATTCCAACTCCTGTATTGGGAGGTTTGTCTATTGCCCTCTTTGGGGTTATCGCTGCTAGCGGTTTGAAAATTTTAGTTGAACATAAGATTGATTTTGATAATAAAAAGAATCTCTTGATTGCTAGTGTGATCTTGGTATCAGGGATCGGTGGTTTGATGATTGACCTTGGTGGTCTTCAAATTACAGGTGTGGCAACTTCAACGATTCTAGGAATCGTGTTGTACCAAATCCTTCCAGAACCAAAAGCTGACGAGGCTTAGTCCATTCTGGTAGTGAAAAAGTTTGAATGGATTTAAACATTATAAAAAACGAGGAACAAACTCTGATGGCAGAGCTGGTGTTCCTCGTTTTTTATTGTGGATCGGATTTCCAAAGAGGCATTCCTTCATTAGTTGACTACATTTTTAAAAAGGCAATGCTTATTATCGTGGCGGAAGGCCAAGGGCGATGCGCCCGTATCGGCTGATTCGTGTAATTTTCCAAGCGGGTAACCAAGTTACTTCAACCTTGACATCTTCGATCCCCTCAATTTCTTTTAGGCGAGCGACGATTTCGATCGGAAGGCTCTCAGCACAGTTACAAGCCGTATCGGTGAAGGTCATGACCACCTTGCAAGTACCGGCTTCATCTAGATGGATCTCGTAGATCAGTCCTAGGTTATAGACATCTAACTCAACATCGGTATCAAATACAAGCTCCAATTTTTCGATTAACGACTTCTCTAGTGCGAGGGCGCGGTCATTGATTTTGATATCCTCTCTCATCGCAAGATCCTTTCAGTGTAGTATGGCTTCCATTTTCTCATAATTCGGCTGATAAGGCAAGAAGAGAAAGAGGTTTTGAACGTGTCGAACGAAGGAAATTCTGTCCAGTCTCCATTTCTCTTCGAATTTGTGGTAAAATAGAGGCAAAAGTAAGACAAAGGATGAAGGCTATGAAATTACAAAAACCAAAAGGGACCCAGGATATCCTTCCTGGTGATTCAGCGAAATGGCAATATGTAGAAGGCTTTGCACGCAAGGTCTTTGCGCGATACAATTATGATGAAATCCGCACACCGATCTTCGAACATTATGAAGTCATCAGCCGTTCAGTAGGGGATACGACGGATATCGTTACCAAAGAAATGTATGACTTCTATGACAAGGGAGACCGTCATATCACGCTTCGTCCAGAAGGAACAGCTCCTGTTGTCCGCTCCTATGTAGAAAATAAACTCTTTGCGCCTGAGGTACAAAAACCAAGTAAGTTCTATTACATAGGCCCAATGTTCCGCTATGAACGTCCTCAAGCAGGTCGTTTGCGTCAATTCCACCAAATTGGGGTAGAATGCTTTGGATCGAGCAATCCTGCAACGGATGTCGAAACCATTGCCATGGCAGCGCAATTCCTGAAAGAACTAGGAATTGACAATGTAACCTTGCACTTGAACACCTTGGGAAGCCCTGCTAGTCGTCAGGCTTATCGTCAAGCCTTGATTGATTACCTCTTGCCAATGAAGGATCAATTGTCTAAGGACAGCCAACGTCGCTTAGAAGAAAATCCGCTTCGTGTCTTGGATTCAAAAGAAAAAGAAGACAAGGCGGCGGTTGAACAGGCTCCTTCCATCCTAGACTATCTTGATGAAGAAAGCCAAGCGCATTTTGATGCGGTTCGTCGGATGTTAGAAGACTTGGGGGTAGCCTATGTCATCGATACCAATATGGTGCGTGGCTTGGATTACTACAACCACACGATTTTTGAGTTCATTACAGAAATTGAAGGCAATGAATTGACAGTCTGTGCAGGTGGTCGCTATGATGGGTTGGTTGAATACTTCGGTGGCCCTGCGACAGCTGGTTTTGGATTTGGTATCGGTGTGGAACGGATCCTTCTCGTTCTTGAAAAGAAAGGCATTGAATTACCGATCGAAAAAGGATTAGATGCTTATATTGCCGTTCTAGGAGATGAGGCCAATGAAGCAGCACTTAGCTTGGTTCAAGCCCTTCGAATCCAAGGTTTCAAGGCAGAACGTGACTATCTTGGACGTAAGCTCAAGGCACAATTTAAGTCAGCAGATGTCTTTGCGGCCAAAACCTTGATTACCTTAGGAAGCAGTGAGGTTGAAAGTGGTCAAGTCACTGTGAAAAACAACCAAACTCGTCAAGAAGTAACGGTAGCTCTTGAAAGCTTGAAGAAAGACTTCCCATCTGTTTTAGCAGAGTTGGGATTGGCTTGATCGAACGGAAAAGACAAGGGTAGACAAGATTTATCTGGGAGTAGGGGCAAAATGGTTGCTCCTGCTCTCTTTTATCTTGATTCTGTTTGCCGACCTTTGCCAAGATTTGGCGAAAACCGTTAAATTTTCTGACATTTATGATATAATGAGAAGACTACTAGTAAAGGAATGAAACTGTCATGACATTAGTTTACCAATCAACACGAGACGAAAAAAATACTGTAACAGCTAGTCAAGCCATCCTTCAAGGTTTGGCAACAGATGGCGGCTTGTTTACTCCGGTATCTTATCCTCAAGTGGAGCTAGATTTTAACACCCTCAAAGACGCTTCTTACCAAGAAGTGGCTAAGCTTGTATTGTCAGCCTTTTTGGATGACTTCACAGCAGAAGAGTTGGACTACTGTATCACCAATGCCTATGACAGCAAGTTTGATACGCCAGCCATTGCTCCGCTTGTCAAACTCGATGGCCAATACAACTTGGAACTTTTCCACGGTTCAACCATAGCCTTTAAAGATATGGCTTTGTCGATCTTGCCTTACTTCATGACAACAGCAGCTAAAAAGCACGGTCTGGAAAATAAAATCGTCATCTTGACAGCGACATCCGGGGACACTGGTAAAGCTGCCATGGCAGGTTTTGCCGATGTTCCAGGTACTGAAATTATTGTCTTTTATCCAAAAGACGGTGTCAGCAAGGTACAAGAGTTGCAAATGACCACTCAAACTGGGGACAATACTCATGTAATCGCGATCGATGGAAACTTTGACGATGCTCAAACGAATGTCAAACATATGTTCAACGATGTTGAACTACGTGAAAAATTGGCAGCCAACAAGATGCAATTCTCATCAGCCAACTCCATGAACATTGGCCGTTTGGTGCCTCAGGTTGTCTATTACGTATACGCCTATGCTCAATTGGTCAAGACAGGCCAAATCACAGCGGGAGAAAAAGTCAACTTTACCGTCCCAACAGGGAACTTTGGAAATATCTTGGCAGCTTTCTATGCCAAACAAATCGGTCTTCCAGTTGGAAAATTGATCTGTGCATCAAACGAGAACAATGTCTTGACAGACTTCTTCAAAACACGTGTCTATGATAAGAAACGTGAGTTCAAGGTGACCACCAGTCCATCGATGGATATCTTAGTGTCTTCCAACTTGGAACGCTTGATCTTCCACTTGGTAGGCAATGATGCCACAAAGACCAAAGAGTTGATGGAAAGCCTCCTTGCAACAGGTCAATACCAATTGTCCGACTTTGATGCAGATATCTTAGATTTGTTTGCGGCTGCATACGCAGATGAAGCAGAAACTGCTGCAGAGATCAAGCGGGTCTATGAAGCGTCTGATTACATCGAAGATCCTCATACAGCTGTAGCATCAGCCGTTTATCAAAAATACCGGGCCCAAACAGGGGATGCTGCTAAAACAGTCATTGCCTCTACAGCAAGTCCTTATAAATTCCCAGTTGTGGCAGTAGAAGCGGTGACGGGCGAGACAGGTCTAGGCGATTTCGAAGCCTTGGCCAAATTGCACACCCTCTCAGGTGTTCCTGTGCCACCGGCTGTAGACGGTCTTGAAACTGCGCCGGTTCGCCATCGTACAAGCGTAGCTGCTAAAGACATGCAAGCAGCCGTAGAAGAGTACTTGGGACTGTAATTCTCCCTATTAGAAAGATCAAAAGAGCCGTTTGGCTCTTTTATATACTCATGAATTCATACAAAAAAATCTTAAACATTGCCCTTCCTGCCATGGGTGAAAATTTCTTACAAATGCTGATGGGCATGGTGGACTCTTATTTAGTGGCTCACCTGGGCTTGGTTGCCATTTCAGGTGTTTCCGTCGCAGGAAACATCATCACCATCTATCAAGCCATCTTTTTGGCACTGGGTGCAGCAGTTGCCAGTGTCATGTCTAAAAGCTTGGGTGAAAAAAATCAAGACCACATTGCCTACCATGCGACAGAGTCCCTAAAGGTGACCTTGTTGGTGAGTGCTCTCTTAGGAGGGGCTTCGCTGTTGTTTGGACGCCAGATGATTTCGCTGTTGGGAACGGAAGCTGCAGTCGCCGAAAGTGGGGGGATTTACCTTTCCTTGGTCGGCGGGACCATTGTTCTCTTAGGATTGATGACGACCTTGGGCTCCTTGGTTCGGGTAGCCAACAATCCACGGCTTCCCATGTATGTCAGCTTGTTGACCAATGTTTTAAATGCTCTATTCTCCTCTGTGGCTATTTTCCTTTTTGGTTGGGGAATTGTCGGAGCAGCTTTGGGGACTGTGCTAGCCCGTCTGGTTGGTGTTATCCTCTTGTGGCAAAAGGTCCAGCTGCCCTTTGCTTCCCTTCGTTGGGGATTGGATCGTAAGCTCTTGAACTTAGCACTGCCAGCTGCTGGAGAACGGCTGATGATGCGAGCTGGAGATGTGGTGATCATTGCGATCGTGGTTGCTTTTGGGACTGAGGCAGTCGCCGGAAATGCCATCGGAGAGACCTTGACCCAGTTTAACTACATGCCGGTGTTTGGAGTGGCCACAGCGACGGTCATGCTCGTAGCACGAAGCCTCGGTGAAGGGGATTTTGAGCAGATTGACCGCCTTCGAAAGCAGTCTTACTGGCTGTCCTTTGTATTGATGTTGCCCATTGCTCTGGGTATCTTTTTCGGGGGCACCCTTCTGACCCATCTCTACACACAAGATGCGAAAGCGGTAGAAGCTAGCCTATCAGTTGTCCTCTTTTCTTTGTTAGGAACACCCTTTACAGCAGGAACAGTCATCTATACTGCTGTTTGGCAAGGCTTGGGAAATGGGAAACTTCCATTTTATGCCACAACCATTGGCATGTGGGTCATTCGAATTGGAGCCGGTTATCTGCTTGGAGTAACCCTTGGCTTGGGTCTTCCAGGTGTCTGGACGGGGACGCTGCTGGACAATGGTTTCCGTTGGCTGTTTTTGAGTCAACTTTATAGACGAAAAATAGGAGAGAGAAAATGACAAAACGAGCTTTTATTTGGGATTTGGATGGGACCTTGCTGGATTCCTATGATGCTATTCTGGCGGGTCTTGAGGAGACCTATGCATCTTATCAGCTTCCGTTTGACCGAGCGAGTATTAAAGACTATATCTTGAAGCATTCGGTTCAAGATCTTTTAGTAGCGGTGGCAGCAGAGTATCAACTGGATGTGACGGACTTAAATCATCGCCGAGCAGAAAGTCTAGCAGAGAAAAATGCCCAGGTCCTTCTGATGGAGGGGGCGCGTGATGTCCTGTCCTGGGCGAAGGATGCTGGGATAGAACAATTTGTCTATACCCATAAGGGAGAGAATGCCTTGGTCATCCTACGGGACTTGGGCTTAGAATCCTTTTTTTCAGAGATTTTGACCAGTCAAAGTGGTTTTGCCCGCAAGCCTAACCCAGAAGCAGCCAAGCATCTGATAGAGAAGTACGGGTTGCATCCGGGAAAGACCTACTATATTGGGGATCGGAGCCTGGATATTGACTTTGCAAGGAATAGCCAGATTCAGAGTATCAATTTCTTGACGTCTGACTATGAAGGTAATTATCAGGTGGAAAGTTTACTAGATATTCCAGCTATTTTAAACGCTGAAAAGAATCTGTAAAGAGATTGTTTTCATTTTGAAATAAAGTCGTAAGCTTTCTTTAAGAAATGTCCGCTATAATAGAACCATAAACAAAGACCTCCTAACTTTGTTTAGAAAAATCCTAAAACTTTTCTTTTTCATAATAATCTCCCTAAGAGTCGCCCAATCAGGCGGCTTTTTTTGTGCGAAAAAACAGTGCCAGCTTTTTTTCTTGCCAGGATAGAAGAAAAAGTTTATGATTGACTAATCAATTATTGATTTATCAAAAACGATTCGGAGAAGGAATATGGCAGAAATAAATGATTTACTCTACCAACTACGTTTGGCAGATCAATCGACCACACAACTCTTTGAAAAGCGACTAGGGATTAGCTTAACGCGTTACCAAATCTTGCAGTATCTATTAGAACAAGCACCTTGCAATCAGATCGCGGTTCAGGAACGCTTACAGATTGATCCAGCGGCTTTAACCCGGCATTTCAAAATTTTAGAAAAGGAAGGATTTGTCCATCGGAGTCGAAATCCAAAAAACCAGCGAGAAATCTTAATTCATTTGACGGATATGGCCTATAATCGTTTGGTCAAACATCCCCCTCGCTATCATGTGGCTGTGAAAGATCAGATGAGTCGCATTTTGACCACTCAAGAACAAGAGCAATTTTCATACTTGCTGGATAAATTAGTATCTGGTATTGAACAAATAACGATTGAATAAAAAGGAGAATCTACGATGTCATTACTGACGATTATTTTAGCGAGTCTTGCTGCACTGGAGCATTTATGTATTTTTTATTTGGAGAGCATCAGAACCACATCTGATACCACAAGTCGGGTTTTCAACATGGATAAAGAAGAACTCGCTCGCCCATCTGTGACCTCTTTATTTAAGAATCAAGGGATATACAATGCCTTGATTGGTGTCTTCCTCTTGTATGGATTGTTTGTCTCTAAAAATAGTGAAGTTGTTACAATTTTTGTGCTCTTTATTATTGGAGCTGCGGCCTACGGTGCGATGACAGCCAATAAAAAGATTATCTTGACCCAAGGTGGTCCTGCAATTTTGGCTTTGTTGAGTATCCTATTTTTAGGATAAAAAGGACGGGCCGCTAGGGCTCTTTGAGCTGATTTTATTAAATTAGTGTAGAAAAAAGTATAAAAAAAGACTAAAAATTTTATTGACTTTCTAAGAAAAAGGGTTATAATGGTAGCAACAGAAAAGTAATGAGTCAGCTATTTTCAGGGAGCTTGTGGGAATTGTGAACAAGCAATAGCGACTGATGAAAATTGGACTGTTATGATTAATGAATTCTAACCCATGTGAATTCGGTTGGCACCCCTTACCGTGCAACTCCTTGATAGAGGAGATAGAGATGTAGGGAAAGACCAGCTATTTTTCCCTATAAAAGAGGTGGCACCGCGGACACTACGCCCTCACACAGTTTTTGTGTGAGGGCTTTTCTATGTGCCTTAGCAAGCGAAGCGAGCTTAGGCACATTGATCCCAAAGCGAGAATTGAGCGATGGGATACCCTTGATCGCCTTAGCAAGCGAAGTAGGGTGCGGTTGAATTCCTTAGAATAAAAGAGTTCTAGAAGAGAGGTTTCTGATATGAAAAAAGTTTTATCTGCTGATGTGTTGAGTCCAATTTTGGCTTATATGCGTTTGGATGCGCCCCATAAAATGATCTTGGAGTCAATTCCTCGTGAAAAAGAGAATGCGCGTTTTTCAATTGTAGCCTATCGGCCGGTCAGTGAAGTCAAGTTTGAAAATGGCGTCCTCTATAACAATGATCAAATTGTTAAAGAAGATCCTTTGGACTTTTTGAATCGCATCACGGTCAAAACGAAAACTTCCGAAGAGCTTCCTTTTAACGGTGGGGCGATTGGATTTGTCGGCTATGACTTGATTGGTCTCTATGAGAACATTGGTTCCATTCCTGAAGATACGATCGGCACACCAGATCTTCACTTTTTCTTATATGAAAGCTATGTGATTTTTGATCACAAAAAGGAAAAGGTCTATGTGGTGGAAGAGAACCTCTATAGTGGACGAAGTGAAGCAGAGCAAGCGTCGAGCTTGGAGCAAGTATTAGCACAATTGGCAAGACCTGCAAAAGAAGAGTTTCAGGACAAGGATCTGCATGCACTTCATTTCCACAATCATTTGGAGCAAAAAGAGTTTGAGGAAATGGTGGCCCTAGCCCGGGACTATATTCGAAAAGGGGATATGTTCCAATGCGTGCTCAGTCAACGTTTTTCAGCTGATTTTTCAGGAAAACCGCTAGATTATTACCGCAATTTGCGCGTGACCAATCCTTCGAATTATCTCTACTTTTATGATTTTGGGGAGTACCAAATTATCGGTGCTAGTCCAGAAAGTCTGGTGTCGGTCAAGGATCGAGTGGTGACAACCAATCCCATTGCTGGCACACGTCCCAGAGGGATCGATGAAGAGACTGATCGGCAATTGTCAGCTGATTTGGCAGGGGATCCAAAAGAAGTCGCAGAACACCGGATGTTGGTGGATCTAGGGCGAAACGATATTGGGCGTATCGCTCAAAATGGGTCAGTTGAAGTGACCAAATATATGGAAGTGGAATTCTTTCGTTATGTCATGCACCTGACGAGTGTGGTCAAGGGGCAATTACTTCCTGGACTAGCCTCTATTGAGGCTCTGAAGGCAACTCTTCCAGCTGGGACCGTTTCGGGTGCTCCCAAGATTCGAGCCATGAAGCGAATCTATGAGGCAGAAAAAGAGAAACGCGGGGTCTATGCGGGGGCTATTGGCTATCTCTCTGTGACGGGGGATCTTGATTTTGCTATTGCGATTCGAACCATGATCCTCAAAAATAAGAAGGCTTATGTGCAGGCCGGAGCAGGAATCGTTTATGATTCGATCGCTGAAAATGAATACCAAGAAACCGTCAATAAGGCAAAATCGATGACAAGGATTGGAGAAGAAGGATGATTTTATTAGTCGATAATTACGATTCATTTACCTACAATTTAGCACAGTATATCGGAAAATTTGATGAGGTCCAGGTGCTTCGAAATGATGATCCGGATTTGTACCAGGTTGCCCAAGAAGCAGATGCCTTGGTATTTTCTCCAGGTCCAGGTTGGCCAAAGGATGCGGGTAAGATGGAGGAGATGATCCGAGATTTCGCGGGGGTCAAACCAATCTTGGGGATTTGCTTGGGGCATCAAGCGATTGCAGAAGTTTTTGGAGGGCGCTTGGGATTGGCACCACAGGTCATGCATGGCAAACAAAGCCAGATCCAGCTAGAAGCTCCCTCTCCTCTATACGCGGGTGTCGCAAAAGAAGTCCCAGTCATGCGTTACCATTCGCTGACGATTGAAGACATGCCAGAGGATTTTGTCATTACCTCTCGAACGACGGATGATCAAGCGATTATGGGAATTCAACACCGTAGCTTACCGATTTATGGTTTTCAATACCATCCAGAAAGTATCGGGACGCCAGATGGGCTCAAGACCATCGAAAATTTTGTCAAACTAGTCAAGGAGCGGAAGATGAAACAAGTGCTTGCAAAAGTGGCGGAAGGAATGGATCTAACCAGTGCAGAGTTAGAAGCTGCTATGGAGGAAGTCGTTGCTGGTCGTGCTTCAGAAGCCCAGGTGACGGCCCTTCTTCTAGGTCTCAAAATGAAGGGAGAAACGGTTGAAGAGCGGACGGCTATTGCAAAAGTGATGCAGGCTTATGCAGTCGCTATTCCTACAGAAGTTCAAGGAGCGATGGACAATTGTGGAACTGGGGGCGATCGTTCTTATAGTTTCAACATTTCAACAACAGCTGCCTTCGTCCTTGCTGGTGGTGGCATCAAGATGGCGAAACACGGAAATCGTTCGATCTCTTCTAAATCCGGTTCTGCGGATGTACTAGAAGCTCTAGGAATTAACCTTGATTTGGGTCCAGAAGACTTGGGACGAGTGTTTGAAAAGGCGGGAATTGTCTTCCTATTTGCCAAAAATCTGCATCCTGGCATGCGCTATATTATGCCCGCTCGCTTGGCGCTAGGGGTTCCAACGGTGATGAACTTAACCGGTCCTCTTATCAATCCGATTCCTCTAGAAACCCAGCTATTGGGAACCAGTCGTCCAGATATGCTGGAAAGTACGGCGGAGATTCTAAAGAATTTGGGAAGGAAACGCGCAGTGGTGGTGAGTGGTCCACAAGGTTTGGACGAGGCAGGCCTTGATGGAGAAACCCAGCTCGCTATTCTGGAAGATGGACAGGTTACTTTATCCAGTTTTCAACCAGAAGACATCGGAATGGAGCGCATTGAAATTGATCAAGTACGAGGTGGTGACGCCAAACGCAATGCGGAAATTTTGCTCAGCGTCTTGAAGAATGAAGCGAGTCCCTTCTTAGAGGTGACGGTCTTGAATGCTGGCCTTGGTTTTTATGCCAACGGCAAAGTAGATTCTATCAAGAAGGGGATTGCCTTGGCACGTGAAGTGATTGCCAGTGGGGCTGCCCTTGAGAAATTGAGATTATTACAGGAGTATCAAAAATGAGTCAAGAATTCTTGCCAAAGATTCTAAAGGAAAAGGCGCGGGAAGTGGCTGCGATGAAAGAAGAGAAACTCCAACCTTTGCGCGAGACCTACCGCCTGTATGATTACCTAAAGAGTCATCCAGAAAAGCTTCAGATCATCGCAGAGGTGAAAAAGGCCAGCCCGAGTCTGGGAGATATTCATGTCGATGTGGATATCGTCGCGCAGGCTAAGACTTACGAAGAAAATGGGGCCGTGATGATTTCTGTCTTGACCGATGAAGTGTTTTTCAAGGGTAATATCGAGTATCTCCGGGAAATATCTAGTCGAGTGCGTATTCCCACCCTCAACAAAGATTTCATTGTGGATAAAAAGCAACTGATTCGGGCGCGAAACGCAGGGGCAACCGTGATCTTGTTGATAGTTGCAGCCTTACCAGAGGCTCGTCTGAAGGAGCTCTATGAGTTTGCGACCCATCTTGGCCTGGAGGTCTTGGTGGAGACCCATAATCTGACAGAACTAGAGATCGCTCACCGGATTGGGGCTCAGATCATAGGGGTCAATAATCGCAACTTGGTGACCTTTGAGACAGATCTTCATACTAGCCTTGAATTGGCGACAAGCTTTGAACAAGAACCGGTTTACATCTCGGAGTCTGCTATTTTCACAGCAGCAGATGCGCGCATGCTAGCTCCTTATTTTAGTGGCATTCTCGTTGGGACAGCCCTCATGAAGGCAGACAATGTGGCTGAAAAAGTAAAGGAGTTGCAGATTGACAAAGGTTAAAATTTGCGGACTGTCCACTCCAGAAGCTGTCCAGACCGCTGTTGAAGCTGGTGCGGACTACATTGGTTTTGTCTTTGCACCAAGCAAACGGCAAGTCACGCTGGAGCAAGCCCGGCAGTTGGCTACAGGGATTCCAGAGGGAGTTCAAAAAGTCGGTGTTTTTGTATCACCACAAAGAGAAGAAGTGGAGAAGACTTGCCAAGTTGTGGGCTTGGACCTGATACAAGTGCATGGATCGATAGATGATACCATCTTACAAGACCTTCCCCAACAAACGATTCGCGCTGTTCAAGTGGGGAAAGATACAGCTCTTCCTGAGACCAGTGCCGATTATCTGCTCTTTGATGCTCCTGTAGCAGGAAGTGGAGAGACTTTTAACTGGCAAGAACTCGAAACCCAAAACTTCACAAAGCCCTTCTTTATTGCAGGAGGCTTGACGGTAGACAATGTAGCAGATGCCATTCGCTTCTTTCATCCTTATGCGGTGGATGTATCCAGTGGGGTCGAGACAAATGGAATAAAAGATCAAGAAAAGATAAAACGATTTATAGAAAGGGCCAAGCATGGCATATAAACAACCAGATCAAAACGGATTTTACGGGCGGTTCGGGGGACGATTTGTCCCTGAAACCTTGATGACAGCAGTTTTAGAATTAGAAGAAGCCTACAGAGAAAGTCAAGCAGATCCTTCTTTTCAAGCAGAATTGGATCAGCTTCTGAAACAATATGTCGGTCGGGAAACACCGCTCTATTACGCTAAAAATCTTACCAAGTACATCGGTGGAGCCAAGATCTTTCTTAAAAGAGAAGATCTCAACCACACAGGGGCTCATAAAATTAATAATGCCCTAGGACAAGTTTTATTGGCACATCGGATGGGCAAAAAAAAGATCATCGCAGAAACAGGGGCCGGACAGCACGGTGTTGCAACGGCAACGGCTGCTGCTTTATTTGATATGGAATGCACCATCTACATGGGGGAAGAAGATGTCAAACGCCAAGCCCTCAATGTCTTTCGGATGGAGTTGTTGGGTGCCAAGGTTCAATCAGTAACAGATGGGTCACGTGTTCTCAAGGATGCGGTCAATGCTGCCCTTAGAGCCTGGGTAGCAAATGTGGAGGATACCCACTATATCATGGGTTCTGCTCTAGGACCTCACCCATTCCCAGAGATTGTCCGTAATTTTCAAAGTGTCATCGGTCGAGAAGCTAAACGCCAATTTGCAGAGCAAAATGACGGTGCGCTACCAGATGCAGTCTTAGCCTGTGTAGGAGGCGGATCGAACGCCATTGGGCTCTTTTATCCTTTTGTTGAAGATACATCTGTTGCCATGTATGGGGCAGAAGCTGCTGGCCTTGGAGTGGATACAGACCAGCATGCAGCAACCTTGACCAAGGGGCGTCCGGGAGTCCTTCACGGCGCCTTGATGGATGTGTTACAGGATGCTCATGGACAGATTTTAGAAGCCTTCTCGATTTCAGCAGGTCTCGATTACCCAGGAATTGGGCCAGAGCATTCTTATTTCCATGAGATCAAGCGGGCAACCTATGTGCCTGTGACAGACCAAGAAGCCCTAGAAGCCTTTCAATTGCTTTCGAAAGTAGAAGGAATCATTCCAGCTCTGGAATCGAGCCATGCTATCGCCTATGCGGTGAAATTGGCCAAGGAAATGGGGCCTGAAAAATCTATGATCGTTTGCTTATCAGGTCGTGGGGATAAAGATGTGGTACAAGTCAAAGACCGCCTAGAACAAGAGAGGGGAGAGTAAGATGGGAAAGACCTTAACAGAGCATTTACAAAAGCTGAAAGACCAGCAGCAAGGGATCTTTGTTCCTTATATCATGGCAGGAGATCATGAAAAAGGCTTGGCAGGTTTGCAGGAAACCATCCAATTTTTGGAGGAGCTTGGTGTCTCAGCTATTGAGGTTGGCATTCCTTTTTCGGATCCGGTGGCAGATGGCCCTGTGATTGAAGAGGCGGGACTACGAAGTTTAGCCCATGGGACGACGACAGAGAAACTGGTGCAAACGATCCAGCGTCTGGAGACAAGTGTTCCTTTGGTCATCATGACCTATTTCAACCCCTTGTTCCAATATGGGCTCGAAAATTTCTTTAGAGCTGTAGAAGGAACAGCGGTCAAGGGAGTGATTATTCCGGATCTCCCTCATGAGCATGCGGATCTGGTAGAACCTCTATTAGTGGATAAAGACATCGCTTTGGTGCCACTAGTGAGCTTAACCACAGGAATCGAGCGCCAGAAGAAATTGATCCAAGATGCAGAAGGGTTTATCTATGCCGTTGCTGTCAATGGAGTGACGGGGAAAGCTGGTAGCTATCGAGAGGATTTGGACCACCACTTGGCCCAATTACACGAAATAGCGTCCATTCCTGTTTTAACAGGTTTTGGAGTTTCCAGCATGGAGGATGTTCACCGTTTCAACAAGGTCTCAGATGGGGTTATTGTGGGGTCCAAGATCGTTAAGGCTCTCCACCAAGGGGAGACAGACGCCATCGCTCGTTTCATTTCTCAAGCAGTGAAGGGCTAGAAGCTTCATTTCATTCATCATCAGCTTGATTCTCCTAGATCAAGCTCTTTGTCTACTATTTTAAACATTCCCCTCGTTTGTCTTTACAAACGAGGGTTTCTCGTTACAATAGAGGTAGTAACAAGAAAAGAGGAGAAGAGCATGATAAGCCTTGAAGAGATTGATCAAGTCATCCAGTCAGGTCCTTTTGAACCAAGCTGGGACTCTCTTAGCCATCAAGTCTGTCCAGATTGGTATCGGGATGCCAAATTTGGAATGTTTATCCACTGGGGCGTCTACAGTGTACCTGCCTTTGGTTCGGAATGGTATTCGCGAAATATGTATATCCAAGGGAATCCTTGCTATGACTATCATCGAGAGCATTTTGGAGACCAGGCTATCTTTGGCTACAAGGATCTCATTCCTCTTTTTACAGCCGATCAATTTGATCCGGCATCTTGGCTAGATCTCTTTCAAAAAGCGGGAGCTCAGTATCTTTTCCCAGTTGCGGAGCACCACGATGGTTTTCAGATGTATGCCTCTACTCTCTCGCCTTATAATAGCTTAGAAATGGGGCCGAGACGAGATGTCTTAGGGGAGCTGAGGGAGGAAGCAGAAAAACGTGGCCTGCACTTCTGTACGTCCTCTCACCGGGCAGAACACCAGTTTTTCTTTTCACATGGCAAGGAATTCACTAGTGACATTCCGCAAGAAGTCCCAAGAGACAGCCTTTATTGGCCAGCCGAGCCAGAGCCCAAGGATCATTTTGATCTGACTTCCAAGCCTTATCCAAGCAAAGAATACTTGGAAGATTGGCTGTTGCGAACCTGTGAACTGGTGCGGGACTACCAACCAGAGCTCCTATATTTTGACTGGTGGATCCAGCATGAGAGTTTCCGTCCCTACTTGATGCGCTTTTTGGCTTATTATTACAATCTAGCAGCACAAGAAGATCGCAAGGTGGCTGTTTGTTACAAACAGGACGCCCTCCCTTTCGGTTCAGGAATCGTCGAGATGGAGCGGGGAGGATACGGAGAGACGCAAGCCTTTCCGTGGCAAATGGATACCGCGATCGCCCGTAATTCTTGGTGCTATACCCAGGATCTAGCCTACAAGACCAGTAAGGAATTGCTACAAAATTTAGTCGATGTTGTGGCCAAAAATGGCAATCTTCTGCTCAATATTGGACCCAAGGCAGATGGCACTATTCCTGAGCAAGACCAAGACATCCTCACAGAGATCGGGAACTGGCTGGCGGTAAATGGAGAAGCCATTTATCAGAGTCGGCCTTGGCGGGTGTCATCAGACGGACCGACCGAGGCCCAGGAAGGTTCCTTCTCAGATGGAGAAGCGCCACTCTATACCAGCCAAGATTTCCGCTATACCATGCGTGATGGTTTTCTTTATGCTATCCAGCTGGAACCAAGTGGAAGGACGGAAGAGTTGACCTTGCCGTCTCTCGCCTATGATCTCAAGCAACCGAGAATTCTTCATGCGCGCATTCAAAAGGTAGAGCTCCTTGGAGAAAGTCAGCTTCTTTCTTGGAGCCAAGATGAGACAGGGCTTCATCTTCAGTTACCAGCTTGCAGCAAAAAACAACCGCGTGTTTTGCGCCTCAGCTTTTAGTTTTCTTGAAGCTTTCTATAAGGAATCGTTTAGGTTTCTCTTGTATACTGTACTCATCCAATAAGAAATGAGGTACAGAAAATGAAAATCTCAGTTAATTATCCAAAACGCTTTAAGAAATTGCCACAACAAGGTTCTTGTTACGGCGAATAAACACTTCTCTTCATTTTTCATAAGAAACTCCTAAAGAAGGCTCTACCCGAAAGGGTAGAGTTTTTATGTACCAGAGACCTTGTGATTCGTGGTATAATAGGCCTATGGAAAAAAAGAATAAATTACTACTCATCGACGGGTCTTCCGTCGCTTTTCGTGCCTTTTTTGCACTCTATAATCAAATTGACCGTTTCAAAAATGCTAATGGTCTGCATACCAATGCGGTTTATGGCTTTAACCTCATGTTGAGCCATCTCTTAGAGCGCATCCAACCGACCCATGTCCTCGTTGCTTTTGATGCAGGAAAGACGACTTTTCGGACGGAGATGTATGCCGACTACAAAGGGGGCCGTGCAAAAACTCCAGATGAGTTCCGCGAGCAGTTTCCTTTCATTCGTGAGCAACTGGATCATTTGGGAATCCGCCATTATGAGCTGGCCCAGTATGAAGCGGATGATATTATTGGAACACTAGATAAGATGGCAGAAACTACTTCGGTGCCATTTGAAGTCACCATTGTCTCTGGGGATAAGGATTTGATCCAGCTGACAGATGACAATACGGTGGTTGAGATTTCCAAAAAAGGGGTAGCGGAGTTTGAGGAATTCACTCCGGCCTATCTCAAAGAAAAGATGGGGCTGACACCAGAGCAATTTATCGACCTCAAGGCCTTGATGGGAGATAAATCGGATAATATCCCAGGTGTGACTAAGATCGGAGAAAAGACAGGGATCAAACTACTCCTAGAGTACGGCTCTCTTGATGGCATTTACGAGCATATCGACGAGATGAAGGCTTCTAAGATGAAGGAAAACCTCATCAACGACAAGGAGCAGGCCTACCTATCCAAAACTCTCGCGACCATCGATACCAATGCGCCCATTGAGATTGGCCTGGATGATATCACCTATACGGGCCCCCATCTAGAAAATCTCGCCAAGTTTTATGAGGAGATGGGCTTCAAGCAACTCCGTCAGGCCTTGGATTTCAGTGGAGAAGAAGTAGCTCCTGTAGCTATTGACTATACAGAAGTCGAGCAAGTTACTTCAGATATGCTCACGGAAGATAGTTTCTTCCATTTTGAGATTTTTGGGGACAATTACCATACGGAACCCATCATCGGTTTCGCATGGGGGACAAAAGGTCAGCTCTACGCGAGTACAGATACTGGTCTTTTACAAACACCGATTTTCAAAGAATTTCTCGAAAAAACGCCCCTCAAGGTCTATGACTTCAAGCGGGCCAAGGTCTTGCTCAGCCACTTGGGCATTACCCTTCAAAATCCCGCGTTTGACAGTCGATTGGCCAAGTATCTCTTGTCGACCGTAGAGGACAATGAGATTTCAACCATTGCGAGTCTCTATAGTCAGATTGCGCTGCCGCTGGATGAAGTCGTTTATGGCAAGGGAGCCAAAAAAGCTATCCCAGAAAAGGCGGTCCTATTAGAGCATTTGGCACGGAAAGTCGCTGTTTTACTAGACACGGAAGAACCCATGGTAGAGCAGTTGCAGGCCCATGATCAACTAGATTTGCTCTATGATATGGAGCAACCGCTAGCAGCTGTTTTGGCCAAGATGGAAATCGCGGGGATCAAGGTAGAGCGCCAGACCCTAGAAGACATGCAGGTGGAAAACGAAGTGGTCTTGGAGCGCTTGACCCAAGAAATCTACGAGCTTGCAGGAGAAGAGTTCAACATCAATTCTCCAAAACAATTGGGCGTCATCCTCTTTGAAAAATTGGAACTCCCTCTTGAATACACCAAGAAGACCAAAACCGGCTATTCAACAGCTGTTGATGTCTTGGAACGCCTGGCTCCAATTGCACCGATCGTGTCTAAGATTCTTGAATACCGCCAAATTGCTAAGATCCAGTCAACCTATGTCATCGGTCTTCAAGATTGGATTTTGGAAGATGGGAAGATCCATACCCGTTATGTACAGGATTTGACGCAGACAGGCCGCTTGTCCAGCGTGGATCCCAACCTGCAAAACATTCCTGTCCGTTTGGAGCAAGGTCGTCTTATTCGTAAGGCCTTTGTCCCAGAAGAGGAAAACAGTGTCTTGTTGAGTTCGGACTATTCACAGATCGAACTGCGCGTCTTGGCCCATATTTCAGGAGATGAGCATTTGATTGATGCCTTTAAGCATGGGGCAGATATCCATACATCGACTGCTATGCGCGTCTTCAACATTGAAAAACCAGAAGATGTGACGCCAAATGACCGCCGCAATGCAAAAGCAGTAAACTTCGGTGTGGTTTATGGAATTTCCGACTTTGGCCTGTCTAACAACCTGGGGATCAGTCGAAAAGAAGCCAAGGCCTACATTGAGACCTATTTCGAACGCTACCCTGGCATCAAGGACTATATGGAGAGAGTGGTACGGGAAGCGCGTGATAAAGGCTATGTGGAGACTCTCTTCAAGCGCCGTCGGGAGATTCCAGATATCAATTCTCGCAACTTCAATGTTCGAGGGTTTGCGGAACGGACAGCTATTAACTCACCCATCCAAGGATCTGCAGCAGACATCTTGAAAATTGCCATGATCCACTTGGACCAAGCGCTAGAAAGAGGAGCATACAAGACCAAGATGCTCCTTCAGGTCCACGATGAAATCGTTCTGCAAGTGCCAAGTGATGAACTGGCAGCGATCAAAGAACTCGTCAAAGAGACCATGGAATCCGCTATCGAACTTGCAGTACCACTGGAAGCCGATGAAAATGCAGGCAAAACATGGTATGAAGCCAAATAAAATTGAGTTTGTTCAAAACAGAAAGCGGTAGGAAACTTTTCAGTTTCCTACCGCTTTTAACGACAAACACTTGCAATGCCTTCCGTATTGTTATACTATTTAAAGAAAGGAAACGCATACAAAAGGAGATTCTTATGGTTTATTCATTTCGCAATCCTAGTGATGGCATTATCAAACATTACCTAGAAACGAGCAAGATTATCGCTGTAGTTGGATTATCTGATCGCGAAGATACAACCAGTCATCGTGTCAGCAAGGAAATGCAAGAGCGGGGTTATCGGATTATTCCCGTCAACCCCCGTGCAGCTGGAGGTCAGATCCTTGGGGAGACGGTGTACGCTAGCTTACAGGATATCCCATTCCCAGTAGATATCGTTGATGTATACCGTCGCAGTGAGTTTTTACCAGATGTGGCACGTGATTTTATTGATACGGATGCGAACATTTTCTGGGCACAATTGGGACTGGAAAATCAAGAAGCAGAAGAAATTCTTCGAGGAGCAGGTCGAGAAGATATCGTCATGAACCGCTGTATCAAACGGGAACATACCCGATTAATCTTGGGTGCATCCCTGTACGGAGTATAACGGACAAGAAATTGGCAGTAAAATTATAGAAGAGAACCCCAGCAGGAAACTGGGGTTCTCTTCTTCATCTTATTTAACTTCATGGCTTGGATGACCTGTAAAATGGCGCGGCCCTTGTTTGATCTGCTTGATTTGATCGTAAAAGGCAATTTGGCAGTTGATAAAGTAAGGCATGGTATAAAAGCCGATGACATCGCGCGTGAAGTAATTCAGGAAGTACCAACCAATCAAGGTTAGATCGAGCACCAAGCGATTGCTGCGGAACCCTTTCATGGTTTCACGACTTTTGCGAAGGACTCCAAAGGCTCCCTTGTAGTCGCCGTCTCGTAATTGCTCGTAGAGGATCAATTCGACCAAGCTGAGACTGTAGTATTGTGGCAGGTAAAAGAGGAGGCCGATCAGGCCAAGTACGACGCCAGCAGTCATCAGGGGCATTTGTTGCATGAGAGATTGGAATTCAGGACTGGAAGCACTCAAAGTGCTAGGGTTGCTCACCTTGTCGTAAATCGCTAAAAATCGAATGCTGGCGTAGGTGCTGATGAGACTTCCCGCATAGAGGATGACTCCCCATAAAAAGAGGACGGCTTGCTTCAAGATCAAGGTGGCAAATACAGAGGTAAAGCGATCTTGTTTAAAGATATCTAAGACGCGTGTTCGGTGTTCGATCTTGGGATTAATCGTATCTAAATAGCTAAAAGTCGCACCGACCACTAATATGGAGATGACAAAGGAGACGACAGAAGGAAAGACCTGACGCTGGATCATGTAGATACTTGCTTGCTGCAAGGTCATGTCCGGTAGTAGATCGACCAGATCTTGCCCGCTTAAGAGAAAGTTAGCAAGAATGGTCAACAGGACCGGAAGAGCAAAAAGGATAGCTAAGCCCGGTTGTTGGACTTGCATAGTACGTGCCCGGAGGCGAATCAATTTAAGGTTCATAGATGATACTCTCTTCATAGTAGTACTTTTTATTATAACATAAGTCCGTGACAGAGCCGGTAAAATTTGGTACAATCGTACAGGTGCTCACAGGAAAACTGTGACAGGAATAAGAAGGCTGGGACTGTTTTTCCCAGTACGGAGGTAACCATGACAGATTCACCGATTCAATATCGATTAATCAAAAAAGAAAAGCATACAGGTGCTCGTCTGGGAGAAATTATCACCCCTCACGGGACCTTCCCGACCCCAATGTTTATGCCTGTAGGGACTCAGGCAACCGTTAAGACCCAATCGCCAGAAGAACTCAAGGAAATGGGTTCCGGAATTATCTTGGCCAACACCTACCATCTCTGGCTTCGTCCAGGGGATGATCTGGTCGCAAAAGCAGGAGGACTGCACCAGTTCATGAACTGGGATCAGCCGATTTTGACAGATAGTGGAGGCTTCCAGGTCTATTCATTAGCGGATACCCGCAACATCACTGAAGAAGGGGTAACCTTTAAAAACCACCTCAACGGCTCGAAGATGTTCCTTTCTCCAGAAAAAGCCATCTCCATCCAAAACAATCTAGGGAGCGACATCATGATGTCCTTTGATGAATGCCCGCAGTTCTATCAGCCCTATGATTATGTGAAAAAATCAATCGAACGGACCAGTCGTTGGGCAGAACGTGGCCTGAAGGCTCACCGTCGTCCTCATGATCAAGGTCTTTTCGGGATTGTTCAAGGGGCTGGATTTGAAGACTTGCGCCGTCAGTCTGCTCAAGATTTGGTCAGCATGGACTTTCCAGGCTATTCCATCGGTGGCTTAGCTGTTGGGGAAAGCCATGAAGAGATGAATGCGGTGCTGGATTTCACAACTCCGCTCTTACCAGAGAACAAGCCACGCTATCTCATGGGAGTAGGAGCTCCAGACAGCCTGATCGATGGGGTTATTCGTGGAGTGGATATGTTTGACTGTGTCTTGCCAACGCGGATTGCTCGAAACGGTACCTGCATGACCAGTCAAGGACGCCTGGTAGTAAAAAATGCGCAATTTGCAGAAGATTTTACACCGCTGGATCCTGAATGTGATTGCTACACTTGTAAAAACTATACCCGAGCTTATCTTCGCCACCTCCTCAAGGCAGATGAAACCTTCGGTATTCGCTTGACTAGCTACCACAACTTGTATTTCTTGATCAACCTCATGAAGCAGGTCCGTAAAGCCATCATGGATGACAATCTCTTAGAATTCCGTGAGCATTTCGTAGAAAAATATGGCTATAACAAATCAGGACGGAATTTCTAGGATGGATCGTGAAAGACTACTAAACTCCATAGTAAAAAAGATACAATCGGGAGAATTACGAACACTTGGAATCTATGGTCATGGAGGGTCAGGGAAAACAACCTTTGCAAAAGCACTCTGTGAGCGATTGGACCTCATGAAAGTTAATCTTTTAGAGACGGATCCCTATGTTATTGGAAGTCCAAGAGGATTGGTTGTACCAAAAGACTCCCCAGGTCAAAAAGTGACCGCATGTCTGTCGAGTGCTCACGAATTGGCTAGTCTAGAACGAGATATTCAAGCCCTTCAAGCGGGAATGGATATACGAACGATTGATCAGCCATGGTCTCCAAGCCACATATTATCTGGGAACAAGTCTATTCTCATCGTAGAAGGGATGTCAGTGGCTTTTTTACCCAAGTCTTTGTTTGATCAAACCATTTGTTTTTACACAGATGATCATACGGAGCTAGAAAGACGATTAAGCAGAGACGTCGCCCAACGAAATCGAGAAATGGACTTCATCTATCGAACTCACCAGATCAGGCGAGAACAATACCATCAGCACTACCAACCGATGGAAGGTGAAGCGGATATCCTGGTCAATACATCACAAGATCAGTTTCATATTGAAAAAGAATAAAAAGTTCTACGGAAAAGTAGAACTTTTTTGATTAAATTTCATAGAGCATCGATATTGTTGTAAGCAAATTTGTTATTGGGTATAATGTATTCAGGAAGGATGATAACTATGGTAGAAGATCTTCGAAAATTTGCAACTCTTGTGAAAAAATATAGAAAACAAAAAGGAATGACCAAAGAAGAGTTGTGTCAGGATGAGAGTGAGTTGACTGTGCGTCAATTAACTCGAATAGAGTCAGGCTTGTCGAGACCAACATTAACTAAGATAAATTTTTTAGCTGAACGACTAGACATGAATTTATTTTCATTGATGCCAGACTATACAGAATTACCAAAAGAATATTTAGACTTAAAATACCAATTATTAAGAAATACGACGTATTCGGATAAAAGAAAGATTTATGAAGAGGAAAAACGTTTCGAAATCATATATGAGAATTATTATGAAGATTTGCCTGAAGAGGAGCAATTGATTGTTGATATCTTAACCACTATATCTGATGTTAATGAAAGTGAATTAATTGAACTTGGAAATCATTTATTGGAGGATTATCTTGATCAACTAAAAAAGAAGAATACATATACCTTAAATGATCTTTTGTTGATTAAATTGCTTTTAATAATAATGATACACGATGATGACATATACTGTAATCCAGGATGGCAATTGTTACCGCAAATTGTACAAAGGTTATTGGTAGATGATGGTGAATTATTAATCTATCAGCAATTTGTATTGAGAGATACACTTTTTCTAGCCTTAGGGTTGTTTTTTAGATTAGGTGATTATAAAAAGGTTAGAGAAATATTGGACAGGTTAATTCAAATTATGGAACTAACTCAAGACTATCAGAAAAAATCTTTGATAGATATGTTTGAATGGAAATATTATCTCAGTTATAAGAATGATAAAAAAGAGGCTAAAGAGTATTACGAATCAGCTATACACTTTGCAGAAATGATTAAAGAAGATATGCTATTAAAAAAACTAAAACAGGAATGGCAACAGGATATTAAATAAATAGCAGGACATTTTTGTCCTGTTAAACTATGTTTAAAGATTCTATAATAACCACAAAAGAAGAAAATGGAGGGTGATATGGTTAATTTGATACTATTATTTGTTGAAACTTGTTGGTGGTGTAAATAGCAAATGAATTAGAAATAATTCCGTAGAAATCGTTTAGAGGAGAAAAATGATGATAAAATTCAAGCAAATAATAATTGTTATAGCGTTTATAAGCTTATTCTTAATAGCTGGAAAAAATAGTGTCAAGGCAGATGAATATATGACAGGAGAACAAATTGAGCAGGTTACTCAAGGTTTGAAAGATGATCAATATGTTTTAACAACTGCGGGTGGAGGAATTATAGTAAATAAAGACGGGAGCAAAAATTTTCCATTAGAACAGGTCGCAAGCGAGGGTCAAATCATGACAGTAGCTGAATATAAACAACTATTAGCTACACAGTTGTTTCCTGGGAAAATGGAAGTTGCTTCATCAGGAACGGTATTTTTTGGAGCATGGATTCCAACACGTGTTCATGTCTTATACCCAAACCAAGAATATCTATCAAATGCCTTCTATGCAAAGGGGTGGCGTTATGGGGAAGAACGATTTAAACCTTCCTGGGGAAGCGGAGACTACCTTTATTGGCAAGCTCAAGGTGATAGTGGTTTGGTAGAAGATGGATATGGAATCTCAGTGGTAGTTAATGATGGCGGTTATGTTGCGGTCGATAGTCGAAAAGGAACATTTTTCAAGACATATAATCCTAGATCAGGTTCAAGATATAAAGTAAGTAATCCTGTTTAAGAAAGTAGGTGAAAAAATGGCTAATCAAACTAAAAAAATCATACCTCTAATAGCAACAGTTCTATCTATTGGGATTGTATCGTATTCATTACAAAAAAACGCCATTGCTGAATCAACAGGAATCGATCAAAAGGAAAACCAAACAATACAAATTTATAAAAAACTCTTAAGAGGTAAATCAGAAAAAGAAATAAATGATTATTTTGGTAATTTACCTGATAGTAAAGTAATTATTGCTGATGAATCCGGTGGATTTACAACGAGTTCCACGGATGATTATAGTAATCCAGTTGAAACTATTGATGAGAGAGGAAACAAAGAGTTAAAATCATTCCAAGATACAAGCACTGCATCAACAATTGGTGAAATAAAAGCGGCCATGAAAATCAATAAATAAAAAGTGAAAAGATGTAAGGATGTAATCAGCGTATCTCTTTACGTTAAAAAGTTCTACTTAGCTAAAAAAGTAGAACTTTTTTCTATATAAGAGCAACTTTTTTAGCACTCTAAATTTTTCGAAAACACTTTCATTAAAAAAACGAAAAAAATCTTCTCAAATCCCTTGCATTGGGCCTTTGTTTGTGTTAAACTACTATGGTGCTGTGAAAAACAGCTATTAGCTTTGATGCAAGAGGTTGCGACACGCTCGGTTGCATTGCCACGCAACGCGCGTCGGTTTTCTTGTGGAGCTAGCCTATTATCTTAAATAGACGAAAAGGAGAAAAAGATGGCAAACAAAAAAATCCGCATCCGTTTGAAAGCGTACGAACACCGTACACTCGACACAGCGGCTGCAAAAATCGTAGAATCAGCTACTCGTACAGGTGCACAAGTTGCGGGTCCAATCCCACTTCCAACTGAGCGTAGCCTCTACACAATCATTCGTGCGACTCACAAATACAAAGATTCTCGCGAACAATTCGAAATGCGTACACACAAACGTTTGATCGACATCATCAACCCAACTCAAAAAACAGTTGACGCTTTGATGAAATTGGATCTTCCAAGTGGTGTAAACGTAGAAATCAAACTTTAATCTAAAGCTTGATCTAGAGCATAAAAAACGCTCGTTAAAAACTTTTTGAATAAAAAACTATAGAAAAGGAACTATTTTCTCATGACAAAAGGAATCTTAGGGAAAAAAGTGGGAATGACTCAAATCTTCACTGAAGCTGGCGAATTGATCCCTGTAACAGTTATCGAAGCAACTCCAAACGTTGTTCTTCAAGTTAAAACTGTTGAAACAGATGGTTACAACGCTATCCAAGTTGGTTTCGATGACAAACGCGAAGTATTGAGCAACAAACCTGCTAAAGGACATGTAGCAAAAGCTAACACGGCTCCTAAGCGCTTCATTCGTGAATTCAAAAACGTTGAAGGCTTGGAAGTTGGTGCTGAAATCACAGTTGACACTTTCGAAGCTGGAGACATTGTTGATGTAACTGGTACTTCTAAAGGTAAAGGTTTCCAAGGTGTTATCAAACGCCACGGACAATCACGTGGACCTATGGCTCACGGTTCTCGTTACCACCGTCGTCCAGGTTCTATGGGACCTGTTGCACCTAACCGCGTATTCAAAGGTAAAAACCTTGCAGGACGCATGGGTGGCGATCGTGTAACAATTCAAAACCTTGAAGTTGTACAAGTTGTTCCAGAAAAGAACGTTATCCTTATCAAAGGTAACGTACCAGGTGCTAAGAAATCTCTTATCACTATCAAGTCAGCAGTTAAAGCTGGTAAATAATAAGGAAAGGGGAATACAGTCAAAATGGCAAATGTAACATTATTCGACCAAACTGGTAAACAAGCGGGCGAAGTTGTTCTTAACGATGCGATCTTTGGTATCGAACCAAACCAAGCAGTTGTATTTGATGTGATCATCAGCCAACGTGCTAGCCTTCGTCAAGGAACTCACGCAGTTAAAAACCGTTCAGCCGTTTCAGGTGGCGGACGCAAACCATGGCGTCAAAAAGGAACTGGACGTGCTCGTCAAGGTTCTATCCGCTCTCCACAATGGCGTGGTGGTGGAATTGTCTTCGGACCAACTCCACGTAGCTATGCGTACAAACTTCCTCAAAAAGTTCGTCGCCTTGCACTTAAATCTGTTTACTCAGAAAAAGTTGCTGAAAACAAATTTGTAGCCGTTGATTCTCTTGAATTTACAGCTCCAAAAACTGCTGAATTTGCAAAAGTTCTTGCAGCTTTGAGCATCGATTCTAAAGTCCTTGTTATTCTTGAAGAAGGAAACGAATTCGCAGCTCTTTCAGCTCGTAACCTTCCAAACGTGAAAGTTGCGACTGCTACAACTGCAAGTGTTCTTGACATCGCAAATAGTGACAAACTTCTTGTTACTCAAGCAGCTATCTCTAAAATCGAGGAGGTTCTTGCATAATGAATTTGTATGATGTTATCAAAAAACCTGTTATCACTGAAAAGTCAATGGCTCAACTTGAAGCAGGCAAATATGTATTCGAAGTTGACACTCGCGCTCACAAACTTTTGATCAAACAAGCTGTTGAAGCTGCGTTTGAAGGTGTAAAAGTTGCGAATGTGAACACTGTAAACGTAAAACCTAAAGCAAAACGCGTTGGACGTTACACTGGTTTTACTTCAAAAACTAAAAAAGCTATCATCACGCTTGCAGCTGATTCTAAAGCAATCGAGTTGTTTGCTACTGAAGCTGAATAATCTAAGGAGGAAATATCGTGGGAATTCGTGTTTATAAACCAACAACAAACGGTCGCCGTAATATGACTTCTTTGGATTTCGCTGAAATCACAACAAACACACCTGAGAAAACTTTGCTTGTTTCTCTTAAAAACAAAGCAGGTCGTAACAACAACGGTCGTATCACTGTTCGTCACCAAGGTGGTGGACACAAACGTCATTACCGTTTGATCGATTTCAAACGTAACAAAGATGAAGTTGAAGCAGTCGTTAAAACGATCGAATACGATCCAAACCGCTCAGCTAACATCGCGCTTGTACACTACACTGACGGTGTGAAAGCTTACATCATCGCCCCTAAAGGTCTTGAAGTAGGTCAACGCATCGTATCAGGACCAGAAGCAGATATCAAAGTCGGAAACGCTCTTCCACTTGCTAACATCCCAGTTGGTACTTTGATCCACAACATCGAATTGAAACCTGGTAAAGGTGGAGAATTGGTACGTGCTGCCGGAGCTTCTGCTCAAGTATTGGGTTCTGAAGGTAAATATGTACTTGTTCGTCTTCAATCAGGCGAAGTTCGTATGATTCTTGGAACTTGCCGTGCTACAGTTGGTGTTGTCGGAAACGAACAACATGGACTTGTTAACCTTGGTAAAGCGGGACGTAATCGCTGGAAAGGTATTCGCCCTACAGTTCGTGGTTCTGTAATGAACCCGAATGATCACCCACACGGTGGTGGTGAAGGTAAAGCACCAGTTGGACGTAAAGCGCCATCTACTCCATGGGGTAAACCTGCGCTTGGTCTTAAAACTCGTAACAAGAAAGCGAAATCTGACAAACTTATCGTTCGTCGTCGCAACCAAAAATAATCATAAGCAACTAGCTTACACTTTCCGCCAGCTCGGTAGCGCTGCATAGCAGCGCAAGCCGCTGTGGTACTAAATTTTAAAGGAGAAAATTACAAAATGGGACGTAGTCTTAAAAAAGGACCTTTCGTCGATGAGCATTTGATGAAAAAAGTTGAAGCTCAAGCAAACGACGAAAAGAAAAAAGTAATTAAAACTTGGTCACGTCGTTCAACGATCTTCCCAAGTTTCATCGGATACACTATCGCAGTTTATGATGGACGTAAACATGTACCTGTTTACATCCAAGAAGACATGGTAGGTCACAAGCTTGGTGAATTTGCACCAACTCGTACTTACAAAGGTCACGCGGCAGACGACAAGAAGACACGTAGAAAATAAGGAGAACATAAATGGCAGAAATTACTTCAGCTAAAGCAATGGCTCGTACAGTGCGTGTTTCACCTCGTAAATCACGTCTTGTTCTTGACAACATCCGTGGTAAAAGCGTAGCCGATGCCATCGCTATTTTGACATTCACACCAAACAAAGCTGCAGGGATCATCCTTAAAGTGTTGAACTCAGCAGTAGCAAACGCTGAAAACAACTTTGGTTTGGAAAAAGCTAACTTGGTAGTATCTGAAGCATTCGCAAACGAAGGACCAACAATGAAACGTTTCCGTCCACGTGCGAAAGGTTCAGCTTCACCAATCAACAAACGTACAGCTCACATCACAGTAGCTGTTGCAGAAAAATAAGGAGGTAAACTCGTGGGTCAAAAAGTACATCCAATTGGTATGCGTGTTGGTATCATCCGTGATTGGGATGCCAAATGGTATGCTGAAAAAGAATACGCGGATTACCTTCATGAAGATCTTGCAATCCGTAAATTCATTCAAAAAGAATTGGCTGACGCAGCCGTTTCAACTATTGAAATCGAACGCGCAGTAAACAAAGTTAACGTTTCTCTTCACACTGCTAAACCAGGTATGGTTATCGGTAAAGGTGGAGCAAACGTTGATGCACTTCGTGCAGCTCTTAACAAATTGACTGGTAAACAAGTACACATCAACATCATTGAGATCAAACGTCCTGACTTGGATGCTCACCTTGTTGGTGAAGGAATCGCTCGTCAATTGGAACAACGTGTTGCTTTCCGTCGTGCACAAAAACAAGCGATCCAACGTGCTATGCGTGCTGGAGCTAAAGGAATCAAAACTCAAGTATCAGGTCGTTTGAACGGTGCAGATATTGCCCGTGCAGAAGGATACTCTGAAGGAACTGTTCCACTTCACACACTTCGCGCTGATATCGATTACGCTTGGGAAGAAGCAGACACTACTTACGGTAAACTTGGTGTTAAAGTATGGATCTACCGTGGTGAAGTTCTTCCAGCTCGTAAAGACGCTAAAGGAGGTAAATAACCAATGTTAGTACCTAAACGTGTAAAACACCGTCGCGAATTCCGTGGTAAAATGCGCGGTGAAGCAAAAGGTGGAAAAGAAGTAGCATTCGGTGAATACGGTCTTCAAGCTACAACTAGCCACTGGATCACAAACCGTCAAATCGAAGCTGCTCGTATCGCCATGACTCGTTACATGAAACGTGGTGGTAAAGTTTGGATTAAGATTTTCCCACACAAATCATACACCGCTAAAGCTATCGGGGTACGTATGGGATCTGGTAAAGGGGCTCCTGAAGGTTGGGTAGCACCAGTTAAACGTGGTAAAGTGATGTTCGAAATCGCTGGTGTATCTGAAGAGATCGCACGCGAAGCACTTCGTCTTGCTAGCCACAAATTGCCAGTTAAAACTAAATTTGTGAAACGTGAAGCAGAATAAGGAGAGGTCATGAAACTTACAGAAGTAAAAGAATTTGTTAAAGAACTTCGTGGTCTTTCTCAAGAAGAACTCGCGAAGCGTGAAAATGAATTGAAGAAAGAATTGTTTGAACTTCGTTTCCAAGCAGCTGCTGGTCAATTGGAACAAACTGGACGTTTGAAAGAAGTGAAAAAACAAATCGCTCGTATCAAAACTGTTCAATCAGAAGCTAAATAATAGACTAGGGAAGGAGAATTTCAATGGAACGCAATAATCGTAAAGTTCTTGTTGGACGCGTTGTGTCTGACAAAATGGACAAAACAATCACAGTTGTAGTTGAAACTAAACGTAACCACCCAGTCTATGGTAAACGTATCAACTATTCTAAAAAATACAAAGCTCATGATGAAAACAATGTTGCTAAAGAAGGCGATATCGTTCGTATCATGGAAACTCGTCCGCTTTCAGCTACAAAACGCTTCCGTCTTGTAGAAGTCGTTGAAGAAGCGGTCATCATCTAATCATACCTGAAAGGAGAAAACGTAAATGATTCAAACAGAAACTCGTTTGAAAGTCGCTGATAACAGTGGCGCACGCGAAATCTTGACAATCAAAGTTCTTGGTGGTTCAAAACGTAAATTCGCGAGCATCGGTGATGTAATCGTTGCATCAGTAAAACAAGCTACTCCTGGTGGTGCGGTTAAGAAAGGTGACGTTGTAAAAGCTGTTATCGTTCGTACTAAATCAGGTGCTCGTCGTAAAGATGGTTCATACATCAAATTCGACGAAAATGCAGCAGTAATCATCCGTGACGACAAAACTCCTCGCGGAACTCGGATCTTTGGCCCAGTTGCACGTGAATTGCGTGACGGTGGTTTCATGAAGATCGTGTCACTTGCTCCAGAAGTACTTTAATCAATAAAAAAACAAACACAGTCCCCTGGCATAGCCAGGGTGCCCATCGGGCGTAAGAATAAAAGGAGAATAAAATGTTTGTAAAAAAAGGCGACAAAGTTCGCGTTATCGCTGGTAAAGACAAAGGCGTAGAAGCTGTTGTTCTTACTGCTCTTCCAAAAGTAAATAAAGTTGTTGTAGAAGGTGTAAACATCATCAAGAAACACCAACGTCCAAATAACGAAAACCCTCAAGGTGCGATCGTTGAAAAAGAAGCTCCAATCCATGCTTCTAACGTTCAAGTTTTGGACAAAAACGGTGTTGCTGGACGTGTTGGCTACAAATTTGTAGACGGCAAAAAAGTTCGCTACAACAAAAAATCAGGCGAAGTGCTTGACTAATCACGAAGGAAAGGAGAAGTATAATGGCTAATCGTTTAAAAGAAAAATACCTTAATGAAGTAGTACCATCATTGACTGAACAGTTCAACTATTCATCAGTTATGGCTGTGCCAAAAGTTGATAAAATCGTTTTGAACATGGGTGTTGGTGATGCAGTGTCAAATGCTAAAAACCTTGAAAAAGCTGCTGAAGAGCTTGCTTTGATCTCAGGTCAAAAACCATTGATCACTAAGGCTAAAAAATCAATCGCCGGCTTCCGTCTTCGTGAAGGTGTTGCGATCGGTGCAAAAGTTACCCTTCGTGGTGAACGTATGTACGAATTCTTGGATAAATTGGTAACAGTTTCACTTCCACGTGTGCGTGACTTCCATGGTGTTCCAACTAAATCATTTGATGGACGCGGAAACTACACACTTGGTGTGAAAGAACAATTGATCTTCCCAGAAATCAACTTTGATGATGTTGATAAAACTCGTGGTTTGGATATCGTAATCGTAACTACAGCGAACACAGACGAAGAATCACGTGCATTGCTTACTGGCCTCGGAATGCCGTTTGCAAAATAATATAGGAGGTAAAACTAATGGCTAAAAAATCTATGATTGCTAAGAACAAACGCCCAGCGAAGTTCTCTACTCAAGCATACACTCGCTGTGAACGTTGTGGACGTCCACACTCAGTTTACCGCAAGTTTAAACTTTGCCGTGTTTGCTTCCGTGAATTGGCATACAAAGGTCAAATCCCAGGTGTCACAAAAGCATCTTGGTAATTCTATGATACAAAGAGCGTAACAACCCCAGCAAAAATAGGAGATTTGGTGCAGGAGCGATGCTCCAAGACAAATCTATCTTTTTTGCCCAGGTTGTAGCTCGTGTTCAAATGAGATTATCTTGTTTGAATGTATCAAAACTTTCTGAGCCTAGCTCAATCATTAACTAGCAAGTGCAACTTGCAAACTACTAGTAAGAGGAGAAATTATAATGGTTATGACTGACCCAATCGCAGACTTCCTTACACGTATTCGTAACGCTAACCAAGCAAAACACGAAGTACTTGAAGTACCTGCATCAAACATCAAAAAAGGGATTGCTGAAATCCTTAAACGCGAAGGTTTTGTAAAAAACGTTGAATTCATCGAAGATGACAAACAAGGCATCATCCGTGTATTCTTGAAATACGGACAAAACGGTGAAAAAGTTATCACAAACTTGAAACGTGTATCTAAACCAGGTTTGCGTGTTTACAAAAAACGTGAAGATCTTCCAAAAGTTCTTAACGGACTTGGAATTGCTATCCTTTCAACTTCTGAAGGTTTGCTTACTGATAAAGAAGCACGCCAAAAGAATGTTGGTGGGGAAGTTATCGCTTACGTTTGGTAATTGATGATGTGAGAGCGTTAAAAGAATGCAGTGAAAATAGGAAGTTTGTAGCAGGAGCGATGCTCCAAGACAAACTTATCTTTTTCACCAGATTCTTAGCTCGAACTCAAATCAAGATACAAAGTTCTTAGAGCGTGTTCAGTTCAGCTCTTGAACTAAATAAGTATCTTAAACCCCGTGAAAACTGGCCCGCAAAGGCCTGACAATTTAACAGGAGAATAGAAAACATGTCACGTATTGGTAATAAAGTTATCGTGTTGCCTGCTGGTGTTGAACTCACTAACAATGACAACGTTGTAACTGTAAAAGGACCTAAAGGAGAACTTACTCGTACGTTCTCAAAAGATATTGAAATCCGTGTGGAAGGTACTGAAGTAACGCTTCACCGTCCAAACGATTCAAAAGAAATGAAAACAATCCACGGAACAACTCGTGCCCTTTTGAACAACATGGTTACTGGTGTATCAGAAGGATTCAAGAAAGAACTTGAAATGCGCGGGGTTGGATACCGTGCACAACTTCAAGGATCAAAACTTGTTTTGGCTGTTGGTAAATCACACCCAGACGAAGTTGAAGCTCCAGAAGGAATTACTTTTGAACTTCCAAACCCAACAACAATCGTTGTTAGCGGAATTTCAAAAGAAGTAGTTGGTCAAACAGCTGCTTACGTACGTAGCCTTCGTTCACCTGAACCATACAAAGGTAAAGGGATCCGTTATGTTGGTGAATACGTTCGCCGCAAAGAAGGTAAAACAGGTAAATAATGTAGTTTGGTTGTTTTTCAACCAACCCTCATCTTACCAACTCAGTGCTTAGCACATGATTTTAAAATTAAGAGGTGAAAATTGTGATTTCGAAACCAGATAAAAACAAAATCCGTCAAAAACGCCACCGTCGCGTTCGCGGAAAACTCTCTGGAACTGCTGATCGCCCACGTTTGAACGTATTCCGTTCTAATACAGGCATCTACGCTCAAGTAATTGATGACGTAGCGGGTGTAACGCTCGCAAGCGCTTCAACTCTTGACAAAGAAGTTTCAAAAGGAACTAAAACTGAACAAGCCGTTGTTGTCGGCAAACTTGTTGCTGAACGTGCAGTTGCTAAAGGTATTTCTGAAGTGGTGTTCGACCGCGGTGGATATCTATATCACGGACGTGTTAAAGCTTTGGCTGATGCAGCTCGTGAAAACGGATTGAAATTCTAATAGGAGGACACTAGAAAATGGCATTTAAAGATAATGCAGTTGAACTTGAAGAACGCGTAGTTGCCATCAACCGTGTTACAAAAGTTGTTAAAGGTGGACGTCGTCTTCGTTTTGCAGCTCTTGTAGTTGTTGGTGACCGTAATGGCCGTGTTGGATTTGGTACTGGTAAAGCTCAAGAAGTTCCAGAAGCAATCCGTAAGGCTGTTGAAGATGCTAAGAAAAACTTGATCGAAGTTCCTATGGTTGGAACAACAATTCCACACGAAGTAACATCCGTATTTGGTGGAGCTCGTGTATTGTTGAAACCAGCTATCGAAGGGGCTGGGGTTGCTGCAGGTGGTGCAGTTCGTGCCGTTGTCGAATTGGCAGGTATTGCAGATGTTACATCTAAATCACTTGGATCAAACACTCCAATCAACATCGTTCGTGCAACTGTTAACGGTTTGGCACAATTGAAACGCGCTGATGAAGTTGCTGCCCTTCGTGGTATTTCAGTTTCTGACTTAGCTTAAGAAAGGAGATTCAAATGGCTCAAATTAAAATTACTTTGACTAAGTCTCCAATCGGACGCATCCCGTCACAACGTAAAACTGTTGTAGCACTTGGACTTGGCAAATTGAACAGCTCTGTTATCAAAGAAGATAACCCAGCAGTACGTGGTATGATCACTGCTGTATCTCACTTGGTAACAGTTGAAGAAGTAAAATAATCTATTTAAAATAGAAACAAAGTTTTCAGGGGTATGAGAAGTTCTCATCCCCTAAAACTAAATATAAGTATAGGCGAGTTTGTAGTTAGGACACCTTTTCCTGATTACATGCGTTAGCAATTTACAAAAGAGGAGAAAATAAATAATGAAACTTCATGAATTACAACCTGCTACAGGTTCACGTAAAGTCCGCAACCGTGTTGGTCGTGGTACTTCATCTGGTAATGGTAAAACTTCTGGCCGTGGTCAAAAAGGTCAAAAAGCTCGTAGCGGTGGCGGTGTACGTCTTGGTTTTGAAGGTGGACAAACTCCATTGTTCCGTCGTCTTCCAAAACGTGGATTTACAAACATCAACGCTAAAGAATATGCTATTGTGAACCTTGATCAATTGAACGCCTTTGAAGATGGTGCTGAAGTAACTCCAGTAGTACTTGTAGAATCAGGAATTGTAAAAGCTGAAAAATCAGGTATCAAAATTCTTGGTAACGGAGAATTGACTAAGAAGTTGACTGTTAAAGCAGCTAAATTCTCTAAATCAGCTGAAGAAGCTATCACTGCTAAAGGTGGTTCAGTTGAAGTCATCTAAGTGAGGTGACCTATGTTTTTTAAATTATTAAAAGATGCATTTAAGGTGAAACAAGTACGGTCGAAGATTTTATTTACGATCTTCATCATTCTTGTTTTCCGCATTGGGACCACGATTACAGTGCCTGGTGTAAATGCGAAAATTCTGAACAACCTTCAAGATGTGTCCTTCTTGAACATGCTCAGTTTGGTTTCTGGGAATGCCATGAGGAACTTCTCAGTTTTCGCATTAGGGGTTAGCCCATACATCACAGCTTCGATCGTCGTGCAACTTTTGCAAATGGATCTGTTACCTAAGTTTGTTGAATGGGGCAAACAAGGGGAAGTTGGTCGAAGAAAGCTCAACCAAGCAACACGCTATATTTCTTTGGTTCTAGCCTTTGTTCAATCCATCGGGATTACAGCTACCTTCCACACCTTGTCTCAGGCGAAATTAGTCGCAACTCCAAATACCAAGACCTATCTATTAATCGGTGCGATTCTGACGACCGGTTCCATGATTGTGACTTGGCTTGGAGAACAAATCACAGATAAAGGGTACGGTAATGGTGTTTCAATGATTATCTTTGCAGGGATTGTGTCATCAATTCCTGAGATGATTAAAGAAATCTATGAAAATGCATTTGTGAACGTTCGTTCTGGTCAAATGACCAATTCCCTCATTTTTGTTGGGGTATTAATCCTTGCCGTCTTGGCTATTGTTTACTTTACAACCTTTGTAGAGCAAGCACAATACAAGATTCCAATCCAATATACAAAGATTGCACAAGGAGCTCCATCAAGTTCTTACCTTCCTTTGAAAGTAAACCCAGCAGGGGTTATTCCTGTCATCTTCGCTAGTTCGATTACAGCAGCGCCTGCTGCGATTTTCCAAGTGATTAGCGCTATGGGTTACAATGCAGGATGGGTGAAAACAGCTCAAGCCATGTTGGCTACAAACACACCAACTGGTGTGGCAATGTATGCCTTATTGATCATTCTCTTCACCTTCTTCTACACGTTTGTTCAGATCAATCCTGAAAAAACGGCAGAAAACCTTCAAAAGAGTGGTGCCTATATCCCAGGCGTTCGCCCTGGTAAAGGGACAGAAGAGTTTATGTCTCGTTTGCTACGTCGTTTAGCAAGCGTCGGATCAGTATTCCTTGGCTTTATTACCATCATTCCAATCCTAGCTCGAGATTTATTTGGTTTGACAGATGCAGTTGCTCTTGGAGGAACTAGTTTGTTAATCATTATTTCAACAGGTATTGAGGGAATGAAACAATTAGAAGGCTACTTATTAAAACGTAAGTATGTCGGATTTATGGACACAACAACAGAATAGAATAAGGTTGACTTTGTCAGCCTTCTATTTTGTTTTTAAATGGAAATAGGAATTCGCTCCTGCTTCCATTTAAAAACAAAATAAGGAGAATTCATCATGAATCTTTTAATTATGGGGTTGCCTGGAGCAGGTAAGGGGACCCAAGCAGCGAAAATCGTGGAAGAGTTTCACGTAGCGCATATCTCTACCGGCGATATGTTCCGCGCAGCGATGGCTAACCAAACTGAAATGGGTGTATTGGCAAAATCATTCATTGACAAAGGTGAATTGGTGCCCGATGATGTGACAAACGGAATTGTAAAAGAACGTTTGGCTCAAGACGACATTAAGGAAAAAGGATTCCTTTTGGACGGTTTTCCTCGCACGATTGAACAAGCTCATGCCTTGGATCAAATCTTGGTAGACCTTGGTTTGGAGCTTGAAGGAGTGATCAATATTGAAGTGGATCCATCCTGCCTCCTAGAGCGCTTAAGTGGTCGTATCATCCATCGTGAAACAGGTGAAACCTTCCATAAAGTATTTAACCCACCAGCTGACTACAAGGAAGAAGACTATTACCAACGTGAAGATGACAAACCAGAAACAGTGAAACGCCGTTTGGATGTAAATATTGCTCAAGGTGAGCCAATTCTTGCTCATTACCGTGCAAAAGGATTGGTCCATGATATTGAAGGAAATCAAGACATCAACGACGTCTTCAAAGATATCCAAAAAGTCTTGGAGAATTTGAAATAAAAACGTTTTAGTCACTTGCAATATTTGACAACAAGTGATACAATTAATTAGTCTGACTTATAATTGTTACCTCTGTGCTCAGAGGAATGAATCGAAATTTATGGAGGTACTTTTGCGTGGCAAAAGACGATGTGATTGAAGTAGAAGGCAAAGTAGTCGATACAATGCCGAATGCTATGTTTACGGTTGAACTTGAAAATGGACATCAGATTTTAGCAACAGTTTCTGGTAAAATTCGTAAAAACTATATTCGTATTTTAGCGGGAGATCGTGTTACAGTGGAGATGAGTCCGTACGATTTGACACGTGGACGTATCACATACCGCTTTAAATAATCGAAAAACTTGGAGGGATAAAAATGAAAGTAAGACCATCGGTCAAACCAATTTGCGAATACTGTAAAGTAATTCGTCGTAATGGTCGTGTTATGGTAATTTGCCCAGCAAATCCAAAACACAAACAACGTCAAGGATAAGATAGAAAGGAGAAAACATGGCTCGTATTGCTGGAGTTGACATTCCAAATGACAAACGTGTAGTAATTTCATTGACTTATGTGTACGGTATCGGACTTCCAACATCTAAGAAAATCCTTGCTGCTGCAGGCGTTTCTGAAGATATTCGTGTTCGCGATCTTACACCAGATCAAGAAGATGCTATCCGTCGTGAAGTTGACGCAATCAAAGTTGAAGGTGACCTTCGTCGTGAAGTAAACTTGAACATCAAACGCTTGATGGAAATCGGTTCATACCGTGGTATCCGTCACCGTCGTGGACTTCCAGTTCGTGGACAAAACACTAAAAACAATGCTCGCACTCGTAAAGGTAAAGCTGTTGCGATTGCAGGTAAGAAAAAATAAAATAAAATAAGGAGGTAAAAATCTTGGCTAAACCAACACGTAAACGTCGTGTGAAAAAGAATATCGAATCTGGTATTGCTCATATTCACGCTACATTTAACAACACAATTGTTATGATTACTGATGTGCATGGTAACGCAATCGCTTGGTCATCTGCAGGTGCACTTGGATTTAAAGGTTCTCGTAAATCTACACCATTTGCTGCTCAAATGGCATCAGAAGCTGCTGCAAAAGCTGCTCAAGAACACGGACTTAAATCTGTTGAAGTAACTGTTAAAGGTCCTGGTTCAGGTCGTGAGTCTGCTATTCGTGCACTTGCTGCTGCTGGTCTTGAAGTAACTGCAATCCGCGATGTAACTCCTGTACCACACAATGGTGCTCGTCCTCCAAAACGTCGCCGTGTATAATCATCAACAATTACACAGCTTTTCGTTTAAGAGGGAGTATAGCAAATGATTGAGTTTGAAAAACCAAATATAACAAAAATTGATGAAAACAAAGATTATGGCGTGTTTGTCGTAGAACCACTTGAACGTGGCTATGGTACAACACTTGGAAACTCACTTCGTCGTGTACTTCTGGCTTCACTTCCAGGTGCAGCTGTCACTTCAATCAACATTGAAGGTGTACTCCACGAATTTGATACCGTTCCAGGAGTCCGTGAAGACGTTATGCAAATTATTCTTAACGTTAAAGGAATCGCCGTTAAATCTTACGTCCAAGACGAAAAGATTATTGAACTTGATGTAGAAGGACCTGCAGAAGTAACTGCTGGAGATATTCTTACTGATAGTGACATCGAAATTGTAAACCCTGATCATTATCTATTTACAATCGGAGAAGGAGCATCTTTGAAAGCAACGCTTACTGTAAACAGTGGACGTGGCTATGTTCCAGCTGATCAAAACAAAAAAGATGATGCACCAGTGGGAACACTTGCTGTAGATTCAATCTATACGCCAGTGACTAAAGTCAATTACCAAGTTGAACCAGCACGCGTTGGTAGCAACGATGGCTTTGACAAGCTAACCCTTGAAATTTTGACAAATGGGACAATCATTCCAGAAGATGCCTTAGGTTTGTCTGCTCGTATTTTGACAGAACACCTAAATCTATTCACAAACTTAACTGAAATTGCTATTGCAACAGACGTTATGAAGGAAGTAGATACAACTTCTGATGATCGCATTTTAGAACGTACGATCGAAGAATTAGATCTTTCAGTTCGTTCATACAACTGTTTGAAACGTGCTGGCATTAATACTGTTTACGATTTAACTGAAAAATCAGAAGCGGAAATGATGAAAGTTCGTAACTTGGGACGTAAGAGTCTTGAAGAAGTTAAAATCAAACTTGCCGACTTAGGCCTTGGGTTAAAAAACGATAAATAGAGGAGGAATACATGGCTTACCGTAAACTAGGACGCACTAGCTCACAACGTAAAGCGATGCTTCGCGATTTGACTACAGATCTTATCATCAATGAAGCAATTGTAACAACTGAAGCACGTGCGAAAGAAATCCGTAAATCAGTTGAAAAAATGATTACTTTGGGTAAACGTGGTGATTTGCATGCACGTCGTCAAGCTGCTGCATTCGTACGTAACGAAGTTGCATCACAAAACTTTGATGAAGAAACAGGTAAATACTCAGAAACAACTGCACTTCAAAAATTGTTCTCTGAATTAGCACCTCGTTATGCTGAGCGCAATGGTGGATATACTCGTATCCTTAAAACTGAACCACGTCGTGGTGATGCTGCGCCAATGGCTATCATCGAATTGGTATAATATCATCAATTTTGTTGAGTGTTATGATGATGGAATACACTGTTATTCTTAGTCTAGCTCTGGTCTACCGCTGGGGATTTTCCCCAGCGGGAACACTCATCATATTGAATGAATGGTAGACGCTTGTTTACGAAATTGCTTTAATTTAAAACAATTTCGTAAGCAGGCGTTTTGTCTTGTTTTCGTGAGTAGTCGAGAATAGCAAAAAATGATATAATGGAACCCATATCTCCAATAGAAGAAAAAGGATTCAATGACAAAACAACAAGCAATTAAATTACTAAAAGAGAAGTACCTTAGTAATATGAAAGAGGATTCGGAACTCTTTGTCGGAGTTGAATTAGAGTTTCCGATTGTAGAAACAAATGGAAACAAAACAAATATAGAGGTGACGAAAAATCTTTTTCGAACCTTAGCAAACTTATCAGATTTTGAAGTTGAAAAAATAGATGACAATCAAAATCCCATTCAATTGGTTCACTGCTCTTCTAAAGATCGTATTCTATTCGAGTTGAGTTACAATACAATTGAATTTGCATTTGAGAGAGCTCGTTCTATAAATGATGTGGCCAAACGTTTTGAGGACTATTTGAAGATCATTCAACCGATTTTACAAGAAAATAATCACGAAATTCAAGGGCACGGAATCCATCCTTTGTGGAAAGAAAATGATAATAGCCCAGTGAAAATCGAACGATACAAGATGTTAATGGCTTTCCTTGCAATGAATGGTACAGGGATGAAGACACACTCCTATCCTTCGTACGGAGCATTTATATGCGGAAACCAGGTTCAATTGGATGTAAGGCGCGATAATTATATTCGCATCATTAATGCATTTAATAAAATTGAAGCAGCAAAAGCATATTTGTTTTCTAACTCAGAATTTTCAGCAGAGGCTTGGGATACAAAAATTGCTAGAGATATTTTCTGGGAAGAATCCTTACATGGTTATTATAAGGAAAATGTAGGGATTTATCCTAAGGATTACCAAAGCGAAGAAGAGTTTTTTAATAATCTCGCTAAAACGGCTATTTTTACAGCAACTAGAGGGGGCAAATCATATTATTTTAAACCAATTCGAGTGGAAGATTATCTAGATCAAAAAGAAATTACAGCCTATACGGCTGATGGAAATGAGAAGATCATTAAGCCTGTAAAAGAAGATCTAAAACAACATCGAAGTTACCAATTTCAAGATTTAACTGCTCGTGGGACTGTGGAATTTAGAAGTGTTTGTACGCAACCGTTAGAAACCACCTTTGCCCCGATTGCCTTTGAGTTGGGCTTGTTTGTAGAATTAGAAAAACTGGAAAACTATTTAGAAGATTCTTCATTTTTTAAAAATGAAGAACAGGACTATCGAAAACTTAGAAAGAAATATTCAAAGAAAATTCTAAGTAAAGAAGAAAAAGAAGCGATCCAATCCTTTTCAAAAGATCTTCTAGACATAGCTGAAGCAGGTTTAATGAAAAGAGGCTACAAGGAAGAAAAATTTCTTATCATTACCAAAGAACTAGACTAATAGAAAAGCCTTATTACAGGCTTTTCTTTATTACTTTCAAAAAAACTTTCAAAAAAATAAAATTTTTTGGAAAAAAGTGTTGACAGTAAGGGTAGGTCATGATATACTAATATAGTTGTCGCGCGAGAGCGACAAAGACCTTTGAAAACTGAACAAGACGAACCAATGTGCAGGGCGCTATAACGAAAGTTATAGTAACTGAACAATAAAAAACAATAAA
>NZ_JASGZU010000004.1:0-217947 GCF_047465465.1 Streptococcus parasanguinis | reverse complement strand
GATAAGGTAGTCGCTTAGCAAGAGATTGAGCCTAGTAGATACTAGGCTCATTTGGGAGTTTAGCTCAGCTGGGAGAGCATCTGCCTTACAAGCAGAGGGTCAGCGGTTCGATCCCGTTAACTCCCATTTAAGCGGGTGTAGTTTAGTGGTAAAACTACAGCCTTCCAAGCTGTTGTCGCGAGTTCGATTCTCGTCACCCGCTTTGAACTTTTGTTCATTTTTACCAAGTTTTTAACTTGGGCGCGTAGCTCAGGTGGTTAGAGCGCACGCCTGATAAGCGTGAGGTCGGTGGTTCGAGTCCACTCGTGCCCATTAATAGTATGGTCCGTTGGTCAAGGGGTTAAGACACCGCCTTTTCACGGCGGTAACACGGGTTCGAATCCCGTACGGACTATATATTTGGAGGATTACCCAAGTCCGGCTGAAGGGAACGGTCTTGAAAACCGTCAGGCGTGTAAAAGCGTGCGTGGGTTCGAATCCCACATCCTCCTTAATATTAACGCGGGATGGAGCAGCTCGGTAGCTCGTCGGGCTCATAACCCGAAGGTCGTAGGTTCAAATCCTGCTCCCGCAATTTGGCTCGGTAGCTCAGTTGGTAGAGCAATGGATTGAAGCTCCATGTGTCGGCGGTTCGATTCCGTCTCGCGCCATCAATTCAATAATCAGGAAGGGTAGCGAAGAGGCTAAACGCGGCGGACTGTAAATCCGCTCCTTCGGGTTCGGGGGTTCGAATCCCTCCCCTTCCATCCTTTACGGGCATAGTTTAAAGGTAGAACTAAGGTCTCCAAAACCTTCAGTGTGGGTTCAATTCCTACTGCCCGTGTTAATAATTATGGCGGGTGTGGTGAAGTGGTTAACACACCAGATTGTGGCTCTGGCATGCGTGGGTTCGATCCCCATCACTCGCCTATTTATTAATATTATTATTGGGGTATAGCCAAGCGGTAAGGCAAGGGACTTTGACTCCCTCATGCGTTGGTTCGAATCCAGCTACCCCAGTTAAATTTATGCCGGCGTGGCGGAATTGGCAGACGCGCTGGACTCAAAATCCAGTGTCCGCAAGGACGTGCCGGTTCGACCCCGGCCGCCGGTATAGATTATAAAAGGAGTTTTTACTCCTTTTTTTGTTTATTTTTTTTCTTTTTTGTGATATAATTAACCGGTAAAGTTTCTGCTAATGAATTAGAAGGAGTATATTTTGTCTGAAGTTGCAAATAAAATTGATCGATTTTTAAATTCTATTTTATTATTATCTGAGAATCAACATGAAATTTTAGTTGGTTCTTGTACAAGTGGTGTTTCATTAACCAACACTCAGGAACATATTTTGATGCTGGTTGCTGATGAAGCTCTAACCAATTCTGTCTTAGCAAAGAAATTGAATGTTAGTCAGGCAGCGATCACGAAGGCTGTGAAGCCCTTATTAAGTCAGGGGATGCTGGAGACTTATCGCGATGAAAATGATGCACGGGTTCTCTATTACCGCTTAACTGAGACTGGTAAGCCGATTGCCTTAGAGCATCAGCACCACCATCAGCATACCCTTCACACTTATGAGGATGTCTTGTCGAAGTTTACTAAGAATGAGCAAGGGGTCATTTCTCGGTTTTTAGATTTATTGGAAGAGGAGTTATAGTTTGAGGTATATTACGGTTTCAAATTTATCGTTCTATTATGATCGAGAACCGGTTCTGGAAGGGATCAATTACTACTTAGATAGTGGAGAGTTTGTTACGCTGACTGGCGAGAATGGCGCTGCTAAGTCAACCTTGATTAAGGCTAGCCTTGGCATCTTACAGCCCAAGGTTGGGACTGTTGATATTTCAAAGACGAATGTTAAGGGAAAGAAGTTAAGGATTGCTTATTTGCCGCAACAAATTGCTAGTTTTAATGCAGGGTTTCCAAGTACGGTCTATGAATTTGTGAAGTCAGGTCGGTATCCTCGTAAAGGATGGTTTCGAAAGTTGAATGAGCACGATGAAAAACATATTCTGAAGAGTTTAGAATCTGTTGGGATGCTGGAGTTCAAGGATCGGGCGATTGGTTCTTTGTCTGGTGGTCAGAAACAGCGGGCTGTCATTGCTCGGATGTTTGCTTCAGATCCGGATATCTTTGTTTTAGATGAACCTACGACAGGAATGGATGCGACGACAAAGAGTGATTTTTATGAGTTGATGCATCACAGTGCGCATCACCATCAAAAATCTGTTTTGATGATTACGCATGATCCTGAAGAGGTTAACCAATTTGCGGATCGGAATATTCATTTGGTTCGTGACCAAAGCTCTCCTTGGAGATGTTTTAATGTCCATGATACTGAAGGGGAGGGTGACCATGCTTGATTTATTCCAGTATGATTTTATGCAACGGGCCTTGTTGGCTATGGTTGCCATGAGTCTTTTTTCTCCTGTATTAGGGATTTTCTTGATTTTAAGACGGCAGAGCCTTATGAGTGATACGCTAAGTCACGTCTCTCTTGCTGGTGTCGCTTTTGGGCTTTTCCTTGGGATCTCTCCAACGCTCTCGACTATGATCATTGTCATTATTGCTGCGGTTTTTCTTGAGTATTTGCGGACCTTATTTAAGGACTTTATGGAGATCGGGACGGCAATTTTAATGTCCACAGGTCTTGCCCTAGCTTTGGTACTGATGCGTGGTGGTGGGAAGAGCTCGATGAGTTTGGATCAATACTTGTTCGGTTCTACCCTAACCATTACGGATGAACAGGTGATTGCCTTGTTTGTGATTGCTTTCGTTGTATTAGTGCTGACGGCCTTATTTTTGCGTCCTATGTATATTTTGACCTTTGATGAAGATACGGCATTTGTGGATGGGCTTCCGGTCCGAACTATGTCCATTTTATTTAATGTGGTAACGGGGGTTGCTATCGCCTTAATGATTCCTGCAGCAGGATCGTTATTGGTTTCAACCATCATGGTCTTACCGGCTAGTATTGCCCTGAAATTAGGGAAGAACTTCCGTGGGGTCATGTTGCTTGCGGTCATCATTGGTTTTATCGGGATGTTTAGTGGGTTGATTTTGTCTTATATTGCAGATACACCAGCGAGTGCCAGTATTACGCTTTTATTTGTGGCACTGTTCTTGCTTGTGAATCTTGGATCACGTTTGAGGAAGTAGATATGAACTTTAAAAAATTTGGTTGGTTATTGTTAGTGGCTTTAACACTTGTTTTGACAGCTTGTGGCAAAAGTCAGAGTCAAAATGGGAAATTAAAAGTGATGACCACTTTCTATCCTGTTTATGATTTTACAAAAAATATTGTCGGAGATGAAGGAACGGTAGACCTGCTCATTGGAGCAGGATCAGAGCCTCATGAATATGAATTGTCTGCTAAGGGGCGGGCTATGATTCAAGATTCGGATGTTTTCGTTTATGAGAATGAAAACATGGAAACGTGGGTTCCAAATCTTTTGAAATCAATGAAGGATAAGAAAACTAAAGTGATCGATGCCACCAAGGGCATGGTCTTGCTTCCTGGATTGGAAGAGGAACATGAACACGAAGGGGGCGAAGAACACCATCATGAATATGATCCTCACCTTTGGCTCTCTCCACATCGTGCCATGAAGATGGTAGAGTCGATTCGTGATCAGTTGGTGGCAGCTTATCCAGATAAGAAAAAGACGTTTGAGAAAAATGCCCAAGCCTATCTGAAGAAATTACAGGCTTTGGATCAAGCTTATCAGGATGGATTGAAAGATGCGAAGCAAAAGAATTTCGTAACCCAACACGCGGCTTTCCGTTACTTGGCCTTAGATTATGGATTAAACCAGGTGGCCATTTCAGGGATTTCACCTGATAGTGAGCCTTCTGCTGCACGATTGCGTGAATTGACAGAGTATATCAAGAAAAATGAGATCAAGGTCATTTACTTTGAGGAAAATGCTTCTAAGTCCTTGGCGAAAACCTTGTCTTCTGAAGCTGGTGTTGAGTTAGCTGTCTTAAATCCTTTGGAAAGCTTGACGGATCAAGAAATGAAAGATGGCGAAGACTACGTGTCTGTTATGAAGGAGAATCTGAAGGCGCTAGAGAAAACAACGTCACAAGCTGGTAAGGATATTCAACCGGAACATGAGGAAGATGCTAAGACAGTTCAAAAGGGATATTTCGAGGATAGTCAAGTGAAGGATCGTAGCTTAGCAAATTATGCAGGTGATTGGAAATCGGTTTATCCATACTTGCAAGATGGAACTTTGGATCAGGTCTTTGATTATAAGGCAAAATTAAATCCAACTATGACGGCTGCTGAGTATAAGGAATATTATACCAAGGGTTACCAAACAGATATTGATCGGATTAAGATTGATAAGGATTCAATGGAGTTTTATCAAAAAGGATCTTCTAAGAAATATACCTATAAATACGTAGGTAAGCACATTTTGACTTATAAGAAGGGAAATCGTGGTGTTCGTTATCTATTTGAAGCCAAGGAGAGCGATGCGGGAGACTTCAAATATGTTCAATTTAGTGACCATGAAATTACTCCGGTAAAGGCAGCTCACTTCCACATTTTCCATGGAGGAAAGAGTCAAGAAGCGCTTTATGATGAGTTGGAAAATTGGCCAACTTATTATCCTTCGAACTTATCTGGTTTAGAAGTGGCACAGGAAATGCTGGCTCATTAAAAGTTGTATCAAAAGAGAGACTAGGACTGATTATCCCGGTCTCTTTTTGATTAAAAATGGGGAGTGAAGCTTGTCAAATGCTTGAAAATACGTTACAATGAAAGGGCTTTAAATTAAAAAATGTATGGGGAATTTTAAATGAAAAAAGTTGGTGCAATTCTTGTGAGTCTTCTCAGTGTGGTCCTGTTGGTAGCTTGTTCGCAGCAGAGGGTGAGTAAAAAATCACCGGCTTCTTCTAGTCAAACGACGACCTCTTCTGAGGTCAAAAAGACGGCTGCTTCTAGTTCGGAAGTGAAGGAGAAAGAAAAAAAAGAAGAGAAAAAAGAAGTGAAGAAAATGGATCTTGAAGCGATTGCCAATGGAGACTACAGCAGTATTGCTGGTATCTGGCAAGATGATAAGGGAAACAAGCTGGTCTTTAACGACAAAGGGTTGGTCTCACAAGAGTTAGAGGGCTATGGAGCTTCTTTGACGGATTATGGAACAGCATCAGAAGGCATTTATGGTGGTCGTGATGGAGGCTTCTTGTTGGAGTATATTCCTGCAGGAGTGACCATTGGTGATCAGGTCGATGATCAAGGACAAGTCGTCTTTAAAGATACATCAGATGCCTCTAAAAACCGCTTATGGTCTGGTGTTGGTATCGCTAGTTTTGGGGAACAAGGCTCGATCTACTATCATGTAGGAGATGAATAACAGAAAAAAGAGGCTGGGACAAAAGTCCTAGCCTCTCAATTATTTTTAGATTGTCGAGCAAGACGCAGTGGTTGAGTGGGCTCTACTACGCTGATTTCATCAGCTTTTACAGCCCTACTCAACTGTGCGGAGGTGGGACGACGAAATCGAATTCTAACGAATGACCGATTTCTGTCCCACTTTCTTTTTCTTATGCATGTGGGGGGAGCCATGAAAGGTCAAACTGGAGCAATTGGGCTTCAAGGAGATCCTGATGGGAAATCTCTTGCTGGTCTTTGCCATCTAATCGGGCTTTTTGGATGAAATAGGCACCTGTAGTATGGGAGTTAGCACAAATTTTGAGCTCATGGTTTGGAAGATGGAGAAGAACTTCTTTAAAGAGAGGGAGGCCCAGATCATAGATTGGTTTTCCTGGGCAGGTTGGGTAGAGTCCAAGGACCGACCAGATGTACCAAGCAGATAGGCTACCATTGTCTTCATCACCTGGGTAGGCTTGGAAATCTTGATGGAAAGCTTGGAAACGGATCTGGTGGATAAGGAGATTGGTATATTCGGGGTGAAGGCTGTGGCGGAAGAGGTAGGGAATGTGAAAGCTCGGTTGATTGGAGATGGCGATCTGCCCAAATGGAGCTTGGGCCATTTCACTCATTTCGTGGATTTCATAGCCATATCCTCTTACGTCAAATTGAGGTTTTTGATTGGCCAGATCCAGCAGTCGTTGGGTGAAGGCTTTTTTACCGCCCATTAGCTCTATCATGCCGGAGAGGTCGTGTAAGGCTCCAAAAGTAGCCTGGGTTGCAGAACATTCTGCATAATCTCCTCCCCAACTAGTAGGAGAAAAGGGGGCTTTAAACTTCCCATTGGTGGATCGCGCTCTCATGAAGCCCGTTTGGGCATCGTACAATGTTCGGTAGGAGAGGCTGGAAGCAGCATACTGAGTAGCCGTTTCTACCTGACCCAATTGCTTAGCGACGGTGGCAATGCAAAAATCACTGTAAGCATAATCGAGGCTGTGGCTAACACTTTCGTGAAAATCTTCAGGTAAGTAGCCAAGCACTTTGTAGCTTTCATTGCCATGGCGACCAAAATGTTGCATAGGATCTGTTTTTTGGGCTGTCTGGAGCATGGCTGTCAGCATGTTTTCATGTAGGTCTGGTGCGATCCCTTTTGTGACAGCATCTGCGAAGACTCCATCAATGAGAGTGCCTGGCATCATCCCTCGTTCATCTGGGGCCAACCATTTTGGTAGAAAACCAGTATCCTGGTATGTATTTAAAAATCCTTCGAGGAAGTGACGGTAGTAATCGGGGTAGACAAGGCTAAAGAGCGGAAAAGATGTTCGGAAGAGATCCCAAAAACCGACATTCGTATAAGCTTTTCCTGGTTTGATTTCATTATGGGTGACATCCAGGTGCCAGTCATTTCCCTCGGTATCTATTTCATAAAAGGTTTGAGGAAAAAGGAGGAGTCGGTACAGGCAGTGGTCGAAAAAGGCTTGATCACATCCTCCGTTATCTTTCACTTCAATTCGTTTTAGTAGCTGATTCCATTGATCGGCTGCTTTTTTTTTAGCTTCCTCTAAGGGAAGGTTGGGAAGATGGCTGTGAGTCATGTCTTGGGACAGATAAGAGCTTCCTAATTGGACGGTCACCTCATTGCTAGCAAAGGTAAGAAAAAGATCCTGATCGATGTGAGTGACAGTCTCGATCGGCTGGCTAAATTGCCACTGGAGATAGAAAGAGTAGGAAGTATCAGCAGTATGGGCCTGATCCAGAATGTGGAAGTGACAGGTGTGGTCTGTAAGGGTCAAGTCCTCTAGTTCATTTGCTGCATGAAAGCAGAGAGTCAATTTTTCTGGTGCTTGAAAGCGCATGACAGCCCCGTAGCGGCTTGGAACCAGCTCGCTTTGAATCTGATAACGTTCCGAAAAAATACGGAGGTAGTGGGGCTGAAAAAGAGCTTCTTTCAGCGAATAACTGCTCTGGCGACGGAAGAGGTCGGAACTTGTAACTTCTCCTGTGATGGGCGTGATGAGACACCAAGCGTAGTCTCCGATCCAAGGACTAGGCTGGTGGGTGAGGCGAAACCCCTGAAAAATAGGGAGATTGGGGTTGAAAAACCAAGCTCCTTGTTCGTGTGTCGTCTGAGGAAGAAAGTAGTTCATTCCAAAAGGAACTCCGGTATAAGGGAGGGTGTTTCCGTGCGAATAGTGGGGATGATTATCGCTTCCCCAGCGGGTATCGATGGTCTGGCAAGTAGTGTGCATCTGGTCTCCTTTTTCTTCATCAACCTTAAATGGTCTGTGTTTTTCTTGGAACACGCAGTGATATTTTCTTCATTGTATCAAAGTGTTGTCAAATATGATAGCGTTTTTATCAAATGGAAAATTTTGTAGAAAAAGGGCTATAGTTTGCGTATGTATTTCCCATCTGAAATCTTTTATACTGAATAGGAAAGAATCGATACGTGTGAGGAAAATAAATGACCTATTCAAAAGAAATCGTGCGAGAATGGCTGGACCAAGTAGCAGAACGTGCCAAGGAGTACCCTGAATGGGTGGATGTCTTTGAGCGTTGCTACACAGACACTTTAGACAATACAGTTGAAATTTTAGAAGACGGTTCAACCTTTGTGCTAACAGGGGATATCCCAGCTATGTGGTTGCGTGACTCTACTGCTCAATTGAGACCTTATCTTCATGTGGCTAAAAGAGACCCTCTCTTGCGCCAGACCATTGCTGGCTTGGTTAAACGTCAGATGACTTTGATTCTCAAGGATCCCTATGCCAACTCCTTCAACATTGAAGAGAACTGGAAGGGTCACCACGAGACCGACCATACAGATCTCAATGGCTGGATTTGGGAACGCAAGTATGAAGTGGATTCGCTGTGCTATCCCTTGCAATTAGCTTATCTCCTTTGGAAAGAAACTGGTGAGACTAGCCAGTTTGATGAAACTTTTGTTACGGCGACCAAGGAAATCCTTCATCTCTGGACGGTGGAGCAAGACCACAAGAACTCTCCTTATCGCTTTGTTCGGGATACGGATCGTAAGGAAGACACTTTGGTAAATGATGGTTTTGGTCCTGATTTTGCCGTGACAGGGATGACCTGGTCAGCCTTTCGTCCAAGTGATGACTGCTGTCAGTATAGCTATCTGATTCCATCCAATATGTTTGCAGTGGTTGTCTTGGGTTATGTGCAAAAAATCTTTGCAGAGTTGAATCTAGCTGATAGTGAAAGCATCATTGCTGACTCTAAACGTCTGCAAGCTGAGATTCAAGAAGGGATCGAAAATTATGCCTACACCACTAATAGCAAGGGTGAGAAGATTTATGCCTTTGAGGTAGATGGTTTGGGAAATGCTAGCATCATGGATGATCCGAACGTGCCAAGCTTGTTGGCAGCTCCTTATCTGGGATATTGCGCCATTGACGATGAGGTCTACCAAGCTACTCGTCGGACGATTTTGAGCCCTGAAAATCCCTACTTCTATGAAGGGAAGTACGCAAGTGGACTAGGAAGTTCTCATACGTTTTATCGCTATATCTGGCCGATTGCTTTATCCATTCAAGGATTGACAACGACAGATAAAGCTGAGAAAAAACATTTGCTGGACCAGTTGGTTGCCTGCGATGGAGGCACGGGCGTCATGCACGAAAGTTTCCATGTAGATGATCCAACTAAATACTCGCGTGAATGGTTCTCTTGGGCCAACATGATGTTCTGTGAATTAGTCTTGGATTACTTGGATATTCGCTAATGAGCTGTCGCTTAACAGATTCTTGTAAAGAATCACAAATAGATCTTTAAATTTAAGTTAGAATGAGGTTTTACTCATGGAAAATGTTGTTGTACATATCATCTCTCATAGCCACTGGGATCGTGAGTGGTATCTACCTTTTGAAAGCCACCGGATGCAATTGGTGGAACTGTTTGACAATCTGTTTGATCTTTTTGAAAATGATCCTGAGTTCAAAAGTTTCCACTTGGATGGCCAAACCATTGTCCTTGACGACTATTTAGAAATTCGCCCTGAAAACCGTGAAAAGGTGCAGCGTTATATCGACGAGGGCAAGCTCAAGATTGGTCCCTTCTACATCTTGCAGGATGATTACCTGATCTCCAGCGAAGCCAATGTCCGCAATACCTTGATCGGACAGGCTGAATGCGCTAAATGGGGCAAATCTACTCAGATTGGTTATTTCCCGGATACCTTTGGAAATATGGGACAAGCTCCTCAAATCCTTCAAAAATCAGGCATTCACGTAGCAGCTTTTGGGCGTGGTGTGAAGCCAATCGGCTTTGACAACCAAGTCCTCGAAGATGAGCAATTTACCTCTCAATTTTCTGAAATGTACTGGCAAGGGGCGGATGGTAGCCGTGTGCTGGGTATTCTCTTTGCCAACTGGTACAGTAACGGGAACGAAATTCCAGTGGAAAAAGATGAAGCTTTGGCTTTCTGGAAACAAAAATTGGCAGATGTTCGCGACTATGCCTCAACCAACCAATGGTTGATGATGAACGGTTGCGACCACCAACCGGTTCAACGAAACTTGAGTGAAGCTATTCGTGTGGCTAACGAACTGTTCCCTGACGTGACCTTTATTCATAGCTCCTTTGATGAATATGTTCAAGCAGTGGAAAGTGCGCTTCCTGAACAATTATCTACGGTTACGGGAGAATTGACCAGTCAGGAAACCGATGGTTGGTACACGCTGGCAAATACGTCTTCCTCTCGGATTTATCTCAAGCAAGCCTTCCAAGAAAACAGCAACTTGCTGGAGCAAGTGGTGGAACCTTTGACCATCATTACTGGTGGGCACAACCACAAGGATCAATTGACCTATGCCTGGAAGACACTCTTACAAAATGCGCCACACGATAGTATTTGTGGATGTAGCGTGGATGATGTTCACCGTGAGATGGAAGTTCGTTTTGCCAAGGTCAATCAAGTCGGAAACTTTGTCAAGACCAACCTTCTGAACGAATGGAAGGGTAAGCTAGCGACTCAAAAAGCTCAGAGTGAGCATCTCTTTACGGTCATCAACACTGGATTGCACAATAAGGTGGATACCGTCAGCACGATTGTCGATGTAGCGGTTTGTCCATTTAAGGAATTGCATCCGACAGAAGGCTTCAAGAAAATGGCTGCTTTGAGCTTGCCAGACTACCATGTAGAGGATTTAGATGGACATCTTGTAGAAGCAGAGATTGAGGACTTGGGAGCAAGCTTTGGCTATACCCTGCCTAAGGATAAATTCCGCCAACCCTATATTGCACGTCAAGTGCGCGTGACGGTTCCTGTTCATTTGGCAGCCTTGTCTTGGACGACCTTCCAGCTCTTGGAAGGCAAAGCACTTCATCATGATGGTCTGTTCCAAAATGGGGTGATTGATACGCCATTTGTAACCCTTAGTATCGATGATGGCTTGACCCTCTATGATAAAACGACCAATGAGGCTTATGAGGATTTCCTTCGCTTTGAAGATCGTGGGGATATCGGAAATGAATATATCTACTTCCAACCAAAAGGAACAGAGCCGATCTATGCGAACTTAACAGCTTATGAGGTCTTGGAAAACAATGCCCGCTATGCCAAAATCTTGCTCAAGCATGACTTGACGATCCCGGTCAGCGCGGATGAACAATTGGATGCGGAGCAAAGAGGCATTATCGAGTTTATGAACCGCAAGGCAAGTCGCTCAGAAGAGCTGACAACCATCCCTCTTGAAACGGAGATGACCATCTTTGTAGATGATCCGCAAATTCGCTTCAAGACGCGCTTCACCAATACAGCTAAGGATCACCGCATCCGTCTCTTGGTCAAGACTCACAATACACGTCCAAGCAACGATTCTGAAAGTATCTATGAAGTTGTGACACGGCCAAATAAACCGGCTGCTTCTTGGGAAAATCCTGAAAATCCCCAACACCAACAAGCCTTTGTCAGCTTGTATGATGATGTTAAAGGAGTGACTGTATCTAACAAAGGATTGAACGAATACGAAATCCTTGGAGACGACACAATAGCTGTAACACTTCTTCGTGCTTCAGGGGAACTCGGTGACTGGGGCTACTTTCCAACACCAGAAGCACAATGTTTGCGGGACTTTGAGGTGGAATATGCAGTAGAATGCCATCAAGCTCAGGGGCGCTTCTCTGCTTATCGCCGAGCGAAAGCTTTGCAGACACCGATGACCAGCCTTCAAGTTGAAAAACAAGAAGGAAGTGTAGCAGCAACAGGTAGTCTCTTCAACCATCCATCACTGAGCTTGCCACAAGTCTGCCCAACAGCCTTTAAGGTAGCTGAAAATGAAGAAGGTTACGTCCTTCGTTACTACAATATGAGCCAAGAAAATGTTCGTGTGTCTGACAAACAACAAACTATTCTTGACTTATTGGAACGCCCATATCCAGTTCATTCAGGACTATTGGCGCCACAAGAAATTCGTACAGAATTGATCAAAAAAGAAGAAATCTAATTTCAAAAAGATAACATAAAAAGAAAGGAGGAGCGAAAAGAGTAAGAACCGACTGCTGACTCGCTCCTTTTTACAGGTAAAAGCAATGACCATTGCAACGATTGATATCGGAGGGACTGGGATTAAGTTTGCTAGTCTCACTCCGGATGGAAAGATTTTAGATAAGGCCAGCACCCCAACGCCAGAGACTCTGGAAGAGTTGCTAGCTTGGTTGGATCAACGGTTATCAGAACAGGACTACCGTGGAATTGCTATGAGCGTGCCAGGGGCTGTTAACCAAGAAACAGGGGTGATTGAGGGGATCAGTGCCATTCCTTATATCCATGGTTTTTCATGGTATGAGGCACTTTCTCATCATAAGCTACCTGTCCATCTAGAAAATGATGCCAACTGTGTTGGACTGAGTGAACTCCTAGCTCATCCTGAGATTGAAAATGCAGCCTGTGTCGTGATTGGTACAGGAATCGGTGGAGCCATGATTATCAATGGTAAGCTTCACCGTGGACGTCATGGTTTGGGCGGTGAGTTTGGCTATATGACAACCATCGAGCCTGCAGAAAAACTCAACAACTGGTCGCAACTCGCTTCTACAGGAAACATGGTTCGCTATGTGATTGAAAAATCAGGTCAGTCTGACTGGGATGGACGTAAGGTCTACCAAGAGGCTACAGCCGGCAATGCCCTTTGCCAGGAAGCCATTGAGCGCATGAATCGTAATCTTGCTCAAGGACTGCTCAATATCCAGTATCTCATTGACCCAGATGTGATTAGCCTAGGTGGCTCTATCAGTCAAAACCCAGATTTTATCAAAGGGGTGCAAAAAGCAGTAGACATCTTTGTGGAAAGATATGAAGAATATACAATTGCTCCAGTGATTCAAGCTTGCACCTATCAGGCAGATGCCAATCTCTACGGTGCCCTTGTCAACTGGTTACAGGAGGAAAACCAATGGTAAGTTTTACAGGACTTAGTCCCAAACAAGCCCAAGCTGTTGAAGTATTAAACAATCACATTTCTCTACCAGATGTAGAGGTGGCGGTCGCTCAGTCTGACCAAGCTTCTATCTCTATCAAGGGTGAGAATGGGCAGTATCAACTGACCTACCGCAAACCTCATCAACTCTACCGCGCCTTGTCTGTGCTAGCAACAGCTTTAGCAGAAGGAGACAAAGTAGAGATTGAAGAACAGGCGGCTTATGAAGATTTGGCCTATATGGCCGACTGTTCGCGCAACGCCGTGCTCAATGTCGCATCAGCCAAACAGATGATTGAACTCTTGGCTCTGATGGGTTATTCAACCTTTGAGCTCTATATGGAGGACACCTATCAGATTGAGGGGCAACCTTACTTTGGTTATTTCCGTGGAGCCTACTCAGCTGAAGAGTTACAGGAAATCGAAGACTATGCCCAGCAGTTTGACATGACCTTTGTCCCATGCATCCAGACCTTGGCTCATTTATCAGCCTTTGTTAAATGGGGGGTTAAGGAAGTCCAGCAACTCCGCGATGTAGAGGATATTCTCCTCATCGGTGAAGAAAAAGTCTACGACCTGATTGACGGTATGTTTGCGATGTTATCTAAATTACAAACTCGCAAGGTCAACATCGGGATGGACGAAGCTCACTTGGTCGGTTTGGGTCGTTATCTTATCTTGAACGGTATTGTGGATCGGAGTCTCCTTATGTGCCAACATTTGGAGCGCGTGCTGGATATTGCAGACAAGTATGGTTTCCACTGCCAGATGTGGAGTGATATGTTCTTCAAGCTTATGTCAGCAGATGGCCAGTACGACCGTGAGGTAGAAATTCCAGAAGAAACACGAGTTTATTTAGACCGTCTTAAAGACCGTGTGACCTTGGTTTACTGGGATTATTATCAGGATAGCGAGGAAAAATACAACCGAAACTTCCGTAATCACCATAAGATTAGTCAGGATATTGCCTTTGCTGGTGGTGCCTGGAAGTGGATTGGTTTTACGCCCCACAACCATTTCAGTCGCCTCGTCGCTCTTGAAGCCAATAAAGCCTGCCGTGCTAATCAGATCAAGGAAGTCATTGTGACGGGCTGGGGGGACAATGGTGGTGAAACAGCCCAGTTCTCGATTCTCCCAAGTTTACAAATTTGGGCAGAACTCAGCTATTGCAATGATTTAGAGCGTCTGTCAGCTCACTTTAAGACCAATACAGGCCTATCCGTTGAGGACTTTATGCAGCTGGATCTGGCCAATCTCTTGCCAGGACTACCAGACAATCTCAGTGGCATCAACCCTAACCGCTATACCTTTTATCAGGATGTTCTCTGCCCTATTCTTGACAAGCACATGACACCTGAACAGGACAAGCCTCACTTTGCCCAGGCAGCTGAGACTCTTTCTGCTATTAAAGAAAAAGCTGGCGCCTACGCTTATCTTTTCGAAACTCAGGCTCAGTTGAATGCTATTTTAAGTAGTAAAGTCGATGTGGGACGACGCATTCGTCAAGCCTATCAAACAGGTGATAAAGAGAGCTTGCAACAAATTGCTAGAGAAGAACTGCCAAAATTAAGAAGCCAGATTGAAAACTTCCACAAGCTCTTTAGCCAACAATGGTTGAAAGAAAACAAGGTCTTTGGTTTGGATACAGTAGATATCCGCATGGGTGGACTTTTGCAACGGATCAAGCGAGCAGAAAGTCGGATGGAAGACTATCTAGCTGGTTCCATCTCACGTATCGATGAACTAGAAGTAGAGATTTTGCCATTCAATGATTTCTACGCAGACAAGGACTTCGCAGCAACAACAGCCAACCAGTGGCATACCATTGCGACTGCCTCAACTATTTATACAACGTAAAAAATGCTAAGTTGGATGACAGATGTCTTATCCACGGTGGATAGGAGTAGAAGAGGAGCTGTGTTTACAATCGCCCTTTTCTACTCCTTTTTTAAAGCCATGTCATAAATTTGTAGAATTTTTTCTATAATTAGGAGTTTGAAAATAGAAAATGGCTATCTTATAATAAGTATTGTAAACGCTACCAAAGCAAAAGCACGCTCAAGGCTCAAAGGGGGGAGTTAAATGAAAAAGTTTGTAAGGACTCTGAGAGAAAATTTCATTTTTCTTTTAATGGTCTTACCTGGTGCAGCGTGGTTAATCTTATTCTTCTATATTCCGGTTTTTGGGAATATCGTAGCATTTAAGGACTATCATATTACAGGAGAAGGCTTCATCGACAGTGTCATGAAGAGTAAATGGGTTGGTTTTGACAACTTCAAGTTCCTCTTTAGTTCAAAAGATGCCTACATTATTACAAGAAATACGGTCTTGTACAACTTAGGATTTATCTTCTTAGGATTGATTGTTTCCGTTGGGATCGCCATCATCTTTAGTGAGTTGAGATCAAAAAGAGTGGTCAAGGTGCTTCAAACCTCCATGCTCTTCCCATACTTCCTATCATGGGTTATCATCAGCTTCTTCACCGATGCCTTCCTGAACGTGGACAAAGGATTGGTCAACCACATCTTAACTTCACTTGGCATGAAGGCCATCAATTTCTATTCAGAATTGTGGATCTGGCCAGCGCTTCTCCTCTTCTTAGGAATTTGGAAAGGCTTTGGTTATAGTAGTGTCATGTACTATGCAACCATCATGGGAATTGACCCAACTTACTATGAAGCAGCGACCGTGGATGGTGCGTCTAAGTGGCAACGCATTCGCAATATCACCATTCCTCAGTTGTCTTCCTTGATTACGGTCTTGACTATTCTTGCAGTCGGAAATATCTTCCGCGCAGACTTCGGTCTCTTCTACCAAATCCCGCATAATGCTGGAGCGCTCTATAGTGTGACAAACGTTATTGATGTTTATGTCTACAACGGTTTGACCAAGTCAGGGGATATCGGGATGACAGCAGCAGCCGGTCTTTACCAATCGGTAGTCGGTTTGGTTCTTGTTTTAATCTCAAATATCATTGCCCGTCGCATTGATAAGAATGCCGCTCTCTTCTAGAAAGGAGGATCGTATGAAAAAATCAACCATTCAAAAAGAAAAAATTGATAATGTCGGGATCCATTCTTTCAGTAAGAAGAGCAACTTCTTCTTTACCTTGTTGTTGACCTTAGTCGGATTGACCTGTGTACTTCCCTTCATCTTCGTTGTCATGATCTCTTTGACAGACGAACAAAGTTTGGCAGTCCATGGATTCCAATTCTGGCCAGCAAAATTTGGATTTGATGGTTACCTTTTCTTGGTACAGTTCAAAGAAAAAATCTTGCAAGCCCTCTTCATTACCTTGTTTGTGACCATTGTGGGAACAGCATGTAATGTCTTTATCACCACAACCTATGCTTATGCTATCTCACGGAGTACCTTTAAATACCGCAAGTTCTTTACCGTATTTTCACTCCTTAGTATGCTCTTTAGTGCAGGGTTGGTACCAAGCTATATTGTCACCACTCAACTCTTGCAATTGGGTGATACCATCGGGGCTTTGATCATCCCAATGTTGCTTAGCCCCTTCAACATCATCTTGATGCGGACTTTCTTTAAACGGACCATTCCAGAAGCCATTCTTGAATCCGCTCGGATCGATGGAGCAAGTGAAACACGGATTTTCTTCCAAATTTGCTTGCCACTCTCTCTACCAGGGATTGCGACTATTAGTCTCTTCACCGCTTTAGGATTCTGGAACGACTGGTTCAACGCCCTTCTCTATATTAAGAGTGACAACCTTTACCCATTGCAATACCTCTTGATGCAAATCCAAAACAATATGGATTACATCGCTAAAAATGTCGGGGTATCCGGCCAATTGGCAGGAGCTGTACAATCCATCCCACGGGAAACAGGACGTATGGCTATGGTGGTTGTGGCAACAGTGCCAATCGCCATTCTCTATCCATTCTTCCAACGCTACTTTGTAAAAGGCTTGACCATCGGTGGTGTGAAAGAATAGGAAAACAAGTGAAAATCGACAAGATTTTCAACTCATAACTTAGTCTAAAAAGAAAATAACATAAAGGAGATTTTTCTTATGAAAAATTGGAAAAAATACGCGTTAGCATCTGCTAGTGTCATTGCTCTTGGAGCTACTCTTGCTGCTTGTGGAAGCCTTACAGGTAACAACAAGAAATCAGCAACAACTGAAGACGGTAAACCAATCATCAAGATGTACCAAATCGGTGACAAACCAGATAACTTGGATACCTTGTTAGAAAATGCCAACAAGATCATTGAAAAGAAAGTTGGCGCAAAATTGGATATCCAATATCTTGGTTGGGGTGACTACGCACAAAAAATGAACGTTATCATCTCATCTGGTGAAAACTATGATATTGCCTTTGCCAACAACTACGTGATCAATGCTCAAAAAGGTGCCTATGCTGACTTGACAGAATTGTACAAGAAAGAAGGGAAAGAACTTTACAAAGCACTTGACCCAGCATACATCAAAGGGAACACTGTAAATGGCAAGATCTATGCTGTTCCAGTAGCAGCCAACGTTGCATCTTCTCAAAACTTTGCCTTCAACGGACCACTTGTTGAAAAATATGGTATCGACATCTCAAACGTCAAAGACTATGCTTCTCTTGAACCAGTCTTGAAAGCCATTAAAGAAAAAGATCCAAACGTTGTTCCATTTGCCATGAACAAGAGCTACGGTGGACCTTCAGATGACTTCGACTATGTGGCTGTTGATGGACTTCCATTCGTTGTTGACTTGAAAGGTGACACTACGAAGATCGTTGACCGTTACACAATCCCTCGTTATGTAGAAAACTTGAAGACTCTTCACAAATACTACGAAGCAGGATACATTCCAAAAGACGTAGCAACAAGCGATACTGGTTATGACCTTTCTCAAGATACTTGGTTGGTTCGTGAAGAAACAGTAGGACCAGCTGACTACGGTAACAGCTTGCTTACTCGTGTAGCAAACCGTAAGATCGACATCAAACCATTTACTGAACTCTATAAGAAGAACAACACCACTCAAGTAGCTAACTTTGTTATCTCAAACAACTCTAAGAACAAAGAAAAAGCAATGGAAGTATTGAACCTCTTGAATACAAACCCAGAACTCTTGAACGGTCTTGTTTACGGACCAGAAGGCAAGAACTGGGAAAAAGTTGAAGGTAAAGAAAACCGTGTCAAAGTCTTGGATGGCTACAACGGAAACACTCACATGTCTGGATGGAACACTGGTAACAACTGGATTCTTTACATCAACGAAAACGTAACAGATGAACAAATTGCACAATCTAAGAAAGACTTGGAAACTGCAAAAGAATCTCCAGCACTTGGTTTCATCTTTAACACAGATAAAGTGAAATCAGAAATCACTGCTCTTACAAATACTTTGAACCAATTCGCAGGTGCGATCAATACTGGTACTGTGGATCCTGAAGTAGAAGTTCCTAAGATGCTTGAAAAATTGAAATCAGAAGGTGCTTACCAAAAAGTGCTTGACGAAATGCAAAAACAATACGACGAATTCCTTGCTTCTAAAAAATAAGAACAGGTAGTGCGAAAAGGCTTTGGAGGGATCTCCAAGGCCTTTCATATTGAAGAGAAAGTCCTCTTAGAAACTTTCCTTATGTGAGTACGGACGTCAGCGAACTTCTACGAAGTTCCATGACTTAGTTTTGAACCTAAAGTTTCAAAACTCCCGAGTGCTAGAAACATTAGTGTTTCTAGCACTTTTCTCACGGCGGAAAGTTTCGGTAGATGATTGAATAACTTTAACTCATAAAAGGTTTTTATTTTTATATAATTTTATAGATCTGTATAAAAGAACAGTTTTTTATGAAAATAGAACTGTAAATGAAAATCAATATTTCAATTTACCAATGCAAATAGGGGGAAAGCGTTTTATTTTTATGGTATAATAGAATCACTAATTGGAAAAGAGGCTGAATGATGGGAAAAATCATCGAGTTCATTTTTACGAGAGTCTATGTTGCTATGCTGGTAACAGGGATTTTTTGGGTCTTGACGATCTGTGGGGGTGTTCTGCTAGGAGTAGGACCGGCTAGTGCCACTATCATGAGCCTCTATGCGGAAAATGGCATGACCTACAAGGACTATCATTGGTCACGCGCTTGGGAACTCTTCAAAGAAAATCTACGCCCGGCTAATCAAGTCTTTTATACCTTCTTTGCCATTGAAGGGGTTCTCCTATATGGCATGTACCTCATGGTCCAGATTCCTCACTTGAATTTCTTCCAAATTTTGGTTCTCTTGTTTAATCTGGTTTTCCTCTTGGTTGCGCCTCTAGCTTACGCCGTTTATTTGAAATTGCAAGTTCATTTTGATCTCTCTTATGCCAACAGTATCAAGCTCAGTTTGATCGGAATGTTGCTGGACATTCGTCCGGTTCTGAAGCTCATCCTTGGAACCGCGCTACTTGGGGTCATTAGCTACTATATGCCAGCCCTTCTCTTTTTCGTCTTGATCGGTGTATGGCATTTCTTTGTCAATGATATCTTTGACCCTGTCTATCAAAACATCCACGAAAAATTGGTATCCTAACGATGAAAAAAATCTGGTTAAGTACGCTTTTAAAATTCTACGCCTATGTCATGGTAGTCATTTTGACCATTATGGGCCTGGTCGTCGCGGGGATCTCTTGGAAAAACCAGCAAGCTGAAGCCGACCGGATCGCCCAACGGGTCTTGACCGAAGTGGTGACGGATCTTGAAACCTCTTATCAACGGGTCACACAAGAAGGCCGTAGCCTCGTTGAAAACCCTGCAAAATTAGAAGGAGTTTATCGCTATTTTACCTTGTCACCATCGGAGTATGAGACTTGGCGATTGAATGCCCAATTCCCTTCTTATATCCAATTGTCCCTACATAAGAATATTGACAGTCTCTATTTGAGCAATAAAAACATCGAGGGTATCGATGTCACCTTGTCTGATTACAAGACGGTATTTGTCTCTACCCGGCAATCACAGGGAGGCAAGCAAGTCTCAGCGGACCATTACAAGGCTCCTGCGACAGCCATTCCGGTTCCTTTGACAGATCCGACTACGGGTGCTGGAGTTGGGATTGCTTATATGACGCTGAACCAAGAAATTTTGACGGCAGCGATTGATAATGCCAGAGGCGATCTTCCGGTCGCTGTACGGATCTTCACTCCCTTTGGGAAAGAGATGTACCATGAAGGAGATAAAGGACAATCAAAGGATATTAAATGGCAAACTCGTAGCACGATCTATGGCTACAAGGTGGATGTAGCTGTTTCAGAAAGTTATTTGGTCAAGAAAGGTCTAGCCAACCTGACCACTTTTCTCTCCATTGCTTTCTTGATTTTCTTGATCCTTTACTTATTAATGCGACAAATTTTCAAAAATTACCGTCGCCAAGTCCTTGATCTGGTCGATACCATGAATCTAATCAGTCAAGGCGATAGTGAACGACGGATTGATACCTCGACCAAGGACCAAGAACTGCTGGTTATTGGTAATATGATCAATACCATGTTGGACAATATGGATAAGAATATTCGGGATATCTATCAGCTACAGCTCAGCCAAAAGGATGCCAATATGCGGGCACTACAAGCCCAGATCAATCCCCATTTCATGTACAATACACTGGAATTTATCCGGATGTATGCCGTCATGCAAGAGCAGGATGAATTGGGTGATATTATCTATGAGTTTAGTAGTCTCTTGCGCAATAATATCTCAGATGAGCGAGTGACGACGGTTGAAAATGAGCTCGAATTTTGTCGCAAATACAGCTACCTCTGCATGGTACGTTATCCCAAATCGATCGCCTATGGCTTTAAGATCGATCCAGGTTTGGAAAAAATGAAGATTCCAAAATTCACCATCCAGCCTTTGGTCGAGAACTATTTTGCACATGGAGTGGATCACAAACGCAAGGACAATGTGATTAGTGTCAAAGTCTTGCAAGGAGAAGGGCAAGTCATGATTCTAGTTACTGATAATGGGCGCGGGATGGAAGAAGAACAGCTAGAAAGCATTCAAGAGATACTAGCCAATCGCAATCCACGCTCAGAAATCGAAGAAAAGAGTGGGCGGCAGTCCATCGGAATTATCAATGTTCATGAACGCATGCTACTCTATTTTGGAGATCGCTACCATATCCAAGTCTTCTCCCAACCTCACCATGGAGTGACCTATACGATAACCATTCAAGATGAATAAAGGAGACAGAATGTACAAAGTCTTATTAGTAGACGATGAGTATATGATTACAGAAGGGTTAAAAAAATTAATCCCCTTTGACCACTGGAATATGGAAGTGGTCGCAACTGCTGAAGATGCAGACCAGGCCCTTGATTATGTGCGAGAACATCCGGTGGATGTGGTGATCACGGATGTCAATATGCCTGGAAAGACCGGACTTCAGATGATTGCTGAGATGAAGGATTTGATGCCAGATGCTGCTTTTATCATTATGTCAGGCTATCAGGATTTTGAATATGTCAAAACAGCCCTCAATTTGCGCGTGGCAGACTACCTGCTCAAACCGGTCAATAAGGTGGAGATGGGCAATATCCTAGAAAAAATCCAGCACCAAATCCAGCAACCAAGCCAAGAGTTGGCCAACCGCTTGATTCACGATGACATCTCTGAGGAAGAGTTTTGTCGGTATATCGCAGGCCGGAATTCACTGTGGATTGGGATTGCTAAGGAGAAAAAAGGTTTTATCAGCTCGTCTTACCAAGTTCTCGGGCAAAATCTTCAACTCTTTATCTCAGATCAAGAAGAAGAAGCCATGATTGAGAAGGCCTTTGAGCCACCTTATAAGGAGCACTTTCATCAATTTAAGGACCTAGTGGAGCGGAGTCTCTTTTATGGAGCGACCCCTCTCAATCAAGATGAAGAGGTCTTCCATTACTACGAGCCGGCCTACCGGGTGATCATGCAAGGAAATATCCAACAGATCTTAGAAGAACTGGACTGGTTGGAAAAAATGATCCTTGAGAAGACACCCAAGGTTTCGCTGACCAAGCAACTCTTTATCCAATTTTTGATGGATGTCTTTCATTTGTTTGAATACCTACAAGGAGATGATTTGGCCGATGTGGTCAAGAAAGTCCAAGAAGCTGCTACCTTTAGAGAGATGATTAGCTTTATCCAGGAAGAATTGTCCCGTTTCTTATCCCACTATCGGATGAACGAAAATGTAGCGAGTGTCCTCCAAGTGATTAGCCGTGATTACCAAAAAGAGCTGTCGCTCAAGGACATCAGTCAGGCTCTCTTTATCAATCCAGTCTATTTAGGCCAATTGATTAAACGAGAAACCAATGCAACGTTCGCAGAACTCCTCAACAAACAGCGGATTAAGGCTGCCCAGCAGCTCCTCTTATCAACCAATGACAGCATTGAAGATATCTGCTATAAAGTTGGTTACAGTAATGTAGGCTATTTCTACAAGGTTTTCCGTAAACTCTGTGGGAAATCGCCTAAAACCTATCGCTTACAAGTCATGACAGAGCATACAGAAGATGAGTAAAAGGCTGAGACGATTTGTCTCAGCTTTTTAATTGAAGATAAAGTCTTCTTAGAAACTTTCCTTAGGTGAGTAGATAACAGAAGGTCAGAGACTCTGAAGCTAAGTTTTGAGTATTTTTTAATTTGACAAATATAAGTAGACAGTGTATACTTTATAAAAAGTAGACGGCGTATACTTTGATAGGGAAAGGTGGTCAAATGAAACGGAATACGGAAGAACTGAAAGAAAAGTTAATTTCGGTCGGCATTGAAGAAATTAGAACTAACGGGATTGACCGGATGTCTATGCGTACAATAGCTCAAAAATGTGGGGTGACTCATGGAGCTCCCTATAAGCATTTTGGAAGTAAAGATAGATATATTCAAGTGGTTATGGAACACTTATCAATGTTCTTTTTGACAAATATGATACAAGGGATTGATACTTCCATAGATGCAAGAACTCAACTAATTCTGATGGGCTGTAACTTTGTAAGGTTTGCCCAAGAGGAAACCTATCTATTTGAAGCATTATTTATCAAATTTCCATATAACTATTTGGAGCTATCCCAGGAAACTATTTCAGTCAACTCCTCTTTACCAGGATTTGAACATTTTAAGTCGGTAGCGTTAAGACTTAAAGATGAGGAAAATCTTTCTAGTAGTGACGCAGAAATTTTGATCCATTTTTGGAGTTTTATTGCTGGTTTGGCTCTATTGGTAAGGAGTCCCGTTGGAGAAAGCTTTAAAGAAAATGATGTTCAAAAGACCGTCAGAACGATGCTTGATATTTATATAAAAGGAGATAGCTGATGAATGTTTTAATAATCTATTCACATCCGAATGAAACAAGTTATAATGCATCAATCCTTCAAACTGTGCAAAAGCATTTAGCACCAGAGCATAGGGTTAAAATAGTAGACTTATATAAAGAAAACTTTGATCCGGTTTTACGTTTTGATGAAAGGCATAAAAGGAGAGATTTACAGCATAATGAAGACATGAAACCGTATAGAGATTTATTGAGTTGGGCGGATCAGTTGATTTTTATTTTCCCTACTTGGTGGAGTGGAATGCCAGCTATTTTAAAAGGTTTTATTGATCGTGTTTTTGTTGCAGGTTTTGCTTATCAGAATGGACCTCGAGGTCCGGTGGGGCAACTAGATGGAAAAGCATGGATCATTACGACGCATAATACGCCAAAAATTTTTCTTCCTTTTTCTCAAGACTACGCAAAGGTTCTAAAATCCCAAATCTTGAAACCCTGTGGTATTAAACCGGTTAAAGTGACACAAGTTACACGAGTGGAATATATGAGTGATCGTCAACGGAAAGAAGAACTCGAAAAAATCGCACAAATAGCAAAAAGGATTTAAAAAGTGCTTTACAAGTCATGACAGAGCATGCAGAAGATGAGTAAAAAGGCTGAGACAAATCGTCTCAGCCTTTTTACTTTAAGTCCTTTGTATCTTGATTTTCCCAACTAGAAGCTCAGCTTCAATGGTGATTTCTGTGAGTTGGGTCCAGTCGATTTTTTCTTGGTCAACGTGAAATAGAAGAGGGGTCATAGCGAGGAGCGCTTGGCGTTCTTCAGGAGTTAAACTCTTGGTGAGGCTGACTGTTTCGGATGAGAGAATTTGGCAGTGGTCTTCAAAGTGCTCCAAAATTTCCTGGTTGGAGTAGGATTGCTTGGTCAATTGATCTTGGGCCAACTGACGAATTTCTTTCAGATGAGAAGAGGTTGGGACGACTTTAATGATCACCCCTTCAGCCTTTAAGACACGCTCAAATTCAGCGTAATTAGCCGGGGAGAAGATGTCCAAAATGACCTCTATACTCTTGGATTGAATGGGTAAATGAGCCAAGTCTCCTACAAACCAATTGACCTTCCAGCTAGTGTCACTCTTGGCAGCTAGTTGCACAGATTCCTTTGAAAGATCAAAGGCATAGAAAGTAGCTTCGGGATAAGCTTCTTGTAGCTTTCGGGAGTAATAGCCTTCTCCACAACCGGTATCTAGAATCTTGGCATCACTGGTCGGAATTTTTTGTCCGATCGCTGTTAGAATCGGCTCATAAAAACCTGCTTCTAGGATTAGCTGGCGATTCTGGAAATTTTCTTTGTCATAGTCCTTTGATTGTTTGATCTGGGGAGCCAGGTTGACATAGCCAAATTTCGCCAAATCAAAAGAATGGCCCTTGGGACATTTAAAACTGGTCTCCACAAGTTCTAGGTCCAGTTGACAGATGGGACAGGCAAAAGCAGTGGCTGTTTGAAATCGTTGTAATTTTGGTTTAATCGGTGTATTCATATTAGTAGTGTAACAAAAGAGCCTCTAGATAGCAACCGATGCTCTAATAGAGTACCAAACAGAATATGAGCTGATAGAAAAAGGAAATTCACTGATGCCAATTTTAAAGGACTTGAATCAATGGGGAAAAGAATGGCTGCAATAAATTTTTTCCTCATTTTAATCTCTTCTATCTCGCCACTCATCTCTTCATTTTGACCACTTATCCCCAAAAGCCATTTTTTAAGCGGCTTTTTTGTTAGACTGGTTTTATCAAAAGGAGAGAGAACATGATATTACAAGCTAAAAACATCAGTAAACGATATGGAAATCATTTAGCCGTAAACAATATTCATTTACAGTTTGAAAAGGGAACCTTTAATGCGATTCTAGGACCAAATGGGGCGGGGAAATCAACGACGATTTCCATGTTGATTGGTTTGAAACAACCAACGCAAGGTGAAATCATCTATGAACCAGGTACTAAAATTGGTGTGGTCTTCCAAACCAGTGTTTTAGATGAGATGCTAACGGTTAGAGAAAATTTGACCATTCGTGCGAGACAGTACAAAGACCTAAAACCAAATCGTGTGTCTGATCTTATTGATCGGCTAGGTCTATCAGCTTTCCAAAAGCAGAAATACGGGACGCTTTCAGGTGGCCAAAAGCGTCGGGTTGACATTGCGCGTGCCCTGCTCTCACAACCAGATATTCTGTTCTTAGACGAACCAACGACAGGTTTGGATATCCAAACCCGAAAGTCTATTTGGGATTTGCTCTATCAATTGCAGAAAGAAGAGGGGATGACTGTTGTTTTGACCACGCATTATCTTGACGAAGCAGATGAAGCTGATCAGATTTATATTGTAGACCATGGGGAAGTGATTGCTCAAGGATCGGCACTAGATATTAAGAGTCAGTATGCTACTAATATCTTGAAGATTCGTTTCAAGGAGATGCAGCAGATAGAAAGTCTCAAATCTTCGGGAATGTCAGTAGAGCAACAAAGTCAATTGGAGTATATTTTTCAACCCAAGAGTGAAAGGGAAGCCATTGATTACCTGGCGCAAGTTAGAGATAATCTAGCCCATTTTGAGTTTCGTCCAGGGACCATGGATGATGCCTTTATTGCACTTACAGGAAGGGAGGTTCGCTAATGCTAGCCTTACTAAAGCGAAATTTTTTATTGTACTTCAGAAATCGTTCAGGAGTTTTCTTCTCTCTGTTGGGAGCCTTGATTTCCTTTATTCTTTATATTATTTTTCTTCAAAAAAATCTAACAGATGCTTGGGCTCAGCTCCCCAATAGTGGTCCTGTGTTAAATAATTGGTTAATGAGTGGGACGCTGGCTGTGACAGGGATTACGACAAGTCTGGCTGCCCTGACTCAGCTAGTAAAGGATCGTGAACATCAAGTAGATCAGGATCTTTATTTATCGGATCAAGGAAAGTGGCGGTTACCATTTTCGTATCTAACGAGCGCAATCATCATCTCTTTTTTCATGCAGGCCCTTATGTATGTGCTGATGTGTGGCTATTTTAGAGAAGTTCCAGCACTGTCTTTATTACCTGAAGTACTCCTTATTATGCTGCTTAGTAGCCTGCTTTCTAGTTTAGTGAATGCCATTTTTGTTTATTTTTTCCATTCCGTAGACAGTCTTGGGAAGTTTTCGACCATAGTGGGTACAGCTTCTGGTTTTTTGGTAGGGACTTATGTACCTTTAGGTGTTCTACCTGATTTTGCACAACTACTAATGAAATGTACTCCAGCAACTTATATTGCTGCACTTTATCGACAAGTACTCATGAAAGAAGCAGTGAGCGAAACCTTTAAGGGGCGAGATGATCTTCTTCGAGAATTTCAAGAAAAAATGGGTGTTCAGCTCAAATGGCAAGCCTTATTGACAAAGGAACAAACATACCTTATAGTGTTAGGTGGTATTCTTCTAGCTTTGGGGATTTGGGTTCCCTTAGCAAAAAGATCGAATAAAAGAAAGTAAGTGAGAATTGGAGTAGGAATGAAGATTCGTTTTGAGGAAAAACAGGATATCCCAGAAAACGACCCCTGTGTGGTCATTCAAGCCAAGCAATTATCCGATCAAGCACGAGAGGTGATGGACTATCTCGAACAATTTTCGACAGTGAATCAAGTAGTGATCCCTATCAAAACAGATGATCATTTGATCATGGTGAAAATTGATGACATTATTCTAGCCGAGATTGATAAGAATCAGCTGACCATTTATACGACAGACAAAACGTTCATCGTCAGAGATACTTTGACAAATTTTCAACATCGGATTAATCGTCGTAATTTTTTACAGATATCCCGCCACGCGGTGATGAATATCGACCATTTGGAATCGCTATCGGATAGTTTTTCAGGCAATATGATGGCTAAACTGACACGCGGAGTAAAATCAAGTGTCAGTCGGAAATATGTCAAATCCTTGATGGATTATTTAGGGGTATAGGAGAAAGTGATGAAACGAGTTATAGCTTATTTTGTATCTGGTATGAGGACAGGATCCTTCTTTTATTTGTGTTTGGTGTTATTATCCCATGTCTATCCCAACATCGTCTATCCCGCTGTAAATGTCCGTAACATCCTGGCGATCTTTTTGATGAGTGGGACAATGGGGGTCTTGACATTCATTCTTGAGGAAGAAGAGTTTTTGACCTATAGTTTGCGTGTGATCTTGCATTTAGTTGTGACAGCTACCATCTTAGCATTGACCTACTTATTTTTTGGCTGGGGGGCAGCCTTACGGAGTCCGATTCCTTGGTTGATCTTTCTAGCAATTTACGGTCTGATCTGGCTTTACCAGATTTGGCAACTCCATAAAAAAACTCAACGAATCAACCAAGCTTTGTTGCATCGCAGAAAAGGGAAATAGTCCCAGAAAAAAGTGTATAAGAAAACCACGAAGTTCATACCAAACTTCGTGGTTTTACTTTCTTAATAAGTCAAAACAAAGTATTTTTTCTTACCGCGACGGATAACGGTCAATTCATTTTCTAATTTATCGCTATCGCTCAAGACATAGTCAAGGTCTTGGATGCGTTCGCCGTTGACGTAGATAGCTCCATTTTGAACATCTTCACGGGCTTGGCGTTTAGAATTTACCACACCAGCTGTGACCAAGAGTTCAACAATGTTGAGGTTGTCTTCTGCTTGGACCTGGTAGTTTGGCACACCACGAAGGCCTTGTTTGAGTTCTTTAACAGAAAGGTTTTTGATGTTTCCTGCAAAGAGTTGTTCGGTGATGTTTAGGGCTTCCTTGTAGGCTTCTTCGCCGTGGACAAGGGTGACCACTTCACGCGCCAAGATCTTTTGAGCCAAGCGTTCATGAGGAGCGGCCTCAAACTGTTTGCGGATCTCTTCAATCTCATCAAGTGACAAGAAAGTGAAGATCTTCAAGAAGCGCACAGCATCTGCATCCATCACATTCATCCAGAATTGGTACATTTCGTATGGAGATGTTTTGTCTGCATTGAGCCAGACCGCATTGCCTTCTGATTTACCGAATTTCTTACCAGTTGCATCTGTGATCAAAGGCACAGTCATAACATGACCAGTTTTATCTGCTTTACGACGCATCAACTCAGTACCAGCTGTCATGTTTCCCCATTGGTCAGATCCACCGATTTGAAGGGTTACATTGTTTTCTTGGTTGAGGACGTAGAAGTCATAGCCTTGCATGATTTGGTAGGCAAACTCTGTGTAAGAAATCCCTGTTTCAATCCGTTTTTTAACAGATTCTTTACTCATCATAGCATTGACTGTAAAGTATTTTCCGACATCACGAAGGAAGTCAATAAAGCTAATGCTTCCGAACCAATCGTAGTTGTTGACCATTTCGGCTTTATTGTCACCATTTTCAAAATCGAGGAAACGAGACAATTGCCCTTGAATGGAGCGAACCCATTCTTGTACAGTTTCTTTTGTTTGGAGACTACGTTCAGCATCTTTGAAGGACGGATCTCCAATGAGACCAGTCGCACCGCCAACGAGCGCATAAGGTTTGTGGCCTGCTAGTTGAAGACGACGGCTCGTCAAGATGGCAACCAAGTGACCAAGGTGAAGGCTGTCAGCAGTTGGATCATAACCAGTATAATAAGAAACCTGACCTTCTTCCAGTGCTTTGCGTAAGGCTTCTTCATCCGTCGTTTGAAATACCAAACCACGCTCTTTTAGCTCATCAAAAATGTGCATGTGTCTTTTCTCCTTTATAAGTTTATTCATTTCTCTATTCTACCATAAACCACGGAAATGGCAATGGTTTCCATCATTTTCTTGACCTTACTCAAGAAGATTGAGTGACGATTTCTACGCTCTTGTGATTGAAAACAAAGGGCCTAATCTGCTATAATATAGGGAACAAGGAGAAAGAATCAGTGAATCAATTAAAAGAGAAGCTGCAAGAATTTTGGACGAAGATTCAAAAATTCTTTGCAAATATGTATACAGAAACTCCGAATAAGGAAAAAAATGAGGAAAGTAGCTGGTCTGTCGGTGATATTTTTGCGACCTTTTTACGAACCCTCAAACTCTTGTGGGATGTCATGATCGCCCTGTTCGTGTGCCTCTTTTTATTTGGCGCAGGGATCGGGATTGGTTATGCGGCGAGCCTCTTTAGTAACGTCAAGGTTCCAAAGACAGAAGAATTGGTCCAGCAGGTCCGCAATGTCAGCAGTGTTTCAAAACTGACTTATTCAGATAAGAGTTTGATTGCAGAAGTGGACAGTGATTTGATCCGCACGCCAGTAGCAGGAGACGCCATTTCAGACAATGTCAAGAAGGCTGTGATCGCTACTGAGGATGAGAATTTTGAAAGCCACAAGGGGGTTGTACCTAAAGCCGTTCTTCGGGCAACACTTGGATCTGTAGCCGGTGTGGGCTCCTCTAGTGGGGGATCAACCCTGACCCAGCAGTTGATCAAACAGCAAGTCGTGGGAGACGCTCCAACCTTTACTCGTAAGGCGACAGAGATTGTCGATGCCTTGGCTTTAGAGCGGGGAATGGATAAAAATGAAATCCTAACCACCTACTTAAATGTTTCGCCTTTTGGACGAAACAATCGGGGACAAAATATTGCGGGTGTGGAAGCTGCGGCTCAAGGGATCTTTGGAGTCTCTGCGAAAGACTTGTCCGTTCCACAAGCGGCCTTTATCGCTGGCTTACCACAAAGTCCGATTGTCTACTCTCCTTATGCTGCAGACGGTAGCCTAAAGAGCAAAGAAAACCTCGAGTTAGGTTTGGCGCGTGCCAAAGACGTTTTGTTCAATATGTACCGGACGGGAGCCTTATCGAAAAAAGACTACGAGACCTATGCTCAGTACGACTTGACCAAAGACTTCATGGCTCCAGATGGTATCGAGAAAACACCGCATGACTACCTCTACTTCCAAGCCATGGAAGAAGCAAAAGAAGCCATGTATGATTACTTGATCAAGCGAGACAATGTCACCAAACAAGACTTGAAAAATAATGAAACCGTCAAGGCTTACCAAGAATTAGCTGAGAGTGAGTTGCGCGAAGGTGGCTACACCATTCAAACCACGATTAACAAACCGGTTCACAATGCGATGCAGGCGGCAGTAGCGAATTTTGGAAGTGTCTTGGATGATGGGACGGGTCTTGTAGAAGTTGGGAATGTCCTTATGGACAACCGAACGGGTGCCGTTTTAGGATTTATCGGTGGACGGAATTTTGACGGCAACCAAAACAACCATGCCTTTGATACAGAGCGTTCCCCAGGGTCTACTATCAAGCCGCTGTTGGCCTATGGGATTGCCATCGACCAAGGCTTGATGGGAAGCAATAGCATCCTTTCTAACTATCCGACTAATTTCTCAAGTGGTGAGCCGATCATGCACGTGGATAGCCGAGGAACAGCGATGATGGATCTCCGTGAGGCCCTCAATACCTCATGGAATATTCCAGCTTACTGGACTTACCGGACCCTTCGTGAAAAGGGTGTGGATGTCCCATCCTACATGAAGAAAATGGGCTATGATATCCCTGAATATGGCATTGAAAGCCTGCCAATGGGGGGAGGAATTGAGGTCACTGTTGCCCAACATACCAATGGTTTCCAAACCATTGCTAACAATGGGAACTACCTCAAACGCTACATGGTAGAGCAAATCATTGATCGAGATGGAGATGTAGTTTACAAGCACGAGGCAGATCCTGTTCGTGTTTACTCTCCAGCAACGGCAACGATTATGCAGGATCTCTTGCGCGGGGTTATTACGTCTGGTGCTACAACGACCTTTAAGTCACGGATTAGCCAAGTCAACCCAACGCTGGCAGGTGCAGACTGGATTGGAAAAACCGGTACCACTAACTCAAATGGAGATATGTGGCTCATGTTGTCCACCCCTAATGTTTCTTTAGGAGGTTGGATTGGCCATGACAACAATGCTTCCATGCAGACCTTGACTGGGTACAACAACAATGCCCAATACATGGCGCAGTTGGCGAATGCGATCTACCAAGCAGATCCAAGTCTCTTCGGAATTCAGGATAAATTCACTCTCGATAAGAGTGTGATCCGTTCTGAAGTGCTCAAATCGACGGGTGAAAGACCGGGTCGCGTCAATGTCAATGGCCGGGATATCGATGTGAGCGGTCAAACGGTGACGAGTCTTTGGGCCAAAAACGGAGCGCCAACTACTCAATACCGCTTTGCCATCGGGGGATCGGATAGCGATTATCAAAGTGCTTGGGCGGCCATTCTCGGTAATAGCAGTGGAAATCAGTCGAATAATAAGAACAATTCGACAACCAATAGTTCATCAAGCAATAGTTCAAATCGAAACAGCTCAAATCGTGGCAATCGACGCTAGTCTGATCCAGTAGAAAACCTAGAGAAAGCCTTGATTTTTGGAGCAAAAAACGGTATAATAGTGATAACTAATTTGTCGTGTGCTTTATTTGAAATATTGTCCAAATAAGAGCTTACAGCAGTTAAATCTTACTTGAATAAGTCGATTTAGCTGCTCTTTTTGTGCCTATTTTTCAGAAAAATCCTAGTTTGTTACACAAATTTAATTTTTCTAAAAATTACAAAAAGCGACGAATGAGGTGAAGAGACAGCTCTTCACGTGATGCAAATCACACAATTGTAGTTAAAACCGGATAGGTGGTGAAAGTCATTTTACCAAGCTATCCTAGTATGGAAAAAGGAGCTAAAAACTTTGGCAGGACATGACGTTCAATACGGGAAACATCGGACCCGTCGTAGTTTTTCAAGAATCAAAGAGGTTCTTGATTTACCAAACTTGATTGAAATCCAGACAGACTCATTCAAAGATTTCTTGGATCATGGCTTGAAGGAAGTATTTGAAGATGTGCTTCCCATCTCAAACTTCACGGATACAATGGAATTGGAATTTGTGGGTTATGAAATCCGCGAACCTAAGTATTCGCTTGAAGAAGCGCGCATCCACGATGCCAGCTACTCAGCACCAATCTTTGTGACCTTCCGTTTGGTCAACAAAGAAACAGGTGAAATCAAGACCCAAGAAGTTTTCTTTGGTGATTTCCCAATCATGACGGAGATGGGAACTTTCATCATCAATGGTGGAGAACGGATTATCGTATCTCAGTTGGTCCGCTCACCAGGTGTCTACTTCAATGATAAGGTGGACAAGAATGGTAAGGTTGGTTATGGATCAACTGTTATCCCTAACCGTGGGGCTTGGTTAGAGCTTGAAACAGACTCAAAAGACATTGCTTACACACGTATCGACCGCACACGTAAAATTCCATTTACAACTCTTGTGCGTGCTCTTGGATTCTCTGGAGATGATGAAATCATCGATATCTTTGGGGACAGCGAATTGGTTCGCAATACCATTGAAAAAGATATCCACAAAAATCCAATGGATTCACGGACAGATGAAGCCCTCAAAGAAATCTACGAGCGTCTTCGTCCAGGTGAACCAAAAACAGCGGAAAGCTCACGTAGCTTGTTGGTAGCTCGTTTCTTTGATCCACGTCGTTATGACTTGGCACCAGTTGGTCGCTACAAGATCAACAAGAAACTCAATATCAAGAACCGCTTGTTGAACCAAACAATCGCAGAACCATTGGTAGATGCTGAAACAGGTGAAATCCTTGTAGAAGCTGGTACTGTCATGACGCGCGATGTGATCGACAGCATCTCAGAACAATTGGATAATGGTTTGAACAAAATCACTTACATTCCAAATGATGCTGCTGTTTTGACAGAGCCAGTAGAATTGCAAAAATTCAAAGTTGTCGCTCCAACAGATCCAGACCGCGTTGTTACCATCATCGGAAATGCCAATCCATCTGACAAAGTACGCATCGTAACTCCAGCTGATATCTTGGCAGAAATGAGCTATTTCTTGAACCTTGCAGAAGGACTTGGCCGCGTGGATGATATCGACCACCTTGGAAACCGTCGGATTCGTGCCGTTGGTGAATTGCTTGCCAACCAAGTGCGTCTTGGACTTTCACGGATGGAACGAAACGTTCGCGAACGGATGTCTGTACAAGATAACGATGTCTTGACACCACAACAAATCATCAACATCCGCCCAGTAACTGCAGCAATTAAAGAATTCTTTGGTTCTTCCCAATTGTCACAGTTCATGGACCAACACAACCCGCTTTCTGAGTTGTCTCACAAACGTCGTTTGTCTGCCTTAGGGCCTGGCGGTTTGACACGTGACCGTGCCGGATATGAAGTGCGTGACGTGCATTATACCCACTATGGTCGTATGTGTCCAATCGAAACACCTGAAGGACCAAACATCGGTTTGATCAACAACTTGTCATCTTATGGACACTTGAACAAATATGGTTTCATCCAAACGCCATACCGTAAAGTGGACCGTGAAAAAGGTGTAGTGACCAACGAAATCGTTTGGTTGACAGCCGATGAAGAAGATGAGTACATCGTCGCTCAGGCCAACTCTAAGTTGAACGAAAAAGGTGGCTTTGCTGAGCCGATCGTTATGGGACGTCATCGTGGTAACAACCAAGAGTTCCCATCTGATCAAGTCGACTACATGGACGTATCTCCAAAACAAGTAGTTGCCGTTGCGACAGCATGTATTCCTTTCTTGGAAAACGATGACTCCAACCGTGCCCTCATGGGTGCCAACATGCAGCGTCAGGCTGTGCCATTGATTGATCCAAAAGCCCCTTACGTGGGTACTGGTATGGAATACCAAGCAGCCCATGACTCAGGAGCTGCAGTCATTGCTCAACATGATGGTAAAGTTACTTATGCAGATGCAGACAAGGTAGAAGTTCGTCGGGAAGATGGAGCTCTTGATGTTTACCATATCCAAAAATTCCGTCGTTCAAACTCAGGTACGGCTTACAACCAACGTACCCTTGTAAAAGTTGGCGATGTCGTTGAAAAAGGTGACTTTATCGCTGACGGTCCATCGATGGAAAAAGGGGAAATGGCCCTTGGTCAAAACCCAATCGTCGCTTACATGACATGGGAAGGGTATAACTTCGAGGATGCCGTTATCATGAGCGAACGCTTGGTGAAAGAAGATGTCTACACATCTGTTCACTTGGAAGAATTCGAATCAGAAACACGCGATACCAAGTTAGGCCCTGAAGAAATTACCCGTGAAATTCCAAACGTTGGGGAAGATGCTCTTCGTGACTTGGATGAAACAGGTATTATCCGTATTGGTGCGGAAGTAAAAGAAGGCGATATCCTTGTCGGTAAGGTAACACCGAAGGGTGAAAAAGACCTTTCTGCTGAAGAACGTCTCCTTCACGCGATCTTTGGAGATAAATCTCGTGAAGTGCGTGATACTTCTCTTCGTGTGCCTCACGGTGGAGATGGAGTCGTTCGCGATGTTAAGATCTTTACACGTGCAAACGGAGATGAATTGCAATCGGGTGTCAACATGTTGGTTCGTGTTTACATCGCACAAAAACGCAAGATCCGCGTCGGAGATAAGATGGCCGGTCGTCACGGAAACAAAGGGGTTGTGTCTCGTATTGTTCCAGTTGAAGACATGCCTTACCTTCCAGACGGTACACCAGTTGATATCATGTTGAACCCTCTTGGGGTGCCATCACGTATGAATATCGGTCAGGTTATGGAACTTCACCTTGGTATGGCCGCTCGTAACTTGGGTATCCACATCGCAACACCAGTCTTTGACGGAGCAAGCTCAGAAGACCTCTGGGATACTGTAAAAGAAGCTGGTATGGATAGCGATGCTAAGACAATCCTTTACGATGGACGTACAGGTGAGCCATTTGACAACCGTGTCTCTGTCGGTGTCATGTACATGATCAAGCTCCACCACATGGTTGATGATAAACTCCATGCCCGTTCAGTCGGACCTTACTCAATGGTTACCCAACAACCACTCGGAGGGAAAGCTCAATTTGGTGGACAACGTTTCGGGGAAATGGAAGTGTGGGCCCTTGAGGCTTATGGTGCATCAAATGTCCTTCAAGAAATCTTGACCTACAAGTCAGATGATGTCAACGGACGTTTGAAAGCTTATGAAGCAATTACCAAAGGTAAACCAATTCCAAAACCAGGTGTACCAGAATCCTTCCGCGTTCTTGTCAAAGAATTGCAATCTCTTGGTCTTGACATGCGTGTCTTGGACGAAGATGATCAAGAAGTGGAACTTCGTGACCTCGATGAAGGGGAAGACGATGATGTGATTCATGTGGATGACCTTGAAAAAGCACGTGAAAAAGCAGCCAAAGAAGCAAAAGCAGCCTTTGATGCTGAAGAATCAGAAAAATAATCAGTAAAAATGATTGTCTTGTGAGAAACCAATGCTTCTGACAGGATGATTCGATAATAAGATACAGACACAAGGAGGTGGCAAGAAAGTTTTCTTTCTTTCCCCACCTAAGCTGTATCCAAATGAAACAAGTATGAAAACAAGGAAAGGTAAGAAATAGTGGTTGATGTAAATCGTTTTAAAAGTATGCAAATCACCCTAGCTTCTCCAAGCAAGGTCCGTTCATGGTCTTATGGAGAGGTCAAGAAACCTGAAACAATCAACTACCGTACATTGAAACCAGAACGTGAAGGTCTCTTTGATGAAGTCATCTTTGGACCTACAAAAGACTGGGAATGTGCGTGTGGGAAATACAAACGGATCCGTTACAAAGGGATCGTTTGTGACCGCTGTGGGGTTGAAGTAACACGTGCCAAGGTTCGTCGTGAACGTATGGGACACATCGAGTTGAAAGCGCCTGTATCACACATCTGGTACTTCAAAGGCATCCCTTCTCGTATGGGATTGACCTTGGATATGAGCCCTCGTGCCCTTGAAGAAGTCATTTACTTCGCAGCTTACGTGGTGATCGATCCAAAAGATACACCACTTGAGCACAAATCCATCATGACAGAACGTGAATACCGTGAACGCTTGCGTGAATACGGACCAGGTTCCTTTGTAGCTAAGATGGGTGCAGAAGCGATCCAAGACCTCTTGAAACAAGTGGATTTGGAAGCTGAAATTGCTCTCTTGAAAGAAGAATTGAAGACTGCAACTGGTCAAAAACGTGTGAAGGCTGTTCGTCGTTTGGATGTCTTGGATGCCTTCTACAAATCTGGTAACAAGCCAGAATGGATGGTTCTCAATATCCTTCCGGTTATTCCACCAGATCTTCGTCCGATGGTCCAATTGGATGGTGGCCGTTTTGCTGCCTCTGACTTGAACGACCTCTATCGTCGTGTGATTAACCGGAACAACCGTTTGGCACGTTTGCTTGAGTTGAATGCCCCTGGTATCATCGTGCAAAACGAAAAACGGATGCTCCAAGAAGCCGTTGATGCTTTGATCGATAACGGTCGTCGTGGTCGTCCGATCACAGGACCAGGTAGCCGTCCATTAAAATCATTGAGCCACATGCTCAAAGGGAAACAAGGACGCTTCCGTCAAAACTTGCTCGGTAAACGGGTCGACTTCTCAGGACGTTCTGTTATCGCCGTTGGTCCAACTCTTAAGATGTACCAATGTGGTGTACCACGTGAAATGGCGATCGAGCTCTTCAAACCATTTGTGATGCGTGAAATCGTTGCGCGTGATATCGTGCAAAACGTCAAAGCTGCAAAACGCTTGGTCGAACGCGGAGATGAACGCATCTGGGATATCCTAGAAGAAGTAATCAAAGAACACCCAGTTCTCTTAAACCGTGCACCGACCCTTCACCGTTTGGGGATCCAAGCCTTTGAACCTGTCTTGATTGACGGGAAAGCCCTTCGCTTGCACCCGCTTGTCTGTGAAGCCTACAATGCCGACTTTGACGGTGACCAAATGGCCATCCACGTACCGCTTTCAGAAGAAGCTCAAGCAGAAGCTCGTATCTTGATGTTGGCTGCTGAGCACATCTTGAATCCAAAAGACGGTAAACCAGTTGTTACTCCATCTCAGGATATGGTATTGGGGAACTATTACCTCACTATGGAAGAAGCTGGTCGTGAAGGCGAAGGCATGGTCTTCAAAGACCGTGATGAAGCGGTCATGGCCCTTCGCAATGGCTATGTTCACTTGCATACACGTGTCGGAATTGCGACAGATAGCTTGAACAAACCATGGACAGAAGCGCAACAACACAAGATTCTCTTGACAACTGTTGGTAAGATCCTCTTTAACGATATCATGCCTGCAGAGCTTCCATACCTTCAAGAGCCAAATAATGCCAACTTGACAGAAGGCGTTCCGGCTAAGTACTTCTTGGAACCTGGTCAAGATGTCAAAGCAGCGATTGAGAAATTGGAATTAAACGTTCCATTCAAGAAGAAAAATCTTGGAAATATCATCGCAGAAATCTTCAAACGCTTCCGTACAACTGAAACGTCTGCTTTCTTGGACCGCTTGAAAGACTTGGGTTACCATCATTCAACCCTTGCTGGTTTGACAGTGGGGATTGCCGATATTCCGGTCGTTGAAGATAAGGCAGAAATCATTGAAGAATCTCACAAACGTGTGGAACAAATCACTAAACAATTCCGTCGTGGTTTGATCACAGATGACGAACGCTACAATGCCGTTACAGCTGAATGGCGTGCAGCCCGTGAGAAATTGGAAAAACGCTTGGTAGATAACCAAGATCCGAAGAACCCAATCGTTATGATGATGGACTCTGGAGCCCGTGGTAACATCTCAAACTTCTCGCAACTTGCCGGTATGCGTGGTTTGATGGCCGCTCCAAACGGACGGATCATGGAATTGCCAATCCTGTCAAACTTCCGCGAAGGTTTGTCAGTACTCGAAATGTTCTTCTCAACTCACGGTGCCCGTAAAGGGATGACCGATACGGCCTTGAAGACAGCCGACTCAGGTTACTTGACTCGTCGTTTGGTTGACGTGGCCCAAGACGTCATTATCCGTGAAGATGACTGTGGAACAGACCGTGGACTTGTGATTCGTGCCATTACTGATGGTAAGGAAATGATCGAGCCACTCGAAGAACGCTTGACTGGTCGTTATACCAAGAAATCTGTTAAACACCCTGAAACAGGTGAAGTCATCGTTGGTCCAGATACCTTGATTTCAGAAGACCTAGCACGTGAAATTGTCAAAGCTGGTGTGGAAGAAGTCACTATCCGCTCTGTCTTTACATGTAACACCCGCCATGGTGTCTGCCGTCACTGTTATGGTATCAACTTGGCGACTGGTGATGCGGTTGAAGTGGGTGAAGCAGTCGGAACTATCGCTGCCCAATCTATCGGGGAACCTGGTACACAGTTGACCATGCGTACCTTCCACACGGGTGGGGTTGCCTCAAATACCGATATCACTCAGGGTCTTCCTCGTGTCCAAGAAATCTTTGAAGCCCGCAATCCAAAAGGGGAAGCGGTCATCACTGAGGTCAAAGGGGAAGTCACAGCGATCGAAGAAGATGCTTCTACACGCACTAAGAAAGTCTTTGTTAGCGGAGCAACTGGTGAGGGCGAATACGTTGTCCCTTACACTGCCCGCATGAAAGTCGAAGTGGGAGATCAAGTTTCTCGTGGTGATGCTCTGACAGAAGGGTCTATCCAACCAAAACGTCTCCTTGCCGTTCGTGATGTCTTGTCTGTTGAAACTTACCTTCTTGCAGAAGTACAAAAAGTATACCGTAGCCAAGGGGTAGAAATCGGCGACAAACACATCGAGGTAATGGTTCGTCAAATGATCCGTAAAGTACGTGTCATGGATCCAGGAGATACAGACCTTCTCATGGGTACTCTGATGGACATTACAGACTTTACAGATGCCAACAAGGACGTCCTTATTTCTGGTGGAGTTCCTGCGACTGCTCGTCCAGTCCTTATGGGAATTACCAAAGCCTCACTTGAAACCAACAGTTTCTTGTCTGCGGCTTCCTTCCAGGAAACAACTCGTGTTCTTACAGACGCAGCGATCCGCGGTAAGAAAGACCATCTCCTTGGTCTTAAGGAAAATGTTATCATTGGTAAGATTATTCCTGCAGGTACAGGTATGGCTCGTTACCGTAACTTGGAACCACAAGCAGTCAATGAAGTTGAAATTATCGAAGAAGTGCCATTAACAGATGGAACAGTCGATGAAGTTCAAACAGCTGAAGTCATAGAAGAATAAGAAAATAAGTCGGAACTACAAGTTCCGGCTTTTTTTGAAAAAATTATAAAAATTTATTATTTGAAAAATAATTGTATAATTATTGAATTATTTTTTTACCAAAAATATTAGCCCGGTAAAAGTCGTGCTGTAAATACTTACAATTAGTGATTATATGGATATGTATTCTAAACGTCAAAATAATAAAATGACTAACTATTAGTAATTTCTTTATAAAACCCAAAATCGGTTTGACATTTAAAGTCATTGGCGGTAGAATGAAAAAAGATGTACACAAATTAAAAAAATGTCGAATTACATGCATGTCGACGGGGGAAGTTTATGGGAAAATTGAAAATAATGGTTGTGTTTGGGACGCGACCGGAGGCCATTAAAATGGCCCCTTTGGTGTTGGAGTTGCAAAAACAAAAGGAGGTTATTGAGACCATTACGGTGGTCACTGCCCAGCACCGTCAAATGCTGGACCAGGTTTTAGAAACCTTTAACATCGTACCTGATTACGATTTGGATATTATGGGGAAAAGCCAGACCTTATTAGACATTACCTCTAAAATTCTGAATCAATTAGATCCAGTTATCAAAAAAGAAAAGCCGGATATGGTGCTCGTCCATGGAGATACGACCACTACCTTTGCGGCTAGTCTGGTTGCCTTTTACAATCAAGTCCGCATTGGTCACGTCGAAGCTGGTTTGAGAACCTTTGATAAATATTCTCCATATCCAGAAGAGATGAACCGTCAAATGACGGATGATTTAGCGGATCTGTATTTTGCGCCGACGGGCGAAAGTAAGGCCAATCTCTTAAAAGAAAATCATCCGGAATCTTCTATTGTGGTGACAGGAAATACTGCTATTGATGCGCTGAAACTCACGGTTCAAGAGAACTATCATCACGAAGTACTGGATCAATTAGATCCAGCTAAAAAAATCATCCTGGTCACTATGCATCGAAGAGAAAATCAAGGCCAACCCATGCGAGCGGTCTTTGGAGCTCTGAGAGAAATGGTGGATCAAGAACCGGATATTGAAGTGGTTTACCCAGTGCACCTTAGTCCAGCGGTCCAAGAGGCGGCAAACGATCTATTAGGAGATCATGATCGGATCCATCTCATTGCACCTTTAGATGTGCTTGACTTCCACAACTTGGCTTCGAGAAGTTACTTTATCATGTCGGATTCAGGTGGGGTACAAGAAGAAGCACCATCATTGGGGAAACCGGTATTGGTATTGCGTGATACAACAGAACGCCCAGAAGGGGTCAAAGCAGGAACTTTGAAATTAGTTGGTACGGATCCTGCCGTCGTCAAATCCACGATGACGGAGCTCTTAACCAACGAACATCTTTATCTAGAAATGGCAAATGCCCGAAATCCTTATGGAGATGGAAGAGCTTCTGAGCGAATCGTGCAAGCTATTAAACATTACTTTGGCCAGGGAGATGCTGCTGAAGAATTTCATGAGGGAGAGAAAGAATAAATGAAAAAAACGGAAAAGTTAAGTAGATGGTTGCTGATTTTGATTGTTTTCGAAGTACTTCTTTTACTTTACTGCTTGTTTTTTGCAAGAGAGATTCTGATTGAAGAAGGATTGTTCTTTGTTTTAGGATTATTTTCTGCTATTGTTTTATCGGATTTATTGTTGACATGGACCATCCTGTTGTCATTTGCCCTTGGGATTGTCTTTTTGGTGGCGGGTGTCGTCTATATCCCGTTTCATCAAGCCTTGCTTCTGCTCTTTAGTTTTCCAATCTTGATTGGAATTTTGACCCGAATTCGCTATCACCTCTTTAAAGAGATTGCAAAAGTGAAGGATCAAGAGCCAGAAGCTTACGCAGATTACCGCAACCGCATCGCTTCTTATGGTGGGGAAACCAATGATACGATTCAGGCCTTACTCATTCACTGGTCGCACGAGGAATTGTTCTTCCAATTGCAACCGAGAGAGTACAATCGGACCTTGAACCAAATCAACTATTTGTTAACGCATCATCTGAAGCCAAATGAAAGCTTGTATTATGTATCAGACGGTAATTTCTTGATCTTATCTTCTGATAGCGAGCGGGATCTGAAGAGCGATTATATGACGGTCTTAAAACCACAGTTGGAAAGTCTGGTGTTCCAAGGAGAAGATGGGGTTCAGGGCATCCAATTTCAGTCAGGATTTCTTGTAGTGGATCAATCCAATCGAACCAAATACCATCGCTATAAAGAAATGATTCGTTACTTAAAACGTCAACTTGAAACAGATATTATTGTGGAATATTAGGAGGAAAACATGTCTCTTACAAATATATTTTTTAATATAGCTGTAGGCATTAGTGTATTTTTTGCCTTGTGCTTTATTGTATTATTTGTAGCTTATACGGTGATTTACCGCCGTGTCAATAAAAACTTTAAGGCGGTGGACCATGATTAGTCAAATTGTGATGATTATTGCCTTGATTTCGATTTGGTTGTCCTTAGCCTGGGGCTTAGTAATCCTCTTTTCAGCCGTTCATTTTTGGTTTAAACACAGTGATTTTCGTGTTAATACGGATCCGCTTCCTTATTATCCAAAAGTGACGATCGTTGTACCCGCCCATAATGAGGATGTGGTCATTGCACAAACAGCCAAAGCGATCCTTGATATGAACTACCCACATGATCGTGTTGAATTACTGCTCTTTGCGGATAATTGTTCCGATCGCACCTATGAAGAGTGTTTGGCGGTTAAAGCATTGCCAGAGTATGCCGGACGTGATTTGACCATTATCAATCGAAGCGGGACAGGTGGGAAAGCCGGTGTGCTAAATGACGCTTTGGCGATGGCAACCGGAGACTATATCTGCGTCTATGATGCAGATGCCATGCCTGAAAAAAATGCCCTTTATTTCCTTGTCAAAGAAGTCCTTAAAGATCCAGAACGCCATGTGGCTTCTTTCGGTCGCAATAAAACGCGGAATGCCAATCAAAACTTCTTGACCCGCTGTATCAACCAAGAGATTGTTGTCACCCAACGGGTCCACCATGTGGGTATGTGGCACCTCTTTAAGATTGGACGGATTCCAGGAACCAACTTCATTATTCAAACTGAATTTGTTAAGAGTATTGGAGGATGGAAAAACGGTGCCTTGACAGAGGATACGGATATTTCTTTCAAGATTATGCAAAGTGGGAAGTTGATTGCGCTAGCCTATAATTCAGAAGCCTTCCAACAAGAGCCAGAGACTCTGAAGAGTTATTATATGCAACGGAAACGTTGGGCCAAAGGGAATTATGAAGTGGTTCTTTCCAACTTCAAGCATTTATTTGGTAAGGGAAATTGGCGCGTGAAGTTAGAAGTGACCAACTATTCCTGTGTCTTCTTCTGGTTTAATGCGGCCATCGTCTTATCGGACTTGATCTTTTTTGCCAATATTCTGGCCATGTGTATCCATACAGTGGTGCCAGGTGTGCAAATTCCATTTGCCTTTGATTCAGAAAATATCTACATTGCGCAATTGATGCTCTTCAATTGGATCTTGATGATTGGGCTTTACCTGCTTCAGATTAATGTAGCTCTTGCTTCACAATTTGGTCAAGCTACTACCAAGCAAATTTGGTTGGCCTTGGCCGCCTATTTCACCTATTCTCAACTGTTTATCATTGTGTCGATTGATGCCATCTCTTCGATTGTGATGGATAAACTATTGCACCGGAAAGAAACCAAATGGGTTAAAACAAAACGATTCGCAGGATAGGAGAGATTATGAATACGAAAAAGATGAGATATGTATGGTTTCTAGTCATCCTTTGCATTTTCTGTTTGACCTTGTTTTTAGCGAGAACGAGAAGTAAAGTGGAGATGCGAAATCGAATTTATCGGCAGTGGAATGAGCATTTTGTTGTTTCAAAAGGGAAAGAATCCTATGTTCGAACCACCAATGATAGCAATCAAACAGTAGTGTTATCCGAGGCGCAAAGTTATGGAATGCTCATTACTGTTGCAGCTGCTGAAAAAGGACAAGCCCAACAAGCAGACTTTGACCGACTCTATCACTATTATCTAAATCATCGCTTAGAAGGTACCCAATTGATGTCTTGGAAACAAACCATCAGCAATGGAAAAGCAAAAGATGAGGATCATAACGCCACAGATGGGGATCTCTACATCGCCTATGCTCTTCTAAAAGCTGCTCAGCAATGGCCAAAGCAAGCCAAAGACTACCAGGTTCAAGCCAAAGCGATTTTAGAAGATATTCTCGCACACAACTACAATGAAGAAACTGGTGTGTTAACGGTGGGGAATTGGGCCAATCAGGACTCGGAGTTTTATCATTTGATGCGGACGTCTGATACACTGCCAGCGCAATTCCAGATCTTTTATGAAGTGACAAAAGATTCGAAGTGGTTGGATATCAAAGAAAAGATGTTGCAGCAACTCCAAACGATCAGCTCCCAAACCAAAACAGGTTTACTACCTGATTTCATCTGGGTAGATGAGCAAGGAACGCGTGTAGCGGATCCCAAGACGATTGAATCCAAGTATGATGGTGCCTACTCGTATAACGCTTGTCGCCTTCCATACAACCTTGTTCAAAGTAAGGACAAAACCAGTCAACAATTGGTGAAAAAGATGCTTAACTTTTTCAAGAGTCAACGAAACCTGTATGCAGGTTATGACTTGAAAGGGAAGGCCTTGAACAATCATCAGGCAGCAAGCTTTTTGGCACCGATTGTCTATGCCTCTGAACATGAAAAAGGCTATTTGAAGTTGGTTCAACAGAACAAGTATATCTTTACACAAGATCTACCTCTGAATAACTATTACGATGCAACCATGACAACTATGATTGCACTAGAATTGTTCTAAATACTTGAGAAAAGAGAGTTCCCCAGGATGGTCTGTCCATTTTGTTGGGACTCTCTTCTTTTGATTCTCGAAAAAAGGAACCAATAGCAATTAGGCAGTCTATTTTTGAAAAATAATTGTGAAAATCACCTGAAAACTACCTGAAAAATCATGCTCTGAGCAGAAAACTTTTATTCTCAAAGGATTTTCTATATAATAGAGGATACAAAGGATGGAAGAGTTTATGTATCGAGTGATTGAAATGTACGGGGACTGTGAACCCTGGTGGTTTTTAGAAGGTTGGGAAGAAGATATCGTGAGTAGTCGGAAGTTTGAAGACTATTACCAGGCTTTGAAATACTACAAGCAGAAGTGGTTGGAGTTAAATGAGCACTTTCCAAGTTATAAGAGTCGGAGTGACCTCATGACGATCTTTTGGGATACCAAGGAGCAAGAGTGGTGTGAGGACTGCAGTGAAGATGTGCAGTTTTTCCATTCGATTGTCCTCCTAGAAGACGAGCATAAGATCCCTAAAAGCAAGCTCCGCCCAGGCTACGAAAAGGAAAGAGGCAGTCGCAAACACCGTTCTTGTCAATATACACTCGATTCAAAAAAGGGGACGACCCTGTCATAAGAGAAATGCGGAAGATTTTTTAGAGCGATCTAGAAAGTCTTCTTTTTTTGTCTTCTTTTTCGAATAGTATAAGTGAGAGGAGGAACTATGGTTCAAGAAATTGCAAAAAAATTGATCCGCATGGGAAAAAAGGAAGAAGCTCAGGATCTTTACTTCATTCCTCGGAAGGAGGAGTACCAGGTTTTTATGAGGGTGGGAGATGAGAGGCGCTTTGTGCAATCCTTCCCTTTTGAGGACATGACGGCTATTATCAGCCACTTTAAGTTCGTGGCAGGGATGAATGTGGGAGAAAAAAGGCGCAGCCAGCTAGGGTCGTGTGATTACCCATTAGAGGATGGAATGGTTTCGATTCGCTTGTCGACGGTGGGGGATTATCGTGGTTATGAAAGCTTGGTCATTCGGCTCTTGCATGATGAGGAACGTGAATTGCGGTTTTGGTTTGATCAGTTGCCAGACTTGCAGAAGAAATTGGCCGGTCGTGGTCTCTATCTCTTTGCAGGTCCTGTTGGTTCGGGAAAGACCACTCTCATGCATGCTTTGGCGCAAGAGCGCTTTGCGGACCAGCAAGTCATGTCTATTGAAGATCCTGTCGAGATCAAGCAGGATAATATGCTTCAGCTTCAGCTGAATGACCAGATCGGCATGACATATGACAACCTGATCAAACTCTCCTTACGCCATCGGCCGGACCTTCTCATCATTGGAGAGATCCGAGATAAGGAAACAGCTCGTGCAGTCGTACGAGCTAGTTTGACAGGAGTCACCGTCTTCTCTACTATTCATGCCAAGAGCGTTCGAGGTGTTTATGAGAGGCTCTTAGAACTTGGAGTGAGTGAGGAAGAGCTCAAGATTGTTTTACAAGGTATTTGCTACCAACGATTAATTGCAGGAGGAGGTGTGGTCGATTTTGCGACGGAAAACTACCAAGAGCACTCAGCCAGCCGCTGGAACCAACAAATGGATCTCTTGGCTCAATCGGGATATATCCAGCTGGCTCAGGCGCAAGCCGAAAAAATTATCTACCGCTAAACAAAAGCAAATCATCGAATTGTTTTTGAATCTTTATTCGAGTGGTTTTCATCTGTCTGAGATTGTCGATTTTCTGGATCGCTCTCACCTAGTGGAGAGTCGTTTGGTTTCCCAGATGCGAGAGGACCTCTCGAGGGGGCGGAGTTTTTCAGAGATGATGGCGGGGATCGGTTTTTCAGATGCGGTCACGACACAGCTGTCTCTCGCTGAACTCCATGGCAATCTTGCATTGAGCTTGGAGAAAATCAGTGCTTACCTAGAAAACATGCGCAAGGTCAAGAAAAAGCTGATTGAGGTGAGCACCTATCCTCTCATCTTGCTTGGATTTTTAGTTCTGATTATGCTAGGCTTGCGCAATTACTTGCTTCCTCAAATGGATGCTCAAAATATTGGGACGCAATTGATCAGTTCCTTCCCCCAACTCTTTTTGGCCTTAGGAGCGGGACTGGTGATCTTCTTCTTACTCAGCTTTCTCTATTATCGAAAGTCAGGCAAGATCAAGGTTTTTAGAACCTTGTCTCATCTGCCTTTCGGGAAAGGCATGATTCAAGCTTATTTGACAGCCTATTATGCCAGAGAATGGGGTAATCTGATTGGACAAGGATTGGAATTGTCTCAGATTTTTTCCATGATGCAGGGGCAAAAATCCCAGCTTTTTCAGGAAATTGGAAGGGACTTAGCTCTTTCTTTAGATCGTGGCCAGTCCTTTTCAGAGACGGTCAGGGGGTATTCTTTTTTCAAAAAAGAATTGTCCCTTATGATTGAATACGGTGAAGTCAAATCAAAGCTCGGAAGTGAGCTAGAGATCTACGCTGAAAAAACATGGGAAGATTTCTTTCGTCGGGTTCACAAGGCCATGAATGTGATACAACCCTTGGTGTTTGTCTTTGTGGCTCTTGTGATTGTCTTACTCTATGCAGCCATGTTGCTGCCGATTTATCAAAATATGGAGGTCCATTTATGAAAACATTAAAAACCTATAAGGTTAAAGCCTTTACACTTATTGAAATGTTGGTGGTCTTATTGATCATCAGTGTGCTCTTATTGCTCTTTGTGCCGAATTTGACCAAGCAAAAAGACTCCGTGAAAGAGACAGGAAATGCAGCGGTTGTGAAGGTGGTCGAAAGCCAGGCTGAATTGTACGAGCTCAATCATACCAATGACCAAGCTACTCTAGCAAAGCTGATTGCTGATGGAAATATTACCAACAAACAAGCAGAGTCCTACCGTGCCTATTATGCGAAAAATAGTGGAGAAACTCGTGCGGTTGCAGATTAAGGCCTTCACCTTGGTGGAGACTCTTCTGACCTTGATGATCGTCAGTTTTATCTATCTGGGCTTATCGGGATCGATCAAGACGAGCTTTCAGCAGGTGGAAGAAAAAGTATTTTTTGCAGAGTTTGAACACCTCTATCAAGAAAGCCAGAAAATAGCGCTGGCAAGGCAAACGGAATTGGATGTTGAAGTGACTGCAAGGAAGATTCAAACGCCTTACCAGACGGTGGAGATTCCTGATTCTGTCATTTTGCAAGATCCTAAAACTATTCGTTTAGACCGTGCAGGTGGCAATTCATCCCTGGCCAATGTTCACTTTCAGACACAGAGAGGAGTGGTGACCTATCAGCTTTCGCTTGGAAATGGGAAAATTAAAAAAAGCATCCGTTCCCGCTAGTATTCTCATAGAATCTTTGGTAGCCTTGGGTTTATTTGCCATGATTACGACCTTATTGTTAGGGGAGATCCGGCGTTCGCGCAAGGAGCGACTAGCGGATTTCAAAGAGGTAGAGGTCTTATCTGTCGCTCAAATGGCGCTTCAGACAGGGCAAAATCATCTAGAGGCCAATGGCATTCAGGTTCAAGTCGAAAAAGATGCCGATCAACTCACGGTCTATCATCAAGGGAAGGTGGTACTGCATGTGGAATAACGGAAAGGTCAAGGCCTTTACCCTGCTCGAAGCCTTGGTCGCTCTCTTGGTGCTCAGTGGGGGAGTGTTGGTCTTTCAAGGCTTGACCAAGCTCCTGCATGCTGAATTGGACTACCAGGCACATCAAAAGCAGGAAGAATGGATACTTTTTCAGCAACAATTGCAGGTGGAATTGGATCGGAGTCATTTTGAAAAAGTAGCGGACAATCATATCTACTTGGTTCAGGATCAAAAACCAATTGCCATTGGTCAATCGAAAGGGGATGATATCCGAAAAACAGATGATAAGGGCAGGGGCTATCAGCCTATGATTTCAGGGGTTCACTCTAGTCAGATTTGGCAGGAGGGAGAGTCGCTTCATCTGCGGTTGAATTTTGAAGATGGTCTAGAAAGGGAGTATGTCTACCATGTGGTACCAGCGATACAAAATGAAAAAAGTTAAGGCTGGTGTCTTGCTTTACGCTCTCTTGATGGCAGCGATTTTTAGTCTCTTGCTTCAGTTTTACCTGCACCGTCAGGTTGCGGAAAGACGAATCTTAAAGACGAGTCAAGATCGCCTTCGGGCCTATGCTTTGGTGCAAATGGCTCTTGAAAAGAGAAAGAGTGATGAGAAGACATCAGAGATTCATTTAAAATCTGGAACCGTTCAGCTAAAGAAGGATACTGGTTTTCTTCATGCCCAGGCTGAGATGGATGGCGAAAGCTATGAGTTTGTCCTTCCAGTAAGGGAAGAAAAAGAAAGTAAGAAGAGCCAAAAAGAAAAGAAGAAGACACAGAAAGATAAGGAGAAGGCAGGGAGCGAAACGCCTTCTGAAGAGACGCCAAACGAGATCAAGGAACCATCAGAAAATAGCGAAAAAGACTAATTTTTGGTATGATAGGGTGCGGAGGAAATCATGAATTTCGAAAAAATTGAACAAGCTTATACCTATCTATTAGAAAACACTCAAAGTATTCAAAATGAATTGTCGACCAACTTTTATGACGCCTTGATTGAACAGAATGCCATGTATTTGGATGGCAAGACGGATCTAGACATTGTTAAAAACAATAGCAAAAAATTAAAAGAACTAGGTTTAAGTAAGGAAGAATGGCGCAGAGCCTACCAATTCCTTTTTATGAAAGCTACTCAGACAGAACCTTTACAAGCGAATCACCAGTTCACACCAGATGCGATTGGTTTTATCATTACATTTTTGATCGATCAGTTGGCTAAAAGCGACCAACTGGATGTCTTAGAAGTGGGAAGTGGAACCGGAAATCTCGCTGAGACTATTGTCAACAATAGCCGTCTCACGATTGATTACTTAGGATTGGAAGTAGATGATCTCTTGATTGACCTATCTGCTAGTATCGCAGACGTAATGGAGTCTAGTGTTGTCTTTGCACAAGGCGACGCGGTGCGTCCGCAAGTGTTGAAAGAAAGTGACTTGATCGTTAGTGACCTTCCAATTGGTTATTATCCAGATGAAGCGATTGCACAGCGCTATCAGGTAGCGAGCTCCGAAGGCCATACCTATGCCCATCACCTCATGATGGAACAGGCGCTGAAATACCTGAAACCTCAAGGAGTAGCCATCTTTTTAGCTCCCAACAACCTCTTGACGAGCCCTCAGAGTGATCTTTTAAAGGCTTGGTTGAAAGACAAGGCCCAACTCCTTGCCATGCTGACCTTGCCAGAATCTCTTTTTTCAAATCCAGCCTATGCTAAGACGATTTTCGTCCTACGAAAACAAGAAGAAGAGTCTGTTCAGCCCTTTGTCTATCCTTTTACCGATCTCCAGGATCAAGACCAGGTGGTTCACTTTATGGAAAGTTTCCAAAACTGGTTAAAGGATAGTGAAATTTGATCAAAGATCTGATATAATAGAGGAAGTGAAAACGCTTAATGAGGTGAATATATGTCGAAAACAATTTCTATTAATGCAGGAAGCTCTAGTTTGAAATGGCAATTGTACCAAATGCCAGAGGAAACTGTTCTTGCAAAAGGGTTGATTGAACGGATCGGTTTGAAGGATTCTATTTCAACTGTTAAATTTGATGGACGCTCTGAAAAACAAGTATTAGATATCCAGGACCATACACAAGCTGTAAAAATTTTGTTGGATGATTTGATTCGCTTTGATATTATCAAATCCTACGATGAGATTACAGGTGTGGGCCACCGCGTCGTTGCTGGTGGAGAATACTTCAAGGATTCTGCCTTGGTAGATGACGAAGTCCTTCGAAAAGTAGAAGAATTGTCTTTGTTAGCACCTCTTCATAATCCTGCAAATGCAGCTGGAATTCGTGCCTTTAGAGAGATTTGTCCAAATATTACCAGTGTTGTGGTATTTGATACTTCTTTCCATACAACCATGCCGGAAAAAGCTTATCGTTACCCTCTTCCAACTAAATATTACACAGAAAATAAGGTCCGTAAGTACGGCGCTCATGGAACCAGTCATCAGTATGTAGCTGGTGAAGCTGCTAAACTTCTTGGAAAACCATTAGAAGAATTGAAATTGATCACCTGCCACGTTGGAAATGGTGTATCTGTTACAGCGGTTGACAAGGGAATCTCTGTGGATACCTCAATGGGCTTCACACCTCTAGGTGGTGTCATGATGGGAACCCGTACAGGGGATCTCGATCCAGCGATTATTCCATACTTGATGGAACATACAGAGGATTTCAATAAGCCTGAAGATATTAGCCGCATCCTCAATCGTGAATCCGGTCTTCTGGGTGTTTCTGGATCTTCTAGTGACATGCGGGATATTCATACAGCGATGCATAATGGAGACGAAAAAGCTAAATTGGCTTACGATATCTTTATCGATCGTTTGCAAAAATACATCGGTCAATACTTAGCAGTCTTGAATGGTGCAGATGCCATCATCTTTACAGCAGGAATTGGTGAAAATGCAGTAAATGTTCGCTCTTCTATTATCAATGGAATCAGCTGGTTTGGCTGCAAGGTCGACCCTGAAAAGAACGTCTTTGGAGTTGTCGGAGATATTTCCACAGATGATTCCCGTGTGAAGGTATTGGTGATTCCAACTGATGAAGAGTTGGTGATTGCGCGTGACGTTGAACGTTTCAAAAATCAGTAAACTGAAATAAAGTGAGAAGGCTGGAGGCGAAAGCCCCAGTCTTCTTATTTTATACAAGAAAGAGGTTGTCCATTGAAAAATATACAGTCTTTTATTCGAGAGCACCCATTATGTAAGAATGCCCTCTGGCTCCTGCTTTTTGTGCCCTTATTCTTTCTCTCGCAATTCCCCCTCATCACCATGGTTTATTCCCTTCAAGAAGGAGTAGATGCAAGGTGGGTCACTATCCTCACTCTCTTGGTAACAGTGGCGGTGCTCTTTGTTTTTTATAAGGTCATCAAGATGAGCCCTCTGGAGAACTTAGATGTTCGGGTCATTACCTGGCCGGCTCTGGGGAGAAATTTCCTTTTTCTTCTCTTGTTGATGGCTAATAACCTGCTCGCTTATCCCTTGTTGAAACAAGAGGCAGGTGGTACGACGGCAAACCAAGCGGCTCTAAATGAACTACAATCTCATGCTCCTTTTCTTGCTATGGGAATGGTCGTGATCCTTGTCGCTCCGATTCTAGAAGAGCTGCTTTGTCGGGCCATTATCCCTCGTTTGATCTTTCGAGGGGCAGAACCAATCGGTTATCTAGCCGGTGCTCTCTTTTTTACTTACTTGCATGGACCGAGTACCCTAGGGGAATGGGTAGCTTACGGAGGCATGTCCTTGATCTTAACTTGGGTGGCTTATCGCTACAAGCGGATCGAGTATAGCATTTGCCTTCACATGACCTTGAATGCGCTGGCTTATTATTATCCGGTGGTCATACTCCTTTGTTTATTGCCAGTATGGAGAGTTTTCTTCCATGATAAATTATGATAAAATGGTAGGTACCAATGAGTTTTGATGCAGAACCATCCTACAGAAGGTCAGAAATCCGTATGGAGAGTAGACTCAGAGGTTTAGAACACTTGTTCTAGCCTCTTTTGTTCGCAATCATGCTGTAGGAAGGAAATCAAAGGAGAACGAAAATGATTGATAATAAATGGCTGAGTGGCCAAGGGACCCTTCTTTGTGGGATCTTAAATGTCACTCCGGATTCATTTTCTGATGGCGGTAAGTATACGAGTGTGGATGCAGCCTTGCAACAGGCGAGAAAACTGATCCAAGAAGGAGCTCAGATCCTCGATATCGGAGGAGAATCAACAAGACCAGGTAGTCATTATGTAGAGATCCAAGAAGAGATTGACCGCGTGGTTCCAGTAATTAAAGCCATTCGGAAAGAAAGTGATGTCTTGATCTCAGTGGATACCTGGAAGTCCCAGGTGGCGGCGGCGGCGCTCGAAGCTGGGGCTGATATTGTCAACGATATTACGGGTTTTCTTGGAGATCCTAAGATGGCTGCTGTCGTCGCGGAGCATGAAGCGAGCGCAGTTCTCATGTTTAATCCAGTGATGGCAAGACCGCATCATCCAAGTTCCACTATCTTTCCAAGTTTTGGTTTCGAACCAGTCTTTTCAGAGCAAGAGCTTCAACAGATGGCTCAAGAACCGATTCAAGACTTGATGTGGACCTTCTTTGACCGCTCGCTTGCGGTAGCGAAAGCAGCCGGTGTCCAGACGGATCGTATTATGTTGGATCCTGGGATTGGTTTTGGTTTGACCAAGCGTGAGAACTTACTCTTATTACAAGAACTCGGGACGATTCACCAAAAGGGGTATCCGATCTTTCTAGGGGTCTCCCGCAAACGATTTGTGGTCAATATTATTGAGGAAGCTGGATTTGAGACAGATCCTGCAACGGAGACTGGTTTTTGGAATCGGGACCTGGCTTCGAGCCATTTGACCAGTATTGCAGCCAGTCAAGGAGTCGAAGTGGTGCGGGTGCATGATATTCCCCTTCACAAGATGGCAGCCAGTCTGGGCCAAGCCATTTTCCAAGCCCAAGAGGCAGCAGATACCAATTTAAAACAATACAAGTAAATGAAGACAAAAGAACATCAGTTGGATCTTCGTTGGCTAGAAGCCTATCGTTCCCAAGATCCACATTTCGGTTTGGATCGCATGGAAGCTCTCTTGGCTTTGAGAGGAAATCCTCACCTAGACTGTCGGGTTATTCATGTTGCGGGGACCAATGGCAAAGGATCTACCATTGCTACCTTGTCTCAACTCTTGAGGCAGGCAGGTTTACGGGTTGGAGTCTTTACCTCTCCTTATCTGATCCATTACAATGACCAAATCACCATTAATGGCGAAGCCATTTCAGATCAAGACCTGCAAGCCTACCTGGATAGCTACCAGCAGCTCCTGCAAGCTGAACAATCAAGGGCCATCTTTCAAGGTTTGACGGAATTTGAAGTGATGACGGCCATCGCCTATGATTATTTTGCTCACGAGGAGCTGGATTATGTGATCATGGAAGTCGGTATGGGGGGACGACTTGACAGTACTAATGTCTGTCAGCCTGTTCTGACCGCGATCACTTCGATTGGCTTGGATCATGTTGCCCTTCTTGGGCCAGATCTGGCTTCCATCGCCCGTGAAAAGGCTGGTATCATTAAGCCAGGAATTCCTCTGGTTCTAGGGAAATTAGAAGCAGAAGCCAGCCAAGTCATTGAAGGCATTGCGATTCAGAAGCAGGTACCGATAACAGCCTATGACAGAGATTACCAAGTTGAGCTAGCGGCCTCTTGTCTATCGGGCCAATCCTTTTCTTATCACAGTTCCAAAAGAGAAACAGCCTCCTATCAAGTAGCGCTCTTGGGTCATCACCAGGCCAGAAATGCAGCTCTTGCGATCAGTATTTGTGATGTACTTTTTGAAAGAGAAGGGCGTGAACTCTTGTCAAGAGAGTTAGTGGATGATGCCTTGCATCAGGTCATCTGGCCTGGCCGAATGGAAGTGGTCTCACAAAATCCCATGATCTTGCTAGATGGGGCCCATAACCCCCACGCCGTTGCGCCTTTGATCGCAAGTCTTCGGGAACTGTTCCCAAGTCAAAAAAAGACCATTCTTTTTACCTGCATCCGGACCAAAGCCTTAGAAGAGATGCTCATTCAGTGGCAGGAACTAGAAAATAGTCGCTTGATCCTCACGACCTTTGAAGATCCAAGAGCCTATTCTCAAGAAGAGATAAGAGCTGCTGCGAAAAACCATCAGCTTGAGGAAGTCAACTGGCAAGAGTTTCTACAAAACTGGCAAGCAAAAGGCGATGAGCTCCTCATTGTAACGGGGTCGCTCTACTTCCTTAGCCAGGTACGACCTTATTTATTAAAAACAGAAAAATCCAACTAGGAGATGATATGGATACAAAGAAAATTGAAGAAGCAGTGAAAATGATCATCGAGGCAGTCGGTGAAGATGAGAACCGTGAGGGACTTCAGGAAACGCCGACCCGCATTGCCAAGATGTACCAAGAAATATTTGCAGGACTAGGGCAGACAGCAGAAGAGCACCTGTCTAAATCATTTGAAATCATTGATAACAATATGGTGGTCGAGAAGGATATCTTCTTCCATTCCATGTGTGAGCATCACTTTTTACCATTTTATGGAAAAGTGCACATTGCCTACATTCCAAATGGCCGTGTGGCTGGGCTTTCCAAACTGGCTCGTACGGTCGAAGTTTACGCTAAAAAACCACAGATTCAGGAACGTTTGACGGTAGAAATCGCAGATGCCTTGATGGAATATCTTGGAGCACAAGGAGCACTTGTCTGGGTAGAAGCAGAGCATATGTGTATGAACATGCGTGGTGTCCGTAAACCTGGGACCGCTACAGTGACAACTGCTGCGCGTGGACTGCTTGCGACAGATAAAGACTTAAAAAATGAAGCCTATAAACTCATGGGCCACTAATGGCTGGCTATAAGAGGTGAACAGAGTGGATCAATTACGGATCAAGGACTTAGAGGTATACGCCTATCACGGTGTTTTCCCAGCAGAAAAAGAATTAGGACAACGCTTTGTCCTAGACCTATGGGTAGATTATGAGATGACTCGTGCTGCCCGCACAGGTGATTTGGAAGCTTCGATCCATTACGGGATCTTGGCGGAACAGTTGACCGAGTGGATGCAGGCAGAAAAGATTGATCTGATTGAAACGGTGGCCTTTCAATTGGTTCAAAAGATTTTCGAAAGCTATGCCTTCGTAGAAAAAGTTCGTCTGGAGTTGAAAAAACCTTGGGCTCCTGTTCCCTTGCCACTCGAGACTTGTTCGGTGACAATCGAACGGGAGAAAAAACGGGCCTTTATTGGGCTTGGCACCAATATGGGAGATAAACAACTGCAACTAGAGACGGCGCTAGAAAAACTCAAGGATCGAGGCATTCGCCTTCTTCAGACATCCACAAGGATTGAAACAGAACCCTGGGGAGGAGTGGAGCAGGACACCTTTTTGAATCAGGTGGCAGAGGTTGAAACCTGGATGACCCCAGAGGATTTACTAGAGACCTTACTTGCTATTGAGCAGGAAATGGGGCGTGTCCGTGAGATCAAGTGGGGGCCACGTGTGATCGATCTAGATCTGCTCTATATGGATGACACCATTTGTTACAGTCCGAGCTTGATCTTGCCGCATCCTTATGTGGCAGAACGTGCCTTTGTCCTAGAGTCTTTGAATGAAATTGCTCCTCATTTTGTGGACCCTGTTCAAAGAAAGCCCATTCGCCAATTATGGGAGGCTGTCAAATAGTCCCTCTTCTTTGCATCATAAAAAACAATCCCTCGAACAGGGATTGTTTTTGTTTGTCTTAGTTTATTTACGATACAAGCGATCGTATTGGTAGACAGGGTCCATGGTGACGTTGATACCGAGCTTACGAAGGACGTTCTTATCTTCGTCTGTCAGCATCACGGTTGAGTGGGCTTCACTGCCTTTCAACTTGCCTAATTCTTGCATAGCAAGCTTAGCATCTTCGTTGCTCATGGCTGTAATGGCAAGAGCAATGAGGATCTCGTTTGAGTGAAGACGAGGGTTACGGCTACCCAAATGATTGATCTTCAAGCCTTGGATAGGTTGGACGTATTCTGGCTCGATTAATTTGGTTTCTTTATCAATATGCGCCAATTTCTTGATCGCATTGATCAAGAGGGCTGCCGTTGGACCAAAGAGATCAGAGGTTTTTCCGGTCACCATCTCGCCGTTTGGCAATTCAAGGGCCAAGGCTGGCTCCCCTGTTTCTTCTTCTTTCTGACGAGCAAGCACGGTCACTTTCCGGTCATTTGGAGTAATGCCCAAATCATTCATCAAGAGCTCAATCTTCTTGACAGATCCTTCACCGACACGCTCTGCTTTAACATCCAAGATAGTTTGGTAATAGCGACGGATGATTTCTTGTTGGGAAGCTTCAATCGCAGCGTCATTGTCCACAATGGCAAAGCCAACCATGTTGACGCCCATGTCTGTTGGAGAAGCGTAAGGAGAGGTTCCTAAGATGCGTTCCAACATGCGCTTCAAGACAGGGAAGATTTCGATATCGCGGTTGTAATTGACCGTTGTTTCCCCGTAGGTTTGGAGGTGGAAAGGATCGATCATATTGACATCGTCTAGATCTGCAGTCGCTGCTTCATAAGCTAAGTTAACTGGGTGGTGCAAAGGAAGATTCCATACTGGGAAGGTTTCAAACTTAGCATAACCTGATTTGATCCCATTTAATTGGTCATGGTACATATTGGACATACAAGTTGCCAGCTTACCAGAACCAGGTCCAGGAGCCGTTACAACGACCAAATTGCGGCTAGTCTTGATGTAGTCATTTTTCCCCATCCCTTCAGGAGAGATGATGTGGTCGATATCGGTCGGATAGCCCTTGATCGGATAGTGGAGATAAGAGGCGATGCCGCTCTTGTCCAGTTGTTTGCGAAAGGCGTCTGCTGCAGCTTGTCCAGCATATTGGGTGATGACAACAGAGCCTACAAAGATCCCCAATTCATTGAATTTGTCGATCAAACGTAGCACTTCTTGATCATAAGAAATTCCTAGATCCCCACGGGCTTTTGAGTGCTCAATATTGTTGGCATTGATGGCAATGACAATTTCCACTTGGTCGCGCAATTCTTGGAGCAACTTGATCTTATTATCTGGTTCGTATCCAGGGAGGACACGAGCAGCGTGGAAGTCTTCTAACATCTTACCACCAAATTCAAGGTAGAGCTTGCCATCGAATTGGTTGATCCGCTCAATAATGTGGTCACGTTGCAAGTTCAAATACTTTTCAGAACTAAAAGCTTGTTTTTTCATGTAAAACTCCTGTATATAAGGGAAGGGCCTGCCACACAAATCCAAGGATGAGTGTTCCGTCCCTACCATTTCATTCTTTCATATTATATCAGAAAACAGATGGAAGATAAAATATTCTAAGATACTTTCCTAAGGGGAATGTGGATGCCAAAGGGCTCAATGGTGACTCACGGTGGAAAGTTTCCAAGAGAAGTTTGTTTTCCCCCTAAAAAAGCCCCTTACGGGGCTTCAGATCGATGCTGCTTAATAGTGTTTGATCAAATCAACTGTAGAGCGATCCAATTTCTTAACCAATGCTTGTAAGAAGGCTTGCGCTTGCAAGAAATCATCCATGGCATAGAGGGTTTGGTGAGAGTGGATGTAACGTGCACAGACACCAATAGTGGTTGATGGGACTCCACCATTCTTCAAGTGTGCTGCACCTGCATCGGTACCACCTTTGGCACAATAGTATTGGAATTTGATGCCCGCTTCTTCAGCAGTAGTGAGCAAGAAATCTTTCATATTTGGTAGCATGATGTGACCTGGATCGTAGAAGCGAAGCAGTGTTCCTTCCCCAATCGCACCTTGGTCTCCAAAGACATCAGCTGCTGGCGAACAGTCTACAGCAAGGAAGATTTCAGGATCAAATTTAGTGGTTGAAGTGTGAGCTCCACGAAGTCCCACTTCTTCTTGAACGTTGGCCCCTACATAGAGTTCGTTGTTTAAGGCTTGTCCAGAAAGACTCTTAGCCAATTCGCTGACCATCAAGACGCCGTAGCGGTTATCCCATGCTTTTGAGATGACGTTTTTACCATTAGCAGTGAGAATCGCAGAGCTATCTGGGACCAAAGTATCTCCAGGACGGATCCCATAACTTTCAGCTTCAGCCTTAGAGCTAAAGCCTGCATCAAAGACGATGTCGCTAATAGCAGGTACGGTTGGTCCACCTGTTCCACGTGTCAAATGAGGAGGAACAGATCCTGAAATAGCAGGGTATTCACGCCCGTCACGTGTAAAGAGTTTGAAGCGTTGGCTGCTGACGACCATCGGATTCCAACCTCCGATTGGGACAACACGGAAAGTTCCGTCAGCTTTGATTTCGCTGATCATAAAACCAACTTCATCCATGTGAGCAGCTACTAAGATACGAGGAGCATCGGCTGCTGTGGAGTGTTTGACCCCAAAGATCCCACCGAGACCATCTGTCACGATTTCGTCCACATGAGGGGTCAATTGTTGGCGCAAATAATCCCGTACAGGAGCTTCATGACCTGAGATAGCAGGGATTTCAGTTACTTCTTTGATTTTAGAAAATAAATCAGTCATAGGTTACCTTCTTTCTGATGCTATTTTATCACTTTTTCTACAAGGATGGTAGCGTTATTATGGAAATCAGTCTCTAAAAGCAGAGGGAGAGATCTAGCCTAGACCGTTGTCCCTCTGCTTATTTTGTGTTACAATAGGCACTATGAAAGCTAAAAAAATTATTTTGTCTAGTCTGGCTGTAGCAAGTGCAGGAGCTCTTGCGGCCGGTGTCTATAAAATTGCCAAAGATCAAAAGCGTCTCCGTACCCAAGAAGAGTTGGTAGCAGAAGTACGGGAGCAAATGGAAGCCATGGGGACGATTGCGACTCTGTATGTGGAACTCTACGAGTCTAGTGAAGAGCGCTTAGTAGGTGGTGTCATTTTTGAAGATGAGCGCCATTACCGCTTTGTCTATGAGGACGGTCTCTTGCATTATGAAGAGGAAAAACTATGATTACACCAAATTCTCTAGAAGAAATTGCTTCTTATATAGAGCAAGAGGACAAGAAAGTGTTTGTCTTTTCAGCAGATTGGTGTGGGGATTGCCGTTACCTCAAACCTTTTTTGCCGGAGATTGAGGCTGAAAATCCCGAATTTACCTTTATCTTGATTGACCGCGATGCCTATATGGATCTGGCGAAAGTCTGGGATGTTTATGGGATCCCAAGTTTGGTGGTTCTGGAAAAGGATAAGGAAATCGGTCGGTTTGTCAATCGGGATCGGAAAACCAAAGCGCAGATTACAGCATTCTTAGCAGGATTAAAATAGGAGAAAATCATGATTGTAACATACAACAAAGAACAAGTCGGCGATGTCTTGATGTTGACCCTGAAAAATAGTGGGGAAGCCAAGCTCGCGGTGGAGAGAAAAGGAAAAGTGGCTCGTGTTTACCGTGAGGACAACCAAGAAACGGTTGCCTGGAATATCTTTGATGCCTCATCTTTCTTCGCCATCGAAGGCAAGGGCCAAGTCTTTTTGACAGATGAGCAAGTAGCTCGTTTGAACCAAGAATTGGAAAGAGAAGGCTTCGCAGAACGATTGGTCAATGATCGGGAACCAAAATTTGTGGTGGGAGAAATCCTTGAAATGGTAGCCCATCCAGATAGTGACCACTTGAATATCTGCCAAGTAGCAGTTGGACCAGATAAGACGGTTCAGATCGTAGCTGGAGCTCCAAATGCGCGGGTGGGTCTAAAGACCATTGTCGCTCTTCCAGGTGCTATGATGCCGGATGGCAGCTTGATTTTCCCAGGGGCCCTTCGTGGTGAAAAAAGTTATGGCATGATGTGCAGTCCGCGTGAATTGCACTTGCCAAATGCTCCTCAAAAACGAGGCATTATTGAATTGGATGATGCAGAAGTAGCAGGGATACCTTTTGATCCTGCTCGTCACTGGCACGAATAAAGAGAAGAATCTAGGATGTTTTGGATCCTAGATTTTTTTGATTTTGGTTTGTCACCTCCATTTTTTGAAATTTTTTCGAATAAATAGATAGGAGGTAAATGATGTATAATAAAGTTATTTTAATCGGTCGCCTAGTAGCGGCCCCAGAATTGCATAAAACCAGCACAGACAAATCCGTTGCCCGAGTGACCGTTGCGGTCAATCGTCGCTACAAGGACCAAAACGGGGAGCGAGAGACTGATTTTGTCAATGTGGTTGTCTGGGGGAAATTGGCTGAAACCATGGCTAGTTATGCCAGTAAAGGGAGCTTGATCTCTTTGGATGGAGAGATTCGGACGCGCCGCTACGAGAAAAATGGGGTCATGCAGTATGTGACAGAGGTCCTCTGCCAAAGTTTTCAGTTGCTAGAGAGCCGCGCTCAGCGAGCGATGCGTGAAAATGGTGGAACGGGAGATTTAGCCGATATCATCTTAGAAGAGGAAGATCTTCCCTTTTAGGATCAAAAAAGAAAGCTGGTTCGTTTATAGACCAGCTTTTTTGATACTTGCTAGGGATTTCATTCGGGAACAAGTCTTTTAAAAATAAATCAAAAATATGCATCTGTACAATAAAAGCCAGCACTTTTCTTGAAAAAGTAGTAAAATAAAGTAATATATATTCAAAATTTTCAGAAAAGGAACGGAGTTTGAAGGGGAAAGAAGAAAGAAAAGAACTGTTAAAATGGCTGATAAAACGGGTTCTACTGGTGATTCCGGTGGCCTGCATCCTCTTGTGGTTCTATGCCGTTTGTCAAACCAGTAGCATCAAGGATCAGACCAAGATCGGTGTCACCTATATGACCATGAACAATGAGTTCTATAAAAGTATTCATTCGGAAATTAGTCGGATTGCTGATGAGAGAGGGGCTCTTGTATCTGTTCGAGATCCAGAATTGGACGAAAAAAGGCAGAGCCAGCAGATCGATGATTTTTGCGCTCAAAAGGTAAATGTGATTGTGATTAATCCGGTTAAAGGGGATAGTCAGCCCATTTTAAGAGCTCTTAAAAAAGCTAGAAAACAAGGAATTAAGATCATTGCAGTTGATACCCAGCTCAAGCATTTTAAGCCGGATGCCAGCATTGTCTCTGATAACTACCAAGCAGGAGTCTTGATTGCGAAAGAGCTGATGAAACGCTCTTCAAATGCTCGGATCCTTCTCTTGGAGCACAAAGGGACTGTTTCGGCAGATACGCGGATTCAGGGATTTAAGGATACCATCAAAGGACATGGCTCTTATGAGATTATCTCTGAACTAGAAACCAAAGGTCAGACGGAGATCGCCATGCCGGCTGTCCGTAAGTTCTTGCAGTCAGGGGGGAATGTCGATACACTAGTTGCCCTAAATGACCGCTCGGCTATAGGAGCTTTAGCAGCGATCAAGGAGCAAGGAATCACTCATCCCATTGCGATTTATGGGATCGATGGCTCACCAGATATGAAAGCCTTGCTACACTCGACAGATGATGTCGTGGGAACCGTTGCCCAGTCTCCGTTGAAGATGGGAGACCGCGTGATGGAGGTCATCCAAGATATGACGGCTGGGAAAAGCTACCAAAAAGAGATAACCATTCCGGTTCAAATGATGACAAAGGAAAACATCGATCACTTTGATGTGAATGGGTGGCAGTAATGAGAAAATTTAGAGGTGTGAGATACAGTTTAGCCATCCTGATGGTCGTAAATTTTATCGCTGTGATGCTCAACAGTATCATCTATCTTCAAGCAACCAACTATATCATTGCCCAACGGCAAGCTTCTCTATTAGTAGAACGCTTAGAGCGTATTCCTTTTGCGCCCTCTACAACTTTTTGGTTGTCTGCGCTCTTATTTGCTGGAATTGCCTTGATCTCCATGAGTCGTTACCGGTCTCAAACGAGTCGATGGTCCATTTTTGATAAGTGGAACATTCTGGAGATCCTCCTGATGTTGCTCTTGATGTGGGTCCAAAATGTAGCTTATAACGGGCTTATTCTATTGGTTTTTGCGGATATCTTCTATGGTTCCAAAGAGTTGAATACCAAGCGAGACCGCAAGTATTGGTTTGCGTTTATCCTAGTGAGTTTCTTGATGCTTCTTGTGACCAATTCAGACGTCTTTTCGCTTTTCTTTCCGATACCTTCTCTTGATGTCTATATTCATTTTTATCCTGCCTCTATTCGGATTCTGGCCTTTTTCTTGAAGAATTCCCTCTATGCCTTGAATATGGTGCTCTTCATTATTTCACTTTTGTTCTATATTATGAATGTTCTTGCGGAAAACCACGAAGTAGAAGAAGAGTTGGCCATGGTTTCGAAGGTCAATACGGAGTTGAACAACTATATGGCCTTGTCTGAGAAGATTGCAGAAGATCGGGAGCGCAAGCGGATTGCTCGGGAAATTCACGATACCTTGGGACACGCGCTAACAGGGATCTCGGCCGGCTTAGATGCTGTTGGGGTCTTGATTGATATCGATCCCAATCGGGCAAAAGAGCAGGTAAAAAGTGTATCAGAAGTTGTCCGGGAAGGGATCCAGGATGTGAGGGGCTCTCTCAACCGCCTCCGTCCAGGTGCCCTTGAGGGACGAACCCTCAAAGATGCTTTGGAAAAGATGATCCGCGAGTACCAGACGCTTTCCAACTTGCAGGTTGATTTACACTATGAATGGGTCGATGTCGATATGGACGTCATGATTGAAGATACGATCTTTCGTGTGATCCAAGAGTCTATGACCAATGCGGTTCGCCACGGTCATGCCAGTCAGATGAGCCTTCATTTTTTTGAGGATAAAGAAAATTACCTGATTGAGTTGCAGGACAATGGGGTTGGATTTGAAACCTTGACCTATGGCTATGGGCTCAAGCAGATGATGGAGCGTATTTCCATCCTAGGAGGACAGCTTCAATTTGAAAGTCGCGATGGATTTTTCACGCGCGTCAGTTTACCGAAATATAAAGAAGGGAGATAGAGATGGTGATAAAAGTAATGGTGGCAGATGACCAGGCCTTGATTCGAGAATCTCTGAAAATTATTTTGTCAGCCCACCCCGATATCGAAGTGGTGGCCACAGTGGAAGATGGGAATCACGTCTTATCTAGCATTCCACAGACACATCCTGACCTGATCTTAATGGATATTCGGATGCCAGGCATGGATGGGGTTTTGGCGACAAAAGAAGTCAAAGAGCACTATCCGGATATCAAAATTATTATTTTAACGACCTTTGACGATGATGAATTTATCTATAGTGCACTCAAGTATGGTGCTTCAGGTTATCTTTTAAAGGGAGCCTCGACAGAGGAACTCTATGAAGCGATTAAGGTGGTATATCAGGGCGGAGCCATGATCAACCCGAATATCGCTAGTAAAGTCTTTCAAATTTTCTCACAAATGGCCAAAACCAACTTCTCTATTGCTGTAGATGAGGACAATGTCAAGGATTTGAGCACGACGGAATGGCGCATTATCCAAGAGGTCGGCTATGGGGAGTCCAATAAAGAAATTGCAGCCAAACTCTTCTTATCAGAAGGAACCGTGCGCAATTACTTATCAACGATTTTGGCGAAATTAAACCTACGAGATCGAACGCAATTAGCGATCTGGTCAGTCCAAACAGGAGTGACGAGACGTGATTTTTCTAAAGGAAATACAGAATGAAATTGAAGCGAAAGCATCTTTGTTGGGGGATTGGTCTCCTTGTTGTGCTCTGTGCGAGCGCGGGTTTTTATTGGTGGAAACAGCAACCGACCGTACTCCATATCGGCGTTTATGCAGGTTCTAGCTGGGATGTGCCGACCAGTCAACGTTCCCATGCCTTGGATCGTGCGATTCAAAAATTTGAAAAATCCCATCCCCACGTTCGTGTAGAGTATGAAAACGGGATTCCGCAGTCAGATTATTCAGACTGGCTCTCTGAAAAGATTGTCTCAGGAAAGACGCCAGATGTGTTTATGGTCTCTGAGCAAGATCTTTCCTTATTAGCAGCGCGAGGCGTATTAGAAAAGTTAAACGGCTATATGGATCGAAAAGATCAAGCTGCCTTTTATCCCGTTGCCTTTGAATCCGGTGTCTATCAGGGGCAAACCTATGCCTTACCTTATGAAAGCAATCCGATTTTGATGTGTGTCAATAAAGATCTCTTGGATAAAGAAGGTATCGCGGTTCCCAAAGAAGGCTGGACCCTTGAAGAGTTCTATACGATTTGCAAGAAACTAACCAAAGATACCAATGGGGATGGGCAATTGGACCAATTTGGGAGTACAGAATACACCTGGAAAGAAGCCTTGGCGGCAAATGGAGGTCATCTCTTCCAAGGAGGCATGCTCAAGCTGACAGCTCCAGAAGTCAAAGAATCTTTGACTTTTCTGCAAAAATTGGAAGATCTAAATAAAAATTACAAGGTGAGCTCTAAAGATTTTGACCAGGGGAAAGTCGCCTTCTATCCCATGACCTTGGCCCAATATCGGACCTATAAACCTTATCCCTACCACGTTTCAAAATATTCAAACTTCACCTGGACCTGTATCCCGATGCCTGCTAAGTCAAAAACGACCAAGGCAACCTTGGTCACGACGACTTCTTTTGCTATGTCAGCTCGGAGTTCTCATTCCAAGTTGGCTTGGGAATTGATGCAACTCTTGACAGAGGATCCAGAAATCCAACAAACTCTCTTTGCCCAATCCCAAGGGATCTCTGTCATGCCACAGGTAGTCAAGAGCCGCTCTAGTAAAGACCTCTTGCAGGTAGATGATTTTGGAACGGATTCCTTGACCAATCAGACCTTGAACCGCATCATGGAACAAGCTGTTGAAAGTAGTCCGAAAAATGTCTCAAAAGAGGTGTTAGAAAAGCTAGACTACTTGATCGGTAATGCCTTGCGCGATCAGGATGTCGAGAACCGCTTGCCTCAAATTCAGAGGGAGATTGAAAGTAGTCTACAGGTAGGAGTTTAGAGTAAAATAAGATGGCATTTTGTCAAGTGACAGATGTCATTTTTTTATTGCTAAATGTCATATTAGGAATGTGACATTTGACAATGTAAAAACGCTTTCAAATAATCTACAATAGAGTCAAATAAAGGAGGCGTAGAAAAATGAAATACCTCGTTTTGGTCAGTCATGGCGGACTGGCAGAAGGTCTAAAAACATCACTAGCCATGTTTGCTGGTGATAAGATGGATCAAGTCATCGCGGTTGGACTCAAAGAAGGAAAATCGGTCGATGACTTCGCAGTTGATTTCAGAGAGAGCATTTCAGGATTGACAGCTGATGATTCTGTTTTGGTCTTGGCAGATATCGTAGGTGGTAGTCCATTAACCACTGCAGCCACGGTTCTAGAAGAAGCTGGAAAGCTCGATGGAGCCTTAATCCTTGGTGGGATGAACCTCACCATGGCCTTGACGGCAGTTGTGATGAAGGATGTGTTGGATGGAGACGATTTGTCAGCCACCATCTTATCAGAAGCACGATCTGCACTACAGCCTTTTGAAGTTTCAGCCACTGGTGCTGAAGAAGATGATGACGATATTTAATAGGGAGGTACCTTATGGTAGTAACATTTGTACGGATTGATGACCGCATGATTCACGGTCAGACAGTCACACGCTGGGCAAAGGAAAAACCATGTGATGGTTTGATTGCCGTAAACGATGCAGCAGCATCAAACAAGGTTTTGATTCAAGCTTACAAAGGCGCATCAGACAAGAAAACCTTTGTATGGACAAAGGAAGCCTTTAAAGAAAAATCAGCAAAAGTAACAGAATCAGATAGTCGTTACTTCTTGATCACCAAAAATCCAATCGATATGAAGGAAATTTTGGTCGACCAAGGGTTTGTCCCAGGTGATGTCAAAGAAATCATTGTTGGCCCTGCAAATGATCGTCCAGGTGCTGTGAAATTGGGAAATAACCAATCCATCACTCAGGAAGAAGCAGAAGCCTTCCAAGCCATTCAAGCAGCAGGCTACAAGGTGAAATTCCAATTGTTGCCAGATGTTTCCATCGGGTATTGGGATGATTTCAAATCAAAATTTGGTTTTTAAAACTAACAGTCCTATCTGTTAGGTAAATAAATTTACAAACAAAAGGAGCGTTTGTTATGACAATTTCATGGATTCAAGCAATCTTGCTTGGTATTTTCGCCAGCTTGTCTTCAATGCCTGGTATGGGAGGTTCCAGTATCGGGAACTATACACTCGGTCGTCCTTTGATCGGTGGGTTGATTTCAGGTTTAATTCTTGGAGATGTGACAACTGGTATTATGGTCGGGGTTGCCCTTCAAGTCGTTTATATCGCCTTAGTAACACCTGGTGGTACCGTATCTGCCGATGTGCGTGCCATCTCTTACATCGGTGTTCCTCTTGCTATCTTGTTTGTGCATGCCAACAACATCACAGATGAAGCAGGAATCGCCGCAGCTGCAGCTCCAATCGGTGCAGCCGTTGGGACAATCGGTACAGTTCTTTTCTACGGTACCGCTACTATGAACTTGGTATGGCAACACATCGGTTGGAAAGCCGTTGAAGAAGGAAACTTCAAAAAACTCTACGCAGTTGACTGGGTTTACCCTTGGATCTCTCACTTCCTCTTCTCTTTCCTTCCAACAATGATTATCACCAAATACGGTGAAAACATGGTTGATTTGATGAAACAATACCTTCCTATGGATGGTTACTGGATGAAAGCCCTCTTTACAGTCGGTGCTCTTCTCCCATGTGTCGGTATTGCCATCTTGTTGAAACAAATTGTTACAGAAGCAACTGACTTCATTCCATTCTTTGTTGGATTTACCTTGGCGAAATCTCTCGGATTGAACTTGGTATCCAGTGCCGTTGTTTCATTAATCTTTGCAGTAATCTACTATGAACTTGAAGTGATCAAATCGATGAAAGCTGCTCCAGCCGGAGTGGTGGACCAAGACGATGATGAGGAGGATATTTAAAATGGCTGATAGAAAGAAAATTTCAAAGAAAACATTAGCAAAAGCATTCCATCATTGGTATTATGGTCATTTGACTTGTTTCTCTCAAGAACATATGCAAACCTTCGGGTACTTGACTTCTATGCTTCCAATCGTAGAAGAAATATATGACACAAAAGAAGAACAAAAGGATGCTATGCAAACCTATACGGCCTTCTTCAACACTGAACCACAACTTGGATCTCTTGTTGTAGGGATCACAGCTGGTTTGGAAGAAGCGCGTGCAAACGGAGATGCAGTAGATGGCGAAACCATCAACGGTATGCGTGCCGGTTTGATGGGACCAATCGCTGGTATTGGTGACTCATTGGTCGTTGGTACCTTGATTCCAGTTCTCTTAGGGATTGCCCTTGGCCTTTCTAAAGGTGGTAACGTCGCTGGTGCTCTCTTCTACATCGTCGTATGGAACCTCTTAGTCTACTTTGGTATGCGCTTTGCCTTCTTCAAAGGTTACCAATTAGGGGATAAAGCCGTTGAATTCCTTGTAGGACCAAAAGGACAAGCTCTTCGTAAAGCGATCAGCGTTGTCGGTGGTATGGTTATCGGTGCCGTAGCAGCTACTTGGGTATCTGTTACAACAGCCCTTCAATTCAAGAACGCTGAAGGAAAAGTCTTCTTGAACATCCAAGAAAAGATCGATGGTGTTTATCCAGGTCTCTTGACAGCAGCCTTCATCACTCTTTGCTGGTGGTTGATGTCTAAGAAAAAAATTTCACCAAACAAAGTCATGTTACTTCTCGTTGTAGTGGCTTTGATCGGTGTTGCCCTTGGTATCTTCGACCCACATCTTAAATACTAAGGAAAAGAAAAAACGAATTTGCTAGTAGGAGTTTTTGAGAATGAAGTGAATTGACCTCCTTTATTTGCACTTCATTCTCAATTTTTATCAGGAGGAATCCCATGGTTACAAAACAAGAACTTGTCAATGGATATGAAACAGAAATCAAGTACCAACGTCACATGCTTGAAAACCTTGGTCGTTGGTTCAGTTTACTCTTTATCATTGCCAGTATTGGTGTGGTATTGATCTATCTCTTTCACAAAAGTTTCCTCCCACTCTTGATCCTCGGGATTTTACTAGCCTTGGTTGGAATTTTAGGCATGATTGTTTTTGGATATGGCATCTACCGCGGGCGGATCAATCTTCAAAAAGTGATCGATGATTTCAATCAAAAATTGACAATTTTAAATTGATATTTTAGAAACATCTCATTTATTTTTGAGGTGTTTTTTTCTTGACTATTTCTGACCAAGTGATACAATAGAAACATAAGTTAGCACTTACGTATAGAGAGTGCTAAAAACACGTATGGAGGAATGAACATGTTAAAACCATTAGGAGACCGTGTGGTCTTAAAAGTAGAAGAAAAAGAACAGACTGTTGGAGGTTTTGTCCTCGCAGGTGCGAGCAAGGCTGATACAAAAACAGCTGAAGTAGTGGCCGTTGGTGAAGGTGTGCGTACCCTAAGTGGCGAACTCATTGCTCCAGCTGTAAAAGCAGGAGACCACGTTTTGGTTGAAAGCCATGCAGGAATTGAAGTGAAAGATGGGGAAGAAACCTACACCATCGTTGGAACATCAAACATTCTTGCAATTGTAGAGTAAGAGAAGAAAGAGGTAAGAGAAATGGCAAAAGATATTAAATTTTCATCTGATGCACGTTCTGCAATGGTCCGTGGTGTCGATGTCTTAGCAGATACAGTGAAAGTTACGTTGGGCCCTAAAGGACGCAATGTTGTTCTTGAAAAATCATTTGGTTCACCCTTGATCACAAATGATGGGGTGACCATCGCCAAAGAAATCGAATTGGAAGACCACTTCGAAAATATGGGTGCCAAATTGGTATCAGAAGTTGCTTCTAAGACCAATGATATCGCAGGTGACGGTACAACAACTGCAACAGTCTTGACCCAAGCTATCGTCCGTGAAGGGATCAAGAACGTTACAGCAGGGGCGAATCCAATTGGCATCCGCCGTGGGATCGAGACCGCTGTTGCAACAGCAGTAGAAGCTTTGAAAAATACTGCGATTCCAGTATCGAGCAAGGAAGCCATTGCTCAAGTAGCTGCCGTGTCTTCGCGTTCTGAAAAAGTCGGTGAGTACATCTCTGAAGCCATGGAAAAAGTTGGCAAAGATGGGGTGATCACCATTGAAGAGTCTCGTGGAATGGAAACCGAGCTTGAAGTGGTTGAAGGAATGCAGTTTGACCGTGGTTACCTCTCACAATACATGGTTACTGACAATGAAAAAATGGTAGCCGATCTTGAAAATCCATACATTTTGATTACGGACAAGAAGATCTCAAATATCCAAGAAATCTTGCCATTGTTGGAAAGCATTCTTCAAAGCAACCGTCCGCTCTTGATCATCGCAGATGACGTAGATGGGGAAGCACTTCCAACACTTGTCTTGAACAAGATCCGCGGTACCTTTAATGTTGTAGCTGTTAAAGCTCCTGGATTTGGAGATCGTCGTAAAGCTATGCTAGAAGATATCGCCATCTTGACAGGTGGTACAGTCATTACAGATGATCTTGGTTTGGAATTGAAAGATGCAACCATTGAAGCCCTTGGTCAAGCAGCGAAGGTAACAGTAGACAAGGACACTACCGTCATTGTAGAAGGGGCAGGTAACCCAGAAACTATTGCCAACCGTATTGCTATCATCAAGTCACAAATTGAGACATCTACGTCTGAGTTTGACCGTGAAAAAATGCAAGAACGCTTGGCCAAATTATCAGGCGGGGTAGCAGTTATCAAGGTCGGTGCTGCAACAGAAACAGAATTGAAAGAAATGAAACTCCGTATCGAAGATGCCCTCAATGCGACTCGTGCAGCTGTTGAAGAAGGGATCGTTGCCGGAGGTGGTACAGCTCTTGTCAATGTTATCTCTGCAGTCGCAGGCCTTGAATTGGAAGGAGATGAAGCGACAGGACGCAATATCGTTCTTCGTGCCTTGGAAGAGCCAGTACGCCAAATTGCTCACAATGCTGGTTATGAAGGATCTATTGTGATTGATCGCTTGAAACATGCAGAAGTCGGAACAGGTTTCAATGCAGCGACAGGTGAATGGGTAAATATGATTGATGCAGGAATCATCGACCCTGTTAAAGTCAGTCGTTCAGCCCTTCAAAATGCAGCTTCTGTTGCCAGCCTCATTTTGACAACCGAAGCAGTCGTAGCCAACAAACCAGAACCAGCAGTCCCAGCAGGACCAGGAATGGATCCAGGCATGATGGGGGGAATGATGTAAGACGCTACAAATGATTGAGGCTTCGCCTCTAATCATTTGACGCCAACCGCTATCAGGCGGCTTGGCTAAACGTCTTACTAGCTCAAAGGGAGGAAAGTATCGTTCCTCCCTTTTCACGTCGTAACCTATGTAAAATAAAGAAGGCATTATCGGCCTTCTTTATTTTCTGTCGTAACTGTTACACGATTGAGGCTATGCCTCTCATCATTTGATACCAGCCGCTATTGTGCGGCCTGGCTAATCGTCTTACTAGTTCAAAGAGAGTGGGACAGAAATCGGTAATTCGTTAGAATTCGATTTCGTTGTCCCACCTCCGCACAGTTGAGTAGGGCTGTAAAAGCTGATGCAATCAGCGTAGTATAGCCCACTCAACCACTGCGTCTTGCTCGACAATCCAAAAATAATTGAGAGGCTAGGACTTTTGTCCCAGCCTTTTTTTATCGTGTTTTGGGATTTTCATTTTTTATGGAATAATATTTTTATTTTAAATTTTGTAACAGAAATGATAAATACTAATTAAAGAGGACTTGCGTAGATGCTTGGGAATCAAGCATTTGCGGTGTTTTTAGGCAGAGGGATATTTGCCAACAAATTGCAATACAAATTAACTGATTTTGTAATAATTCTAGTGTATACTAGTAAGAGTAGATCACAGGTCTACATTGTTGCAAGGGGAGAACTTCCCACATACATGTCTATTGACAATAAAACTTGATCGTAATATCGCTGTTAGTAAAATGAGAGTTTGAACATAGCATAGATTTTATCGACCTTTTTCATATTAAAAAATATTTTTCAAATTCCCCTTGCGCAAGCTCTTCCGGATTCCTCCGGGAGAGTTTTTTGTTTAGGAGAAAAGGTAGAAGGCCTATCAAGTCTCTTTTGAAAGAGTGGCTCAGCAGGCATCATTTATGGTAAAATAGAACATATTCGTAGAGGGGAAGGAGTGAGGACTTTGTTGAAGATTTTTGTGTTAGAAGATGAATGGATCCAACAATCGCGTATCGAAGCGGTCTTGCAGGATCTCATCCGTCAAAAATCCTTGCAATGCAAAGCGCCAGAAGTGTTTGGGAAGTCAAGCCAGTTGCTGGATGCTATCACAGAGAGAGGCGCCCATCACCTATTCTTTTTAGATATCGAGATTAAAGGTGAGGAGAAAAAAGGTCTGGAGATCGCAAAAGAGATTCGTAAGAAAGATCCCCATGCGACCATTGTCTTTGTCACTACTCACTCTGAATTTATGCCCATTACCTTTCAGTACAAAGTGGCTGCCTTGGATTTTATTGATAAAACGCTGGGTGAGGAAGAGTTCAAAGAGAGAATCAGCTTAGCCATCGACTATACCTTGGAGCAAGCTGGGACCACGATTGCGCAAGATGCCTTTACATTTGAGAGTGCGATGGCGCGTGTACAAGTTCCTTTTAATAAGATTTTGTTTGTTGAAACGTCTCCAACCATTCACAAGGTCATTTTACACACCCAGGAAGAGCGCTTGGAATTTTACGCTAGTATTGCCGATATCGAAAAAGCAGATCCCCGCTTGTATCGGTGCCACCGCTCCTTTGTGGTGAATCCACAAAATATTACGAAGATTGATAAAGAAGACAAGAAAGCTTTTTTTGAAAATGGGGACAATTGCTTGATCTCACGGACCAAGTACAGAGGCTTACTGGAAGCTTTGAAAAAATAGAAGGGAGAAAGAATTGCTGTTAACTATTCTAATGTCTTACCTAAAGTTCTTCGTCAGCATGCTGATCTATCGTCATATCAGTAGACAAGAGTTCACCTTGCGCTGGCTCTTTTTGTGCCCCTTCCTCTTCGCAATTATCTTTACCCTTGTACCACCGGTAGGCTTTTTTGGCTATTTCTTAGTATTTATTGTCTATAGTTTCTACCGAAATCGTAACATACGACACCTTTTGAATATTTTTTATGGGCTCTATCCGGTTGTCATGGAGAGTCTCATTGGGCGTCTCTTAGCCTTTTATGTCTTTCCAATGTTAGGGATCGTACTTGTTCATGAGGCATCTGTCAGCTGGTATGATGCTCTACTTGAATTGCTGGTCTTTCCTGTTTATATAGGAATCACTAAATTGTTAAAACTAGATTTTACAGATTTAAAAGTAGGGTTTCAACGGCAGTATTTTAATCGTTTTCTACTCCCAATGGATCTTTCCATGTTTGTGTATTTGCTCAGTGTTGTAGGTCTGGTGGTTTTTGAGGATGCTATTCCTCATGCAGATGCTTTACGGGAACAGTTAAATAGTATTTATCTGATTTTGTTTTTTGTGATGCTCTTGTATTTCAATGCAGTGTCCAAAGAACGATTGAAACAAGAGATTCTGGAACAAAAAGATAGGCAACTGCAGGAGTTAGCCACCTATAGCCAACACGTCGAAATGCTCTACGGGGAGATTCGTGCCTTTCGTCATGATTACCTGAATATTTTAACCAGTCTCAAATTAAGTATTGAGCACGAAGACCTCAATGCGATCAGGGAAGTCTATGAGAATGTTCTTCGAGAGAGTGGCCAGCAATTTTACAATAGTAAGTTTGATATTGCCAAACTCAGTCACATCGAAAATCCAGCTGTAAAAAGTGTTCTGTCCGCAAAATTATTGGAAGCTCAAAACAAAGGGATTGGGATCTCTGTCGAGATCGATGAACCAGTTCGTGATTTATTCATCGAGGTTTTAGATTTCATCACCTTCTTATCCATCCTTTGTGACAATGCTATCGAAGCGAGTCTTGAATCAGAGGACCCCCAGCTGACTCTTGCCATGCTTCAGGAGACGAACTCCCTCATCTTAATAGTTGAAAATAGTACAAAAGCTGAAAAAATAGATCTGGCGAGAATTTTTGAAAAAGACTACTCGAGTAAAGGAGAGGGCCGTGGTCTTGGTTTGTACAAGATCCAACAATTACTGGAAAAGTATCCCAAAACGACCGTGTCTACCAAGAGTTCAAACTACCGATTTACTCAGAGCCTGACCTTTTGGAAGGAATAATAGAAGAGAGAGTGGGACAGAAATCGGTCATTCGTTAGAATTCGATTTCGTCGTCCCACCTCCGCACAGTTGAGTAGGGCTGTAAAAGCTGATGAAATCAGCGTAGTAGAGCCCACTCAACCACTGCGTCTTGCTCGACAATCAAAAATAATTGAGAGGCTAGGACTTTTGTCCCAGCCTCTTTTTTGACCATTCGCGACGATTTTTTGACCGATTCTGACAGAGAGCTCCAAAGACGGTCCCTTTGAAGTATACTGTACACAAGATCAATAAGAAAAGAGGGATCGTATGTTTCAGGTAGCATCTATTACAAAATCATTTAAGGAGAAAGCTGTATTAAAGGGAGTGTCTTTTTCGATAGAAGAAGGAGACAAAATTGCCTTGCTGGGAAATAATGGGGCAGGTAAAAGCACCCTGTTTAACATTATCGCAGGGCAGCTCCAGGCTGATTCGGGAACGATAAAGACTTCGCTTGATTTTCAAAGAGAAATTGGGATGATGCCTCAGGGAGATCTGCTCATCGAGGATCTAACCGTTGCTGAATTCGTCGAATTAAAAAGCCGGATGAATCAGCAGAAGCAGGCTGATATCAATGGACTCTTAGAAATGGTCGAATTGAGAGAATCAAGAGAGCAGATGGTGGGAAGTCTTTCTGGTGGCCAAAAGAGACGCTTGTCCTTGTTGTTAACCATTTTGAATCATCCAAAGTTGATTTTTTTAGATGAGCCGACGACAGGCATGGACTTGGAAGCAGTGGATAATTTTTGGAAATTGCTGGAGCAGCAAGAGTTTACATCTGTTGTGGTGACCCATGATTTTAACCAAATTGATGCCTTTTTTACAAAAGTCCTGATTTTAAAAGACGGTCGAATTGCTGCAACAAAGGCTGTTGAGGACATTCACCAGGCTGGTCAAACCATTGAGCAGTATTTCCGAGAAGAGATGAATAAAGGAGGGGAATAAGCATGAAAAAGATTCAATTAAAACAAGTTTTACGAAATAAGCGCTTCGTATTATTCACCATTATTTTACCCATAGGCTGGTATATCTTCTTTTATCAGCTTCAAAAAGGGGTTTCACCAAGTATTTTATTAGGCATTGCCGTATTTATCGGGGTCATTGGCAATAGCCTTGCAACTTTTAGTAAGCGTATCGCCTCAGACATCGGCTTTTATTCTTTTGAATCCCACTTTACAAGCTATAGTGTCAAGAACTATTTATGGGATCAATCGATTGTACAACTGATTCTGAACAGCTTGATCTTTTTAGCCGTGCTAATAGTTGCTGTCCTAGGTTTTCACTTTCCAGTGACGACTAGCCTGTTGGTACAATTTTTCCTCTTATCCTTGATGGGGATCTACTTTAGTGTGATTGGCTTTGTACTTGGGGTGAGGGTAGATGCCAAGACGATTGATACCATTGGCTTTCCAGTTATTATTTTAGCAGCCATGACCATTATTCCCTTTGATACGCTTGGCGCAAGTGGAGGATTTATGGACTTGGTTGGCAAGCTACAACGGGTATTCCCAGGCTATTATTATACAAAGTTGATCCAAGATTTGACTGAGAAACAAACGATTGATGCCACCCAATTAGCGCTCTTTGTTGCCGTATTTGGATTGAATTTGCTATTTTTCTATCTGCTCGTACCCAAAGGAAAAATGGGAAACTAAGAACAGTTAAAAAAGCCTTGAGTTGTTCTCAAGGCTTTTTGTGCATAAAAAAATGCCCCCTACATGAATTTGTAAGAACTTTTCATATTGAAAATAAACAAAAATGTTGAAATATAGCTGATTTTAGGGAAATACTTTTAGGTATTTTCAATGTCAGGATTTAAAAATGGGGCAAAAGTGGGGCAAAAACGAATGACTCACATTTGGTTTGAAAATCTATAATACCTAATGATTATGCCATACTAGATATATAGTGTTGTTATAAATAAATGTCAGTGCGAGTTCAAATCGGAGGATAAAATGGAAAAACAAATTAATGAAAAAATTCGTGAGATTGCACAGAGTGTTAATGAGACAATACCAGTAGCATGGGAAAATCTTTTTATTAACATAAGTTTAGCTTTTGATGGAGGAGAGGTATATTATTTCTTTAATGAAGAGGGGAAAAATGAGTATATCTACAATCTATATATTCCAAAGCGGTATGGTATTCCTAATTTAGAATTTCGGAATCAAGAAAGACGCACCTTTAGATTAGCTTGGGAGTTGAGAGAAATTTTTGAGAAAGAAGGCCAACCTTTGTGGACTTCTTGTACTATAAAAGTAATTGGCACGAAATTATCTGCTGAATTTGACTATGCACCTTGGAATGAAAGTGATTATAGTTCAGGTCAACAAATGGACTTTTTTGAATATAAATATCTCGGAAAGCAACCAGCTAATGAAAAAGAACTAGAACAGTTCAAGGCTATGAAAGCCTTCCAAAGAGAGCATAATGGCAAATAGTTATATCTAAAGAATAAACCACCTACGCGGTGGTTTTCTTGTTGTTTAACAAATGTTGGTACATATGGTTTATGGTATACTATGGTTGTAGAGAAATGATGCTAAAAATCAAATCGGAGGAAAACATGCTAGAAAACTTTATCAAAGTGGCAGATATGCCCCAAGAAGTTATTGAAAAATACAAGGACCAAGTCCCTGCTGAGTTGTTACAGATTTGGCAGGAAGATGGCTTGGGAACCTTTTTAGATGGTTATCTCAAAGTCATTAATCCAGATGACTATCTTGAACTTCTCCAAGATAGTTATTTCAGAGGAGATATCGCTTTTCCTATGTTCGTAACAGCATTTGGAGATATTATTACTTGGGAAGAGAATGAATTTGTTGGTATTGTAAAATATAACCTTCAAGACTGCGACATTATTATAAAGAGCTTGAAATATTTCCTTCAGTATTTAGATAACTCATATGTGACTGATAACTTTGAACTTGATTTATATAGACAAGCTGTATCAAAACATGGTGCTCTGTCTTATAACCAATGTTTCGGTTTTGTCCCGCTCTTGGCATTAGGAGGCTTTAAAGATGTGGATCACATGGATAAAGTAAAAGTCCTGGAACACATTTATCTCATGTACCAACTCACAGGCGGAGTATTTGACGATTGATAAAAAAGAACCACCCTTGCGGTGGTTTTTTCGACGAAAACGAGTGTGAGATAAATAACGAGTCTTTGGATGAGACTCTCTAATTTGGTGAATATAAATTATTTGGTACAAAATTTGGTACAAAAAACAAAATGACAAGCAAAAAAGCCTTATAAATCAAGGCTTTTTCCTGTTGATTTAGATACCCCCTACATGGATTTGTAAGAACTTTTCATATTGAAAATAAACAAAAATGTTGAAATATAGCTGATTTTAGGGAAATACTTTTAGGTATTTTCAATGTCAGGATTTAAAAATGGGGCAAAAGCGGGGCAAAAACGAATGACTCGTATTTTGTTTGAAAACCTATAATACCTAATGATTATGCTATTCTAGATATATAGTTTTGTTATAAATAAATGTCAGTGCGAGATCAAATTGGAGAATAAAATGGAAAAACAAATTTCTACGTAGAATGGAATGCGAAAAAGTGATAATTAAAGAGACGAAAAAGCTGAGAATATGATTTCCCAGCTTTTTTGAATGCGATAGAAATAGCAACTAGACTATTTACGAAAGGCCTCAATAATGTAGGTGAAGCCAGTAACTAAAAATGAAAAGGCAATGACATAAACGACAAAGACACCTGTAGCCACTGGATTGAACAGAATCACTAGACCTAGTAAAAATTCAAGCAAGGCTACCCACATGATATTGCTACCAATAATAGGGAAAATCAATCCTAGACGATTGCCTTTAAAGAAAGCAATAATGGCTTCTACAATTAACCAAATTCCTACAATGGTCGGAATGACGACCGGCAGGGTCACAAAGCCATAAGCAACGAGGTAAAGAGCTAAGAGAAGACTAACAAATCCTTGGAAAAGATAAACAGGTGAGCGAAGCTCTTTTGGTGCAGAGAAATAGCCTAAAATAGCTGCTATAGAAGAAACCAGTAAACTAAATGAAATCCACCAGCTGTAAGCAACAAGATTAGCTACTGGGTTTGTAAATAGGAAAAGTCCTAAAAGGACAAAAACAACTCCTGCAAGGAATAGCAGTAAACGATTAGAAAATTTCATTTCAATACCCCCTATATAGTATAGTTTTCTAATAAAACTATTGTACTTATTTTTATAGAAAATGTCAATAAAATAAATAAACAATTTGGAAGTTTCAGTCTGACTTACAAAAAGAAAAGGAGTTTTCACTCCTTTTCACAGATTGAAGACAAAGTCCTTATAAAAGTGTCTTCTAAAGATTTTAACTTCAATCTGAAGCGAGGTTATCCTCGCTTTTTCTATTTATCAAACAATTCCTTATTTTCAATTAAGAGTTCTAGTGGAGATTTATCCCTTGCTTCAATAAAACCAGGTTCATATTGGTTATGAAGTGTTCTTTTCTGAGAAGTTGGATCAATATACAACTCATCTCCATCTTCTGTGTATAGTTGGTTGCCTCTTGTTAAGTAAAGTAAATCCTCTAAGTACTGTCCATCAGTTTCTAGAAAATCTTCGATGTATTTGACAGCTTTTAAAATCTCACTTACTTTATCAGAGTATTCATTAGATTCAAGAACACTCTTTTCTAACTCAATCTCTTTACTAGTTCCAAATAGTTGGGTTGGAGTTGCATTAAAATATTCTGCTATCTTATCCAAATTTGCAAAGGTAGGATAGCTTTTTTGTTTTTCGTAATCAGAGATGTCTGGAAAGATTGCTCATAAAAAAATGTGGGGCAAATGATGGGGCAAATCAGTTATAGACAAGCAAAAAAGCCTTATAAATCAAGGCTTTTTCCTGTTGATTTAGATGCCCCCTACAGGGCTCGAACCTGTGACCCATAGATTAAGAGTCTACTGCTCTACCAACTGAGCTAAGGAGGCAAATATAAAAAGCTGTATTGGTGCCGAAACTTCACGATTTGTATTGAACCCGCGCAATTAAGCAGGTGGGCAACTCGCTCTGACTTAGCTGCTTCCGCGTGAAACGGCCTGCATACTGCCAGAAGTCTTTTGTTTCCCTAATAATACAAAAAATAGTCGGTCAACACTTAAGTGTGAGTTCGTACACCACAGCGTTTCTATATGTATATGATACCACATTTTGGAAATATTTCAAGAAAAAATCTCATTTTTTTGAAACCGATGTCACTTTTTCTTGAATTGATCAATCTTATCCTTGGTAGCTCCGAGAGCACGCTCGTACTTGCCGTTTTCATTGGGAATAAAGTAGGACGCGTGTTTGAGCTTGTCTGGCAGGTAGTCCTGCTTGACCCAGTTGCCGGGGTAGTTGTGGGGATATTTATAGTTTTGTGCATTTCCCAGTTCCTTGCTTCCAGCATAATGACCATCGCGGAGGTGGCGAGGAATGGGAAGGTTGCCAGATGTCCTCAGATCAGACAGGGCCTTGTCTATGGCAACATAGGCTGAGTTGGACTTAGGCGAAAGGGCTAGATCGATGACGATGTTGGCGATGAGAATGCGAGCCTCAGGGAAGCCGATGCGCTCAGCGGCTTGAAGGGCTGTTACGGTATGAATCTGCGCATCTGGATTGGCCAGACCGATATCCTCATAAGCGATGACAGTCAAGCGACGAGCGAGGCTGGGTAGATCTCCGGCTTCGATCAAACGAGCGGCGTAGTGGAGACTAGCATCGACATCCGAACCACGGATAGACTTTTGTAGGGCAGAGAGCACATCGTAGTGGCCGTCTCCATCTTTGTCCATGGTGATGTAGCTACGCTGGAGGCTGTTTTCCATGATCTCTAGCGTAATATGGCGAATCCCTTCTGCATTTTCAGAAGTTGACAACACCGCCAGATCGAGAGAATTAAAGGCAGAGCGAAGATCTCCATTGGTCGAGGTAGCGATGAAATCCAAAGCGTCCTCATCAAGCACGACAGGAAAGTCAAAGCCACGCTCGTGATCATCTAGAGCCGTTTTCAGAGCTTGCTTGACCTCCTCCGTCGTCAACGGTTCCAGCTCAAAGATTTGTACGCGGCTACGAATAGCGGGTGTGACAGAGAAAAAGGGATTTTCAGTCGTTGCACCGATCATGATGACCAGACCACTTTCGAGCAAAGGCAGGAGAAAATCTTGCTTAGTTTTATCGAGGCGATGGATCTCGTCCAAGAGAAGGACTAAGCCCCCAGAAAATTTGGCTTCCTCTGCGATTTCTTGGAGGCGTTTTTTACTGTCAACCGTTGCATTAAAGGTCCGAAAGGCATACTTAGTCGTTCCTGCGATCGCAGAAGCAATACTGGTCTTTCCGATCCCCGGAGGTCCATAGAGAATCATAGAGGACAGACGATTGGCTTCGACCATGCGGCGAATGATTTTGCCTTCTCCGACCAGGTGCTGTTGACCGATGACTTGATCGATCGTCCGTGGTCGCATACGGAGTGCGAGATTGTCGGGCATTTCCTTCTCCTTTCTAGCTTTGTCTCCTTTCAAAGAGGCGTTTTTTATGGTAAGATTGTAGTAACTATTGTATCATATTCCGCTCTAAGAGTGGGAAATTAGAAAGAGGACGCTATGTCTAAATACGGATTTTTGGATGTTTTAGAAGAGGAGATGGACAAGGTTTTTCCCTTTGATTTTGAGATCAATTGGGATAAGAAAAACCATGCGGTAGAAGTGGCTTTTCTCTTGGAAGCACAGAATACGGGAGGGGTTGCCCTGGTTGATGAAGCTGGAGAAGAGTCTGACGAGGATATCTTCTTTGAAGAAGCCGTCATTTTCTACAATCCAGCCAAGTCGCATGTGGAAGAAGATGCCTATTTAACAGCGATTTCTTATGAGCCTAAAAAAGGCTTGTCTCGTGAGTTTCTAGCCTATTTTGCGACCTTCCTCCGAGATACAGCCGAGCTGGCCTTGGATGAGCTCATGGATTTCTTAGCAGACGAAGAAGCAGAGAGCTTTGAGATCGTCTGGAACCAAGAAGTTTTTGAAGAAGGCAAAGTTGGCCTGGAAGAAAGCACCTTTTATCCCTATCCGAGATATTAGAAAAGATTCTAAGTGTTTTTTTGAATACTGGATTCAAGGAGAAGGGGAAAACTATGCTAGAAAAAGTCAAACAGTTTTTCAGGAGAAGGTCAGCTAAAACTGAGCAATCAGTTTGCATTCTGCCCCGCAATCGCTTTGCGAATTTAGATTTCGAGAGAATGTTAAAGTCTGGAACTCGTCGCCTTGTCGATGAGGAAGGGCGCTATGCAGAAGATGGCACAGTCACAGAACTTGAATTTCCTGAAGACTTTGCGGAATTTGAATTTCTAGTTGGTTTTAATACGGAAGAGGAAGACCAGTTTCAGCAACTATTAGCTCGTTTAAATAGTATTGATAATGCCATTCAGTCCCATTTGGAAAGCGAGTTGCAACAACCCATCCCTCAGTATGCTAAGGATCTAGGCTATACTCAGAAGAGGTGGGAGAAAACCTTTTACTTCCATCCTTGGATATTAAGTTTTGAGGAAAACCCGCCTAATCTTCGCTATGTTGCCGATTATGTAAATGATGAGTTTACGGTTTATTTTGCTAAAAAACATGGCAGATGGCAAGCATACTGGGATGCAGAGTGCCAAAAAGTAATCGAAGAAAGCTAGCTCGTATTTTCCTAGAGAGTAATTGTTATCATAGAAAAGAGTAAATATCATGGAATTATTGGATAGCAGAATGGATTTCCAAGGTTGCAAGATTGCCTTGATTTGTGGGGATAAGGTCTTGACTATCTTACGTGATGACAAGGACGATATCCCTTGTCCCAACATGTGGGAGTTGCCAGGTGGTGGTCGTGAAGGAAACGAAAGCCCTTTCGAGTGCGCAGCGCGTGAAGTTTATGAGGAATTGGGAATTCATTTAGATGAAGACTGTCTGCTTTGGAGCAAGATTTATCCTAGCGTAATCTTTAAAGACAAGCAATCGGTCTTTATGGTTGGTCAGCTAAGACAAGAACAATTTGACAATATTACCTTTGGGAATGAAGGACAGGCCTATAAACTGATGCCTATTGAGGAATTTTTGAAGTCTAAACAGGCAGTGCCTCAGCTACAGGGGAGATTGAGGGATTATTTGGAGGAAGGTTTATGATAACACTTGTTCGAGCGGGAGCAGAGGATTTAGAAACTATTATTGCCATTCAAAGAGCTAGCTTTAAGGCTGTTTATGACAAATACCAAGATGAATATGACCCTTATCTCGAGGACCGTGAACGAATCAAATGGAAACTAGTCGAACGTCCCAATAGCTATTACTACTTTGTAAAAGAAGATGAAGAAAACATCGGATTTTTACGAGTTCAGACTAATGCCGAGTTAACGAAAGCTTGGTTGGGAACGGCAGCGATTTTGCCCCAGTATCAAGGAAAAGGGTATGGTTCTGAGGGACTGAGATTGCTAGAAGAGGAATTGTCAACCATCACACAATGGGATTTGTGTACGGTGTTACAGGATGCAGGCATGGTCGCGTTCTACGAGAAGAATGGCTACCATCAAACCCATATCGAGCCTGAAAAAGAAGGCATGGATATGGTCTACATGAAAAAATTGATAGAGAAATAGAAAGGACGGTTCGGTTAAATTTCTAAACTGAACCCGCCCTAAACACTATGCCAAAAAGATAAACTTCTCTTAGACAAAAACGTCTTCAGAGAGTTTCCTATTTTGGCTTTGTGTTTTACGGGCTTGGTATCTTAATGATGGAAACATGGCAAGAGTTAAAAGTTACAGTGAAGCGTGAGGGGGAGGAGCTGGTCTCTAATCTCTTGATTGAGTTAGGTGCCCAAGGGGTAGCAATCGAAGACAGCATGGACTATGTGGGGAATGTGGACCGCTTCGGTGAGATTTTCCCAGAAGTCGAGCAACAGGAAGAAATCGTGGTGACGGCCTACTACCCGGAAACGGTTGATGTAGCAGTGGTGGAAGCGAATTTGCAGGCTCGTCTCTCAGAATTGACCGACTTTATGGACTTAGGAGAGATTAATATTGGCACGACTGCCTTGGCTGAGGAAGACTGGGCCGACAACTGGAAGAAATACTATGAGCCAGCTCGTATCACTCATGACTTGACCATCGTGCCGTCATGGACAGATTATGAGGCGACGGCGGGAGAAAAGATTATCAAGCTGGATCCTGGTATGGCCTTTGGGACAGGAACCCACCCAACAACCAAGATGAGCCTCTTTGCCTTGGAGCAGGTTCTTCGTGGTGGAGAAACGGTATTAGATGTAGGGACAGGTTCAGGTGTCCTTTCCATTGCTAGCTCGCTTCTTGGCGCTAAGGAAATCTTCGCCTATGACCTGGATGATGTAGCGGTTCGCGTCGCTCAGGAAAATATTGAACTCAACCCTGGCATGGAAAACATTCATGTAGCCCCAGGCGATTTGCTAAAGGGGGTGGAGATTGAAGCAGATGTTATTGTGGCCAATATCTTGGCGGATATCCTCATTCATCTGACAGATGATGCCTATCGTTTGGTCAAGGACGAAGGCTACCTGATCATGAGTGGCATTATCAAGGACAAGTGGGACATGGTGCGTGAGTCGGCGGAAGCAGCTGGATTTTTCCTTGAAACCCACATGATCCAAGGGGAATGGAATGCCTGCGTCTTCAAGAAGACCAAGGATGTCTCCGGTGTGATTGGAGGCTAGCATGCAACAGTATTTTGTAAAAGGCTTGGCTGTCTCACCTGTCACTATTGAGGACAAGGAGACCAGCAAGCACATGTTTCAGGTCATGCGCCTGAAAGAAGAGGATGAAGTGACCTTGGTCTTTGATGATGGCATCAAGCGTTTGGCGCGCGTGGTAAATGTAGAAGCCCGTCAGTTGGAGCTGATTGAGGAATTAGCTGACAATGTGGAACTGCCAGTCCAAGTGACCATCGCATCAGGTTTTCCCAAGGGGGACAAGCTGGAGTTCATCACTCAAAAAGTGACAGAGCTCGGAGCTAGTCAGATTTGGGCCTTTCCTGCAGACTGGTCAGTCGCCAAGTGGGACGGCAAGAAACTGGGCAAAAAGGTCGAGAAGCTAGAAAAAATTGCCCTTGGAGCAGCAGAGCAAAGCAAGCGGAATCTTGTCCCAGGTATTACCCTTTTTGAGAAAAAGGCAGACTTTCTAGCCCAACTGGACCAGTTTGACTCTATCGTAGTGGCTTATGAAGAGTCAGCCAAAGAAGGAGAGGCAGCAGCTTTACTTCAGTCGCTGACCGGACTAGAAGCTGGAAGCAAACTGCTCTTTATCTTTGGACCAGAGGGTGGTCTATCCCCTGCAGAAATAGAGTCTTTTGAAGCTAAAGGAGCTGTCTTGGCGGGACTTGGACCTCGCATCCTACGAGCAGAAACCGCTCCACTCTATGCTCTCAGCGCTGTGAGTGTTGTTACAGAATTAATGAACTAACGAAGTGAAGGAATCGCTTCGTTAGTTTTTTTACAAAAATCTTCTATTTTCAAAAATTTTTACGAATTATTAAAGTAAGAGTAATAAATTTGAAAACTAAATAGTGTAAAGTGATACTACAGGAATTTATGGAGGATGAAAATGAAACCAAAAAGAAAAATCGGTCGTTATATATTTGGAGTGTTGCTATTAGGAGTGTTGCTATGGGGAGGTCTACTTGTAAAGAACCATCTTGATTTTCAACATGAAATGGTTCAGATCGTGCATAGTAAGGAAGTGGAAAAGTTGATAGAAGAAGAACTAAAGGCAACAGATCCAGATGCCTTGACGCCAAAAGGTAAGATCCAATCGTATGAAATTAATGATGAAACGATCGAACACAATCCAATGGGGGGGATAATGTTTGAAGTGACTATAAATGGAAATAAAGAGATAACTGGAAGTATGGGATTGAGGAAGAGTAGTGAAGATGGCCCGATTAGATCTGTAGGGATGTCTGAGTCTACAGAACTACAGAATCTAATAGGAGATTAAAAATGGTATTTAATGATGAACAAAAGAATGATATTGCATGGCAGGAATATACGAAATACAAAGTTGGAAATAAAGTAAAAATTGATACAGATAATAAGAAAAAAACAATAGGCTATGTTTCTGAAGTTTTTGGCCAGGCATCAGAAGAGGATATGGTTTCCTCTCTCGAAGACTTGAAAGCACGGTTTCAAGGAGCTCTATCTGGTTTAAATGGATATATTGTGACAGATAAAAAAATCACTCATGAAACCAGACCAGAAGATGTGCATGAAGTAACAATTTTGTTTGAGGGATCGGAAGCTAAATTTGATAAAAATTTCATGGGGGCTGTAGATGATTGGGTGCTCACCGATGCTCCAACTGCATTACAAATATCAATGGCCAAGAGACTTGGGATAAAAACCGGGAAAATTTCCCAGCTTGATGCGGCTTCGAAAGAAGTAAAAGCAGCAATGGATAGATATCCGAATGCGCGTTTCAAATTTTATGCCCATTCTTTAGGGGGCTTAAATCTCCAAGCTTCACTTGGATCTTTGGAAGATAAGTATTTAAACAGAGTGGATGAGGCTTATATATATGAAGCGCCTAACCTTTATCCACAGTTAAGTGATGCAGAAAAGAAACAGGTCGATAAGATTAAATATAAAATTTTTAATTTTATAGACAAGCGTGACTTGGTCACATGGGAACATTCTGAAGAGGGGAATGAAGGAGTTGTTGGAACACTTGTTCGAATTGACAGTAAGGATGCAGGCAATTTAGGAAAACAACATATGTGGGGTGGTTACGACTACAAGTCTGGCTACTTGAACGTCAAAGAAGAGGGTTTAGATGACTATCGGTTAGCTCGAATAAAGCAGACAAAAGAACAACTGCAGTTAAAGAAACAAGCATTGGAGACTTGGAAAAAGAGCGGACTTTCTGGAAGTGACCTTATTTTCATGGATACGACTCAGGCAATGGGAATAGTGGAGTCGCTGAAGGAGTTTACTCTCATTGCCTCTGATTATATTTTAGCTGTCTGTGATTTCCGTATTGCGGATATAAAAGGAACCTGGGAGACGTTATTAATTTCTTGCCGTTCAACTGTATTAGGGACCCGTTGCACAGAAAGTGATATTATAAGCGCACTTGCTCAAATTGGTGCAACAAAAGAAACGATTGAGACGAATCGCATCACAGAATTAGAAAAAATTAAAAAAGATACTCTAAAAATAAAAGAAAGTATTTTTAGTCTATCAACAGACATGGCGAAAGGAATTGCAACTGTAATAGGCACGGATGTTTCTCTAGCAAGCCAATTTCAATTGCAATGGTAAAGAATGGGTAACAAAGAGATTGAATACATTAATGCGATTAGAGAAGTAGAAGAAAAATGGAATGGTACTGAAGAAGAATTAAAAATGGAGATGAAAGAACTAGAGAAAAGAATGAATCATATCCATGATCAGTATTGTTTTACAAAACAAAGCATTGAAATGATGGAAGAGGAAGTAGGATATTTCTCTAAGACGATGGGTAATACGGAAATTTTATCGGATTATTATCGGGAATTATCAGATGTTTATGAAGAATTGAATGCAGAGCACTATCACGAACTAGCTCATATTGAGGAAGCGCATCAGTTAAAACAAAAAGAATTACAGGTAGCCTCTGAAAAATATGCGAATGAGATTGCAAAATTACGAAAGGAGATGTATGTCGAAAATTGATCTTACAAATGATTTAACATACGAAGATAAGCGTTTCATGGCAGCTCTTCTTAGTGTTAAATTTATGGGGGAAATAGCCTTAACAAAGGCAACTGTTGACCAAAAAAGCATTAAAAAAAGAATTTCATCTAGTATAACAGAACTTGAAAGTTCTCTAGATCAGGTTATTGGAACTATTGATTCGGATTTGGCTGGAAAATTTTCAAACTCTGTTAAAGAAGGGGTTGGAAGAAAAAAATTGGAGTTAAACGCTTTGCAAGAGTTTTGTAAGACAAAGTAGTATCCGTATATTAAAGTAGCTTCATTGGTTCCCATCTGCTTCTAAAAGTGTTAAAATAGTATCCAAGAAACTGGAGAAACTACATGCCGAAAGAAGAGAATTTAACAGGGGACCAAGTCGTTGCCCTTACAAAAAAATATTTGTCACCTGAGGATGTTGCCTTTGTGCAAAAGGCTTTGGTCTATGCAGTTGATTGCCATAGTGGTCAATTCCGTCAGTCTGGTGAGCCTTATATCATTCACCCGATTCAAGTGGCAGGAATCCTTGCTAAGCTGAAACTGGATGCTGTGACGGTTGCCTGTGGTTTTTTGCATGATGTCGTGGAAGATACGGACGCGACCTTGGATGATCTTGAGCGTGAATTTGGTCATGATGTGCGCGTGATTGTCGATGGGGTGACCAAGCTCGGGAAGGTCAAGTACAAGTCCCACGAAGAGCAATTGGCGGAAAATCATCGCAAGATGCTCATGGCCATGTCTCAAGATATCCGCGTGATTTTGGTTAAATTGGCTGACCGCTTGCATAATATGCGCACCCTCAAGCATTTGCGCAAGGACAAGCAAGAACGCATTTCTCGTGAAACTATGGAGATCTATGCGCCGCTCGCCCACCGTCTCGGTATTTCTAGCGTCAAGTGGGAGCTTGAGGATTTGTCTTTCCGTTATTTGAATGAGACAGAATTCTACAAGATTTCTCATATGATGAAGGAAAAGCGTCGTGAGCGAGAAGAATTGGTCGAAGAGGTTGTCAACAAGATTGAGACCTATGCTGGGGAACGCCATTTGCATGGAAAAATTTATGGCCGACCAAAGCATATCTACTCGATCTATCGCAAGATGCAGGATAAAAAGAAACGCTTCGATGAAATTTACGACTTGATTGCCATCCGCTGTATCCTGGATACTCCAAGTGATGTCTATGCCATGCTAGGCTACATCCATGAGCTCTGGAAGCCGATGCCGGGGCGTTTTAAGGACTATATTGCCAACCGGAAGGCCAATGGCTATCAGTCTATCCATACGACTGTATATGGCCCTAAAGGACCGATTGAATTCCAGATCCGAACCAAGGAAATGCATGAAGTCGCTGAGTACGGGGTTGCGGCTCACTGGGCCTATAAAAAAGGCATCAAAGGTCAAGTCAACAGTAAGGAATCTGCTATTGGGATGAACTGGATCAAGGAGATGATGGAACTCCAAGACCAGTCAGGCGATGCCAAGGAATTCGTAGAAAATGTAAAAGAAGACATTCTGGCAGAAGAGATTTACGTCTTCACTCCAGATGGAACTGTGCGCTCGCTTCCCAAAGATTCCGGACCGATCGATTTTGCCTATGAAATCCACACCAAAGTTGGGGAAAAAGCCATAGGTGCCAAGGTCAACGGCCGGATGGTGCCCCTCAATACCAAACTTCGGACGGGAGATCAGGTGGAGATTATCACCAATGCCAATTCCTTTGGTCCAAGTCGTGACTGGTTGACCCTTGTTAAAACTAGCAAGGCGCGCAACAAGATCCGTCAATTCTTTAAAAATCAAGACAAGGAATTGTCTATTAACCGTGGCCGTGACCTCTTGATGGCCCAATTCCACGAGCATGACTTGGTAGCCAATAAGTTCATGGACAAAAAGCACATGGACAAAGTGCTACAAAAATCAAGCTATAAGACAGAAGAAGCCTTGTTTGCGGCGATTGGTTTTGGAGAGATTGGGGCTATTACCATCTTTAACCGCTTGACGGAGGATGAACGCCGAGAAGAAGAGCGGGCTAAGGCACGCGCAGAAGCAGAAGAGTTGGTCAAAGGTGGCGAGGTCAAGGTTGAAAATAAAAAAGATACCTTGAAGGTCCGTCATGAAGGTGGCGTGGTTATCCAAGGCGCTTCTGGCCTCTTGATTCGGATTGCTAAGTGCTGTAACCCAGTTCCAGGCGATGAAATTGTTGGCTATATCACCAAAGGGCGTGGTGTCGCGATTCACCGCAGAGACTGCATGAATCTTCGCGCTCAAGACAACTACGAGCAACGCTTGATTGATGTAGAATGGGAAGATAACAACACGACCAAAGACTATATCGCCCACATCGATATATACGGACTCAACCGTGCCGGACTTCTTAACGATGTACTCCAAGTCCTCTCTAACACAGCTAAGATGATCTCAACTGTCAATGCCCAACCAACCAAAGACATGAAATTTGCTAATATCCACATTTCCTTTGGGATTCCGAACCTATCGATGTTGACAACGGTTGTGGATAAGATTAAGAGTGTGCCGGAGGTATACTCTGTCAAGCGTACCAACGGCTAGTCTTCTGCGAAAATCGACTTCATACTGCGTTAGTTTCGACTGGTCTAACTGTAGTTATGCCTGCGTCTCACTGCCTTGTCTGGAGCTGATTTTCTTTGAAGCAAGTGGAACGTGGTCAGAACTCTTTTATTAGTTGGTTAGCTCGCCTCGCTGCCTTGCTCTAAAAGCAACTGAACAGCCGTTGCTTTTCAGCTAGTCTGCCTGCGTCGCACTGCCTTGTCTGAAGTTGATGTTCTTTGAAGGTTAGTAGTGAATGCCCAATAGATTTATAAAATAGGATAGTAAAATGAAATTAGTGATTCAACGGGTTAAGAGCGCCTCAGTTTCCATTGATGGTCAAGTCTACAATGCGATTCAGCAAGGCTTGTTGCTCCTAGTGGGAGTGGGGCCTGAGGATGACCAGAAGGATTTGGATTATGCGGTTCGCAAGGTATCGCAGATGCGTATTTTCTCAGATGAGGAAGATAAGATGAATCTTTCGGTCAAAGATATCCAAGGGGAAATCTTATCGATCTCTCAATTTACCCTCTTTGCGGATACCAAAAAAGGCAACCGTCCTGCTTTTACAGGTGCTGCCAAGCCAGATATGGCCAGTCAGTTATATGATGCCTTTAATGATCAATTAGAAAAAGAAGTCCCTGTCAAACGAGGGATCTTTGGGGCCGATATGGCGATTGAATTGATCAATGATGGTCCAGTGACGATTTTGTTAGATACAAAAAATCCATAAGTAAGAAAACATGCAGTCGGATTAGACTGCATGTTTTTCGATATAGAGTTGTTGGGCGATCACTTGGTTGATAGAAATTTCTTGTCCATGGATGATTAAGTGATAGAGGCCTGTGTAGTCATCATACCGTTGAAACGCGATAGTATTCCCAATCTGGAGATGGATCTGGTCTAAGAATTTTAACAATTCATAGGTGTCATGGACCCTTTGCAGAATATACAGACCAGGTTGGGTCGCTTCGCTGAGACGGTCTTGGTAGGCTTCGACAAGCCTTTCGCCTTTCTTTGGAATTGTCCCACCGTGAGGGCAGGTCTTAGGAGTTCCAAGCATGTGATCCAGCTGGTCAATGAAATGTTCAGAAACGGTATGCTCGAGAACTTCTGCCTCTTCATGGACTTCTTCAGTTGTATAGTCAAGTTTTTCCAGAAGAAATACTTCGATCAAGCGGTGCTTGCGGTAGAGATCAGAGACCAACTGCGATCCTAGATCCGTTAGCAAATACCCACGAGACTTGTCCTTCACCAAGAGACCCTCTGAGATCATGCGCTTAATCATCTCGGTCACAGCGGGTGGAGAGACCTGCATGCGACTCGCGATTTCCTTGTTGCTAATTTTTTCTACTTCTGTGCCAATTTCATAAATGCACTTGAGGTAATCTTCTTTGTTTGGTGTCATGCTTTCCTCTTTTCTTCGCTCACTTCTAGTATATCAAAAATCTCCTCAAAAACGCTAGTGGAGTAATGAGAATTGTCTCAAGCTCCAAAAGATGGTAGTATAGAAGCATAGAAAGGACGGCACTATGAACAGACGGGAATTAGTGAGATTAGGCTGGAGAGAGAGTAGTTTAGCCTATCTAGAGAAGCACTTGCAGGGATTGAAAGATCCACAAGCCTACCAAGAACAATACCAGTCTGTCTTTTTCTTTGCCAGTCCTCTGTTTCAAAATATGTGGTTTCAAGAGATCAAAGATCTAACGGAAACGGCTGCCCAAGACTTGCTGAGGGGAGTCATGAAAATTCTTCTTATGCCAAGTGACCTGTCTGGAACTTGCGAGGAAACAGCCTTTCTTCTGAGTAGGATGGCTCCAGATTGTCCGCCAGGTTCCGACTTTTGGAAGGCTTTTTCACGCGTCGTGCAGGTTGCCTTTGAAAAGGATCCCTTAGCAGATCAGTCGGGAGATCAGCTCTTGAAACGCCAGGTTCACCAGTTGCGCTACCTACTTTCAAGTTACCAAGCCCAATGGATTCGGACGCATGAGGCCAGAGCTGGACAGACTGACGAGGAGGCCTTACAAGCTTACCTACAGGAGGTTAGAGCGGTCACGGTGGATGCTTATGCGGCTGCCCGTCTTCACAACAAGGTCTCCCTAGGGCCAGATGGTCACCTTCATTATCCATCAGGGGCCTCCCAACAAGTCAATTTCAAGGTCTTATTAAATTTTCATACGGAGTATATTCTCGATCAAGCCGGGCGTTTTCTCAATGAAGTCGATCCAGTAGAAGTTTCTGAAAATGGCATTGTCAATGGGGCTAGTTTTAACTACGGGCTGGCTAGGGGACGGACCCATAAGGACTTAGATATTGACCCCGTCAAAGCTTGGGATCCAGCCTTTCGCAAGCAGGTCCTCTATCAGCAAGGTGTTCGCTATCTAGCTCCGAAGAATGACCGCGGAGAGCAAGGTTATTGGAGTCGAAAAGGAGTTTTTGCACAAGGAGGCAAGAGCTATAAGCAACAAGTAGCAAAGCGCGTGCGAAGTTTCCTCAGAGGCATCCCTCGCTTACGCTGGCGGGTCCTCCTCCAGAATGGGCTCCATCGGATTTTATAGCAACGATAGAACTGTTATTTTACATAAAATAGCCTAAGAGATTCTTAAAAGAAGTTAAAACAGTTAAGTTCTTAGAGCTGATCTATCAGGTGATGGGCCTTTCCGCTGTGAGAAAAGTGCTTGAAACATTGTTGTTTCAAGTACTCGGGAGTTTTGAAACGTTAGGTTCAAAACTAAGTCATGGAACTTCCTAGAAGTTCTCTGACGTCCGTACTCACTAAAGGAAAGGTTCTGAACAGATTTTGTAGATATAGAAAAGAGGTCGCAGACCTCTTTTTATGTTTATCCAAGTGCTTTGACAGCTTCGATTGCAGCGTCATAATTGGGTTCGCTGTTGATGTTGTCTAGGTACTCAACGTAAGTCACTTTGTTGTCTGCATCTAAGACCAAGACAGCGCGCGCAAGCAAGTGCCATTCATTGATCAAGAGGCCATAAGCCTTCCCGAAGGAATGGTCGTAGTAGTCTGAGAGCATGATGGCATTGTCGAGCCCTTCAGCAGCGCACCATTTACCTTGAGCAAAAGGAAGGTCGACAGAGACCGTCAAGACGACAGTGTCTTCCATATCCGATAAGGTTTGATTGAAGTGACGTGTTTGCATCGAACAGATGCCTGTGTCGATGGATGGGATAATGCTGAGGACTTTTTTCTTGCCAGCAAAATTAGCTAAAGATTTCTTCTCAAGAGCTGGAGTGATCAATGAAAAATCATGGGCCATTTCCCCTACTTGAAGTTGAGATCCGGTAAAGGTCACAGGGTTTCCTAAAAATGTTGCCATAAAAAGACTCCTTTTTTGTTTTTATTGTACCGCAATACCGGTGGAGGGGCCACTGATTTGTTTAGAAATCTGAATGGTCTACTGACTCAATCCTTCTGCGATCTTGTCTAAGTTCCACTTCATCATGCTGTAGTAGCTATCACCCTTTTCGCCTTCTTTGGCGATCGAGTCAGTAAAGATTTTTGAAAAGATCGGGATATTGGTATCTTTAGAGACAGTTTTCATAGGACGTTCATCGACACTGGATTCAACAAAGAGAGACGGCACCTTGGTTTGACGCAATTTCTCTACCAGCGTTTTGATTTGTTCGGGTGTCCCTTCTACTTCGGTGTTGATTTCCCAGATATAGGCAGATGGGACGCCGTAGGCTTTGGAGAAGTACTTGAAGCAACCTTCGCTGGTTACGATCATCTTCTTATCTGCTGGGATGTTATTGAATGCTTGCTTGGCTTCTTGATCCAGCTTGCTAAGTTTTTCAGTATAGGCTGCTAGATTTTTTTCGTAGAAGTCCTTATTTTTTGGATCTTTGGCGATCAATTGTTTAGCAATGTTTTTAGCATAGATGATCCCGTTTTCGAGATTGAGCCAAGCGTGAGGGTCTTCTTTTCCAGCTTGGTTTTGACCTTCTAGGTAGATGACGTCGACTCCCTCGCTCACTGCGAAATAATCCTTGTTTTCTACTTTATTGGCATTTTTGACCAACTTGGTAAACCAAGCATTGCCACCCGTTTCGAGGTTGATCCCATTGTAGAAGATCAGGTCTGCTTGTGAAGTTTTTTTGACATCTTCTGGGAGTGGTTCGTACTCGTGGGGATCTTGACCGACAGGGACAATACTGTGGAGCTCGATTTTGTCCCCAGCGATATTTTTAGTGATATCTGCGAGGATGGAGTTGGTGGTGACGACTTTCAATTTATCAGATGAGGACTTGGAAGAAGAGTCTTTGCTACAGGCCATAAGACCAAATAAGAGCGCCACAAAGAGAGCAAGGACAGAAGCGATTTTTTTCATGTGTTTCTCCTTTAATGAGGCGAAAGAGCGTGCTTGTTCTTTCTCTGCTTAGGAGCGATAAAGAAGCTGATGAGAAAGAAGACAGCAGAAGTGAGGACAATACAAGACCCGACGGCGATGTTGAAACTGTAGCCAATAAAGAGTCCCAGGATAGAAGCTAGAGCACCTAATCCGGATGAAAGGAGCATCATGGACCAGAGGCTATTGGCATAGAGATAGGCTGTCGCAGCGGGTGTGATGAGCATGGCGACGATGAGAATGGTCCCGACACTCTGCATGGCAGTGACAGAAACCAAGGTCAAGAGCACCATGAGGAGGTAGTGATAGATCTTGACCCGGACGCCCATGGATTGAGCTAGAACGGGATCAAAAGAAGTGAGTAGCAAGGGGCGAAAGAGCAGGACAATTACCAGCAAGACCGCCACCCCAACACCGATGGTCACCCACATATCCTGGTCTTGCACGGCCAAGATATTTCCAAAGAGGATGTGGAAAAGGTCGGTAGAACTTTTAGCGACTCCGATCAGAATGACTCCTAAGGCGAGGAAAGAAGAAAAGGTAATCCCAATCGCAGTGTCGCTCTTGATGATGGAGTTGCTCTTGATATAGGTGATGAGGATGGAGGCTAAAAGCCCAAAGGCAATGGCGCCAATAAAGAAATTGATGCCCAGGATAAAGGACAGAGCTACCCCCGGAAGGACCGCGTGCGAGATGGCATCTCCCATGAGAGACATGCCTCGCAAAATGATGAAGCATCCGACAGCTCCAGCGACAATGCCGATGGCAATAGCTGTGATCAGGGCATTTTGTAAGAAGTGGAATTGCTGTAACCCATCGATAAATTCTGTAATCATCCGACGCCACCTCCTATAAAGAGTTCATGCCCATAGGCTACATGCAGATTCTCCTTGGTAAAGGTTTCCTCTGTTTTCCCAAAAGCGATCAGCTTGCGGTGAAGGAGGAGGACCTGGTCAAAATAAGCTGGGACCTTGCTCAGATCGTGATGGACGATCAGAATGGTCTTGCCTTCTTTTTTCAAGGTCTGGAGGGTCTGCATGATGATGTCTTCGCTGACAGAGTCAATCCCTGCGAAGGGCTCATCCAAAAAGATGACATCTGCTTCTTGGACCAAGCAGCGGGCAATCAGCACTCGTTGGAATTGCCCTCCCGATAGTTGGCCGATCTGGCGATCCGCTAGATCAAGAAGATTGACAAGTTTCAAGGCATTTTCCACTTTTTTCAGATCCTCTTTGCTTTTTCGCTTGAAGATAGAAAGATGGGGGTAGAGGCCCAGCGAGACACACTCCCGCACCGTGATGGGGAAGTGGAAATCAATAGCGGATTTCTGTTCGACGTAGGCCACTCGTTGAAGAACTTGGCCGAGGTCTTTTTGATCGAGCTGGACCATTCCCGCATGAGGGAGAAGTCCTAGCATGGCCTTGATCAGGGTTGATTTTCCAGCTCCGTTGGGTCCAAGAATGCCTAGGATGGTTGGACCCTGGATGGTGAGGGAAAGATCCTCCAAGGCCAGTGTTTGCTGGTAAGCAACACTTAGATGTTCAATTTGAATCATGATTTTACTCCTTTACCATTAATATACATGAATGAAAAAATTAAGTCAAGTTAATTTTTAAAATAATTTAGATTAAATCTTTTGTAATCATTGAAAAATAGACCTATTTTTGATAAGGTTAATAGAAAAGAATGAAAGTGAGAAGATCATGGTACGTTTACAAGATGATTTTTATGATTACGTCAATGGGGAATGGGCTGAGACAGCTGTGATTCCTGATGACAAACCGTCAACTGGTGGTTTTATGGACTTGATCCAAGATATCGAAAACTTGATGTTGGATATCACTGGAAAATGGCAACGGGGAGAAGAGCTGCCTGAAGACAGCATTCTGCAAAACTTTGTCAAATACCATAAAATGGTGGCAGATTTTGATGCGCGAGAAGCAGCTGGTGTAGCACCAGTCATGCCCTTGATCAATGAAATTAAGGCTCTGTCTTCTTTTGAAGACTATACCAGCAAGTTGGGCACCTATGAACTAGCTGGCAAACCAAATCTCTTGCCATTTAGCGTGTCACCAGACTTTAAGAATGCCCAAATGAATGTCTTGTGGGGAGAGTCCCTTGCTCTCATCTTGCCAGATACGACCTACTATGAAGAAGGCAACGAAAAAGGACAAGAATTGCTGGCTATCTGGCGCCAAATGATGGAAAAACTCTTGCCAAAATTTGATTTCTCAGAGGAAGAAATCAAAGATATCCTGGATAAAGTGATTGCGGCGGATGCAGAATTAGCCAAATATGTCTTATCAAACGAAGAAAGATCCGAGTACAACAAACTCTACCATCCTTATGAGTGGGCAGATTTCAAGGCCTTGGTCCCAGAATTGCCACTCGATACCTTCTTTACTGAAGTGATCGGACAAACACCAGATAAAATCATCGTGCCAGAAGAGCGTTTCTGGAAGGAATTCGCACCAAAATACTACTCGGCAGCCAACTGGGAAACCATTCATGCCAAATTGAAACTTGGTGCAGCCGTAGATTGGACTTTATTCTTGACCGAAGAAATCCGTGTCTTGGCTGGTGAATATAGTCGTACGATTGCAGGTGTTCCAGAACCTCGTCCAAAAGAAAAGGCGGCCTTGTCATTAGCAGAAGTACCATATAGCCAAGCGCTTGGACTCTGGTATGCGGGAGAAAAATTCTCACCAGAAGCAAAAGCAGACGTAGAGCATAAAGTAGCGACCATGATTGAGGTTTACAAGGAGCGCTTAGAAAAAGCAGACTGGCTCGCTCCTGAAACTCGTGAAAAAGCTATTGTCAAACTCAATGTCATCACACCACATATCGGCTACCCTGAAAAATTACCAGAAACATACGCCAAAAAGATCATCGACGAAAGCAAGACCTTGGTTGAAAATGCTCAAGCCCTTTACGAAATTTCCATTGCCCATACTTGGAGCAAGTGGAACCAACCGGTTGATCGAAGCGAATGGCACATGCCAGCCCACCTGGTCAATGCCTACTATGATCCGCAACAAAACCAAATCGTCTTCCCAGCAGCGATTTTACAAGCACCTTTCTATGACCTTCACCAATCATCATCAGCCAACTACGGCGGAATCGGTGCAGTCATTGCCCATGAAATCTCCCACGCCTTTGACACCAATGGTGCTTCCTTTGATGAAAACGGTAGCTTGAAAGACTGGTGGAAGCCAGAAGATTACGAGGCCTTTACCGCTCGCACGCAAAAGGTCATCGATCAGTTTGAAGGGCAAGACTCTTACGGTGCTAAGATTAACGGGAAATTGACCGTTTCGGAAAACGTGGCAGACCTCGGTGGTATCGCTGTAGCCCTTGAAGCCGCTAAGAAAGAGGAAGATTTCTCAGCAGAAGAATTCTTCACCAACTTTGCTCGCATCTGGCGCATGAAAGCTCGGACAGAGTACATGCAACTCCTCGCAAGTGTCGATGTCCACGCACCAGGAAAACTCCGTACCAATGTCCAATTACCAAACTTTGACGAATTCTTTGAAACCTTTGATGTCAAAGAAGGCGACGGCATGTGGCGTGCACCAGAAGACCGTGTGATTATTTGGTAAACTAAGATAGGAGAGACGATTCGGTTTACCGAAACTTCCTGCAGAAAAATAGGAAATCAATGCCGCATTCCCTGAATGCCAATTGATTTATCTTTTTTCCAAAGGAAGTAGTCTCGACTTCAGTTAAGCAATTGATTGATTTTCTTGACCATGTGGGCCATGCCCACCAGGCAATCTCTCTTTTTCTCGACGGTCGTAAAAAAATAAAAATCCCCAAAGCCAAGTTTCAATCTACTGAAACTAGTTTTGGGGATTTTTGAGTGGATTAGAAATAACAGTGAATGTCATGATCTAAAAAAACTTGCTGGTAGTCATATAAATCTTCTGGATGCAGGGCTTTTATTCCTTCCATTTCATAGCGACGTCCTAAAAGCTTGTATTTGTTTTCTCCAAACTGGTGAAATGGGAGAAGTTGTACTTCATCGATGTTGAGAGAATTAAAAAGGGAAGCAAATTCTTCAGCATCAGTTAAAGAGTCATTGAAATTAGGAATGACTGGAATACGTAAAACGATTGTTTTGTTTTGAGCAAAGGCATAATGAATATTTTTAATAATCAGATGATTGTTGACTCCGACAACCTTCTTATGTTTAAGTGTATTGTAATGTTTAAGGTCTGTATAAATAAAATCAACATACTGAATGAGATCGACAAATTTCTCATGTTCAACAAAAGCTGTCGTTTCGATTGCAGTATGAAGTCCAACTTCTTTCGCAGCTTTTAAGATAGCTTTGGCAAATTCAAATTGAGCGAAGATTTCTCCACCAGACAGGGTAAGGCCACCACCAGATTCTTCGTAGAAGTCAACGTCTTTTAAGACATCATCTATGATCTCGGTAACTGTTTTTTCTTCTCCTGTGATGGTTTCCTTTTTAGTAACAGCATCCAACATTTTTTCAGGATTTGCACGCTGGGATTCAGGATTGGAGCACCATGGACAACGTAGGGGACATCCTTTTAAAAATACAGTAGTTCGGATTCCAGGGCCATCATGGATACTAAAGTGTTGGATATTAAAGATTATGCCGCGATTTTGTTCCATATTTTTGCTCTCCTATCAATCTAGTAAGTCCATTATACATTATTTAAGAAACTAATTCAATTACGAACGAAAGTTTATTTTGTTTTGAATTCACTCGAAAATTTGCTAAAATAGAGAAGAGGTAAAAACAATGCAACGTTTAGATGAAATATTGAAATTAGTATCGGAATTTGAAAAGATTGATGTTAATAGTTTGTCTGAGAAATTACAAGTCTCTAAAGTGACCATTCGAAAGGATTTGGACAAGCTAGAATCCAAAGGATTATTGCATAGAGAACACGGCTATGCTGTTTTAAATAGTGGAGATGATATCAATGTTCGACTGTCCTTTCAATATGATACCAAGAAAAGAATAGCCAGGGAAGCTGCTAAATTAATTAAGGATAACGACACGGTTTTGATTGAATCGGGCTCTACATGTGCCTTGCTAGCGGAAGAAATTTGCCAAACAAAAAAGAATGTCAAGATTGTGACAAATTCTTACTTTATTGCAGATTATATTCAGGAATATGATTCTTGTAAAATCATCCTACTTGGTGGTGAATTTCAAAAAGAATCGAGAGTGACTGTAGGTCCGCTTTTGAAAGAATTAATCCGCTCTTTTAGAGTTCCCTTTGCTTTTGTAGGGGTAGACGGATATGATGACGAACTTGGCTTTACTGGGAAAGATATGATGAGAAGTGAAGTTGTTCAAGCTATGTCCGATGTTTCTAAAGAAGTGATTGTCTTAACAGATTCAAGTAAATTTGGGAAATGTGGAACTGTCAGACGATTTGCACTTTCACAAGTTTCGAGAGTCATAACAGATAAGAATATATCTCAAGAAGCGAAAGAAAAACTTGAGGATTCACAAACAATTTTAACTTTAGTATAAGAAGGAGAAGCCAATTGAAAGATGAACGGAAAAAGTTACTTGCTAAATTAGCCTATCTATACTATGTTGAAGACAAAAGTCAATCGCAAATCGCAGCAGAAACTGGAATCTACCGTACAACTGTCAGCAGAATGCTAGCAGAGGCCAAGAAAGAGGGCGTAGTAAAAATTGAAATCGAAAACTTTGATACTCGCCTCTTCCATTTAGAAAATTATATCAAACAAAAATATGGCTTAAAAGCTATCGAGATTATACCGAATCTAGTTGATGAACCTCGAGAAAGCCTTGAAAAGCGACTGGCGCAAGCAAGTGCGGTCATGCTTCGTAATTTGATTGAAGATGGAATGACAGTCGGATTTTCATGGGGCGAGTCTCTCAGATTAATGGTAGAACAAGTTGGAACGAAGCGCTTGGATGGTGTACAGTTTTATCCCCTAGCTGGAGGTCCCAGTCATATTCATGCTCGCTACCATGTCAATACGCTGATCTACAGTATGGCGAGTAAATTTCATGGGGAATGTCATTTTATAAACGCGAGTGTCATTCAAGAAAATTCTGAGGTGACGGAAGGCATCTTATCTTCTAAGTATTTTGAGGATTTGAAAGCTAGTTGGCGTTGTTTGGATGTTGCGGCTGTAGGGATTGGTGGCTATGCAGATAGCAAGAATCCTCAGTGGTTTGATATGCTGACATCAAATGATTTTAAGAAATTGGAGTCAGAACATGCTGTAGGAGAAATATGCTGTCGTTTCTTTGATCAAGAAGGTATCCCCGTTTATCCTGAATTACAGGAAAGAACAATATCTATCACATTGGAGGAATTGAGAGAGGTACCAAACACCATCTCTTTGGCCTACGGTGATCAGAAAGCAAAAGCACTTTTATCGGTTTTGAAAGCCAACTATATCAATCATTTAGTCACAGATGAAGCAACGATCTTAAAAGTCTTAGAATTAGATGGTGATCAGCAATTTACTAAAAAATAGGACAGCAGGAATGCAGTCCTTATTTTTTTGAGTTAAATAGCACAAATGTGCAAAAAACAAAAACAATAATCAAATGTTGCGATTTTTATTGACCGGCAAAAATATAAATGGTATATTGACAATAGAAAAAGCGCTTTCAGTAGATTGATAAAGGAGTGTAGTGCACATGGAAATAATTGTTGCAGACCAAATTATTATGGGATTGATTTTAAATGCGGGTGATGCTAAACAGCATATTTACCAAGCTTTATCATATGCTAAGGAGGGCGATTTTACATCTTCTGAAGACGAAATTGCGAAAGCAGATGCAGCATTGCTAGAAGCGCATAACTTGCAAACACAATTTTTAGCCCAGGAAGCAGGTGGGACAAAGACAGAGATTACAGCTTTGTTTGTGCACTCACAAGATCACTTAATGACTTCAATCACAGAGATTAACTTGATCAAAGAAATGATTGACTTACGTAAAGAACTTTCAGCGAAACAATAAGGAGGAAAAGAAGATGAAAATTGGATTGTTTTGTGCAGCAGGATTTTCAACAGGAATGTTGGTAAATAATATGAAGGTGGCGGCTAAGGAATTAGGGATTGATGCTGAAATCGATGCCTATTCTCAAGCGAAATTAGCAGATTTTGCTCCTGAAATCGATGTCGCTTTGTTGGGCCCTCAAGTAGCTTATACTTTGGATAAATCAAAAGCGATTTGTGAGGCAAACCATATTCCTATTGCTGTCATCCCTATGGCAGATTATGGGATGTTGGATGGTAAGAAAGTACTAAATCTAGCTCTAGAATTGCTAGGAGAAAAATAAGGAGGCTTCCCATGTCTAATTTTAATTCTCAGAAAATTATCGCTCCAATCATGCGGTTTGTAAACTTGAAAGGAATTATTGCTCTTAAAGATGGGATGTTAGCGATCCTTCCATTAACGGTAGTTGGTAGTTTGTTCCTGATTATTGGGCAATTACCATTTGAAGGCCTTAATCAGGCTATTGCTAGTGTATTTGGCGATACGTGGACAGAGCCATTTATGCAGGTTTATTCAGGAACATTCGCCATCATGGGCTTAATTTCGTGCTTCTCCATTGGTTATTCATATGCTAAAAACAGTGGAGTAGAACCCTTGCCAGCAGGAGTTTTGTCCCTATCTTCATACTTTATCTTGTTAAAATCTTCTTATGTACCAGCTAAGGGAGAACCAATTGGTGATGCCATTGCAAAAGTATGGTTTGGTGGTCAAGGGATTATCGGGGCTATTATTATAGGTCTGGTAGTTGGTGCGATTTATACTGTGTTTATCCAAAGACACATTGTTATTAAAATGCCAGAACAAGTACCTCAAGCCATTGCCAAACAATTTGAAGCGATGATTCCTGCTTTCGTGATTTTCTTACTATCAATGATTGTCTATATCGTATCAAAAGTAGTGACAAGTGGCGGTACTTTCATTGAAATGATCTATGATGTCATTCAGGTTCCTCTACAAGGTCTAACAGGATCACTTTACGGAGCGATTGGAATTGCCTTCTTTATTTCGTTCTTGTGGTGGTTTGGTGTGCACGGACAATCAGTTGTCAATGGTGTAGTAACAGCCTTACTACTTTCTAACCTGGATGCCAATAAATCAATGTTGGCAGCTGGGAAGCTATCCGTTGAAAATGGTGCTCACATTGTAACTCAACAATTCCTAGATAGTTTCCTTATTTTGTCTGGATCAGGTATAACCTTTGGTTTGGTTGTTGCTATGTTATTTGCTGCTAAGTCAAAACAATATAAGGCACTTGGGAAAGTTGCAGCTTTTCCTGCAATCTTCAATGTTAATGAACCCGTCGTATTTGGCTTCCCAATTGTAATGAACCCAGTGATGTTCCTTCCATTTATTATCGTTCCAATTTTAGCAGCGATAATTGTTTATACTTCAATTGCTATTGGGTTCATGCATCCATTCTCAGGTGTGACCCTTCCTTGGAGTACACCAGCCATTATTTCTGGATTTATGGTTGGAGGTTGGCAAGGTGCTTTCGTTCAAGTGCTGGTTCTCGCAACCTCGACTGTCGTATATTTCCCATTCTTCAAATTCCAAGATAATCTTGCCTATAACAACGAATTACAAGCTGAAAAATAGTGCGTTTATTAGGAGTGCACAGATGTGCGACTAGAATAGAATTTATAGGTATTATCCATAATTCATTGAAATTCGTAAAATTTAATGCTACTATAGTTACGAAAGAAAACAAAATAATTTCAAAAGAAAGGTTTTGAAAAAATGAAACAAGTAGAAGTAGCAAGTACAAGCATTAAAACAGAATATTTTGGAAGCCTCACTGAACGCATGAATAAGTATCGTGAAGATGTCTTAAACAAGAAGCCTTATATCGACGCTGAACGTGCCGTTCTTGCAACTAAGGCATATGATCGTTATAAGGAACAACCAAATGTTCTTAAACGTGCCTATATGTTGAAAGAGATTCTTGAAAATATGACAATCTATATTGAGGATGAATCCATGATTGCTGGAAACCAAGCATCCTCTAATAAAGATGCTCCGATCTTCCCAGAATATACTTTAGAGTTCGTTCTGAAGGAATTGGATCTTTTTGAAAAGCGGGATGGTGACGTCTTCTATATTACGGAAGAAACGAAAGAGCAGCTCCGTAGTATCGCACCGTTCTGGGAAAATAATAACTTACGTGCAAGAGCTGGAGCTCTTCTACCTGAAGAAGTATCTGTCTATATGGAAACAGGATTCTTCGGTATGGAAGGGAAGATGAATTCAGGAGATGCCCACTTAGCAGTCAATTATCAAAAATTATTGCAATATGGCTTGAAAGGTTTTGAAGAAAGAGCCCGCCAAGCTAAAGCAGCCCTAGATCTAACGGATCCAGCTAGCATTGATAAGTACCATTTTTACGATTCTATCTTTATCGTAGTTGATGCTGTTAAGACCTATGCTCAACGATTTGTTGAACTTGCTAAACAACTTGCTGAGACAGCAACTCCTGAACGTAAGAAGGAATTGCTTGAAATTGCAGAGATTTGCTCAAAAGTTCCATACGAGCCTGCAAGTACATTTGCAGAGGCTGTTCAGTCTGTTTGGTTTATCCAATGTATTCTTCAGATTGAATCAAATGGACACTCACTTTCATATGGCCGTTTTGACCAATATATGTATCCATACGTTAAAGCTGATTTGGAAAGTGGACGGGAAACTGAAGAGAGTATTGTTGAACGCTTGACCAACCTTTGGATTAAGACTATTACAATTAACAAAGTACGTAGTCAAGCACATACCTTCTCATCTGCAGGTAGTCCGCTTTATCAAAATGTTACGATTGGTGGTCAAACGCGTGATAAGAAAGACGCTGTTAACCCATTGTCTTATTTAGTGTTGAAGTCTGTTGCTCAAACTCACCTTCCTCAACCAAACTTAACTGTTCGTTACCATGCTGGTTTGGATGCCCGCTTCATGAACGAATGTATTGAAGTTATGAAGCTCGGATTCGGTATGCCTGCTTTCAATAATGATGAGATCATTATTCCATCCTTTATTTCAAAAGGCGTGCTTGAAGAAGATGCTTATGATTACAGTGCAATTGGTTGTGTAGAAACAGCTGTTCCAGGTAAGTGGGGATATCGCTGTACAGGTATGAGTTATATGAACTTCCCTAAAGTTTTGCTCATTACGATGAATGACGGAATCGATCCTGCTTCTGGCAAGCGCTTTGCACCAAGCTTTGGTCATTTTAAAGACATGAAGAGCTTCGATGAATTGCAAACAGCATGGGACAAGACCTTACGCCACTTAACCCGCATGAGTGTGATCGTAGAAAACTCTATCGACCTATCTCTTGAAAGAGAAGTGCCAGATATCCTCTGTTCAGCTTTGACAGATGACTGTATTGGACGTGGAAAACACCTAAAAGAAGGTGGGGCTGTCTACGATTATATTTCTGGTTTACAAGTGGGTATTGCAAACTTATCCGATTCGCTTGCAGCGATCAAGAAACTGGTATTTGAAGAAGGGCGCTTAACACCACAAGAACTATGGCATGCTCTGGAAACCGATTACGAGGGCGAACGTGGAAAAGAAATCCAAGAGATGCTTATCCATGATGCACCGAAGTATGGAAACGATGATGACTATGCAGACAGCTTAGTTCGAGAAGCATACGATATTTATGTGGATGAAATTGCTAAATATCCAAATACTCGCTATGGACGTGGGCCAATCGGTGGTATCCGTTACTCAGGTACATCTTCTATTTCAGCCAATGTAGGACAAGGTCGTGGAACATTAGCTACTCCGGACGGTCGTAATGCTGGAACTCCACTAGCAGAAGGATGCTCTCCATCCCACAATATGGACCAACATGGCCCAACATCTGTTCTAAAATCAGTTTCTAAATTGCCAACAGATGAAATAGTTGGTGGTGTTTTACTGAACCAAAAAGTAAACCCACAAACTTTAGCCAAAGAAGAAGATAAATTAAAACTTATTGCTTTACTCCGTACGTTCTTTAATCGTCTACATGGATACCATATTCAATATAATGTGGTTTCTAGAGAAACGTTATTAGATGCTCAAAAACATCCGGAAAAACACCGTGACTTAATTGTACGTGTTGCAGGCTACTCAGCTTTCTTCAATGTACTATCAAGAGCTACACAAGATGATATTATTGGACGGACAGAGCATACTCTATAGTAAAGAGGTATGTATATGGAATTTATGCTTGATACTTTAAATATAAATGAAATAAAAAAATGGGCTCGAGTGTTACCTCTTGCTGGGGTAACCTCTAACCCAACAATTGCCAAAAAAGAAGGAGAAATCGATTTCTTTAAACGGATTCATGAGGTTCGGGAGATCATTGGTGAAGCTCCTTCTATCCATGTGCAAGTTGTTGCGAAAGATTATGACGGTATTTTAAAAGATGCTGCGAAAATTCGACAAGAATGTGGCGGAAATGTTTTTATTAAAGTTCCGGTTACTCCTGAGGGGTTGGCAGCTATCAAAACATTAAAATCAGAAGGTTATAAAATTACTGCAACCGCAATTTATACTGTATTTCAAGGTCTTTTGGCTATTGAAGCAGGCGCAGATTACCTTGCTCCCTATTATAATCGAATGGAGAACTTGAATATTGATTCAGCACAGGTAATAGCACAATTGGCAGATTCAATCGAAAAAAATCAATCATCAAGCAAAATTCTAGCAGCATCCTTTAAGAATGTCGGTCAAGTCAATCGAGCATTCAAAGAAGGGGCACAAGCCATCACTGCTGGGGCTGATGTCTTTGAAGCGGCTTTTGGAATGCCGTCAATTGAAAAAGCGGTGAATGATTTTGCGAATGATTGGTCAGCTATTCATCATCAGAATATAATTTGATAAAGGAGGAGTATATGAGAAATTTTGCAAGTCCGTCACGTTACATTCAAGGGGAAAATGCCTTATTTGAAAATGCAAAACCTATTTTAGAACTGGGGAGTCATCCTGTATTACTATGCGACTCAGTAGTCTATGAAATCGTAGGAGAACGATTTGAAAAATATCTCCTTCGGTATGGATTTACAGTCTTGCCAGTCTTCTTTAATGGAGAAGCTTCTGATAACGAAATCAATCGTGTGGTTAGTTTGGCAGAAGAAAATGGCTGTGATTTGGTCATTGGACTTGGTGGAGGAAAGACCATCGATAGTGCGAAAGCTATTGCCGATCTTTTAAAATCACCAGTTGTGATTGCCCCTACCATTGCCTCTACAGATGCTCCCGTTTCCGCTTTGTCAGTTATCTACACGGATGAAGGTGCCTTTGCTCGCTATATTTTCTATTCTAAAAACCCAGAATTGGTCTTGGTGGATAGCAAAGTCATCTCTCAAGCACCAAAACGTTTGCTCGCTTCTGGAATCGCAGATGGATTAGCGACTTGGGTCGAAGCGCGTGCGGTAATGCAAGCCAATGGAAAAACCATGTTGGGTCAACGACAAACCTTAGCGGGTGTCGCCATTGCACAACGTTGTGAAGAAACCTTATTTGCTGATGGACTCCAAGCCATGGCTGCTTGTGAAGCCAAAGTCGTAACCCCTGCTCTTGAAAACATCATTGAAGCCAATACCCTTCTTAGTGGGATTGGATTTGAAAGTGGAGGGTTAGCAGCGGCTCACGCCATCCATAATGGCTTTACGGCCCTCACCGGAGACATTCACCATTTGACTCACGGTGAAAAAGTAGCCTATGGAACCTTGGTTCAATTGTTCTTGGAAAACCGACCAAAAGAAGAATTGAACAAATACATTCGTTTCTATCAACAAATTGGCATGCCAACGACTCTGAAAGAAATGCATCTTGAAAATGCAAGCTACGAAGATCTTCTCAAGGTTGGCCAACAAGCTACCATCGAAGGAGAAACCATTCACCAAATGCCATTCAAGGTACAAGCATCTGATATTGCTCAAGCGATTGTAGCAGTCGATGCTTATGTCAAGTCCTTAGGCTAACTATAGAACGGAACTCCTTTCTAAAACAAGAACTCCCATACCTTATGGTAATGGGAGTTCTTGTTTTATTTTCTTCTTTTTGGATCGGTTTGTTTAAAGATCAGGTATAAGATTCCGGCTGGCAAGAAGCAGAAGAGCCACATGGCATCTAGCCCCTTGCTTTTACTGCTAGAGTTTGTTGCTTTAGAATCGCTCACGGCCATTCCCGCCTTAATACTTGGAGATACCTGTTGCAAGCCGTTTTGGACGACCAGGCGGTTGTTTTCCAGTTTAAGGGCTGGCTTCGTACCTTTTTTAACGGTTGCATAAAAGTCTTGCTTCAGTTGAATGGTCTTCCCGTCGATGGTGTGTTCCCCTGCAGAAAGGACTTTTTTATACTGGTAGTCTGCGAACATTTTCTCAGCTAAGGTATTTCCGATCTGATTGCGGTAGCTTTCGGCGATCTCGACATCGTAGTTTCCAACGCCTAGGATGACTTCGATAATCCGCTGTTTACCTCGCTTGGTTGTCGCGGTGTAGTTGTAGTCAGCAGTCGGGCTGGATCCGGTCTTGAGTCCATCTGTTCCTTTGAGGGCGAACTTTCCACCTTCGAGGGAAGTGTTGTAATTATCGTAGCTTTGCTCGTAAGGGGTTCCTTCCATGATGGTGGTGTGAGCTTGCTTGGTGTATTCCAACATTTCTGGCAGGTCGTTTACGATGTGATAAGCCAGAATAGACATGTCTCGCGCTGTAATTTCGTTATTGGCATTGACATCGTAGCGTTGCGGATTGTAGTAGCCCTGAAGCACCGAGATCATCGCCCCATTTGGATTGTGCCATTTGGTATGGCTCATCCCCATTTCTTGTGCGTACTGATTCATTAAGTCCAAAAACTTATCGGGATCATTGTCCGTAACAGCGTTTGCGAGCATAATCACAGCTGCGCTGGAAGAGGGAACAAAGAGCATCTTGATCAATTCAGATACCTTATAGTCCACACCAGCTACAATAGGTGAGTTACTTAACAAATTGTTTTCCGAAATAGCTTGATCAGCCTCTGTTGCTGTGACCACGGTATCGTACTTGATCTTACCTTCTTTGAGAGCCCGAAAGACCACATAGGCACTCATGAGCTTGGCCATGCTGCCTGAGTCCCGGACCGTGTCGATATTGTCTCCGTATAGGATGGCTCCAGTATTAGCATCGATGACGATGTCGGCCTTAGGCTTGTAAAAATCATCCAATACCAGTCCAGCATCGGCTGCGATTTTCATGACATCTTCTTGCTGATAGATATCGTCCGCAAAAGCAGTAGAGATAGGGCCTAATGTCAAGACTCCTACAAGGAGGGACAAGAGGCTGTATTTTAGTCGTTTGTGTAAATGTCTCCCGTTATTCATAAATTCCATTATATCATACAGGTTAGGGATTAAAACGGAAAAAATTCTAGAAAAAGAAAAAAGAGAATAATTTCGCAGTAAAAGCGTTTACATTTCCCTGGAAAGTGCTATAATTTAAATTGAATATAACATTTTTACAATGAGGTGAATTATATGAACAAAGGAAAGGTACTCTTAGCTACCAGCGCTCTGCTTTTATCAGCTGGTGTCCTCGTAGCTTGCTCAGGTGGAAAATCTGGAAGTTCCGGTGGACAGACGTTTAGCTATGTTTATACCCAGGATCCAGATACGCTCGACTATTCGATTTCCAATAAAAAATCGACTTCCGAGTTTACAGGAAATGCAGTAGATGGCTTATTGGAAGTAGACAAGTATGGGAACTTAATCCCATCACTTGCTAAAGACTGGACTGTTTCCAAAGACGGCTTGACCTATACTTATAAACTCCGCAAAGGGGTCAAATGGATGACTTCTGAAGGGGAAGAATATGGAGGAGAGGTTAAGGCCCAAGACTTTGTGACAGGTCTCAAGCACGCAGCAGATAAGAAATCACAAGCGATTTACTTGGTCCAAAAATCTGTCAAAGGCTTGGATGACTATGTTTCAGGGAAAACATCTGATTTCTCAACCGTTGGTGTGAAAGCGATTGATGATTATACCGTTCAATATACCTTGAGCCAGCCAGAAAGCTTCTGGAATTCCAAGACTACGATGGGGATCCTGATGCCAGTCAATGAAGAATTCCTGAAATCTAAAGGGGATGACTATGGTCAAGGAACTTCTCCGTCTAGTATCCTTTACTGCGGTCCTTATTTGATCAAATCCATCACTTCGAAATCTTCTGCGATATTAGAAAAAAATCCAACCTACTGGGATGCGGAAAATGTCAAGATCAGTAAAGTCAAACTGACCTATTATGATGGTCAAGACTCCGAGTCTCTGATCCGTGGATTTGATAACGGTGACTATACAGTTGCCCGTGTTTTCCCAAATGGTTCCAACTATAAGAGTGTAGAGAAGAAGCATAAGGACGACATCGTCTATACTGACCAAGGTTCCTCAACCTATAACCTTTCCTTCAACATTGACCGTCAGGCCTATGAAATCACAAAGAAGACCACGGATGCTCAAAAGGCCTCTACCAAGAAAGCAATCTTGAACAAGGACTTCCGTCAAGCTATTATGTTTGCCTTCAACCGCAAGGCTTATGTAGCGCAAACTAACGGGGAAGCGGGTGCCAATAAGGTGATCCGTAATACCTTTACGCCACCAAACTTTGTCCAAATCGATGGCAAACAATTTGGTGATGCAGTAGAAAAAGACTTAGAAGCTTATGGGGATGAATGGAAAGGGGTCTCTGTCGCAGATGGAAAAGACACCCTCTACAATCCAAGCAAGGCCAAAGAAGAGTTTGCCAAAGCCAAGGCAGACTTGCAGGCTCAAGGAGTTGAATTCCCAATTCATTTAGACCTTCCAACTTCTTCGACTTATACGGAAGGAATCAAACAAGCCCAATCCTTCAAACAGTCGATTGAATCTACATTGGGAGCAGAAAATATTGTCATCGATCTGAATATGGTTTCTGAGGATGATCTTCAACGAGTGACTTACTTTGCTGAAAATGCTTCCCAACAAGACTGGGATCTAAACAATAACTTGGGCTGGGGACCAGACTATACGGACCCATCTTCTTACATCGACATCACCAGTGGTAAATCTGGTGAAAATGCCAATTCTTACTTTGGATTCGATGCTGGTACGGATAATGCGGTGGCAAAAGCAGCTGGCTTTGATGAGTACAATCAATTAATTGAGGACGCTCAAAAAGAAAACACAGATGTCAACAAGCGTTATGAAAAATATGCTGCGGCTCAGGCTTGGTTGACCGATAGCGCCCTCTTGATTCCGATTCATTCGGATGGGGCTTCTCCAGTCGTTCGTAAGACTGTACCATACTCTGCAGCCTTTGCTTGGACAGGCCACAAGGGTCAAACCTTTAACTATAAGTATTTAGAAGTTCAAGACAAGGTCGTAGCGGCGAAAGACTATGACAAAGCGCGTGAACAATGGAAGAAAGAAAAAGAAGAATCCAATAAAAAAGCGCAAAAAGAACTTGAAAAGCATGTGAAATAGACTTTTCTTAGCGAAAACAGGATGGACAGGTCCCGTATGGGACCTGTCTTTTTCTTTGTCTGAACCTTTAAAAATCGCCTAAAAATGGTATAATAGGAGCATCACGAAAATTGGAGAGACGCTATGAGTTTTTACAATCATAAAGAAATCGAGCCTAAGTGGCAAAAATACTGGGCTGACCATCACACCTTTAAGACAGGAACAGATGCTTCAAAACCTAAGTTTTATGCATTGGACATGTTCCCTTACCCATCTGGAGCGGGTCTTCACGTAGGACACCCAGAAGGCTACACAGCGACTGATATCCTTAGCCGTTTCAAACGTGCGCAAGGCTACAATGTCCTTCACCCAATGGGATGGGATGCTTTTGGTTTGCCTGCAGAGCAATATGCTATGGATACAGGGAATGACCCAGCGGAATTCACAGCAGAAAACATTGCCAACTTCAAACGCCAAATCAATGCGCTTGGCTTCTCTTACGACTGGGATCGTGAAGTCAATACGACAGATCCGAACTACTACAAGTGGACGCAATGGATTTTCACCAAGCTTTACGAAAAAGGCTTAGCTTATGAAGCGGAAGTGCCAGTAAACTGGGTTGAGGAACTAGGAACAGCTATCGCCAACGAAGAAGTTCTTCCAGACGGAACCTCTGAGCGTGGGGGCTATCCAGTTGTCCGCAAACCAATGCGCCAATGGATGCTTAAAATCACGGCCTATGCGGAACGTTTGCTCAACGACTTGGATGACCTTGACTGGCCAGAGTCTATCAAGGACATGCAACGCAACTGGATTGGGAAATCAACTGGTGCCAATGTCACTTTTAAAGTAAAAGGGACTGACAAGGAATTCACAGTCTTTACGACTCGTCCGGATACCCTCTTTGGTGCGACCTTCACTGTTTTGGCTCCTGAACATGAACTAGTAGATGCCATCACAACACCTGAACAAGCTGAGGCTGTAGCGGACTACAAACACCAAGCTAGCCTTAAATCAGACTTGGCTCGTACAGACCTTGCCAAGGAAAAAACAGGGGTTTGGACTGGTGCTTATGCGATTAACCCTGTCAATGGTAAAGAAATTCCAATCTGGATTGCCGACTATGTTCTTGCTAGCTACGGTACAGGTGCTGTTATGGCCGTACCTGCTCACGATGAGCGTGACTGGGAATTTGCTAAACAGTTTGACCTTCCAATCGTAGAAGTCTTGGAAGGTGGAAACGTAGCAGAAGCTGCTTACACAGAAGATGGTCTTCACGTCAACTCTGACTTCTTGAACGGTCTCAACAAAGAAGAAGCGATTGCTAAAATCGTGTCTTGGCTAGAAGAAAAAGGCTTTGGTCAAGAAAAGGTGACCTACCGTCTCCGCGACTGGCTCTTTAGCCGTCAACGTTACTGGGGTGAACCAATCCCAATCATTCATTGGGAAGATGGAACTTCGACAGCTGTTCCAGAAAGTGAACTTCCACTTGTCTTGCCAGTGACCAAGGACATCCGCCCTTCAGGTACTGGGGAAAGCCCATTGGCCAACTTGACAGACTGGCTGGAAGTGACCCGCGAAGATGGCGTCAAAGGTCGTCGTGAAACTAATACGATGCCACAATGGGCCGGTTCAAGCTGGTACTACCTCCGCTATATCGATCCACACAACACTGAGAAATTGGCTGACGAGGACCTTCTCAAACAATGGTTGCCAGTCGATATCTACGTGGGTGGTGCAGAACACGCCGTACTCCATTTGCTTTACGCTCGTTTCTGGCACAAATTCCTCTATGATCTTGGTGTTGTACCTACTAAAGAGCCCTTCCAAAAACTCTTTAACCAAGGAATGATCTTGGGAACTAGCTACCGTGACCACCGTGGAGCTCTTGTGGCGACTGACAAGGTTGAAAAACGTGACGGTTGCTTCTGCCATGTGGAAACAGGAGAAGAGTTGGAGCAGGCGCCAGCCAAGATGTCTAAATCCCTCAAGAACGTGGTGAATCCAGACGATGTGGTGGAACAATACGGTGCCGATACCCTTCGTGTCTATGAAATGTTCATGGGACCACTCGATGCTTCTATCGCTTGGTCTGAAGAAGGTCTGGAAGGAAGCCGTAAATTCCTTGACCGTGTTTACCGTTTGATTACAAGTAAAGAAATTGTTGCGGATAACAATGGTGCTCTTGACAAGGTCTATAACGAAACTGTTAAGGCTGTCACTGAGCAAATCGAGTCGATGAAATTCAACACAGCCATTGCCCAACTCATGGTCTTTGTCAATGCAGCGAATAAGGAAGACAAACTCTATGTGGATTATGCCAAAGGCTTTATCCAATTGATCGCCCCATTTGCGCCTCACTTGGCAGAAGAACTCTGGCAAACAGTCGCAGCAACCGGTGAGTCTATCTCTTATGTGGCTTGGCCAACATGGGACGAAAGCAAATTGATTGAAGATGAAATTGAAATTGTCGTTCAAATCAAAGGAAAAGTCCGTGCTAAACTCATGGTCGCAAAAGACCTGTCACGCGAAGAATTGCAAGAAGTCGCTCTGGCTGGCGAAAAAGTCAAAGCAGAGATTGATGGCAAAGAAATCGTGAAGGTGATTAGTGTCCCTAATAAGCTTGTTAATATTGTTGTGAAATAAAAAATGAATCCTTCAGAGTTCAGCTCTGGAGGATTTTTGTGAAAAGGCAAAGAGTCGGTTTGAAAATAGTTGTTGGTTGGATGCGTGATATCAAAAAAGCTTCGGTAGGAAGAAACCTACCGAAGCTTTTTAACAAATTTCATTCTGCATTACAGTGAACATATGTAAAACTCAGTGTTGTTTTACAAGGAGTTTAAATGTTTCTCTTCTTCCAAGGAAAATGTTATTTCTATATCGAAATAGTTGACAGATGTAACAGGCAGTGGTACAATGACTTTGATATTTCGATATAGAAATAAAAAGGAGACAAAATGGACAAGATGCAAGGGGGCTACCAAGCTTTACAGATACGCTTGTTAAATGGGCGTATCTTTCAAAAACTGCTGAGTAAGGAACCAGATGTCCAATACCGAAGTGAACAGGGGAAAATTTTAACAATTCTGTGGAAGCAAGAATTAGGGTGCGCTACCGCAACTGATATCGCTCTTACGACGGGTCTAGCCAATAATACATTGACCAGCATGGTTAAGAAATTGGAAGAACAAGGTTTGGTCACGATTCAACCTTGCACGCAGGATAAAAGGAAAAAATATATCTCTTTGACAGACCTCGGTTGGGCGCAAAAAGAAATTGGGGATCGTGTTAGTAAGGAACTGGGGGAGATTTTCTATCAAGGATTTTCGGATCAAGAAATCCGAGAATTTGAGGCCTATCAAGAGCGCATTATCTCAAATCTAAAAGCTAAAGAGAATGACATCTAAGGAAAGGAAGTAACAGTTATGATTGGTATTACAGGGGTAACAGGGAAATTAGGTTCTTATGTGGCTAATCTTGTCGATCAGAAAGGAATCGCTTCAGTCCATCTAGCACGAAGCCCAGAGCGTGCAAAGATCTATGAGTCAGCAGAAATTCGTAAAATAGTGTATGCCAATACACCAGAGGTGGTTGAGGCCTTGAAGGGTATTGATATCTTGTTGATGGTTTCTGCTCGGGAAAATCCAGAGCGTGTCAAGGAACACAAGGACTTTTTAGATGCTGCAAAGCTAGCGGGGGTAGAGCATATCGTTTATACCTCCTTTTATGGGGCAGATGAGAAGGCAACTTTTACCTTGTCTCGAGATCATGCCCAAACGGAAGCCTATATCAAGGAGTTAGGGTTCACCTACACTTTTTTGAGAGATAATTTTTACTTGGACTTCCTGATTGATATGGCACTTGAAAATGGAGAAATTCGTGGTCCGGCAGGCAGTGGTCTTGTGTCAGCTGTTGCCCGTAAGGACACATCTAGGGTTGCAGCAGAAATTCTTTTAAATCCTAAGGAGTGGGAAAATCAAACCTTGAATCTGACAGGGCCAGAGGATCTTTCCATGGAAGAAATCGTAGCGCTTCTCTCAAAAGAGACCGGTGACGCCATCGCGTATGTGGATGAAACAGTAGAAGAAGCTTATGAGTCACGGAAAAAATGGCCAGCACAAACTTGGGAGTACGACGCCTGGGTCAGCACCTATATAGCAATTAAAGCTGGGGAACAAGCTGGGGTTTCAACAGATATCGAAAAAGTTCTAGGGCATCCGGCAAGTAGCCTATTGGATACTCTTAGAGACAGAAAACTTATCGAGGAAGAACATGATTGAATATAGAAATGTAGCCTTGCGCTACACGGATAAGGACATTTTAAAAGATGTCAATCTCCGCATTGAAAATGGAGAATTCATGGTGCTAGTGGGTCCTTCAGGATCTGGAAAGACTACCATGATCAAGATGATTAACCGTCTCTTGGAGCCGACTGATGGCAATATCTATATGGACGGAAAACGCATCAAGGACTATGATGAACGAGAGTTACGTCTTTCTACTGGTTATGTGCTTCAAGCCATTGCCCTATTTCCTAATTTGACAGTTGCGGAAAATATCGCTCTCATTCCTGAGATGAAGGGCTGGGGCAAGGAGCGAGTGGCTTCCAAAACAGTCGAACTTTTAGAAAAAGTAGGCCTTCCAGCTTCTGATTACGCCGATCGCAAACCCCATGAGCTGTCTGGTGGGGAGCAACAACGAATTGGCATTGTGCGGGCCATCATTGCAGAGCCAAAAATCTTACTGATGGACGAGCCCTTTTCAGCCTTGGATGCTATTTCTCGCAAGCAGTTGCAGGCTCTTACCAAAGACTTGCACAAGGAGTTCGGCATGACCACTATCTTTGTTACACACGACACAGACGAAGCCTTGAAATTAGGCGATCGGATTGCGGTGCTACAAGAAGGAGAGATTGTGCAGGTGGCGGATTCTGAGACCATTCTAGCCCAACCGGCCAACGACTTTGTGGCAGATTTGTTTGGAGGTGCTCACCATGTCTAAACTAGTTACATCCTTTCAAGAGCGTTTTGGAGTCTGGCTCACAGCCCTTGGCCAACACTTGCAACTGTCATTACTGACCCTGATCCTTGCTATTTTTCTAGCTGTTCCATTAGCTATTTATTTAAGTACACGCAAGAGAGCCAGCAACTGGGTTTTACAGCTAGCTGGGATCTTCCAGACCATTCCTTCCATGGCCCTTTTGGGGCTCTTCATTCCCATCATGGGAATTGGAACACTTCCGGCCTTGACAGCTCTCGTCATCTATGCCATTTTCCCCATCCTTCAAAATACCATCACCGGTTTGCAGGGGATTGACCCAAGTCTTGAAGAAGCGGGAATCGCCTTTGGGATGACCAAGTGGGAGCGACTCAAGAAGTTTGAGATTCCCTTGGCCATGCCCGTTATCATGTCTGGGATTCGGACAGCAGCTGTGATGATTATCGGGACAGCTACCCTAGCTGCCTTGATTGGAGCTGGGGGACTCGGTTCCTTTATCCTTCTGGGGATTGATCGCAATAATTCCAGTCTGATTTTGATCGGTGCCCTGTCTTCTGCCTTCTTAGCCATCGCCTTTAACCTTCTTCTCAAATGGATGGAAAAGGCCAAATTGCGGACCATCTTTGCGGCTTTTGCGGTAATGGTTATCGGATTGGGAGCTAGCTATACACCAAGTCTTCTTCCCAAACCGGAAAAAGAAAACCTGGTCATCGCTGGGAAGCTAGGTCCTGAACCGGAAATTCTAGCCAATATGTATAAGATCTTGATCGAGGAAAATACGGACATGACAGTGACCGTCAAACCAAATTTTGGCAAGACCACCTTCCTCTATGAAGCTCTGAAAAAAGGGGATATCGCTATCTATCCAGAGTTTACAGGGACCGTGACCGAAAGTCTCCTCAAGCCAGCACCGCAAGTCGACCATGATCCAGAAGCAGTCTATCAAGCGGCTCGAGATGGGATCAAGATACAAGACAACCTAGCCTTGCTCAAACCTATGGCTTATCAGAATACCTATGCTGTTGCAGTCCCTAAGAAAATTGCCCAAGAGTATGGCCTCAAGACCATTTCAGATTTGAAAAAGGTGGAAGGACAACTCAAGGCAGGATTTACCTTGGAGTTTAATGACCGAGAGGATGGGAACAAGGGCTTGCAGAAGGTTTACGGACTCCACCTACAAGTATCCACCATGGAGCCAGCCCTTCGCTACCAGGCGATCCAGTCCGGTGATATCCAGATCACAGATGCTTACTCAACGGATGCCGAGCTGGCTCGCTATGACCTGGTGGTCCTCGAAGATGACAAACAACTCTTCCCACCTTATCAAGGGGCGCCCCTCATGAAAGAAGCTCTTCTTAAGAAACATCCCGAATTAGAAGCTGTTCTCAATAAGTTGGCAGGTAAAATCACAGCAGACCAAATGAGTCAGATGAACTACCAAGTCGGAGTAGAAGGCAAGCCTGCTGCTAAAGTAGCGCGTGACTTTTTGGTAAAAGAAGGGTTGATAAAAAATTAACAAACCATTCTCAAGTCTTTGCACTTGAGAATTTTTTAATAGAAAGCAATTTCATATCCTTTCAGCAAGCTTTTGGGTTAGAGGGAGAGACCTTCTCTTCAAAAAAATCTCCATTGAGTCTGGCTTGAAATTGTGTTACAATAAGCCTTGAAAATGAATGAAAGAATATGGAAATAAGCATGAAAATAAGACCAGTGATTGGAATTACAGGAAATGAAAGACCCTTCCCAGATGATCCAGACGCGAACATGAGCTATGCGGCGACTGGTTTTGTCGAAGCGGTCAAAGAGGCAGGAGGGATTCCCTTGATCTTGCCGATTGGAGATGCGGCCTTGGCCAAAGACTACATATCGATGATTGATAAGCTCATCATCACCGGTGGACAAAATGTCTTGCCCAAGTTTTACGGAGAAGAAATCACCATCGACAGTGATGACTACCTCTTGAAACGCGATCTCTTTGAGTTGGCTTTGATTGAAGAAGCGCGTGCGGCTAAAAAAGCTATCTTTACCGTCTGCCGTGGGACCCAGCTCTATAATGTCGCTCTAGGGGGAACTCTGTATCAAGATATTGAACACCACTGGCAGGACAATCCAGGTCAGTACACCAGTCAAGAGTTGGTGACCAAGGATCAGACGGTCCTGCAAGAGATCTATGGTAAGACCAGTCGCATCAATTCTTTCCATCATCAAAGTATTAAAGACTTGGCAGATGGCTTAGAAGTAATCGCGCGGGATCCTAAAGATGACATCATAGAAGCCGTTCAATCCACAGATGAGAGCCGTTTCCTCGGAGTTCAGTGGCATCCAGAACTACGTTTTGACAAGAGCCCAGCAGATCGCAAGCTCTTTGAATATGTCGTGACTCAATTATAAAGAGGACCAGCTCCCTTAGGAATTTTTCCTAAGGGGCTTTTTCTTTAATCTGCGTAAGAAAGACTGTAAATTGTGCCTAGGTTTTGAAGGAGGATGCGCTACAATAGAGCTAGTAGAATGAGGAGGATTAGGACATGTATCAATTTCCAAAGGATTTTTTATGGGGGAGTTCGACCTCGGGGCCTCAAACAGAAGGACGTCTAGCCCAGGATGGAAAGGGAGACAATCTCTGGGATTACTGGTATAGGGTCGAGTCCAACCGCTTTTATCAAGGGCAAGGACCAGAGAAAACATCGACTTTTTATGAACACTGGGAAGAAGATCTGGACCTCTTGTTAGAAACCGGCCACACGGCCTTTCGAACCTCTATCCAGTGGTCACGTATTTTCCCAGAAGGACGAGGGGAGATCAATCAAGCAGGTGTTGATTTCTACCGCCGTGTCTTTGAAAAGATCAAAGAAAAAGGGATTCACCTCTTGGTCAACCTCTATCATTTTGATTTACCGATGGCTCTTCAAGAGCAAGGGGATGGTTGGGAAAATAAAGAAACGGCCTATGCTTACCAAGAATATGCGCGTTTTTGTTTCAAGACCTATGGGGATCTGGTTGATCAGTGGATCACCTTTAATGAACCCATTGTCCCTGTGGAGTTTGGTTATTTTTATGATGCCCATTTTCCTCATAAGGTAGACGCAGCAGCAGCTGTTAAGGTAGCCTACCACACCCAGTTAGCTAGCAGTCTAGCGGTAAAGGCCTGTCACGAGGTGGATCCTAACTATCGTATCGGGATTGTGCTCAATTTGACACCAGCCTATCCTCGGAGCCAGCATCCAGAAGATGTCAAAGCTGCGCGCATTGCCGAGCTCTTTCAAGCCAAATCCTTCCTAGATCCATCTGTTCTTGGTCATTATCCTGAAGAATTAGTCGAGATCCTACGGGAGCGTGATCTCTTGCCGGATTATGATCCCTTTGAATTGCGTTTGATTGAGGAAAAAACGGTGGATTACCTAGGGGTTAACTATTACCAACCACTCCGTGTGGCAGCTCCTCGTTACGCTCCAAATCCAGCTTCTCCCTTACTCTTTGAACAATTTTATGAACCCTATGTTATGCCAGGCCGCAAGATCAATCCCCACCGAGGTTGGGAAATCTATGAGCAAGGCTTGTATGACATTGCCCAAAATATCAAGGAAAACTATGGCAATATCGAGTGGATTCTGACAGAAAACGGGATGGGGGTTGAAGGAGAGGAAAAATTCCGCAAGGACGGAGTGATCCAGGACGACTACCGGATTGACTTTGTCAAAGACCATCTTCGTGAGCTCCACTGGGCTATTCAAGATGGTGCCAACTGTAAAGGCTATTTGATCTGGACCTTTATTGACTGCTGGTCATGGCTCAATGGCTACAAGAACCGCTATGGCTTGGTTGAGTTGGATCTCGAAAGCCAAAAACGAACCCTCAAAAAATCCGGCCATTGGTTTAAAGAATTAAGCCAAGCCAATGGATTTAAAGACTAAATCGAGATCCGTAGCCCATCTTCAACTCGTATTGAGCCCCCTCGCATTGTCGTTTTAAAGCTTGGAGTCAAATAGTTCCCCAAACGGTTTGACTCTTAATTATTCCGAATGTCTGAAACGATTATGTTTCAGGTATTTTTCTTACAGTGGAAATTTTCTAGATGACTTTGTCTCTAATCTTAACCCTAACTTAACTAGACCAATTTTCTTGAATTTCCTAGTTGACAAACTCGAAGAAGTATTGTATACTGACTCCGCTGGTTGCTTTTTGGTCAAATTAGACTAGACCAATTTTAAAGTAACTGAGAAATCGACCATAGGTCATTTGACTAAGTAAAGGGGAAAGTATAGCAAGGCTATATCGTAAAAACTATGTGCGGAATCGTTGGTGTTGTAGGAAATACAAATGCTACTGATATTTTGATTCAAGGACTTGAAAAACTCGAATACCGAGGCTATGATTCTGCGGGAATTTTTGTCCTAGGTGGTGCTGAAAACCATTTGGTGAAGGCTGTTGGTCGTATTGCAGAATTGTCTGCTAAAACTGCTGACGTTGAGGGGACAGCTGGGATTGGACATACCCGTTGGGCCACTCATGGAAAACCAACTGAGGACAATGCCCACCCACACCGCTCTGAAACAGGTCGCTTTGTTTTGGTCCACAATGGGGTGATTGAAAACTACCTTGAAATCAAGGAAGAATACCTAGCCGGTCACCATTTCAAGGGGCAAACAGATACAGAAATCGCAGCCCACTTGATCGGAAAATTTGTTGAAGAAGACGGCATGTCAGTACTTGAAGCCTTTAAAAAAGCTCTTCACATCATCCGTGGTTCTTATGCCTTCGCTTTGATCGACTCTGAAAATTCAGATGTCATCTATGTGGCTAAGAACAAATCACCACTTTTGATTGGTCTTGGTGAAGGCTACAATATGGTCTGCTCAGATGCTATGGCCATGATTCGCGAGACAAGTCAGTTTATGGAAATTCATGACCAAGAGCTGGTTATTGTCCGTAAAGACAGTGTGGAAGTGCAGGATTATGACGGGCATACTCTGGAGCGTGAAAGCTATACTGCTGAGCTAGATCTGTCCGATATCGGTAAGGGGACTTATCCATACTATATGCTCAAAGAAATCGATGAACAGCCAACTGTGATGCGTAAGCTAATCAACACATACTCTGATGAGAATCAACAGATGGTTGTGGATCCTGAGATTGTTAAAGCAGTTCAGGAGGCAGATCGAATTTATATCATTGCAGCTGGAACTTCTTATAATGCGGGTTATGCTTCTAAAACGATGCTAGAAGAATTAACTGATACGCCTGTGGAATTGGGTATTGCATCTGAATGGGGTTATGCTATGCCACTACTGAGCAAAAAACCAATGTTTATTTTGCTTAGTCAGTCAGGTGAAACTGCTGATAGTCGTCAAGTTTTAGTAAAAGCTAATGAAATGGGAATTCCAAGTTTAACTGTAACTAATGTTTCAGGCTCTACACTATCTCGTGAAGCAACTTATACTATGTTATTGCATGCTGGTCCAGAAATTGCTGTAGCTTCAACTAAGGCTTATACAGGACAAGTGGCGACATTAGCATTTCTTGCTAAGGCAGTTGGTGAAGCTAATGGTAATGAAAAAGCTAAAAAGTTTGATTTAGTGCGTGAACTTTCAATTGTAGCTCAGTCTATTGAGTCTACACTTTCAGAGAAAGAATTGATTGAAGAAAAGGTTAGAGGACTCTTAGAAACAACTCGTAATGCTTTCTACATTGGACGTGGTCAGGACTACTATGTAGTTATGGAGGCTAGCCTAAAACTTAAGGAAATTTCTTATATTCAGTGTGAAGGTTTTGCAGCTGGGGAACTTAAACATGGAACTATATCTTTAATTGAGGATGGTACACCTGTAATTGCCTTAATTTCTGACAATCCAACCGTCGCTTCTCATACTCGTGGTAATATTTCTGAAGTAGTAGCTCGTGGAGCTAATGCTCTAACTATTGTGGAAGAAGGAATAGAAAAAGAAGGTGATGACATTATTATTAATAAAGTTCATCCATATCTATCTAGTATTTCTATGGTTATTCCTACTCAATTGATTGCTTACTATGCTTCACTTCACCGTGGACTGGATGTAGATAAACCACGTAATTTGGCTAAGGCTGTTACAGTTGAATAATAAATAGATGAACAATAGGCGTAAGACTGGGAGGGTTATCTCTTAGATTTTACAGCCTATTTTTTATAACTCATAATTTGAATTTTTGATGCGGTTTTCGGTACATTTTGTTTTGTAATATGGTATAAAAAAAGAATTTTGTGACAAAAGTTGATTTTTTGGCACAAAATCTGTGACAAAGCTTTAGTTTTAAACGTTTTCATTTTTGTATATACTAGATTTAAAGAAATTGGTGGTTCTCAATTTCTCTATCAAGAAGTCAAGAAACATTTAAGTCCGGAAGGTTTGACATTTGCTGAGAACTACATAGGTTTTCCAAATGCTGCAGTAGACAGGATTGTTCCAGCACAAAGTCACGAAGATCCTCTTTTTGTTGTGGTTGAGCCCTTTAATGAATGGGTTGTTGAAACCAAGCGTCTTAAAAATCCAGATTTACGTCTAGAAGATGTGCATTATGAAGAAGATTTAGAACCTTTTATTGAGCGAAAACTTTTTTCAGTCAATTCTGGACATGCAACTTCAGCTTACATTGGTGCACATTATGGTGCCAAGACAATTTTGGAAGCTCTTCAGAATCCTGATATCAAGTCTCAGATTGAATCCGTTTTAGCTGAAATTCGGAGTCTCTTGATTACCAAATGGAACTTTGATAAAAAAGAATTGGAGAATTACCACAAAGTCATTATAGAACGCTTTGAAAATCCTTTTATAGTGGATGAGGTTAGTCGAGTAGCTCGTACTCCAATCCGAAAATTAGGTTATAATGAACGGTTCATAAGGCCAATACGTGAATTGAAAGAACTCGGTTTGTCATATGAAAACCTACTTAAAACAGTTGGCTATGCCTTTGACTATCGCGATGTAAATGATGAAGAAAGTGTTCGATTAGGTGAATTGCTGGCTAAACAATCAGTCAAAGATGTCGTTATACAAGTTACAGGTTTAGACGACCAAGAATTGATTGATCAAATTGTAGAGTATATTTAATCTTTTTCGAAAATCTCTTCAAACCACGTCAGCTTCACCTTGCTGTAAGTATGGTTACTGACTTCGTCAGTTCTATCCACAACCTCAAAACACTGTTCTGAGCAACCAAGGCCTATACAGCCCAAATCGCAGCCCTTGCCTTCCTTGCAAAAGCGGTTGGTGAAGCAAATGGCAACGAAAAAGCTCAAGCCTTTGACTTGGTTCATGAGTTGTCTATCGTGGCTCAGTCTATCGAATCAACTCTTTCAGAGAAAGAATTGATTGACGCTAAGGTTCGTGACCTTCTTGAAACAACACGCAACGCCTTTTACATCGGACGTGGTCAAGATTACTATGTAGCCATGGAAGCCAGTCTCAAGCTCAAAGAGATTTCTTACATCCAATGTGAAGGTTTTGCGGCTGGAGAGCTCAAGCACGGGACCCTTGCCTTGATTGAAGATGGAACACCTGTTTTGGCCCTCTTATCAGACCCAGTTCTTGCCAACCACACTCGCGGAAATATCCAAGAAGTGGCAGCGCGTGGCGCTAAGGTCCTCACCATCGCAGAAGAAAATGTTGCTAAAGATACAGACGACATCGTACTTACAACGGTCCACCCTTACCTCTCACCAATCTCAATGGTGGTACCAACCCAATTGATTGCTTACTTTGCAACCCTTCACCGTGGCCTCGACGTGGATAAACCACGGAACCTTGCTAAATCCGTAACAGTAGAATAACAATGAAAAGAGAGTGGGACGACGAAATCGAATTCTAACGAATTACCGATTTCTGTCCCACTCTCATTTGTTTGATGGTGGTAAGACATACTCTTGGATAGCTTGCGCTACACCGTGTTCTTGGTTGCTGGTAGTGACAACTTGAGCTTCCTTCCGGACAGCTTCAGGAGCATTTCCCATGGCAACTCCAAGTCCAGCCAGACGAATCATGGGGAGGTCGTTGAAGTGGTCTCCGATGGTCATGACCTGTTCTAAGGGGACTTGGTAGTAAGTAGCCAGTTCAAGGACAGCATCTCTTTTTGAGACGGCTTTGGCAGTGACTTCTAGGTAGTTTTCCTTTGAAAGGTAAAAAGCAGTCTGTGGAAATTCTTGCGGATCCAGCTTCTGATAGAGTTCTTGAATATTCTGAGTCTCTCCAATCAAGAGCAATTTATGTAGATGGAGAGTATCATCAGAGAGGGTCTGAGAAAGTGGTTGTATCTGGGGAGTTTCACCCGTAATAGCAGCCTCAACTTGGGTCCACTGGTCCTCTCTGGAGTTGAACCAGACTGCCCCGCTATAACAATTAATTGAAATGCTGGGATCTAGTTCGTCCACACGATGGAGGAAGGTGCAGATCTCATCTTTGTCCAGACTGTGTTCAAATAAAATCTCTTCTCCCTTGACGATGAGAGCCCCATTGTAGCAAGCGATAGGTTCCTGATGGACGCCCAAACTTCTTGCGATAGGAGCAATCCCGATAGGAGAGCGAGCCGATGCCAAGATAAAAGGAATCTTTTTTTCTTGGAGCTGGGGAATGAGTTTGATAAGGGCGGGATCGACCTGATGATGCTGGTCCAGAATGGTTCCGTCAATATCACTGACAATTAAACGAATGGAAGACATAGGCACCTCCTTTTTCTTTAGTATACCATATTTTAGGAGAATGAAAAGGAGAGGTATAGTTGATTCTTATAACGGGGTCAAGTAATTTTCAAAGTAGGTCCCTTTCTTCAAAAATAAAATAATAGATAAGAATGCGCGCAAGGCTTTATTTTCAAGGACTTGCGCTTTTTTTGATACCTGCCTCAATAAAGAAATTTTAAGGCCTTGATAGGGAAAATATATTAGTCAGCTACTTTTTGAGGTGATATCATGGTTACAAATTTCAGAAAGGAAGCGGTCAGTCAGTCTTCCTTTTGGAGAAGATATTGAGGAGGTTTCACTGTATGAGTAAAAAAGAGTTGGTGCTTCGTGCCATTCGAGGTGAAAAAGTTGAGCGAATCCCTGTAGGATTTTGGCTCCATTATGTGACCCAAGAAGAAAAAGAATTGGGTCTAGACAATTCGGCTGTAGTAGCAAAAAGTATTAAAGGACACCAACACTATGTTGAAGAAATTTCACCTGATTTTGTCAAGATCATGAGTGATGGCTTCTTCCGCTATCCGAGTGCTCTTTATTCTAGAGAGATCCAATCGATCCGAGAATTGAAGGATATTCAACCGATTGGAGAGCATCATCCTTGGATTGAAAAACAAATTGAAGTGGTCAAGGAGATTCGTTCTCGTTTCCATGAGGAGATTGCTTCTTTCTACAATATCTTCTCGCCTATTTCTTATTTGAAACGCTGGTTCCGTACGGATCAATCCCGTGGAGACCAAGTGATTGCAGACTTTATCAAGGAAGATCCAGAAACATTAGCTCATGTCCTTGACGTGATTGCAGGAGACATCGCTACTTTAAGTCGCCGCTTGATCCAAGAAGCAGGTATTGAAGGGATTTACTTCTCAACCCAACAGATCCAAGATGAGCGTGTGACAGATGAAGAATACCGCAAGTTCATTGAACCGAGCAACATCGCTGTCCTAGAAGCAGCCAATGAAGCTGGGGGCATCAATATCCTTCATATCTGTGGTTTTGAAGGGGCCAGCAATGAAGTGGAACTCTTCAAGGATTATCCAGCTCAAGTCATTAACTGGGCGACCCATCATGAAGGCCTTAGCTTAGCCGCAGGTCGCAAGCTTTTCGGTGATCGTGCCGTTTTGGGTGGCTTTGTCAATGGCAAGAAAGGTTTGCTCTACCAAGGGGAACGAGAAGCTATTGAGCAAGAAACGCGTCGCTTGGTGGCAGAAGCCGGAAGTCGTGGTTTGATCCTTGGAGCAGACTGTACCGTGCCAGATGATTTCCAATTAGAACGCTTAGATTGGGTGCGTCAAGCAGCTGTATTGTAAGAAGAAAGGAGAGGGAGATGAAAAAGATCAATGTATGGTGTATCGTGGTAACCGTTTTGTTTTTGCTTCTCGGGCTTAGTAAAGCTACTCTAGCAAGCAGTCAGGGGAAAGCAAAAAAAGATCCAGATATGGCAAGACTGGAGAAGATTCCAGCTCATAGTTTCTCCCTCATCCGGCCATCTGACCTAGCAGGAATTCTTCTTCTCGAAGATCAGTGATAAAAAAAGATGAAGAGCTTGATAAAAAATATATATTAGTCAAACAATTATCGAAGTGATAAGATAACAAACAAGAAAAGAATAGAACGAGGTAAGAACATGTCATCAAAAAGAGAATTAGTCTTAAAAGCTTTCAAAGGAGAAGCAGTTGACCGTGTGCCAGTTGGATTTTGGCATCATTTTACAACAGAAGAAGAATGGTTGAAAGGATTTTCTAATCCGGAAATTATTGAAAAAAACCTGAATGGCCATAAAAACTTCCTTCACAAGGTCAAACCAGACTTTGTCAAACTCATGAGTGATGGTTACTTTGCTTATCCAAATCCAGCCATTCACAAAGGCCTTGAAAATATCTCTGACTTAGCAGGGATTGAACCACTCGGAGCAGATCATCCATGGATCACAGAGCAAGTAGAGCTCGTTAAAAAAATCCGTGCCGGTTTTGAAGAAGACATTGTGGCTATCTACAATATCTTTGCTCCGGTGACCTACTTCAAATGGTTGGTCGGAGAAGTTTCAGGAGGAGATGACTTGATCGCCAACTTTATCGATCAAGATGCAGCAACTCTTAAAAAAGTATTGGATACCATTGGCCAAGATATTGCAAGTTTGAGCCAACGAATCATCAAAGAAGCAGGAGCAGACGGGATCTACCTCAGTGTTCAAAGTATCCAAGATGCGCGGGTTACACAAGAAGTTTATAAAAACATTATTGCACCGAGTGAACTCCATGTCTTAGAGGCAGCCAATGAAGCCGGTGGCGTAAATATACTTCATATCTGTGGCTACGAAGGAGCTCGCAATGATATCCATCTCTTCACAGACTATCCAGCCCAAGTCATTAACTGGGCAGTCGGACCAGAAGGCATCAGCCTAGCAGAAGGACGCGAAATCTTCGGTGGACGCACGGTTCTTGGTGGTTTTGAAAATGGCAAAAATGGTCTTCTCTACACAGGAGACAAGGTTGCGATCCAAGCAGAAACCAAACGCATCATCGCAGAAACAGGAACCACAGGCTTGGTCATTGGTGCCGATTGTACGATTCCAAGTGACATTGATGAAGAACGAATCGAATGGGTTCGTGAAGCTGCAGCAGAATAAGGAAAATAGAAAAAGGGAGAACAAAGTATGAGTAAAAAAACATGGATTATCGGTGGGGTGGCAGTTCTTGCCATTGCAGGTGCAACCATTCTTGGACGGAGCTTGAACCATGCAAACGACAGCAAAGGCTCAACAGGATCTAACAAGGTAACAACCTTGAAAGTAGCCCACACTCAAAACTATGTACCGTATGATTTCGTTGATGAAAAAGGAGAATCAGATGGCTATGAAGTAGCCGTTCTCAAAGCCATTGACGAAAAACTACCAGACTACAAGTTTGAGTACACTGGAACAAGTGATGACGATCTCTTGATCGGTCTAGAATCTGGTAAATACGATATCGGAACCAAAGGAGCTTGGTATACCGAAGAACGTGCCAAGAAATTTATCATTCCAAAAGAACCAATCGGTGCAAGTATCATCGGATTTACCGTCCGGAAAGAAGATGCGAATAAATACAAGAACATCGATGACTTCGCTAAAGAAAAAGGAAAATTGGTTCCAATTTCACCACAAAATGCACAATGGAATGTTATTAAAGAATACAATGAAAAGCATAAGGACCAACAAATCGAATTAACAGCTGCGGAATCTTTCAAAGTCGCAGATGCTTATGCTTGGGTTCTTGAAGGACGTTACGATGCCTTCTTTGACATCAAACTTTCCTTTGAAAAAGCTGTCACAGATAAAGATGGTTCTTACCACCAATATGCGGACAAACTTAGCTGGTTTGCCTACAAAGGAATTCCAACTTACCCATTGATCCATAAGGATAAGAAAAACGAAAAATTTGCGGAAGCATACAGCAAGGCTATCAAAGAATTGGAAAAAGATGGGACACTTGCTAAATTGTCGAAAAAATATTTCGGTGAAGATGTCTTCAGTTATGTAGATAAAGAGAAATAAGATGGAACTGGGTGCGCATAGCCCCAGCTTCCTTATTTCTATACGGATACAGAAAGGAAAAGAAACATGGTCTCATACGACATTTCCAAGGTTTGGTCATTTCTTCCAACCTTGGTCCAAGCTCTACCAGCGACCCTAGCTTTGATGGTTTTAACGACGGTTCTCGGTTCTGCATTTGGCTTGGTTTTGACCTGGGCACAAGTATCAGAAGATAAGGTAGGAGCAGGTCTGGCAAAAGGTTATGTCTTTACCTTGCGTTGTACCCCTCCGATTGTCTTGCTCTTTTTGGTCTTTTATGGACTGCCCCAATTTTTGAACTGGTGGTTGGGCATTGACATTGACCACTGGTCCAAGTTTGTCTTTGTCCTTGTTGCCATGTTTCTTCTCTTTGCTGCGATGATCTCTGAGGTCTTCAAGGCAGCCTATTTGGCCATTCCAAAAGGTCAGATGGAAGCGGGCTTGAGTATTGGCTTGACGCCGGCTCAAACCATTTGGCGGATTGTCCTTCCTCAAGCCTTTCGCGTGGCTCTTCCAAATATGACAACTGCCATCTTGAACCTCATGCGCGATGCCGCTTTGGCTTATACCATTGGCTTTATCGATATCATGGGAGCAGGCAACAACTTGATCAGCCGCAATCTTGGGAATTATTCCCTCGAAACATATACAGCTGTCGCAGTGATCTACTGGGGAATTGCCCTTGTGATCTCCTTCTCCGCTCAACTCCTTGAGAAACGACTCAGTGTAACAGAAAGGTAGCTTATGGATTTCAATTTTATTAGTAAAGCATTTCTAGCCACCTTGGGTGGTGTTCCAGTGACCCTTCTGATCATGGTCGTATCAATTCTTTTGAGTTTCTTTCCAGCCCTCTTTTTGGCACTCGGTCAGATTTATAAGGTCAAAGGTGTTCGCAGTTTCTCAGTGATTTACTTAGCTTTTATCCGCGCGACACCTCCGATTCTCTTGATTCTCTTCTTTTATAGTCTCTTTCCCAGTCTCTTAAATAGCTTTTTTAAGAGTATTGGTAGTCACTTTAATGTCTTTGAGATCAATCCCATTTACTATGCCTTTATCATCTTTAGCTTGATGACAACGGGGAGTCTTGCTGAAATTCTACGGTCAGCCATTCTGACTGTGGATAAGGGCCAGCTAGAAGCAGCGCAAGCCATTGGTTTGACTAATCGCCAAGCCTATATCCGCATTGTTTTTCCACAAGCCTTGCGTTCAGCCCTTCCCAATTTGTGTAACTTGGTTATCAACTTGGTCAAAGGAACCTCCCTTGTCTTTGTCATGACGATCAAGGATATCACCGCCATTGCCAAGGTAGAAGCCTCTTATGGCTATCAATATTTTGAATCCTATCTAGTGATTTTTATTCTTTATATTGTCATTTGTGGGGTGATTCAGTGGGGATTCAATCGCTTAGAAAAACGCCTGACACTCGCATAGAAGAAGGAGAAATAAGAAGATGTTAGAAGTAGAACACGTATCGAAAAAATTTAAGGACCACCAGGTCCTGGTAGATGTTAATCTCAAGGTCAACCAAGGGGATGTCGTCGTTATTTTGGGGCCATCTGGATCAGGAAAAACAACCTTCCTTCGCTGCCTCAACCACTTGGAAAAGGCAGATACAGGCCACCTAACCTTAGGTGGAAAAGAGTATGACCTCTCAAAACTCAGCAAAAAAGAGATTCTAGAAATCCGCCAAAAGACAGCCTTTGTCTTCCAGCATTACAATCTCTTTGCCAACAAAACAGCGCTTGAAAATATCTTAGAAGGACTGGTTGTAGCTCGTAAGATTCCAAAAGAAGAAGCCATCCAACGGGCAGAATCAGCCCTTGAAAAAGTTGGTCTTCTTGCTTATAAGGATTACTATCCTTCTCAATTGTCAGGTGGCCAGCAGCAACGGATCGGAATCGCGCGTGCCATCGCAGTGAAACCAGACGTGATCTTGCTGGACGAGCCGACTTCAGCGTTAGACCCAGAGTTGGTCGGTGACGTCTTAGATGTCATGAAGCAATTGGCACAAGAAGGAGTGACCATGGTTGTCGTAACCCATGAGATGGGCTTCGCGCGTGATGTAGCCAACCACGTTATCTTTATGGATGGCGGGCACATCATCGAAGAAAACGAACCCCATGAATTCTTCAACAGTCCAAAGGAAGAGCGAACCAAACAATTCCTTTCACGGATTTTATCTGATGCTACTTATAGCGTCGAATATATGATATAACAGGAGACACACCTAGTAAGGGTGTGTTTTTTAGGTTCTGGAAAAAATTTTTAAAAATTGGCTCATTTTTTAAAAATCATTACGAATAATATAAGTGAGAGGGAACATATGACTGATAAAAAACAACGATTTGTACTACTATTCTTATTAACTTTGTTTCTAGGAGGTTGCAGTCTTTTTACGGATAAAGCTGCTGAGAGAAGGGAAATGATTCAGATTGCAGAAAGCACGAAAATGGAGCGAGCGATAAAACACTTGTTAATCAGTATCGATCCTAAAGCTTTCACTTCAGAAGGAGTCATTCACTCCTATACCCTGATAAAAGGTGAATTGGAATACAATCCAATGGGAGGCATGAATGTCTCTCTCGTTATCAATGGCGATAAAAAGTTAACGATCGATACGACTGTTCAAATGGAAGATTCAGGACAGTTCGAAGCAGGTAGTTACGGTATTTCAGCAAAATTAAGTGATCTGTTAAGTGAAGCAGAAAAGACTGGGAAATAAACTCATTCAGGTAAATACCCCTAATATAGGAAAATAGAAACATTTCTGAATCAAAGTTGGTATGTTACATCAATAGCTAGTGCTTGTAATGATTTAGCAACATTTTTTAACAAAAGTAACATTTCAGACGTTGATGGAATTTTGTATAATAAATTTTAAGAAAACTAGAGAAAGAAATGGGAAGAAATGAAAAAAAGTAAATTAATTGTGTTGATAATGGTAGTATTTAGCTTGAGCTTAGGAGGCTGTAGCTTTTTTAATGGACAATCTGCCAAAAAACAAGAAATGATTCAAATTGCAGAGAGTAAGAAGATGAAAGTGGCGATTGAAAATATGTTGAAAAAATTAGATCCTAAAGCTCTTACTCCAGAAGGAAAAATAAAATCATATAAAATCTCTAAAGATGATTTAGATTATAATCCGATGGGAGGGCTATTAGTAAAAATAGTTATAAATAATGATGAAAAATTAGTTTTAAGCACAACTATACAAGAGGACGCTACAACAGGGAAATATGAAGAGACCTATTTTGGGGAAACAGAGGAGTTAAGTGATTTATTAGATAAGGAGTGATAATGGCTAATAATTTAAATTTCAATGATCAACAAAATGTTAAAGCTGCTCTACTTGAATACGAAAAAGATGTCAAAATAAATGGAAAGTTTAAAATTGGGACGAAGAAAGACGAATACATTGGTAATGTTGCCCATATTTATGATAACGTAAATGACAATGAGGAGCAGGTCTTCGTTCTTACTAATAATGGCCAAGGCGCGCAACAAAATGCAGTCCCCTATACTGCTTCTGATGAAGCGCGTGCCCAAATCCATGACGTGACTGTCTTGATGAAGGGATCTGAAACTGAAATAAGTACACAAAAATTACTCCATGATACATATACGGATTGGGTAAAGACAGATTTGCCAGCAGCTTCCAATATTTTGAACCCTGGTGGTGCAAGCGAGTATGCAACAGAATATGCGAAGAATTATGCGCGAGATAAGGCTAAAGATGGTTTTAACAATGCTGTAGAAGCTTTTGAAGATGCAATTATTCCTACATCTGTTAATCTTCCACCGGAGGCCACTCCCTTAGGTAGGTTCATACAAAAAGCGATGGACAATCCTGTCAGCAATTTCATACAGGAAAAAGCATCAGATGCGGTCGGCTTTTTTGCAGAAAGAACAGCCGAAGAACAGGTTAAATTTCCTGCTTTAATGGGAGCTGCTTTTTTAAAAAAATACAATGATGAAAACGGTAATTTCCCGCCTCCGCAGTTTAAAGATGCTGCAGCTCATTTGAAAGAGGTGATCCGAAAATACCCTAATGCCAAGATCGATCTATACGGTCACTCTCTGGGGTCTATGAATATTCAGTATGCGCTTGCCTGTTTGACGGAAGAGGAAGCTTCTCATATTGGGACCGTCCATCTATACAATGGCCCTAATGCCTATTCCATCTTAACACCCGAGCAAAAAGCGCGCATAGATTCGCTGAAGTACAAAATCTATAACCACATTGACCATAAAGATTTGGTTAGCTTGGGCTATCAGGATTCTGGAAGCAAGGAATCCAGTGGGATTGTCAAGCACCTCAAAACTAAGAATTTGAAAAATACTGGCCTGCAGCACATGATGCATGGTTATATCTATGATAAGGATGGGAATTTGGTTCTTGAAAAGGGAACGGAAGCCATCACTCGCAAGGAAATCATTGAAGAGCGGATGAAGGTTTACTATCGCTTAAAGGATAAATTGCAAAAAACAGGTGGTGGACTGAGCTCAAGTGAACGGATCTATTTGGATGCTTTGCAGGCGCGCTTGGCTTCTGATGAGCTGATTCGAGTAGTGGATGAAGGGCTGGAGCAAGCTCAGAAATCTAAGGCACAACTGGATACAGATTTAGAAGCTTTGGAGAAAGTATTACAGACCGTTCCGAAAGGCTTCATTCTCAATCTTTCCGAAGTAGAAGAGGCCTATGCACAGGCTGGTGCAACAAGGCAAACAGTTGTCACTGAAGTAAGAGAAAGATTCGACAACCGTTTGGCTGCATATCAGTCCTTATCGAATGAATTTCATGCTTTAAACGAGCAAGTGAATGCAGGAATTGAGCTCTTAAAAGCAAAAGATCAAGAAATAGCCGGAGAAATGAACCAGTGGGAACAACTAGCTTATTAATTTCATCTACTCTTTCAAAAAAGGAAAAGAAACTAGATCACTTGGAAAGAGAGTTCCAAAAAGCGCGCTTGGAGCTAGATGAAAAGCGTTGCCTAGTGGAAAGAAAACAGCAGCTCTTCACCCAGATGCTGGAAGAAGAATATGCGATGGCAGCTTCCTTTTTACAAAAGCAGGAGGTTGATGTCAGTTGTGGATGGGAGTCCCTCCATCGCTGTATCGAAGAGTATGATCTCGAAGCTAGAGAAGCTGCACAAGTAGCCTTAAAACAGATCGAAATCGAGGAAGAGAATTTATGGCAATCCTACCGGAAAGATAGACGCCAACTGGAAGAGGAGTTTGCACAAGATAAAGTTTCATAGTATAGAAGAGGAGGAAGTATGGGTGATAGTCCAGTCAAAGATTTCTTTGATTTAGATATGAAAGATAAGATGAGGATCATCGAAAGCCGAAAGAAACTTGAAAAAGATTTAATCCGGGTTGTCTATGCGCCCGTTTTATTGACCTGCAAGGCAGGAGTTGAGAAACGTTACAATGATGGCTTGACTGCGATTACAACAGTAGCCGAAGAAGACGTCCAGGTCGTTGGAAAGCAACTGGATCAATCCATGGTGGGTCAATTTGCTAAAAATGTACAGACGGTTATTCAAGAAAAAGCTGGTAAATTTAAATCTATCTAGCCAAGAACTTCTATTTAAATATGGAATCTGGAGTGACTCCAGATTTTTTTAATAAATTTAAAAAATTATGTAAAAAAGTGTTGACAAAGAATTCAGTCTGCGCTATAATAATTTATGTAAACAAAAAGAGGTTGAAAAAGCCTACTGGTTTACAAGATCAATAGTGGAAAGGAGATGGTGATATGCTATTTCCAGAATTAAGACAACTAATTGATAAAAGGAAAAATAGAAACTGTTAGCCTGTAGGGCTATTATTAAATAAATGAATTAAAATTATGTAAACAATCAAACAGCAGCCAATTGGTCTGCTAATTTTCAAGAATGAATTAAAATTATGTAAATTAGAGGTATACAATATGAACAACAACTTTAACAATATGGATGATCTTTTCAATCAACTAATGGGAAACATGGGTGGTTTTCGTTCTGAAAGCCGTCGCTACATGATCAACGGTCGTGAAGTGACACCAGAAGAATTCGCTATTTACCGCCAAACTGGTCAACTTCCAAATGAAGGAAGTGAGCAAGTGCAACACCATCAAGGTAAAGGAATGAAACAAGATGGGATCCTTGCAAAACTTGGTCGTAACTTGACCGAAGAAGCTCGTGAAGGAAAATTGGATCCGGTCATCGGACGTAATAAAGAAATTCAAGAAACTGCTGAAATCTTGTCTCGTCGTACCAAGAACAACCCTGTCCTTGTAGGGGATGCCGGTGTTGGTAAAACAGCAGTTGTAGAAGGTTTGGCACAAGCTATTGTGAACGGGGATGTTCCAGCGGCTATCAAAAACAAAGAAATCATCTCGATTGATATTTCTGGTCTAGAAGCTGGTACGCAATACCGTGGTAGCTTTGAAGAAAATATTCAAAATCTGATCCAAGAAGTCAAAGCTATGGGAAATGTTATTCTCTTCTTTGATGAAATCCATCAAATCCTTGGTGCAGGTAGCACAGGTGATGGTCAAGGCTCTAAAGGTCTTGCGGATATCATCAAACCTGCTCTTTCACGTGGGGAATTGACAGTCATTGGGGCAACTACTCAAGATGAATACCGTAACACCATCTTGAAGAATGCAGCTCTTGCTCGTCGTTTCAACGAAGTGAAAGTCAATGCTCCATCAGCTGAAGATACTTTCAAGATTCTCCAAGGGATCCGTGATCTTTATGAAAAACACCACAATGTCATCTTGCCAGATGAAGTTTTGAAAGCAGCGGTTGATTATTCGATCCAATACATTCCACAACGTAGCTTGCCTGATAAGGCCATTGACTTGGTCGATGTGACAGCTGCTCACTTGGCAGCCCAACATCCAGTAACAGATGTCCATGCTGTGGAACATGAAATTGAAGAAGAAAAAGCTAAACAAGAAGCTGCAGCTGCTAAAGAAGATTACGAAGCAGCTCTTAATGCAAAAGTTCGTATCGAAGAACTTGAAAAGAAAATTGAAAACCATACGGAAGACCATAAAGTAACAGCAACAATCAACGATGTGGCCGAATCTGTAGAACGGATGACGGGTATTCCAGTGTCACAAATGGGTGCAACTGATATCGAACGTTTGAAAGATATGGGTCACCGTTTGCAAACCAAGGTTATCGGTCAAGATAAAGCCGTTGAAGCAGTGGCACGTGCTATCCGTCGGAACCGTGCAGGATTTGACGAAGGTAACCGCCCAATCGGTAGCTTCCTCTTTGTAGGTCCTACTGGTGTTGGTAAGACTGAGTTGGCTAAACAATTGGCTCTTGATATGTTCGGAACCAAAGATGCGATCATCCGTTTGGACATGTCAGAATATAGCGACCGCACAGCCGTTTCTAAATTGATTGGTACAACTGCTGGTTATGTTGGTTACGATGACAATAGCAATACTTTGACAGAACGTGTTCGCCGTAACCCTTACTCAATCGTCCTTCTCGATGAAATTGAAAAGGCTGACCCTCAAGTGATCACACTTCTTCTCCAAGTTTTGGATGATGGTCGTTTGACTGATGGTCAAGGGAACACTGTAAACTTCAAGAACACTGTGATTATCGCCACTTCAAACGCTGGCTTTGGTTACGAAGCCAACTTGACAGAAGATGCGGATAAACCAGAACTCATGGATCGTTTGAAACCTTACTTCCGTCCAGAATTCTTGAACCGTTTCAACGCTGTCATTGAATTCTCACACTTGAGCAAGGAAGACCTTTCTAAGATTGTTGATTTGATGTTGGTAGATGTCAATAAGACCCTTTCTAAGAAAGAAATCGACTTGGCAGTGAGCGATGCAGCCAAAGAATATATGACTGAAGAAGGTTATGATGAAGTGATGGGAGTTCGTCCACTCCGTCGGGTAGTTGAACAACAAATCCGTGACAAAGTCACAGACTTCCACTTGGATAACTTGGATGCTAAACATCTTGAAGCAGACATGGAAGATGGTGTCCTTGTGATTAGAGAAAAAGACACAAAGAAGGAAGAAAACACTGATAAACAAGCAGACTAAGGCGAATTAGTTTGTGAAAAATAGAGGCTGCTATCATATAGCAGTCTTTATTTTTTCTTCCCACCTGGGGGAAATTATTCGCCGTATAAGGCCAAAATCCTCCTATTTGGGGTGGAAAAACATCAATAATTAGTGAAATTAATCCAATTTGAGCAAAATTATTAATAAATAAAGAAAATAAGTATATAATCTATACAAGAATAAAATTTGAGGAATGGAAGTAAGATGAGCAATACAATTGATATCTACTCAACTCCCGAATACAGAAAAGTGGAAGCCGTTGTTCAACTGATGGTTGACGGTCGCTTGACGAGCTATCGTGTCGCAACTGAAACAAACATCAGCAAAATGAGCTTGGCGACTTTGACGAAGGGAACGAGTAAAATCAAAAATATTACCTATCAAACGGCTTTGGCCTTGATTGATTGGTATGATGAGAATCATGAAAAGTATGGCATTACGATTGACTAGTCAGTAGCCCACTTTTCGTGGTTTTTTTCTTTTTCAGCAAAACTTGCCTCCTCTCTGAGACTGGAGTCTGATTTTACTTGAAGAGGATGGGAAAACTTGAAAAGACGGGCGAAATTTGATATAGTATAGCATATATGAAAATTAAAGGAGAAACATATGCAAGGCGGAAGTTTGCTAATTATGCTCGTTCTTATGGTCGGTTTGATGTACTTCATGAGCCGTAGCCAAAAGAAACAGTACCAAAAACGGATGGAAAGTTTGAATAAACTTCAAAAAGGAAATGAAGTCATCACGATTGGTGGCTTGTACGGAACCATCGATGAAGTCGATACAGACCGCAAGACCGTTGTCTTGGATGTTGATGGTGTCTACCTGACCTTTGAATTGGGAGCGATCAAAACAGTTCTTCCTGTATCAGAAGGAATCTCAGCTACTGCGACAGAAGGTGCTAGCTCAGATGCTGATTCAGCCATCGAAGAATAATCATCAAAGAAGAGGCAAGGGCCTCTTTTTTGGTGGGCAAATAGGACGATGTGATGAAGGAAAGTCCTGCTGGTTCAAAAAAGAGGCCAGAGTCCCTATTTTATGGGGATTTATGGTATAATGAAGCGATAAATATTGAAATAGGTAGAAAAACATGTTTCGTTTTAAGAAAAAAGAAAAAATCGAGATACCTTTAGAAGTCCCGAAACACATTGGGATCATTATGGATGGCAATGGTCGCTGGGCGAAAAAGCGGATGCAACCGCGCGTCTTCGGTCATAAGGCAGGGATGGAAGCTCTCCAAGAAGTGACGATTGCAGCAAAAAATATGGGGGTTCAGGTCTTGACGGTCTATGCCTTTTCTACGGAAAACTGGACACGCCCTGAAGATGAAGTCAAGTTCATCATGCACTTGCCGGTCGAGTTTTATGATCGTTTCGTCCCCGAATTGCATCGCAACAATGTCAAGATTCAAATGATCGGTGATACCAAGAAATTACCAAAAGAAACGCTAGAGGCTTTGGAAAGAGCAGAAGCGATGACCCATCTCAATACAGGCTTGATCCTGAATTTCGCACTCAATTATGGTGGACGTGCTGAGATCACTCAGGCCGTGAAGCAGATCGCCCAAGAAGTCTTGGATGCGAAGTTCAGTCCAGAAGATATCACAGAAGAGATGATCGCAGATTCTCTCTATACCGAGAGTTTGCCACGCGTCCTAAGGGACCCGGATTTGATTATCCGTACCAGCGGAGAGATCCGTTTGAGTAATTTCCTCCCTTGGCAGGCTGCATACAGTGAGTTGTATTTCACAGATGTGATGTGGCCAGATTTTGGAGAGGAAGCACTACGAAGTGCCATAGTAGAATATAGCCATCGCCATCGGAGATTTGGTGGTGTTTAGGAGAAGATGATGACGAAAGATTTACAAAAACGTGTGATTTTTGGAGGAATTGCCCTGCTCTTTTTCATTCCAACAGTAATGGTTGGAGGGGTGTTCTTCCAGATTGTGATTGGCTTGATCGCCATGCTAGGGGTTCATGAATTGCTCAAGATGAAGGGGCTTGAGACAGCGACCTTTGAAGGAGCGCTAGCCATGTTAGCGGCCTTTGTCCTGACGTTGCCGATCGAGGACTACCTCCCTTACCTTCCAGCAGATGGCAATATGATTGCTTATGGTTTGGTTGTCTTGATTCTCATGGGAACAACTGTTCTTGCTCAGAATTACAATTATGAAGATGTGGTCTATCCCATTGCGTCTAGCTTTTATGTTGGACTTGGTTTCCATTCCTTAGTAGATGCGCGAATTGCTGGTATTGATAAGGTTCTTTTAGCCCTCTTTATTGTTTGGGCGACAGATTCCGGTGCCTATTTAGTAGGAAGTCGGTTTGGGAAACGCAAGCTCATGCCTGCGGTTTCTCCTAATAAAACGATTGAAGGCAGTCTTGGGGGAATCTTGTCTGCAGTTGCGGTAACTGTGATCTATATGATCGTGGATCGTTCTGTGGCGGGTGGACATGGTTTTCTTGCTATGATCTTCTTTACCATCCTCTTTAGTATCGCAGGTCAGTTTGGAGATCTGGTAGAGAGTGCGATTAAACGCCACTTCGGTGTGAAAGATTCTGGGAAATTTATTCCAGGACATGGCGGTGTTCTAGACCGTTTTGATAGTTTGATTTTTGTCTTTCCCTTGATGCATTTCTTGGGCTTGTTCTAAGACAGAAGAGATAGAAAGGAAACCACGTATAGAACGATGCAGTTTATTGCCTTTATTGTTATTTTTGGAGTGATCGTTCTCGTTCACGAGTTTGGTCATTTCTATTTTGCAAAAAAATCGGGCATCCTGGTGCGAGAATTCTCGATCGGGATGGGTCCAAAGATCTTTGCCCATATTGGTCAAGATGGAACAGCCTATACGATTCGCATTCTACCTTTAGGTGGCTATGTTCGGATGGCTGGCTGGGGTGAGGATACAACTGAGATTAAAACCGGAACGCCTGTCAGCTTGACGCTAAATGAGGCTGGTAAGGTCGTCCGGATCAATCTTTCAGGAAAGAATCTGGATCAGACAGCCCTTCCCATGAATGTTACCCAGTTTGACTTTGAAGACAAACTGGAAATTACGGGCTTGGTTCTCGATGAGACTAAGACTTATGATGTCGATCATGATGCGACCATTGTTGAGGAAGATGGGACAGAAGTGCGGATTGCGCCGAGAGATGTTCAGTATCAGAATGCCAGCATTTGGGGACGGTTGATCACCAACTTTGCGGGTCCTATGAACAACTTTATCCTCAGTATTGTCGTCTACTCACTTCTAGCCTTTATGCGCGGTGGTGCGATTGACTACTACAGCAACAATGTTCAGGTGGCACCCGATGGGGCGCTGGCTAAGGTCGGTGTCAAAAGCAACGTTCAGATCCTTCAAGTTAACAACGATACCGTTAGCAACTGGGATGAGCTGACTGATGCTGTCGAGAAAGCAACCAAGGACAGCAAGACGGCTCCTGAATTGACCCTGAAAGTCAAAACAGACGGCCAAGAAAAAGAAGTTAAAGTAAAGCCAACCAAGTCAGGGAATCGTTACTATCTGGGTGTGACAAATGGCCTCAAGACAGGATTTGTGGATAAACTCTTGTCTGGTTTTACAGATACCTGGAATACAGCGACACGGATTTTGGGAGCTTTGAAAGATATCATTTTCCACTTTAGTCTCAATAAACTGGGTGGTCCGGTTGCCATCTACAATGCCAGCTCACAAGCTGCTCAATTAGGAATTCCAGCAGTCTTGTCTCTTATGGCCATGCTCTCTATTAATATTGGGATCTTCAATCTAATCCCGATTCCCGCTTTGGATGGAGGAAAAATCTTGATCAATTTGATCGAGGTCGTCCGGAGAAAGCCACTGAAACAAGAAGTAGAAACCTATATGACGCTTGCAGGTGTAGCTGTAATGGTTATTTTGATGATTGCTGTCACCTGGAATGATATTATGAAATTATTTTTGAAATAGAAAAGGATATTGTCCATGAAACAAAGTAAAATGTTGATTCCAACGCTTCGCGAAATGCCAAGCGATGCTCAAGTCATTAGCCATGCTTTGATGTTGCGTGCAGGTTATGTTCGCCAAGTATCAGCTGGTGTCTATTCGTATTTGCCACTAGCTAATCGAGTGATTGAAAAAGCAAAAGGCATCATGCGCCAAGAATTTGAAAAAATTGGAGCAGTAGAAATGCTTGCTCCAGCCCTTTTGAGTGCGGATCTCTGGCGTGAATCTGGTCGTTACGAAACTTACGGAGAAGACCTCTATAAGTTGAAAAACCGTGAAGGCTCTGATTTTATCTTAGGTCCAACTCACGAAGAAACCTTTACCGCTATTGTGCGCGACTCCGTAAAATCTTACAAACAATTGCCGTTGAATCTCTACCAAATTCAACCAAAATACCGCGATGAAAAACGCCCACGGAACGGTCTTCTTCGGACCCGTGAGTTCATCATGAAAGATGGTTATAGCTTTCATGCTAACTACGATAGCTTGGATGTCACTTATGATGAATACAAGGCAGCTTATGAGCGGATCTTCACACGCAGTGGCATCGACTACAAAGCCATCATCGGTGATGGTGGTGCCATGGGCGGAAAAGATAGCCAAGAGTTTATGGCTGTTACACCTGCTCGTACAGACTTGGACCGTTGGGTTGTTTTAGACAAATCGGTGGCTTCCTTTGATGAGATCCCAGCAGAAGTTCAAGAAGAAATCAAAGCAGAATTGCTCAAATGGATGGTCTCTGGTGAAGATACCATTGCCTATTCAAGTGAATCAACCTATGCTGCGAACTTGGAAATGGCTACTAACGAATACAAGCCAAGTAACCGTGTCGTAGCGGAAGAAGAAGTGAAGCGCGTGGAAACACCAGGTGTCAAATCGATTCATGAAGTAGCTGCATTCTTACATGTTCCAGAAGAAGCTACTATCAAGACTTTGGTTTACATCGCAGATGGTGAGCCTGTTGTTGCCCTTCTTGTAGGTAATGATCAGCTCAATGAAGTGAAGTTGAAAAACCACCTCGGAGCAGACTTCTTTGAACCTGCAACCGAAGTGGAAGTGAAAGAATTATTAGGAGCTGATTTTGGCTCTCTCGGTCCAGTAGATCTTCCTGAAAATGTTAAGATTATCGCAGACCGAAAGGTCCAAGATAGCCGCAATGCAGTAGTCGGTGCCAATGAAACAGGCTACCACTTGACTGGTGTCAACCCAGGACGTGACTTTACTGCAGAATACGTCGATATCCGTGAAGTTCGTGAAGGCGAAATCTCACCAGATGGGAAAGGGGTCTTGAACTTTGCGCGTGGAATCGAAATCGGTCACATTTTCAAACTCGGCACACGCTACTCCGCTAGCATGGGAGCAGATGTTTTGGACGAAAACGGTCGTGCAGTTCCAATCATCATGGGCTGCTACGGAATCGGTGTCAGCCGTCTTCTTTCAGCCGTTATGGAGCAACATGCTCGCCTCTTTGTCAATAAGACTCCAAAAGGGGAATACCGTTACGCTTGGGGGATTAACTTCCCTAAAGAATTGGCGCCATTTGATGTGCATTTGATTCCAGTCAATGTCAAGGATGAAGCGAGTCTTGCTTTGACAGATCGGATCGAAGAAGCCTTGGTGAATAAAGGCTATGAAGTCTTGGTGGATGACCGAAATGAACGCGCTGGTGTCAAATTCAGCGATAGTGATTTGATCGGACTTCCAATCCGCGTAACAGTTGGTAAAAAAGCAGCTGAAGGCATCGTAGAAGTGAAAATCAAAGCGACAGGAGATACCATCGAAGTTCATGCGGACAATCTCCTTGAAACCCTTTCAATCTTGAACAAATAAGAAAAAGCTTTCTGAGCTCTCACCAGTGTGGTGATGAAACTCAGGAAGCTCTATTTATTTTTCTTCTTTGAGGCCTTGATCTTTGAAATAGGTAAAGAGATCTTGAGGTTTGCCATTGAGGTATTTCTTGAACTCAGCTGTTTCTTCCTCCCCTTGATCCCCGTAGATGGAAGCAAACTCATCTTTCTTGATTTTTGAGAAGTCAGCTTGTAAGACCTTGGCATAGGATTGTTTATCTTTCGAAATTTGAATGCGGAAGCTAAGACCAGGCTTGCCATTTAAGCTTTTATAGATATCGCTATGTTCTAATTCTTCTTGGTAGATTTCCTTTAACTCGGAAAGATCCATGTCTTGCAAATCTGAGGAAATGGGTTCAAAACTAAGAAAAGTAAAAGAGACAATTTCATCTTTTTTGTAGCCGATTTGAATTTTGTTTTGGTGGTGATCGCCGAGGTCACTAACAAAGGTCTTGTTTTGGACTTGCTCCTTTTTGGTTTGAGTGGCCTCTTGCTTGGAAGAAGCGTTAGTAGTCCCTTTGCCTTGTTGGCCTTGGCTACAAGCGGTAAGAGCTAGTAGACAGACAGAGACAAGTAGAAATTTTTTCATATATACTCCTTATAGGTTAATGGTGTTCGATCTTGTATGAAACAAGTTTTGAACAGGTTTCATTATACCATAAAAGTTTTAAAAATGAAAAAATATACAAAAATCATCAAAGATTGTATCTAAAATCACCTAAAATCAACATTTTTTATCTATGTGTCGAGTTAATATAACAGGACAGAGTGTCTTCTTTTCTTATCAGAAATAATACTAGTTGGAGACTACTGGGGCAAGGAATTTCAGATATATGTTACGTTTGTATAACAAATTATTTCAAAAATGTAACAAAGTTACAATATTTTATCAGTTGGGGCTCAAAACTTGACTTTCTCGCAATATTTCATTAAGATATCTTTAAGTAAATAATACAAATAGGGAGTGAAAAGGTAAATATACAGTTTTTTGGATTTTTACTAATTCGTACTAAATGTATTGTTTATGAAAAAAATATTAGGGTATCAGCCCAAAAGGAGAAACATATGGCTCAAATTAAATTAACTCCGGAAGAACTACGTCAATCAGCACAACGCTATTCACAAGGTTCTCAAGAAATCGATCAAATCCTTAACACTTTGACTCATGAACAACAAGTCATCGACGCAAACTGGGATGGATCTGCATTTGATAGCTTTGAAGCACAATTCAACGAATTGTCTCCAAAAATCAAACAATTCGCTCAATTGTTGGAAGACATCAACGCTCAATTGATCAAAGTTGCTGATATCGTTGAACAAACTGACCAAGATATCGCTGCACAAATCCACTAAGATAGTCTTGGAGGTGATCTTACTTCTTGTAGGTAGATCACCCTTTTGTCTTTTGATATATAGAAAATAGGGGTTAGATTCTTAATTCCTAACCCCTATTTTGTATCTATGAATTAGAAAAAGGAAAAGGTATAGAAGTGAAAAAGAAAAAATGGTTAAAATACATCGGTCAGAGTGCAGTTGTGCTCCTTTTGATGGGATCTGTAGTGGGTCTTTATACGACGGTTCAAAAGGACCAAAAGCAAAACGAAGCCAAGACCGTACAAACGACAGAAAACACCAAGCTTAATATTGCGGTTGTCAATGAAGACAAAGCGGTCAAACTGAATGATAAAGAATACAACCTTGGGGCTAGCTATGTAAAGAATATCGAACGGGATAATTCGCAAAACTGGTCTGTACTCCCTCGTGGAGCCGCTGAGTCAGGGCTTGCAGATGGCAAGTACCAGTTGATGATTGTCATTCCAAGTGACTTCTCAGAGAAGGTCTTGGAAGTGAATGCGGTTAATGCAGAGAAGACCACGGTGACGTATAAGGTCAATGCGGCTGGAAATTCTCAGGTTGAAAACGAGGCCAATAAAGTCGCTAAAGATATCGTTTCAGACTTGAATAGCCAGTTGGTTGATATGTATATGGTTAGCATTTTGAGCAACCTTTATACAGCTCAGAAGAACGTGGAAACAAGTAACAAAATTCAATCTACCAACATTGGTTCATACCGAAGCAACTTGCTGGATTCGGCTTTAGATTCGAAGAATATCTTTCCAAGTCTCTATAGCTTGTCTACGTCTTCTGTCGAGTCGAACAATGCTTTGAAGACAGTCCTTGAGTCTTATACACAGGCTTTTGATCAATTGACCCAATCTCAGGATCAGTACGGTCAAAACTTCGACACATTGATCAAACAACGCTCTGAGGACAAGATCAGCCATGAAGAGTTCATGAACCAGCTGATGTCTATGAACCAGTCTGTTGTCAGTGAAAAGACCCAAGAGTTGTATAAGAATCTACAACAAAACCAAGAAGCAATTACCAAACAATTGAGTCAACCAACTGAAACAGAAGGAGATGCTTCAGGTACCAAGACTTATGCAGGCTTGACAAAAGATGTGAATGATCGTGTGGCAGACCTCGAAAAAGGGATCAAGGCAGAACGCGACAAATTAGATGAGCACGAAAAGAACATCGAGTCTTCTGTAAAAGCGAAGATCCTTGACTACTATGGTCTAAATGAAGGAGACAAAGTCACTCTTCGTACCTTGCTTGGAAAGCCAAAAATCGAAACTATCAGCAAGGCTCGAGATAAAGCGGATGATGAAATTCGTCAAGCAATTGAAAAACTTCCGTCTTTAGATCCTGCTAGTCTTAATCTGAATAAGTATGGGAATCTCAACGCAGCGATTGATTTTGATAGTGCTTTTGCTGGAACGAAGGGGCAAGCAAAAGGGAACGCAGATGACTTGAAACGATTGGCTGCTGAAGTGGATGCTAAATTAACGGCAGTTGCGAATGTTCTCAATGCTAAATCTGGAAAACAAAAAGTTAGCATTCAAGTACCTGCAGGAGTTAAGGTTGATACTTGGACCTATGATGGACAGACTTATGCAGGCAGTGGTGAGCAGGAAGTCGAACTGAAAGATGGCAAACAAATTCAAATTCACCTTGTTGAAGATGGAGGAGCTATGCCAAGCGCGATTGATGTTGAAGTCCTTGTGAATGGAGTTTCTTCAACCAGTGTGACTGTATCTGCAGAAGACTTGAAAACAGCTGTCGCTAACTATGCATCGAAAGCTAGTGAAATCGCCCTGGATTATCAACGCGCGGGAGCATTGATCGATGCTTACTATCCAAAAGATGACAAGGGAGATCGTCATTCGCTCTATGATCCGATCGAAGATATGGATTTGACAAATGCTTTGGTCGATGTCGTGAAGGCTGCCGTTTCAAGTAACATGAAGGACTACCGTAAGAGTATTGAAACGGATGAATCTGGGGATGCAACGAAGAGTGTGAAAGCCCAGTTAGATGGTACACTTAAACAGTTGCAAGACTTGGGACCACAATTGCAGGCAAATCTTCAAGCAATCGAAAACACCAACAAGGATCTAACCCAAAATATCAACGATCAATTGAAGCAGTATGCAGACCTTCAAAGACGCCTAGAAGAGATCTCAAAAGCGCAGGAAACAGTGACACAGGCTCAAACCAAGACCGATGCAGATTTGTCAGCTCTTGGTTCTGAATACACGTCATTATTGAGCTCGACAGAAGGCGTTAAGAGCTCATCTCGTAGCAATGTAGAAGCTGCTAACTCTACCAATGAAATCTTTAGCCAATTGAACAAAGAATTGGAAAAAGCCCAAGGCAATACAGAGAAATTGTCTAGCAATGCAGAGAGCTTGATGGGTGAATTCGACAAGGAATTGTCTGAAAATGGGAACTTCGTCGAAGCCTTCCGTAAGGTCTTCAACAATGCCTATGAAAACGGAGTGCCGAATGAAGTCTTGCTCGACTTCTTGTCAAATCCAGTTGCAGAGAAATCTTCTTCTGTGAAAGCGACTATCAACGTCTACCGTCCATTTATCTGGATCTTTATGTTGGAAGTCTTGAGTCTCTTTACAGCTTATCTCTTTGCGACTCAACCAATCATTCGCAAGGTTAAGGATCGTTTCAAATTGGATCGTTTGCAAGAATCAGATCTCTTGTCTGTCGGTGTCCTTGTGGGACTTTCTCTCATCCTTGGACTGGTGATCGGAATGATTTCAAGTATTCAACTCTCTGTTGGTCGTGAATATGTACCTTCATGGGTGTTCTTAGCGGTTCTAGCAAGCTTTGTCTTGGTACAACTACAATACCTTCTCTTGAAACACTTCCGTGTGATTGGAATGGGACTGGCCTTCTTCATGTTGATCAGCTATGTCTACCTATCAAGCGCGATCGGAACGACCGCGACCTTGTCAGGCCTTCCAGCACTGGTGAAAAATGTCAACCTCCTTTCTATTTTAGAAGGACAGTTTGCGGGTTACTTTGATGGACAAACAGCCGGTATCGGCGTCTTCTTCGGATTGTTGGTCTTCTTCGGACTTTTGGCGGTTGCCAATATCTTCATTCCTAAGAAGTTTACTCAAACAAAGGAAATTGAATCAAGCTTATGAAAAAAATGATGTATCTTCTCTTTGTCTTAAGTCTCTTGCCAGCGGTTGTTGTTTCTGCAGATGATTTTATTGATAATCGTCTGCAGGTCAACAACTCACGTCTTGAGACAGAGCAGGAAAAGACACTTGGGGGCCAATTGGATGCGACTGAGTCTCTTTTCAATGAGAAGGATCAGAAAAAATTAGCAGATGAAAAACGCAAGCAAGAGAAACAATTGACCGATTCAGACGGCCAGTTGTTTTCTGCTATAAAGGGAAAGAAAAAAACGGGGCCTGAAGCGGACCTGTTCCAGCCTGAAAATCAAAAATTATCTAAATTCGAGTCCAATGTGGAGGACAATTCGGCCAGCTTGTCGGATTTTATTCCAGCCTTGCAAATGCTGGCTTGGAGTGCTCTTCTCTTTGGGATTGCTGGCTATATTTCCTATCGAATCTATAGAAAAGAGGCCTAAATGGACCAACATATCAATGTCACCTTCCGTATGAATGGTGCAAGCCATGACCTCCGAATCCCAACGCGGATGGAGGTGCGACGATTGATTCGGGAATTGGATCAGATCTTTGGGTCTGCCATGGAGCCTAGAAGCAAGTATCAGTTGCGCGTGGTAAATAAGGGCATCTTGCTGGATGAAGGCAAGGTGGTACAAGAGTATCCGATCACGAGTGGTGATCTGATCGAGATTGAGGAGTGGTAAGGTGAAAGAAGAACAATTTACACTGGAAGAACAAGTCTTCCGTTTTGAAAAAGAAGAAACGAGCTGGCGGCTGGACCTCAAGCGTTCAGAAGTGGATAGCCAGGATTTACGCAATTTATGGATTTTGGATCTCCATCATCCCCTGTTTTTAGAGCAAAGCATGACAGCGGATCAAGACCAGATTCATCTGACCTATCAGACAGATGCTCTGGGCTTGAGTGCAGAAGAAATCCAGGCATTACCGGTTTCAGACCGTCTGCGTCTAGCCATTAATGTCTTAGATTTGGCGCCAGCATTGGAGCTTCCGGTGACCTTTATGCTGCATCCCATCAATTTGTTTGTGACCAAGGATGCGCAAGTCAAGATCGCTTACCGCGGGGTTCCGGGAATGATGGTGCCACGCAAGTGGGATCAGGTTGAATTCTTGCGACAGGCCAAGTGCTATGCTGTTACTCTTTTTGGGGACTGGGATTTCATGGAGCTCTATCAAGGGACACTCGAATTAGAAGATCTACCTGATTTCTTGGTGGAAATCCGTGATGCCGCTAGCTTAGAAGAGATGAAAGTTCTCTTAGAGAAAGCCTACCAAGAACGCAAGGAAGAGGAAGAAAAGACCTTGACCTTGGTTTCGAGTCGTCAACACCGAATCTTTAAGTTGGCAACAGTGTGGCTTTCAGCTGTAGTGGCCCTCTTACTCTTGCCTTTGATTTATTTGGTCTTTTTCCAAGCACCCTTTAAAGAAAAGTTGCTTCAAGCGGATACAGCCTATCTCAAGGTAGACTATACCGGTGTGATCGATGAATTGGAGGGAGTAGCTCCAAGCAGTCTTCCAACGACACAGAAATATGAGTTGGCAACGTCTTATTTGCAAGGCTTGAATTTCTCAGAGGACCAAAAGAAGGTCATACTTAACAATGTTACGCTCAAGTCAGATAGCCTCTATCTCCACTACTGGATCTATATCGGCCGTCATGATTTTACCCAAGCGCTGGATACAGCCAAGCGGATCGACGATTCAGACTTGATCATCTATGCCCTTCGTAAAGAAATCAAGGCGACACGTGATAGCGAAAAACTCTCTGGTGAACAGCGCGAGAAGAAACTCTCTGAGCTTGAGGGCGAATACAAGAAATACTGGGATGCCCGCTCTAAACTCTTGGAAGCAGAGACAGATGAAACCAAATCTTCCACTAGCAGCTCAACAACAGCTTCATCTACAGAAGGCTCCTCAACAGAAAGCTCGTCTTCTACAACTGCAAGCTCGACTGAGTCTAGCGACCACAAGGAGTAGTCTATGAAAAAACGTATCATACTCTATAAAAAAGGTTTTCGCTATGAGCTAGCGCTAGAAGAGGGAAAAACAGCGACTGTATCGAATCAAGAAACAGCTCAGTTGACCCTGGCTTCGCAAGAAAATCCCCTTCATTTCCAATGGAGTCAAGGAGAAATCTTCTACCAGTATGGTGAAGATAAGGGCGTGCTTGAAAATAGCAAAATCCTTGGGGATGTGGTCTGCTACTTAGCGACAGGGGAAGTCCATACTTATGAACTGCTAGACAAGGAAGAAATTCTCGTAGCAGATGAAAAGGGTGCGGATGTGCGCTTGCACTATCCAGTGCGGTTTCTCCTTGTAAAAAAAGAGCAGACTTGGACTTGTCAGCTCTTATCTGGAAAACTCTACCATAACCACAAACTCGTCAGTGAAGCGACTTTTCCACTGGCCTTTGGGGATGAACTGGCTATTGGAGATGTGACCTTTAAGCTCTATCCGGAAGAATTTGGCGTGGAAGGGGCTGTCGAAGTGAGTCCTTATCTGGTGCCGCGCTTGCATTCACGCTATGACTTCTACAAGGACTATCCAGAGTACCACCGGTCTCCGCGGATCATCTACCGAAGTTCGGAAGACAAGATCTTGATCAATCCTCCAGGTGCAGAGCCTCAAAAGCCATCAGATGAACTCTTGAAGTTGATCATGCCACCCCTCATCATGGTTGGGGTGACCCTCTTGATCACCATTTTCCAACCGCGGGGACTCTATATCATCGCGACAGTATCTATGTCTGTAGTCAGTGTGATCTTTTCGGTCCAAGGATTCTTCAAGAATCGTAAGAAATACAAAGAAGACAAGAAAGAGCGCGTGGAGCTCTACCATCTCTATCTCAAAGACAAGGCCAAGGACTTGGAACAGCTATCTCGGAAGCAGCGAGAAGGCATGTTTTACCATTTCCCAGCGATCGAAGACTTGACCAAGATGGTCAAACGCTATGACTCGCGGATCTACGAAAAAACACCGCTTCATTTTGACTTTTTGGCCTATCGTTTGGGCTTGGGCAAGGTTCCAACCAGCTATGAGCTCAAATATGGTCAGGAAGAGCGCAGTGGGAAGAAAGATGCCTTGGAAGAAGAAGGCTATGCTCTTTTCCAAGCTCATCAAAAAATCGACAATCTTCCGATTGTAGCTAGCCTTAATCGGGGACCTGTAGGGTACGTCGGTCCTCGTCCCATCGTGCTAGAACAGTTGCAACTCCTGGTTGCCCAATTGGCTGTCTTTCACTCTTACCATGATCTGACCATTATTCCGATCATTCCAGAAGAAGAAAAAGAAAGCTGGGATTGGATGCGCTGGTTGCCTCATGCAACTCTGCAAGACATGAATGTCCGTAGTTTTGTCTACAATCAGCGGACACGCGATCAGGTCTTAAACAGTCTCAACCAAATCCTCAAGCTCCGTAAGGCGCAAAAAGAGGAAGAAAAAGCCAATGACACCAAGATCTTCCACCCTCACTATGTGGTGCTCATCACCGATGAAACCTTGATTTTGGATCATGTCATCATGGAGTTCTTCCGTGAGGATCCGACAGAGCTCGGCTGCTCCATCATCTACGTGGCAGATGTGCTCTCATCTCTTTCTGAAAATATCCAAACGGTTATCTCCATCAAGGACCGCAACCAAGGACAATTGCTCTTGCAAGAAGGGGTTCTTCGGGAGCTCGACTTCCAATTGGACCACTTCCCTGAAGGCTATGACAAGGAAGCCATCTCGCGTGGCCTTGCCCCACTGAAACATATCCAACAGCTCAAGAGCTCAATTCCAGACTCGGTGACTTTCCTTGAAATGTACCAGGCGGAAACTTTCAATGACCTCAAGGTCTTGAGTCGTTGGGAGAGCCATGCTCCTTACCAAAGTTTGGCCGTGCCGATTGGTCTGCGTGGGAAGGACGATTTGGTCTACCTCAATCTCCATGAAAAAGCTCATGGACCACACGGTTTGATCGCAGGGACAACCGGTTCTGGTAAGTCTGAAACCATTCAGTCTTATATCCTGAGCCTTGCCGTCAACTTCCACCCACACGATGTGGCTTTCCTCCTCATCGACTACAAGGGTGGGGGAATGGCCAACCTCTTCAAGGATCTGCCTCACTTGCTTGGGACCATCACCAACTTGGACGGTGCCCAGTCTATGCGGGCCTTGGCCTCTATCAATGCGGAGATCCATCGTCGGGAACGTCTCTTTGGTCAATATGGGGTCAACCATATCAACCAATACCAAAAGAAATTTAAACTCGGTGAAGCGACAGAACCGCTTCCTCACCTCTTCTTGATCAGTGATGAGTTCGCTGAGCTCAAGGTTAACCAACCAGACTTCATTAAGGAGTTGGTCTCTATCGCGCGTGTCGGGCGTTCCCTCGGGGTACACTTGATCCTTGCGACGCAGAAGCCTTCTGGGGTCGTGGATGACCAGATCTGGTCCAACTCCCGCTTCAAGCTAGCCCTCAAGGTGGCAGACCGTGGAGACTCCATGGAGATGCTGCGGACGGCAGATGCGGCTGAGATCACTCAGACTGGTCGCGCTTACCTTCAAGTCGGGAATAACGAAGTCTATGAACTCTTCCAAACAGCTTGGTCAGGAGCAGACTACCAACCTGAGAAGGACCAGCTAGGAATCGAAGACCATACCATCTACTTGATCAATGAACTGGGCCAATACGAAGTCCTCAACCAAGACCTCTCTGGTCTGGATATGGCAGAAGAAATCAAGGAAGTGCCAACAGAGCTGGACGTCATCGTGCAAGAAATCAACCATTTGCACCAACAAGAAGGCATCGCAGCTGTGGCCCAACCATGGTTGCCACCCCTCAAAGAGCGGATCACGCTGGATGAGTTGGACAAGGTCGTACCGATCGAGACTTGGCAAAAACGGACAGCTCCAAGCGTCCTGATTGGGGTCGCCGATATCCCGCAAGCGCAAAAGCAAGAAGCAGTCGCCATCGATCTATCAAAAGATGGGAATATCCTCCTTTACGGAAGTCCAGGTACAGGAAAGACCACTTTCCTTCAGACAGCCGCAATGGATCTGGCTCGCAAGCAGAGCCCAGAAAATCTGACTATGTATCTGCTGGATTTCGGAACCAATGGTCTAGCACCCTTGACTCAACTGCCACATGTGGCTGATAGTCTCTTGCTGGATCAGACGGAGAAAATCCAGAAATTCATCCGGATCATCAACCGCGAGTTGGATCGTCGTAAGAAGCTGCTTTCTGAGCATGGTGTCGGTACCATCGCCCTCTACCGTGAAGTGACCGGTAAGCAAGAGTCAACTATGGTCATCCTCATGGATAGCTATGAGTCTATGAAGGACGAACCTTATGAGACAGACCTCTTCAAGCTCTTCATGCGGATCTCTCGTGAAGGTCTCAGCATAGGTGTGCACTTGATCATCACAGCTAGCCGTCAGAACAACCTACGGGCTCAGCTCTATTCAAACTTCAAGCACCAGCTGACCTTGCCACAAAATGATCTCTCTGAAGTCCGCGGTATCGTGGGAGCAACCCCACTGGCATCTACCATGGAAGACATCAAGGGACGCGCGCTCATGAAGCGTGACGAAGTAGATGTCGTCCAGTTCGCCCTACCAGTCGCAGGGGACAATGATATCCAAATCATCAACAATCTCCGCGACCAAGTCCAAAGCCTCAAAGAAATGTGGACAGGCCGCACCCCAGCAGGCATCCCAATGGTGCCAGATGAGTTGACAGAAGATATCTTTATAAATCTCCCTACAACTCAAAAGGTTATACAAAATATGGATTTACCAATAGGCTTGGAATTTGAAGAAGTAGAGGCATTCGGAATACCTCTTAAACGTCTAAAACATTTATTGGTATTATCTGATAAGGAAAGCACTATGATTTCTGTTACAAAACATTTAATCAAGATGTTGTTTCATGTTTCTGAAACTGATGCTATCACAATTTTTGACCCGACTGGAGAATATAGTGGATACTCGAACAATGTAGGTAATTATATTGGCTATGATATGGACTATCGTTCGACTGTTGAATCTTTGAAAGAGAAAGTACTTTTAGCTAGGAAGCAACGAACAATATCTGAATGTTTTGTAGTTATAACTGATGTTGCTCAGTTTGTGTCACAAAGCGCTATTGAACCAAATGAATTAGCCCTTTTGATGGAAGAAGGACAGAGAGTGGGACTTCATTTCATCTTTGTTACTCATAAAACATACTTGACCAGTTATACAGACATACCGAAATATTTGAAAGCTCATTTAGATACTGCTGTTATTGCCATGAAAATGGGAGAACAGACGATATTTACTAGATCATCTATGGGACGAGAAGAGCCACTTTTAGACGATCAAATTTATCTTCATTATCAAAATGTGCAAACAAAATTAAAAATTACAAAACAATAGAAATTAGGGGGATAGAGACAACTATTATGTACCAATAGAAATAACTACAGTTAGAAAATCCTATTTTAGGTAACAATACCTATGATTACCTAGTTTTAGGTATTAGCTACGAGAGGATTAACTAGATAGGTAGTTACAAGATTTGATAAAAGAAAATCCTAAAGAACAGAGGGTAGAAAAAAGGAGGTAGAAAAATGAGTGATGCTACTTTGAAGGCGCAGATTGATAGTGATAAGGCTAAAAGAGAGAAATATAAGAGAGTTAAAAACTCCATTAGATCTCACGGTTTACATGTAGATATTAAGCTTAGTCACCATGAGAAATATGTTGATCTTTGTGATAAAACTATTACTAAGATAGACACACATGAAGGTTACCACTATCTATCTAATTTAAAAGAAAAATTGGAATCTGATAAAAAGACATTAACAGAATATCTTGATTTTGTTAAAGATGCTAATTCGTCATTTAAAGACTTGTACGTAACACTTGAGCAAAAGATATCTGAGTTAGATTCTGCAATTAGTAGTAATAAGGCTGCCTATAATAAAGGAAAATATTTTTGGGAGAAAATTTGGTAGTAAGAGGAGTTCGGTATGGATACAGATATTAATGCTATTGATAGTAGTTATACAACTGATGAGATAATATATACAGATATTGACCTTGATGTAATTATTAATGAATTAAACGAGATAAATAATCTCCTTTCTGATATAGATACTGAAATATCTGGAATTGAAACAAACGAGACAGAATGGAAGGGGGAGAGCAAGAATCAATATTTAGACTTAAAACGGTTTCTTAAATTGTATCGTTCAGATTATGGGAATAGCCTAAACGAACTTCAAGCAGCAGTATCAGGTTTAAAATCGCTTCTAGGTTCTATTTCAAGTTCTCATGTAATAAAGGAGATTGATAACGCATGATTTTTACATTAGAAGCTTTATATGCCCTCCATATGTTTAACGATTTTTCAGAAGATTTAGTGTTTCTACCCCTTCCCACTACAGATGAAGCAGTTGGTAGTCGCAAAGAGGAACTTTTAAGAGTCCTAGAAAAAGGATTTGAGGACTTAAAGGAGATGGGGTTAATTGTAGATAATGTACCTTCAGAAGAATGTGTTCGGTATGGTGCTTTTCTAAAGGAATATCACGAATCCTCCTATCATTGTCAAATTGATCAACTTTTATCATATGCTCCAGGTGTTGATGAGTTTAAGAGAATGGCTATCATTATTATGAAAGTTGGAGAAAATCAATTTCAAATTGACCGAGCAGGTTGTGGGGTTTTCCTTGCATTTTTGATGGAAATGCATCCTGTTTTGCAGAATGTTGACAATACAATTAAAGACTATATTCATTCGCAATGGGAAGACGAAGCTTTTATGCGCATGATAGTTCATCATGGTAATGATGAAGCGATTCGTATTCGAATAAATGAGCTATCAAAAGATACTCAAGATATTATTTATTTAACAAATAATAATCACTTGTATGAATACGACTTAAAACGGCAAAGTCGTCGTTCAATCGATAGCGAGGAGTTAAAGAAGCAGATCATAAAAAAATTGAAAGTGAGAATATGATATGGCAATAGATATTAAACTAGTACTATCAGATCAGGAACAATTAATTTTTCATAGTATGAATCTTGCGACCTTAACTGCTCAGGTTACTGCTAAAGTTCAAGATGTTGTGTCAAAACTTCCAAATCTATCTTCGCAAGGTGCTTTTCATGATTTAATTGTGGCCAGCGATAGTAATGGAGGCTTGGGTTTATTTTACTTAAAGGCTCAGGAGTTTCAAACTATAAGTGAAGTTTTATACAGGCATGCACAGAACACCTATGATAAAATGGTAGACACGGATAAAATATTAGCTACTGCTATTGCTAATTTAATTTTAGATGATTCAAATACATCTGAAGATATTAAGGAAGCAATTAAGAAAGATCCAAAGGGTTCTGTTGATATATTAAAACAAAACCTTCAAGAAGAAGCAAAAAAATCTAAAGAGGAGGGGGGACAATGACAGAATATTATACAAATAAACCAGACTTTACCACAGAACCAGTTGTCCAATCAAATATTAACGGTAGTGGCTATTCTAAATCTATGAGTACTATCATGGGAGATATTGAAGCTGTTGGAAATACAGTGAAAAATGAGGGTGTTGAAGACTTATACATTCAACAAGGTGAGGCAGCCCTGGGGCTGACGAAAGATAGTTCTGTTTTTGATAAATCTCTAAAGCGTATCTACACAATGCTGACCAGCGCTAGAAAAGTTCATTCTGATATTATTCAAAATATTGACAGTAAGTTTACGAAAGGCATGGATAATGCTTTTGCTTCTTTAAATAATGTAAACGGTGCAGGGAAACCTTATAAGAGTGAATATACTAAGAAAGCAGTAACCAAAGAGGTATCTAGAGGTTATTCGAGTAGTTATGGTCCATTACATGAATCTGTTACCGAATATGAATCATATAGTTTAGCTGAATTATTAGATGGGAAGGCTAGCCCTATTCAGGCGGCTAAAGATGTTTATGATGAACGTTTAAGAGCAGCCACGGAAATGTTGGCTCAGAAAGACCAATTATCTGATGAGCAGATTAAAGCTCTAGAGGGGAAAAGTGCAGAGGATATTGTGGCTGCTCGTTATCCAAGTCAACTCCCTGATTATCAAAAACTCAAGGCAAGCCGTTACTATGAAGAAAACAAGGAAAAGCTACAGTATGTGGATACGGGTCTGAAAGTTTTGGCTGGTTTAGCAATGGTAGGAGGAGTGGCTCTAGCTCCATTTACTGGAGGAACGTCACTTTATGCAACTTATGCTGGAGGAGCATATCTAGCTACTGATAGTGCTTACTCAGCAGCTACAGGTCATACTATGATAACAGGAACTCAACTCTCAACTGAAGAGAGAGTTTGGGCAGGTATTGATGCAGCTGTGACTGTTGCATCAATGGGTTCAGCAGCGTATTTAACTCAACTTGCAAAGGCTGGTGTGAGCGGATCAACTTTACTAAAGGGATTGGCAAGTGCTGGGAAATATGCGGATGATGTGAACGATGTAAGCAAGGTTATCTATGCGGTAGCTAGTGGGGGAAATCCTAATTCAGCGATCCAAAATATGGTCCTAGGACAAGTAATGGGACACGGTTTAGGTAAGGCTGGAAAATATACGGATGTGAAGTTCGGACGTGGTGGAGCACCAGAAGTAGATGTTGATTTACCGGGTGTTAGAAGACCTGCAACTGATGTGGATGTGCCAAAAGTAGAGACTATTACTCCTGATTCAGATGAAACTGTAAAATATTATCGTGTTCAAGGAGGAGGTTCTGGAGAAGCAAGAAGTAGGGAAAGAATTATTGTAAATGATGATGGAAAATTGAATATACCAGACAAGGATACCACACTGTATGTGAGTGCATATGATTTGGAGCATGCTCAATACTTTAGGGATACTAGAAGGCCGGGAGGAGAAATTGTAGAGTTTGAGGTTCCTAAATACCTTGATGATTTGATTAGAGAAAATGCAATTCCACAGGCAAATGCAAAATTGAACCCTGGATATCAGGATGGAATGGCACCTCAAATTGTTGATCCGACTACAAAAGGAACTAGTTATGGTTTACCAGATCCATTTGTAAGGTGGATAGAAGAATATGGAACAAATGGGAGAATAGTAGATTAATGAATAATCGTCAATTAATAAATAAGCCAGAAATGAATATTGTTGCTATTATTGCAAATAATCAATTTAACTGGTATATTTGTTCAAGTGATATGTGGACAATGGATATTAATAAATATATTCAGGAATATAAGGAAGCGGGTTTGAATTTTGATTTTTCCTATTTACCTGAGATTCAGTATAATCTTCGTGTGATTACAAAAAATAATCTAAATAGGTACTTAGAAATTTATGAAGATGACTGTTTGAAAGTGACGGTTGAAGAGTTGATTTTAATTATTAAAAGATCAATGGAAAGTGATGAAACAAATTCAGAGATCATCTTGGAAGGAGAAGGATTACTCCCAGATCTTTTGATAGATTTTGATAAACAGGAGTTTTATTCAAATCATCTGGGGCTGAAAAATTACGAAAGATATGTGCCAAAAGAATGGAAAGTCTTTTTAGGACGATTTGATCGTTTAATACCTAAAGAAAAACAATATTGGATTGAAAAGGATGGAAAAATTAATGTCAGATAATAAATTAGTTATTTTAAATGAAACCTTTGGAAAAGAAGGATCAGATGAAAAAGTCGAGGGTCTAACTCTAATAATTGATGGACAGATAAAAGTTGCTTTTGAAGCGATAAAGGCAGGCCGAAATTATGAAAGCTATAACGAAGTATTGAGAGATATTGTATTTTCTGGTCTGGAATCTATATTAAAATCAAAATAATTACAGATTTTTAATAATGTGAAACTAGACTTCTACATGTTTTAAGGAAACAGGTGTTTTCAATCGAACATTATGTGAATCTATACATACTAATCCTTCTATTGCTTAAGTTTATAAAAGTAATTACATAAGGCGATAAGAGAAATATAGTTAAAGTTCAATCGAAAAATAGAGGTAATCTATTGATGTGTAAACAACAAGAGAAGTTGGACCTACTCTACAAGGATCAGATGAGGTTGGATCTTCAGTTAGAGGATAATCAAGATGAGCAAAAAGCGCTCTATCAGTTGCGGGAAGATCTTGAGTATTCTCAAGGAGATGCTCTTTATCAGCTCAATGATTTACTTTTGATGGGGGTAACACCTTCTCATCGCTCCTTTTATATTCAACTACTAGAACAGATGGATGCGACAACTCGAAAAATCTATTTGGATTTAGATGAGCAGGAATTGCAACTAAAAAAGCAGTATCGTGAGACAGAGCGTCAGCTTGAAATGGTTCAGAAGAAACGCACTCAACTCTTAAATGAGCTAGCTGAAAAAGAAGCAAATCAAAAAAGATATTAGAGAGAACGACGGTTCTCTCTTTTTAGTCCCCTGAACTCTCTCTAACTAGTAATTAATTTGATTTTCAAAGCAATTTTAGGTATGATAGTAAAGTGGTATTTTTGAGTTGAAATTTTAATTCTCACAAGCAATGAGGAATGTAAATGAAAACTGAGCTAGTTTAGCGACCTTTTGAGAGTATGATCACTTTTTGTTAGGGCTTTTTTCAAAGTAAGAGGTGAAGTTGACTCCAAGTAAAACAGAAAGGATTACTAAGATCCTTCATTTGATAGAATATTTTCAATTATTCAACATACTCTATCAATAAATTAGGAGAACTCTATTAGGTAAGCCATTCTTCGTTTTTGATTTAGGTGAGAATGATAAAAGTGATGAATAATCAATACAAAGGTCAATAAAGACTTGATTTATATGATTTACCATTTAATGAATTCTCTACCAAACACTTCTCTTCAATGAAAGGACATTTTATATGGCAATTCAATCAAATGAGACAGTTCATTCCTATGCGGATAGCATTGTGTCTGCGTCAAACTCAGTGAGTTCAGCTATTGGGACAAAAGATGATGGCAATGTTTATCAAGGTCAGGCAGGAATGACAAGCAATATCGATAAAGATAAAAATATAGGTGAGCAGGCAAAGGAGAGGGCTATCGACTTTATTCAGGTGCTTCATGGAATTCATGCAGAGTTCCAGACGACAGATGCTTCGATTGCAGGATATATCAATAGTCATACAGGGACAGGAAGCGAAGCACTGTATAGTTCGGCAAAACATTGAGAAAGGAAGAGATAGATGGTTAAAGTAAACTACGGTGCCCTTCAGACGATGTCCTCTACAACTTCAAGCGCTTCCCAAGCGCGTGTAGCAGGCTACCAGCAACTGATTAATGCCTTTAGTACATTTAGTGGCTCATATGAACTACAAGGAGATGGCTATGATGCTGCGCGTACTTATGCGTCAGGAATTATGGTTTCCTATTATCAAGCTTGTATCATATATTCTGAAGCTGTTGCAGACGCTGCAGACTACCTTGCTGACACCTATACAGCGCTATGTGGTTCAGAGAGTTTGGATGAGGAGGAGCTCCAAACTGAAATTAATAACGCAACTAGAGGGAGTATGCAAGTTAGTTCTTCTATTGCAAGTTTTGAACGGAGAGATAAACTCACTGATACACAGAAAGCTTCATTAGAATCATTACGTATACAAGCATCTGAACTGGATGAACAAATTAGAGTAGCTACTGAGAAATTAGAGCACTTAAAAGCCTTTGATGCTGCTTCTGCTTCAGCCTGCACCGCAGCAAATGATGCTGCAGCAACAATCGCTTCTGCAGAACATACCCTAGGTGTCTCTTTTGCTGCTAGAACTTTTGAATGTACAACAAGTACGGATTGGGCTACCACTGTTGCAACAAAATGGGAAGCTCGTGCAGTTAACCTACAAGAATCCTATGATAAGGCTCTTCAGAAATTATATAACGGAGAGGAGCTAACAGAATCGGATCTTACAGCAATTGAACGGTATAATAGTGAGTATCCAGGAGTAGTAGATCAGGAAATTCTACAATATACCAAAGAAGTACGTCAAGTTAAAGCGGATGAGATGAAATATCGTTCTCTCGTTGATAAGTTAGATTCAGGAAAAGAATTAACAAATGAAGAAATTAGAACAATAGAAGATAAGAAAGAAAGTTATCCGAATGTACAAGTTAATACAACTACTCTGAACAAAATTGTTGCTAAAAGAGCTTATGAAAAAGTACAAGATAAGATAAAAAATAATCAAACTCTGACGGATAAAGATAAAGAAATTATGTCACGGTACTGGCGTATATATCCTGGTGAGGAAAGAAAAGAGTTTAATAGATTGAAGAAAAAAGTACATTCAGAAGAATTCTTTAAAATTGGACAAGAAGGATATACTTCTGAGGAATTGCTTTTTATTGCTAACTATATATCAAATCATCCAAATGAAATCGAGAAATTAGATGATGATATTAATTATGGAATTGTGATGACTCAAGCATATTCTCGATATCATAGTCACGGAGACAACCCAGATTATTTTCCATTCAATGCTGGGACAGGAATATACCATGATATTATAAACAAAACAGGTAGATATCCAAATGGTGAGGAAGCCGACGGCTTTAATAAATGGTTTGCTAAAAATGATGGGATGAAATATTTAACCATTACTCAAGAGACACTAAATTTATACAATACTATATATGGTGCTCATGATATGTCAAAGGAAGCTTATAAAAATGGAGTAAGTCCGAATTATACACAAAATAATGGACTATTAAATTATGTTGATTATTTAGAAATTAACCAATCGGCTAAAGAAAATCCAAATGAGCCTGAAGTTAATGAATTGCTTGATAGTTTAGAATACTTAGAGGATTAAATATAGATTTTATTAATTTGTGGATATTTTTTGCAAAAGAATACTGCGTCACTACTCAGAATTTTGGTTTTTCTAGCAAGATTATAACTGAATTATCAAACCACCCAAAGGTGGTTTGATAATTCAGTTTACAACTATCTCCACATAGTGATGAACTTATTCTTCAAACTAATTTTCGGTATGATGGTAGGAAATGTTTTTTAAATCCAACTCAAGCCTAAAAGAAGGGAAATGTTCCATGAAAAAGATGCTAGTATTACTAGCGAGTACGCTTGTTTTAACAGCCTGTGCTCAGCCTAACAAAGAGGCCAAGGAGTCGACCACAAGCAAAACAGAGCAAACCTCAAAAGCCTCCTCATCTGCTAAAGAGGAAAAGGGCTTGAAATTTGTAGTGGCACCTCAATTTGAAGGAAAGACATCAGATTTGATGGAACTGGGGAAGAAGTTAGTTAAGGAGCATCCGGAAGTTGGTGAGCAAGGGGATATCACTGTATATTATACAGGGAGCACCTATACTGTAGAACAACAGGAATATGCTGTATTTATGTTGGTCAACAAAACTACAACGAATCTTGATCATGATGCGACCTTTAAGATTAGCTGGAGTTATGATGGCCAATCTGTTTACCAAGATCAAGTAGTCCAGTATAGTTTATCGAATAACCCTAAGTTACCGACCCAATCAGCGACTCTTTTGTTGCTTCCTTTGACGAGTGAACAAAGCTCGATCGTAGAGAAGATATCAGATGAAACGAAAATGAGTCTGAGTATCACAGACATTATGATGAAGTAGGTAATGGGGATGCCTGATATCAGAATACTTCTAGTCATTGCTGTGGCTGTTATTGGATTTCCCTTGTTTACCGTACTCTTTTTTGGACATTTTTGAAGAGAAGTTAGGATTAAGACCCTCTCGTCAAAGAGCGTTGAGGGAGTGGTAGTTGGCTATAAGCGGGCACAAATTGTGGTGGCTCCAATTGTAGAATATAGAGTGGATGGTCAGACCTATCGTAATAGTCTAAAATATTATCGGGTGGTGCGGGCAACACTTCCTTGGAAAACGAATCAAGCGGCTAGCGATATCGATTTGATGGCACAAAGGATAACCATCTACACCAATTCTACAGTCTCAAAGGGCAATCTTTTTCAAGATGCTTTTCCACTGGGATCGACCATGACGGTCTAGTATAATCCAGGCTGTCCAAAAGAATCATACGTTGAACGCTATAGTGGACTAGACAAATCTTATAAGCGGGAAATGTGGATTGGAATCTGGATGTTAATTTTATTGCCTATTTTGGCAGTTGTGGCAATCATCATGGGGATGAAGTATAAGCCCTAACTGAATAAATGACGAAGAGAAATCACCGTCCTAGCGGTGATTTTTTTGTCTTCACTTCTCCCTCGAATTAATCCTTAAATTGTGATAAAATAAAGGTTACGAATGTTTTTGAATAGTCTGTTTTTGCTTAGAAAACGGGCCGCTCAAAAGCGAGCAAAAGAATCAAGATCAAGGGAGAAACAATGTCCAACACCTTTGAAATTTTAATGGATCAGCTGGATATGCCGCTGGATATGCGATCTTCCAGTGCCTTTTTGCATGCGGAGATTCAAGAAGTCGTGGTGCACAAGGTCAGTCGGGTTTGGGAGTTCCGCTTTGCTTTTGCGGAAGTCTTGCCGATTGATTTGTTTAAGGAATTGCGCCAGCGCTTGAAGGATGAATTTTCAAAGACGGGAAACCAGGCGACCTTTACCATCCAAGTGGCCAATCCGGACTTTACTGCGGATTTATTGCAGGCCTACTACCGTGAGGTCTTTGAGGAAGGACCTTGTGCTAGTCAAGGCTTTAAGGGACTCTACCAAGACTTGCAGGTGCGCGCGGAAGGACAGGAATTGATCATCTCAGGGCCTTCTTCGGTTGATACGGAGCATTTTCGTAAGAACCATTTGCCTAACCTTGCCAAGCAGTTGGAATCCTTTGGTTTTCCGCATTTCACCTGCCGGGTGGAGTCTGATGAGGAGTTGACAGAGCAAGAAGTGGCACGCTTTGAAGAGGAAAATGAAAAGATTTTCCAAGCAGCCAATGAAGAGACCTTGCGAGCTATGGAATCCTTGGCCCAGATGGCTCCGCCACCAGCAGTTGAAGAAAAGCCTGCCTTTGATTTCAAGGCTAAGAAGGCGGCGGCTAAACCTAAGCTAGACAAGGCTGAGATCACTCCGATGATCGAGATCACAACAGAAGAGAACCGGATTGTCTTTGAGGGAGTGGTCTTTGACGTGGAGCACAAGGTGACACGGACCGGTCGGGTCTTGATCAGCTTTAAGATGACCGACTATACCTCGAGTTTTTCCCTTCAGAAGTGGGTCAAAAATGAGGAAGAAGCCCAGAAGTTTGACATGATCAAGAAGAACAGCTGGCTACGGGTGCGGGGAAATATCGAAATGAACAATTTCACGCGCGACTTGACTATGAATGTCCAAGACATCCAGGAAGTCGTGCATTATGCCCGCAAGGACCTGATGCCAGAGGGTGAGCGCCGGGTGGAATTCCACGCGCATACCAATATGTCGACGATGGATGCCCTGCCGGAAGTCGAAGAGCTGATCGCCAAGGCAGCTGAGTGGGGGCACAAGGCGGTGGCGATCACCGACCATGGCAATGTGCAGAGCTTCCCACATGGCTTTAAAGCAGCCAAGAAAGCTGGAATCCAGCTGATCTATGGGATGGAAGCCAATATCGTAGAGGACAAGGTCCCCATCACCTATAACGAGGTGGATCTGGACCTCAATGAAGCGACTTATGTGGTCTTTGACGTGGAAACGACGGGACTTTCAGCCATTTACAATGACTTGATCCAGGTCGCTGCCTCTAAGATGTACAAGGGCAATGTCATTGAGGAGTTTGATGAGTTTATCGATCCAGGCCATCCTCTGTCTGCCTTTACGACCCAATTGACAGGGATCACCAATGAGCATGTCCGGGGGGCTAAGCCCTTGGTGCAGGTCTTGAAGGAGTTTCAGGCCTTCTGTGAGGGAACCGTTCTTGTCGCCCACAATGCCACCTTTGACGTGGGCTTCATGAATGCCAACTATGAGCGTCATGGTCTTCCCAAGATCACCCAGCCGGTCATCGATACCCTGGAATTTGCCCGCAACCTCTATCCAGATTTTAAACGGCATGGTTTGGGGCCATTGACCAAGCGCTTTGGAGTAGGCTTGGAGCACCACCACATGGCCAACTACGATGCGGAAGCGACGGGGCGCTTGCTTTTCATCTTTATCAAGGATGTAGCAGAAAAGCATGGGGTGACCAATCTCAAGGATTTGAATATCGATCTGATCAATGAAAATTCCTATAAGAAGGCCCGGGTCAAGCATGCCACGATCTATGTCAAGAATCAGACCGGCCTTAAGAATATGTTTAAACTGGTCTCTCTTTCTGGGACCAAGTATTTCGAAGGGGTCCCACGGATTCCCAAGACCGTGCTGGATGCCCACCGAGAGGGCTTGATCCTTGGATCAGCTTGTTCTGAAGGAGAAGTCTTCGATGCGGTCGTCTCTCAAGGAGTTGACGCGGCAGTCGAAGTGGCTAAGTACTACGACTTTATCGAGGTCATGCCACCGGCTATCTATGCGCCTCTCATTGCCAAGGAGCAGGTCAAGGACATGGACGAGCTCCAGACCATTATAAAGAGCTTGATTGAGGTGGGAGATCGCCTAGGTAAGCCCGTTCTTGCCACAGGGAATGTCCACTATCTGGAACCGGAAGATGAGATCTATCGGGAGATCATTGTCCGCAGTCTCGGGCAAGGGGCCATGATTAACCGGACTATCGGCCATGGAGAAAACGCCCAACCAGCACCCCTACCAAAAGCCCATTTCCGTACAACCAATGAAATGCTGGATGAATTTGCCTTTTTAGGGGAAGACTTGGCGCGCAAGATTGTCATTGAAAATACCAATGCCCTGGCAGAAATCTTCGAACCTGTCGAAGTGGTCAAGGGTGACCTCTATACGCCATTTATCGACAAGGCCGAAGAAACAGTTGCCGAGTTAACCTATCAGAAGGCCTTTGAAATCTATGGAAATCCACTACCTGATATTGTGGATCTGCGGATTGAAAAGGAATTGACCTCTATCTTGGGGAATGGCTTTGCCGTGATTTATCTGGCCTCGCAAATGCTGGTGCATCGTTCCAATGAGCGGGGCTACCTGGTTGGATCGCGTGGATCCGTTGGATCCAGCTTTGTCGCGACCATGATTGGGATTACGGAGGTTAATCCGCTCTCGCCTCACTATGTCTGCAGCCAGTGCCAGTACAGTGAGTTCATCACTGATGGCTCTTATGGATCTGGTTTTGATATGCCGGATAAGGATTGTCCAAACTGTGGCCACAAGCTCAGCAAAAACGGCCAAGACATTCCGTTTGAGACCTTCCTTGGTTTTGATGGGGACAAGGTACCCGATATCGATTTGAACTTCTCAGGGGAAGACCAGCCGAGTGCCCACTTGGATGTTCGCGATATCTTTGGGGAAGAATATGCCTTCCGGGCAGGAACAGTAGGTACCGTCGCGGCCAAGACTGCCTATGGGTTTGTGAAAGGCTATGAGCGAGACTACGGCAAGTACTACCGAGATGCTGAGGTCGAACGTCTGGCCCAAGGTGCCGCTGGGGTCAAGCGGACGACCGGTCAGCACCCGGGGGGAATCGTTGTTATTCCAAACTATATGGATGTCTATGACTTTACTCCGGTCCAGTATCCAGCAGATGATGTGACAGCTGAATGGCAGACCACGCACTTTAACTTCCACGATATCGATGAGAACGTCCTCAAGCTCGATGTCCTGGGACACGATGATCCGACTATGATTCGCAAACTCCAAGACTTGTCAGGAATTGATCCGAATGATATTCCTATGGATGACCCAGGTGTCATGGCCCTCTTCTCAGGGACCGATATCCTAGGAGTGACACCGGAGCAAATCGGGACTTCAACTGGTATGCTGGGAATCCCAGAGTTTGGGACCAACTTCGTTCGGGGCATGGTCGATGAAACCCATCCGACGACCTTTGCCGAGTTGCTTCAGCTCTCTGGTCTGTCTCACGGTACCGACGTGTGGTTGGGAAATGCTCAAGACTTGATCAAGGCGGGCATTGCCGATCTATCGACCGTTATCGGGTGTCGGGATGACATCATGGTCTACCTCATGCACGCGGGGCTCAAGCCTAAGATGGCCTTTACCATCATGGAGCGTGTGCGGAAAGGCATGTGGCTCAAGATCTCAGAAGAAGAGCGCAATGGCTATATCCAAGCCATGAAGGAAAACAATGTTCCTGAGTGGTACATCGAGTCCTGTGGAAAGATCAAGTACATGTTCCCCAAAGCCCATGCGGCGGCCTACGTTATGATGGCCCTTCGGGTGGCCTACTTTAAGGTGCATCATCCTCTCTATTATTACTGTGCCTACTTCTCGATTCGGGCCAAGGCCTTTGATATCAAAACCATGGGAGCTGGCCTGGAGGCCGTGAAAGCTCGAATGAAAGAAATAGCTGAGAAACGCAAGAATAATGAAGCTTCCAACGTAGAGATCGACCTCTACACCACCCTTGAGATTGTCAATGAGATGTGGGAGCGTGGCTTCAAGTTTGGCAAGCTCGACCTCTATCGCAGTCAGGCAACAGAATTCTTGATCGATGGGGACACCCTCATTCCACCATTTGTCGCGATGGATGGTCTAGGAGAGAACGTTGCCAAGCAAATCGTGCGGGCGCGTGAAGAAGGAGAATTCCTTTCTAAGACGGAGCTCCGTAAGCGTGGCGGTGTCTCCTCAACCCTGGTTGAAAAGATGGATGAAATGGGCATTCTGGGCAATATGCCAGAGGATAATCAGTTGAGTTTGTTTGATGATTTGTTTTGATGGATAAATGATTTTTATTCAAAAGAATTAGCTACCCTTAACTACAGATTCATATGAATTTGTAGTTTTTTAAAAAATACGATAAAGGCAGATAAAATGAGTATTCAATTTACTTCAAAAAAGGTTGGAGAGCTATTGAAAGAAGGGAATTTGCGGATTCCTTCTTATCAAAGACCTTATAAGTGGAACAGAAAGCATATTCGTAATCTTTTTTATGATTTACGAGATGCTATGGAAAAAAAGGAATATCAAGTTGGCTCTGTTATCTTTCATGATAATGGTGGATACTTAGATATTGTAGATGGGCAACAACGACTAATTTCTATTTCCTTGTTTCTTCATTCATTAGAAAAGTTAAAGGATTATGAAGGCGCTAATCAACTTTTAGGTGCTGAATTTGGAGAGATATCCTGCTATCATGCAAGCGAAAATTATAACGAGTGGGAAAATTTAACTCAATTGGTTGGTACAAGCCAGGCAAAAGATATTTGCGAATTTTTATTGGAAAATTGTTCTATTTCTTGTATCATCATGCCAGAGGAACGTTTGGCAGAAGCCTTTCAATTATTTGATTCTCAGAATAATCGTGGAAAATCTTTAGAACCTCATGATTTACTCAAAGCCTATCATCTGCGTCAACAAGACTCAGAAGATGAAAAAATTGTTGAGAAATGGGAGCAGTTTGTGGAAGATGACGATTTAAGTCTGAAAGATTTATTTGATAAGCATCTTTTCCGTATGAGACGTTGGTCTAGGGGAGAAACAGGACTAACTAACAAGCGTTATGGTTCTTATCTGCGTTTTACAGAAGATTTTATTGACGATTTTAAAGGTGTTGATTTAAATCAGAATTTTCCATACCTAGAATTATATCGTCATATTGAAAACTTCCCTATGTCAATTACTATGCCAATCATAGATGGAAGCAAATTTTTTGAATATATTGAATCTGTTCATCAAATGATTAAAGATCATATAGATGTTTTAAATAAACAGTTAGGAATTTTTAATGATCCTAAGAGTGAAGAAAATGGTTCAGATTACCCTGAAGGTATGTTAAAAATTTACAATAGTTCAAAGGGGCGCTATCGCAAGTGCCACAATCTGTTTCTAAACATTTGTTCTCTCTTTGCGGAGAGATTTGGAAAAGATAAGCTATCAAAGGAAATAGTAGAAACCTTGTTTATTTGGGCTTACTACCCCCGTGTGAAGTCTCGAGCCATATATGACGCTACTGTAGGAAACTACGCTGCAGGCGGGAAGTTCAGACAAAGAGAAGTTCAAAAACTATTTCAAGTTTTAGCCCATGCTGTGACTCCGAATGATTTCATGGTTAAGATAGATAGAGAATTATTTGAAAATTATACGATGGAACAAATTATAGAAGAGGAAAAAGATAAATGGTAGAAACACATATAAGCTTATCCGTTAACCGTTTGTTAAATGAAGATACCTATGCTATTCCTCTTTATCAGAGAAATTTTGCTTGGACTTATGATGAAATTGAACAATTATTGAACGATGTGGCAGATGCTTTTCAAGAAAAGAGAGACAATTATTATATTGGAACATTAGTTGTTAATGAAGAGAATGATCTTTTCAAAATAATAGATGGGCAACAACGGACAACAGCACTTAATTTGATTGCCTTAGCTTTGAAGCATGAGTTTGGTTTTGATAGATTGAAAGCTGTCAATCTTACCTTCCCAGCTCGGAAGAAATCAAACGATAATATTCAAAAACTATTTATCAATGAAAAAATTTCTGAGGACGATGAAAATGAATTAACTAGAGGTTACAGACATGCTAAAGATGCCTTGAAAAAAGTGCTAGGAGAGCGCCAACTTGAACCTCAGCCCTTCGTTGATTATCTTTTTAATAAAGTCATCATTTTTCGTAGTATTCTTCCTAAAGATTTAGATTTGAATCTTTATTTCGAACGTTTCAATTCTCGAGGAGAACAACTAGAGGCTCATGAGATTCTTAAGGCGCAAATGATGGCTAAGTTCGGTATAGATCAAGAAATGGCTCAAAAGTTTGCAAGAATCTGGGATGCTTGCGCAGAGTTTGATAAGCCAGTAGCAAGTCAATTTAAGATGAGGCGGAAGAGGGCAGATAATTTTCAGGAGCGTGAACGTATTTTCGGATGGCACTTTTCAAATTACTCCTTTCATAATATTTATGATGACATTGATTTTTATCAAAATGAAAGAAGAAAGTTATCAGATATATTAGGAATAAAGGTCAATGAAAAAATTACAGAATCAGAAAAAGATTTTGGTGACTATACCCAAGTTATTGATTTTCCGACGTTTTTACTCCATGTATTGGCAATTTGGGAAGGTAAGGATACCAGTGAGGTTCAGTTAGATGATAAGAAACTCTTAACTCTATTTGATATAAAAAATAAAAATGAGACTTGGGTTATTGAGTTCAGTGAATTCCTTCTTAGAATGAAACATATTTTTGATAATTTCATTGTTAGAAATTCAAATATGGATTCTTCAAGCAGAAATAAGGATGAATGGTTTTTGCAGAAGGGTACTTACTATGAATACCAGCCAAATGGAAAAGCAAAAGAGCATTACATAGTTGAAGAACGCTTTACTAAGAATACATTTTCAGATTCAGAAATGAACAAAAACATCATTCTTCTTCAATCTATGTTTGCTGTGACTTTCACTGCCAATCGTGATAGTCGTTGGTTATATGAAAGTTTGCGATTCCTCTTCAACCATATTGAAGAGTTAGATCAACCGGAATTTGGTTCTTATTTTAAGGATTTTCTTGAAATAATGGCTGTAAGATATGCTGAGGGAAGATTGTTCACCGAGGAAGATATGCTCAAAAAATATGGTGATATTCCTGTTTATGCATTCAATTTTGTTGATTACATCTTATGGAAAAACCGTGAAGAATTAGGAAGGAAGTATAAAGGTGTTAAATTTGATCATTTCAAATTTGCTTATCGTCGTTCCATAGAGCATTGGTTCCCACAACATCCAAATAGTGATGAAAAAATTGAGAAAATGGATGATCAATTCTTACACTCTTTTGGGAACCTTTGTATCATTACAGATAGTCAAAATTCAAAATTTGGAAATTTAGTCCCGAGTGCAAAATATAAACAGTGGGAAGGAATTTTTGATCGTCAGAGTCTAAAGTTACAAATAATGGCTAATATAACAGAAAAAACTAAATGGGAATCGTATCAAATAAAAGGACTTGAAAAAGAAATTTTACCTATGGTCAAAAGATTCATAGAAAGTAAGTCATAAGAATTGCCTTGATCATTAATTTCAAAAGGCTATTGTATATCTAATAGATTTACAATAGCCTTCTTTTTTGTTACAATAATCAATAGAAAGAAGGTGAGAATATGTCAAAGACGAGCATGAGTATCCGTTTGGATAGTGAGGTTAAGGAGCAGGCCCAACTAGTGTTTAATCATTTAGGGATGGATATGACCACAGCTATCAACATTTTCCTCCGTCAGGCTATTCAATATCAGGGCTTACCTTTTGATGTTCGATTAGACGATCATGGGAAGTTGCTCCAAGTCGTAACGGATGTAGAGCAAAATCGGAATATGAGTCAACCCTTTGAATCAGTCTCAGACTTGATGGAGGACCTGCGTGCTTAAGATTCGTTATCATAAACAGTTTAAAAAAGATTTTAAGTTGGCAATGAAGTGTGGTTTGAAGGCAGACTTGTTAGAAGAAGTTTTGAATTTTCTGGTTCAAGAAAAAGAACTTCCTGTCAGATATCGTGACCATCAATTGACTGATTCCAAGCATTTCCAAGGTGTTCGGGAGTGTCATATCCAGCCGGATTGGCTTTTGGTTTACAAAGTAGATAAGGACGAATTGATTTTAAACTTGCTGAGGACAGGAAGTCACAGTGATTTATTTTGATGGATTCAACGATCCTCGCTCAGTTTGAGGTTGGCTAATGATAGAAAAGAAAAAAAGAGCAATACCCTGGAAGTCGGGGAAAGTCATTTCCATTCGCCTACGGAATGGCGTCTATGTCTTAGCACAAATGGTGAGAGAGCCCTATCTGGTATTTTTTAACCATTTCAAGGAGGAAAATAGCTGGAAGGGAGTGACCTTGAAAGAGGAGAATATTCTCTTTTGTAAAGCAGTCACTCGTCAGTTTCTACGCTCTAGTCCTGTAAGGATTGTCAAAGATCTTGACCCTCTCATAGATTATCGGTTACCCAAAGAATGGATTTATAGCCATATGGGAGGGCATCCGATTACGGTTTCGGTGAAGGGACGGGAGCGCCAAGTAACTGGTTTTGGCCAACGGCTTTCCTTGGTTCAGGCGGACAAGGAAAGTGGCCAAGCAGAGGATAATCCTCTAATGGGACTCTTCCAAGCCTATATCCTACCAGATATCCAAGAGCAAGATTGGGAGCGGGTCGGTCAGGCTGAGCTCATGTCTCTCGAAGTTTTTCCAACGCTCAATGAACGTCTTTATCTCTGCTCTCTCTATGGGAAAAATGTGAATCCAGAGCTAGATATCTCTTTGGGAAAGCCCTTGCCCGATGCTTATGAAACCTATCTCGATATTCTTAGCAACAGCCCAGAAGCACGACGTCTCTATCTGGGTGAGGAGGATGACTAAGAAAGGAATAGAACATGAAGGTTGACATTTTTGCGGAAGACAAACCAGCTGAAAAAGTCTTTGTCTACAAGCTAGAAGTGGCAGACCATGTGTTGCTCCTTTCCACCGCCATGCTCTCGGGAGCAATTGCTCTAGCCAGCTTATGTTCAGCCTTGAAAGATTAGATGATAGCCTCTATTTTCTTTTTGAAAATAGAGGTTTTTAAGTCCGTTTAGACCGGATAAGTGTTTTCTTTGGATCTGGATTGTGTTACAATTTTTAGTGACAAGTGTTTGTAAACAGGAAACAGAAAAACAATGGATGTTCTTCCAAAAAAATGAAACAGAGGAGAAGCGCGTGGCAAGATATTTAGTAGGTCCTTACAACAATAGTTGGAACTTTATGGATGCACTTGAAAAAGCGCAGGATGGGGATACCATCGAGTTTGAAAATGGGTATGTCTTTCAATGGCCGACAAATAAAGTGATCGAGATCGACAAAAACCTTCATTTCGTGGGGCATGTGGTTCCAAATCCAAATGGTAATGGGCGCATGTTTAACAACATCATTGAGGCTTCCTTCCGATTTGTAGAGGGAGCTCAGGTGACGTTTGAAGACTTGTGGTTTAAAGTTGGTGGGAATTATACTACATTGATCTTATGGAATAGCTCAGACATCACCTGTAAACAGGTCTATTTTGAAATCACCACTCCGACAAATAGTGAATTTTTTATCTATATGGATACGCATTCGAAGTTGACACTGGAAGGAGTCGGAATGAAGGTTCCAGAAAAACACCAAAGTGCCATCGGTATGTCCGCTTCGGAATTGTCCATTCGCAATTCAACGATTTTTTCTAAGATAGATCTGTCAGAAGGCTCCAAGTTGACCTTAGAAAATGTCCATATTGAAAAATTTGGGAATAATACGATCCATGCCAAGGACTCAGAAGTGATCGCAAAAAATTCAACGATTACAGGTGGAGATCTGGAAAATGATTTTCCACCAGTTTGGTTGAGGAATGTCATCTGGGAATCTGAAAACTGTAAAATAGAGTTGCCTACAGGCACTGGAATCTGTCTTGACAACAATGTTCAATTCAATTCGGATTCGGATCGTATGACCTCCATCAATTCATACAATAGTATGATCCGAGCTCACCAGGCGACATTTACAGAATTTTTATGCGTCTATGAAGAGTCCTTTGCTTCTTTGACTGGGGAAACGACCTTCTTGAATGAGAATGCCCAAACCATTTCATTTGGCGTTTTCAATGATGGTGTGCTGATGGCTGAGCATATGATTTGTCATAAGATTGCGGATCCTAATATACGGCTTCAAGGTGGAGCCTTTGCGAAGGTAGGCATCATGACCTATAGCCAGGGGGATGCGCGTGATCTGACTAAGGAAATCGAGGATGGCTGTGACTATCTCATTGGTAGAGAAGTGGCCATGGGCAATGCGCGAGTCGTTGCTACGGGACAGGCGACGGATGCAACGGTGGCATCAACTACAGCAAGGGACTCTGGGCCAGAGAAGAAACAAGATGCTCTTCAGGAACTCAATAGCCTGATCGGTCTTGAAAAAGTCAAACATGAGATCAAGAAAATGATCAACATGGTGGAATTTAACAAGAAACGAATCGCTAGTGGCAAGGCTCCTGAAAAGCAAACACTCCATGCAGCCTTTATGGGAAACCCTGGTACAGGAAAGACCACTGTGGCCCGTCTGTTGGGACAAGTGCTCTTTGATGCAGGTGTCCTCTCAGGAGAGGAATTCCGTTTCGTGGAAGCAACGGAGTCCGATCTGATCTCTTCGAATATTGGAGGAACAGCTGAACAGACCCAGGCCCTGCTCGAAAAAGCGCGTGGGGGCATCCTCTTTATTGATGAAGCCTATAGCTTGGATAAAAAGGACAGCGGTGCGGACTTTGGGATCGAGGCGATCAATACCATCCTCAAATTTATGGAGGACAATCGCGATGACATCATGATTATCTTTGCCGGTTATACCAAGGAAATGGAGGAGTTCTTAAAGACCAATCCAGGACTCCGTTCTCGGGTGCCAAATAATTTCATCTTTGAAGATTTTACAGGAGATGAGATTGTCCAGCTGGGCGAAATGATCCTAAGCAAAGGGGACTACAAGCTCGAAGACCGGGATTACTATGCACGACATGTTAAGCGGGCTTATGATGGCTCTCTAGATAAGAGCAATGGTCGCTGGATCCGTAACCTGGATGAGCAATTGACCAAGACCATGGCAGATCGGGTGGTGGCCCAAGGTTCCGATGATATTGAGACCATCCTCAATAGCGATATCGATGCTGTCCTTAACCAAGGCAAGTACCAGGCAGGAGCCGACAAGGAAGAAGATGGGATGGCCGCCCTCAATCGTTTGGTTGGCATTGCCAAGGTGAAAGAGCAAGTGGAACAGTTCGTAGCCATGGCTGAGTTCAACCAAAAACGGGCTGAACAAGGTGGCATCGTCGAAGACACGACCTTGCACTCTCTCTTTCTTGGAAATCCCGGTACAGGGAAGACCACCGTTGCCCGCATTTTAGGCAATATCCTCTTCCAAAAAGGGGTGATCAATCAGAAGAAATTCATCGAAGTTTCGCGGAGCAATCTGGTTGGAGGCTACCAAGGTCAAACAGCTTTGAAGACGCGTGAAGTTTTGGAGAGTGCACTGGGTGGGGTCCTCTTTATCGATGAGGCCTATACCCTCTTTACCGGTTCAAATGATGATTTTGGGAAGGAAGCTTTGGATGAAGTCCTCAAATTTATGGAGGACCACCGTCGCGATATCGTTATAATCTTTGCCGGTTACACGAAAGAGATGCATGACTTCTTGCAGGTCAATTCTGGTTTGCAAAGTCGGATCCCGACTACATTTGATTTTGAAGACTATAGTCCAGATGAGATCGTCGAGATCGGTCTGTTGGGATTGCGCAAGCAAGGCTACCAAGTCAATGAAGCTCTTTATGGAGAGATCGTCAGAGAGAATTATATGCGTGCCAATGATCATAGTAATGGTCGCTGGGTCCGCAATCTTAATGAAAAACTCTTGCGCCAAGTATCGACTCGGGTAACCCGTGAAGGTAGTACGGATTACAATTCGATTTTGGATCAAGATTTGGAAGCCTTGAGGGAGAATGGCAATTCTGAACATCCCCATACGGTAGATGATCAAGGCTATGTTCTTCCTTAAGCTAGAAGGAACAAGAAAAAGAGGCTGGGACAAAAGTCCTAGCCTCTCAATTATTTTTGGATTGTCGAGCAAGACGCAGTGGTTGAGTGGGCTCTACTACGCTGATTTCATCAGCTTTTACAGCCCTACTCAACTGTGCGGAGGTGGGACGACGAAATCGAATTCTAACGAATTACCTATTTCTGTCCCACTCTCTTTTTGCATGGACTTATGGTATACTAGGAGAAGATCATTCACTTATGAAGGAGAAAACAATGGTTTTACCAAATTTTAAAGAAAACCTCGAAAAATATGCTAAATTATTGGTTGCGAACGGCATCAACGTTCAACCTGGTCATACCTTGGTCTTGAACATTGATGTGGAACAAAGAGAATTGGCTCACTTGATTGTGAAGGAAGCCTATGCCTTGGGGGCCCACGAAGTCATTGTCCAATGGGCAGATGATTTTACGACCCGGGAGAAATTCCTCCATGCACCGATGGATCGCTTGGACAATGTGCCAGATTACAAGATTGCGGAAATGAACTACCTCTTGGAACACAAGGCCAGTCGTTTGGGTGTCCGTTCTTCTGATCCAGGTGCCTTGAACGGCGTTGATGCAGAGAAGCTTTCTGCTTCTGCCAAGGCTTTGGGCATGGCTATGAAACCAATGCGCATCGCCACTCAATCCAACAAGGTCAGCTGGACCGTTGCTGCAGCAGCTGGTTTAGAATGGGCGAAAAAAGTCTTCCCAAATGCGGCGAGCGACGAAGAAGCAGTGGATCTCCTTTGGGATCAAATCTTCAAGACCTGCCGGGTGTACGAAGAAGATCCAGTCAAGGCTTGGGAAGAGCATGCAGCTATTCTCAAGAGCAAGGCGGAGATGCTTAATAAAGAACAATTCTCAGCCCTTCATTACACAGCACCAGGCACCGATTTGACTCTTGGTTTGCCGAAAAACCATGTTTGGGAATCTGCTGGAGCTATCAATGCCCAAGGCGAAGGCTTCTTGCCAAATATGCCGACAGAAGAGGTCTTCACAGCTCCTGACTTCCGTCGTGCAGAAGGTTATGTCACTTCCACAAAACCGCTTAGCTACAATGGGAACATCATCGAAGGCATCAAAGTGACCTTTGAAAATGGAGAAATTGTGGATATCACAGCAGAAAAAGGCGATCAAGTCATGAAAGATTTGGTCTTCAAAAACAAGGGAGCGCGTGCCTTGGGTGAATGTGCCCTCGTCCCAGATCCAAGTCCAATTTCCCAATCAGGCATTACCTTCTTTAATACCCTCTTCGATGAAAATGCCTCTAACCACTTGGCCATCGGGGCAGCCTATGCAACCAGCGTAGAAGGGGGCGCAGAGTTCACAGAAGAAGAACTCGAAGCAGCCGGGCTCAACCGCTCAGACGTCCACGTTGACTTCATGATCGGCTCAAGCCAAATGGATATCGACGGTATCCGTGAGGATGGAACACGCGTACCACTCTTCCGTAATGGAGATTGGGCAATTTAAGGAGAAACTATGATTGGAAGTATGTTTGTCGGTCTTTTGATCGGACTTCTAGCTGGAGCTATCACCAATCGTGGCGAACGCATGGGATGTTTTGGGAAAATGTTCCTGGGCTGGATTGGTGCCTTTTTAGGACAATTACTCTTTGGTGCTTGGGGACCAAGCCTAAACGGTACAGCGATTATCCCATCGATTCTTGGTGCCATGATTTTATTAGCCATCTTCTGGGAAAGAGGAAGCTAGGTTTAACTTGCTAAAACAGATAGAGTGGTTGGAAATCTTCCAACCTCTTTTTTGGTCAAAACTTGATCATCAAAGTAAAATCAGGTATGATGGATGGTATGTTCTTTCGTGAATAAGTAAGATAATTTTGACTGTATAAGAATAAAATAGTATAGAAAGTAAGATCAATCTATGTTTAAACCCGCAAAAATCGAGTATTTACCGAAAATGAATTTTCGCTATCGTTTGTTAAAAGTAGAGAATAAGTGGTATTTAATGGAAGTCGATCGGCCAATTATAACAAGTTATTTTCTCTCATGGTTTACCTATTTTGTCCCTCATAAAGCTTATCAGCTGACAGAGGATGAAGTAGAAGCAATTGCTCCGAAAGTGCTTGAAAGAGATAAGAACATATTTTCTACTCAGACTAAAGCAGGGATTTCAGCTCTTGGTGCTGGTTCCTTAGCAGTTTTACTAGGCAGAGCTTTTCCGATAGAGGATTATTTATATTTTAGTTCCCATCTACTCAATCTAGTGTTAATGATCCTTGTTCTATGTATTGTTATTGGGCTTCGTATTTGGCTGAGTACTAGGAAAATAGAGACGGTGATGATAGCTTCTAAGAAAGCTAAAAGAATCTATTGTCGCCCAGTAAAATTTAGGATAGTACTAAGAAATCTTTTATTTTTGATAGTTCCTTTGTTTTTGTCAAGTGCAATGATTTACTCAGTTTTGAGTAAAATTAAACCAAATCTAATTGTTCATATGGGCCTATTTGTTACTTCATTTATGTATTTAGCATCAGCTATTTTAGGCTTATATGCTCCAGGCGATGATTTCAAAGCCAAAATCAAGTAGATCCAGTGGAGTGAAACCCAGAAGCAAGAGTAGCCTCCATCTACTTTTGGACCTTAAAACAATTTTCTAGAAAGGAGCATGATATGAAAAATGAAAAGAAAGTCGATATTGAGCAGGCGAACAAAGTCTACTTTAAAAGTTTAGCCAATACACGTGCTTCAGCGGCTATGATGATCAATTCGTGGACAGGCGTATTTTTGTTCGCGATTGAAATCATTTGCTTTTATTCGTATGATGTATCAAAAGGTATAAAACCATTTAATCATTGGTTTTTCGATATCCTAGTCATCTATTGTCTTTACCATATCATTACATTTTTCTTGCCGTTAATGGGGGCATTTATATATAGAAGACAAGTATTGTCAACGACCCTACTCTTATTCACCTATGCAGGGATGTTTTTATCGCTCCAAGTCATGGGCTTGCTCATCATTGTTTCTGCTCTGGCAAATAAAGAATTTGAGGTAGGTTTCCCGAAATATGGCTTCATCGTCATTCCTTTTCTTGTGATTTGTACCTTATTGGGCTTTATTTATCATTATTTTTGGCTTAAGAAGCAGTTAAAGATTGGCTTTTCACCAACTAGAACCCTGGGAAATTATTTCGCAAAATCAAGTAGTTACAGTAGCAATGTCCTAACGATCATCTTCGTCTGCTCCATGATAGGAGCGGCACTTACTGGCTATTATGGAGTGGTGCTAGGAGTATCCGTAAGCATACTATTCAGTTACGCCTTTACTCAGTTGCTGACAGAAGTGGGCTATCTCTTGTATTTGAAAACGAAAAGTAAGGAATATTGGGAAGATGAACCTGAGGATAATCCGACGCTGTGGGATTTGCTGTGGAATTGGTTGAAAGGCTTCAGTCTGAAAAAAGCCAAACATCGTATTTTATTAGAAATTTTAGTTTTTATATCCTTTACAGTAATTGCCTATAATTCAGGATATTCTAAACCAGGTATAAAATATCCATTTTGGCTAGTCTGGGGAGTAAGGATTTTAGTTTATACAATCGTGCTTGATCTATTTATCAGTACAGTGCGCTCTATCATGCGCAAGTTTTCGAATAAAAGGCAAGGCAAAAAATAACAAAAAAATACCTAACCGAGAGCTTTCTCAGTTAGGTATTTTTGTCATTTACGCCCTTTGTAGCTTATTCTAATATCAAAAGGCCTTCTTTGATTTCAAATGGGTTGTTTGGGTTGATGCGGTCATAGAACATGATGCCGTTGGTGTGGTCGATCTCATGTTGAACGACGATGGAGTTGTAGCCCTTGAGTTTGATGCGTTTCTTTTCCCCATCTTTTGTGAAATACTCAACAGTCACACGGGCATGGCGAACCACATAGCCTGGGACGTTACGGTCTACAGAGAGACAGCCTTCACCGTCGCCAAGAGCTGCATCTTGAACAGAATGGGCGACAACCTTTGGATTGTACATGACTTCTTGAAGGCTATAGGCTTCTTTTGGTGGGTTGCCATCGGCATCTTCTGGATTGGGCACCAAAACAGCGATAATGCGTTTCGAGATGTCTAGCTGAGGAGCAGCGAGTCCAACTCCTCCACGGAGGCCAAGTTTTTCAGCCATAACAGGGTCTTGAGAATGGTGCAAGAATTGCATCATTTTTTCACCCAGGATAATTTCCTGATCAGACAAAGGGAAGGTCACGTCTTCTGCAACAGCTCGAAGTGTGGGATTTCCTTCACGGATGATGTCATCCATATCAATCAAATGGGATGCTCTTGTAACTTTTTCAATTGCTTTCATCGTTTTACTCTCACTTTCTTTCTACCCTCCATGATAACACAAAAGAGCCTAAAATTAAAGTTATCTGTCGACGGTTTCCGCATGTTTGATGGACAAATCCCTCATCCTTTTTGCATCTAAAATCGTATAGATCCGCCCTTCTCTTTGGATCAACCCCTCGTCAATCATCTGCTTGATCACGCGGCTAAGGTGGCGGTAGCTGATCCCAAAACGCAGGGCCAGCTGATTCATCTTGGGCTTGAGGGTCCCATTTTCATCACCATGTTCCAAAAAATGTGTAGCGAGGCGCTCCTTGACAGAATAATGAAAGTTGGCAGGAGCCAAATAGTTGATCTGGTGCAATTTCTCAGCCAAGGTCTTGGCCGTAGAGCGCAAAAAGGTCGGGTCCAGCAGGAGGTGGTCTTTGAAATGCCGAGCAGAGAGCTGGACGACTAGTGAGTCTTGGTCTGCAATGACCGATGTGATACAGACCCGATCGAGCAGGAGCTCAATCTCTCCTAACAGTCCAGGTTTTTCTTGGATTTCAAGGATGGTGTCGCTACCATTTTCAAGACTGTGGACGATCTTGAGCCGACCTTTGAGAAAATAAGGAATGACATCTTGGTCAGAACCCTGGCGGCAGATATACTCTCCAGCCTGATAGAGAACGAGGTCCAGCTGACTAAGACAGTCAACTGGAAAGATCTGATCCAATTGGTAATCAGTGATGATCTTCATGAGTTTCGTAGATGGGGTAATTTTTTTCATCTCAATCTCCTAAAATAGGACAAATGTCCTATTTTTCTCTTTCTAAATTGATTATACTAGGATTCTATTGAAAATACTAGTTTGAATCTTTTCTAAAAAAATAGTAAAGTCAAATGTTACCAGTAAAGTGTAGGAAATAAAAAAATGAAAAAAACAATGGAAAGAATCAGTCTCTTGAGCTTGTCGCTCATGCTGATCTCATCCTTTTCAATTACAGCCGGTTTGCCGGCTATGAAGGCCTATTTTAGCCACTTCGGTTATTCAGCAGGCCAGGTGGAACTCTTGGTTTCCCTGCCAGCCTTTGCGGTCGTGGCCATGCTCTTTTTAAATAGCCTGATCGAGCGGTGGATGAGTGAGCGCCAGATGATTGTCGTAGGGCTTTTGCTCTTTTCAACTAGTGGGCTCTTGCCTTTGATTGTGCAGGACTATCCTCTCATCTTTCTGAGTCGTCTGATCTTTGGTTTGGGGACAGGAATGATCAATGCCAAGGCTATTTCAATTATCAGTGAGCGCTACTCAGGCAATGATAAGACCCGGATGCTGGGTTATCGGGGGTCTGCTGAAGTGGTGGGCTCTGCCATTTTGACCTTTATTGTGGGACAACTCTTACCCCTAGGCTGGCCAGCGATCTTTGCCGTATATGGTGGTGGTTACTTGATTTTACTCCTCTATATCCTTTTTGTCCCTTATCCTAAGGAGAAAAAACAGGCTAGCTTGAAGGTGAAAAAGTCAGGATCCGTCCGCCTTCGCTCCCCTCAATGGCGTTTTAGTCTAATGCTAGCTGTGATTGCTGGTATCATCATTTGCTTCAATTCTATTATTAGCTTGCGCGTGCCGGATATCATTGTTGACGCTCGTATGGGAACAGCGACAACAGCTGGAACAGTCCTAAGTCTGATGCAATTGACAGGGATTGTAGCGGGAGTGGGCTTTGCTAGTTTGACACATGTTTTCAAAAAGAACTTGCTCATGATCATGTGCTTTGGTTTCGGTCTAGCGTTAGCCTTGATTGGCTTGTCTGGACAGCTGTGGAGCCTGGTTCTAGGAACCCTCTTGGCAGGATTTACCTACAGTACAGGAGTAACCAGTATCTTCTATCACCTATCTGAAAAAATTCCGACTAATCTTCTGAATCTTGCGACCTCGCTGGTCTTGATTGGCTGCAATCTCGGATCAGCCCTCTCTTCTTTCTTCATCCAGTTGGTGACGCCACTAGCTCCTACCAATCATCTGCTCTTTGTCTGGATTGGTGCTTTGATGGTCCTAACGGGAGTCTTCGCCTCACAATTACTAGCACGAACGAAATGATGGAGAAATCATTTCGTTTTTTTTAATTCAATCTATTGCGTCCTGTCACTAGCTCGTGTTATTATAGGAGGAGTGTGAAAAAAAGATTAGTTTAAAGGAAAAAATAATGAAAAAAATCATGGAGAAAGTGAGTATTCTCGCGCTTTCATTTATTTTGACGACCTCGTTTTCGATTTCGAGTGCGCAGTCGGCCATGTTTGCCTATTACAAGGGAATTCCTCACAGCATGATTGAGCTCTTGGTCTCGCTTCCTTCTGCCGGGATCATGGTTTCACTCATCTTCAATAAATGGATTGGACGCCTATTTTCAGAGCGTCAGATGATTGTGACGGGCTTAGTTGCTTACGCTCTATGTGGCTTTATTCCCTTAATCAGTCCAGCCTATCCGGTTGTCTTTTTGTCTCGGATTATTTTCGGGATGGCAGTTGGTTTGCTCAATGTTTCTGCCATTGCCATTATCAGTGAGCGCTATAAAGGAAAAGAACGCGTCCAAACCCTTGGCATTCGTGGTTCTGCAGAGGTTGTTGGGACGGCTGTATTAACCTTTGGAGTCAGCCTCTTGATTCGCTTTGGCTGGCAGGCTGCCTTTCTCGTTTACGGCATCAGTATTCCTATCTTACTTTTGTATCTCTTATTTGTGCCCTATGGATCTACGACGGAAGCAGTGGAGGAAAAACACCGGGATGTCAAGATGACGGGGGAACAATGGCGGACTGCACTCGGCTTAGCGGTCGTTGCGGCAGCTATCGTCTTGTCCAATGTCATGATCACCGTTCGGATTCCAAGTGTGGTAGAACAAGTTGGACATGGCACTGCCCAAACTGCAGGGGTTATATTAGCAGCCATGCAATTTGTGGGGATCTTGGCAGGTTTGGCCTTCTCGCCCTTGACCTATCTATTCCGTGATCGTTTATTATTGGTTTCGGGAGTAGCTTATGGTGTGGCCCAAATGTTGATCGGGGTCTCTCCAAATCTCTTGATTCTTGCCCTTGTAACCATTGCTTCTGGCTTCGCCTACAGTGTGGCTTTGACAACAGTTTACAATGTCTTATCTGATAAGATGCCAGCAGGGGTCTTGAGCCAGGCAACGTCCATTGCGGTTTTGGGATGTAGTACGGGTTCGATCGCAACGACCTTTGTCCTTAGTCTATTAGGGACGATCTCATCTGCTCCAGTCTTCATTTTTGGATTTTCTGGTATCCTCATGTTCCTGGTTTCCTTTTTTGGTCTTTGGATTGTACGAAAGAGCGGGAAGTAATCATGCGACTAGATAAATTTTTAGTGGATTGTGGCGTGGGGAGCAGGACCGAGGTCAAGCAACTCCTCAAGCAAAAGAAAATCGCAGTGAATGGAAAAAAAGAGACAACAGGCAAACTGCAGATTGATCCAGACAAGGATCAGGTGACCTTTATGGGAGAAGACCTGGTCCATGAAACCTTTGTGTATTATCTGCTCAATAAACCAGCGGGGGTCATCTCAGCGACAGAAGATGATCACCACCAAACTGTGCTAGATTTATTGGATGAGACAGCCCGTCACAAGGAAGTCTTTCCTGTGGGGCGTCTAGATATCGATACCCATGGCTTACTCCTTTTGACCAATAATGGCAAGCTCGCCCATGCCATGCTTTCGCCGAAGAAGCATGTGTCGAAGATCTACCGTGCCCATGTGGCTGGGATCATGGATGAGGCAGATGTAGCCCGTTTTGAAGCAGGCATTGCCCTCAAAGACTTCACCACCTTGCCTGCGAGATTGCAGATCTTAGAGGTGGATGAAGCAAGTGTCAGCTCCTATGTCGAAATTGAAATCGCTGAAGGAAAATTCCATCAGGTCAAGCGCATGGTCGCTGCCTGTGGCAAGGAAGTGGTGGATTTAGAGCGGATTTCTATGGGTCCTCTAACGCTAGACCCAAGCCTGAAATTGGGAGAATGGCGGAGACTCCAGCCTTCTGAACTCAAGTCCCTAGAGGTCTTCGGAGTTCCCTTATAAGCAAAAAACCAAGCAGTCTGATTCTTACAGACTGCTTGTTTTTATTTGTATCAAGAAAATGTACTGAAAAGACAAAAAATGAATTTAATTGCTTGTTATATCAAAGCAAATTGTTTATAATGAAAAAAGATAGGTTGTGTATAAATTCACAATATGTAGTGATAATTTTTCGACTCACATACCTTATCTAGTAAACGTAGAAAAAGGAGAAAAATCGTTTATGAAAAAGTGGCTCTATTCTGTTGTGACAACAGTTGCCCTATTTTTACTAGCGGCTTTAGGATTTGCCAAACCCAATAGTCCAGCTAAAGTCCATGCAGATACGATCAATGATGTTGTGACATCTGTAAACATCTCGAAATCAACTGGTGGAGCGATTACAGATCCACTCGGTGTTTGGGAGAGTTTTCAAGTTGAAGCAAACTTTGTGTTGCCGAATGGACGTGTAAAAAAGGGAGATCAGACCGTTATCCAACTTGGAGATGACTTTAAGGTCTTTGAAACGGACACCATCGACCTGCTGGATCCAAGTGGTCAAAAAGTTGCGATAGCAACGGTAGATGATCAAAGAAAAGTCATCACTGTAACCTATACGGATTATCCTGAAAGAATGGCCAATGTGACAGGGAAACTGCGTTTCTTTGCGCGTGTAGACCACCAAGTCGTCAAAGGTCAAAAGACACTTGATTTTACTCTCACGATCGATAAGAAAGTGATTTCAGGTGGGAATATCGATTACAAAGGGGTGAATCCGGGTGAAAATCCTCCTACTCCAGAAGTCTTTAGCAAATGGGGTTGGACCAACTCAGATAATAAATTAAAATTGACCTATACCTTGAACATCAATCAAGGTCACACAGCTCTTCATAATATTGATATTAAGGACCAATTGGCCTTTACAGATGGAAAAATCAAAGCAGATTCTATCAACATCCATACTGGAACTTGGCAGATCGATAACGAAGATGGTGCCTATCACTTAAGAGACACCACAAACGTCACCAAGAATTATTCCCCTGTTGTCAGCGCTGATGGTCGTTCTCTAACGGTTCATATTGGAGATCTAGCTCCTGAACAAGGGATGACTGTTCGCTATGATGTCTATTTGGACAAGGTCCCAGCCATCAATACATCCTTTAAAAACAATGCTAGCATGACAGCTACAGAAATCAAGGAACAAAATAAGGTTGCAGACATTCTGTATCAGTTCCTTGATGGAGACTTCAATGGTGAGAAATATTCCTTCACCATTCACAAAAAAGGTGAAAATGGTCAAGCGCTTGCAGGTGCTGTCTTTGCTGTGACAGCAGATGATACTGGTGAGCAAGTGGGAACCATCACGACAGATGAGAATGGTGTTGGCACCATTACGGGCTTGATCAAACAAGCTTATACGGTTCAAGAAATTCAAGCTCCAACAGGCTATGTTCTCTCTGAAGAACCTATCAAGATCAGCAAGGATGATTTTGGAAATGACCTCGCGATTTCTCGTGATGTCGTAAACCAAAAAGAAAAAACAAGCGTTGCTGGTCAAAAGACATGGAATGATAATGATAACCAAGATGGCAAGCGTCCATCAAAAATCACAGTCAATCTCCTAGCAAATGGGGTCAAAGTCGCTTCCAAAGAAGTGAAACCAGATGCTGCAGGAACTTGGGCTTATCAGTTTGATAATCTCGATGTGGTCGATGATGCTGGCAATGTCATTGCCTACACTGTTTCAGAAGAACCTGTTGAAGGCTATGAAACAACTATTGAGGGAACCAATATTACCAACAGTCGGACACCAGAAGTTGTTGAGATTCCAGTAACGAAAGTTTGGAAAGACAATGATAACCAAGATGGCGTTCGTCCTGACAAGGTCACTGTTCGTCTCCTTGCAGATGGTACAGAAGTAGCTAGCCAAGAGCTAAGTGCAGCGACTGATTGGAAGACAGTCTTTACCAATCTTCCAAAATACAATCACGGCAAACAAATTGTCTACACAGTCACAGAAGACACAGTAGCCAATTACTCTGCTGCGATTGATGGGACAACCATTACCAATAGCTACAAGCCAGGTAAAACCAGCGTCACTGTTACAAAACGTTGGGAAGACAACAATGACCAAGATAGCAAACGTCCAAGCGCCATTAAGGTACAGCTCTATGCAGATGGCAAAGCTCAAGGAAAAGAAGTGGAACTTTCTGCTAAAAATAACTGGACCCATACCTTTAGCAATTTGCCTCTAAAAGCGAAAGGCAAAGAGATTCAGTACCAAGTGAAAGAAGTTGGAACAGTCAAAGGCTATACTAGTACGGTCGATGACAGTAACAAGGGAAATGTAGTGATCACTAATAGCCGCACGCCAGAAGTAACGGAAGTAGCGGTTAAGAAGATCTGGGATGACGCAGACAACAAAGATGGTCTTCGTCCTGAAAAAATCACAGTTCGTCTCCATGCAGATGGTCAAGAAGTGGCTGTAAAAGAAATCACTGCTACTGACAATTGGCGGGCAAGCTTTACGGATCTACCAGTATACAAGGAAGGCAAGAAGATTGCCTACACCATTACAGAGGATCCAGTGGCAGGCTACACAGCAACTATTGATGGTTTCACGGTAACCAACCATCATACACCACCGGCAACCCCGCCAGGTACGCCCCCACCACCACCGTCTACAACTACACCACCACCGTCTACGACTACACCGCCGCCGTCAACAACTACACCGTCTACGACTCCATCGACAACCACACCAAGCACATCGGAGAAACCAGAAACTCCAACCACACCAACAGAGGGCAAGAAAAAAATTCTTCCATCAACTGGTGAAGTTGTTGCATACGGGTTGACCATACTTGGTGCACTTTTAGCAGTTTTTGCTTTGGCTTTGCTCTTGCGTGGTAAACGGAAAGAGAAATAAGCTTCATACAGATAAAAGACAAATATCCTAGAGATATTTGTCTTTTTGAATAACTGTCTAGAAGAATGATCCATCAAACCGTTCAAATTCCCAAGGTTCTTTTTAGAAATGAGAAAAGCTCCTCTCAAAGGAAACATAAGTGTTTGACAGAAAGATGAAATCTTGGTAGAATAAGAAGGTCGAATAGACAACTAACTCTTTCTTGGTAGCAGGATATGCCAAACCTGCCACTCGGATAGAGCATAAAGAAAAGGAGCTTATCATGGCAATCTCAAAAGAGAAAAAAAATGAAATCATTGCACAATACGCACGTCACGAAGGTGACACTGGTTCAGTAGAAGTACAAGTTGCTGTCCTTACTTGGGAAATCAACCACTTGAACGAACACATCAAACAACACAAAAAAGACCACGCTACTTACCGTGGTTTGATGAAGAAAATCGGTCGCCGTCGTAACTTGTTGGCTTACCTTCGTACAAACGACGTTAACCGTTACCGTGAGTTGATCAACTCTCTTGGACTTCGTCGTTAATCTTGCGTCTAAAACGTTTCTATACTTCGTTGACTTCGCCTCGATGTACCATTAGTACAATCTTCGGTTCGTCGCCTTGTCTAGAAACGTTTTATCCAGCAAGAATGGAGCCCTCTGAATTCAGAGGGCTTTTTTGTTAATTTTGATAGAATATACTCGAGTATAATCTTCGGCTACGGTTCCTAGCATCGTAAGGTAAAATAGACCAGAACTATCTCCCTTCGGGGAGATTTTTATTTTTACTAGGATTTTAGCCCGAGCTCAAATGAGTTCTCTGGCTTCAGAGGGCTTTTTTCTTGTCTTTTCCTTATCGAACGAGATCCATCATTTTGAGGAAGTCGTTTTGTTTGACAGATGTAATATATGGAGTTACAATTGATGCATCATAAGAAATAGAGGTTATCGATATGATTGAAATTACATATCTAGACGGTGCAAAACAAGAAAGAGTCATGCATTTTGATTCCTACGAAGAGTTTGAACGCTCCCAACAAGCCTGCTTGATTGGGGTAGCAGATTTTTATCCTGTTGTGAAACTGACCTATTATGGGCATGAGTTGGATTACCAAGGGACTTACGGGGATGTCTTCTTCTATTTGATGAAGCAAGATTTGACGCAGTACCAAAACTAAAGGAGAAAGAAAATGGCAAAAGCAATTACAGACGCAACATTTGAAGCAGAAACAAAAGAAGGCTTGGTCTTGGTAGACTTTTGGGCAACCTGGTGTGGTCCATGTCGCATGCAAGCTCCTATTTTAGAAAAATTATCGGAAGAACTTTCGGAAGATGAGTTAAAAATCCTGAAAATGGATGTGGATGAAAATCCAGAAACAGCGCGTGCTTTCGGTATTATGTCCATCCCAACCTTGCTCTTTAAAAAAGATGGGCAAGTGGTTAAACAAGTTGCTGGTGTACACACTGCAGCGCAAATTAAGGCCATTGTGGCGGAGTTGAGTTAAAAAGCAAAAAAGCTAAAGAGGAATGAACCTTCTTTAGCTTTTTTTATACGCGATGACATTCGTCTCTATTAGAGAGATTACCATGCTAATCCAATACTGGCTATTTCTTTTTTTGAAGCGAATTGCCCATTTGGTCTGTGCCATCTTCCACTTGCATCTCTATAATATCCACCGCCCGAAACAGTTTGATTTTGTGCTTGTTGTTGCTGCGCTTGTTGGGCAGCTGCAGCTTGTCTTGCCTGTTCAGCGGCTGCAGCTTGTCTTGCCTGTTCAGCGGCTGCGGCTTGTCGAGCTTGTTCAGCTTGTTGTTCTCTGACAGTAATGGCATTTTGTACTAATCCAACACGATGAGTTAAGCGATCTTTTGTTCCTTGATCCGCTACATTTGCGATGGCAGCTTGGGCTGGGGCAATATTTTCTGTTACTTGATTGTTTTCTAACGCTTGTACGGCAGACTCAGCTTGAGCAGCAAGTTGTTTTGCTTCAGCCTCTTTCTTTTCACGCTCTTCTTTTTCTTTTCGTTCCTGTTCTTCTTTCGCCTTTTTCTCGCGTTCTTCTTTTTCTTTTCGTTCTTGTTCTTCTTTTGCCTTTTTCTCTTTTTCAGCTTTCTCTGCTTTCTCTTTCTCAGCTTTTTCTTTTGCTTCTTTTTCACGTTTTGCCTCAGCCTCTTTTTTCGCACTTTCATCATTTTTAGAAGGAGTGGATGCAAAATGAGTGGCTTGAGCCTGCTCTTCTGGCTTAGTGGAAGCAATATTAGGGTTGACTAAGTATGCACCTCCGACTGCAAGAACTGAAGCAATAGCAGCGATATTTCTTTTAGCAGCGTTGGGTTTCTTTTTAGCAAAATACCAGGCAAATCCTATACCACCAAAAAATAGGATAGGAAGAATGATCTTGGGATTAAAAATCATAAAGAGGATTCCGAGACCGTAAAGAACGACTTTCCAAACTGGTTGGGCCATGATATAATCGACAAACTTTTTCATTTTTTTCTCCATATTTAGTAATATTTTCACAATAATCATACCATAATATAAAAGCGCTTTCAATTACTAACTGGTAATATTTAAATAAAAAATCAGACTTAGAATAAACTAAGTCTGAAAATTGTACTTATTCTCCCAATTCTGCACTGTAGGCAATGATTTGATCGACAGTGTCTGAAAGGAATTGGATGGTATCGCGGAGTGGTTTGTCAGTTGAGATATCTGCTCCGATAATCATGGCTGACTCAAGTGGTGTCTTGCTACCGCCTGATTTGAGGAGGTCCAGCCAATCTTTAGCTCCGTTTTCAGAGTTTTTCAAATGCAGGTAACCCGCTGTTGAGATTACTAATCCAGCTGAGTAGGTGTAGCTGTAAAGTCCCATGTAGTAGTGGCTTTGGCGCATCCAGGTCAAAGCCGCATCGTCATCTGTTTCAACAGCGTCTCCCCAGAATTCGGTCAAGACTTCCTTCATGATGCTATTGAGCTTGCTAGCGCCGAAGGTTCCACCTTCTTCAATCAGGGTGTAGACCTTGCGTTGGAAGGCTGCTTCCAGCAAGTGGGTGATGAAGTTGTGGAAGTAGGTGTCTGTCAAACGGTGAGCTAGGGCAAAGCGTTTTTGACGAGGATCGTCAAACTGGTGTTCCAAGTAGTCGCTGAGGAGGAGCTCGTTAAAAGTAGAAGGAGCTTCCACATAGTAGGTCGACATGTGGGCGTTGAAGTAGCTTTGGTTGTTGTCTGAGAAGATGAATTGACCAGAATGTCCGATCTCATGGATCAGGGTATAAACATCGCTCATCCGTCCTGTCCAACTCATCAGGACATAAGGATGGACGCGGTATGGATCGGCTGCATAACCACCGGAATCCTTGCCTTCATTGGCAGCAAAGTCGACCCAACGTTCGGTTTGGTAGCGGGCAATTTCGCGGGAATATTCTTCGCCAAGAGGTTCCACAGATTTCATGACCAAATCATAAGCATCATCAATGGTAACATCTGGGTTGAGCGCACTGTCCAAGTCCAACTTCCAATCAGCAAAGGTCATTTTCTCAAGGCCGTTGACCTTGGCCACGTGTTTGAGGAATTTTTGAGCTACTGGAGCGAAGTCCTTCATGATCAGGTCAATCTGACGATCAAACATGGCACGATCCACTTCCTGCTCAGCTAAGAGATAGTCAAATACGGAATCGTAGCCTCGCATATCTGCGATTAGTTTTTCAGATTTGACTTGGGCTAGATAGGTAGCAGCAGCCGTGTTTTGGTGCTTGCGGAGACCTTCTGAGAAGGAACGAAAGGCTTTTTCACGGACTTCCGCATTCTCATGGTTTTGGTAGAAGTTTTCATAGGTGACAAAGCTATTCTTGTAAACTTCTCCATCTACTTCAAAATCAGCCATTTCAAAGTCACCTGCCCGCATCTTGGTATAGATGTCTTGCGGTCCGTAGAAGACTTCACCAAGGTTGGTCAGAGTTTTTTCCACATCAGCTCCCAAGTAGTGAGCTTTTTTGATTTTAGCCTGACGAATGGCAAAAGTGAGGTGAGGGAGTTGTCCGAGACGTTCAAGGACTTCTTCATCCGCTTCTACCAAAGCATCATCAAAGAAGGAAAGTTCAACGCTGGCCCAAGTTTCGAAATCCATCCCTGCTTGGGCAATTTCCGCAAAAGCTTCATCGCTAAAGTCCGTCGTTTGGGGCATAAAGCTGTAGTTGCCAATGTGGCTGAGTTGGATCTGAATTTGTTCAAAGACTGCAAAGGCAGCTTCAAAGTCTTCAAAAGTGTGGAGCTTGCCCTTGTAGTTACGGACAAATTCATTGATTTCCTCGCGAGTCTTTTCAATGGCGCGCAAGAAGTCTTCCTGGTCTTGGTAGAGGGCTGTGAGGTCCCAGAGTTCGTTTTCAGGAAATTCAGAACGTTTTTTTAATTCCATAGTGTTCTCCTTTTGATCAAATAACTATACTAAGTATAGCAGAAAAAAAGACAGAAACATAGGGGGAGAGGGGAAAATGCTTGTGTAAAAATCTTGAAAAGAGCTGGGAAAACATTTTAGATTAAAATTTCAATTCTAACTACTATATTTAGGTAAGACATGGATTGAAATTTTGCTGATATACTAAGTACATCAGAGTATTGCATTTCATGCAATACTCAACACTAATAGCTATAAAGAATATAAGGATTGTTTGATAATTTTTTGTGGCAATTCTTATATTCAAAATTTTAGTAAAATGTTGCTAATTAGTGATAGGGGAGGTTATATATGGAAACAAGAGAAGAAATTGTCTCTAAATTAGAACTCATTCGTGAGAATATATTGGGATTTATTCAAGCCCGTTCACGTCAGGTTACACTTGTTAATCAAATGAGAACAGCCAAATTGATTCAACAAGATGAATATAACGACAACACATTGTCTCATAAATCCCTCAAGCTTGCTTTTTCAATTATGGTATTTTCAAGTATTTCGATACTATTAGGGGATTTATTGTATGTCATCTTACTTGGTGCTGTGAATCGATTAATCGGAGATATTATCTTTGAAGTATTATTCTTATCAGGATTTTTATTTCTATTGTATCGTCGTATGAAAGGTTCAAAGGATAGCTGGATTTATCCAGCGACACTGATTATGGGAGGGATCTTACTGGTATTCCCTCTACGTTTGCTTTTGACTCCTAATCCTATAACATTAATTCTACTTGGAGTATCAATTGTAGCCACCTATTTCATCATTCAAAATAAGCTGGAACTCATGATTGCGTTTGTGAATAAAGGTATTCGTAATAAAAATGAGCAGCATTTAAGAGATTACCAAGCAGTAGTTGCAGAAAATCAACGATTAGAATTGGCCTATCAGCAAGAGGGACGTTTGATGGAAAATTTCCGGAATCAAGCTGTAGCAATTGGTCAAGGATGGTACCCTAAAGATTATTATGCACTAGATGCAGTGAACTATCTTATTCACGCGTTTAATAATTTCAAAGCAGATAATATAAAGGAAGCAATTAATCTATACGATACATATTTAGACCGTGCAGCCCGTCGAGCCTTTGAGGCAGAGATGATCGAACTTGAAAAAGAGCAGATTATTAATCAAGAACGAATGATCAAGCTTCAAGAACATGCAAATATTTTAAGTGCTAGACAAATTGCAGAAACACAAGAAGCAGCTGCTGCATCACGTGCTGTAGCAAGTGAACTTGAGAATATTCGTTATGGAAGATAAGAAATCCGGGATAAATAGGTAGGGAAGTAAATAGAAGGAATATAATTATGAATAAAACAACAAAGAAAAGTATTGCTATCGGTGCTACTATTATTGCCGCTACTGCTGTAACTTCAGTTGTACAAGCTGAAGAAGCGCCAGTTGCTCAACCTCAGACAGGGACATCAGCAACTGTTTCAAATATTGACCATACTGCTGAGGTTACAAAAGAGGCAGTTGATACAGCAAAAGAGCAAGCTGATGCTGCGGCTAAAACGGTAACAGAACAAGAAAAGGTTGTCAGTGCAGCGGATCAAAAGGCTAAGGAAGCGGAAGCTGCTGAAAAAACGGCAGCAGCAACCTATGAAAAAACAAAAGAAGCTGCGAGGGAAGCAACTCCTGAAAATATTGCAAAAGCTGAAGAAGCCATTAAAACAAAAGAGGCTGGTGTGAAATCAGCTGAAGAAAGTGTAAAAACGGCTGAAGAAGGTGTGAAATCAGCTGAGACAGCAGAAGCCGAATCAGGAAAAAAATATGAAGAGGCTACTAAAAAAATAGAAGATGAAAAAGCAAAAGTCGCATTAGCCAAGGAAGAAGTGAAGAAGGCAGAACAAGCTCTTAATGAGACAACACTGACCAGAGCACAGGAGACAGTGACGATTGCGGGAAATAAACTGAAAGATGCAGAGTCTGTGAATAAAGCCGCTCAAGATGAATTGACTCGTGCAAAAGAATTCGACGCATCCCGTCAAGCTAAAATTGATGAAACAAAATCAGCTCTCGAAAAAGAACGTACTGAAAAGAACGTTCCTGCTCTTGAACAAGGTCTCGCTGATGCAAAAGCTAACGTAGAAGCAAAAGAAAAAGCTCTTGCTGAAACAAAAGCTAAAGCAGGTGTCGCTCAAGCTGAAGTTGATGAAGCTCAAAAAGCACTTGATGCAGCAAACGCCGCTTATCAAGAAAAAGTTGCTAAGTTGAAACAAGACGAAGCTCTCCGTAAAATCTTCGTTCCTGCTGACTATGCAAAACACGATATTAAGGACTACGAATGGTTCATCTCTCATAAAGATGAGTTCATGAAATTGCAACCAGAAATCGACTGGGATGCTTATAGCCAAACAGGCATTGGCTCTAATAAAGAAGTCGTCGATCTTGCAAATCTTACATCAGCTCAACGTAAAGAACTTGCTGAATTTACGGCTCAAATGTTGAATGACCTTAACCAACAATATTGGTCTAAACGCGAACCAGGTAAAACAATAGAACCTCTTCAATTGACAGTAGGTGGTCAAGAAATGGCTGACACTATCGCTCATGGATATTCTAAGTTCTATGCGGATAATGGAGGGACACCAGATAAGTTTAATTTTCTTAAAAATTGGGAACACCTATCTTCAATTCTTGGACAATACGGTGCGGGAGAATCTCTTGGGGGACTTTTACCAGAATGGCATAAAGAAAACTTTGACGGATACACTATGTTAAATATCAAACAAGACATTGCGAGCGCAATCCGTAAAATGATGTTTGCCGATGGTGACCAATCTAACGGTCACACAAAACATTTAATCACACTTCAAGGAACTGGTATTGGTATCGGTATAAGTTCTGGTGCGGTTCACATTTTGTCAACAAGCCGTGCTATGAACGAAGATAAGGCAGACTATATTAGTACTGATGCTGAATACAAATCCTCCCTTACTTCTTCGATTGCAGAGAAAGAACAAGCACTTCAGGCAGCAAAAGATAAGAAAATAGCAGCGGATAAAGCCGTTAAATCTGCTGAAAATGATCTTGCTTCTGCAAAATCAGCTCAAGTTGACGCTCAAACAAAATTGAACGCTGCTCAAAATGCTATTGCTAAAGCTCAAAAAGCATACGATGACGCGCTTGCGGTCAAAGAACAAACTCCAGCAGCTCAAGCTAAAGTAGTTGAAACTGCAAAAGCTCTTGAAACAGCTAAAGATGAACTTGCAACAGCTAAATCAAATCTTGCAAACTTGCAACAAGTTCGTGCACAACGCGAATCTGAATTAAAAGACGCTAAAGCTAAATTGGTTGCTCAAGAAGAAGATCTTAAACTTGCTCTTAAAACAGCAATCGACGCTGAAAACGATTTGAAAGCAAAAGGTCTTGCAACAACTGAAGCTAAAGCTAAAGTTGAACGTGCTAAACAAGCTGTCAAATCAGCAGAACAAGCCGTACAAGACGCAAAAGATTATCTTGAATTGCTCAAGAATGCTCCTACAAAACTTGCTGAAGCTGAAAAAGCACTAACTGAAGCAAAAGCTAAAACAGCTGAAGCTAAAGCAACTCTTGAAACAGAAGTTGCAAAACTTGAAGCTTTGAAAGTAAAAGCGAAAGTGGCTCAAGAAGATTACACTCGCGTCTTCGAAGCTTATCAAAAACTCGTTAAAGCGAAACAATTGGAAGAAGCAATTCGTCTCGAACAAGAACGTATCAAACACGAAGAAGAAACTCGTCGCAACGAACCAGTTCGTCATGAATCCACTCAAAACAAAGTGATGAAGACAATCGTCCCAATCGTAACAGGAACTCCTGGTGCAAACACACCAGTTGCAGCTCAAGAAGAACAAGCAAATATGAAGAAATTGCCATCAACTGGTGGAACTACAAGTACACTTGGACTTATGGGGCTAGCAATGGCAGCTCTAGGTTTTGTTGGATTGAAACGCAAACGCGAATCAAAATAAAAATTCTATTTAGGCTGGGGAAACCCAGCCTAAAATGATATAATTTTAAGAAAAAGATAGTTAAATGGGGAATTTTTTATGAAAAAGGTTATGATTACACTATTAGCAGGTGCATCCGTGCTATCTCTAGTAGCTTGCACGCCCAAACGTTATGAACGCCAAAGCAAACCGAAAACGGCAAGCTCTTCGTCGGTCAAAAAAGAGAAGAAGGATACAGGTCAAAAGCACTATCAAGAGGTATTAGATCGCTATAAGTCTTATGCGGTTGCCATTCATACTAAGGACAAAACAGCTTTACAAAATGAACTGAAGAAGATCGAAGCAACTTCAGAAGAATATGCGTATGTCTTTAACCTTCAAACACTTGGGAGTACCAATGAGTGGCAATATGCTTTTGATGATCTTAATCGTGATGGTAATGACGAACTGCTGATAGGGGATGGCAAAACGATTGCTGCTGTGTATTATTTGAAAGATAACCAGCCAACCTTGCTCCATGTAGCCTATGTAGCTTCTGCAGGTGGCTATCGCTCCAGCTTAGATGTTTTTGACAATGGACAAATCGTCTACGCCACTTGGCAATCCCTTAATCCAGAAATGGAATTGACCCTTTATTCTCTAGGAAAAGGGGAAGCCAAGGAAGAAAAGAAAGCAACCATTCAAATCGGTGGGAAGGAAACAGCAGAGCAGGCTCTCGGTATTTCAGCCAAGAAGTTAGACCTCAGTAAACTTGACTGGAAAACATTTGATGGTACAGGATACTCCAAATCAACAGCTAAAGCAGAAGAGAAAAAATCGGAAAGCTTTCAAGTACAAGTTAGCGTGGCCGATCTTCGTATTCGAAAAGAACCGTCTACTTCAGCACCCTCTGCAGGGATGATCTCAAAAGGAACTCACACCATTACGGAAACCGTAGATGCCGATGGTCATACCTGGGGCAAGCTTGAATCTGGACAAGGCTGGATCGCCCTTGACTTCACAACGCGTGTGGATGGTTCTAAATCAGCAAGCACAAGTAAGAAAAGCAGTGGAATGAATATTCAAGAAATTCAGAACGGTGATTTTTCAAGTATTGCAGGGACCTGGAGAAATGGGAAAGGAATGAGTGTAACATTTGATGATAACGGTATATCAAAGATAAATGGTGCACCAACAGATCAGGTTGTAGACCGCTTTAATCATGAATTTGGATACTTAAGTAGTAGTGTTCATTCAACTGCCCCAGCTGGTGCTTCAGCAATGAGTTTTTTCCCAGCAGGTCAAGAGTTTCCTGCATCATTAAAATATGGAAATTTTTCTGTTGATAATAGTAAGGATATTATTTATTGGGGTCAGAATGTTATTTCAGATCAAAGCGACTTGTTCTATAAGGAAGACTAAAAAAGGTTAGAAAAACAAAAAATTATATTTGCTAGTGGTCTCTTCATTGATACTGAGTAAATAGATTTCCTTTGATAGACTAGGATAAAAAAATAGGAGATATTGTGAAAAAATTTATTATTTTATTCTTAACAGTTGGTTCGGTAATTTCCCTAGCAGCCTGCGCCCCAAAACGCTATGAGCGTAAGCACAGTCCAGTAGGAGCTTCATCGGTCAAAAAATCATCTGACAAGGCGCAAGAAAAAGAACAGTCAGAAGAAGCTAAGTCAGATGAGCATGATAAAGAAGCCATTGGGACCTTGTCAAAAGCGGACCAAGCGGATATCTACTCGATCATTGAAAACAGTGCGTCTTTGACCTATTCACTTCAGGTGCAACCGACTCGCTTGCTAGAGTTGAACAATGATCACGGTGCGGTTGATGGTTACCCGCAAGACATGTTCATTGATTACTACAATACCTACACGCCGGGAACCTATAATCTGCAAGATGTCATTGATAAATTGAATGCAGAAGAGACATCGGACTCTATCCGCAGTCTGTCACAAGACAAGCTGATCCAACTGACAAACGAAAAGAAGGACGGCTGGCTCTATTCGACAAAAGACAAGGCCTTCTACGAAATTGTACCTGGTGGTCGTGGAGGAGCGATGCCACCGATGGAAATCCCTTCGCCTGATGAATGGGTGGTCAATGAAGATTCAGTTGAAGTGACAACGACTATCCAAGGTACTTCCGATCCATACAGACGTTTTGTCTTGAAACGTAACAATAAGAACTACAAGGGTGGAAGCCATAAAACATGCTTTTATGTCGACAGTACAGAATTCGCGAAATCTTAAAAATAAATAGAAGCTATACCTGGATCTAAAATTTTTATATAGGTCTCTTAGAAGATTCGCAGAAAAAGGCCCTTAAAGCCTTTTTCTTTTGGGCTTGAATATGTTAAAATAAAAGGTATACGTGCTTGGATACAAAGATGAGGATATAACAAATAGATGGGCTCTTGAAATTCCTATCTCGTTGAGTTGGGTAGCCTTAGTATCTTGAGTAATTGAATTTTGGCCTCATTTCTTAGGAAAAAAGATAAGCTTCCTAGCACTCATCGAGTGCGGCGTCACCTTCCTATTTTTCTACAGAAATGTTCGGCAAGCCGAACCGTCCAAAATATCTTGATAGTTGAACACGGGCTAAATCCCTAGTGAAAAAGATAGATTTCCTAGTGTGCGTGGCACACTGCGTCAATCTCCTATTTTCATACGGGATTCTTCACGCCCTTTGTATCCTGATTTTTGTAGGCAAGTCGTATAATTTTATCAATCCAAAGGGGATTACAATGACAAAACAAGTGTTTCAAACGACTTTTGCGGGTCGTGAGTTGATCGTAGAGACTGGTCAGGTTGCTAAGCAAGCAAATGGCTCTGTTGTCGTGCGTTATGGTGAGTCAACTGTCTTGACGGCAGCTGTCATGTCTAAGAAAATGGCAACTGGGGATTTCTTCCCACTTCAAGTCAACTACGAAGAAAAAATGTATGCGGCTGGGAAGTTTCCTGGTGGCTTTATGAAACGGGAAGGTCGTCCTTCTACTGATGCGACCTTGACAGCGCGTTTGATTGACCGTCCAATCCGTCCTATGTTTGCGGAAGGTTTCCGTAACGAAGTGCAAGTCATCAACACAGTCCTTTCTTACGATGAAAATGCATCTGCACCAATGGCAGCCATGTTTGGTTCATCATTGGCACTTTCTATCTCAGATATTCCGTTTGACGGACCAATTGCTGGGGTACAAGTAGGCTATGTGGACGGGGAAATCATCATCAACCCAACGCAAGAACAAGCAGAGCGCTCACTTCTTGAATTGACAGTAGCTGGTACCAAGCATGCTATCAACATGGTAGAGTCTGGTGCCAAAGAATTGTCAGAAGAAATCATGTTGGAAGCTCTTCTTAAAGGACATGAAGCCGTTAAAGAATTGATTGCCTTCCAAGAAGAAATCGTTGCGGCAGTTGGGAAAGAAAAAGCAGGAGTGGAATTGCTTCATGTGGATGCTGACTTGCAGGCTGAAATCATCGCAGCCTACAACAGCGACCTTCAAAAAGCAGTTCAAGTTGAAGAAAAATTGGCGCGTGAAGCTGCGACTCAAGCAATCAAAGACCAAGTCACAGCAGTTTACGAAGAAAAATATGCAGACCATGAAGAATTTGACCGCATCATGCGCGACGTGGCTGAAATCTTGGAACAAATGGAACACGCAGAAGTGCGCCGTTTGATCACAGAAGACAAGGTTCGTCCGGATGGTCGTAAGGTCGATGAAATCCGTCCTTTGGATGCACAAGTCGACTACCTTCCTCGTGTGCACGGTTCAGGACTCTTTACGCGTGGACAAACGCAAGCCCTTTCTGTCTTGACATTGGCACCAATGGGTGAAACGCAAATCATCGATGGTTTGGATCCAGAGTACAAGAAACGCTTTATGCACCACTATAACTTCCCACAATACTCTGTAGGGGAAACAGGGCGTTACGGTGCACCTGGTCGTCGTGAAATTGGTCACGGTGCTCTCGGTGAACGTGCCCTTGCCCAAGTATTGCCAAGCTTGGAAGAATTCCCATACGCCATCCGTTTGGTAGCAGAAGTATTGGAATCAAATGGTTCTTCATCTCAAGCATCTATCTGTGCGGGAACACTTGCCCTTATGGCTGGTGGTGTGCCAATCAAGGCGCCAGTAGCAGGTATTGCCATGGGTCTGATCTCAGATGGAAACAACTATACCGTATTGACAGATATCCAAGGTTTGGAAGACCACTTTGGAGATATGGACTTCAAGGTTGCTGGAACTCGTGACGGGATCACAGCCCTTCAAATGGATATCAAGATCCAAGGGATCACTGCAGAAATCTTGACAGAAGCGCTTGCCCAAGCCAAGAAAGCTCGTTTTGAAATCCTTGATGTCATCGAAGCAACCATTCCAGAAGTGCGTCCAGAATTGGCGCCAACTGCTCCGAAAATTGATACCATCAAGATTGATGTGGACAAGATCAAGATTGTCATCGGTAAGGGTGGAGAAACCATCGATAAGATCATCGCTGAAACAGGCGTTAAGATTGATATCGACGAAGAAGGAAACGTATCGATCTACTCGAGCGACCAAGATGCGATTAACCGTGCCAAGGAAATCATTGCTGGTTTGGTGCGTGAAGCCAAAGTGGATGAAGTCTACCATGCCAAAGTAGTTCGTATCGAGAAATTCGGGGCCTTTGTCAACCTCTTTGACAAGACGGATGCTCTCGTTCATATTTCTGAAATGGCTTGGACGCGCACCAACCGTGTCGAAGACTTGGTAGCGATCGGCGATGAAGTCGATGTCAAGATTATCAAGATTGATGAAAAAGGTCGTGTCGATGCTTCTATGAAAGCACTATTGCCACGTCCACCAAAACCTGAGCATACAGAAGAAAAAGGTGAAAAGGGTCCTCGTCATGGCGATCGTCCTCGTCACCACAACAAAGACCACAAACCTAAAAAAGACTTTACCATTACACAAAAAGATTCAGAATAATCATTAGAAAAGGAGGAGCACGGTATGGGATGGTGGCGTGAAACCATCAATATTGTAAAAGAAAATGACCCAGCAGCGCGTACCTCGCTGGAGGTCCTTTTGACCTATCCGGGCGTCAAAGCACTGGCAGCTCACCGTGTTTCCCACTTTTTGTGGAACCATGGTTTTAAGCTTCTAGCTCGGATGCACAGCCAATTCTGGCGTTTTTGGACCCAGATCGAGATCCATCCAGGTGCGACCATTGCTTCGGGTGTCTTTATCGACCATGGAGCGGGCCTCGTTATCGGGGAAACAGCCATTGTTGAAAAAGGCGTTATGCTCTACCACGGGGTGACCCTTGGGGGAACAGGAAAGGATGTCGGCAAACGCCATCCAACGGTACGTGAGGGAGCCTTGGTTTCCGCCCATGCTCAAGTCATCGGCCCGGTGGAAATCGGAGCCAAGGCCAAAGTCGGAGCGGGAGCTGTCGTCGTCTCAGATGTACCAAGTGATGTGACCGTTGTCGGTGTTCCTGCCAAGATTGTACGTGTACACGGTCGAAAAGATGAACCGGTCATTCACCAAGAAGAAGAAAAACGCGAATACTACATGAACAAGCTGGAGCATGCCAAGGAAGCTAGCCATCGGTCTTCGAGCTTGTAAGGAGATCGCTACGTGATTCAATCAACCAATACATTGAATGACCACCAACTACTGGAAGCAAAGTCCCTTATTGCCATCTGTCAGAACGATGACGGAACTTTTCGGGATCCTTATCTCTCCAATATGCTCAATTTTGATCCCGATATGCCGGCCTTTTTCCTTTATTACGAAAAAGGTGAACTTGTTGGCCTATTAACCGTCTATGCGGATGACCCAGATGTGGAAGTAGCGATCCTGGTCCACCCTAATCACCGTCGTCAGGGAATTGCGCGTGCTTTGTATGGAAGTTTTGAGAAAGAAACGGCATCTTATCCAATTGAGTCTGTGACTTTTCAGACAGAGCGTATTTTTCTAGAGAATCATCCTGATTTTGCCAGCAATTGGGGACTGGTTGAGGATGGCGAAACAGAAACCTGGTTAGGACGTGATCGAACCGCTTATGCATTAGATTCCCGTTCGGATGTCGGTGTGCTCTTGGCGGAACCTTCTTATCTTGAAGCCATTGCCCAGCTCCACCACCAAACCTTCTCAGATGAAGTGGAAGCACCGGAAGTGAGCCACAGATACATTTCAGAGGCCTTGAAGGATCCTGATAGTCTGCTTTACATATTACTCAAAGAAGGTCAAGTGATTGGCGTTTGTACGGTCGATGTATCTGGAAAATGCAATTACCTTTATGGACTTGCGATTGCTGAAGTCTATCGTGGGCAAGGTTACGGAAGCTATCTAGCAAAATCAGTCGTCAACCAAGTCATTGAGCAAAATGATAAGGAATTTCAGATTGCAGTGGAAGATAGCAATGTAGGTGCCAAACGCTTGTATGAAAAGATTGGCTTTATCAAACAGACTCAGGTGGTTTACTTGAAGCCAAAAGAGTAGAAACAGAAAGGAAATGAAGCGTGTTAAAAATTTATGATACTATGTCTCGTGATTTGCGAGAATTTATCCCCATCGAGGAAGGAAAGGTCCGCATGTATGTTTGTGGGCCAACGGTTTACAACTATATCCACGTAGGGAATGCCCGCTCAACAGTGGCCTTTGACACGATTCGTCGCTACTTTGAGTATCGTGGCTACGAAGTTGCCTACATTTCCAACTTTACAGATGTGGATGATAAGATCATTAACCGTGCCAAAGAAGAAGGCATTACGCCACAGGAAGTGGCAGACAAGTATATTGCGGCCTTCCGTGAGGATGTAACGGCTCTTGGCGTGAAACCTGCAACCCGCCACCCTCGTGTGGTCGAGTTTATGGATGGCATCATTCGTTTTGTCGCTGACTTGATCGAAAAAGGCTATGCTTATGAGAGTCAAGGCGATGTCTATTTCCGTGTGGAAAAATCCCACAACTATGCTAAGTTAGCCAATAAAACCCTAGAAGACTTGGAGCTAGGCGCTTCAGGTCGGACAGATGAGGAAACAGCTCGCAAGGAAAATCCAGTCGACTTTGCCCTTTGGAAAGCTGCCAAACCAGGTGAGATTTCTTGGGACAGTCCTTGGGGACCTGGTCGTCCGGGTTGGCATATCGAGTGTTCAGTCATGTCAACGGGGATTTTAGGGGATACTATTGATATCCACGGTGGTGGAGCCGACCTTGAGTTTCCACACCATACTAATGAAATTGCCCAGTCTGAAGCTAAAACAGGCAAGACTTTTGCCAATTACTGGATGCACAATGGCTTTGTCAATATTGATAATGTCAAGATGTCCAAATCCTTAGGCAACTTTATCACCGTGCATGATGCATTGAAGACTATCGACGGCCAAGTGCTTCGCTTCTTCTTTGCGACCCAGCATTACCGCAAGCCCATTAACTTCACAGAAAAAGCGGTGCGCGATGCGGAGACCAACCTCAAGTATTTGAAAAATACCTATGAGCAACCGTTCACAGGAGAAGTGGATCCAGCAGAATTGCAAAGCTTTGTGGACAAGTTTATCGCGGCTATGGATGAAGATATCAATGCGGCAAACGGCATCACCGTCGTCTTTGAATTGGCTAAATGGATCAATTCAGGTCACTACAACCAAGACGTCAAGGATGCCTTGACCAAGATGTTAGAAGTCTTTGGAGTGGTCTTTGTCGAAGAAGTCTTGGATGCGGATATTGAAGCCTTGATCGCTGAACGTCAGGAAGCGCGGGCTAAGAAAGATTTTGCGCGAGCAGATGCCATTCGCGATGAATTGGCTGCGCAAGGGATCAAGCTCTTGGATACAAAAGAAGGTGTAAGGTGGACACGTGATTGATGTCAATCTAATCAATGGGATTGCCCTTGCCTTTGAGGGAGATGCGGTCTATTCCATGTATATTCGCAGACACCTGATTTTTCAAGGGATGACCAAGCCCAATAAGCTTCATCAGGCTGCCACCCGCTATGTCTCTGCTCGGGCTCAGGCCAGCTTGATTGAAAGCATGCTGGAGCAAGAAATTCTGACGGAAAAAGAGTTGGAGATCTACAAGCGCGGTCGCAATACCAATAGCCATACCAAGGCCAAAAATGCGGATGTCGTGACCTATCGGATGTCGACGGGCTTTGAGGCTGTCATGGGCTATCTCCATATGACGGGGGAGCTCTCTCGTCTAGAAGAGCTGATTGACTGGTGCATCCAGCAAGTAGAAGAAGGAAGAAAGCAGTGAAAAATATCAGAGAGTGGTTTCCTCATGCAGAGGTGACGGATCAAGCCAATCCACCAGCTGGTTATGTAGCCATTCCCCTTCGGGCTCATCAATGGTTACTGCTGAAGGAAGAAGAGCTAACCGAGCGAGAAAAACAATTGATTTCCTGGTTGGGCGGTGAAGAAGAGGTTGCCCCTAATCCTTGGTACCAGTACCTGATCGATGGAAAGGGAGAAGCCCCTCAAGTCATCAAAAAAATGCAGCTCGTCTATTGCCACATCTCGCATTCAACAGCGGAAGGGACGGCTTCTTGGCTAGAGATGATGCAGACACTCTTGCCCAATTTCCGAGCAACCTTGCAACTGAGCGGACAAGATTATGTGCTCATTCTGGACCAAAACCAGTCTTTGCCTGTGGCCGATATCTTAAAAGATACCGTCTCTACCATGGAGTATGACTTCAATATTCGTTTATCTATCCTGGTCGGGCAAGTATGGACCGAGTCTAAAGACGGGAAAGTGTCTCCTGTCATCCGAGCAGAACAGGCGGTCTTTCGAGCTTGGATTCGAGAAGGCCATCAAGGTGTTTATCGCTTTTCTCAACTCTATCTGTGGGGAATAGAGCAGGCAGATCTGGATCTCACCCCGATCAAAGCAAGCTTGCATCAGTTGATTGAAAGTCAAGATCAATTGCAAGATATCATTGTTGCTCTTTGGGACAATGGGGCAGTCGTAACCAAGGCCGCCCAACAACTCTATCTCCACCGCAATTCGCTCCAATACAAGATTGACAAGTGGGAGGAGTTGACGGGTCTTCAGTTGAAAAATCTGACAGATCTAGCCCTGTGCTATCATTTGGTCTTACAAGATCTGATTTAAACGGAATCAATCCAGAGTTTTGTGCAACTTGCACAAAACTCTTTTTCTTTTTTGTGAGACTTGCCATAGATTTGTAAAACGTTTTCATTTACAATAGAACTATAAAAATCAAAGGAGTACCATCATGGTAGAATTGAATCTTAGTCACATTTATAAAAAATATCCAAATAGCGAACATTACTCAGTTGAAGACTTCAACTTGGACATCAAAGATAAAGAATTTATCGTTTTCGTAGGTCCTTCAGGATGTGGTAAATCAACGACTCTTCGTATGATCGCTGGTCTTGAAGACATCACAGAAGGTGAATGTTCAATCGATGGCACTGTTGTAAACAACGTGGCACCTAAAGACCGTGATATCGCCATGGTATTCCAAAACTACGCTCTTTACCCACACATGACTGTGTACGATAACATGGCATTTGGTTTGAAATTGCGTAAATACAGCAAGGAAGATATCGACAAACGTGTACAAGAAGCAGCTGAAATCCTTGGCTTGAAAGAATTCTTGGATCGTAAACCAGCTGACCTTTCTGGTGGTCAACGTCAACGTGTGGCTATGGGACGTGCCATTGTCCGTGATGCAAAAGTATTCTTGATGGATGAACCTTTGTCAAACTTGGATGCGAAACTTCGTGTATCCATGCGTGCTGAAATTGCGAAAATCCACCGTCGTATCGGAGCTACAACCATCTATGTAACCCACGACCAAACAGAAGCGATGACATTGGCTGACCGTATCGTTATCATGTCTGCTACTAAAAACCCAGCTGGTACTGGTACAATCGGACGTGTAGAACAAATCGGAACTCCTCAAGAAGTATACAAAAATCCAGTGAACAAATTTGTAGCTGGATTCATCGGAAGCCCTGCGATGAACTTCATCAATGTAAAATTGGAAGGTGGACACATCGTTGCCAATGGATTGAATTTGAAAGTTCCAGAAGGTGCTTTGAAAGTCTTGAAAGAAAAAGGCTATGATGGTAAAGAATTGATCTTTGGTATCCGTCCAGAAGACGTGAACACAGAAGCTGCTTTCCTTGAAACATTCCCAGAATCAGTCGTGAAAGCAACCATCTCTGTATCTGAGTTGCTTGGTTCAGAATCTCACTTGTACTGCCAAGTTGGTGACAACGAATTCATCGCTAAAGTAGATGCACGTGACTACCTTGGAACTGGTGAAACCATCGAACTTGGATTTGACTTGAACAAAGCTCACTTCTTCGACAAAGAAACTGAAAAAACAGTATACTAATACCTACTGAAACTGTAGAGACTGAGACGATATGTCTCAGTTTCTTTCATTTTAAGGAGACAAAACATGGAAAAAGACTGGTGGAAGGGGAAGGTCGCTTATCAGATCTACCCAAAAAGCTTTAAGGATAGCAATGGCGATGGTGTTGGGGATTTAAACGGAATCACGGAGAAACTCGATTACCTTCAAGACTTAGGGATTGATATTCTCTGGCTTTCCCCTATTTACAAGAGTCCGTTTATTGACCAGGGCTATGATATTTCAGACTATTATGCCATTGATCCCCTCTTTGGGACTATGGAAGATATGGAAGAGTTGATTGCGGAAGGTAAGAAGCGGGGCATTTCCATCATTATGGACTTGGTGGTTAACCACTGTTCCAGTCATCACGAGTGGTTCCAAAAGGCTTTAGCAGATCCAGATGGTCCTTATGCGGATTACTTTTATTTTATCGAAAGTGACAAAGAACCCAACAACTGGGAAAGTTACTTTGGGGGCAGTGTTTGGGAGCCGGTTCCTGGCACCAATAAGTACTATCTCCATTCTTTCCACAAGGACCAGCCAGACCTCAATTGGCAAAATCCTGTCTTGCGCGAAGAAATTTACAAGATGATCAACTGGTGGTTGGACAAGGGAATTGCGGGCTTTAGGATCGATGCTATTATCAATATCAAAAAAGATCTAGAATGGCGTTCGCTTCCGTCTGATCGCGAAAATGGCTTGGTCCCAGTACCGGAGTCTCTAGTGAATGCTCAATCGATTGAACCGTTCTTGCAAGAGTTAAATGAGCGAACTTTCGCCAAGTACAATGCCTTCACAGTAGGGGAAGTGTTCAATGAAACCGACGAAGAGTTGCATTTCTTTATCGGAAAAGATGGCGTTTTCTCATCGATCTTCGATTTCAAACAAACCATGCTGGGTCAAGAAGGAAAAGGCTGGTTTGACCATAGTCTTCCAACAGCAGATGAACTTAAGGAAAGTATTTTCCAAGCGCATGAGCGCGCAGATAGTATTGGGATTCTCTCGACCATCATTGAAAACCACGATGAGCCTCGTGGGGTGTCCCATTATATTGCTGAAGGTCCAGTAAACGACACCAGTAAAAAAGCCCTAGGAACTATTCAGGTTTTGCGCAAGGGAATTCCGTTTATCTATCAAGGCCAAGAAATTGGAATGGAAAACCAAGTCTTTGAATCAGTAGAGGACTTTGATGATATCGCGACCATCAATGGCTATCATGTGGCTAAAGAAGCTGGTTTGAGCGAGGAAGAAGCCTTAGCAGTGATTGCCAACTACAGCCGAGACAATGCGCGGACACCGATGCAGTGGACAAGAGAGCCAGGTCTGGGCTTTAGCGATGGACCAGCCTGGCTGATCAGTCCCAAACCAGATTATTCCATTAATGTGGAAGACCAGGAAAAGGATCCAGATTCTATTTTGAATTATTACCGCCAGCTGACGGCCTTGTATCGCCATCCCCTCTATGGAAATACCATCCGGTTTGGAGATATGATCCCAGCGTATCGGGACCGTGAGAATATCATTGCCTTTGAACGCCGTGGGGACAAGCTTCTCTTGGTTGTCAGCAATTTCCAAAATCGCCAGGCCACTTTGGAGTTACCAGCTCCGATTAAAACGCTCGTTTTAAATAATACTGCTGGGTTGTTCCAAGAAGGAGACCAGGTATTAGAATTGGCCCCTTACCAAAGCATTGTGCTGGAATTGGTGGAATAGAAAGAACCTTCGCATCTGCGAAGGTTCTTTTCATGTCATCCAGGTCTAAATCTGGAACTTACTCAACTTCTTTCTTTTTCAAGAGGAGGAAGCCTCCGCTAACGGCTAGCAAGAAGCCTGAAAGAATGAAGTGCGCCGTTGTGTCTTCTCCAGTTTGTGGCAATTGTGCCTTGGCTGGACTTTCTTGGAAGCTTTGTCCTACTTGGTAAGTCAAGGCTTGCACGCTTTCTTCTTTAGTTGTCATTTCTTTTTGTGGAAGGAGCACTTTAGGAGTGTCCTTCTTGGCCAAGATTGGCTGTGGATTGGTTGTTTGGTTATGAATTGGTACCACCACTTGATCTGGTTCTTTAGCTGGAACGTAATCCATCAAGCTTGCTAACTTGCTGCCAAAGATCGCATTGGTTACCCAGCGGAAGAAGTGGACAGGGTGTTGACGGTTGGTTGGATTTCCTGCATAGACAAAGAGTGGTTGTCCCATCAGTTCTCCAGAGATGGCCATGACTTTGTTAGCCAGAACATCATTATGTGGCCACCAACCTGCAATATAATAATCGCTCGGAGCGATGCTCATCAAGGTCTTGAAATGTTCTGGAACCTTTTCAATCCAGTTTCCTGAGTTGGAGTAGAAGAGGGTATTCTTCTTGTATCCGCTGGTCAATGGATCCTGGTCATCAATGATCGCTTTCATCAAGCCTTCGTAGTCACTACCGCCTTTTAATTTTTCAGCGTCAAATCCTGTAAGAACTCCCAATTTTTCCAATTTTTGCATGGCTTCCCCACCAATGACAAGGGTTGGTTTCTTGCCAAAAATGGAAGCATCAAAGCGGTTGCTTTCCAAAATAACAACATCCGCTTCTTCTGGCGTATTGACGATTTGGAAGCCTAATTTTTCAAGGACCAGACTAGTATGAGCAGGCGCATCTACTCCAGCCCAATTATAGTGGTAGTTCGGAGAGTAGACCTTCATCGGTTTCAAGGTTGGTCCGCTTGGCACCTTGTAGAGGGCATCCCCATAAATGGCATAGTTTGGCAGGAGCGAAGCAAAGGTATCGCGGTCAACGATGTAGCCATCGTCTGTTAGGTAGACGGATTTTCCTTGTGCAATAGCCTGGTTAACAGCTTTAACGGCGCTAGCTGAGGTATTTGCGATCACATAGTAAGGAGCTTTTGGATCGATCTCAGAGGTACGAGTCGCGCGGGTGGTGGTAACTTCTCCTAATTTTCCATTGAAAAGACCGTCCGCAAAGACAGGTTCGGACTTGAACCCTCTCATATCTGGGAAGTTGACTAGCAACTCTGCGTACATAGCAGCCCAGGCAGATTCGTTGGAGCCCTTGTAGAGAATGTGGTTGGCATAGCCACGTTTGGCTTGGGCCATGTCAATGACTAAGTCCCCCTTTTTATAGTTGCCAATATCTTCTTTGAGTTCCTTGACGAGGACACCATTGCGTTTGAAGTAGTCGATCATATTGAAGGCTTCTTGGGCATCGTTGTCTTTGTCGAGGCTCATTGGGATGACGTAGTAGTCTGGGAAGAATTTTGGACGACCATTTTTCACACGTCCAACGATTTCCCCATTTGGGCCAACCAGTTCATTTTCAGCTTTTGGATCTTCGGTTTTATTGAGACCGCGCAGGTAGAAGTTGAGACGCATCTCAAGGAGACGGTCCGGATCTTGGTTGAGGAAGTCAATTCCGCCTAGGACAGCATTGCGACCTGCTTTGTAGGACTCTTCATTTCCTTCCGGAATTTCGATAGTATGGCCTAAGATACCATGGTAGACAGCATAAACTCCTGTATAGCCAGAGAAGGAGTCATCCCAGCCATCGCCCCAATCCAGTTTTGGAATGATGTAACTATTGTATTTAGAATTGGCAACTCCTGCCCGTCCCATATGATGGGCATTTTCTAGCATCAGGTCTGACAGAAGATCGTATTCGAAGTTCGGATCATGTGGTGGCGTTGCAGGTTCGATTAAGAATTCTTTGACAAAACCGTGTAAGTCGTAGAGAGCGATCGGATTCCATTTGTTGATCATTTGGATAACCGTGCGAACTTCAGGGTTGGTTTGGTAGCTGGCATCCCGGTTTGGATCGAGCCCGTTTGCTAGGGCCCGCAGGTTGAGAGCATCCCCATCTGGGTTTTCCGTGAAGTCAAATAAGAAAATGAATTTGTTTAAGAGAGTTGGGATGTCCAGGGTCACATTCTTGACGTTACCAGCTTCGTCTGTCGTTTTAAAAGTGACTTGATTTTCTGTAGCAAAGGTATGAAAGAGGCCTGTGATGATATCAATGCCTGGCTGCTCATCTGCGTGGGTGTTGTGGACTAAGACAGGTAATTTGTAATCCAAGGTCTTGTCCTTTAGTGCGGCCAGCATTTCACTTGGTTTAGTCAAAGCTGTAGGGTTGGTACTAGAAAGGTAGTGATCGATGCTGGCTTGGTCCTTGCTCACGATCCCCATCTTCATATCCCGGCCTTGGGCACTCTTACCAAGAGTTTCCAGCTGCACTAAACGATCGGGTTTCGCTTCTTCCTTGGATTTTTCGATGGCAGCCAGCATCTCTTCGTGCGTATGGTAGTCCTGATAAGGTCGAAAAACAAGGGTCTTATTGATGGTGATTCCTAAGTCTGTATTGGTTCCGACCAGTTCATGGTTGCCGATATAATTGCGGTAAGTCCGGCGAATATTATTTGGGCTACGAAGACTGAGATCTTCACCAAAGAGATTCTGCACGTCAATGTGGAGATCCAGATCATTGCCGTTTGCGGTCTCTGTGATGGTGAGGAATGGATCCTTGCTCAGTGTTCCTGTCTCCATATCCCAGGTTTTCCACTCAGAGAGAGGCTTATTGTCTAAGGTCCAGTTGATCTTGCCAGCAGCTTGAGCTTTTTCTTGGACTTTGTCATCAATCGTACTCTTTTCAGAGAGATAAATGGTGCTATCCGCCAATCGAGTCGCTTGGTCAGCGGTTGTTGTAGCACGGTTAGTGCTTGGACTAGCGGTTGGAGCAACTTCTGTAGTAGAAGCCACATCAGAAGTCGCTGCTGTTTCTGCAGGACTAGCAGGAGTTACTTCTGTGGCTGTAGCGGGACTAGTCGTCTCGGCTGTCACAGGTTGCTCAGTAGCAGGTGTCGCTTCAAGGACCGTGCTTGGTTCCGCTTGAGGCGCTTCTAAGCTATCGGCTGAAGCTTGGCCATGACCGATAACGGAAAGCAAGACAGCCGCTGAGAGACTGAGTGTCGTAGTGTACAAATGTTTCTTATATGAAGACTTCATATAGAAGACCCTCCTTAAAAAGTTATTTTCCATTTCTAGTATACCATTTTAGGAAAGCGTTTACAACAAAAACCTGAATAAAAAAGCCTTTGCATCTTGCAAGGGCTTTTTTGTCTATTCTGTTTCCTCATGGAATTGTTGGTAAAAATCAACCTTGACCTGGATAAAAGTTTCTAAGTCTCTTAACAATTGGAGCAAGGTGGCGCGTGTTTCGAATTCTTCACGGGTCTTAGGAAGAGGACGTTCACGGAAGATCGCCAAATACTGACTAATATCATCTAGAAGATCTTGGGCAGGATTTTTCTGGCTTAACTGTTGGGCCGTTTTCTTAAAAAGTTGAGCTAGGATTATGCTTTCACTCGCCGCTAACTGACAACGGTTGACGTTTTCTGCCATATCTCGCAGAATATCGTTTTGCCGCTTGCGCATTTCGAAGTAGTGAATATGGTAGTTAGTTTGGTGAAAGAGGTGGTTGGAATGGTCCAGATAGACTAGATTTAAAGCGTCCTCTAGGATACCATCCAACTCCTTAATCAAGCGAGCATCATTGCGACCATCCCCTTTACTAAGTAATTCCGCAAAACGACCAAGGATCTTTTTCAGTTGGTCTTCAACAACATCATGGTAGTGATCGATCGCTCCCTGATTAGAAGGCATATAGAGATTGGCCAGCAAGGCAAAGCTGGTCCCAATTAAAAAGAGGGCAAGTTCATTGAGCAAGAGTCCCCAGGAAGTAGACTGCTCAATCAAGAGATGGGTGACCAGCACCGTACTAGGCGTGATGCCGATCTGCCAACCCAATAGAAAGGCGCAAGGAACATAGAGAGCGATAAAGACTCCCAGTGCCCAGAGGTTGAACCCTAAAAAAGAAAAGGCGAGACTTCCGATAGTAAGGGCCAGCAAGGTCGACATAAAGCGCTGGTAGGCCTGCTTGATGGTACTGCGACGTGTATCAGAGATACTCAAGATGGCAATGACGCCAGCTGAGATGGCATAGGTCAAGCCTAGAGCATAAGCAAGGGCCGCTGCTAAACAAGTGGCTAAGGTGAGCTTGATGGTTCGTTGAAAAAGAGGCATGGCTTCCTTTCTAGTTCGGTTTGTTCATTGAGATTGATTTGATTTCATTATATCATGAATTGGCCTCTTCCTCCTTTCTTGTGGTATACTAGTTCTATGGAAAATAACGATATCGTATACGGTGTCCACGCAGTCACCGAGGCTTTACAAGCCAATACAGGCAATAAATTATATATTCAAGAAGACCTCCGAGGAAAAAATGTCGACAAGATCAAGGCCTTAGCAACTGAGAAAAAAGTGTCGATTTCTTGGACGCCAAAGAAAACCCTGCAGGAAATGACAGAAGGAGCTGTTCACCAAGGCTTCGTTCTTCGTGTGGCAGCCTTTGCTTACACAGACTTGGCAGCGATTCTGAAACGGACAGCCCAAGAAGAGAACCCGCTTTTGTTGATTCTCGATGGCTTGACCGATCCGCACAATCTTGGATCCATCTTGCGGACAGCTGATGCGACCAATGTTTCAGGGGTCATCATTCCTAAGCACCGGGCAGTCGGGGTAACCCCAGTGGTGTCGAAAACGTCTACCGGAGCAGTGGAACACATTCCCATTGCCCGTGTGACCAATCTCAGCCAAACCCTAGACAAGTTAAAGGAAGAGGGTTTCTGGATCTTTGGAACCGACATGAACGGCACGCCATCTCACCAGTGGAATACGGCTGGCAAGTTAGCCTTGATCATTGGCAATGAAGGAAAAGGGATCTCGGCCAACATCAAAAAACAAGTCGATGAGATGATCACCATTCCTATGAATGGTCATGTGCAAAGCCTCAATGCCAGCGTGGCAGCAGCTATCCTTATGTATGAGGTCTTTCGCAATCGACTATAATTCTAGAAAGGCAATGATATGAAACGAAAAATCTTATTGGTTGACGGCTATAATATGATTGCCTTTTGGCAGGAGACCCGCCAGCTCTTTCAAAAAAGTGAGCTCGATGCAGCCCGCAATATCCTCCTGCAAAAACTGAGTCACTATGCTAGCTTTGAAGGGATCGAAGTCATCTGTGTCTTTGATGCCCAGTATATGCCAGGAGTGCGGCAGACCTATGAGGAGTTCAATGTTCAGGTGGTCTTTACTGGTGAGGATGAAACAGCAGATGACTATATCGAGCGCTTGGCGGCAGAGCTTAACATGCCCCTCCACCAAGTATCGGTAGCGACCAGTGACTTAAATGAGCAGTGGACCATCTTTGCTCAAGGAGCTCTTCGGGTATCTGCCAGAGAGTTAGAAAAACGAGTCGCAGTCGTCAAAGGAAACCTCAATCAGGCGCAGCGAGTGGTCAATGATCAAAAACCGCCCATGCGACCGCTTGATCACGAAGTATTGCGACAATTACAAGAAATGATGGGAGACAAGTAATGACATTTGCTATTTTAACCGATTCGACCGCAGATTTAGACCAGAACTGGGCCAAGGAACATCAGGTGACCATTCTTGGGTTGACCATTGAGCTAGATGGGACGGTTTACCAGACAGTCGGCCAAGGTCAATTGACCAGCCCGGAGCTTTTAGAAGCCATGAAAAATGGAGCCAAACCGACAACCAGTCAGGTCAATGTGGGGCAATTCCAGGAGACCTTTAAGCACTTTGCAAAAGAGGGAACACCCCTGCTTTATGTGGCCTTTTCATCAGTCTTATCAGGGACCTATCAAAGTGCAGTCATGGCACGAGACCTGGTTTTAGAAGACTATCCGGAAGCAGTGATTGAGATTGTCGATACGAAGGCTGCTGGGATTGGAGAGGGCTACCTGGTCATGCGGGCAGTAGCTGCGCGTGATGCGGGCCGTTCATTAGCAGAAGCCAAAGAAGAGATCATGGACCTAGCGCCAAAACTGCGGACTTATTTCCTAGTTGATGACCTCTACCACCTCATGCGTGGAGGCCGTCTTTCCAAGAGTGCCGCGATCATGGGAAGTTTGGCCAGCATCAAACCCATTCTCTGGATAGATGCTGAAGGGAAATTAGTGCCCATTAGCAAAGTTCGGGGACGCAAAAAAGCTGTCCGAGAATTACTAGAGCTGATTAAAGCCGATATCGGTGAAAGCACAGCCTTGGTGTCTTATACCAACGATCTAGAAGGAGCCGAAGCATTGAAGCAAGAAATGCTTGCGCTTGAAGGCATCGATGAAGTCCTTGTGATGCCCCTTGGACCAGTTATTTCAGCTCACGTCGGCCCGAATTCCTTGATCGGATTTGTCATTGGAAAAGAAAATCGTAAATAATTTTCCAAATCGGTTGACTTTTATCTTAGAATTTTGATACAATAGTAGGCGGTATTGTTTACCCCATTTGTAAGGCCCCGGAACCTTTCAAATAACTCGCGGACCGGAACATCCGCCCTGTAAACAAAAACGACATTCATATAGGAGAAATCATGAACAAAACTACATTCATGGCTAAACCAGGCCAAGTAGAACGCAAATGGTACGTTGTTGACGCAACTGATGTACCTCTTGGACGCCTTTCAGCAGTTGTTGCTAGCGTGCTTCGCGGAAAAAACAAACCAACATTCACACCTCACACTGATACAGGTGACTTCGTAATCGTTATCAATGCTGAAAAAGTTAAATTGACTGGTAAAAAAGCAACTGATAAGATCTACTACACTCACTCAAACCACCCAGGTGGATTGAAATCAATCTCTGCTGGTGAACTTCGTTCTAAAAATGCAGTTCGTTTGATCGAGAAATCAGTTAAAGGTATGCTTCCACACAATACTCTTGGCCGCGCTCAAGGTATGAAATTGAAAGTATTCGTTGGAGCTGAGCACACTCACGCTGCACAACAACCAGAAGTTCTTGATATTTCAGGACTTATCTAAGGAAAGGAACAATAAAGTATGTCACAAGCACAATATGCAGGTACTGGACGTCGTAAAAACGCTGTTGCACGCGTTCGCCTTGTTCCAGGAACTGGTAAAATCACTGTTAACAAAAAAGATGTTGAAGAGTACATCCCACACGCTGACCTTCGTCTTGTAATCAACCAACCATTCGCAGTTACTTCAACTGTAGGTTCATACGACGTTTTCGTTAACGTTGTAGGTGGTGGATACGCTGGTCAAGCAGGAGCTATCCGTCACGGTATCGCTCGTGCCCTTCTTCAAGTAGACCCAGACTTCCGCGATTCATTGAAACGCGCAGGACTTCTTACACGTGACTCACGTAAAGTTGAACGTAAGAAACCAGGCTTGAAAAAAGCTCGTAAAGCATCACAATTTAGTAAACGTTAAAACTTATTTAAACTTATTGAAAGCATTTCGTATCAAAAATACGGGATGCTTTTTCTGTTCACCCCAAATTTTTGTAACTAGGTGATACTTGAAATTAATACAAATTTGGTTGTTTTTGATAAATCTAAGCAACACTAAATGATGAAGTGAAAGGGGATGAATCTTTGATAGTATTCATTTATTGTGAAATATGATATATTTATTAATTAGATGGATGAATACTTCTAGAGTTAAATATAGCATAATAGGGACAGACTTTTTGGTTTATTTTTGTTTGTAGTCGGATTATGAAAGAATATCCAATATTATGCGATAAGATAGAATGTTACAAAAAAGAAAGGGGATGCAATCCGATGAAGAAAGACAGATTAATTGTATTGACAGATGCTGTTCTAGCAATTATTATGACCATCTTGATTTTAGAGTTAGAAAAACCAACAACACCAAGTCTTGAAGCTTTTTGGGATTTACGGCAAAATTTCTTTGCTTGTTTTCTTTCCTTTTTCTGGTTGGGATCGTTATGGATGGCACTAAACACATTATGGGAAAAGGTTGAGAAAATTTCCTCAGAAATTATTTGGTGGAATTTGTTTCTACTCTTGGAGCGGCAGGAGTTCTCTTTGGAGAATTTCATGCCATCCAAGATACCAGTCTGAATGATGTGGTGGACCGGATCTATATAAATGTCAAGGATTTACCGTTTCAGTCCTTGGGAGCTTTAGCTAATATCCTGTCTGATGTTAAGAAGGGACTGATTCAAGACAGTCATATCTGGTCTTTCTTCCAGTCATTTTTCAAACAATATCAGTTGATAATCAGCTTAAATCAGATCTATCAGTTTGTCTATCTTTCTCTGATGGAGATCATGTCCTATCTTCACTTTGATTATTGGAAAAAACGGCTCGGTCAGGAGCTAGTATGAATAAGGAGAACAAATGAGACGTTTAAAAATGTTATGGCATATTATACAGGTTACGGGTTTTACTCGGTTTGCTCTGAGTTTTGTGACCTTTGTTTTTGGGTCAGGAGGCGTGCTTTTCCTAGTTGAACCTGCTATCACAAATTACGGAGACGGTCTTTGGTATGCTTTTGTGACTTCGACGACTGTCGGCTACGGGGATCTCCTAGCTGTGACCTTGATTGGAAGGATTACCAGTGTCTTCTTGACGATTTATGGGCTCATATTTTTTGGCTGTTTATCAGCTGTTATTATTAATTATTATACCGATTTAAATAAGGAAAGAGGAGAGGACAAATGACTGCCAATTATTCAACACGGGAATACCGTGAGAAATTATACGATGACCTTCATGTTCGATTGAGAGATACAGCGATTTTGATGTGTGCAATTTTTATTGCCTCTATCGGTCTAAATATGAATTCAACAGCTGTTATTATTGGAGCCATGTTAATTTCACCTCTCATGACACCGATTGTTGGACTGGGATTCGGTTTAGCTATTTTTGATACGCGTTTAATCAAGCAATCTCTAGAGGTTTTATTGACTCAAGTGTTGGTCAGTTTGCTTGTCTCGACTCTGTATTTCTGGATTTCTCCCTTGTCTTATGCAAGTAGCGAGTTGATCGCACGAACCTCTCCAACCATTTGGGATGTTCTCATTGCTATTGCTGGTGGGATTGCTGGTGTGATCGGTTCAAGGAAAAAAGAAGCAAACAATATCGTGCCAGGAGTAGCCATTGCTACAGCTTTGATGCGCCTATCTGTACTGCTGGCTATGGTTTAGCTAATGGGAATGTACGATTTTTATTGGGGGCTCTCTATCTTTTCTTGATCAACTGTGTCTTTATCATGCTAGCCAACATTGTTGGAACAAGAATTTTGATGAGAAAATCTCCTTTAACTTCATTTAAAGAGCTGAGCATTAAAATGAGAATTGGCTTGATTTCTTTGATTGTATTGTTGATTCTTCCAGCTAGCTATTCGGCAGTTACTCTGACAATAGAACAAGCGCGCAAAGAAGGGATCAAACAGTTTGTAGGAAAAGAGTTCGCCAATTATACGGTTATTAATCAAGTCTACAAGTCAAGTAACAATGAATTGGTCTTGACGGTTGTTGGAGATCCGATTTCAGAAGAAGAATTAGAAACACTCCACCAAAAACAAGCCTCTTACGGTATTCAATCTGTTCAATTGAAAGTGAATCAAGTTCAGAACTCGCCAACATTAGATAGTGAAGCGACCAAGGAATTTTATGAAAACATTGACAAGTATATTGATCAAAAACTCTCTGAAAAAGATTCACAAAACGATCTCGTAAAAGAAAATGAAGCAGACAAGGATTGAGGACAATGAACTGAATCGGTTTTTACGCCGTGTTTTTCTTGTATCTTCCTCTTTCTTACTTATAGCAGGTTGTTTTTGCTTGAATAAGAAATAAATTAGAAGTTCTATCATCTAAGAAAAATGATGAAAAAAATCATTTAACTAATGGTGTGAACGTTTAGTGTTTATCAGCTCCATTCTCTGTAATTTTGGGGGTAAAATCCACACCATTTAGATAAAATTAGTTGAATTTGATTGGAAAAACGCTTTTATAAAAGCGGAGAAAAGTCTTGATATTACGCTGTTTTTAGTCCAACTGAAATTCATACTTTCCAAACCAGGCTTGAAAAAGGCCCGTAAAGCATCACAATTTAGTAAACGTTAATTCGTTACTGGACAGCAGAATACAAACGAAAACACTTTGCATCTTGCAAGGTGTTTTTTTCTATGAGAACTGGCGGTGCGCAATTAGGATAGCTCTAGCGACTTTAGTCGCATAGAGATATGCTATGCACAGTTGCCTCAAGAAAACAATGCTTCTTGGTCCACCCTGTTAGACAAGCTTCAAAACCAAGGAATCCAACAGATTTCTCTTGTAGTTACAGATGGCTTTAAGGGGCTTGAGCAGATTATCAGTCAGGCTCACCCATTAGCTAAACAACAATGTTGCTTAATTCATATTAGTCGAAATCTAGCTAGTAAAGTGAAACGAGCAGATAGAGCGGTTATTCTGGGGCAATTTATAATGATTTATCGTGCTGAAAATTTAGAAATGGCAGGACAAGCTTTAGAGGACTTTCTCGCCGAATGGAAACCAAAGTATAGGAAAGTCATGGAAAGTCTGGAGAAGACGGATAATCTTTTAACTTTTTATCAGTTTCCCTACCAGATTTGGCACAGCATGTATTCGACAAACCTCATTGAGTCTCTTAACAAAGAAATCAAACATCAAACGAAAAAGAAGGTTCTTTTTCCTAATGAGGAGGCTCTGGAACGTTACTTAGTTACGTTGTTTGAAGATTATAATTTCAAGCAAAGTCAACGAATCCATAAAGGGTTTGGTCAATGTTCTGATACACTTGAAAGCTTATTTAATTAACACTCCGTAACTCTACTTAAGTGTTTACACATAATTATTTACAGTATCAAAAAATAAAGTATATTGTTTTCATCATAATATAATTAAATATCAGTATAGAGAATTTTATCTATATATCAGATATCAGCAATTGCTTTTGCTGTCATTTTTCGCTACAATAGTTACAAGGAGGAAATAAACATGTTAAAAGAAGTATTAAACGTCGCAAAAGTTGCGAAAAAATCATCTCTCTTCTTAGGAGGGGTAGCATTTGGGACGCTTGGCTTGAAAGTCTTAGCAAGTAAAGAAGCTAAGAAAGGCTATTCTAAGGCCTTGGCTAAAGCTTACAAATTGAAAGATGGACTGGATGCATCTGTTTCTGTTGTAAAACAACACGGTGATGATGTTTTACAAGACGCTAAATATTTATACGAACAGGAAAAGAAAGAAGAACAATTAGATAGCCTGACAGGTGAATAATATGTCTTTTAAAGTGCTACACAGAGGATATCAACATATCCGATTATCGTCCTCGTTTTCACTGACCTTGGATATTCAAGATTATCTTCGTTCCTTGGCTAAAGATGAAAAAGGGATCGACTCTATTCAGTTTTATATGGATCAGCAGCACTTTACTCTACGTATGAAAGAAGGCTTCTCTGTATTAGAAAATGCAGAGGCCTTTTTAAAAAAAATTGACAAGGGGAAAGTTTCGGACTTGATGACTCTTCCCATTCGTAGAGAAGAGAGTGCTTATTCAATTGTATCGGGTGCAGCGATTAAGCGTTTGCTGTTTCGAAGTTTTGTACCCTACCCTATTCGTTATATTTGGACTTGTTATCAGGCTTTGGGTTATGTCAAAGAAGCCTATCAAACTTTAGCGCGCAAGGAACTAACCATGGAGGTCTTGGACTGTTCGGCCATTTTGTTGTCCTTGTTTATGAACCAATCCAAGACAGCTAGCAACATCATGTTTATGCTTGATTTGGGTAATCATCTGGATCAGTGGTCTTTAAAAAAAACAGCAACAGATTTGGAACAAAGCCTTCTTGCTAAAGAAAGTGATGTTTTCTTAGTGCGGGGAGACATGGTCATCAGCATCAAGAGTTCTGATGTTCAAGTAGGTGATGTATTAGTTGTCTCCCAAGGTAATGAAATCTTGTTTGACGGCCAAGTGGTTTCAGGATTAGGCATGGTCAATGAGAGTTCCTTGACTGGAGAGAGCTTCCCTGTTGAAAAGAAAGAGGGAGATTCTGTATGTGCGAATACTGTTTTGGAAACAGGAGAGTTAAGAATTCGTGTGACTGATAATCAGATAAACAGTCGTATTTTGCAACTCATCAATCTGATGAAAAAATCTGAAGAGAGTAAGAAGACAAAACAACGTCATTTTATTAGGATGGCAGACAAGGTTGTAAAATATAATTTCTTAGGTGCTGGTTTGACTTATCTGTTAACAGGTTCGTTTTCAAAAGCCATTTCCTTTTTATTGGTGGATTTTTCATGTGCTCTAAAAATATCCACACCTGTAGCCTACCTTACGGCCATAAAGGAAGGTCTAAATCGAGAAATGGTTATTAAAGATGGTGATGTATTAGAAAAATATCTGGAAGTGGATACTTTCTTGTTTGATAAAACGGGTACCATCACGACGAGTTATCCTTTGGTTGAAAAGGTTCTTCCTTTCGGAGATTATACTGAGAAAGATATTTTAAGAATAAGTGCATGTTTGGAGGAACATATCTATCATCCTATTGCCAATGCAATTGTTAAACAAGCTGAAATTGAAGGCATTGAACACGAAGAAATGCATGGCAAGCTTCAGTATGTTGCAAGCAAAGGGATTAAATCGCAAATTGATGGTCAATCGGTTGTCATTGGAAATTATGTACTAATGCAAGACGAACAGGTAAGAATTAGTTCTGAGCAGCTGGCCTTGATTGAGCAATATAAGACTCATTACAATTTATTGTTTTTGGCTTATAAGAAAGAATTAATTGGGATGTTTTGTATCCACACTCCCTTGAGAAGCGAGGCGAAAGTTGCATTGAAAAAGCTAAAGCGCCAAGGGAAAAAACTGATTCTGGCAACTGGTGATACGTTGGCTAGAACAGAAGAGTTGGTTAAAGATCTGCCATTTGACAACGTTTATACTGATTTAAAACCAGATGGTAAGTTTCAGTTGGTTCAGGAATTACAGAAAGCTGGCCGAACTATTTTGATGGTTGGAGACGGGTTAAACGACTCTGCTGCCTTGACGCTTGCAGATATTGGGGTTGTGATGAATGAAAGTGCTGATATTTCTAAGCAGATGAGTGATATTTTATTATTAGATAATCGTTTAGATTTCTTCGAGGAATTGAATTCTTTATCTGAATCGTTGCAGAAATTAATTCAAAGAAATATTCAAGAAACAGTTGTAATAAATGGAAGTTTAATTGGATTTGGGTTGTTAAATTGGTTAAGCCCATCTAATCTTTCGATATTGCACAATCTGACTACTTTAAGAATCGTCCTTCGTAGTCTTTCTATTAAAAGTAGGTAAGAGACCGAGAAGCTGAGGTTATAAAAACTAAAAGGAGTTGTCTCATTTGAGAATAACGGTTCTTTGTCAACTGTAGTGGGTTGGTGGAAAATTATACCCTGGAGAGGACCAAATTGGTTCTCTCCTTTTAAATATTGAAAAAACCATTGGCAGTGGACATACTTTAAGACTATATATTTCTGAAACTAGTTTCACAATACAAATATTGACATGCAATTATTAATTGGTGGATTTTAAGTTGACATCTACAAAGGTTAATGTTAGAATACATTCAAAAATATATTTGAATGAGGTGTTTTATGATTCAAAATATTGTTACTTCAATAATCCTGTATTCTGGGACAGCCGTAGACTTACTTATTATCCTAATGTTATTTTTTGCCAAAAGAAAAAGCAGAAAGGACATCATTAACATCTATTTAGGACAATTTCTAGGCTCTGTTAGTCTAATATTCCTAAGTTTGCTTTTTGCATTTGTCTTAAATTATATTCCTAGTAAAGAGATTTTAGGTTTACTCGGTTTGATTCCAATTTTCCTAGGCCTCAAAGTTTTGCTTTTAGGAGATTCTGATGGAGAAGCTA
>NZ_JASGZU010000003.1:0-305890 GCF_047465465.1 Streptococcus parasanguinis | reverse complement strand
CAGAAGATGTAAAATCGCCCTCCTTAGCATATGATAAAGCTTGGTAAATATGCTGTTTAGCATCACCCGCATTTAAAATCAATCCCATAATAATTTGGTCTGCAACAATTATTTCCATGTGCACTACCTTTTTCTCTCCTTCAAACACTCTGTCACTGTCCATTTACTGTCCAATATAATGTAATACATCTATAAATTGTTGATTTTATCGAATGCAAAATCGCTTAAAATCAGTATTTTGATAAATAACAAGACTTAAAGAATCTTAAATTAAGTCTTGCATATTCATCATAGTAATGACATTCCTTCCAACTTCTGAAATTTACAGTTCATTATACCATTTTTTAGACGCTTGGAAAAGCTTTGGATAGTAATCATGAAAAGCTTCTTTCACTCCGGATGGATTTTTAAGCTTTCACTACAAAATGAAAGAGAGCCTTTTTGAGCCTCTCTCAGAAAAATAATAAATTGTTTTAGGATAAAATCATCGAAGCCACAATTGGACTAATGAATACATACAAAATTCCTGTGATCCCTATTGCCAATCCTGCCATAGCACCGGCCACATGACCATACTTAAACGCTGTCCCTGTTCCTACTGCATGTCCAGTTCCTCCAAGAGCTAATCCAATAGCTACTGGATCTTTTATTTTTAACAGTTTCAATATCGTTGGACCCAAGACACTTGTTAATAATCCAGTTGCTACAACTACAACAAGAGTGATGGTCGTAATTCCTTGCATTTTTTCAGTAATCCCAACTGCCATTGCAGTCGTAACCGATTTTGGAAAGAGCGAAATGGCTAGAAAGTACTTCATTCCAAATGCTTTCGCGATCAAGGCTGTAAAAATCGTATTCACAATAACCGCTACTGTTGAGCCGATCAAAATACTCCGTGCATGATGCTTCATCAAATGGAAACTTTTATAGAGAGGAATCCCCAAGGCGACTGTTGATGGTCCAATCAACTGATTTAACAGGGAACCACCGACATAGTAATCCTTATAAGAAATTCCTGTAATCATTAAGAATAAGATAACGATTACTGTAGCCACTAAAAGTGGCGTTGTTATAGGATGGGGATATCTGCGGAAAATTAACATCCCAATCAAATAAGCCCAAATAGATAAGACAATCCCAAATAAAGGATTACTCGCAAAATTAGCCACGATTGTGTCCCCCTTCTGGATAATCACCCTCAAAACGATTTTTTATAAAACTAACCACGATTGCAATTAAAGCCACATTGATAACCAAGGCTCCAACTAGAATCAAAATAATCGGAAATAGATAAGGAGCTATCACATGGAATTTATCCATGATACCGACAGCAGGGGGAAGAAATAAAATCGTCATGTTTGCTAATAAAAAATTTCCTACCATATTGACGTGGCGCATGCGTAGTAACTTAAACTGTAATAATAAAAATAGGATCAACAGCCCGATCATACTTCCAGGAATTGGTAAGTGCAACCCATCAGAAATGATTTCACCAATTAATGAAATCGTGAATATAATCGTCAGTTGTACATATAATTTCATCTTCATCTCCCTTTTTTTGGATCATTTCCAATAAGGATTCGTATCCTCGCTTCTGCTTACTTAGAAGTAAACATCCATTTATCCCTATCAGTTTACTCCTTTTCGGAAAATTTGCAAGCTTTTTTCTAAAAAAATAAAACAAATTACCAAAAATTGAAGCTACTATTTTGATTCATGACATCCATTTTATGATACAATGAAACCAAAAACGGTTAAGTTAACATGAAAGGATCTACATGACTCATTTTCACACCATTGTCATCGGTGGTGGCCCAGCAGGTATGATGGCGACCATTGCCAGCGCCTCTTATGGCCAACCTACACTACTGATCGAAAAAAATAAAAGGCTCGGTAAGAAACTTGCTGGTACCGGAGGAGGTCGCTGTAATGTCACGAACAACGGAACCTTAGACGATTTGATGGCCGGTATCCCTGGAAATGGGCGCTTCCTTTACAGTGTGTTTTCCCAATTTGATAATCATGATATCATCCAATTTTTCACCGATAATGGCGTCAAGCTAAAAGTCGAAGACCATGGCCGGGTCTTTCCTGCTAGTGATCAATCTCGCACCATTATTCAAGCCTTAGAAAATAAAATCCTTGAGCTTGGTGCTAGCATTGCCACCAACTGTGAAGTGGTCTCTGTCACCAAGCCAGAAGACATCTTCATCGTCAAATCATCTGAAAACACTTGGACAGCCGATAAGCTGATCGTTACGACTGGAGGCAAATCCTACCCCTCTACCGGCTCTACTGGCTACGGACACGAAATTGCCCGCCACTTTAAACACACCATCACAGATCTCGAAGCGGCAGAAAGTCCTCTTTTGACAGATTTTCCACACAAGGCCCTCCAAGGGATCTCTCTGACAGATGTGACCCTCAGTTACGGCAAACACATCATCACACACGACCTGCTCTTTACCCATTTTGGACTTTCTGGCCCTGCAGCCCTTCGGATGTCCAGCTTTGTTAAAGGCGGTGAAATCTTATCTCTGGACCTCCTTCCGACAATCTCTTCTCAAGAGTTAAAAGACTTTCTAGAAGAGCATCGAGAAAAGGCAATTAAAAATAGCCTCAAAGCCCTGCTTCCTGAACGATTAGCTGATTTCTTGGCGCAAGGATTCCCTGAAAAAGCCAAGCAACTCACTCCTCCTCAGACAGAAGAGCTCATTCAAAAGATCAAAGAGCTGCCTATCCCCGTCACCGGGAAGATGTCACTAGCCAAGTCCTTTGTGACCAAGGGTGGTGTCAGCCTCAAAGAAATCAACCCTAAAACCTTGGAGAGTAAGCTCGTTCCTGGACTCCACTTTGCAGGAGAAGTCCTCGATATCAATGCCCATACAGGCGGTTTTAATATTACATCCGCCCTCTGCACCGGTTGGGTAGCAGGGACCCCTCATTACTGATAGAAATTCACTAACTTAATTCTTCATCTATTGAAATAAAATTTTTAAAAATTCTTTACAAGTTAGTATTTACTTGATAGAATGGATTGGTATAAAATTTATAAAGGAGATTATTAGAATCATGGATTTTGATTTTAGTGTTAAACTCATGACTGAGTTTTTCGGGACAGCTTTGCTACTTATCCTCGGAAACGGTGCTGTTGCAAACGTTGAATTAAAAGGAACTAAAGGTCATCAAAGCGGATGGCTTGTCATTGCGATTGGATATGGGATGGGGGTAATGATTCCAGCCTTGATGTTCGGTAATGTTTCAGGAAACCACATTAACCCAGCCTTCACTCTTGGACTTGCGGTTAGCGGACTCTTCCCTTGGGCAAATGTTTTGCCATACATCGCTGCTCAACTTCTTGGAGCTATGTTTGGACAATTGGTTGTCGTTGCGACTCACCGTCCATACTACATCCAAACTGAAAATCCTAACAACATCTTAGGAACATTCTCAACGATTTCTAGTTTGGATAAAGGAACTCCTGAATCACGCAAAGCCGCTACCATTAATGGCTTCATCAACGAGTTTGCTGGATCATTCGTCCTTTTCTTTGGTGCCCTCGGCTTGACGAAACATTTCTTTGGTGCAGAGGTTGCAGGTCTTGCTCAAAAAGCTGCTGCTGAACAAGGAGGCGTCTTTGATGCTACCACATCAGCAGCAAAATTGGCTTTATCACAAGCACATGCTTCAGGTTTAGGAATTGCTCACTTGGCTCTTGGTTTCCTTGTTATGGCTCTTGTTACGTCACTTGGAGGTCCTACTGGACCTGGTTTGAACCCTGCTCGTGACTTTGGTCCTCGTTTGGTCCATGCCTTCCTTCCAAAATCTGTATTAGGAGAACACAAAGGGGATTCTAAATGGTGGTATGCTTGGGTACCAGTTGTAGCCCCAATTCTTGCTGCTATCTTAGCTGTATTATTGTTCAAAGTTATCTATCTTCGTTAATCTATCAAAAAAAACGAACTCGATTTTCCATCGAGTTCGTCTTTTTATTGTTCTTTGGTTAATGAAAAACGGAAATCATTGTATTTGGTGTAGTCAAATTCTGTATTGACAGGCGCTGTGAAAACAATCGGGGTATAGTGTCCTTCTTCTAAGACAAAACCTGGCTCCAGTCGGAAGTTGGCTACACCTAGCCCTGTGATCCCAGGAAGCAAGGCATCAGCTCCATCCAATCCTTCTGACTCCCAATAGTAGATATTGCCTGTTGCTTTTACTGCTCTTGCTGTATAGGTAGCTGTCCGAGTTGGTTCGCTATCATTTTTGAAGCTAACCACTGTTGTCACATCTCCATTGGCATCCACTGTCATTTTAATCGAATCCGCTTGTGGGCTAGATCCTACCCAAGTTCCCACCAATTCTGCAGGGACAGTAGCTTGCGTCGTAGTAGACGCATTCTCGGTCTTACCAGAGTCTTTTGAAGCTGTCGCGCTACTTGCTTGAGTCGAAGAGCTAGCTGTATCGTTTGCCTGAGAGGAAGATGCTGCACTCTTTTTGCTATTACTTTTGGCTTTTTTCTCTACCTTGCTGGTAGATGCTTTTGCGGATGAGGAAGCTGTCTTTTTATCCTTTGCACCACAACCACCGAGAGCTAGACCAAGTGAAGCAACCACCAGAACAGCGGCACTCCAACGGAAGATTGATTTTTTCATACGATCACCTCTTTATCTTTCTGACTCCCATTATACTCCGATTATTACAAAAATCAAGTTTTTTGTAACAATTGTAATTTTTTTGTAACATATTTTTACATTTAAAACAACAATCGTAATAGGGCGATCAAGACAATTCCAAACAAAACGGTTCCCATAAGGTTTTTGTAACGAAAGGCTACAAAGAGACTGGGAATGGTCACCACTAGGTCCAACCAGTGAAACTGCGGGAGGCTTCCAATTTTCCCATCTACTAAGCTTGATAAAACCAAGGCAAAGATAATGGAAATGGGCAGGTATTTGAGAAAGCGGGTCACAGGAGCCGGCAGTCCCTTGTATTTGACCAAGAGGAAGGGCAAGATCCGAGGAATCCAGGTAACGAGTGCTGAGGCCAGAATGGCCATGAAGATAGAACTATTCACGCGCATCACAGACCACCCCCACAAAACAGCCGATCAAGGTCGCAGCTAGCACTGCTAGTGGTTGCGAAACAAAAAAGAGTAAGAGAAAGAAACTCACTGCTACTGCTAACAGCACCATGAGCATGGTCTTGGTCTTTTCTGTCAGTTGCATTCCTTGAAACTGGGCTGCAAAAATCCCAATAAACATAGCCACTAAAGCAAAATCAAGCCCAAAAGCCTTTGGATCAGGTAGGAGAGATCCTAGAGCTGTTCCGATAACTGTCGCACTGATCCAGGCCACATAGCCTACTAGATTGTTCCCATGCATCCAAGGAACTGTAATGGTGTCCGTTTTTAACTTCTCACTCAAGTAGACCCCATAACTCTCATCGGTCAGGAGACTTCCAATCCCGATGGTATGAGCAAGGCTAGCATCCTTAAAGTCAGACGACGTATGCAGACTCATCAACATATTACGGAGATTGATCAAACACACCGTCAAAGCCATATTCAATATTGAAGAATGAGCCGCAATCAGAGAGATCATCGCAAACTGGGCCGCCCCAGCATAGACCAAGATACTCATCAAGGCCATCTCCAAAGGAGAAAGATAGGGAGACGCCACCACACCGCAAGCCAGGCCAATACTGATATAGCCCAAAGCCGTCGGAAGCGCGTCTCTCACCCCCTGCCAAAAATCTTTTTCCACTCTCTCACTCCTTTCTGAATCATTGACCTCTATTATAACACAAGAAAAAAGGTTGAAAAAGGACAAATGAAAGAGAAAGCTTTATAATCCCTTCGCAAATCCGCTACTAGTTGGTGAGATCCCAGCAAAAAAGCCATTGGAATCACACATCCAATTGGCTCCTTTTTCTTATTCAATTCCTTCAAAGGCTAGACTTGGTTTGGCATTAAGATCCCAGCCTGCGAAGTTTTCTTTGTTCCACTCACTGACGCTGGCATAGGCGATCATCCCTGCATTGTCCCCGCAGAGGCGCAAAGGCGGAATGATGACCTTGACATCTGTGATCTCAGAAGCCAAGCGTTCACGAAGGCCTTGGTTGGCTGCGACGCCACCAGCGACGACTAGAGTTTTGACCGGATATTTCTCCAAAGCCTTCTTGGTCTTGGCCATGAGAATGTCAAGTACGGCTGCCTGAAAACTTGCAGACAAGTCTGCATTGGAGAGACTTTCTCCTTTTTGCTGCGCATTATGGTGCAGATTGATAAAGGCCGATTTGAGCCCTGAAAAGGAGAATTCCAGATTGTCTTCCTTGATCATGGCCCTAGGGAAATCGTAGATATCAGATCCTTGGTGGGCCAGCTGATCAATTTCACGTCCTGCTGGATAGGTCAAGCCCATCACGCGCCCGACCTTGTCATAAGCTTCTCCGACAGCATCATCACGGGTCTCTCCGACGATCTTATAATCACCCGCTTCACTGACGTAGACTAGCTCGGTATGTCCTCCACTCACCAACAAGGCCAAAAGCGGAAACTCTAAGGGCTCGACGCTTTGAGCAGCCATCAAGTGCCCTGCCATATGATTGACAGGAATCAAAGGGAGGCCGTGCGCCCAGGCAAAGGCCTTGGCCGCTGCTAGGCCGACTAAAAGAGCGCCAACCAGGCCTGGACCGTAGGTGACAGCCACAGCTGTGACATCGGCTTCAGTGATGCCAGCTTCTTCCAGGGCTTCTTCAATACAAGCGGTGATGACTTCCACATGGTGACGAGAGGCTACCTCAGGCACCACCCCTCCAAAACGCTTGTGACTTTCGATTTGACTGGCAATGACATTGGACAAGAGTTGGTCGTCATTTTTCAAGACAGCCACACTGGTCTCATCGCAAGATGTCTCAAAAGCCAAAATATATCTATCTTTCATTCGGGTTCCTCTTCATGATCACAGCATCCTCTATGGGATCGTGATAGTAGTTTTTCCTCCGTGCAATTTCTTCAAAATGCATTTTTTTGTATAGGCCTTGGGCCGGTTGATTGGACACACGCACTTCTAAGAAAATTTCTTTTTGGTCCGGCAACTGCGCGAGTAACTGCTGAGCTAGGCCTTGGCCTTGAAAGGCGCGCTTGACCGCAATCTGTAGGACCTCTGCTTCATAGAGAGTCTCTTGAATGGCGACAAATCCAAGGACTTGCCCCTCATCCACAGCTAGGAAATAGAAGATCGATTCCTGCTCTAAATCAGCTTCAATCTGCTCCAACTTCCAGGGACTAGCTTCATAGACATCTTCCATGACAGCGAGAATAGCGGCCGCATCCCGGCTGCTCCCTTTCCTGATTGTTCCTTTCATCATAGGCGCTTGATGTAAGAGGTCGTTGTTTCCGTGTGGTCTTTGAGCCAATTTTCCTCTGCTTCGACCCGTTTCAGATAATGAGGGACAAAATCATGGAGGCTAGCAGGCGCTTGTTTGAGACCGAGACGTCCGATTTTCACTGCATCTGGCAAGGTTTCATAGTAAGTAGCCCTTGGCAGGCTAGAGGCAATCTGTTCCTTAAAGGCAGTGACTTCTCCGACAAAGGTGACCTGCTCACTTGTCGCTGCACGCTCTAGGACTTCCTCAAATGGAAAATGTCCTTCTGGTGCGACCAGTTGATCATCTTGGTAAAAACCTGCATAAACGTTGTTCCGACGGGCATCCATGACAGGAACTACCAAACCTTCTAGATCATCTGGCACTAAGGCTAAGAGGCTCGAAACCCCGACCAATTCAATCCCTAAGGTATGAGCCAAGGTCTTTGCGGTTGCGACTGCAATGCGCAACCCAGTGTAGCTCCCAGGACCTTCTGCCACCACGATGCGGTCCAAGTCCTTGGGTGTCAAGTCGATTTGTTGCATCAAATAATCGATGACCGGCATCAAGGTGATACTATGATTTTTTTTAATAGTTAATGTTGTTTCTGCAAGTAGAGCCTCATCTTCTAAAATCGCTACAGAAAGAGCCTTACTCGAGGTATCAAATGCTAATAATTTCATTTCCTACTCCTCTTGAACTGGATTATATTATACTACAAATTCCCTTCAAATCCCAGCGAAACTCTCCTCTAGAGCGCAGGATTTTCCTATCCAAAACCGCTCAAAAGCTTCTCTATTATAGGTCTTTTACCCTCTGACTTTTCCAGTCTATCTTTTACTTACAGGCGAATTTATGATATAATAATAATTAATTGTATCGAATCAGGTCCACTAGTTGCGAGTAGGAAACTCTAGTGATTACACTCCTTCGTAGCTAACAAATGGACCGAAATAATGAAAGGAAAATTACTTCATGATTTACAAAGTTTTTTATCAGGAAACAAAAGACCGCAACCCTCGGCGTGAAACCACGCATGCACTTTATCTCGATATTGATGCACCAAATGAACGCGAAGGACGCATCCAAGCTCGTCAATTGGTTGAAGCAAACACAGATTTCAACATTGAATTTATCACACCACTTTCTGAGCAACACCTTGCTTACGAGAAAGAGTCAGGTGCTTTTGAACTAACGGAGTACTAATCCATGGCTTATACCTTAAAACCTGAAGAAGTTGGTGTATTTGCTATTGGTGGACTTGGAGAGATCGGGAAAAATACCTACGGGATCGAATACCAAGATGAAATCATCATTGTCGATGCTGGGATCAAATTTCCAGAAGATGACCTCCTTGGGATCGACTATGTAATCCCGGATTACTCTTATATCGTTGACAATATCGATCGCGTCAAAGCGGTCCTCATTACTCACGGGCACGAAGACCACATCGGTGGGATTCCTTTCCTTTTGAAGCAAGCCAATGTCCCTATCTATGCTGGACCTTTGGCGCTTGCCTTAATCCGTGGAAAATTAGAAGAGCACGGCCTTCTTCGTGATGCCAAACTCTACGAAATCAACCAAAACACTGAGCTTCAATTTAAAAATCTTAAAGCAACCTTCTTCCGTACGACTCACTCTATTCCAGAACCTTTGGGAATTGTGATTCACACCCCTCAAGGAAAGATTGTTTGTACCGGAGACTTCAAATTTGACTTCACACCTGTTGGGGAACCGGCTGACCTCCATCGTATGGCGGCCCTTGGGGAAGAAGGCGTTCTCTGTCTGCTTTCAGACTCAACCAACGCGGAAATCCCAACCTTTACTAACTCTGAAAAAGTGGTTGGCCAATCCATCATGAAGATCATCGAAGGCATCCATGGGCGCATCATTTTTGCCTCCTTTGCTTCGAATATCTTCCGTCTCCAACAAGCTGCTGAGGCAGCTGTCAAGACAGGTCGTAAGATCGTCGTCTTTGGACGCTCGATGGAAAAAGCCATCGTCAACGGAATTGAGCTTGGCTACATCAAGGTCCCTGCTGGAACCATTATCGAGCCAAATGAGATCAAAGACTATGCGGCCAATGAAATCCTGATCATGTGTACAGGAAGTCAAGGAGAGCCAATGGCAGCCCTCTCTCGGATTGCCAACGGAACGCACCGCCAAGTGCAACTCCAACCAGGAGATACCGTGATCTTCTCTTCTAGTCCAATTCCTGGAAATACAACCAGTGTGAATAAATTGATCAATACGATTTCTGAAGCGGGTGTAGAGGTCATTCACGGGAAGATCAACAACATCCATACCTCTGGACACGGGGGGCAACAAGAACAAAAACTCATGCTCCGCTTGATCAAACCAAAATACTTCATGCCTGTCCATGGTGAATACCGGATGCAGAAGATCCACGCAGGACTTGCGCGTGATTGCGGAGTGGAAAAAGACAATATCTTCATCATGAGTAATGGTGATGTCCTCGCTCTTACAGCAAACTCTGCTCGGATCGCAGGAAGCTTCAATGCTCAAGATATCTATGTCGATGGAAACCGCATCGGTGAAATCGGGGCTGCTGTCCTTCGTGACCGGAGAGACCTTTCCGAAGACGGTGTCGTTCTTGCTGTTGCGACTGTTGACTTCAAATCGAAGATGATCCTGGCTGGACCAGACATCTTGAGCCGTGGTTTTATCTACATGCGTGAATCAGGAGATCTGATCCGTGAAAGCCAACGCATCCTCTTCAATGCTATTCGTATCGCCTTGAAGAACAAGGATGCCAATATCCAAACCGTCAATGGTGCGATTGTCAACGCCCTTCGCCCATTCTTATACGAGAGCACGGAACGTGAACCTATCATTATCCCAATGATTCTCACACCAGATGACGAAAATTAACAAAACAACCAGTTGAGACCACTGTTTCAACTGGTTTTATGGTGACTTTTTGAGGATCAAAAAGAGCTTGGAATGTCTTCCAAGCTCTTTACTCTTGTTTCTTAATAAAGATCTAAATAGTTGTCTACTTCCCATTGGGATACGAAGGTCGCATAGCTTGCCCATTCGATTCGTTTGGCTTCAAGGAAGCTGGTGTAGATGTGTTCACCCAAGGCAGCTTTCACCACTTCGTCTTCTGTCAAGGCTTTCAAGGCATTGTGAAGGGTAGAAGGGAGATCTGTGATTCCAGCTGCTCTACGTTCTTCCGGTGTCATCACATAGATATTTTCTTCGATCGGAGCAGGTGCTTCGATTTTATTTTCAATCCCGTGAAGGCCGACTTCAAGCAAGACTGCCAAGGCTACATAAGGATTGGCCATTGGGTCTACGGAGCGCAATTCCAAACGAGTTCCCATCCCACGTGAGGCTGGTACACGTACCAAAGGGGAACGGTTGCGACCTGCCCAAGCGATATAAACGGGTGCTTCATATCCAGGAACCAAACGTTTATAAGAGTTGACGGTTGGGTTGGTCACGGCTGTAAAGTTGTAGGCATGCTTGATCAAACCACCTAAGAAGTGATAAGCAGTTTCTGACAATTGCATTCCACGTGGATCTTCTGGATCAAAGAAGGCATTGTTGCCATCTTGGTCAAAGAGAGACATATTACAGTGCATACCTGATCCGGCAATTCCAAATTTTGGTTTGGCCATAAAGGTTGCATACAAGCCGTGTTTACGAGCGATGGTCTTCACAACGAGTTTAAAGATTTGGATCTTGTCACAAGCGCGGAGAACTTCGTCATATTTGAAGTCAATTTCATGCTGACCAACGGCTACTTCGTGGTGGCTGGCTTCTACTTCAAAGCCCATCTTTGTCAAGACATTTACGATTTCACGACGAGTGTTATCTGCAAGGTCTGTTGGAGCCAAGTCAAAATAGCCACCTTTATCGTTTACTTCAAGAGTTGGATCTCCATTTTCATCCAACTTGAAGAGGAAGAATTCTGGTTCTGGTCCAAGGTTAAAGGATTTGAAGCCAAGTTTTTCCATATGACGAAGAGCACGTTTCAAGTTGCCACGTGGATCTCCTGCAAATGGTTCCCCTTCTGTCGTATAGACATCACAGATCAAGCCAGCTACGCTACCATTTTCATCTCCCCAAGGGAAGACTGTCCATGTATCCAAATCTGGGTAAAGATACATATCTGACTCGTTGATACGGACAAATCCTTCGATAGAAGAACCATCAAACATGGCTTTATTTGAAAGAACCTTGTCCAGTTGCTCATCGGTAGCTGGAATTTCGACGTTCTTCATAGTTCCCAAAATATCAGAGAACATCAAGCGAATAAAAGTAACATTTTTTTCTTTTACTTCACGGCGAATATCTGCAGCAGTAATTGACATTTTTGTCTCCTTAAAATAGATTACAAGCTTATGAAATGATCAACGAAATTGACCATATGGCGATGGGGAAGATGTGAAGCGACTTTGCTGAAGAATGTCACGATGAAGAGCCTTACGGATCTCTTCTTGACTGACAACCTTGGTTTGCTCTTGCTCTTTTTCCGCATATTTCTTCTTAATATCCGCAATATTGAAGCCATCTGAGATATAATCTTTGATCTCAAGCAAGCGGTCCATATCGTCCAACGAATACATGCGGCGATTGCCTTCTGTCCGATCAGGAGAAATCAATCCCTGATCTTCATAATAACGAATCTGGCGAGCTGTCAAGTCGGTCAGCTTCATAACACTGCCAATCGGAAAGACTGCCAGCGAGCGTCGTAATTCCTTTTCCTTCATACCATTCCTCTTTCTATTCTATTATATCGAAAAAAAAATCTATGTCAAGATTAAATGTTATATAATCTTACATAGGTTTTTTGTGTTTCTTGAGAACATCGCGAATGCGATCCACATCCGAATTGACCAAAATCGCAACGAAAACGCCAATAAAGGTCTCAAATATTCGGGCAAAAACATACAAGAAGGTTTCTCCGTTAGGAATCGAGAGGGTAATGATCAGCATTGCCGAAACTCCTCCGATAATTCCTGCTTTATTATTCATAGCGACATTTGTCATAATGGTTAACATGGTCGCAATGGGTACAAAAATCAGAGTCACCCAATACGCCCCATGAAAGAGCGTTTTTAAAAGGAAGAACAATACGGCATAAAAACCTCCGATACTGTTGCCCATGACACGCGAAGCCCCAAAGTGGACACTCTTATCAAAGTCTTCCCTCAAACTAAAAACAGCTGTCAAAGTCCCGATCTGAAGGCCTCTCCAGCCAAATATTCCAAAAATAAGTAGTACAATAAAAACGGCAATCCCTGTTTTAAAGGTTCTCATCCCCAAACGGAATTTGGACCAATCAAATTTGTGTCGTTTAAAGTAATCCATGGTCACCTATCTTTCTATTTCTATTATTCTACCATATTTTCAGAAAGGAGAGAACAGTTATCAATAGAAAGAAAAAAGAGAGTGGGACAGAAATCGGTAATTCGTTAGAATTCGATTTCGTCGTCCCACCTCCGCACAGTTGAGTAGGGCTGTAAAAGCTGATGAAATCAGCGTAGTAGAGACCACTCAACCACTGCGTCTTGCTCGACAATCCAAAAACAATTAAGAGGCTAGGACTTTTGTCCCAGCCTCTTTTCATTCTCATTAGATTATTTATCTGTAAGAGCAGCCAATCCTGGAAGTTCTTTACCTTCAAGGAGTTCCATAGAAGCACCACCACCAGTAGAGATCCATGAGAATTTGTCTGCACGGCCAAGGTTGATCGCAGCAGCAGCTGAGTCACCACCACCGATGATTGATTTAACGCCTGGTTGTTTCACGATAGCGTCCATTACACCGATTGTACCAGCTTGGAAGTCAGGGTTTTCAAATACACCCATAGGTCCGTTCCATACAACTGTTTTCGCACCAGTCAATTCTTGGTCGAATTTAGCGATTGATTTAGGACCGATATCAAGACCAAGGAATCCTGGATCTACTGCTTCACCTTCAGTGTCTTTCACTTCAGTGTAGTCAGCAAATGCGTTCGCTTCTTTTGAGTCAACTGGCAAGATCAATTTGCCGTTTGATTTTTCAAGAAGAGCTTTCGCTACATCCAATTTGTCTTCTTCTACAAGTGAGTTACCGATTTCGATACCTTGAGCTTTGTAGAATGTGTAAGTCATCCCACCACCGATAAGGACTTTATCAGCTTTTTCAAGCAAGTTTTCGATAACACCGATCTTGTCAGATACTTTAGATCCACCAAGGATAGCTACGAATGGACGTTCTGGAGCTTCAACTGCTTCTTTGATGTAAGCAATTTCGTTTTCAAGAAGGAATCCAGCAACAGCTTTCTCAACGTTTGCAGAGATACCAACGTTAGATGCGTGTGCACGGTGAGCAGTACCAAATGCATCGTTTACGAAGATACCATCTCCAAGTGATGCCCAGTATTTACCAAGTTCAGGATCATTTTTAGATTCTTTCTTGCCATCAACATCTTCGAAACGAGTGTTTTCAACCAAGAGAACTTGTCCATCTTCAAGAGCGTTAACAGCTGCTTCCAATTCAGCACCACGTGTAACACCTGGGATAAATTTAACTTCTTGACCCAATTTAGCAGCCAAGTCAGCAGCTACAGGAGCAAGTGATTTACCTTCTTTATCTGCTTCTTCTTTTACACGTCCAAGGTGAGAGAAGAGGATTGCACGTCCACCTTGTTCAAGGATGTACTTGATAGTTGGAAGAGCTGCAGTGATACGGTTATCGTTAGTGATCACGCCGTCTTTTACAGGAACGTTGAAGTCAACACGAACGAGAACTTTTTTCCCTTTCAAGTCAACGTCTTTAACAGTCAATTTTGCCATTAGATATGACTCCTTCTTTTTTTAATACATGATAATTATATCACAAAAGCTGTAAAAGAGGTAGAAAAATCCAATGCTTTTCCCCTCTAATTCACAGGATCCGAACGACACTTCTAAATACAAGATCAAACCTCTCTGGTGAAAACCAGAGAGGTTTTTTTGAGAGTGACTTTTTAAGTGAACAAAAGAATCTTTTAGAAGACTTACTCTTCTTTCTTCTTACCAGCCAAGAGGAAGCCGCCTAAGGCTGCTAGGAGAACAGCTTCAGCTGCAAAGGAAGCTTCTAGGCTTGCCGTATTTGGCAAGTGTTCCGATTGACTTTCTCTACTTGCATCTTTTGTTTCTTGCTGAACCGTTGGCTGTAAGTTCACTCCTTGGTGGGCACTTAACAACTGATGGATCTCTTGATCGACCATATCCTTGTGTTCTTCCTCCTGATGATCCGCTTGAGTAGAAGTCGTTGGGGCCAACTGATCCACTTGAGAAGGCTCTGTAGGCTTCAATGGATTAGCTGGATCCGGAGTCACTGGGGTAGCTGGTTGAACAGGTTGATTTGGTTGAGCCGGTTGAACTGGCTGATCTGGTTTAGCCGGTTCTTCTGGTTGGATCGGTTGATCTGGTTCTTCCGTTTGTGCTGGCTTATAGACAATCGCATAGTGAGTAAAGTGAGGAGCTGTAAAAATGACCACATCTCCAACTCTCTCAAAGGCCAAGGATTGAGGTGCTTGACCTTCTGGGAAGAAGAGGACTTGCTCCACTTCTTTATCCTTATCCACAGGGATTTTCACAAGGGATGGATGCTGGGTATCGACATCCTGACCGCTTGCATCGACTCCTTCGATATCAAAGATAGTCGCTTCTCGTCCCTTCAGCTCTTCTTTTTCTGCCTGATTGGCTTCAACTTTCGTGACTTTCAGTCCTTTGACAACGGTTGGCTCTAAGTTGGAGAATTGAACTTCGACTCCAGTCGCAGGATCTACAAAGACCGCTGGCTTATCTTCTTTCAGGAGCGCAATCAAGGTCTCTAGACCTGTCTTAGCTGTTTCAAGCGCTTCAGGCGTGAGCTCTGAAGAAGCTAGGAGCTCTTTATTTTTCTCAACCAGTGCCTGTAAAGCTTCACCAGAAGGGTGATTTGGCTTGCTTGCTAATAGAGCAGTCGCTTCTGTTGTCAGAGTAGAAAGAGCTTCTTTTTCTTTTGTTAGATTAGCTTGACCATCCAAGGCTTTCAAGAGAGCGGTCAATTGGTTCAACTGCTCATTGACTTGATCTTGTGTGCTGGTATCATGCTCTTTCAAGACTTTTTCAGAAGCAGCCATTCCAGCCAGCAAAGCTTCTTTAACTTCAGGACTGGCAAAAGTAAAGTCTACTTTGGCTTTTGCAGCTTCAGCTTCAGCCAATTTTTGCTTGAGGTATTCATCGTTGAGAGCTGGTTTTGGATTGACGAGGACATCAAAGCTTGTGCTAGCTCCTTTGTAATGGACAGTGATGGTTTGACGACCTTCCTTGGTCGTATCAAAGCCAGTCACTTCCACACCTTCATCTGTCAAGGCATGCGTTTCGGTCGTTTCATCTTCAAAGACGACTGTAAAGCGTCCACCTTCTTTTTCCAATGATTCTCCGACAATATATTCCACTTTTGGTTTGTCGGTCAATTCTAGACCAGCAACTGCTTTTTCACCTGCTTCTTCTGCACTGACCACAAAAACAGTGAGGGTCTTATCCAATTTCTGACCAAGGTAAGAGACTTCTAGGTGTTGTTCTCCCAGCTTGCTACTGTCAAATCCATGAATCTCTACACCTGAGTTGGTGAGGTTGACCAGTTGATCTGCTTGGCCATCTTTATAATGAACGCGGAGAGTCGCCCCTTTCAAGGAAAGGGCATCGCCTTCCCGGTAGACCTTCTTAGTCAATCCATCTTCAAATTGAAGGCCCACAATTTCTTTATCATTCTTTGGAACTTCGATCGCCAAAACATTACTGATATCTTTACCAGGTTCTTGCGCACGATAGTATAGAAGAGATGGGGTTGATTCAAAAGCCAATGGTTTAAAGATCAGATTTCCAGCTTGATCGGCTGTCATGGTCGCAATTGGACTAGTGGCTTCTTTATCGGCATAAAGAGTCAGAGTAGTATTAGCTGGGACATCTTTGAAACCGACTTGTACAAAATGATTACCTAGGTTTTGCGCTGCAGCATGTTTCATCGGAATGTTGACCGTCTCAGTATCTAGACTTTCATACATCTTCCAGTTGTAAATCCGGATGGCTTGCCATGGAGTGCCGTTATCTGCTGTAATGACATGGAGACGCCAGTCTTGAGCCTTGATCGGATGATCAAGTGTAATGTCAGATACATGGGCTTTATTGCCACGAACTTCCTTAGCGAGCTTCCATTCACCCGCTTCGTCCTTGTAGTAAAGGTCGAAGTCACGGGTATTCATCTTGCCATCGTCGACAGATTCCCCACCAGCACCGGCATGGTCCATGACCCAACGAACAATGGTCCGAGGTTGTGTCAAGCGGATATCGACGGTTCCACTCAATTGAGCAGAAGACCATTTATCTGAAAGACTGGTAATGGTCCCATTTAACATGCCTTCAATGCCTTCACTACCATCCGCATCTGGGAAGCTTGAACCGATCACTTTGGCTCCGATGACTACGTTTGGCGCTAAAGCTTTTGGAAGACTGGTATCTGACACGGTCATGCCCCAATCAAAGGCCACGGTTCCCGCATCTGAACGTTGACCATTCTTCCCAACTGCCACAACCTTGAGTTCCTGAGTGGTTCCTTCAGCACTTGCTGAACGGCTAACTTTTGGTAGATAGACGGTTGTCGCAGAAGACCCTGTTAAGAGACGCCAGTTATCGCCATCTTTTTCATAGACTTCATAATAATCCGCATCTGCTACCCCTTTAAAATTGAGGACTGCTTCTGCTTCTTGCGCATTTTGTAGGCGTTTTGCTCGAACGGATACTTCTGCTGGAGTCGCTGGTTTCTCTTGGTTTGAAGTAATCGACAATTGGCCGAGATTAAATTTGTAGTCTTTAACATCCGTATCATGGTCAAAGAACATCTTCACAGCATAAATGGTCTTGCCAGCCAAACTTCCCAAATCAAAGGTTTGAGTAGACCAATCCGCACTCGGTGTCAATTCTTTCCATTCGTATTCAGAGTAGTCTTCTTTGGTGGCAACAGCTACCCAGGCAGCTGCTCCGATCCCACCTTTATGACTGACGCTCAATTTTGTCGTTTCTGTCACAGGAATCTTGGTCGAATAGAGCATGACATTTTGACTGCTATTGGCTTTTAAATCTCCTTCAAAGGCTAGAGAATTTCCTCCATTGTAGGCTTGATCAAAATCATAACGACCTTTCAATTGAGCACTATCCTCACTATGCTCTACCCACCAACGCCATGTTGGAAGGTAGCCAGAAACAGAACGGTAGTTCCACTCCCCTTCTTTAGAAATCTTGCCATCCACAAACCAGTGTTTTCCGTGTCCAGTATTAAAGGAAGTATTGAAATCTTCACTAGTGATTGGGGTTTTGTCCACTACTAGATTGGACATACCGTACCAAGATTGGTCTGCTGGTTTTCCTTTAGTCGGATCTCCTTGGAAACCTGTCCAGAATAGATCTTCATGGGTATGGTATCCTTCTCCAGTCTTTCCTAGCCCTGTAATCGTATCTGGCGCATAAAGACCAAGGGATAGACGCAACTTGCCATGTTCATCTAAAATGGCATTCCAGTCTACATTAGTCTTATAAGAGCCTCCTTTTTGGAGCTCGAGTCCAGCTAGAACATCATAAGGATTCCGATGAATCCATTTAGCTGTGCTGATGGAATAATCAACTTCTGATTTGCCCCAGTTAAAGTTAGCAAAGAAGGTATCCACTGGGTTTTCCCCATTTTCTGGCTGCATGAAATTGTAGTTGTATTCTCCCAGCGCATTCTCATGGTAACGGCCATATTCATAGGTCATAGCATCATACCAGGAATACTTAATCGGATAGTTCAGACTCTTCGCATATTCCTTGGTATAAAGAAGGAAATCTCTCAATTTTGGACCCAATGGTTCTACAAGATTTCCGGTTGTTTCTTGGTTGATAAAGTAACCATCAAAGCCATAGTACTTAGCAAGTTCAACTAATTTACGGGCGATCGGGAAAGTTTTAGAGCCTTCACTATCTTCTTTCAAGGTTTCTGCAAAATGTTCTTGATCCTTGATGCTGCTAGACCAGTTATAAAAGAGTGTTCCATAAATAGGAACCCCATTTCGGTGGGCAGCATCGATCACATCTGCTGATGGAACCAGCCCTTCCCAAAAGACCATGGAATCCAAATATTGCCAGTAATCAAAAGCATAGGCCTTAAACTCTTCCCCGCCGACAGACGCATGATCCTTGGCTTTAGAGTTCATGTTTGACAGCGCTTGGATCTTCGCTTCAGGGTTGGCTTGTTCATTAATTTGTTTTCCTTGGAAACGACTCGCAAGTGGGACGCTTGCTCTGTTCATATCGTCATCCACTCGTTTTCCTGGTTCCCACTTCAAGAGATCATCCCAGGTATCGAACTTAACTTCTTTGGGCCTTAATTGTTTTTCTTCATTGGTTGGTAAATCGGCCACTTTTTCAGCAGTAGCTTTCGGTTTTTCAGTCTCTGAAACAGCTGGAGTATCTGTAGTCGTCGAGCTAGCTTCTGTACTTGTAGGACTAGCCTCTGGAGTGACCGCTTCTGTGGCCGGTTTTGCAGGATCAGCCGTAGGAAGTGCCGCATCTGCAGTATAGACGCCAGCTTCTCTCACTAGATGATTAACATCTTCAGTCGCTACTGAAGAGGTTTCCAAGGGTTGTTCACTAGTAGAAACCGTCTCATCTGCAGAGACAGCGCCTGTTCCTAAAAATGCTAACCCAATCAATGCGGAACAAACTCCCACACTGAATTTTCGTATACTAAATCGTTCTTTCTTTTCAAATAGATGACCCTTCATCTTGACCTCCTTGTATGGTTTTTTTCTTTTTCTTGAGCGATTTCCATTGGCTCCTTTCTCCACGACCTGTAATCGCTTTCATTTCGTTGTATTAGAAATCTCCAATCAAGGATAGGATACCCTAATCTATTTAGCACTGTCAATCAATTTTAGCAATTCCTATAATATGATGAGAAAGCCCTAAAAAAAGTACAAAAAAAGAGGAGGTTTCCCTCCTCTCATCATACGCATGAATTATTTAGCAATTTTTGCGAAGTATTCAAGAGTACGAACAAGTTGTGCAGTGTAAGACATTTCGTTGTCATACCATGAAACAACTTTAACCAATTGTTTACCGTCAACGTCAAGAACTTTAGTTTGAGTTGCGTCAAACAATGATCCGTAAGACATACCTACAACGTCTGAAGAAACGATTGGATCTTCAGTGTAACCGTATGATTCGTTAGCTACTGCTTTCATAGCTGCATTTACTTCATCAACAGTAACGTTCTTTTCAAGAACAACTACCAATTCAGTAACTGATCCAGTTGGAGTAGGAACGCGTTGTGCAGCTCCGTCCAATTTACCGTTCAATTCAGGGATAACCAAACCGATTGCTTTAGCAGCACCAGTTGAGTTAGGAACGATGTTAGCAGCACCAGCGCGTGCACGACGAAGGTCACCTTTACGGTGTGGACCGTCAAGGATCATTTGGTCACCAGTGTAAGCGTGGATAGTAGTCATCAATCCTTCAACAACACCGAAGTTATCTTGAAGAGCTTTAGCCATTGGAGCCAAGCAGTTTGTAGTACATGAAGCACCTGAGATAACTGTTTCAGTACCATCAAGAATATCGTGGTTAGTGTTAAATACGACTGTTTTAACATCTGATCCACCAGGAGCAGTGATAACAACTTTCTTAGCACCACCAGCATGCAAGTGTTTTTCTGCAGCTGCTTTAGTAGCAAAGAAACCAGTTGCTTCAAGAACGATTTCTACACCGTCGTTAGCCCAGTCGATTTGTTCTGGATCGCGTTCAGCAGAAACTTTAACGAATTTACCGTTAACTTCGAATCCACCTTCTTTAACTTCCACAGTACCGTCGAAACGACCTTGAGTTGTATCGTATTTCAACAAGTGTGCAAGCATAACTGGATCTGTAAGGTCGTTGATGCGTGTAACTTCAACACCTTCTACGTTTTGGATACGACGGAAAGCAAGACGTCCGATACGACCGAAACCGTTAATACCAACTTTAACTACCATTCGTGATTTCCTCCTTATGAAAATCAAAAAAATTTTTTGTGAAAAGAGTAACTTGACACAGCGCCAAACATCTTTTAACAGTCTCTATTATATACTTTATTGCATTAAAAAGCAACTATTTCCCAACGAAAAGCAAGATTTATCATAGATCACCACCTCTTTTATTAAAGTTTTTCACAAAGTCTTGATCGATAGGAAAAGCGCTATTTTACTTGTACTCACTTTTGGAACAAAGAAAAACTCTTCCCAAAGTGGGAAGAGTTTTTAAGCATTGGTAAATTAAGCTTCACCTTTAGCTTTTTTAATGATTTCTTCTTGTACTGATTTTGGTACATCTTCGTAGTGGTCAAATACCATCATGAAGGTACCACGTCCTTGAGTTGCAGAACGAAGGACAGTAGCGTAACCAAACATTTCAGCAAGTGGCACATAAGCACGAACGATTTGGCTTGCACCGTGTGCTTCCATACCATCTACACGTCCACGACGAGCAGTTACGTGACCCATAACATCCCCAAGGTTTTCTTCAGGAACTGTGATGGTTACAAGCATCATTGGTTCAAGGATAGCTGGTTGTGCAGTCTTAGCAGCTTCTTTAAGCGCAAGAGATGCAGCGATCTTGAAGGCAGTTTCAGATGAGTCGACATCGTGGTATGAACCATCGTAAAGCTTAGCTTTCACGTCAACCATTGGGTAACCAGCAAGAACACCGTTCGCCATAGATTCTTGAAGTCCTTTTTCTACTGCAGGGATGAATTCACGTGGAACCACACCACCGACGATCGCATTTTCGAACTCGAATCCTTTACCTTCTTCGTTTGGAGTGAATTCAATCCAAACATCACCAAACTGACCTTTACCACCAGATTGACGTTTGAAGAATCCACGTGCTTGTGTAGAAGCGCGGAATGTTTCACGGTAAGATACTTGAGGAGCACCAACGTTAGCTTCAACCTTGAATTCACGTTTCATACGGTCAACAAGGACATCCAAGTGCAACTCACCCATACCAGAGATAACTGTTTCACCAGTTTCAGGGTTTGTTTCAACGCGGAATGTTGGATCTTCTTCAGCCAATTTTTGAAGGGCAATACCCATCTTGTCTTGGTCTGCTTTAGATTTAGGCTCAACCATCAATTGGATAACTGGTTCTGGAACTTCGATTGATTCAAGGATGATTTTTGCTTTTTCATCTGTCAATGAGTCACCAGTTGTAGTATCTTTCAAACCAACGGCAGCAGCGATATCCCCAGAGTAAACTGTTTCGATTTCTTTACGAGTGTTGGCATGCATTTGAAGGATACGTCCGATACGTTCACGTTTACCTTTAGAAGTGTTCAATACATATGAACCTGAGTTCAAGACACCTGAGTAAACACGGAAGAATGTCAAACGACCTACGAATGGGTCAGTCATGATCTTGAAGGCAAGAGCTGCAAATGGCTCTTCATCAGATGCTGGACGTTCTTCTTCTTCGTCTGTATCTGGGTTTACACCCTTGATTGCAGGGATATCAAGTGGGCTTGGAAGGTAGTCAAGGACCGCATCCAACATCAATTGAACCCCTTTGTTCTTGAAGGCAGAACCACAAAGTACTGGGTAGAACTCAACGTTGATTGTAGCTTTACGGATACCAGCTTTCAATTCTTCGTTAGTGATTTCTTCCCCTTCAAGGTATTTCATCATCAAGTCTTCATCAGTTTCAGCAACTGCTTCAACCAATTTTTCACGGTATTCTTGAGCTTGGTCAAGGTATTCAGCTGGGATATCTTCTTCAAGAATGTCTGTACCAAGGTCGTTGGTGTAGATTTCAGCTTTCATCTTGATCAAGTCGATGATTCCACGGAAGTCATCTTCTGAACCGATTGGCAATTGAATTGGGTGTGCGTTTGCTTGAAGACGATCATGAAGTGTGCTTACTGAGTAAAGGAAGTCAGCACCGATTTTATCCATCTTGTTCGCAAATACGATACGAGGAACTCCGTATTCAGTTGCTTGACGCCAAACTGTTTCTGTTTGAGGCTCAACACCTGATTGTGAGTCAAGAACCGTTACAGCACCGTCCAAAACGCGGAGTGAACGTTGTACTTCGATAGTGAAGTCCACGTGTCCTGGTGTGTCGATGATGTTTACACGAGTGTCTTTCCATTGAGCGGTTGTCGCAGCAGATGTGATAGTGATACCACGTTCTTGTTCTTGCTCCATCCAGTCCATTTGTGACGCACCTTCGTGAGTTTCACCGATTTTGTGAATCTTACCAGTGTAGTAAAGGATACGCTCAGTTGTAGTTGTTTTACCAGCATCGACGTGAGCCATGATACCGATATTACGAGTTTTTTCAAGTGAAAATTCGCGTGCCATGAGGTTTGTTTCTCCTATATTTTTTATTTCTATATTCTATTATAACATGATTTAATAAAAACGGATAGGCAGGACCTACCCGTTCTCAGTGTTTTCATGCTAAGTTTTGGTTCCAACTTGTAAGAAAAGTTGAATTGAACCCGGGCTAAAGTTAGTTAGCCGATTTGAGCTTAATTGAACCCAGGCTAAAAGCTCGGAAAATAGATAAGCTTTCCTAGAATCTTTGATTCTTCGTCAAGCTTCCTAATTTTCAGTCGCTTTTTTAACGCCCTTAGTATCTTAATCTTACCAGCGGAAGTGTGCGAATGCACGGTTAGCTTCAGCCATACGGTGAGTATCTTCACGTTTCTTAACAGCTGCACCAGTGTTGTTCGCTGCATCCAAGATTTCTTTTGCAAGACGATCAACCATTGTGTGTTCACCACGTTGACGAGCGATTGTTACCAACCAACGAAGTCCAAGTGTTGTACGACGTTCTGGACGAACTTCAACTGGGACTTGGTAGTTAGAACCACCGACACGGCGAGCACGTACTTCAAGTACAGGCATGATGTTTTCCATAGCTGTTTCGAATACTTCAAGAGCATCGTTTCCAGTAGCTTCTTTAATTTGTTCGAAAGCTCCATAAACGATTGAAGCAGCTGTACCACGTTTACCATCAAGCATAACGCGGTTGATAAGACGAGTAACTAATTGTGAATTGTAAAGCGGATCTGGCAATACATCGCGTTTAGGCGCACGGTTTTTACGACTCATTTTTCTTTATCCCCTTTCCTTATGCTTTTGGTTTTTTAGTACCGTATTTAGAACGGCCTTGTTTACGATCGTTTACACCTGCAGTATCAAGTGCTCCACGGACGATATGGTAACGTACCCCTGGAAGGTCTTTTACACGTCCACCACGAAGAAGAACCACGCTGTGTTCTTGCAAGTTGTGTCCGATACCTGGGATATAAGCAGTTACTTCGATCAAGTTGCTCAAACGTACACGGGCAAATTTACGAAGGGCAGAGTTAGGTTTTTTAGGTGTCATTGTTCCAACACGAGTTGCAACACCACGTTTTTGTGGTGAAGAAACGTTTGTTTGAACTTTTTTATGACTGTTGTAACCAACGTTCAAAGCTGGTGATTTAGATTTTTCTACTTTTGATTTACGCGGTTTGCGAACCAATTGGTTAATTGTAGGCATCTACATTCTCCTGTGAAATTTTTTATTTTTGGTGATGGTACACTTGGTGACAGCTACCATCTGTGTGTACTTTTGCAACATTTGTCAGCACGTCCCTGTACACTCTTGAGAGACCAAAAGTAAAAAGTACCGTCTATTATTATAACATGACGGCACTTTGATTGCAAGATGTTTTTTTATTTTTTAAAGAAGTCGAAAAAGTTCATTATTGTCCAGCTTCAGCAGGTTCTTCTGCCCCTGCATCTGCAGCCGGAGCATACTGCTGTTGCTGTTGTGGTTGAACTGTCGCATTGGCTCCAGCTACTCCAGCATTGGCATTGGCATTAGTATTTGCGTTCGCGTTCGTGTTGGCATTAGCGTCTGTTTGAGTCTGCTGTGTTGCCGCTGTGTCGCTCTCATAGGTCAGTCCATAATAGTTAGCGATGTATTGGATACGGGCCTCAAGCGATTGCTTTTGAGTCGCATCTTTGACTTTCTTCACAGCAGCTTGGGCAGCGTTCACAGAATCTTGACTTGGAGTTGTTTCCATTTGAACGACTGCTTTTTCAGCAGCTTCTGTATTTTTCTTTTCTTCCTTCTTTTCTTTTTCTTCCTTTGTTTCCTTTTTCACTGGAAGGGAACCTGTTTTTTTAGCAGGTTGAATTTCTGTCGTTACCTGGGCAGCCGTATTCTTTTTAACGGTATACAAACCAGCTACCAAAATAAAGGATAGAGACAGAACTGTCACCAAGCGTATCCACAAAGGACTATTATCAAATCGATCTAAAATTCTTTTCACTTTTTGATCCTCCTTTGTTGCTCTTAATCAAAGATATTCCCAACTTCGACACTCAATTTGTTTTCTTTTACATCGATGTTGGTCACGCGCAATAAGGATTTGTGTTCAAAGAATTCACGGTCGGTTGCAGCATTATCCGCAAAGACAGCTACTCCTGCTAATTCAGAATCGAATTCAGCCAAGAGACTGACCATCCCGTTAATCGTTCCGCCACCTTTAAGGAAGTCATCGACAATCAAGACCCGGCTTCCTGCTTTTAGGCTCCGTTTTGAAAGGAACATTTTCTCAATGCGATCCCCACTTGAGCCTGAAACATAGTTGACACTAACGGTTGACCCTTCTGTGATTTTCAAATCACGACGGACAATAACAAAAGGAACATTCAAGACATTGGCTACTGCATTGGCTAGTGGAACTCCCTTGGTCGCTACGGTCATGACAGCATCAATTTTCTTATCTCGAAAGGCTTTGGCAATGATGCGGCCGATCCGATTCAAAATCTTTGGATTGCTCAAAAGATCAGACAGGTAAATGTAGCCACCAGGAAGGATACGATCACTTTCAGACAGTTGCTTGCAAAGATCTTCGACGATTTCTTTGGATTCTTGATCTGAGATAGAGGGTGTAAAGATAACACCTCCACCAGCTCCTGTAATGGTCTCAATATTTCCGATTTCCATTTCTTCAAACGCACGCTTAATGATCACGATATCTTCTGAGATGGAAGACTTGGCAGACTCATACTTTTCCGCAAACGTATTGAGGCTAGTCAATTCATAGGGATGGTTGATCAAGTAATTAGAAATCACGACCATCCGTTCACTTCTTCTTAATTTCATTTTCTCACCATGTAGTTTTTTCTATCATTATACCATAAGAAGCGAAAAAAACGAACATTCTGATTTACAGAAGGCCGTTTTTTCCTGATTATTTTATTTTTGGCAGAATCATTCCCGTATTTATCCCTGTTTTTACTAGTCGAGATTCGGTTTATAGAAGGAACGATTTTCCATAGCGAAGATTTTATTGGTCATCTCGCCAGGACCAATTAAGCCAAGTGCCGTTGTCATCATCATCATTTCAGCATCCAAATTATCGATCATATGAATAATCTCTGCTTCCATAATTTTTGGACGAACAGGACTACCGTATTCCAGCAAGCCATGGTGACTCAAGATCACATGGCGAAGGACGATGACTTCTTCTTTTTGGTCATCAATCTTCAACTCTTGCAAGACCTTGGTGATTTCTTCATCGATCAGTGCAATGTGGCCGATGAGGTTGCCTCGAACAGTGTATTCTGTATTTTCAGGTCCCGTCAACTCGATCACTTTGGCCAAATCGTGTAACATAATCCCCGCAAAGAGCAAGCTCTTATTCAACTGAGGATAGATATCACCGATACTATCTGCCAAGCGGACCATGGTCGCCGTATGATAAGCGAGACCGGCTTCAAAGGCATGGTGGTTGGTCTTAGCAGCTGGATAGCTATAAAACTCTTTCTCATATTTCCCATAGAGGGCCCGGACAATCCGTTGCCAGACTGGATTTTCAATTTTGAAAATCATGTTTGACAGGTATTCATGCAATTCTTTGGGATCTACTGGTGGTTTTTCCTTAAAGTCTGCTGGATTGTTGGGCTCTCCTGCTTGTGGCAAACGCATGTTCAATTGATTGACTTGCGGGGTATTATTGTAAACTTCTCGACGGCCAGACATATGGACCACGCGCCCAGCTGTAAAGCTCTCTACATTGTGGGGTTGAGCGTCCCATAGTTTGCCTTCGATTGTACCGGTCTCATCCTGGAAGACAAAGGCGAGGTAGTTTTTCCCGGCCCGCGTTTGACGCACTTCTGCTGACTTGATCAAATAGAATCCTTCGAACAATTCATCTTTTTTCATTTGGTTAATTTTGACCATCATCTTCTCCATCTTCTATATATACATCTAGTCCCAGCAGGTCCTCATCGCTTTCGATTTGGCGGAGTGTCCGCTCGATGGCACTGGTCCGTCTGGTTAGCAAATCATCAATATTATTGGATGCATTCTTTAAATGGCGCTGAGTCTTGGCCAGAATCCCTCCAAACTTATGGAATTCTGATTTGACCGATCCCAACACCTTGCTAATGTCATCTGCACTCTTTTGGATGTTGAGCGTTTTAAAGCCAACAGACAAGGAGTTCAAGAGGGCTGATAAGGTACTTGGCCCAGCCACTAAAATTTGTTCGTCCCGACGCAAGCGATCGAAGAATTCTGGATTGCGAACCACTTCGGAATAGAGGCCTTCGGTTGGCAAAAAGAGAATTCCGAAATTCGTTGTCGCTGGTGGAAAGAGGTATTTTTGTTGGATATCCTTAGCAAAACGCTTGATACTAGCAAGAAGGGCCTTGCGGTAACGCTCGATCTCCTCTTTCTCTCCTGATTCATAAGCTTCTTCCAGACGATAGTAGTCTTCCAGTGGGAATTTAGAGTCAATCGGCAGATAGACTGGCTCCTCTCCTTGTCCTGGAAGCTTAATGGCATACTCCACGCGCTCACTGGATTGGGGAACGGTGACAAACTCCCGCTCATACTGGGCTGGGGTCAAGATATCTTCAATGATTTGACCCAGCTGCAATTCGCCCATAATCCCACGCGTCTTGGTGTTGGAGAGAACTTTATTAAGGGTTCCGACATCCCGCGCCACTGTCTGCATTTCTCCCAACCCTTTGTTGACCGACTCCAATTGTTTTGAAACCGTCTCAAAGGAGGTCTGCAAGCGGTGCTGCAAGGTTTTCTCCAATTTTTCTTCTACCGTTTGGCGCATCTGTTCTAGCCGCACTTCATTGGACTCTTGGATCTGGCGCATGCGCTCATCTGTTTTGTCCCGATTTTTAGTAAAGTGCTCATTCATCTCAGCGCGCAGAGCCGTCGTCTGCTGGTGGATCTCCACTCGCATCTCGGTCAAGCGATCTGTCAGAGCGATCTCTAACTGCTGATTGGCAATCTGGCTTGCTTGTCTTTCTTTTTCAAAACGATAGTCCAACTGGTCTGTCAAATGATCCTCATGGTCTTCCAGCATCTCTCGTAAAGCCGGTCTTGTGTCGTCTGACCGTTGCAAGAGATAGATGAGGAGGCCCAGATTGAGCAGGCCAATCAGAAGCAGAATGATATTCATATTAACCTCTGTCTTTACTATAAACAATGACAAGATAGCCACGGTCGAGACTCACTTGAATCGGTTGATCTAAAAATTCATTGGAGCCATACATGGCCTTCAAAAAATAATTCTCCGAATGGAGCGGATACTTGGCACCTGTGATCTCTACGCGACCTTGTCCGACAGGCATAAAACCAACATAGGACATAGTAGAATCTGGCTGAATCTCGTGGTGGCCAGCTGGTCTGTAGATCAAGCGATTTTGGCCATCGACTAATTGGATCTGCTCCATATAGGGAGCTAGGTCTGGATCGGTCGGCAAAAAGATATTAGACAAGAAGTGATCCAAGCGACCACCAAAGGCACCGTAAACGGTGACTGCAGCATCTGGATAGTCTTCAAAGACTGCTTTCAAGGCTAATTCCAAATCCGTATCGTTCTTTTCAGGGACGGACTGAACCACTTGCTTGGCTTGGGTGCGGATCTTGCTCAAATCAGTTTCAGAAATGGAATCAAAATCCCCCACTGCCATATCTAAAGGCAAGCCTTGTGCCAGCAACTTCAAACAGCCTCCGTCGACACCTACGTATAGATCTTGATCTTTTGGTAGTAGAGAAGAATCTCCACCCGCCAATACTCCTATATTAACCATTGATGGCATCTCGAAGCGTTTGCACACGCTCATTGACATCTCCATTAAAGACATAAGAGCCCGCTACAAAAACATTAGCCCCAGCTTCTTTTGCTTGGGAAATACTTTTGCCATCAATTCCGCCATCGACTTCGATATCAAAGTCTAAGCCTTTCTCTTCACGAAGAGCTGCTAATTCGCGCACCTTGTCCATTGTTTCTGGAAGAAAGGCTTGGCCACCGAATCCTGGATTAACGGTCATGACCAAGACTTGATCCACCAAGTTCAAGACGTGTTTGATACTGTCTACAGGAGTTCCTGGATTAATCACAACACTAGCTTTCACACCGGCTTGACGAATTTTTTGAAGAGCTCCGTGGATATGAGGAGTCGCTTCTACGTGAATGCTGATGATATCCGCACCTGCACGGGCAAATTCTTCAATGTGGTGTTCGGGATTGGTCACCATCAAGTGGCAATCAAAGACCAACTTGCTATGTGGACGCATACTCTCTACGACTCCAGCCCCAAAGCTGATATTTGGCACAAAATGACCATCCATGACATCGATATGAGCATAGTCAGCTCCAGCTGCTTCTAAGCGTTTCAACTCACTTTCAAAATTAGCATAATCTGCACTCAAAATTGAGGGTGCTAGTTTCATTGTTTTCATTCTTCTATTGTCTCCTATTTTGGCATTTTTTTCGAAACTTTTTTATAGGTTTCGCGACGGTTTTCAATCTCACTTAGAAATTGCAAGTAATCCTCATATCGGAAAGTCGCAATTCCCTCTGTTTCAACGGCTGGTTTTACCGCACAAGCAGGCTCATGCGTGTGGGTACAGGTACGAAATTTACAAGAGTGGCTCACGTCCGCAATCTCTGGGAAGGCTTGATTTAAGTCCTCACTGGTCGTCACTTCATAATCAAGGGATGAAAAACCTGGTGTATCCGCAATCTTTCCTCCATTTAAATGGTAAAAGCTGACAGCTCGGGTCGTGTGTCGACCACGCCCCAGACTATCTGAAATCTCACCCGTTTCAAGCTCTAGATCCGGAGCGATTTTATTGAGCAAGGTCGATTTTCCTACACCAGTCTGTCCCATAAAGACCGTGGTTTGATTGGTCAAAAGGGGCAAGAGTTCCTCAATTGACAAGACAAAATCATAGCCAATAGCCTGGTAGATTCCTTGGTAGTAGTGGACGTCTTCCATATCTTCTAACAAGTCCAGTTTTGAAATATAGACAATGGGATGAATCCCCTTATGCTCCAAAAGAACCAGAAAACGGTCTAAAAGGTTGGCATTGAAATCAGGTTCCTTAGCTGACATAATGACTACTGCCTGATCAATATTGACAATAGGAGGGCGCACGAGGCTATTTTTTCGAGGCGCAATGCTCAAGATGTAGCCTTCTGAATTCTCTTCAGCAGAGAACTCCACCTGATCTCCTACATAAGGAGTCTGTCCTTTTTTTCTAAAATTTCCACGAGCCCGTGTCTGGTAAATGTGCCCGTCTGACTCCACGTAGTAGAAGCCAGCCAAGGCCTTGACGATTGTTCCTTGCAAATCGTACTCCTTTGAGATTAATACTATCTATTATACCAAAAAATGAAAAATAAGGCTGGATTGCTTGATAAGAAAAAACGAAAAGTGAACCTCTCCGGACGCTTTTAGAAACGAATAGGTTCATTTTTTAAATGGATAGAAACAGAAGACGGAGTATCTGTTATGACTTGTCTTTTAGCAGAATTCGGGAAAGGACACCTTCCTTTTTTTCCTTGGCATTTTTCCTAAAAAGTGTATAATAGAACTATGCGGAGGTGGTGGAATGGCAGACACGCATGCTTCAGGCGCATGTGCCCCTTCGGGCGTGAGGGTTCAAATCCCTTTCTCCGCATCTTGGAAAGGTGGCCCAGCTCGGTACGGCACCGGACTCGAAATCCGGCAAGTGGATTTTTATTCACGCGCGGGTTCAAATCCCGTCCTTTCCTTCTAGAACAAACAAGACATGAGCACGAAGCTCATGTCTTTTCTGTTATTTTATTCCTGCATCTAGAAGGCCATCTGTTAGACGGGCAAAGTCTTCTAAGCTAAGAGCTTCTCCTCGTACAGATGGTTTCAATCCAGCTGCTTGGATCCCTGCTTCCAACTTAGCTTTGATTTCTTCGGTCTTTCCAAAGCGACTGGTCAAGTTGTTCCAAAGCGTTTTGCGGCGGTGGACAAAGCTGGCTTTACTGACAGAGAAGAAGAAATCTTCATCCTCGACAGTTACTGCTGGTTCTTCGCGACGGACCATCTTGAGGATGGCAGAGTCGACGTTTGGTGCGGGCACAAAGACGGTGCGGGGCACGATAAAAGCTACCTTAGCGGTCATATAGTATTGGACTGCAATGGATAAAGAACCATAAGCCTTGGTGTTGGGCTCAGCTGAGATGCGGTCTGCCACCTCTTTTTGCATCATGACCACAAATTCTTGGAAAGGAATCTTGGATTCGATCAAGTGCATGAGGATTGGAGTCGTAATATAGTAAGGAAGGTTAGCCACCACCTTGATCGGAAGGTCTGGATTTTTAAACTCTGCGATGTACTGGTTGAGGTCTACCTTGAGGATGTCTTGGTTGACAACCGTGACATTGTCAAAATCACGCAAGGTATCCGCTAAGATGGGAACCAAACGGTCATCAATTTCAAAGGCCATCACTTCTGCGGCATTTTCCGCCAAAAACTCAGTCAGAGCCCCAATCCCAGGACCGATTTCGATGACATTGACTTGCTTATCAATCTCAGCCGTATCCACAATTTTTTGAAGGATGTTGGTATCGGTCAAGAAGTTTTGACCGAAGGATTTTTTAAAGGTAAAACCGTGACGCTCCAGCACTGCCTTGGTCACGCTATAATCTGCAATTCTCATTTTTTCTCTTTTCTATTTGTTAGCTAAAAACAATATATAAAACCCACATAATTCCTAGTGCCAACAAAATCCAAAACACTAAAAGAACACGAGACTTCTTCCCTTGTGAATCGGCTCCAGTCATATCGAGCGCTTTCTTATCTTCTTGGGGGTTCATTTTCTTCAGTTCATCCTGATAGGCAACCGAATCTAGAATATTGTCTTCTGGCAATAATTCTGAAGCATAATAATCAGGAAAGCCCATAGCAAGACCAATTAAGTTCTTTTCTGTCAAAGAAAAATCTAAATCTTTGGGTTGATTTTCCCGAATAGCTCGTATATTTTTTAACAGTTTATCAGAAACAACAGACACTTGATCCATAAAAACAACATCTAAGACATCAAATCCGAGCACATCATCATCTTTTACGTTTGCAAGAATATAACGAACAAAGGCATCATATAATTGTAAGGTCTGAGAAGCATTTTCTTCTAAAAAAGACCGGTTTTGGAGGGCGCTTTGCCGGAATTTTTCAATAGGAAGAAAGATATCTACATTCTGCTCTTGGTAAAATCTTTCTGCTTGCTCCTCATCTTCTTCGAGTTCTTCTGCTGTTTTCCAGAGAGCAATAGGAGCTTTTAAATCTTCTTCATCCCAAAACAATTGCCAAAAATAAGGTATCGTGTAAATTCCCTCTGTTAAGATACGAGCTTCATCTCCGTTTTTTAAGTAAATATAACTTCTATTCGCCATTCCATTTCCTTTCAAAATCTTTGAAAAAGGGTAGTGGTTCAGGTAAGATGTAGATAAAACTATATAGTTTCCCAATGAAAGAAACTCTCTAATCTTTATCTCTGCCTTCTAGTTCCTCACTAAACTTTTGCATTTCCTTAAAAGCTGTTAGGCTAACATAGGCACCCGCTTCATAATACTCCGTTGGATTTATGGCATAGTCAAAGCCTTCAATCATGCCACCAGCTTCTTCAATCATGCCATTCCACTTTTCATCAAAGACCATTCGCAGACGTTTCCAATCAGTAAATACCGGCACAGAGTTGCGCCCATCTTTTCCTTCTCTGACTGGGATGCTGAACTTAGCGTCTTCTTTCAATACAAAGGAGTTGACTCCCTGACTCTTATCGGGGAATCCCGAAGTAGCATTTAAAGGAATGAGGAGTTTGGCTTTTGGCATGGCTGCTGAGAAGAATTTATAATAGAGGTTATATATTATTTCTTCGTCATCTGTCGTAGGCTTATCCATCTGCCCCATCAATAGCATCCATCTTACAATATCAGGATTCATAACAGGAACTTGTATCTCTGGTAGGTTCGAAAAATCTGGTTTATGAACCAAAACAGAAGCACTAATGCTGACTTCCTTGGTATTAAAGGTTGCTCCCAAAGCTCCATTCAAGTAAAAGGCTGTCCCAAGAAAATTCTCAATTCCTTTTTTATTTGCTGTATTTTCAATCAGTTTCACAACTGAATTTGGTCGACTATCAATGGTTTCCTTAAATTGGTGATACCAACGCGGCGTATATAGCATGATCATCGGGTCTGAACAGAGATAACCCTCTTCACCTCTATCATAGGTCGTTGAGAAAAGATACGCTTCCCCCGTTTTTTCTGAAAAGACCGCGTAAATCGAATCTGCTGCTAACAACTTGTCCTTGACTAATTCTGCTAGACGTTCTAGCTTTCGAGTGTTAGCTTGATAGCTTTCTTCACTTTCAGTTTTCTGATTTTGACGGCACTCCCATAAAAAGAGGCGCAATATTTCTATGCTATCATCAAGACTAGCAGCTTGATAGTCTTCATTGGACATTTGACCTTTTTGGACAATTACAAACGCGTTATAAAGAGCATCTCTATAGCTTGATAGCCGTTGTTCCTCATCGACACCATAACTATAGAGAACACTTCCCTTTTTAAGATTAACCAAGGAAGTTTCCAAATCGATTACCAAATGAGCTAGAGATTCATCCGTGAGAACATCTACATCCTTATTTTGATTAATGAGTTTTTTCACGACTACAGAACCAAGAGCGTCCATACCTTGATCGGGATTGCAAAATTGCAGACAATCCCCAACCTTGAGTCCGCCCTCTAAGCTCCCAATAATCAATAATTCATTCGTCTCCTTTATCGGAAATAGTTCTAGAACTCCCAAGCAAGTTTTGTCAAATGACTCTACTGTTTCATTTGTTGCTTCAGTTGTTTCTGCCTTTTTTAAAAAATCGAAGATTCCCATAAATTATCCTCATTATCTACACTCATAACAAATCCTGTGGAGTCACTTTTCTAATGCTTGCAACCAAGCCTGATTAAACCGTATATGCTTACTTCTATTGTGTCACTTTCCCCTTGCTTTTTAGGGGAGTTTCTCAATCCTCATAACTTTTCATGGTATCTTCAACTTCAGCCAAACAAATTCCAAACAACTCCAAGCGTTTGATCAATTGCTTGCCATTGCAGTAGCCGATGCGCAAGGCTTCGCCTAGATATTCCCGCCGTTTGCGACTATCGCTTCCCATCAAAAGTCCAAGCCGCATCAAGTCAGTCTTTGTGATATCAAAGAAATTTTCATCTTCGTAAGACCCGACCAGTCCAGCTAGGGCTTTTTCTAAATCTTCAAAACTAGCATGCTCCACTCCAAGAGAACGCCCCTTGGTCTTGGATTTGGGGACTGCTTCGCCACGATTTAAAAAGGCATGTTTGGCCTGGGGTACCTCTTGCATAATGATCTTGCGAATTCGCTCACCATTATAGTCTGGATCGGTAAAGACAATGACCCCACGCAACTCTTGCAAGGTAGCAATTCGTTCGAGGTCATCTTGATTAATGGCGGATCCACGTGTCTCATAGGTATCCACCTCATAATAGCGTTTCAGATTGGCCGTATCGTCCTTGCCCTCAACGACAATAACTTGAGGGATTTTTATTCTATTTATCACTATTGTCCTCCAATTCAATCATAACCTGACAAAGTTAAAAGAACGATTTCCTCTGGAAATACCAACAAGCGAACACTGCCAGTCACAGCACCGGATTCCAAAAATAATAATTCTCCATTTTTTTCGTTTAAAGAATAAATAAGCGGTCGTTTTTCTTTAATTTTTTGGCATAATTTCTGAAATCTTACCTCTAATTCAGGAGCATTGATTATTAAATATTTGAAAAAATTCAGCAAACTTTTTTCTGCAATTAGATTATCATCATAGCTGATTTCTCCTAATTCATTTAAGAGCCGGATTGTATCTGGCAGATTTTTCAAACTATATCCAAGTATTTCAAAAGTGAGAGGGGAAATCAAAATCTCACATAAATTCATTTCTTGTAGTAAGTCATTGAAAGCAATAGTTGATGTTTTATTAATCCTTGCCAGCATTTCTTCGGAAATCCCTCTAAAATAATATATATCATTATTTTGTATATCGGACAATCGTTCGCTCCTATTCATCCATGTCACTCAGACCAAACAAATTTCTTGCATTGTCATAGGTTGCCTGAGCCACTTCTTCTGTTGTTAAGCCACGTAGTTCTGCAATAAAATCTACCACATAACGAGTGTAGGCTGTTTTATTTTCCCGACCACGTTTGGGAACTGGTGCCAGGTAAGGGGCGTCTGTTTCAACCAAGATCTTCTCGAGCGGAAGGCCAGCTGCCGCTTCTTGGACATCTGTTGCCTTCTTAAAGGTCACCACTCCAGAAAAAGAAATCATCATTCCCAAATCCATGAAGCGTTTCGCTTCTTCTAAACTTCCTGAGAAAGAATGCATGATCCCACCGCGAGGACCGACTCCTTCACTCTTGATGATGGCATAAGTATCTTCTAAAGCATCACGTGTATGCACCACAAAAGGCAAGTCCAACTCTTTAGACAATTGAATCTGACGACGAAAAACCTTTTCTTGGACATCTTTTGGTGACGTCATCCAGTGGTAATCCAGACCGATTTCTCCGAGTGCGACAACTTTAGGATGTTTTAGCTGTTCAAGTAAATAGGCCTCCACTTCAGGAGTATAATCTCCCGCCTCAGTGGGGTGCCAACCAAGCGTGAGATAGAGTTCTGGATGCTGGTCTGCCAACTCCATGGCACGCTCAATCGTCGGTTTGTCAAAACCAACGATATTGTGGGCTACAACACCCATTTCCTTGGCCAAGTCGAGCTCTTCTTGTTCTTTTCCTGCGAATTCTTCCACATTGAGATGGGTGTGGGTATCAAAAATCTGCATGATCTTCCTTTTCTTCCGAGTTTTTCTTCTTTCTATTATAGCAGAAAGCGCCTCTAAATTCACTTTCGGACAAAACAAAAACCAGTAGTCTCGAGTTTCTACTGGTTTTTAGGTTTTTATCTGAATTAGGCAGCCAAAACTTTGCGTCCTTTACGACGACGAGCTGCCAATACGCGACGACCATTTTTAGTTGCCATACGGTGACGGAAACCATGTTTGCGCGCACGACGAAGTTTACTTGGTTGATAAGTACGTTTCACGATGAATACCTCCTCATAGATTTTGTATTCGTTTAGCCGGCTAGTTGTGATCAGTTACTAAACATACTTTACTATTCTATCGGATTCGACTCTATTTGTCAATAGCTATGGCAAAATTGTTGCAAATACAGGTCGGAGAACACCTTTCTACACCTGACGGGTTGCCAAGTAATAGGGTTCCAGAGCCACCAGCGCCTTTTGCAACTGATCCAGGATATCCTCAAGAGAATCTTCCTCGACTAGAGAAACATCGTATTTGACGAGGACCTTACGAACCACCCCTTCTGCTACTGCTTGCAACAGATCATGGCGATTCTTTTCTGTTCCTTCTACCCTTTGACTCTCCCCATTTTTCTGGGCGAAATAATAAACTGGCTGAGAGATAGGAAGGGTGAGAACCTTGTGTTGCTTTTGAAGGCTCTCTTCATCTTTTTTTCGCTCGATAAAACTCACCTCTAAGGAAACACCAAAATCGGCTGCATCTCCATAAAGTCTCAAGGCAAACATGGGCTCTGCCATCGTCCCTTCTCCTTTTAGATAGGCCCAAAAATGAGGCCGCAAGACCTGGGCCTGGTTCATCCATTGGCTAGTCCGATTCTGCTCCAAGTAAGGGTGACGCTTCTGAAAGGCTGAGACTAAATCGGTGAATTCCTTACGAGCCGCTTGAGCTAGGGCACGATACTGCTCCATCTCTGGGGCTAGCACCCCAGCCTTTGCTGGGGCCTGGTAGTGAATTCCTTGAAGCTTTAAAAACTCTCGAATCGCTGCAAATGCCATTTGCTTCCTTTCTAAACCTAAAAAAGGAGAGATCGGCTCAATCCCGTCTCTCCCTTATGGGAAATAATAGCTAGATTATCCTTCGATGTCTACCACCACGTAACGGTTTGGTTCTTCCCCTTCAGAGTAGCTAGTGACTCCTTCCATCTTAGAGACGATCCGGTGAATGATTTTGCGTTCACTGTTTGACATCGGATCTGTCTGTTGGGCTTGCCCATCTTCGAGGGCACGTGTTGCCAACTTCTGAGCATAGCTTTGAAGAACTTCTGCCCGGTGTTCTACATAGTCATTAACATTAATGGTAATGTAAAAATTCTTTGAGTAGCGGTTATAGAGGTAATTTTGCGCCAAAAGTTGAAGAGCCTTCAAGACTTTTCCGTGGTAACCAATGACACGTCCTGGCTCATTGGTATCAATTTGCATATTGACTGTACGGCGGTTGTGACTACTTGAGATGGTCGCATCCACATCCATTTCATCAACCACTGTTTGAACATAGGCTGTCACATCAGCTACGACTTCTTCGATATTGTAGTTTTCCTCTACCTCGATACCAAGGTTTGAGAAATCAGATTCGCTTGATTCTTTTGTCGCTGGTTCTTTAACTTTTTCAAGGATATGTTCATGTCCTTTTTCTTCAAGAACGGTATCTGCTTCTTTGTCATGTTTCAGGATTTCGGTCTTGATTTCTTCAGAGACAACTTCTCCTTCTTCTTCGACCTTTTTGATCGCTGCAACGACACGTCCGAGATCGACCGTTGCTTCGCTCACCGTCTTCACCGGTTCATTTTGCGCATTGATCTCATCTGGGACACCTTTGACAGCTTTTTGATTGGCTTTTACAACAGTTGTTTCTGCAATGGGCTCAATCTCTACTTGGGCTGGTTTTTTCCCAAACAAGCCAAGAAAACCTTTCTTTTCACGCGCTACAACCGTAATATGTGCCTTCATACGAGGAATATCTAAATCGTTCAGACCTTTTTGAATCGCTTCTTCAACAGTTGCTCCAGTATATAGGACCATATGTCCACCTCTTTCTTATTTTTTCTTTTTCTGTGCTTTGTTTAGGGCACGACGTTTTTGTTTTTCCATGTCGCGCGAAGCTTGTTCTTTTGCTTCACGCTCTGCGATAATCTTGAAGGGGTTGTTCAAGAGATAGGTCTGTCCGACTTGGTAAGCATTGGAAGTCACCCAGTAGAGTGCGACCCCGCTGGCTGAGAACAAGGCAAAGAAGAAGATCATCACAGGCATCACATACATCATGGTTGTTGCACTCCCATTGCGCTCTGGCATGGCTTTATTGGTCAACCAACTACTGAAAAATGTGAAGAGAGCTGCAAGAACCGGCAAGATGTAAGTCGGGTCGATCGCGCCAAGGTCCAACCAAAGGAAGTGACCGACTTTAAGGAATTCTACACGGCTCAGCGCTTGGAATAAGGCCATCAAAACCGGCATCTGAATCAAGAGAGGAAGAAAGGCTGAAGATGTTTTGACGCCTTTTTCCTTGTAAAGGGCCCGCATCTCTTCAGAAAGCTTGGTCCGACTATCTAGATCCTTTCCAGGATACTTGGCTTGCAATTCCTTGAGTAGGGGTTGAATTTCCTGCATCTTGCGGGTTGAATTCATTTGATATTGGAAAAGCGGCAAGAGGACCGTCCGGATCACAATGGTAAAGACGATAATCCCCACACCGATACTTCCGCCAAAGGACAAGAAGCGGATGGCTTCTGCAAAGAAGTAGACGAAGCGTTCCCAACCACCTGTCGACTGAGCTGTCACTTGAGAGGTTCCACAAGCTGTCAAGACCAATAAGGCCGCTCCTAATAATCCAGTTAACTTCAGTTTCTTTTTCACATTATTCCCTTTCTTGGTAGACATGCGCTAATTTTAAGACATGTACAAGATTTTTCTCTACTTGATGAAAGTCGAGCTCCTCCACTCCTTTACGAGCAATGACAACAAAATCATCGGTCGTAAGGAAGGCTTGGTGTTTGATCAAAACATGGCGAATCAAACGTTTGATGCGATTTCTGGTCACAGCATTTCCCAGTTTCTTACTAACAGACAGGCCGACTCGAAAATGCGGTTGGTCTTTGCGCAAGCGGTAAACAACGAATTTCCGATTGGCAACATTTTGACCACTTTTAAAAATAGCATTAAAATCTTTGTCACGTTTGACGCGGTAGCTTTTTTTCAAACCTCAACTCCCTCTATTAAATTTATTCTATTATACCATATTTTCAAAAAAAACCAATCTCACTCAGGAAATCGGTTGCTACTTAAATACAGATAAAAGTAAAGGCAAGGTGTAGTAGAGATTGAGCAAGATATGAGCTAAAATTGGAGAAAGGAGCGTCTTACTCCGATAATACAGGATCCCAAAAATCACACTCGGCAGGAGATAGATGATAGAAGCTCCTAGCGAAAAGGGATTGTGGAGAAAATGTAGGCCACTGTAGATGAGGGCTGGAAGCCAAATTTCAGCATAGAGTTTCCAGCCTTTGAAGTAGGCATTCACCAAGGCTCCGCGAAAGATCAGCTCTTCTGTCACCGGCCGGATGACAAGCATTGCAATCACTAGGATAAGCACACCTGTGGGGCTAATTTCCCGTGGAAACAGACTCAAAACAGCTGCCCGTCCTTGAACAAAACCACTGATGAAGTAATCCAACCAGTAAACCAAACAGGCCGCAAAAACGGCTTCTATCAGAGCTTGAAGAGGGTTCTTCCCCAGCTTAAACTGCGCTTTTTTAGAAAAACGGTAGACCAAAAATCCTGTAAAGACTGCATAGAGGCCTTCTAGGCCAAATAAGGTCCAATAATAGCTATTGGCGCTTGCTACACTATTGGAGACATACTGGGCCAAGGGACGAAATTGAGGCCGAACATAAAAATAAAACAAGAGCAGAAAGAGGGGATACAGCAGTGAGAGCTTTCCTTTGATGAATTTCATAGATACCTTTCCTATAAAGTCTGACAAATCGTATAGTGCATCTTACCATAATCGTGACAAGGTTTCAATGAAAAAGGATGCCTTCCTACTCTCTGAGATAGGCCACATAACCACCTAAGACAGCGACTAGAATCAAGAGACAAAGAAAAGTTTCCATCCATACGAGAGCTGTCAAGAAAGGTAGTTGCAACAAGCCTTGGGCCATTTTCAAAGAGGTCGCTGTGATAACTGTTGGAAAGGTCAGAGCTGAAAAAGCAGGTTGAAAACCTTCTTTGATCATTCTCGGTAGGCGTGTCAAAACAAAGAAATAAAAACCTTGTGAGGCAACTACCATGATCAGTAAGAACCAGGTGGGCAAGCTCGCTCCACCCACACGAACCAGGGCTGCTAAAAGAAGAGAAAAGGGAGCACAATAGATGCCTTCTTGGCCCAACAGATGACTGGGTAAAGGGGACTGCTTCAAATCATGATAGATAAGGGGATAAAGAAGAAAGGTCAAACCAAAACCAATCACTAGAGCGAGATAAGCAATCTCTCTGATTCCTACAACTGGATAGGTCAAGGCTGCTACTGCAATGCCCACATAGAGAACGGTCCAACTGGGAGTGGCATTGGCTCTTGGTCGCGCTAGGACATGGGTCTTGGTAAAATAGAGAATTAAGCTCAGATCCAAGAGAAAGGCAGACCACCAGACCAACTGTGATAGACCTCCAAAGGCGGGAAAGAGGTGCAAAAGATAGGTGGATAGAATCATCCCTGCCATGGGAAAGGTCGCCATCCCAGATAAAAGAGCTGGTTGTTGGAGTTCTATCTTGGTTTCTTGCCAGCGAATCGCATGATAAACGACAAAGAAAAACCAGAAGAACAAACCTGTCAGACTAAAGGCATGAGCAAGGAAGGGTAGCGAGTCTGCAAGAAGGTTTCCAGCGCCAACCAGTCCTAACAGACATCCTGAAAATACTAAGGGGATCTTTTTCATCAGAAGCTCCAATCATGTTGTCGTTTTCAGTATACCATAAAAGAGAAGGAAGCAGGATAAAAAAAGAGAGTGGGACAGAAATCGGTAATTCGTTAGAATTCGATTTCGTCGTCCCACCTCCGCACAGTTGAGTAGGGCTGTAAAAGCTGATGAAATCAGCGTAGTAGAGCCCACTCAACCACTGCGTCTTGCTCGACAATCCAAAAATAATTGAGAGGCTAGGACTTTTGTCCCAGCCTCTTCAAATTGTAGATATCTCTTTAATTTTTTAAGTATCATTTAGGTTGCATTATGTAAGAAACAGATGGATTACATTCTAAAAGAAGTTGGTATTCTCCAACTTCTTTTTATCCATTCTATTAGAAATTAGGCCTGTACGACCATCATATAAAGAAATAAAGATACGAGAAAGACGATACTAACAACGAGGGTCGCTAACTTGAGTCCACGGTGAGACCGCCAGTAACTTGGCTTTCCTAGGTTACTGGTCGCATCTGTTGAAAGCGATTGTTGTTGGCGAGGCTGCAGGGTGATCAGAACCACAAGAGCGAGGGATACGATCGAGATCCCGATTGCAAATACCATTTCCATCTTAGGATCCTCCTAACACTCTGAAGAGGGTAAAAATAACTCCCAGCAGAATCACCAAGCCAATGATCACATTAAAAGTGACATTGATCTTTTCAGAACGTGTCGTCTTTTCTTTTTCGGCAGGACGGCGTTTGAGAGACTCCATCCGTCCTTCTACTTCTTTATAAAATAAATCTTTCTTACGATCACTCACTGTGTCCACCTATCCCTTCTTGCAAGCGAGCTTTGAAAACAGCTGGCTCAACGCTACTTGATTGGGCAATTTGTTGAGCGACGGCTTCTCTGTAGTTATCCACAGATTGGTAGATTTCCTGGATGCGGGCCACCATATCTGCTTCTTTTCCTTGATCAAAGATATTGGCTTGGGCGAGGAAGTGGCGGTCATGCAAAGTATGGCTAAAGGCAAGGATGACTTGCTGGTGTTCGAAGGCCTTGCGAACAATGCCTTGCACCTCTGCATAGTGGTTGATATCCAGATAAATACTAGAGACCTTAAGCAACTCTTTGATCCGCTCTTGACTGATATTTTGGTACAAGACCACATTTGGGTAGCGGACCATAGACAAGAGGCTCGCAGACATCTCCGTCAAAGCTGCCACACGGAAGGTCACATTCGGCAAGTTCTCTACTAGGTAGGTCAAGGCTTCGATCTGATCCGAATTGGTCAAGACAAAGGCGTCTTTACGGATATCGTCTTTCACCTTGAAATCATACAGGTAGCCAAGGGGACCGAAATAGCTATGCTGATCTTGCGAGGTCAACTGCAAAGCACGATGATAGGTCGCGTTTTGCGGAATCAAGATCTTCTTGGTCCGGATTTCTGGGCTCTTTAGAATCAACTGCATATTGCCCGGAAGGCTGTCGTGAAGAGGCTCTTGCCACACCAAGACGTCGCGTCCTTTGATGCCTTTATTGCCTAACTGGAGACTAATGCTAAAGGAGGTAGCCAGCGTATTGTAGACCAAACCATCTAAATCAAAACCACGATACTCTAGATAAAAGACAAAGTAATCTAAGCGATTCTTGAAAATCCGCATAGGTTGATGGTCCAAGGTCAAGATCAAATCCCCTGTTTGGTGATTTTCTGTCAAGCGCTCGGTATCCCCTTCAAAGTAAGTAGTCACCAAATACTGTCCCTGATCGCCACAAGTCGTTACAGCAATCTTACGACCGTATTGGTCATAGTGCTCAACCATGACCACTTGTCCCTTATCATCTAACCACTCTAAGCGCTCGACGATGCGTTTATAGGAAGCAGCATGGTACACAATCCGAGCTTTTTCCTGACCATAGTAGGTCACTTTTCCCGAACTGTTATCCCCAGAAACTTCCCAGAAATCAGGCACTGGAACTTCATTAAAGTAGCGACCGCGCTTCTCCCCTTTTGCTTGTCCTAAGAAATAGATAAAGGGAGATTCGACACCGTCTGGTAAGAAACCGTTTGGCTCCAAAACAACGGTCGGATGGTCAAAGCCAGACTCTTTCATGGAGTGGAGCAGGTCTTGGCTTTCACGAGAATAACTATCAAATACGTTCAGCATGTGTCACCTCTTCTATCAATTGTTCCCAAGCTTCTTCTACTCGGCTGGTCAAAAAGTCTTCTGCACGCGCATAAGATGCTTGACGCATGCTGGCTAGATCATCTTTTTTGTATAGCTGGATCATTTTTTCCGCAAAGGCAGAAGCAATCTGGTCGACCACTTGATCTGCTGAAGGCGGAATGAGATAGCCATTTTTACCTTCTGTGACAAAGGTCTGGTTGCCATAAGGAACGTCAAAACCGATAATCGGAAGACCAGAACCGATCGCCTCCATCAAGGTCAACCCAAAGCCTTCACTGGTCGACGCGGACAGGTAAACCTCATAATTCTTGTAAATTTCCTCTAGATTGGCATGCCCTTTGAGATGGATATAGTCTGCTGCCCCCAATTCATCAATTAGAGAACGCAACTTGCCTTCTTCTCCACCTTTTCCATAGATGTCAAAAGACAGTTCTGGTAATTCTTTTTTGGCGCGAACCACTGCTCGCACCAACCAATCAATATGCTTTTCTGTCGCTAAACGAGAGGCGGTAATCATAGAAAATGGGGTGCGATTTTCGTTTTGTGGCAAGCTGGCAAGACTCCCAACTGGAATGGTATAGATAGCCGGCTGATGGTTGGTGTATTTGGCAAACTGCTCGGCTAAGATTTCTTTTTGGCGGTCAGTCGCTACAATAAAGAAGTCCGCCTTGTCTGCATTGGTAAATTGGTACTCGTAATAGTTATTCCACAAGATATACTGATCATCAACATTATTGGCACTGAAGTGCTCGGCATGGACGACCACACCCAGACGGGCTTTTTGCGCTTCTTCAAAGATAGGCTGACCAATATTGGTTTCCCGATCCAAAATCACCAGATCTTGTTTGGTCAATTGGAGGGTCTGCATGAAGTAGCGGATCAATTCTTGGCGACCAACCAGGTAGCGATCTGGGAAACGATAAATTTCGCGGCCATCTGCCATCTGCATGCTGTAGGCATCTGTCCCGTCTTCATTGTAAAAACGGCGCTCAATCAAGTTGGCTTGGTTGTTCTTAGGAATAAAGTACTCGGTACAATAGCGGGTATAGGAGAAATAATCCTTTCTCACCAAAATCCCTCTAGACACGTACTCACAGCGTTCGACATAGGGACTGTTTTCTGCGCGCAGGTAGCAGGTCAAAAAGTTGTCCTGGTCCTCATAAAAGAAGCGCTTGATCTTACCATCGACTTCTTCACGAGTCGGTTTTCCGGCAAATCCTGCTAAGACCTGATCAATGGTATAGGTCGTTGGCGCAATTTTTATATCTGTAAAATAGCTATAGAGCCAGATGATTTCATCATTTTTAAAACCGATATTTTCTGTTAAATGCTGGATATTATCGGCTAGAATCATATCCATAAAAACAAACTTGGCTGGTTGATGGATATTGCGTAACAACTGGGCACGGTAGGCCTGGGCATACTCAACACCACTGCTGGCCCAACCGATTCCAAGGTTGATATTGTATACTGTCATAATGTCCTCTTTTATGGGAAATGCAAGACAATTTCCCCTTTTTTATTGATTTCTACTCGACTCAGTAAGAGATTGCGGACCATTTGTTCTTTGGCCGCCTCTTTCATTCGTTCAAAGGATTGGTAGGCTTCTTGGAAAAATTCTACCAAAGGGTTTTTCTGACTGGTGTACTGACCAGAGAGCGCCATGCGCAATTGTTGCAGATAGTCTACCTGCTCGACCCAGTTTTCATCGATAGCTTTTAGGATGGCCATGCGCTGAAATTGGGCGATCACCTCATCGGTGCCTAAGATCTCATACTTAGCTTCTAACTCACTTTTAGCAATCTCCCACAAGAAATTCTCTTTGGTTTTCTTGCTACGGAAGGTTTGGTGGGCCTTTTCCGGATCTACTTGGTAGCTAACATTGTCTAACATATAGCGATAAAAAGCTACCGGTTCCTTGTATTCTTTTTTATGGACTACGCTTGAAAAAACGGAACGAAGCACTTTTTCAACGATATCATCCAAACGTCCTTCTTGTTTGATCAAGTGGTCGCGCTCTTCGTAGACGATGGCACGCTGAATGTTCATGCTTTCCGCAAATTCTAGCGTCATCCGACGACTGGCTTGACCAGAACTTTCACTAGCATTTTGGGCCCGTTCCACCAAGTTTCTATACTTGCGCTTGGTCAGAGCTTTGGCTGAACCAATCCGCTCATCTACATCATAGTCTTGATAGGTATCCTGGATCCAGTCTGGTCCCCAGTTTTTCATCAAATCGTCTTCCAAAGAGACAAAGAACTTGGTCAAACCGGGATCTCCTTGGCGACCTGAACGTCCACGAATTTGAAGGTCAATCCGCTGGTTCATCATCCGCTCAGTCCCTACAACTACTAAACCTCCTAACTCAGCTACTCCAGGTCCCAACTTGATATCGGTTCCCCGACCGGCCATTGAGGTCGCAACTGTCACGGCACCTTTTCGGCCAGACTCCTTAATGATCTGGGCCTCTCGAGGAGCATTGTTGGCATTGAGAAGATTGTGTGGAATTCCTTCACGCAAGAGAAGATTCGAATAAAGAATCGACATCTCAACGGATCCGGCAAAGACCAGAATCGGATTGCCCTTCTCGTGGATTGTCTTCACATAGTCCAAAGAAGCCACGATTTTCTCCGGCAAGGTTTGATAGATTTCATCCGGCAAATCCTTACGGATCTTCTTGCGATTGGTTGGGATCTTGATCACGGACATGGCATAGGTATCGAGAAATTCTGCCTCAGCGACCTTCCCAGTCCCCGTCATGCCTCCTAACTTCCGAAACATCTTAAAGAGGTTTTGGTAGGTAATCGAAGCCATGGCCCGTGTTTCTTGAGTTAGCTTTAGACCTTCCTTGGCTTCAATCGCCTGGTGGAGTCCTCCTTGGAGGCGTGTCATTTCCATCAAGCGCCCCGTCGCCTGGTCTAGTAAGACAATCTCCGGTTGCCCTTCAACATTGGGATGAATGACATAATCCTTATCCTTAATAAAGTTTTTATTGGCCTGCAGGGCTAAGCTGATATGGCGGACCAAGTCACGGTATTGGGGATCATAGAGGTTGGGAATAGCAAGAAAGGCTTCTGCTGCATGAGCTCCTTTCCGAGTCAACCAAACTCGTTTCTTTTCTTCATCAAACTTGAAGTCTTCCCCTTCTTTGAAGGTTTGGATCAGGGTATCAATAATCCCATATAGGTTAGATTGAACCCGAGGAGAACCAGAAATAATCAAGGGAGTCTGAGCACTATCTAGAAGCACCGAATCAATCTCATCGACAATGGCGTAATTGAAGTCAGCCAAAAATTGGCCATCTGCTGAAGCCGTCAAGTTCTCTGTTAAATAGTCAAAGCCCAGACTGGTATTGGTCGTATAAATGACATCTGACCGGTAGATCTCCCGTTTGACTTCTGGATCTAATTCTTCGTCTTCTGATTGTTTTAAAGGAACTCCAACAGTCAAACCCAAAAAGCGGTAGACCTGTCCCATCTCTTCTGCATCCCGAGTTGCCAGATAGGTATTGGTCGTAATAACCATGACCCCTTTGCCCTCTAAGGCATTGAGATAAACCGGCATAGTTGCCGTCAAGGTCTTTCCTTCACCGGTATTCATTTCAGCGACATTGCCTTGGTGGAGGACAATCCCTCCCATGACTTGCACGTCATAAGGAAACATGCCCAAGACCCGTTTATCAGCTTCCCGCGCAACCGCAAATGCTTCCGGCAAGAGATCATCCAAGGTCTCACCCTTAGCTAGACGTTCCCGAAATTCCACAGTCTTCTCCTGTAGTTGTCGATCCGTCAAGCGGGCCATGTCATCCTTCCAGCTATTGACTTCTTTTAAGATTTTTTTGATGTTTCTTAATTTAACGTAATCCAATGTAATCCTCTTTTTTTGCAGTGATGTTCGTCTATTCGAGAACTTCTGCTCCCTCAGACGATATTGGTTGAATCGTGAAATAGTGGAAGGTAAACTCTTGCAAACCTGCACTGAGCAAGCGTACTTCATAGGCGTATGCTTGATCTGGATAGATAAACGGCAAGCGACCTTCTGCGGTTACTCGACGGCCAACGACCTCTCCAAAGCGATCTTTGAAGACGATTTCTACCATAACGGTATGAGCAGGAGTCGCTTCCATCGTGATAACCAGTTCATAATCTTGCTCTCTTTTGAGCAGGGGCAGACTAGGAATTTGACGAGTTGCGCCAAAATTTGTCTGCGAATGCCAAGTTTTCAGCACTTGACCAGATGGCATGAGGGGGTTCTGAAACTGAACGCTTCCTTGGTCAGTCGCTTGAATGGTCGACCCCCAAAGATAATCTGCTAGAACGGTATCGCCCCAGTAGATTCGTCTGCTTTCATTTTCTTTTATTTTTATCATTGGTTTCTTCCAAAGTCTCTTTCCATGATTTCTTTGTACTGGGTCACAAACCACTCAATGATCGGACCACTCGCATCATTGTGTCGACCGGCACGGCTAGTGCTGATAATACGAACCGGCAATTCATACAAGGCCTCTAAAATATCTGGATAAGCCTGCTGGTCATAGTCATCATCCCTCATATAGGCAAGGGCTAAAATCGTATCCTTGAAATCTGCCTGGTCAAACCGGTCCCAGAAGCGTTGATTGAGCTGACCGATCCCTTCTTGCGACACTTGACCAATGATCAACTGCATCATGTCTAGGGATGTTCCAAACTCATCTGGACGTTTAAATTTCAGATTGGCAGCGACATCCCCCAGGTTGACAATAGGTTTTCCGACCAAGATCGCATGAGGAGAATAAAGGGCACCATAGTAAAGGGCACCAAAGGTCCCCATGGACAAGCCTGAGAAATTCATATCTTTTGGCTCAAAGCCGAGCAAGTCCAAGTGCTGATCAATAAAGGCAGTGATTTGACTTTCCAATTCTTCTGAGCCCATATAGAAGGATCCACCTTCCAGTCTTGGGTCAGAAAAGAGAATAAAGGGACTCCCCATCGCACGCATCATCCCAAACCCTTCAAAACCTTCGGCCGGGCGATACCCAGAAAAGTAAATGTTTAAAGGTGGCTTCATATCGCCAGGATGGAAATAAGCAAAAATTTCTTGGCGTTTGTGGTCCCGTAGCGTCTTAGCTCCTACGGTCATCTCTCCTAAAGGACCATGTGACAAGCGCTTATGGAGGGCTCCGATCGTAAGCGTCCCCTCTCCTTTTGCTTCCAGCGAAAAGGCTAGGTAATAAGGTTCTGCTCCATCCAATTCTAGTGGTTGTGCCATCTCTTCTTCTGAAAAGACTGCATCTTTGACCCACTCTCCCAGTGCACCAAAGCGGTAAAATTGAATCCGCAATTGCAGCTGACAGCTTGGATCTTTTTCATATTCCAACCAAAAATTGATGGGACGACTAGCATCATACACGTAGTTGTAGACCCACTGAGCAATCGGTGTAAACTCTTCACCGTATGATCCATCTAGCTTCAGAAAATGTTGCCCCAGCACCGTTTGCTGGCCAGCAAAATCCGGTCTCACTCGCAGGTCACGAACCGTAAAGGCATCTCCATATTGATTGTCGTATAAAAAGCGCTCTAAGACATAGAGAAATTGATGCTTATTTGAGAAATCCCAGGGTCTTGCTTGCTTGAGTCTTAAAAGGTGGGCCAATTCGTCAGAAGGCGCCTCTAGTTCATGGCTTTGATCATAAAAAACAGTATAAGGCTGAAAATAAGCCAGGTCTTCTCCTAAAGCTAATAAATCTTCTGGCTTTTCTAGAATCAAGGCTTTGAATTTGGAGATTTCCTCTTCTTCCATATATTCTTTGAGCGATGGAAGAGCGGTAGCTTGAAAAAAGTGCCAGCCTAGTCCAGCAGGAAGCTCCACCTGATCCTGCCAACTACTTGAGCCGATTTGGAGAATATGGGGTATTTGTAGTTTTTTATCCATGACGTTCTTTCATCCATCCTTCCCATTTCTCGATCAAGCGTTGACCGGTGTATTCTTGAATTTTTTCGATCGAGTAGACCAAGGCTTCGTTCCAAGGCTTCAATTCCAATAAGAAGTGCGTGATTGCCTTCTCTAATTCCTTGTCTCCCTTTGATAAGACATAGCCATTTTTCAAATGATCGACATATTCTGTCTGGACGCGGTTGACCTGTGGAATTCCAGCAGAGATCCCTGCAATCTGCGTATAGAGGTTGGGTTCCTCGCTTAAATCTACGATCAAGCGTGTTTTTTCCAATTCTTGAATAATGTCATTTTCATTTGAAAAATTCTTAACTACAAAACGGTAGTCCGGTGCGTCTTGTACGGACTCTTCATCGATGATCTGGTTTTCCCCAAGTCCTTCCATTTGGGCTGGTGATTGAACCAGATGAAAGTCCTGCTCGCTAGCGATCAATTCCTCGAGTTGCCCTTCTAATTCCTTAACATGCTCCGGTGATCCATTGTAAAATGCAAAAACAACTTCAAATAAAGGATGTTGCGCCAAGACCTCCAGAACCTTCTTGAGCTGGCTCTTACTTGGAAGCTCAGCTTCATTGACGTAAAAGTAAATCTTTGATTCCTTGCGTTCCTGACTTGATCCCAAACGAAGGCGGGAGTCAAAAGAGGTAATCCGGTGTGTCTTCTGAGCCAAGCTAGGAGAAAAGACCCCAATCGCTTCTTTGGTTTTTTCACTATCTGTAATCAAGAGCTGAGCATCAATCATATCAAAATAGAGGGCAAAGTTTTCGGCAGACAAGGGCTGACGATCCCCATAGAAAGACAAGACTTTCTTGACGCTACTTGCCGTATCTTGTAAAAAGGCCAAATTTGCTGGATGAGCTGCCAAAACCAACTGATCTCGTCCTGGAACCAAGGTTGCTAGCTGCTCTTTCATTTTTTCAGCGACAACGTCTCCCATATTGGCATAGCTTTCTTTTTTGAAGGCATGAAAGAAAGCTTCATTGACCATGACGGAGTGGTTCTCTTCGATCAGCATCTCTCTCAAAACCCATTGCCCATCAAAACTCAGATACTCTTGGAAATAGGGTTTTCCCTCATTGTAGTAGATTCTACTAGAGATAAAGCCACGATCATCTAAGTACTCGATGTAGCTGATCTCGTCATTCTTATAACGGGTCAAAGAGAGAAGGTTTCCATCCACTCCCATATCAAGTTTCGCTAGGTGGTGGCCCTTTCGAAATGCCATCACCAAAAAGGGAGTATAGGAAAAAGTGGTCTCACTCGGCCATTCGATGTCCTGAAGCTGAACTGGGCGCATAGCCAAATCAGACGGAACCTGTTGGATCTTATCAAAAATCGAAAGCACATCTGTCTCTAACAAATCTTGGCGGTGCAAAAAATAGCGCAGTTGTGGACTATATTGAGGCAACAATAAGATCCGATCCATTTCTGCTTCTTGAAAAATACGAACTTGATTAATGGTATCGTCAAATTCAATGGACTCTCGCATCCAGTACCAAGGGGTAGCTGTTTGCTGCCAGATGCGGTCCGTTCCATACCAGGCTGGTACAAAATAATACATGGTTACTCCTAGAATATTCTTGTATAACGTTGATTGACACGAAGGGCACGAATTTCTTCTCGGATATTGTAAATCATCCCGACAAACATGAGGAAGGTTCCTGGAATCATGGTCAAGCGCAAAAGATCTTTATCCCATAACAAGAGGGAAAAAGGAAGCGCCGTAAAGAGGATCAGATACAAGGTCCCAAAAACCGTCAAGCGTAGCACAATTTTATTGATATAGCGACGTGTATCTGCTCCAGGATAGACATGATCGATATACTCGGACGCCTTCATCATCTTATCTGCAATTTCTTCTCCGTTCACATTGACAAAGGCGAAAGCAAAAGAGAGTAGGGCGATCATCAGAATGTAAAGAAGAATCCAAATCGGATCTCCCATCACCAAGTGTTTGGCTAAATGAGCGGCCCACTTGGCATTGGAATCCATAGACAAGATCAACAGCATGGCGTATTGAGGAATGGACACCAAGGTCATGGCATACATGAAGGGCATCCCTCCTGCCGGGTTAAGCTTGATATCCAAAAAAGTATAACTTTTTAAGTTGTTGTGGATCCCTAATTTATTGACTGGAATCTGGTACTTGGAATATTCCACCAAGACTGCCACATAGACAAAAATCAAGATAAAAATCACTCCCAGAACATAAGCGATCTCTGGGATATTATTGACACTTGAAAGGGTCTGCATCACGTCTTCTGGAAGGTACATCACCATCCCAGCCATCATGATCACCACAGAACTTCCAAGCCCTAAAGCGGCATTTAGATCTGAGAGCCAAACTAGAAAGAAGGCTCCGGCTACCATAATCATGGTATTGACCGCAATGACAAGCCCGGAGTTCAACCCTGTCTTCAAGGGGAGATACATGGCCACTGCCAAGGACTGGACAATGGCGAGTGCCAAGGTCACGTACATCTTTCGTCGCTCCACAATCTCCGTGCTGGTTTTTTCGAGGTTAAAGCGTTTTGAAACGGTAAACATCCGCCACAAAATCATGGAAGACATCCAAGGGGATAGACCGATCGAAAAAATCGACATTCCGCGGAGGTTCCCCCCCATCACAGCACTTGAGAACTGTAAACCGGTTGTCGTTCCTTCATTGAGTCTCAAGGCCTTTGATAAGTCAACAAAAGGCAAGGAAATTTTACTTCCCAAAACATAAATAAAGACGAAAAATATCGTCCAACAAAATCTCTTTCCTACTTCAGATCGTTTTAACATTTCTTTTAAACTTTCTCTTACTCATTTTGACTCTTCCACCTGGGGAATAGCCTTTTAATATGTGCCTTTAGAGCATTTTATCTCAACTTATTTTACCATAATTTGCGACTTTTCCAAACTCATTTGTCACTAATATTTGATAATATTTCAAATTCCCCATTTGGTACTGTATTCAACAAAAAATCCTTCAGATGTTTATCTAAAGGATTGTTCATTGAATGTTATTCACCCAAGGCCATGATGGTATCGACGAATAATTTCTTTGTGAAATAGCCATTGCGGACCAAATAAGAAGTATAGTGAGCTTTTTGGACCATTTGGGCATACGTTTCCTCTGTGCAGTCTTGAACCAAACGATTGGCTTCTTCAAGACTGGATGCTACAAAGCCAAGCCCTTTTTCTCGAATATAGTCTGCATTTGACAAATAGTCTGGCACGACTACCGGAAGACCTGCGGATAAGTAAGTCGATAATTTGTAGGAAATATTTTCTTTGTAGTAATCTCGCTCATCCTCGGGGTTCTCTGAATTTCCCCAGACCAGCCCAAAACCACCCTTAGAAAGCTCCAAAAGCAACTCTTGCTTAGTTCGCCAGCCTTCAATATGGACCTTGGAATAATCAACTCCTTCAACTGGTTCGGTATAGACATGAAGGGGTGTATCATATTTCCAGTCGATGATATGAGGGAAACGCGACGGATTCCCTGAGAAGATCAGTTTTTTCTCAAATTGCGGGGTATAGAGATCCAAACTGTGGGTCAAATCCCACAACTTTTGTACCACATATTTTTTAACTGTAAGCCCTTCTGATACTAGACGATGGTACATTTGCTCTGATGGAACAACGACCAGATCACTCTGATTGTACATGTCGATATAGTTGGGCATCAGGTAATAATTACTCTCAAACATAAGCGGTGGGACATCGTGGATAAACATGACCAACTTGGTTTGAAGGAGTTTTAACTTATCAACCAAACGGCGGTCCCACTCAATCCCATTCCAGGAAGGCGATTGAACGAAGACGATATCCCCAAAAGCAACGCCTGCTAAAATCCCATCCATTCGCGAGTTCAATTCACTAGCTGGTTCATTGCTATGATCATAAAAGTAGATCCCTAATTCATTGACCCCAAGCTCGCGAACGACATTCATGATATCGTTTTGGGCCATCAGGGCCACGCTCTGAGAAGACTGCCCGAATAAATTTGTAAAATGGATTTTCATCTCTTTCCTCTGACTCTTCTTTTTTTATCCCATATTTCCTGAAGATATGAAGGCAAACTGAGCTTTTCACAAAGCAACCTTTTTCATACCCTTCAACGAAAACTTCCTCATTCATTATAACATATTTCACAACTTCTTAGACATTCTAGATCAATAAAAGACCGGTTCATTCCGGTCTTTTAAGGTTCTATTTGCCATCTTTTTTCCGAATTCCTAAAAGGGCTAATCCAGACAGAAGAATGGAAGCTACTATAGCAAAGATATTGTTCGAAGGATGGGCTCCTGTCTCTGGAAGAGCAGGTCCTGAAGAATGCGTCGCACTTAGCGAGCTTGGATCTGATGGAGATTCTGAGTGAGAGGTGCTTGATGAAGACACGACAGACTCTGAAGAACTGGTCATAGCAGAGAAACTTGGCGCATAAGACACACTAATCCATTCAGAAATTTCCTGCGATAAGGATTGACTCTCTGTCGATGATGCGCTTCTAGAATCTGAAACACTCGTCAAAGGAAATTCAGATACTGGCATGGACGTTGAAGCCGATTCGCTTGAAGAAAGGAGTGAAGCTGATTGGCTATAGGAGTCAGATTTTGAAACAGATGTTGACGCTAGAGATTCTGAATAGGATGTCCATTGTGAAGCAGATAGACTCTCAGAAACGGATCGAGAGAATGATCCAGACTCTGAAACCTGCGATGCAGCTCCGACATAAGAAGTTGAGGCAGATTCACTTATTAAGGCAGAAGCTTGAACTAATGAATCTGATTGACTGGCAGAAACGGATGCTTGAATCAAGGAGCCGGATTGGCTGGCGGAAACTGACTCTTGTACCAGCGACTCTGATTGACTCGCTGAAACGGATTCCTGAACCAAGGATTCTGATTGGCTTGCCGATACCGATACTTGAGCCAACGAGTCTGATTGGCTGGCAGAAACTGATTCTTGTACCAGCGACTCTGATTGACTGGCTGAAATCGACCCTTGGACCAACGACTCTGATTGACTCGCTGAAATCGACTCTTGAACTAGCGACTCTGACTGGCTGGCAGATACAGATTCCTGAACTAGCGAATCGGATTGACTAGCTGAAATCGACTCTTGAACTAGCGAATCGGATTGACTAGCTGAAATCGACTCTTGAACTAGCGACTCTGACTGGCTGGCAGATACAGATTCCTGAAGCAACGATTCTGATTCACTTGCTGAAACGGATGCTTGGACTAACGAGTCTGATTGACTAGCTGAAACGGATGCTTGTACCAAGGATTCAGATTGACTTGCTGAAACGGATTCTTGAATCAGCGAGTCTGACTGACTGGCAGATACAGATTCCTGAACCAAGGAATCGGATTTGCTAGCCGAGATCGATTCTCGAACCAATGAATTTGATTCACTTGCCGATACGGATGCTTGAATCAAAGACTCAGACTGGCTGGCAGATATCGATGCCTGAACCAAGGATCCTGACTGACTTGCCGAAACGGATTCTTGAACCAAAGATTCGGATCGACTAGTTGAGATCGACTCTTGAACCAGTGATTCTGATTGGCTAGCTGAAACTGATTCCTGAACCAACGAGTCTGATTGACTGGCTGATACAGACTCCTGAACCAAGGAATCGGACTGACTGGCTGAAACAGACTCTTGAACAAGCGACTCTGATTGACTCATTGATGTTGATTGTAAATCAGTCGATACTTGCGATTCTGACTGACTCATTGAATCAGAACGAGAAAAGGACATAGATTCTGTAATTTGAGACTTGGATTCGACATCAGAAGTAGATTGTGATTGACTTACTGAAACTGATTCTTGTACTAACGACTCAGACTGGCTAGCTGAGACTGATTCTTTAACCAAGGATTCGGATTGGCTAGCTGATACAGACTCCTGAACCAAGGAATCGGATTGACTGGCCGATACAGATTCCTGAATCAATGACTCTGATTGACTCGCTGATACCGATGCCTGAACCAACGACTCGGATTGGCTAGCCGATACTGAGGCTTGAACCAACGACTCGGACTGACTGGCTGAAACAGACGATTGAGCCAAAGAATCTGATTGGCTTGCTGAGATCGATTCTTGAGCCAATGAATTCGATTCACTTGCCGAAACGGACTCTTGAACCAACGACTCTGATTGACTTGCTGAGATCGATTCTTGAGTCAATGAATTTGATTCACTTGCCGAAACGGACTCTTGAACCAACGACTCTGATTGACTTGCGGATAAAGATTCTTTAATCAAAGAATCTGACTGACTTGCGGAAACCGATTCCTGAAGCAACGATTCTGACTGACTGGCAGATACGGATTCTTTAACCAAGGAATCTGACTGACTTGCAGAAACCGATTCCTGAAGCAACGATTCTGACTGACTGGCAGAAACTGATTCTTTAACCAGTGACTCTGACTGACTAGCTGAGACGGACGCTTGAACCAGTGATTCTGATTGGCTGGCAGATACAGACTCCTGAACTAGCGAATCGGATTGGCTTGAAGAAACTGATTCCTGAAGCAAGGAATCTGACTGACTCAACGAAACGGATTCTGACAGCTTTTTGCTCATCGAAATAGATTGTGACAAGGAAATCAGTTGAGAAACCACTTCCTCCGATCCAACCGCCGATGTTGACTGCGATTGAGACACAGAAATTGATCTAGATACTAAATTAGATAAGGATACCGACTGACTCAACGAAACAGATTTCGAGGCTTTTTCAGACTCACTCTTAGATGCTGATGCTGCTTTTGATTGTGAGTCTGATTGACTGGATGATACCGACTCTTGAACCTGCGACTCTGATTGACTGGCCGATACAGACTCCTGAACCAATGATTCCGATTCACTCGCAGAAACTGACTCTCGCACCAACGATTCTGATTGACTCAATGATGTTGATTGCAAATCAGTCGATACTTGCGATTCCGACTGACTCATTGAATCAGAACGAGAAAAGGACATAGATTCTGTAATTTGAGACTTAGATTCGATATCAGAAGTAGATTGCGATTGACTTTCGGAAACTGACTCTTGAACTAGCGAATCGGATTGACTCGCGGAAACTGATGCTTGAATCAGCGAGTCTGACTGACTGACAGATACGGATTCCTGAACCAATGACTCGGACTGACTTGCGGAAACCGACGCTTGAACCAAGGAATCAGATTGACTAGCTGATACGGATTCTTTGAGCAACGAATCGGATTGGCTAGCCGATACAGATGCCTGAACCAGCGAGTCTGATTGACTCGCAGAAACGGACGCTTGTACCAAGGATTCTGATTGGCTAGACGATATAGATGCCTGAACCAACGAGTCGGATTGACTCGCGGAAACTGATTCTTGAATCAGCGAGTCTGACTGACTGGCAGATACGGATTCCTGAACCAATGACTCGGACTGACTGGTTGAAACAGACGATTGAGCCAAAGAATCTGATTGGCTTGCTGAGATCGATTCTTGAGCCAATGAATTCGATTCACTTGCCGAAACTGACTCTTGAACTAGTGAATCTGATTGACTCGCAGAAACTGACGATTGAACCAACGAGTCTGATTGACTGACGGAGACTGAGGCTTTAACCAGTGACTCTGATTGGCTGGCGGAGACTGAGGCTCGAACCAAGGAATCTGATTGACTTGCTGATACCGATGCCTGAACCAAAGACTCTGATTCACTAGCGGAAACTGATTCTTGTACTAACGAGTCTGACTGACTTGCAGAAACTGATTCTTGAACCTGCGAATCGGATTGGCTCGCAGAAACGGACTCTCGAATCAACGAGGCTGATTGACTGACGGAGACTGAGGCTTTAACCAGTGACTCTGATTGGCTGGCTGAAACCGAATCTTGAACTTGCGACTCGGATTGACTCGTAGAAACTGATGCTTGTACCAACGAGGCTGATTGGCTAGCCGATACGGATTCCTGAACCAATGACTCTGACTGACTCAACGAAACGGATTCTGACAGCTTTTTGCTCATCGAAATAGATTGTGACAAGGAAATCAGTTGAGAAACCACTTCCTCCGATCCAACCGCCGATGTTGACTGCGATTGAGACACAGAAATTGATCTAGATGCTAAATTAGATAAGGATACCGACTGACTCAACGAAACAGATTTCGAGGCTTTTTCAGACTCACTCTTAGATGCTGATGCTGCTTTTGATTGTGAGTCTGATTGACTGGCGGATACAGATTCTTTAATCAGCGACTCTGAATGGCTGGCCGATACAGATGCCTGAACCAGCGAGTCTGATTGACTGGCGGATACAGATTCTTTAATCAAGGACTCTGACTGACTTGCGGAAACCGATTCCTGAAGCAACGATTCAGACTGACTGGCAGATACGGATTCTTGAACCAAGGAATCGGATTGACTAGCTGATACAGATTCTTGAATCAAGGAATCGGATTGACTAGCAGAAACGGACGATTGAACCAACGACTCCGACTGGCTGGCTGAAACTGATGCCTGAACCAACGAGTCTGATTGACTGACGGATACTGATTCTTTAACCAGCGACTCTGATTGACTAGCTGAGACTGATGCCTGAATCAATGACTCTGACCGACTTGCAGAAATCGAGGCTTGAACCAAGGATTCTGATTGACTTGCTGAAACCGAGGCTTGAACCAAGGATTCTGATTGACTTGCGGATACAGATTCTTTAATCAAGGACTCGGACTGGCTGGCCGATACAGATGCTTGAACCTGCGAGTCTGACTGACTGGCTGAAACGGATTCCTGAACCAACGACTCTGATTGACTGGCGGAAACCGACTCTTGAACTAGCGACTCCGATTGACTTGCTGAAACCGACTCTTGAACTAGCGACTCCGATTGACTTGCTGAAACGGAGGCTTGAACCAAGGAATCCGATTGACTCGCTGAAACTGACTCTTGAATCAACGACTCTGACTGACTTGTGGAGATCGATTCTTGAACCAACGAGTTGGATTCACTTGTCGAGACAGATTGTGACAAGGAAATCGAGGTTGAAACCTGTGAATCTGACTGACTGGCGGAACTAGATGCTTGCGACAAGGAAACGGACTCACTGACCGAAACAGATTGTGACAAGGAAATCGAATCTGAAACTAGGGATGCCGACGTTGAAGTCGAGAAACTTTGAGACTGTGATGCAGATTCTGACGACGTCATTTTCCGATAATAATAGTTCACGCTCGTCAGTGGATTTGAAACCACCATTTTTTGAATGGTTTGTTTAAAGTTAGAAAAGCCTTCTGCTCCTTGAGGTGTCGCATCTTTCCCAACAATCATAGTCTGATTGTTACCGAGAAAAGCTGATTTTGGAAGCTCTGTGAATGGTTTTGGAACCGTGTATTCTTTCCCTGTATTTTCATCAGTATAGGTGACAGTTTCCTTAGCCGAAAACCATCCGGTAATCTCTAACTCAAAATGACGATCATCCACCCGTTTTGGCGTAACATTCAAGAAATAATCTTTGTTCTTACTTTCAACTTTATTCGTTCCACCTAAATCAGAAAGGGCATCTGAAACATCTTGTTTAAACTCTTTTTCATAAACAAGGGTATACTTATCAAATACCGCCTCATTCCCGACATCGAGATTCGAAACGTTATAGACTTTGGAAGGATCCAGAACGTAGTAACGAAGGATGTAGTCACCGTTTTGACTGGTTGTAACAACTTCACTTCTTATAAAATGCTCACGCGCATTTCCATATAATTCCACTCGGCGTGTGCCAACCGTACTATTGTCAAAGATCCCAGTTGTTGCTTTTTGAGCCGAGTTCACTACCGGAACCTTGACATATCCTGCAATATCACGAGCATTGGAGGCCGTATAATGCTGACCTTCAATCCCGTATTGGGTATACTCTGCTAAGACTTCTTCCTTCCCAGTTGGCGTGTATTCTCCATCGACCCATTTGCCTGCTGGATCTACCACTTTGTAGAAAGTCGACTGTTGCCCCCACATAGATGGAACCTTGATTTCAGCTCTCGAAGTCAATAGTTCCCCTTGTTTCGAAGGGTTCATTACATCATATACATCACGTACAAGGAAACTTGTCTCAGGACTAGCGTAGGTACCTAGATAAACATTCCCAGGTTTCCCATCATCAGCCTTACTATAGGCAAACATATTCCCCAAAGGAGCTTTCTTAATCAACACTTCGTTAGGTAGTTGGAACTGCGTGCCCCCAATGACATTTGCAGAGAAGGTTTGAGAGAAAATCTCAGAACCATCTGATTTTTTTACAATACGGAAATATACATCATTTCCCACATGGGTATTCGGATCGGTATCGGTACGATTGACAGACAAGGTCGCATAATAGCCGAGTGATTCTCCTGTTTTATTAACAAAATCCCAAATCCCAAAGGTATAGCGAGTCGCATCCGTATCCTTCTTATAAGCTGCAATCTCTTCAGGTGTTTGGTTAACATAGTGCTTATCGATATGAGGATCTTTGGCAACATCTGTAGCTGTTAGAGGGGCATCTTCAACACTAGCACCGTTACGATCATCCATGTTTGGTGTAATCTCTAGTTCTTTATTACTACTCTTAGCCAACTCAGCAATAGGAGCTAATTGAGCAGAGATCGCAGGTTTTCCATCTACATTTGTATTTCCCACAAAGCCTGCAGCTGTCAAGGTCGTCATCATCTCATCGACAGCTTTCTCCAAACGATCGCGCTGGTCAGCATAAGCTTGAGCACTGGCATTGGTGTGGATCAAGTTATTGCTTGCAGTCACTTCGGCCTGCACTTTGTTAATGACCGCTTCGACAACTGATCGGCGATCGTTGTCCGTCATTTTAGATGCGTAATTCCCTGCAATTTCTTGAAGCAATTCAGCTTCAGAGGTATTTTGCTCCAAAACAGTGGCTTCTTCTAAACTAGTCGGCTCCTCAACAACCACCTCTGACTCTAAAGCTTGAGCAGACTCGCTAACTGCCGTTGATAATGCAGTTGATCCAACTTCGCTCAAGGACAAAGAAGCGGATTCACTGATTGAAGCAGATGCACTCACAGATGTAGAAAGGCTGGTTGATCCTGAAACAGAGCTGGATTCTGAAGACTGGGTAGAGGTATTTCCTAAGACCACACTATCTACTTCTGCCAAGGTTTCCTGTTTTGTCTCGGAAACCGTTGGTGCAAGTGATGTTGCATCCTCCGCCTTAGCTGTCGTAGCAAGCACAGCACCCCCAAAAACTGTTCCTACCGTAATCAAACCTTTTAAGAAGGCTTGGCCGTTCTTTTGACTTTCTATTTGATCTTGCTGTACATTGGCAATGATGGTCTCCTCCACTTGCCCACGCACCACGCGAAAGAGGCCTAGAGCAGCCGTTGATGCCCGAAGCCAATTTTTTCCTGATTTAATTAATTTGAAGCGTACGACACGATCTGTTTCACGAAAGTTTCCTTTTGAACGCTTAAATTGCATGATATTCCCCTTACATTGTAGTCATTATTAATTATACAGGAATACTACGTAGATTCAAGTAATTTGCTACAAAAAACTTCTATATTATTGTTTAATTTTCAAATTTTTTTGTAACACATAAAAAATAATTCATTCTACTAGTAAAAAAGTGAATCTCCTATGAGATTCACTCGAAAAAATGATTTTTCCTACTAGATCAGTTCCCCTTCTTTTTACGTCGGGTAAGTCCAGCAATTCCAGCTAACCCTGTAACAACCCCAAGAAGGGCTGATGTTACAGATCCTGTTTCGCCAGTATTTGGAAGGGCCACAGATTGGCTGTGTTTTTGTGATCCACTTGCTGATTCTGATGCAGACAATGACTCTGAATGAGAAATTGATTGGCTCATTGAGTTAGAGTATGAACCGCTACCAGATGTTGATCCTGATTGTGATTGACTCACTGAAACTGAAGTACTTACTGATGTTGAAGTTGATTCAGGTGCATAGGTACTCAATGATGCTGACTCAGATGCAGATACTGATGTCGAAACTGAAAGCGAAGTAGAGACTGACTGGCTTTCTGATACTGAACTGCTCAACGATGCTGACAATGATTCGGAGGTCGAGATTGATTCAGACGTTGATACTAATTCCGATGTTGAAACTGATTCAGACGTAGACACTGATTCGGATGTTGATACTGATTCGGATGCAGAAACTGATTCGGATGTTGACACCGATTCAGACGTTGATGCTGACTCAGATACTGACGCTGATGCTGATTCTGAGGTTGACACCGATTCAGATGCTGATGCTGACTCAGATGCAGAAACCGATTCGGACGTTGACAATGATTCAGACGTTGAGGCTGACTCAGATACTGACGCTGACTCAGATGTAGATGCCGACTCAGATGTAGATACTGACTCAGAGGTCGAGACTGATTCAGACGTAGACGCTGACTCAGACGTCGATACCGATTCAGAGGCTGAAACTGACTCAGATGTAGAGATTGATTCTGAGGTTGAGACTGATTCAGAAGCAGATACTGATTCAGACGTTGAAACGGATTCAGATGTAGATACTGATTCTGATGTAGATACTGATTCTGAGGCTGATACTGATTCAGACGTTGAAACTGATTCTGAAGTAGATACCGATTCAGATGCTGAAACTGACTCAGACGCTGACACTGATTCGGACGTTGAAACTGATTCAGACGTCGATGAAGATTCAGACGTTGAAACTGATTCGGATGCTGAGACCGACTCAGAGGTTGAGACTAATTCGGATGCTGAGACCGACTCAGAGGTTGAGACTGATTCGGATGTTGATACTGACTCAGACGCTGACACTGATTCGGACGTTGAAACTGACTCCGATGTCGATGCTGACTCAGATACAGATACTGACATCGAAACTGAAACCGAAGTAGAGACTGACTGGCTTTCTGATACTGAACTGCTCAACGATGCTGACAATGATTCAGATGTCGAGATTGATTCAGACGTTGATGCTGATTCAGAGGCTGACACTGACTCTGAGGCTGATGATGACTCAGATGCTGATGCTGATTCAGACGCTGACGCTGATTCGGACGTTGAAACTGATTCGGATGTAGACAATGATTCAGACGTTGAAACTGATTCTGATGTTGAAACTGACTCAGACGTTGAGACTGATTCTGATGTTGAAACTGACTCAGACGTTGAGACTGACTCAGACGTCGATACCGATTCAGAGGCTGATGCTGACTCAGACGCTGACAATGACTCTGATGCAGACACTGATTCTGATGTCGATGCTGATTCAGATGCAGACACTGATTCAGATGTAGATACAGATTCAGAGGCTGAGACTAATTCAGACGCTGATACCGACTCAGACGTTGAGACTGATTCTGATGCCGATACTGACTCGGACGCTGAGACTGATTCAGAGGTTGATGCTGACTCAGATGTAGATACTGATTCAGATGCAGATACTGATTCAGATGCAGACACTGATTCAGACGTTAAAACTGATTCAGATACAGAAACTGACTCGGATGTCGACACAGATTCAGACGTTGAAACTGACTCTGACGCGGACAATGACTCGGATGTCGAGACTGATTCGGACACTGAGGCTGATTCAGAAGCAGATGCTGATTCGGACGTTGAAACCGACTCAGACGCTGACACTGATTCAGACGTTGAAATTGACTGACTTTCTGATACTGACTCGGATTCTGAAACTGATTCTGATGTTGAGACTGACTCAGACGTCGATACCGATTCAGAGGTTGAGACTGATTCTGATGTAGAGGCCGACTCAGAGGCTGATGCTGACTCAGATACAGAAACTGATTCAGACGTTGACACTGATTCTGATACAGAAACCGACTCGGACGTAGACACTGATTCGGATACAGAAACCGATGCAGACGCTGAGACTGATTCAGACGTTGAAACCAACTCAGAGGCTGAAATTGACTCGGATGTTGATACTGATTCAGAGGCTGAAACCGACTCAGACGTAGAGGCCGACTCAGAGGCTGAAACCGACTCAGACGTAGAGGCCGACTCAGAGACTGATGCTGACTCAGAGGCTGACGCTGACTCAGACGCTGATTCAGAAGTTGACGCTGACTCGGACGCAGAGGCTGATTCAGAGACTGAGAATGATTCTGATGTTGAAACTGACTCAGACGCTGAAACTGATTCAGAGGTTGAGACAGACTCGGATGCAGAAACCGACTTAGATGCAGAAACTGATTCGGATGTCGATTCCGATTCAGACGTAGACACTGATTCAGATACAGAAACCGACTCGGATGTTGATACTGACTCGGACGTTGAAACTGACTCAGACGTTGATACTGATTCGGATGTCGAGAGTGATTCAGAAGCAGATGCAGATTCGGATGTTGATACTGACTCAGACGCAGAAGCTGATTCGGATGTTGATACTGACTCAGACACAGAAGCTGATTCGGATGTTGATGCCGATTCGGAGACTGAAACTGACTCAGAGGCTGACGCTGATTCGGATGTCGACACTGATTCGGATGCAGATGCAGATGCCGATTCTGAGGTCGACACTGATTTGGATGTTGAAACCGACTCAGACGCTGAAACTGATTCAGAGGTTGAGACAGACTCGGATGCAGAAACCGACTCAGATGTAGAAACTGATTCTGAGGTTGAAACCGATTCGGATGCTGATGTTGATTCGGACGTTGAGACCGACTCAGAGGCTGAAACTAACTCAGAGGCTGACGCTGATTCAGAGGCTGACGCTGACTCAGATGCAGAAACTGATTCTGATGTAGATGCCGATTCGGACGTTGAAACTGACTCTGAAGCCGATATTGATTCAGACGTTGAAACTGACTCGGACGTTGAGACTGATTCGGATGTTGACACTGATTCTGATGCAGATGCAGATGCAGATGCCGATTCTGAGGTCGACACTGATTTGGATGTTGAAACCGACTCAGAGGCTGAAATTGACTCGGATGTTGAGACAGACTCGGATGCAGAAACCGACTCGGATATTGAAACTGATTCGGATGCTGATACTGACTCAGAGGTTGAGGCTGATTCGGATATTGACACCGACTCAGACGTAGATACTGATTCAGAGGTTGATGCTGACTCGGACTTAGACACCGATTCTGAGGTTAACGCTGACTCAGACGTCGAGACTGACTCAGAGGTCGAGACTGATTCAGAAGCAGAGGCTGATTCAGAAGTTGACACTGACTCAGACGCAGAAGCTGATTCGGATGTTGACACTGACTCAGATGTAGATACCGACTCAGACGTCGAGACTGACTCAGATGTAGACACTGATTCTGACGTTGACACTGATTCCGACGCTGAGACTGATTCAGAGATTGAGACTGATTCCGACTCTGACACTGACTCAGACGTCGAGACTGATTCGGAGGTCGAAACTGACTCAGAAACAGAAACTGATTCAGAGGTTGATGCTGACTCGGATGTTGACACTGATTCAGATACAGAAACCGATTCGAACGCAGATACTGATTCAGACGTTGAAACTGACTCAGACGCAGAAGCTGATTCAGAAGTTGACGCTGACTCAGATGCTGATTCAGAAATAAATGCCGATTCGGATAGCGATACCGATTCTGACACTCGTTCACTCTCCGAAACTGAGGTGGAGACTGTTACGGACTCACTAGTGCTGGCTGATACCGAAGCTGATACAAGAGCACTCTTTGAAGCAAGCTCTGATGCACGAACAGATTCGAATCGGCTTGTCGAAATAGACTCTGAATTCGATACAGATTGACTATATTCTGTTGAGTCCATCGTTACCGCAACCAAATTACTTGCATCCGAATAAACCGGATGATCACCGTAGAAGATGAGAGCTTTTGCATTCACTCCACCTGACTGCAAGGGCACTGTAGGCACTACTATCACCTGACCAGAAGCATCGGCTACTGCTCTTCCAACTTCTTCGTCATTGTTATACAAAACGACTGTCGACCCAGGATTGGCACCTGTCACTGTTACAGGTGTCTGGGTATTCGCTTTCTCCAATAGTCGCGTCGTAACTGTAGGTACCGGAAGGTGCTTGACAGGGACAGTCACATCATTTGAAGTGTTATCTTTATAAGTAATAGTCACTACACCTGACGCTGAGACAGAATACTCCTTGAAGTCCTTCGAGCTCACAATTTGGGGATTAGAGGTCTTGAACGCTTCCCAGATCCTATCTTTCTCAACCTCTGCTAGATTGCTAGTATCGTTGACATAGAGCTCGGTCGCTACATCTCTAATCGGGTTACGAATGCCGTCATTTTGAGGTAAAACTTTAATTCGGAAAGAGCGATCAATAAACTGATTGTTCGAATTGGTAAAACGAACTGTAATCGTATAAGTCTTTCCGGGTTCTACGACCTCATTTTCTCCAACTTTCCCTTCGATCAACATAGGTGCGAACGGAGATTTCAGAGTCGCATTGGGAACTAAAACGCCTTCAACGCGCTCACTATTTGGAGCATATCCCATATAGGTCAAGATAACCCCACCATTTCGCTCTCTTACAATGTACTGTAGCTTAACAGGGTCTGAATTGTAAGCTGTAATCAAATAATTATTCGCAGGTCCACTCATGAAAAACGGCGCACGAAAACGATTCTCTGCATCTAACGAACTGCCCGTGCGCGGATCTCGTTGACCCGAAGTAGCACGGAGCACCGCATTAGCTAAGCGATTCCGAGCACTCTTTGCTTGGCTTTCAACAGCTTCAATTTGAATCGCTGGATTGGACAAACCGCTACGAATCGCTTCTAAAGCAAAATCTCCACTCTCAATCGCAGCTTCCGTTCCAGGTATCTCCAAAGCCTGAGCACGATAGGCGTATAAATCCAAAGCCAAGGCTTGTAGACGTTTTACGTCTTCCTCTGAGCGAGTGGTTTGATTCTCGTTTACTTTCTCACTGATTTCAGGATCCTGTTCAGAAACTAACGGACTGTCTACATGACTAACTGAACCACTTGTAACATAGGATTCGCTCAAAGAAACCGACTGTGATAAAGAACTGCTTTTTGAAACAGACTGACGACCTGACTCCGTATGTGATAGGGATTCACTGACAGACCGGTTCATTGATCCAGAATCTGTAGCAGATGTCGTTCCCAAAACAAAACTGTCCTGACCAACCACACCTGTTGTTGGAATGATTTCAGATTCGAGAAACGAACTCACCTCATTTTCCTCTGCCAACACAGGGGTAGCAATTGTAGTTGCTCCAGCAAGAGCCCCCAACACAAGGATCCCTTTAGAAATCGGAGCAGGAACTGGATCAGCAGAAGTTTCGAAAGGTCTCACGATTTTATCAGTCGCATCACCACGAGAGATACGAAAAAACCCTAGTTGCGAGATAGATGCCCGCACCCAAGTTTTTCCTGACTTGATTAATTTAAATCGCGTGATTCGCTCCGTTTCGCGAAAATCACCCTTCGAACGTTTAAAAAACATGTCCGCTCCTTAAAAATAAGATATCGAGTTATTATACACTAATTTTCCCCAAAAGTAACTAATTAAGACTAGTTTTTAACATAAAAAACAGCACACAAAAAGAGAACCCGGAGGTTCTCTTTTTGGATCCTTTTTCATTTCCCACATACCTGAAATGACCGAATCAAATTAGGGTAGAAGATTATTTTTCATCTTCTTTTTTGCGGCTTCCAAGTGCTGCAACCCCTGCAACACCTGCAACTGCTCCAAGAAGAGCTGAAGCTACAGATCCTGTTTCACCAGTATTTGGAAGTTGTTCAAGAGCTGGAGCTGGTTTAGATGATTGCTCAGGAACTGGGTTCACTGGTGTATTAGGTGTTGGATCTACCGGTGTGTTTGGTGTTGGATCCATTGGTTTATTAGGTGTTGGATCTACCGGAGTATTTGGTGTTGGAGTTGGTGGCACCGGAGTATTTGGTGTTGGAGTTGGTGGCACTGGAGTATTTGGTGTTGGAACGTTTGGAGTCTTCACAAGTTTGTAAACATAAGTAACGTTCTTATCACCTTCGATAACTTTACCAGTTGTTGGGTCAGTTGTTGTCAAGTGACCTTCACCGTCAACGTTACCTACTGGGTAGTTACCTTGTGGTACCAATTCATAGACTTTACCATCTGCAGTTGTGATTGTCTTAGGACGGTTATCCACAACTGTATCGTAGTCTTTACCTACTGGTTGGTCTTTTTCATCCACTACTGAAGTCTTGATCGTGTTACCATTTTCATCTACATAGTGAACGTATACATTACCCTTAGGTTGTACAGGTTCTTCGACAAGTTTGTAGATGTAAGTAACGTCTTTACGTCCTTCAACCACTTTACCAGTTGTTGGGTCTGTTGATTCAAGGTGACCTTGAGTATCTACTTTACCAACTGTGTAGTTTCCGACTGGTACGATTTCGTAAGTTTTACCTTCGAATCTAATGTACTGTGGACGGTTATCTTCAACAGTGTTGTAGTCTTTACCTACTGGTTGGTCTAACTCATCTGTTACTGATTGTTTAATAGTGTTACCTTCAGTATCTTTGTAGTGTACGTATACGCTACCCTTAGGTTGAGTTGGTTCTTCCTTCACTTCTTTGTAAACGTAAGTGATGATTGAACGTGGTTTATCAACTTTACCTTTAATTGGATCAGATGATTCCAAGTGTCCATCGCCATCAACTTTACCTACTGGGTAGTCACCTTTCGGTACGATCTTGTATGTCTTACCGTCTGGAGTCTTGATAGTATTAGGTTTTTCACCTTCCTCAGTTGTGTTATATGGTGTGTCATATGGTGAGTTTGGTGTGTCTTGACGAGGTTTTTGAATTTCTTTACCATTTTCGTCTACGTAAGTGATGATTACGTCACCTTCTTTAGGTTTCGTTGGATCTTCTTTCACTTCTTTGTAAACGTAAGTGATGATTGAACGTGGTTTATCAACTTTGCCTTTAATTGGATCAGATGATTCCAAGTGTCCATCGCCATCAACTTTACCTACTGGGTAGTCACCTTTCGGTACGATCTTGTATGTCTTACCGTCTGGAGTCTTGATAGTATTAGGTTTTTCACCTTCCTCAGTTGTGTTATATGGTGTGTCATATGGTGAGTTTGGTGTGTCTTGACGAGGTTTTTGAATTTCTTTACCATTTTCGTCTACGTAAGTGATGATTACGTCACCTTCTTTAGGTTTCGTTGGATCTTCTTTAACCTCTTTATAAACATAAGTAATCTTAGAAACTGGTTTTTCTACTTTACCTTTGATTGGATCAGAAGTTTCAAGATGTCCTTCACTATCAACTTTACCTACCGGATAATCACCAGCCGGTACACGTTCGTATTTCTTACCTTCAAACTCAATGTACTTAGGTTGTTCATCGTTCTCAGTAGTGTCATAAGGCGTGTTGTAGTCTGACTTAGGAGTATCTTGACGTTGGACTTTAATTTCCTTACCATCATTCTCACGGATATAAGTAATAATAACTTCACCTTGAGGTTTTTCACTTTCAGAATTTGATGAAGAGTTAGATGCTGATTGTGATACAGATGTAGAAAGTGATGTTGAAGCTGATGTGCTCAATGATGCTGATTGACTAGCTGATACAGAAGCTGATGCTGAAGCCGATGTACTCAATGACGCTGATTGACTAGCTGATACAGAAGCTGACTCAGACGCTGATGTACTCAATGATGCTGATTGACTAGCTGATACAGAAGCTGACTCAGACGCTGATGTACTCAATGACGCTGATTGGCTTGCTGAAGTAGATGCTGATGCTGAAGCCGATGTGCTCAATGATGCTGATTGGCTCGCAGATACGCTTGCTGATTCAGACGCTGATGTACTCAATGACGCTGATTGGCTCGCAGATACGCTTGCTGATTCAGACGCTGATGTGCTCAATGATGCTGACGCTGACTCAGATGCTGAAACAGATTCAGACGTTGATGTTGAAGCTGATTCTGATGCTGACTCAGACGCTGATGTTGATTCAGAAACTGATTGGCTTGTTGAAGCTGATTGTGATTCTGAAACAGATTGCGAAGCTGATTCTGATGCTGATGCTGATGTGCTCAATGACGCTGATTGGCTTGCTGATACGCTTGCTGACTCAGACGCTGATGTGCTCAATGATGCTGATTGACTTGCTGATACTGATGCTGACGCTGAAGCCGATGTACTCAATGACGCTGATTGACTTGCTGATACTGATGCTGACTCAGAAGCTGATGTGCTCAATGATGCTGATTGGCTTGCTGAAGTAGATGCTGATGCTGAAGCCGATGTACTCAATGACGCTGATTGGCTTGCTGAAGTAGATGCTGATGCTGAAGCCGATGTACTCAATGACGCTGATTGACTTGCTGAAGTAGATGCTGATGCTGAAGCCGATGTACTCAATGACGCTGATTGGCTTGCTGATACGCTTGCTGACTCTTGCGCTGATGTGCTCAACGATGCTGACTCAGATGCCGATACTGACGCTGATTCTGATGCTGATTGGCTTGCTGATTCTTGCGCCGACGTGCTCAACGACGATGACTCAGATGCTGATACCGATGCTGATTCCTGTACTGATTCAGACAATGATGTAGAAGCTTGTTCTGATACAGACTGTGAGTTAGATACAACTTCTGATAATGATTGTGAAGCTGATTCTGATGCTGAATTTGAACCTGAATCTGATTGAGATTCGTCTTTCAACTTATAGATATAAGTAACATTCTTCTCACCTGAAGCCACTTTACCAGTCGTATCATCATCACCTGTCCAGTGACCTTGGCTGTCAACTTGACCTACTGGGTAATTACCAGCTTCTACAAGTTCGTAAGTTTTACCTTCAAATTTAATTTCTTTAGGACGATTATCTACTACAGTATCATAATCCTTATCAAGTGGTTGATCTTGCTCATCAATAACAGATCCCATGATCGTATTTCCGTTAATATCTTTATAATGAACAAAGACACTTCCAACTTCTTCATAAACGTAAGTAATGGTTGATTTTGGTTTGTCAACTTTACCAGTAATAGGGTCTGAAGACTTCAAATGACCGTTTTCATCAACATCTCCTACTGGGTAATCACCTTTAGGTACAATCTTATATGTCTTACCATCAGTGGTCTTGATGATATTTGGTTTTTCACCTTTTTCAGTTGTATCATATGGTGTATCATATGGTGATTTAGGTGTATCTTGACGAGATTTTTGGATTTCGTTACCTTTCGTATCTACATAAGTGATAACAACTTCACCTTCTTTTGGTGTTTCTTTCACTTTATAGATATATGTTATATTCTTATCTTCTTTAGCTACTGTTCCAATAACATCATCTGTACCTTTAACTGTAGAAAGATTAGATTTAACTAGATTACTTTCTCCACCAACCTTACCAACAGTATAATCTCCTGCTTGAACACGTTCATAGGTCTTACCATTGTACTCAATTGTGTCTGGGCGATTATCTACTACTGTGTCATATTTTTTGTTGATAGGTTGTTTATCTTCATCTGTTACTGATGCTTTGATTTCGTTACCTTCAGTATCTCTATAGTGAACATAAACACTTCCTTTTTCGTCTGACTTAACAAAGTAATAATTTACATCAGTCGATGGTTTAACTGCAGATGGAACCGAGTAGTTATTTGAGAATGAAGTGAAACCTTTCAATCCTATGTAAGAAACTTTACCAGTGGAATCTGTTACTTTGTCCTTCGCAACTACATCAGCATTACGTCCAGCAATCAAGTTCCATTTGTTATTTCCTTTACCAGCTGGTGTTAATGATACATCTGGTGCCCCTGTAAATGGTTTTGCAAATCCTTCAGTAACCTTAGTTTCATCGTGCGTAAGGTTAACTTTTTCTGTAGTAGACTGCCAACCAGTAATTACTAGGGAGTTGCTACCTGCAGTTTCGACAACATCAATATAATAGTCACCATTTTTGCTGTTTACACGAGTAGTTTTTGATCCCGTTGAGTTCCATGTATCACCAGCTTTATTTACAGATGATGTGTAAATAAGTGTGTATTTAGATACATCTTCTGTACCAACATCACTTGCACTGAAGTTGCTTACTTGCGATGGATCAAGAGCATATAATTTCGTTACTGTTGAACCATTGGTATCTACAACTTCTGAAATACGTTTTACGTAGTAGTGGTTGGCTCCACCTTGAAGTTCAACCAATTTTTGACCAACAACTCCCTTACCAAGGATACCTGATGTTTTTTGAGTTGCGTCTGTTGTTGCTGGAACTTGTTTGTACCCCTCAATAGTACGGTTTCCTGAAGCTGTGAATTGTTGCCCTGCAAGACCGGTTTGCGTATAGCTTGCAAGAACTGTTTCATTTCCAGTTGGTTTGTATGTTTGACCTTCTGTGTACTTGCTACTGTCAACGACTTTATAGTAAGTTGTTTGATCAGCTTTCGCATAAGGAACAGAAGTTTGAACGTTTTGTTTGTCTTCACCTTGGTTACCTGGGTAGTTGGTATCACGGATTTGAAGTGTTTCATACTCAAGGTTCGCATTTACCAATGAGAAGGTTACGTTACCTGGATTAGTTCCGTTAGCAGGTGCGTATGTCAAAGTGTTGGTTACATCAGAGTTGTTGTTGGTGATGTAGCTTGGAAGTGAGATATTGCTTTCTCCAGCATGAATAGTACGAGTGTAAGCTTCTGTACCATCAGACTTCTTAACGATACGCAAGTAAACATCTGGGTTAGCTGAAAGGCTACCTGTGATTGCTGAACGGTCCACTGAAAGTGTAGCGTAGTAATCAAAGTTTGTTTTAGCACCAGTAGCGTGGTTTGTTTTAAGGAATTGCCATACACCGAAAGTGAAACGATCTGTGTTTGGATCCAAAGCATAACCAGCTTCATTGAAGGCTGCATCTTCAATCGTTGCACCATTTGCATTTGAGATAACCGGCTTAGTAGCTACACTACCAGAAGTAGATGTTGAGATTGGTGCCAACTGAGCTGAAATTGCTGGAGCACCGTTTACTGTTGTGTTTCCAGTAAATCCTGCTGCAGTCAAGGTTGCCATCATGTCATCTACTGACTTGCTCAAACGTTCGCGTTGGTCTGCGTATGATTGAGCTGAAGCATTGGCATTGATCAAGCTGTTGCTTGCTGTCAATTCTGTTTGAACTTTAGCGATGGCAGCTTCAAGTGCTGCTTTCTTTTCTGGAGCTGAAACAGTTGCTGAGTAGTCTCCTGCAATCTTGTTCAACAATGCTGCTTCTGAAGTGTTTTGTTCCAAAACAACTTTATCTTCAGCTTTCGCTACTGTTGTAGTGCTTTCTACACTTGCTTCAGAGCCAGCTGCTACAGTTGATTCGCTTGAAGCTGCTGAAAGTTCTGCTGAACCTTGTTCGCTCAATGAAGCTGAGTGAGATACAGATACGCTTGTAGAGGTTGAAGCACTTGCAGATGCAGAAGCGCTAGCTGATTCTGTTGTTGATTGAGATTCAGTAGTTGACTCAGTTGTTGATGCTGTTGTTGATTCAGACTGAGATTCTGTTGTTGATGTTGTTCCAAGGACTGTACTTCCTTGTTCTACAAGTGCTTCACTTGAAAGCTCAGATGCAGTCGCAACGTCTGATCCTGTTTCATCTGCTTTGGCAGTATTCGCTACTGTAGCTGCACCAAGAACAGCCCCTGCTGCTACGATCCCTTTGAGCAAGCCACGGCTTGTCATTTCTTTCACTGATACTGCGTCTTCACGCACTTCAGCTACAACAGTCTCTTCGACTTGACCACGAATGACCTTCAAAAGACCAAAGTTAGAAGTCGCAGCACGCAACCAGTTTTTACCTGATTTGATCAATTTGAAACGAGTCACACGATCCGTTTCACGGAATTCACCGTTCGAACGTTTAAAAAACATTTCTGTCTCCTTATTACATTTTTTATTTCCCTTACATTATAGACTAATGTGTCGATTTTTGGAAGCAATTATCCTTAATTATTGCTATTTTTTTATAATTTTTGTTTTAGATAGTAATAAAATCGTTTTCAGTAGGATCAATTTGTCAAACCGGGGCAATTTTTTGAAAAAACCCTATAATACTTTTACTTTAGAGGTAAAACAAAAAGCCCCATTTAATAGGGACTTTTCTGATAATTATCTGATTTTTTCCAACATACTTTCAATGTGTTGGATGGATTTTTCGCGTCCAAGTAAATAGATGGTATCTGGCAATTCAGGACCATGCATTTCACCTGAAACGGCGATACGGATTGGCATAAAGAGATTTTTCCCTTTGATCCCAGTTTCTTTTTGAACCGCTTTGATTTGTGGGAAGATATTTTCTGCCACAAACTCATCGTCTGACATGGCTTCAAGTTTTGCTTTGAAGGCTTCAAGTACAGTTGGCACAGTTTCACCAGCCATGACTTCTCGCTCAGCTTCTGTCAATTCTGGGAAGTCTGAGAAGAAAAGGTCTGTCAATGGAACGATTTCATCCACCGACTTCATTTGTGGTTTGTAGAGTTCCACCAATTTTTCAGCCTTATCAGTCAAACGACCTGCTTCTTCAAGGAATGGTTTGGCCATTTCAAAGATGGTCGCAAGATCCGCATTCTTGATGTACTCATTGCTCATCCAGTCCATTTTCTTTTGGTCGAAAGCAGCTGGAGACTTGCTGAGACGATGTTCATCAAAAAGTTTGATGAGCTCTTCGCGAGAGAAGATCTCATCTTCCCCACCAGGGTTCCAACCAAGAAGAGCGATAAAGTTAAAGACTGCTTCTGGAAGGTAGCCCTTCTTACGGTAATCTTCGATAAATTGAAGGGTGTTGGTGTCCCGTTTAGACAACTTCTTACCAGTTTCAGAATTGATGATCAAAGTCATGTGACCGAACTCTGGTGCTTCCCATCCAAGCGCTTCATAAACCATGAGCTGTTTTGGGGTATTGGCAATGTGGTCATCTCCACGGATAACGTGAGAGATTTGCATATCGTGGTCATCGATCACAACGGCAAAGTTGTAAGTTGGGTAGCCATCTTTCTTCTGGATGACCCAATCCCCACCGATATTGCCACCTTCAAACTCGATATCGCCTTTGACCATATCATGCCACTTGTAGATACCAGACTCATTCACTGCCAAACGAACCGTTGGAATGATGCCCGCTGCTTCACGTTCTGCGATATAAGCAGCTTTTTCTTCTTCGCTCATGCCGAGATATTCGTTGATATAGCGAGGTGTTTCACCCGCAGCTTCTTGGCGTTCACGTTCAGCCGCTAACTCTTCTTCAGTGACGTAAGATTTGTAAGCTTTTCCTTCCGCCAAGAGTTGGTCGATGTATTTTTGATAAAGTGGTAGCCGTTCTGATTGGCGGTAGTTTTCGTGCGTCTCAGGGCTTTCATCCCAGTCCATGCCCAACCAACGAAGGTTTTCAAGCTGTGAACGTTCTCCGTCTTCGACATGACGTTTGCGGTCCGTATCTTCGATACGGATGATAAAGGTTCCACCATGGTGGCGCGCATACAAGTAGTTAAACAATGCTGTACGAGCATTTCCGATGTGTAGTAGCCCTGTTGGACTTGGTGCATAACGCACACGAATATCTTTTGCCATTTTTCTCTCCTCTTATCTTGTTCGCTATTTCTAGCTCATTTTTCAATCGTTCCTATTATACCACAAAGAAAGCAGGACTGAAATGAATAAGTGACCTTTCTAGCCTTTCTTCCTATATATATGAAAAAGCCAGAACAAATGCTCTGACTGATATCCAATCTATTTGTATCTTAGCTTAACCGTTCTTCTAATTCAAAGTCGATTGGTAGGGTTTGTAAAAAGTGCTCCAACTCACGTTCCCAGTAGAACCATTCGTGCTTGCCTGGACTGTGGGTATAGGTGACATCCAAACCTAACTTTTCTAGTTCCTTGACTTCAAAATTATTGGCCTCATAAAGGAAATCCTGCTCCCCACACCAGATCCAGAGTTTGGTCTTCTTATCTGAAAACTTCTTGGCAGCAGTCTCTAGCGAATAGGGACTGGTCGTCCAATCCTCAATCTCTCCAAAGATCCCCTTCCAAAAAGCTGGTTGTTCCAAGTCATTGTTTTCAAAATCTCGATCGTGGAAACTTAGGGCACCGGAAAAACTAGCCGCACGAGAGAAACGATTTGTCTTGAGAGCCAAGAGCATCGATCCATAGCCGCCCATGGATAGGCCAGCAATAAAGGTCTTCTCCCGTTTCTTGGTCATATTAGGGAAGAAGCGAGAAAGAGTCTCTGGCAATTCCTCTGCAATGGCCGTGTAGTAGTTGTAGCCATACTGGGTATCTGTGTAAAAGCCATTATTGGTATTGGGGAGGACCACGATTAGATTGGTATTGCGCAAAATGCGTTCCACATTAGTCCGCTTCAACCAGGAATGGTGGTTGCCATTCATCCCGTGTAAGAGATAAAGGACTGGGATATCCGTATCCGCTGGATCTTCCACGCGCGATGCATCAGGATAAAGGACGGACACGCCCCACTCCATCTTCAAGGCTTCTGAATAATACTCAATCTGCATAACTGCCATTTGATTTCCTCTTTCTACTGTTAAAAACACTCGGCAAGCCTCTGGCTGCCAAGCGTTTCCATTTCTTCTATTATTTCACTTCCATCACGACTGGTAGGATGGCTGGACGGCGTTTGGTTTGTTCAAATAAGAACTTAGACAAGTTGTCACGCACCAAACCTTTCAATTCCCCCCAGTCAAAGCTGTCTTGTGCCAAATAGTCTTCAACACTTTGGTTGACCAATTCGCAACTTTCACGAAGAATATCCCGACTCTTCTTGACATAGACAAAACCACGGGTGTGCACGCGCGCTTTGGAAATAATCTTCTTCTCTTTGCGATTCACGGTGAGCGCCACGATAAAGATCCCGTCTTCTGACAAGACCTTGCGGTCACGAAGGACGATATTGCCCACATCACCAATGGCATTCCCATCGATCATGACATCTCCAGCTGAGACGCTACCGGCAGGGACGAAGTCCCCCTTTTCGTACTCCATCACAGTGCCGCGTTTTGGAATAAAGATATTTTCAGGCAAGATACCGACTTCCATCGCTACTCGTGCATGGGCATCCAATTCGCGGTATTCCCCTTGGATCGGGAAGAGGTATTTAGGACGAAGAAGGTTGATCATCAACTGCAAGTCCCGTGCGTTTCCGTGACCAGACACGCGCAAGCTTGACGTGATCAATTTGACAATGCCACCTGCTTGGTAGATCATGTTTTCCACACGAGCCACCACAGCTTCTTTAGCAATAGATGGTGTTGTGACGACGTAGACCAAGTCCCCATCTTTGATTTCCACATAACGGTGACGACCAATCGACATCTTGCGCAAACCGTTGATCGGCTCACCCATCCGGCCTGTTTCCAAAATGATCAATTCATGATCTTCAAAACGGCTCATTTCTTTTGGCTTGATCAAGAGTTTTTCGTTGGCAAGAGACAATTTGTTCAAGCGAATAGCTGTGCGGACGATGTTTTCCACATCAAACCCTGTCAAGACCACTCGACGGCCAGTCTCAGCCGCAGCGTCAAAGACCTGCTGGATCCGAGAAAGGTTGCTGGCTACCGCCGCCACGATGACACGACCATCCCAGTCTGCAATCGTATCTAAGATAGCATCGCCCACTTCTTGCTCACTGGCAACTTGAATATTACTATCCGCATTAGCCGAATCACTCAAGAGGGCAAGCACACCTTCGCGTCCAATCTCAGCTAGGCGAGCAAAGTCTGTCGCGTACGACTCGCTGGCAGTTTGGTCAAATTTAAAGTCTCCTGTGTAGACGATATTGCCCTCAGGAGTGCCAATCACAATCCCGATACTTTCAGGGATGGAGTGGGTTGTTTGAAAGAAAGATACGACGGCATCACCAAAATCAATCTCAGAATTCTGATCGATGACATGGAAGTCGTTGAATTTCTTCACACTGTCATTGCTTTTGACAAAGAGTTTAGCCAACTCAATGGTCAACTCTGTCCCGAATACAGGGACTTTCGCTTCCGCCAAAAGATAAGGCAAGGCCCCAATGGCATCCGCATGACCGTGGGTCAAGAAAACACCCGCAATACGGTCCTTATTTTCAAATAGATAATCCATGTTGGGGATGACGACATCCACCCCAAGTTGCTCATTTTCTGGATACTTCAAACCTGCATCCAAGACAAAAATTGAATCGTTCACTTCGGCAACGTAGAGATTTTTTCCATTTTCTCGAACACCGCCAAGAGTGACTAATTTAATACTACTCACTGTTGTCTCCTTTAGTGTGATTATTTTAATACTTACGGTCCTTGGTTGCCCAAGTCGAATTACAGCTTTGCAAATACTTGCATATCCACTCTATTATACAATTTTTTTCTCTTTTTTTCAAAAAGCTTTCCACAGCAAAAAAGTCCTCTCATCTGAAGTAGATGAGAGGGCTTCTAGGCGCCTATTTTTAGGGGGAAAAGACCCTAAAGATGATAATCTCCCCGTTTATTTTCAATGATCCGCATAGCTGCCTTGATCACATGAAACTTGCCTAACAATTCCTCTAGGCGCTTACTATTTCGCTCGCTCAATTGGCCGTTCTTTACTGCTTGGGACAGGCGATAAAAATCATCCAAGTCCTCCCCAATGTTTTCAAACAGCTCTTTGGCTTCCTTGAGTCGGTAGCGATTGACTAGGTGGTTCACATCTTTTTTGAAGGAAGCGACATTGTTTTCGTGAATGTCCGTATAGGCTTCCTCTTCTTCCTTAGATTCTTGGTAATTAACCGCCTTAAAACAGGTGATAAACTCCCGACTTTTGATATTGCAGACAAAGATGACACCATCACTGGCTACATAGGCTTCTGTATTAGCTGGTTGAACCGCATTACTATCATAAGGAGAGAGGGAGGGGAGGTGTTGGTTGATCCACCTGTTCAGGTGCTGATCATCTACGCCAAAGCGCTCAAAAGCTCTTTGCCGAAAATGGTCACGACAACTATATTCTTGCGCATACGACAATCCCATACTCTCACCTCCTCCTGGGTATTTTATAAAAAATGGCCTCCAGTCTTACGGGACTAGAGGCCTGGTCTGCTTCGCTGACTTGGTGCAATTAACCTATTGGCTAACAAAACAATGTTTATGATGTTGATTTCATTTAATAGTATTTGTGTAAAATACCAGAGGTTTTCTTTGCTATCCCAAATCTAAATTTATGAGCTTTCGACTGGACGCATTGAAGTTTGAAAACCTTTATAAAAAGCTTCTACCTACTATTTCCACGTTTTCTTATGTCTCCGGACAAACTAAGCAGGCTTGCCCGACCGTCCAACCGATCCGACACACACGACATAACTGCTCTTTTACGATAAGAGCATGAACAGCTATCAGCAAAACAGGCCTAAAACGAAGTAACCTAAATTTTAACTCGATAAGGCATTGGTATCAATCCCTTCTTCATCTTTCTAACTACATTATACTCACCTACCTGAGTGATTGCAAGCGATTTCAGCTGAAACTAGTTCCTATTTTTATGTGGTTTTATAGATGATTTAAGAAAAAGAAAAGAAGCTGGGACAAAAGTCCTAGCCTCTCAATTATTTTTGGATTGTCGAGTAAGACGCAGTGGTTGAGTGGGCTCTACTACGCTGATTTCACCAGCTTTTACAGCCCTACTCAACTGTGCGGAGGTGGGACGACGAAATCGAATTCTAACGAATTACCGATTTCTGTCCCACTCTCTAGCATGCAGACAAACTACTTCCACATCAAACAATCTAAGTGATATCGCTTCTGTCCTACTCCCTATTTTGACTTTGCATTTTACGGGCTTTGTATCTTAGTAATTGAACACGCCCTAAATGCTGTGTGAAAAAGATAAATTCTCTTGTGAGCATCGCTCACTGCAAGAATTTCCTATTTTCACTTTGCATTTTACGGGCTTTGTATCTTATTAAATGAACACGGGCTGCGGATTGTGTCAAAAAGATGAATCCTCCTAGAATCTGAAGATTCTGCGTCGTATTCCCTATTTTGACTGTATCCGCTACGCCCTTTGTATCTTATTCTTTCTCAAATAATTCATAGTAGTCTGCGATGGCCATTTGGGCTTTTTCTTCTTGATTGAGATCTTGGACGATATGTCCATCTTTCATCACAATCAAGCGATTGCCATATTTCAAAGCATCTTCCATATGGTGGGTGATCATAAGGGCAGTGAGAGCATCTTGTTTCACAAACTCATCCGTCAAGGTCATCAGAGCCTGGCTGGTTTTCGGATCCAAGGCTGCAGTGTGTTCATCTAATAGCAAAAGTTCTGGACGTTTTAGTGTCGCCATCAACAAGCTCAAAGCTTGACGTTGCCCCCCTGATAGAAACTCAACTGCTGTATCGATATGATTTTCCAAGCCATTGCCGATCTTAGCAAGAACTGTTTGAAACTCTTCTTTATAGCTTGCCAAGTGACGCGGAATCAAACCACGTTTTTCTCCACGAAACTTCGCTACCAAGAGATTTTCTGCCACTGTCATACGAGGCGCTGTTCCCATTTTAGGATCTTGAAAGACACGAGATAGGTACTTGGCTCTCTTCTCAGGAGAGTAGTTGGTCACGTCTTCCCCTAGAATATAGATCTTCCCGCTACTAACTGGAAGTGTCCCAGCAATGGTATTAAAGAGGGTTGATTTCCCAGCTCCATTGCCCCCTAAAATCGTGATAAAATCATGCTCTCGAATTTCCAAGGAGACATCATCCAGAATGACTTTTTCTTCATTCATCCCATTGCTCACAGCTTTGGTTACATTTTTTAATTCTACAATTGCTGTCATTTACTGAGTTTCGCTCCTTTCATGATTTTTCCCTTAAAGGTTGGAATCATCAGGCAGATAGCCAAGATCAAGGCACTGAAGATTCGGATATAGCTTGTATTGATGCCAAGCGCAATCACGGCCCAAATCAAAAATTGGTAGGCGATTGAACCGATTGCAATACTGAGCAAGCGCTCTGTCAAGGTGACATTTGAAAAGAGAACCTCTCCAATAATGAGGCTGGCAAGCCCGATAACGATGACACCAATCCCACGTGAAGCGTCCGCATAGCCTTCTTGTTGAGCCATCAGTGCACCAGAAAGAGCAATAATCCCATTTGAAATGACCAAGCCCATCAATTCCATCCGGTCGGTGTTGATCCCAAAACTTTTGGCCATGTCTGGATTGTCCCCTGTCGCAATATAGGCTTGACCCAAGCGTGTATCCAAGAAGAAGATCAAACCAAGGATCACAAGCGTTACGAAAATTAAACCAATCAGGATCTCATTAAACCCACTGGCAAAAGGAAGAAATTCCTGAATTTTTTTATAACCCAAAAGTCCCAGATTAGCCCGCTGCATGACAAAGAGAATAACCGAGTTACAGGACGTCATCACCAGGATCCCTGACAAGAGCGTGGGGATTCTTCCTTTTGTGTAGAGAAGGCCCGTTGCAAGTCCCGCTAAGCATCCTGCACCAATAGCAGCCAGCGTCGCAAGGAGCGGATTGACCCCCTTGGTAATCAAGGTAACCGCCACCGCTCCTCCAAGCGGGAAGGACCCTTCTGTCGTCATATCTGGAAAATCTAGAATTCGGAACGTCATAAAGATTCCTAACCCTAAAATGGCCCAAATCAAACCTTGTGAAACAATTGAATTAATCATAGTTTCTCCCTTCGATAATAGTAGTTTAATTGTATCACAAATATGGAGGAGAACCTATAGGAAATTGTCATCAATTCCCTTTTCATGCATTATAAAAAAACCAAAAGGTTGTGCCTTCTGGTTTTTAATCGTGATATTTTTTTAAAGGATTAAAAGAAAATCTTAGTCTTCTTTTTTCTTTCGAGCAAGACCCAAACCTGTTGCGATCACACCAAGTAAGCCAAGGCTGGTAAGAGCGGTTGCTGATTCTGTACCTGTGTGTGGCAATACTTCTTTCACCTTCACAACATCTGAGACCAAATTTTCTTCAACTTTTTGCTCTACCATTGGCGCAGGCGTATGGTAGCCAATAGTTGGTTTAGGCTCTGGCTTAGGTGCTGGTTGTGGTTTTGGCTGTGGTTTTGGCTGTGGTTCTGGCTGTGGTTTTGGCTGTGGTTTTGGCTGTGGTTCCGGTTGTGGCTCCGGTTGTGGTTCTGGCTGTGGTTCCGGTTGTGGTTCTGGCTGCGGCTCTTCTTTTGTAACAAGAATATTATTTTTATGCCATTCTACAGTCGGTTTTACAGTTTCTTTTAGCACCGGATCCTTTTCCAATTCAGGAGCTGTTGGCTTCACTGGTTGTTCAGGAACTTTTGGTTCTACCTTGTAAAGTGGACAAGCCGGCGGAACAGGAACTTCCTTTTCAGCTGGAACATCTTTGATTTCAGGTTTTTCAGGGGCTGTTGGAGCAGTTGGAGCGGTTGGTTTCACCGGCTCTTCTCCTGGATCTTGTGGAAAGGCAACATTTGAATTGATTGAGAACCAATAGAGGGTTGCTTCATCCGTAGCATTCGCTCCCTTAGCAGTGAACTCAAGATGGCCGTCTTTCAAGACAACTGCACCACCACCATAGTAGAGATACGGACTTTTTGGATCATCCCATCCCTTAGTTGAACTTGAAGGATCCGCATTAAAAGTTGCACCTTCGTTCATGTACTGGTTTTGTTCCTTGGCAAATACTTCTTTTGTAGTTGGATCTTGGTCAACACTAGAATTTGGCAATTTAATAAATTCTTTATTTCCAATATTTACAGACTCTACGTGAGGTGTATTTTGGTGCTTCATCCGTGGGGTATAGGTCAAAATCCCTGATCCCGCATCAACTGCATAGGTGCCGACAATATCAGAATTATCCCCAAATTGATAGTCTTCTGTTCCGATAGAATGACCATTTCCTCCACCAGAAGCATTGACCGTCGTCACATCAAGGACAGTTTCTTCACTGACTGAGAAGCCATTCCCATCCCAAGTTGCTTTTTGACCAACGATCTTCAATGGATTATCAGCATCATTAAAGACTTGAGCGCTACCGAAGTTTGCATAGCCACGCTTCACAGCGACATCTGCTCCATCAAGACTAGGGTTACTACCATCTGAATAAGGATCCCAAGTTCCACGAACAGTGTTTCCATTGATATCTTTAGCTTCTACAAGAAGGGCACGAGGTTTGTCATTTTCAACATAAGAAGCTCCATTCCAGTGGTTTAAGGAATTCAAAGCCAAAATGGCATTATGGTTAGCTAAATTAATCAATTGATCATTTTCATCATAAAATTCAACATCAACACCAACTGTGACGGGTTGGTCTGTGTCAGTTGAGCTTCCGATCGTCATTGTTACCGCTGGATCATTGTAAATTTGAACGATTCCTCGACCGTCATTAGATGGCAAGCTTTTCACTTCATACTTGTAGACCACTTTAGCGATACTCTTGATATCACGACCTTCTTTGATATTAGCCTGGCGAAGACCCTTGTAAGTGACATCGAACTTGTCTCCAACTTTAACGACTGCCCACTCGATTTCATTATCTGCATATGGGTTCGTTGTTGTCAAATCGGAATCTTGTAGGTTCTTGGTTTCATACATCTTGGTAGCTTTACCGTCCCCATACAAGCGAGATTGACCTTCTTTTGTCAAATACGTAGTAAGACCTGTTGTTTGGTGGTAAAGCGTCGTTGTTTCCCCATCTGCCAACTCTTCTGGAAGTAAGGTCAAATCTTGTTTGTACTTCTCAGGGTTTCCACCACGCTCTGCAACCATCTTATTGAAGGCATCTTTAGCATCATCGTATTGCGCTTTTTTCTTCTTGTATAGTTCATTATCAATCAAGTAAGCTGCTTGCGCTTCATCATAGAGGCGCTTTTTCTCCTTGTAGTCGGCTAATTTGATATCGTAAGCCTTTTGGGCCAAATTGTTTTCTGTCTCAACGGCTTGTTTGGCTTTAACAGACTCAATATAAGCTTTAAAAGCAGTTTGGTATTCTTCAAAGGCTTTTTCATAAGCCGCTTTTGCAGCCTGATTATCTGCTAGGGCTGCAGCATTTTCAGCCACTGCTTTTTCGTAAGCAACTTGCTCTTTGTTATAGGTTTCAACTTCCTTGTCATAAGCTACCTGAGCCGCTGCATTTTTCGCATCTACAACTGCTTTTTCCTTCTCATAAGTTGCTTGATTCGCTGCAACTTCTGCCTTATAGTCTGCTACGGTCTTATCCATAGCAATGGCTTGCTTCGCATAATCTTGCTCAGCAGTTTTTTCATCTGCTTGGGTCTTTGCTTCTGTTTCTGTAACTTCAAGTCCAGTAGTTACCGCATCGGTTTTCGCAGTCTCTAAATAATCTGGTACAGCAACTTCTTTAGTCTCAGTTGTCGATCTTGTTGGAGTAGCCGTTGTTGAAGTGACTGTTGTAGTAGCTGAAACAACTTCATCTGCAGAAACAGATGCAGCACCTGCTACTGCAAGAACCGTAGCGACTGCTACAGAACCAAAAGCGACAGACGTTTTACGCAAGGCATATTTGGTAGTCTTGCTATCTTTAATTAGTGACATATAATTCCTTCTAACCTCTTTTTCAAATTTCTCCTTACAAAAATCAACACTTTAAATATTAATGTCGATTTTTGTAAGGAGATATTAACACTTGCCCCCTTATGTGTCAATATTATTTTTTGATTTTTTTCACATCTCCATTCAAATTTTGCTTCTTTTTTGATAAAACTCCTTGTTTATAAAAGCTTTCTTTTTAGTTTTCTTCTATATATGTCAAACGTTTGACATCTGATTTTTGCCGGTTCATTTTTCTAAAAAAAATTTTTTAACTTTATTTACAGAAATAAAAATAGAATAAACTGCAGAAATTCTTTTACTAATGGGCCTTACAGCTTATGCAAACGTTTCTCCTTGTTTTGTTTTTTATCACTAATTTGTACTATTTTTAAAATGCGGGGAAATTTTGTGTCAAACGTTTTTTGGTTTTTCATTTTTATGAATCAAAAACCCCTATTTAAGGCCATTTTCTAACACTTCCATGAAAATTTTCAAACAGACTTTCGTTCTTAAATTGACACTATCTAGTGAAATGTCGTATACTTATTGGCATCGATAGAACAATTTACTTTAAACTGTTCAACGAACTATACAAACAGTATGTGGGAGAAAAAAATGAATCAACAAAAAAATAGTGTCTCTGAAAAAGGGCACGGCTATTTTCGCAAGCGCAACAAGGCATTAGTCTCTATGATTACCCTTTTTGGAGCCTTGATGTTAAGCTCTGTTGCCATGGCTGACGAGGTCAACACCAATCCGACTTCTGAGATCCCATCAACCGCTCAACCAGTAGCAACCAATAGCAGTACTCCTACCACTACTAGTGAGGAAGTTGCTACAACTGAAGTTGCATCTTCTTCATCGGAATCAACACCAACTGTAACTGCCACTCAATCGGTCAGTGCAGCTCCAGCAACTACTTATAATACTCCAAAAATCACCAACGACGTCACCTTTGATAAAGCGACTTATAAAAGTGGGGAAGACGTCCGCATCTCTATCAACAACCCTGAAGTGGTTTCATCTGATGTCACTGTCTCTCATTTAGATCAGGTCATTTATGAAAAGAAAAACGTTGAAGGTAGCGAACTGACAATTCCAAGTACTGTCTTTTCACCTAATGCTGGATTTATCGTAGATGTCCTTGGTAAGAAAGCAGATGGTTCCCAAGCCTTTCATAAGGCAGCGGGTCTTGCTGTTGAAGATGACTGGACGATCTACCCACGTTATGGGGTGGTTGCCGGCTCAAAAGACAATCACAACTCCATCACCAATGATCAGGTAGAAGGCTACAAGAATAGTATTGACCAATTGGCCAATATGCACATCAACAACTACTTCTTCTACGACGTTTACAATACGCCAGCTAACCCATTCCCAGCAAATGTTGAACGTTTCACTCAAGACTGGGCGACTTTCTTGATTCCAAATAACGAAACAGATCCTGACAAGCGCAAATCCTACTTACCTGTCATCGATACAGAAGCCGTCAAAGAGCTGGTGGCTCATGTCCATACAACTGGTGCCAAAGCCATGCTGTATAACATGATTTACGCAGTTTCCCTCGAAGAAGGGGTCCCAAATGAAGTGAAAAGCGCCATTGTTCGCAATCTACAAGACCATTTCAACTTTGGTAAAAAGGGGGATGTCACAGCGACCGATATCCAACAATTTCTCGATCCAGGCGACCCAAATTGGCAAAAATTTATCATTGAAGTCATGACTAAAGCCATGAAAGAAGGAAATTTTGATGGATGGCAAGGGGATACCATGGGATCTAACTGGGTGGAAAAAGTCAGTGAACCTGGAAAAGGCTTCTCTTTGAGCGAACACTATCCAGAACTAGCCACAGCTGCGACAGAGGCCCTCAAAAAAGAAGGCTATGATTTCATGATCAACGATATCTCCACTGGAGATGCGGATCGACTAGGTAAGACCAATGTCTCTGCACCTTATGCGGAAGTTTGGGGCGATAGCATTGCCTATGACTCTACCTACCAAGCCTTGACGCGCCTTACCGAACGGATGCGTGATCTATACAAGGGGAAATCTCCTATCATCGCAGCCTATACCCATCGTGGTAAAAATGCATCAGCCCTCAGCAAAGACAACGAATTGCTGACAGATGCCATCATCGCAGCGAGCGGTGGTTACCATATGACGACTGCAGCCCTCAATACTTCTCAGGATGCTAAAGGTTTTGGGGTGATCCAAGCAGAATGGTATCTCAATCAAAACCTACCAGTCAATGCTGACTTTGCTAATGCAGAATTCAACTACCAAGAATTCATCGTTGCTTATCAAGAACTTCTCCGCGGGCGCGACACCTTGGCACATGATACTCGTCGGATTGTAGACAATACAAATGTACTGGTGAACGGCAACTTCATCGGATCCAACCTAGATAATGCTGACGGGGTTCAACCTGGAACCGTTTATACCATTACAAAAGAAACCAAGACAGGTGATCGGATTGCTCACTTGATCAATTTGGTCGGCATCACTGAAAACAAATGGAACAGCTCTGTGAATACAACCGAAAAACTAACCAATATTCAAGCTTTTGTTCCACTCGGAAAAATCACAAAAGACCAGGCTGAACACGCCAGCATTTACTGGGCAACACCCGATGCTGTTGAAGGAAAATACAACATCAACCTCCGAGAAACAAGCGCAAATGTTTATTATGACGGAGGGGCTGGCCAATGGATGGCTGCTATCGATGTTCCGAGTTTAGATGTATGGGATATGCTCTATGTCAAACTCAATGAAGCCGCTCATGTTCTTTATCAAGACGAAAACGGAGTTGAGCTCGAGCGTTCCAGTGACTTGGTTGGTCATACAGGTGAAAAGATCAACTACTCTACAAAAGAAACCATTGCCAACTATTTGAAGAAAGGCTATGAACTAGTAGAGAATGGCTTCGATGCAGACGGACAACCAAACTTTGACCGCGACGCTACCAACACCAATGAAGATGGGGTTCAAGAGTTTATTGTCCGCTTGGCACCAAAAATTGTGGAATTTTCTGCAACACAGCCCATCCAAGCCGGTCAAGTTGTTCCAGGAGATAGCGAGGGGCGTGTCTATCCAACTCCTCTAGCTCCAGCTGGTCAAACAACGGCTGATCTGGATCATTTATCTGAAACAGTGATCCGTACAGTGACCTATGTAACAGAGGATCAGGATGGATCTAACCGCCAGCCTGCAGGAATGGCTGATCAAACTGACAGCCTTCATTTCACTCGCAAGGGAACCATCAATTTGGTGACAGGCGAGACAAGTCTTGAAGACTGGACAGCGCAAGACGGCACAAGCTTTGTAGCTCTTGAAAATCCCGTCAAAAAAGACTATGTTGTCGTAGCAGAAGAATCAACTGATGCCATCACTTCTGATCTGACAAAAGCAGGAGAACATACTGGCATTCATGCTGATGCAGCAGACATCACAGATACGGTCATCTATCGCCCAGTCGGGGCTTATAAGATCAGCTATGCTACTGGTAAAGAACCAGCCCATGCTCAAAAAGAGATCCCTTATCTAAATGATCCCACAAATCCAACCGCCATCGCGTCTCCTACTGCTATCCTTCCTTACGTGGAGGGATTAGAGCCAAAAGATGCTCGTGGACAAGTCTTAAACCTTGTGGATCCACTTGACGAAACCAAAGGCTATCTTCTTCCAAGCCCTGAGTCTCCAACAGCTGATACCGCTATTTCCTACACTATCACCAAAGGATCGGTCAGAGTACGATTCCTCACTGAGGGAGGCGATACTGATCTGCAAGAGGCGCAAAACCTCGCTACAGAGGCAGATTTCGGCACCAAGTACACCAGTGAGGCCCCAACAGAAATCACAAAAGATGGTCGTATCTACCATCTAGTTGGACACCGTGCTGATTCTGCTGATCCAAGTGGCACAGTCACTAAGGGAATGAAAACCGTCATCTATGATTACAAGTTAGCTACGGGAACGGTCATCGCGCGATTTGTCATCCAAGATACTAACACTGAATTGCAACCAGAGCTTGCTGTTGCAACAAATGTGGACAATGGAACCCATTACGTCGCTAGCGCACCAGATGAAATCTCCTACGACGGCCACATCTATGAACGGATCGGTGCAGCTGAACAAACTGGGAACGTAGAAGTGGGAACAACCATCTTGATCTTTGCCTACAAGGTCAAAGAAATCCCTACTCCACAACCATCCCCAGAAACAGAAAAAGAAGAAACAGTCAGCCCTCTTCCTTCCGTGACAAAAGCAAACACGACTGATGCTCATGAAGAAAAGGGATCAGCACTTCTCTCTAACAAAGAAGAGGAGAAACCTCTTGAAACAACAAGCCAAAAAGAGGAACTCCCTGAAGTTGTTCCTAACACCCCTCAAGAAGGAACTCATCTACCTGCAACAGGTGAAGAAACCTCTCAGCTAGCCCTACTTGGACTTGGCCTCTTAGCAGGTCTGTCCAGTCTTATCCCTTACAAAAAGAAACAAGAGTAGATCCCAAACACAAAGAAACTTCCTATGGAATTCTGTTCCAAGGAAGTTTTTTTATATTTATACAACTCATTCAGAGTCTAGATCCCTTTTATGAGGGTGACTGACGACAATAAGGGTGTGAAGTACTACCACTCCAAACCCTACTGTATTCCAATTCAAAGTGGATTCATTCCCCTTGTTGCCGGCAGTTTGAAAGATCAAATTGCTTTACTAGTATACTGTTTTCTCTACTTCAAGTCAATGGAATTTTACTGAAACTAGTAACCGAATGAAATGAATATATAGAATTTTACTGAAACTTTTTCATCACATTTATGCATGTTTTTCTAAGTTTCCAATACCAAACAAAGAGGCCTTGCTCTTTCGAGCAAAGCCTCTTCCTGTTGGATCTAAAATTGTCACCTCATCAACAAGTTTGCTGATGTCACCTCAATTTTAGTCTTCGCGTTTTTTGCGTTTTGCAAGTCCCGCAAGGCCAACCATACCAAGTGCAGCACCTAACAATGCAGCAGATGCTGATTGTTCTTCACCAGTTTCAGGAAGTGCTGGAGCTGGAGGAGTTGTAGGTGTTGGTGGCGTTGGTGGTGTTGGCGGTGTTGGTGGTGTTGGCGGTGTTGGTGGTGTTGGTGGCGTTGTCGGCGGTGTTGTCGGTGGTGTATTCGGTGGTGTTGTTGGTGGTGTATTTGGCGGTGTTGTTGGCGGTGTTGTTGGCGGAATAACAGTGTTGTTAAACTCTGTATCTTCTGGCAACTGAGTAATAGCCGTCAATACTTTACCGTCTTTGTTAATCATAATACCCACAGTGGCAACCATCTTATCGTATTCGATGCTAGAATCTGTGCCACGGATTTCTTCTACATGGTAGAGATGAGTTCCTTCTTCACCACGTTTGAATTCAAGATTTGAGAAGGTGATCTTACCAGCCGCATCATTGGTTACGGTTTCGATCACATTTCCTTTTTCGTCCTTAAGAACGAAGCTGAATTCACCAGCCTTCAATGCACGACCTTCCAATTTCTTAGTGAATTGGAATTGAACCTTAACTGGAATGTTGACTACACGTTTTTCAGTTGGTTTTTCTGGTTTTTCTACAGTCTTCTTAGTTGGATCGTATTGGTGTACGATTTGTGAAGCTGTATTTTCAATGTCCACACCATCTTGAGCAGATTGTTTAATTTCTGCAGGAATTTCAAACTTGTAGTAACGTCCAAAGGCCAACTTAGTTGTGTCGATAACTTGTGTATTTTCTGCATCGCCAAGTGACTTAGTCAAGTCTGCTTTAGATGTTGCAGTAATCACACCGTTTTCAACCTTGATATCAAACTTAGCTGTTACATCTTCTCCTGTTACAGAGTCGTATGCCTTAATATCAGCTCCGTTGACAGTCAAGTTTGCACTGTCATATTTATCTGTCACACCAACAGATTGAATATTGTGTGCTTCAGTGAATTTAGTTGTATCCAACCATACTTGGTAGTATACTTTATCACCTTTCTTGAGTGTCTTCGTATTGATATTTTGAGCTTCGTTGTTATCAGTCTTATCAACGTAAGGATTTGCATTTGTGTCCGCAACTTTATTCTTCAACTCGTCATCATCGTCGAGAAGTTTCACACCTGTAAGATCGAATTTAGATTCGTTCAAGATGTATTTCTCTGGGTTGAATTCTGGAGTTTCAGGTGGGCGAACAGTGTTATTGAATTCTTTGTCTGATGGATCCGTTACCTTAGTAAGGAGAGCTTTCGCTGTTCCATCATGAGAAACTTCAACTGTTACAACTGCTTTCATCGTGTCATAAGTAACGGTTGTATCAGTTCCTTTGACTTCTTCTACAGTGTAGTTGTAAGTTCCTTCTTGACCTTTCTTGAATTCAAGAGCTGAGAACTTAACGTTACCAGATGCATCGTTCTTAACTGTTTCAACAACTTTACCTGTTGAATCTTTAAGTACAAAGCTGAATTCGTTAGCTTTAAGCTCACGGCCTTCCAAACGTTTCGTGAAGTTGAATTCTACTGAAACAGGGATGTTCACAACACGTTTTTCAGTTGGTTTGTTTGGTTTCTTCACTGTCTTGCTTGTTGGATCGTATTGGTGAACGATTTGAGCTGCAGTGTTTTCAATATCCGCACCACCCTTAACAGTATCTTTCACTGTTGCTGGGATGTCGAACTTGTAGTAACGTCCAAACGCAAACTTAGTTGTGTCGATCACTGGAGTATTTTCTGCGTCTCCAAGTGACTTAGTCAAGTCCGCTTTAGAAGTTGCAGAGATCACACCGTTTTCAACCTTGATATCAAATTTAGCTGTTACATCTTCGCCTGTTACAGAGTCGTAAGCTTTGATGTTTGCAACATTGATGTCAAGCTTGTCTTCTTCGTAGTCATCAGTAACACCAACAGATTGGATGTTGTGCGCTTCAGTGAATTTCGTTGTATCCAACCATACTTGGTAAACAACCTTATCACCACGTTTCACTGTCTTAGTATTGATGTTTGCTGCTTCATTATTGTCAGCCTTATCAGCGTAAGGATTTGCGTTTGTTTCCGCAACCTTGTCTGCCAATTCTTTATCATCATCAAGAAGTGATTTACCAGTAAGGTCGAATTTCTCAGCGTTCAAGATGTATTTCTCTGGGTTGAACTCTGGAGTTTCTGGAGGAGTCACCTTGTTGTTAAATTCTTTATCCGCAATGTCGCCAACTTTCGCGATCAGAACTTTAGCTTTTCCGTCGTGTGAAACTGTGACTGTTACATTTGCTTTCATTGTGTCGTATGTAACGGTTGCATCGCTTCCTTTAACTTCTTCTACTGTGTAGTTGTGTACGCCTTCTTGACCTTTCTTGAATTCAAGTTTAGAGAACTTAACGTTACCTGAGGCATCGTTCTTAACAGTTTCAAGAGTCTTACCTTCTGAATCTTTAAGCACGAAGCTGAATTCATTGGCTTTAAGCTCACGGCCTTCCATACGTTTAGTAAAGTTGAATTCCACTTCAACTGGCACGCTGTTGACACGTTTTTCAGTTGGTTTGTTTGGTTTTTCAACTTTCTTAGTAGTTGGGTTGTAGTAGTTTACAACTTGAGCCGCAGTATTTTCGATGTCTACTCCACCTGCAACGTCAGCTTTCACTGTAGCTGGGATATCAAACTTGTAGTAACGTCCGAATTCGAATTTAGTTGTGTCAATCACTTGTGTGTTTTCCGCATCTCCAAGTGACTTCGTGAAGCCATCTTTAAGGGTTGCAGTAATCACACCGTTGTTCACAGTGATATCGAATTTAGCTGTTACATCCGCACCAGTCTTACCATCATAAGCTTTGATTTCTGAACCATCAACATCAACTTTAGCCTCATCGTAGTCATCTGAGATTCCTACTGATTGGATATGGTCTTTGTTGTTTGCGTCAAATTTAGTTGTATCCAACCATACTTGGTAAACAAGTTTTTGACCTGGTTTAACTGATTTAGTATTGATATTCGCTTTTTCGTTATTAGATGCATCGTCCGCATATGGGTTCGCATTGGTATCTGCGACCTTGTCTGCCAACTCTTTATCATCATCTAATAATGAAGTTCCAGTTAAATCAAATTCTTTTTCGTTCAGAACATATTTTTCTGGATTGAATTCTGGAGTTTCTGGAGGAGTCACACGGTTGTTAAATTCTTTATCCGCAATGTCGCCTACAGTCGCGATAAGAACTTTAGCTGTTCCGTCGTGTTTCACTGTGACTATTACATTCGCTTTCATTGTGTCGTATGTAACGGTTGCGTCGCTTCCTTTAACTTCTTCTACAGTGTAGTTGTGAACACCTTCGTCACCCTTCTTGAATTCAAGAGCTTTGAACTTAACGTTACCAGATGCATCATTGCTTACAGTTTCAAGAGTCTTACCTTCTGAATCTTTAAGCACGAAGCTGAACTCGTTAGCTTTAAGCTCACGGCCTTCCAAGCGTTTAGTGAAGTTGAATTCCACTTCAACTGGAACATTATTTACACGTTTTTCAGTTGGTTTGCTTGGTTTTTCAACTTTCTTAGTTGTTGGGTTGTAGTAGTTGACAACTTGAGCCGCAGTATTTTCAATATCCACACCACCAGGTACATCAGCTTTCACTGTTGTTGGGATGTCGAACTTGTAGTAACGGCCGAATTCGAATTTAGTTGTGTCGATCACTTGTGTGTTTTCTGCGTCGCCAAGTGACTTAGTGAAGCCATCTTTAAGGGTTGCAGTAATCACACCGTTGTTCACAGCGATATCGAATTTATCTGTTACTTCTGCACCTGTTACTGAATCGTAAGCTTTGATCTTAGTAGAATCAAGTTCCAACTTAGTTTCATCGTAGTCATCTGAGATTCCTACTGATTGGATGTTGTCCTTGTTAGATGCGTCGAATTTAGTTGTATCCAACCATACTTGGTAAACCAACTTGTCGCCACGTTTCACAGTCTTGGTATTCAAGTTTTGTTTTTCGTTGTTTGATGCATCGTCCGCATATGGGTTCGCATTGGTATCTGCGTACTTGTCTGCCAACTCTTTATCGTCATCAACGAGTTTGTCACCTGTGATATCGAATTTCTCTTCAGAAACAACGTATTTCTCTGGTTGGAACTTAGGTTCTTCTGGAGGAGTCACACGGTTGTTAAATTCTTTATCCGCAATGTCGCCTACAGTCGCGATCAGAACTTTAGCAGTACCATCGTGTTTCACTGTGACTGTTACATTCGCTTTCATTGTGTCGTATGTAACGGTTGCGTCTGAGCCTTTAACTTCTTCTACAGTGTAGTTGTGTACGCCTTCTTGACCCTTCTTGAATTCAAGAGCTTTGAACTTAACGTTACCAGATGCATCATTGCTTACAGTTTCAAGAGTCTTACCTTCTGAATCTTTAAGCACGAAGCTGAATTCGTTAGCTTTCAGTTCACGGCCTTCCAAGCGTTTAGTGAAGTTGAATTCTACTTCAACTGGAACGTTGTTTACACGTTTTTCAGTTGGTTTGCTTGGTTTTTCAACTTTCTTAGTTGTTGGGTTGTAGTAGTTAACTACTTGAGCCGCAGTATTTTCAATATCTACACCGCCAGGAACGTCTACGTTCACAGTTGCTGGAATGTCAAATTTATAGTAGCGTCCAAACTCGAACTTAGTAGTGTCGATGATTTGAGTGTTTTCAGCATCACCAAGTGACTTAGTGAAGCCATCTTTGAGGTTAGCTGTGATTACACCGTTAGAGATTGAGATATCAAACTTAGATGTAACATCCGCACCTGATACTGAATCGTATGCCTTGATGTCTGAAGCATTCACAGTCAACTTAGTTTCATCGAAGTCATCTGTGATACCAACTGTTTGGATGTTATCCTTGTTAGCTGCATCAAATTGAGTAGTGTCAAGCCATACTTGGTAGTAAAGTTTTTGGCCACGTTTCACAGTCTTGGTGTTCAAGTTTTCTTCTTCGTTGTTTGATGCATCGTCCGCATATGGGTTAGCGTTTGTATCCGCAACCTTATTAGCCAATTCTTTGTCATCATCAACGAGTTTTGTACCTGTTACATCAAATTTCGCTTCAGAAACAACATATTTTTCAGGATTGAACTTAGGTTCTTCTGGAGGAGTCACACGGTTGTTAAATTCTTTATCCGCAATGTCGCCTACAGTCGCGATTAGAACTTTAGCAGTACCATCATGTTTCACTGTAACTGTTACATTCGCTTTCATTGTGTCGTATGTAACGGTTGCGTCTGAGCCTTTAACTTCTTCTACTGTGTAGTTGTGAACGCCTTCTTGACCTTTCTTGAATTCAAGTTTAGAGAACTTAACGTTACCTGAGGCATCGTTCTTAACAGTTTCAAGAGTCTTACCTTCTGAATCTTTAAGCACGAAGCTGAATTCGTTAGCTTTAAGCTCACGGCCTTCCAAGCGTTTAGTGAAGTTGAATTCTACTTCAACTGGAACGTTGTTTACACGTTTTTCAGTTGGTTTGCTTGGTTTTTCAACCTTCTTAGTTGTTGGGTTGTAGTAGTTTACAACTTGAGCCGCAGTATTTTCAATATCCACACCACCAGGTACATCAGCTTTCACTGTTGTTGGGATGTCGAACTTGTAGTAACGTCCAAATGCGAATTTAGTTGTGTCAATAACTTGTGTGTTTTCTGCGTCGCCAAGTGACTTAGTGAAGCCATCTTTAAGGGTTGCAGTAATCACACCGTTGTTCACAGCGATATCGAATTTATCTGTTACTTCTGCGCCTGTTACTGAATCGTAAGCTTTGATCTTAGTAGAATCAAGTTCCAACTTAGCTTCATCGTAGTCATCTGAGATTCCTACTGATTGGATGTTGTCTTTGTTAGATGCGTCGAATTTAGTTGTATCCAACCATACTTGGTAAACCAACTTGTCGCCACGTTTCACAGTCTTGGTGTTCAAGTTTTCTTCTTCGTTGTTTGATGCATCGTCCGCATATGGGTTCGCATTTGTATCTGCGTACTTGTCTGCCAACTCTTTATCGTCATCAACGAGCTTGTCACCTGTGATATCGAATTTCTCTTCAGAAACAACGTATTTCTCTGGTTGGAACTTAGGTTCTTCTGGAGGACGAACAGTATTGTTGAACTCTTTATCAGCAGGATCTGTCACGTTTGTGATCAAGGCTTTCGCTGTACCATCATGACGAACTTCAACTGTAACGACAGCTTTCATTGTATCGTATGTAACGGTTGCGTCTGAGCCTTTAACTTCTTCTACTGTGTACTTGTAGGTACCTTCTTGACCCTTCTGGTATTTAAGGGCAGTGACAGTTTTACCAGCTTTATTGGTGTACTCTACTGGAGCAAACTTGATCTTACCAGCTTTGTCGTTGGTTGCAGTTGCAATCACAACATTGTCGCTGTCTTTCAACTCGAATGTAAATTCGCCAGCTTTAAGCTCACGACCTTCCAATTTCTTAGTGAAGTTGAATTCAACTGAGATTGGAACACTGTTGACACGTTTTTCAGTTGGTTTGTTTGGTTTTTCAACAGTCTTACTTACTGGATTGTAGTAGTTAACAACTTGAGCTGCTTTGTTTTCAATATCGGCACCAGCTACGACATCGTCTTTCACTGTTGCTGGGATATCAAATTTATAGTAGCGTCCAAATTCGAATTTAGTTGTATCAATGATTTGAGTGTTTTCAGCGTCGCCAAGTGACTTAGTGAAGCCATCCTTAAGGTTAGCTGTCAGAACACCATTGTTATCAGCGATATCGAATTTAGTTGTTACATCCGCACCAGTAACTGAATCGTAAACCTTGATATCTGAAGCATTAACAGTCAATTTATCCTTGTCGTAGTTATCTGTGATACCTACTGTTTGGATGTTATCTTTGTTGTTTGCGTCAAACTTAGTTGTATCCAACCATACTTGGTAGTAAAGTTTAGATCCACGTTCAACTGGTTTCGTATTCAAGTTTTCATCTTCGTTGTTGGCAGTTGTATCGACATATGGATTTGTATTTGTTTCACCATATTTATCTGTCAATTCAGAATCGTCATCAACGAGCTTCGTACCTGTGATATCAAATTTCGCTTTAGAAACAACGTATTTCTCTGGTTGGAACTTAGGTTCTGTTGGTGGAGTGACACGGTTGTTGAATTCTTTATCCGCAGGTTCTGTCACGTTTGTGATCAAAGCTTTCGCAGTACCATCATGACTGACTTTAACAGTTACCACTGCAGCCATTGTATCGTAAGTGACAGTTGAATCTGTACCTTTCACCTCTGTTACAGTGTACGTGTACGTACCTTCTTGACCCTTCTGGTATTTAAGGGCAGTGACAGTTTTACCAGCTTTGTTTGTGTAATCCACTGGAGTAAACTTGAAGTTACCGCTTGCGTCGTTGGTTGCAGTCGCAATCACAACATTGTCGCTGTCTTTCAACTCGAATGTGAATTCGTTAGCTTTAAGCTCACGACCTTCCAATTTCTTAGTGAAGTTAAATTCAACTGAGATTGGAACATTGTTGACACGTTTTTCAGTTGGTTTTTCAGGTTTTTCAACTTTCTTAGTCGTTGGGTTGTAGTAGTTTACAACTTGAGCCGCAGTATTTTCGATATCCGCACCAGCTACCACATCGTCTTTCACTGTTGTTGGGATGTCGAACTTGTAGTAACGTCCAAATGCGAATTTAGTTGTGTCGATGACTTGTGTGTTTTCTGCATCGCCAAGTGACTTCGTGAAGCCAGCTTTCAAGTTAGCAGTGATCACACCGTTGTTGACAGCGATATCGAATTTATCTGTTACTTCTGCGCCTGTTACAGAGTCATAGGCTTTGATGTCAGCTTTATTAAGATTTAATTTAGCTTCATCATAGTTATCTGAGATACCAACTGTTTGGATGTTGTCCTTGTTAGCTGCATCAAATTTAGTTGTATCCAACCATACTTGGTAAACCAATTTAGAACCACGTTCAACAGTCTTGGTATTCAAGTTTTCTGCTTCGTTGTTTGATGCATCGTCCGCATATGGGTTCGCATTGGTATCTGCGTACTTGTCTGCCAACTCTCTATCATCGTCAACGAGCTTGTCACCAGTGATATCATATTTTTCTTTAGAAACAACGTATTTCTCTGGTTGGAACTTAGGTTCTTCTGGAGGTGTTACACGGTTGTTGAATTCTTTATCAGCAGCATCTGTTACGTTGGCAACGATCGCTTTAGCAGTACCATCATGTGATACCACAACTTTAACAGTCGCAACCATTGTGTCGTATTTGACAGTTGCATCTGTACCAGGAGTTTCTTCAACTGTGTAGTTGTATGTCTTACCAAGATCATCACGACCGAATTCAAGAGTCTTGAAGACGATCTTACCAGCAGCGTCATTCTTCACGCGTTCAACTTCAACGCCGTCTTTCTTCAATACGAATTCGAATTCGTTCTTTTGAAGTTCACGACCTTCCAAACGTTTCGTGAAGTTCATTTCCACTGGAACTGGAACACTGTTGACACGTTTTTGTGTTGGCTTTTCAGGTTTTTCAACTGTCTTGCTTACTGGGTTGTAAACGTGAACTGTTTGGTTGGCTGTATTTTCAATATCAGCACCAGCTTTAACAGATTCTTTCACAGTTGCTGGAATATCAAATTTATAGTAACGTCCAAATTCGAACTTAGTTGTATCGATAACAGGAGCGTTTACTTTATCTTTGATAAATTCATCTTTAGAAGTTGCAGTGATGGTGCCGTTTTCAACTTTGATGTCGAATTTATTGGTTACTTCTGCACCAGTTACTGAATCGTATGCTTTGATGTCAGCTGCATTGACGTCCAATTTATCAGCGTCGTATGTATCAGATACACCAACGTATTGGATGTTGTTCGCTTCAGTAAATTTCGTAGTATCAAGCCATACTTGGTAAACCAATTTAGAACCACGTTTAACTGTCTTAGTATTCAAGTTTTCTGGTTCGTTGTTGGTTGTCTTGTCTACATATGGATCTGCATTTGTTTCAGTGTATTCATTTGTCAACTCATCGTCGTCATCCATCAACTTGTTACCAGTGATGTCATATTTCTCTTTAGAAACGACAAATTTTTCTGGTTGGAATTTTGGAGTTTCTGGAGGAGTAACTTTGTTGTTGAATTCTTTATCTGGAGTACCATCAGTAGCGTTACCATTGGCATCTTTACCACCTGTTGATGTCACGTTTGTAACAGTTGTCAATGAATGACCGTTCTTGGCAACTTCAACAGTCACTGTAGCCTTCATTTGGTCGTAAGTCATTCCAAATTCTTTGTTTTCAGGAATCACTTCTTCTACAGTATAAGTGTGTGTACCAACTTTCGTATTGTCAAATGACAAGTTAGAGAAGGATACGTTACCGGCAGCATCATTCTTAACTGTTTCAACAACGGCACCATTCGCATCTTTCAATACGAAGCTGAATTCGCCTGCAGCCAATTTACGGCCAGCCAACTTCTTAGTGAAGTCAAATTTCGTTACAACTGGAGAAACCACATAGTTGTTAAACTCAGTGTCTTCTGGCATTGTAACAGCTGCGCTCAAGATACCTGTAGCTGCATTTTTGGTTACATTAACAGTTACGACTGCATTCATTGAATCGTAGTCGATGTTTGTATCTGCGCCAGCTACTTCACGTACAGTGTAAGTGTGTTCACCTACAGCGTTGTATTCAATCGCATCAAATGTGATAGATCCATCTGCTGCATTTTTCTTGGTTTGGATCACATTGCCATTTTCAAGCAATTCGAATGTGAAGGCATCCTTTGTAAGTTCTTTACCTTCAAGGCGTTTAGTGAACTTGAATTGAGCTTGTGTAGCAGCAGGTGTGAAGGTATTGTTGAACTCTGTATCTGCAGGAAGTGTGTTTGTTGCTTTAAGAACGTGACCTTCTTTAGTAACAGTGATTGTTACTTCAGCTTTCATTGGGTCATAAGTCATTCCTGCTTCAGAACCTTGAACTTCTTCTACAGTGTACTTGTGAGTACCAACTTGTGTGTTGTCAAAAGTCAAATCATCAAAGGCTACAACACCTTTTTTATTGTTGGTCTTGGTTTGAAGAGTCTTACCATCTGCATCTTTCAATACAAATGTAAATTCGCCATCTTTCAACTCACGACCTGCAAGGGCTTTGCTGAAGTCGAAACGAGTCTTAACTGGAGCTACTGCAAAGTTATTAAACTCTGTATCTTCAGGCATTGTAACCTTAGCAGTCAAGACACCAGATGCAGCATCTTTCGTAACGTTAACTTTTACGACTGCATTCATATCATCGTAGTCGATGTTTGTATCTGTTCCAGCTACTTCACGTACAGTGTATGTATGAGCGCCTTCTTTATCGTAAGAAATCGCGTCAAATTGGATGGTTCCATCAGCCGCATTTTTCTTGGTTTGGATGACATTACCATTTTCAAGCAATTCAAATGTGAAGGCATCCTTCGTAAGCTCTTTCCCTTCCAATTTCTTAGTGAACTTGAATTGAGCTTGTGTAGCAACAGGTGTGAAGGTATTGTTGAACTCTGTATCTGCAGGAAGTGTATTTGTTGCTTTAAGAACGTGACCTTCTTTCGTAACAGTGATTGTTACTTCAGCCTTCATCGTATCATATTGCATTCCTGCTTCAGAACCTTGAACTTCTTCTACAGTGTACTTATGTGTACCAATTTGTGTATTGTCAAAGGTCAAATCATCAAAGGCTACAACACCTGCCTTAGTATTGGTCTTAGTTTGAAGGGTCTTACCAGTTGAATCTTTCAATACAAAGCTGAATTCGCCTTCTTTCAACTCACGACCTGCAAGAGCCTTGCTGAAGTCAAACTTGGTCTTAACCGGAGCGACAACGTAGTTGTTGAAGACCTTATCATCCGCGCTTGATTTGAATCCACCTTCAGCACTATATTTAACAGAAGCTTGCAAATCACCTTGAGCATTTTCAGTTACAGTAACTGTCATGGCAACTGTCATTGCATCGTAATCGACGTTTTTATCTGAACCTGGTGTTTCAGTGATTGTATAATTGTATGTACCAACTTTGTTGAAGGCTAATTTACTAAATGTAGCTTTACCGTTTTTGTTAGTTACAGTCTCTTCATATGAAGGAAGTGATTTGTTTTCATTGACTTCTTTAATCTTGAAGCTGAATTCACCATCAACAAGTACACGTCCTTCCAATTGTTTTTCAACTTCTGGAGTGACTTCGACTGGTTTTTGTTTGACATAGTAGTAAACAGGTTGTTTGTACGGTGTCAATGAGTTGAGCAAGTCAACGTTGGTACCGATACCAGTTACTCCACGAACCAATTGTTCGTTTGGAGAAAGGTGACCAATGTTGTCTCCCAAGAATGGAACAAAGACAGTCTTATACGGTGTATATCCAGCAGCTTTTTGGAAGTCAAATGGAACTTCCTTACCATTTGCATAGGTTACACCTTTGCTATCTGTGAAAGGAATGGTGTTAAGAGGTGATTTCTTAACATTTAATTCTTGTTTGTTATAATCACCTGGTTTAATCGGTTTGGTTTCTGCTAGCAACATGTAGCCATCAGTGCTCAAGGTACCGTCAGAACGTTTGCTTTGTTGTTTTGGATCTAGTAAGTAAACACGAACCACTACAGTTCCATCTTCACCTACGATTTCTTTAATCCGTTTAATTCCTGCACGCTCAGCGTCCATGAATTTAGTTCCAACTTTGTAAGGGCGACTTACATAACCTGATTGATCATTTGCATCAGCTGCTTGATACAATTTGTAACCATCAAATTGACGCTCTCCAGATGCTGTGAAGTTTTGACCTTCCATAGCTTTAAGAGTGTATGAAGCTAAGTCTACTTCATTACCATTTGCTACGTAGTCTTGAACAGTTTTATCTGTTTTATTAGCGTTAAATGTTGGGTTGTTTTTATCAACTACTTTATAGTAAGTTGTTTTATTAACTGCTGCTGGAATCTTGGCATTGGTATCCGTAATCGTACGACCGTTATAAGCTGGTTCTACAACGTTTATAATATCTGTTGATGTACGAGCAGCATAAACATCATCGTATAATTTTTTTTCATCCGGAGTAAGGTTATGTCCTGGAGCTACTAAAGCTTGGATACTTGCCCCAACTTCATAACCAAATTGAATAAATGGTTGGTCCGTTTTACCAGGACCAGCTCCTGTACCTGGATCGTAATCAACTTGCCAAGTTAATTCTCCTCTAGATGCAGTAGCAGTAGTAGTGAATTTTTGAATACCACTAGATGCAGTAATCTTTCTAGTTTCTACTACATTACCTGTATTTTTATCAATTAATTCTACAGTAGTATCAGTAGAATCATTAAATCCCTTGTAAGCACGTGTGTAGTAGTTTGTATTGTAACGTTCATTAAAGCGAGTGAGGTCTACGATGCTATAGGTGTAGACATCGCCTTCTTTAGCAGCATATCCTGATGGTACTGTTTGTGAACGAACACTTGCACCGTTAGGATCCGTCATATCAGGTGTAGCAACTTCACCGTCTTTTAGGAAAGTTGTTACAGCAACCGGCTCGTTATTGTGGTCTGTAGCGGCACGACGTCCACGACGGCTACGACTACTTACTGCTAAAGCTCCTGCATTCGTCAAATCAGTTGTTGCACGGTCAAGTGTTTCACTACGAACCTCAGCTGTTGTCCGATCTTCTGGATGAACATCAGTAGCACGAAGTGGAGCTGGCTGCACTGTAGGATTAAGAGCTAGTGGAGTTTCAGGTGTAGCTGCTTCTTCTCTTGCAGCTGCTCTTTCTGAGCTTTCACCTGCTGCAGCACGAGTTGCAGTTGTTGCTGCTGGTGTAGCCGCTGTTGTAGAAGCTGGTTTAGAGCTGGTTTCTACCTTTTTCGCTGTTGGTAGAGCGATTTCTGGCAATGAACCAACGTTTAGTGGTTTTGAAGCTTCTTCAGTTTTTTTAGTTTCAGCTGGCGCTACCTGTTTTTCTGTAGCGGCTGGTGTTGCAGTTGCCTCAGCTTTTTCAATGGCTGAAGCTGGTGTTTCTGAAGTTGCAGCAGTAGTTCCAGAAAGGTCAATTTTTGGAACTGATGCCCCTTCCCCGTATGCCTTAGAAGCAGCTGGTGCTTCTGCTTGACTTGACTCTGTTGTAGCAGGTTGTGCTGCTCCTGAAGCTGTTGTTCCTGCAGATTCAGAGGCTGCTGTTGCTTCATCCGCTGACGCAGATTGAGCTCCTGCAGCAAAGAGTGCCGTTCCTAAAAGAACTGAACAAACCCCAACGCTATATTTTCGCAATGAAAAGCGCTGACGCTTATTAAATACATCCTTCATTTATAGGATCTCCTTTTTCATATTTCATGATTCCATGATACAAATAAAATTGTAACATCCTTGACATCGAGAGTCAATCTGTTGAAATTAATTTGTAATATTCTTGTTAAAATGTCATATTATACCACATATTTTTTAATAATTTGTGCTAAATTGTCACATTTCTTCCTATCCGGTTCACTTTTTTTACACTAAAAAAAGAATACGGGAAAACAGTGATTATTCTGTCTTCCTATACTCTTCTCTATGTTTATTTCACTTCTGAAATCAAACCAGTATCCACATCATACACAGCTCCTGAAATCACTACATCATCTGGAATCAAAGGGGAAGCTTTTAAAAGCTCCATATCTTCACGGACACTCTCTTCAATGTCTTGAAAGGGAAGGAAATCACGATCTCCCACATCCACTCCCAGTTCTTTCTTGAGATGCTGCCGGAAACCTTCGTTTTCAAAGGTTTGTGCGCCACAGTCTGTATGGTGCAAGACGACGATTTCGCGGGTTCCCATCTGTTGCTGGGAAATAACCAAGGAGCGGATCATGTCATCTGTCACGCGCCCTCCAGCATTCCGCAAAATATGGGCATCTCCAAGAGCCAGGCCCAGTGCTGGTGCCACGTGAAGGCGGGAATCCATACAGGTCACGATGGCGACTTGTGTTTTGGGCTTAATCGGAAGACGGAGGTCTCCATGCAACGCCACATAAGCTTGGTTAGCTGTTAAAAAATTATCAAAATAAGACATGGTCTCTCCTTTATTCCTTTGAAATTCAAATCATCTATTATTTTACCACATCTCACTATTTCTGTCAGAGAGGATCTCCCGTCATCTGTCACATCTGAAAAAAGAGAGTGGGACAGAAATCGGTAATTCGTTAGAATTCGATTTCGTCGTCCCACCTCCGCACAGTTGAGCAGGGCTGTAAAAGCTGATGAAATCAGCGTAGTAGAGCCCACTCAACCACTGCGTCTTGCTCGATAATCCAAAAACAATTGAGAGGCTAGGACTTTTGTCCCAGCCTCTTTTCTTCTATTAAAATACTTTCTTCAAGACTTCAGACAGTGTACTCACACCGACCACTTGGATACCTGAAGGTGTCGTGATCCCCGTCAGAGAATTTTTAGGTACATAAATCTTGGTGAAACCGAGCTTAGCAGCTTCATTGATCCGTTGTTCGATCCGATTGACTCTGCGGACTTCTCCGGTCAAGCCCAACTCTCCAACGAAACACTCTTGCGGGTTGGTTGGCTTGTCCTTGTAGCTGGAAGCAATGGCTACGGCTACGGCTAGGTCGATAGCTGGCTCATCCAACTTGACACCACCTGCAGACTTGAGGTAGGCATCCTGATTTTGAAGGAGCAAACCCGCTCGTTTTTCTAGCACTGCCATGATGAGACTAGCTCGATTAAAATCAAGCCCCGTTGTCGTCCGCTTGGCATTTCCAAACATGGTCGGTGTCACCAAGGCCTGCACTTCAGCAAGAATTGGACGTGTCCCTTCCATGGTCACTACGATGGACGAACCAGTCGCACCGTCTAAACGCTCTTCTAGGAAAACTTGACTCGGATTAAGAACTTCGACCAGCCCACCTGATTGCATCTCGAAGATCCCAATCTCATTGGTGGAGCCAAAGCGGTTCTTGACTGCTCTCAGAATTCGGAAGGTATGGTGGCGTTCGCCCTCAAAGTAGAGGACCGTATCCACCATATGTTCCAGCATCCGAGGACCTGCCAAGGTTCCTTCCTTTGTTACGTGCCCGACGATGAAGATGGCGATGTTATTGGTTTTGGCCAACTGCATGAGCTCTGCCGTCACTTCCCGCACCTGAGAAACCGATCCCTGGACCCCTGAAATCTCAGGAGACATAATGGTCTGAATAGAGTCGATGATAAGAAAGTCTGGTTGGATGCGTTCCACTTCTGCTCGCACGCTTTGCATATTGGTCTCGGCATAGAGATAAAACTCACTGTCGATATCCCCCAAGCGCTCTGCCCGTAACTTGATCTGCTGGGCAGACTCCTCGCCACTAACGTAGAGAACCGTTCCCACTTGAGATAGTTGAGTTGAGACTTGAAGGAGGAGGGTCGATTTCCCAATCCCTGGATCACCACCGATGAGGACCAGACTTCCTGGGACCACACCGCCCCCAAGGACGCGGTTAAATTCTTCCATCTCGGTCTTGGTACGATGGACATTGATGGAGGTCACATCCGCCAATTTCATGGGTTTGGTCTTTTCACCTGTCAAGGATACCCGGGCATTCTTAACTTCTGCAACTTCGACTTCCTCCACAAAGGAAGACCAAGAACCACAGTTAGGACAGCGCCCTAGGTATTTGGGTGAATTATAGGCACAATTTTGACAAATAAATGTCGTTTTTTTCTTAGCGATGATAAACCTCTTTCTAAATCTCTATCTCACACTCAATCACTTGGCAAAAATCAATCTTCTCATTTGGCACAAACTGGCGCATGAGCATGCGATGGGCTACAACTACCACAGTTTGATGTTCCCGATACTTAGCCATGCATTCTAGAAAACGAGACTTCATCTCTACAGCTGTCTCATATTGAACAGGAGAATTTGGGAGCAACTCCCCCTTGTTTTCTAAAAACAGACATCTAGCTGTTTCAAAGTTCTCTATACCTGTTTCATAAACCTGCCATTCATGCAATAATGGCTCTACCCTCAAAGGAAGGCCAGTAGCACAGGATACATAAAAAGCCGTTTCTAAAGCTCGCGTCACTGCAGAAGACACCAGGATATCAGCTGAGCCAAACAAAGGATTTTTGCAAAGTTCCTGAGCTTGTTGTCTTCCTTTCTCAGATAAGGGTGCCAAATCTAATCCCGAATCCAGTATAGGAACGCTCCTCTAACTCACGGTAATTTGGCTCCCCGTGACGGATAAAAATAATTTTCATATTAAGATCCCCATAAAACTATTAATTCTCCTTGGTAGCTGCCAAAACGGAAGCCTTAACACAGCCATTGCCATCTACCCCTATAAACTCTATGCTTTTAGCACCGTTTTCCTCTAAAAAATCTTTTAAATCTGGATTATTAAAGCAAGAAGCCCGACGCTTCTCAAAGATACGAGAAGATACAAGCAGCAAGCCGGTCGCAAATTTCTTCTTTCTGTCTTTTCCCCCCCGTCAAGGACACACACGCATTCTTGACCTCTGCAACCTCAACCTCCTCAACAAAAGAAGACCAAGAACCACAGTTGGGACAGCGCCCTAGGTATTTGGATGAATTGTAGGCACAATTTTGACAAATAAATGTCGTTTTTTTCTTAGCGATGATAAACCTCTTTCTAAATCTCTATCTCACACTCAATCACTTGACAAAAATCAATCTTCTCATTTGGCACAAACTGGCGCATGAGCATTCCGTGAGTTACAATGATAATAGTTTTATAATTTTTATATTTTTCCAAAGCTCTTAAAAAACGATGACGCATCTCTAGATCAGTTTCATAGCGATAAGGAGAATCTTCAGATAAACCTCCTTGATGTTTTAGATAATATTCATGAGCTACCAATACACTAGTTAAATCAGAGTTAGTGCCATCTAAGTCTGGACGCCACTCATGAAAAAACGGCTCCACAAATAAGTCCAATCCTGTTTCAACTGCTATATAATGTGCTGTTTCTAAAGCCCTCGTCACAGACGATGAAATAATAATCTCTGCCTTTCCAAAACATGCGGTTTTAGCAACTTCTTTTGCCAGACTGCGACCTTTTCCTGTCAATGGTGCTAAATCACGACCAAAACCACTATAGAGTTGCGGATTTTCAAGTTTATCAAGCATACTATAATCTGGCTCCCCATGACGGACAAAGATAATCTTCATCTTAGTGCCCTGTGCTTCCAAATCCACCAGTACGAACTCCGTCTGCTTCATCTCCATCTGCGATTAAAAATGGTGCAAAAACAGCTTGAACCACGCGTTCCCCAACTTCAAGGACGACTTCTTGGTCCGTAATATTTTTCATCTGAGCAAAGATATGGCCTTCATTTCCTGGATTGCCATAGTAGTCTCCATCAATAACACCCACAGAGTTAATCAAGACCAGGCCTTTTTTGCGAGGGTTAGAAGAACGGTCGTAGAGATAGAGCACCTCACCCGCTTGCATATAGGCCTTGACCCCAGTTGGAACGAGGACGATTTCTCCTGGTGCAATCACTGTGCGCTCGGCTACCTTCAAATCATAGCCAGCCGCATGGGCCGTCTCCCGTTTTGGCAGCAAGTCCTGATTGGTATAGCTTGATACAAGTTCAAATCCACGAATTTTTGTCATCATAATTCCTCTTTCATTCTAAAATGTTTCTATCTCTTCTATTATACCATCACTTTGCCCTAGCGTCTCCTCAATTCTACTATTCGTATTCTTTCAATAAAAACTTACTTTTCCGTCCTTCTTTTTTGTAAATCGGTTGGTATTTTCGTGGTTATTTTCTGAAAGAGAACAAAAGTTGATGAAATATCTTAAAAGTCCGTAATTCCTGCCTCATTTCATCAATTTTAGCTTGAAGCTACTCATTATTTTTGCTATAATTCCCTTTGTAGGGAATAATTTTAAAAGTAAAATATTTTACCCTATAAAATAATTTTATGGAGGTCGTGTCTCAGCACTCAATTCTTATTACCAACAGATAGGATTTGGACGTTCCTATCTTTAAGAGTAATCAGGCATTGATAACTAGGCACTAATTTTTTATGAAAAGGGAAGATAAGATGAAGAATAGAAATATTAAAATTTTCTCATTTGTCCTTTGTTTAGTCGCCATGCTTTTCGCTTTAGGTCTAAATCGCACTTCAGCAGAATCTCCTGGAGTGACCGTTAGCGGAAAATTGGTCGATACGATCAAAAATATCAAAGTTACCAATAATGAAGGTGGCAACCTTGATTGGGAATTACAACAATGGGCAACATTCCGAATTAACGCTGATTACGATTTGTCTGGAAAGAATGTTAAAGCAGGAGATTCAACTGTAGTTACAGTTCCAGATGCTTTAATGATTACTTCAGCTTCCTTTAAAATTCGTGATATCAATACAAATGAAATCATAGCGAATGCTGATGTAAACCCAGACAATAAATCCATTACAATTACCTATACAGATTATGTTGAAAAACACTCAGATACAAGTGGAAATTTCTTCTTCTATGCTCGTATAGATTTCAAAAAACACCCACAAAAAGGTGAAATTCCGATAGAAATCACCATTAACAAAGAAACAAAAGTTGGTGGTAAAGTATCATTTACTGGTATTGGCGATGGTAATCCTTATCTTTTAACAAAGACTAGTTGGGTTAATGAAGGTGATAAAAGAGAGGTCCAATACACTATTTCAGTCAATCGTACAAAACAAAACATCAAAGGTGTAACGATTGAGGACCACTTGCAATTTACAAATGCTTCTTACGTAAAAGATAGCATTAAGATTATTAAAGGTAAATTCTCATATGATACTGGTGAATGGGTATTCTCTGATAGAGTTGATGTAACAGACCAGCATAAGATTACAATTAGCGAAGATGGTCAATCATTTGTTATTGATTTAGGTGACATTACAGATCAAGATCAGTATCGTATTAATTATAAAGTTCGTTTAAATTATGATCCTGCCGACGGAGAAGTCTTGAAAAATGAAGCAACTCTTAAAGGTCTAGGTATTGAAAGTAAAAATGTAACTAATGCTGCTGCTGTTCAAATTGCTGGTGGTGCTGGTGTTGGTTATGTTTACTCAATCAATATCCATAAAGTAGATGATGCGAATCAACCACTTAAAGGTGCTAAGTTTAGAGTTGTTCGTCAAGCGAATAATCAAGTTATCGGTGAGTTTGAATCAGACGAAAATGGTAATATTGCTGTTGGAAAACTCTTAAAAGATAAATATATCTTAACTGAAATCGAAGCCCCTTCAGGTCATATCATCAAAGAAGCGGATACTGTGGTTAATGTTGAAGATTTTGGAGCAGACCATTCAGTAACCAAAACGATTGTGAATCCGAAGGAAGAAACAACTACAACCACTACAACGACCACTACGACAACTACGTCTACTACGACTCAAGAGCCAACAACCACTACGACGACGACTCAAGAGCCGACGACGACTACGACAACAACTGAGGAACCTACTCCTACTACCACTACAACAACTCCAGAGTCAACAACAACTTCAACGACAACTGAAGAACCTACAACAACGACGACTACGACTCAAGAGCCAACAACTACAACAACGACGACAGAAGGTCCAAAACCTACGCCGACAACCACTACAACTACAACTACAACGACGACTACAACTACGTCTGAAAAACCAGTGCCTACGCCGACTACGACAACCACTCCAGAGGGGCCAACAACGAATACGACCAAACCTGGTAATCCAGGTGATTCTGGCACCACAACTTCAAACGGAGGTCGCAAGACATTCCTGCCAAAAACAGGTGAAGCAGTCGCTACTGGTGTCATCTTGATCGGTGTTGCTATCCTATCAGGAGCCGTCATCTTGAAACGCAAGATTTCTAATAACTAATCGTTCGCATGTGCGGATCATATAAAAAAGAGGCTGGGACAAAAGTCCTAGCCTCTTAATTGTTTTTCGATTGTCGAGCAAGACGCAGTGGTTGAGTGGGCTCTACTACGCTGATTTCATCAGCTTTACAGCCCTACTCAACTGTGCGGAGGTGGGACGACGAAATCGAATTCTAACGAATTACCGATTTCTGTCCCACTCTCTTTTTGTGTGGATAACTGTTTTTGATTTTCTTAAATCCTATTGTCCTTCATTACTTCTGCTTCTTCTCATTTGAATGACGAGGTAAGCAACAGAAACAATAGATAACAAGGCACCCAGGATCACGCCTTTTTGTCTAAAGACGAATTCAACCTTATGATTTCCCTTTGAGATTGGGAAGGATAAGAATGCATTCCATGCTTTTTCAGTTTTGACAAACTTCCCATCCACTTTCACTTTCCAGCCATCGCTGTATGGAATGGAAGTCATCATATAGTTACTATCATCTGTAATAGACACATCACCAACAATATGGGTATTTGAAAACTTGGTTACATGTAAACCTTGTTTCTTCCGGTTTTCTAATACCTGTTGAATTTGATCAACGTCAGCGCGATAAACACCTGCATTGCTCATATCGATGTGATCTGTTCTAAATCTAAATTCAATAACAGTTTCTTGGTTTTCAGTTTGATCTGTCAACTGCCAAATTTGTCTTTGCGTGAAAATTTTAGCATTGAGCAACCATTTATTATTGAGTAAGACTGAGTAATCTTGGTTTTGGATCAAAGATGCAGGAGTAAAGAAATAATAGGTGTAATTGGTGCGTGGAGTGACCTTATAACGAATAATGGCATCTTTTGATGAATCCGCTCTCTTATAGATGGCTTCTCCCGTTTCCTTATTGACCTTTTCTTCAATCACATTTTCGGTTTCGATCGAGCTGAACGCCAACGGTTTAAAGTACTCAACGGTATCATTATTGGCCTTTTGATGTCCCTCCATGGAGTTCAAAATAATATTCTGGTTAGCAAAGGCATTATTGGCACCAAATTGAATATTCCTTACCAGACTGTTCGTCCCGTATGCAAGTGGGAAGGAATTTGGATTCTTATAGACGACATAACGCTTATCCTCATAGACCTTGTCTGTGAAATAGCGATGCAGATCAAAGCGGTCTGTAAATCGATAAAAGTACATCTTATCTGGATTGGCTTCAATCTCTTTGGGGTCAAAATCCTTGGCACTCATAAAGTAACGAACACCATATAAAGCATCTGTCAAAGGTGTCCCGTTTGAATATTGGGTCGCCGCATTGACTCCAAGATCTCCCATGAAAGCAAAGTGATCCATGGTGCTACGTTCCAAACTTGAACTAAAGGTACTTAGACCCGGATAGGACACCAAGGAAGGAACAGTTCTGGAATAAGCAAAATCTGTGGCAATCCGATAGAATTTTTGATCTGCATTTTCTTGGATATTGTCTGTCACGCGCTTGACCGAAACGGTCGCATCTGCAAACTTGTGCACATCATCATACCCAAATGTTACTTGGGACAAATAGGCATTATAGCCAAACTCAAAGATTGTCAGCACTGATACGACAATCATGGATAAACGTGAGATCTTAAAGTTTAGGATAAAGAGAATGCTCAAGTAGAGCATCGCTGTAATCCCAACTTGCGACAAGAGATAGCCTGTCTTTAATAAGACAGCAGCTAACACTAAGATGACCGTTGCTAGAGCCATTCGAATCATTTTTTCCAATTGGCTCTTCTGAGATTTTTCCCAATACGCATAGAAGATGAAGCAGGTCACCGCTGCTATTCCCAGAACACTTAGAATAGAGAACTTAGAGAGGAAACGGCTGATCGCTTGCGGTTGAGTCTTTGAGATAAAACTATACTGGTGGAAATAGAGATAGACTACCGACAAGAGCAAGCCCAAGCCGATGATGCAGTTGGTTCGTTTGGAAATAACGATCTTCTGCTTCATCGCTTGATAAGCTAGGACTAGCATAAAGAATGAAAACAGCCAAGAAAAACGGAAGAAGAAACCGGCTGGGTTTTGTCCCATATGCCATATCTTACTGACAAATTCATTGACAAAGGAAATCAGGAAAATGAGGGTAACAATCCCTGCAGCCCATTTTTTGGCTTTTCCAACTTTTTGCGATAGGAAATAAAAGATAAAACCAAGAAAACCAAGCGCTCCAATATAAATATTGGGAAGGTTGGGACCCGCTGACCATCCTGAGGTTGTATCAAAGCCACCAACAACCAACTTAGAAAGAATATCTAAGGGGTTAATTTGGAAGGCAAATGAGAAGGTCATGCCTCCGCCAACTTGCCCCTTACTTTCAATCAGGTTGAAAAACACTGGCAAGAGCAAGACTGAGGCTGTTGCAATCCCAATAATCGAATAGATCACCGCTTGCAGTAAAGGGATACTAAAGTTTTTAATCTTTGTCTTCAGATCCCCCTCAATCAGCAATCTTGGTGATACATAGTAGCAGGCGTACAGAGCGATGAAAATGGAGATCATATAGCCCATGTAAAACTGAAGCAAGACCGTCAATCCCAGAGCAAAAGCATAGCGATAAGGAGATTTCCCATCTAATAGTTCTTCCAAATACACAATCACAATAGGAAGCATGATCATGGCATCATAGAAGATGACGTTCATCTGATAGGAAACCAACATCCCTGACAAGGCATAGGCCGTCGAGAATAATGGAACCAACCATTTTCTAGATTCTAATCCTTTGTAGCGCTTGATTAAAAGGAAAGCAAAGGATAGACCGATTGCCCCGTAGCGGAGCCAAATAGTTAAAAATACTGCTGCCCCAAAATATTTGAGGGGAGCTAGAATGTAGATGATGTTGAAGGGACTCATTAAATAGTAGCCGAGCACACCGATCATATCTCCACCAAGAGACTTGGTGAAAGAATAACTCAAACTAGATAGATCCCCCGTCAAGATGGCATTTTTTAGCAAGCCAAAGAAACTGATATATTGCTGTCCAAAGTCAACAGCCATCAGACTCTTGCTTCCAAAAGGATACATCCCTATAAAAGCCCACACAATGAGCATGATGGTCATTGGGAGCAGGGCACTTGCAGCATAGAGAACTTTCTTTGGATGTTTTTTCCAAAACTCTTGCCAGCGCATGAACCAGATTAACATGTTTTCTCCTATCTTCTTTAGCCGATATGATTTTTCTTCGCTTGTTCGATATTGGTCTCTTCAATAATGAAATGAGGACGACGCTTCACTTCGTAATAGATCTTGCCAATATACTCTCCAAGAATTCCGATGAAGATGAGTTGCACTCCACTAAATAATATAATAGCCGCAATCGTTGTGAAATAACCACTCACATAATTCCCAGCAGCGAAGATATATTTCATCAACTCAAACACTAGATATAAAAGAGCCAGCCCTAAACAGATGAAACCGAATTGAATACAAACACGGAGAGGACGATCATTAAAAGAAATAATCCCTTGAATCGCATAATTCAAAGATTTCTTAAAACCAAACTTGCTCTTTCCAGCCTTACGGGTTTCATTCTTATAAGGAATTACTTTCTCTTTAAAACCAATCCATTCATACAAACCTTTATTAAAGCGATTGTACTCTGGCATTGACACAAAGGCTTCCATCGCTTTTCGGCTAAGCAGTCTCAATTCAGATTTTCCATCTGTTAGATGCACATCCATGGAACGATTTGACAAGAAGTAAAACAAACGTGCAAAGGAACTTCCTACAAAAGATTCTCCTTCACGAGTTCGTTGGCCACTAACAATATCATAGCCCTCATTATAAGCTTCTAAGAATAAGGGAATCAAGTATGGTGGATGCTGGAGATCCCCGTCCATGACCATAACCGCATCCCCACTGGCATATTTAAAACCAGCCAAGATGCCACTCTCTCGTCCAAAATTTCGACTGAAACGGATATATTTGATGCGGTCGTTTTCTCTTGCAAATTCTTCAATCAACTCAAAGGTTTTGTCACTACTTCCATCATCGATATAGAGAATTTCATAATCAGAGAGCTCTTTTCCTAACATTTTCTCAAGCTGATTAGAAATTTCACGATGGGTTTGAGGAAGTACTAGCTCCTCATTCAAGAGGGTTATTAAGATTGATAATTTCATCCCTTTTTCTCCATAATACATTCCCAAAAAAGAGAGAGCTCATGCTCTCCCCTTATATAGAAACTCATTGCTTATTTAATAGACAATTTTCGTTTCAATACGACTGCACCTGCTAACACAAAGGCTCCTGAGAATACAAATCCAGTTGCTGCAACTTCACCTGTATTAGGAAGAAGCGCTTTACGCCCTCCTCCATTGTTTCCACCTTTTGGTCCTGGTTTTCCAGTCGTGGTCGTCGTTGTTGATTCTTCATTTCCTGGAGTCACCGGTTTCTCTGGAGTTGTTGTGGTGGTGGTGGTTGGTTCTGCAGTAGTCGTTGTTGTCGTCGTTGGCTCTACAGTAGTCGTCGGCTCTTCTGTTGTCGTTGTTGAAGTGGTCGTCGGCTCTTCTGTTGTTGTAGTTGTGGTAGTCGTCGACTCTTCTGTTGTTGTAGTTGTAGTAGTCGTCGGCTCTGCAGTAGTCGTTGTTGTTGTCGTTGGCTCCGCAGTAGTCGTCGTTGTTGTCGTTGGTTCTGCAGTAGTTGTTGTCGTTGTGGTTGGCTCTGCAGTAGTCGTCGTTGTGGTTGTTGGCTCTGCAGTAGTTGTTGTCGTTGTGGTTGGCTCTGCAGTAGTCGTCGTTGTGGTTGTTGGCTCTGCAGTAGTCGTTGTTGTTGTCGTTGGCTCTGCAGTAGTCGTTGTAGTGGTTGTCGGCTCTGCAGTAGTCGTTGTTGTTGTCGTTGGCTCTGCAGTAGTCGTTGTAGTGGTTGTCGGCTCTGCAGTAGTCGTTGTAGTGGTTGTCGGCTCTGCAGTAGTCGTCGTTGTGGTTGTCGGCTCTGCAGTAGTCGTCGTTGTGGTTGTCGGCTCTGCAGTAGTCGTTGTTGTGGTTGTCGTTGTTGTGGTAGTTGTAGTCGTTGTCTTTTGGTCTACAATCGTCTTCTCTACTGGAGCTTTTGGTGTTTTAAATTCTCCAGCTTCCACAACAGTATCTGCCGCCAAGTCATAACCTTCTGGAGCTGAAATTTCTTTGATGATATATTTGTCACGCAAGATGTTTTTAACAGTAAATTCACCGTTCGCATCTGATTCGAATTCACCAATAACTTCACCAGTTGCCTGACGAACAACTTGGAATTTCGCACCTTTAAGTGGAGCACCGTTTTCGTCTACTTTTTTCACTTTAATGCTAAATTCGTAACCGATACCTTCACCACCAGCGATTTGAATATCTACTTTACTGTTTGAGTCGTAAGGTTTTTTGTTGTCACCTGCGATAGTCGCTGTATTCTTAATTTGTTCGCCGTCAACAGTTTCATAGTTAGCAACTGCTTCATATTCTACTGCAAAGTGATCGTTAACAGAAATATTACCAAAATCAATAGAGAATGACTTATCTGTTGCGTTTACAGTATAGTTAGCCGTAACGTCTTGTTTATTGTTAAGAGTCCATTTTCCATTAGCGTATTCCCAAGTACCTTTGAAGATTTTGAAACTACCCTTTTTGTAGGTAACCCCTGCTGATGTTATTGAATCTGAAAGGACTGCATTGTTGATTGCTTCGTTAGTTCTGTTTACAGAGATACGGAATCCAAGTTTTTTGTGATCTCCATTATCCCAACCAGATTTGATGATTGTGTAACGTTTACCTTCACCAACTGTTGTACTTGTTACTTTACCGTTGAATTTTACATTACCGTTAACAGAAACCTTAACAGGAACTTCACCATCATTTGGGAATTTATCTTTGTTAACACCAGCGTAGAAGAAGAATGAACCTGAAACGTCATTTTTCGTTTGAGCGAAATCTGTGAATGTCAAGACAATCTTACCAGTTTTTGCATCAACTTTTGCATCGGCAATCTTTTTACCAGTGATTGTATCGTTGATTTCAAAATCCTGAGACTTGATATCGATTGGTCCATCGATAGTGACTTCAGTTGTATCCCCTGCTTTAACATTTTTTCCTTCTAAAGCAAATTTTGCATTCAGACGGAAAGTGTCATAACGACCTAGACCGGTTGCTAATTCTTCACCTTTGCTATTTTGGATCTTGATCTCCGTGATGACATCGACTTTTTTAGACGTTTCCGCCTGTACAGTTTTAGAAAAAAGTGTCAATGACACAATCAATAGCGAACAAACTATTGACAAAAAAACTGCTAACTTTTTCATTTTTTCTCCCTTTCTAGGCTGATTTTTTATAAATCAACGCATATAATATAGCAAAACATAGTGAGAAAGTCAAGATTATTGAACAAAAAATCCATCTTTTGTATATTTAAGGGCTATTTGGCTTGTGAATTTTTTCTAAATAAGCCTCCCTCTTTCAAACAATTATTTTTCCAAAATCAGCACATCTTTTGTAGATAAGTCGCTTTCTTTATACCCTGATTCTTTATAGAGATTTAGAGTGGCTGTTTCAGAATAGCCATTTTTTTCCTCTTGCATTTCCCTTGGAACTACCACTATGTCAATCTTAGAATCAAGCTTTTTGTCATTATGGTAGAAAATATCATACAATTTTTCATGGCTGCGAAGACTCGGCGTATAGCCACCTGCTGCTAAGACCGCTTTATCTTTAGGGATAGCCTGCAGGGTCTTTTCGAGCCCATCAAAATAGTCTTTGCGTGTTTGATAGTATTGGATTTCAAAATTCCAGTTATGCGTAAAACTATATAGAATGGCGCTTGAAAAAATGATGGAAGAAGCTAGTAGAGCCACCAAAACATTATCTGATGCCAACTGGTTCTTGCTTAATTGATCGATAGACAATAAAGCCATCAAAAACAGAAGCGTGACCGAACCATAGCTATACTGAAAACCAATATCATATTGGTAAGGCCAATCCATCAATAAATTAATGAGAAAAAGGGGCAACATCAGAAAATAGGTAGACCAACGTCGCTGAATCAGTGGTAAAAAGCTAAAAGGAAATAGGACCAAAAAGAGGTAGCCAAGTCGTTTCGCTGTAAATAGACTTCCCAAAACATAAAGCGGATTTAGGACTACATTTTTCACAACCATCAGGAGACCATTTTCCCCAGTCAATAATAGATTATTGTATCGAGAAACCATAGCTCCCTCACCATATCTTGCTAAGAGGAACATGGCAAATGCAAAATAAAGTATCGGTAAGGCAAACAAGCTGAGATACAACCACTTTTTAAACTTGGCCTCAAAGGTAAAACGATGTTGAAACGCAAAATAAAGTCCTAAGGACAGCACGTAGACAAAGGCATCCTCTTTCACAAAAAGGAGCAACAAGGTGAACAAGATAGTTCTTCCACGCCACTGAGAAATCAGGCTGTAGAACAACCAAAGTATCAATGGAGGCAAAAAACAATTTTCATGCAAATGGAATCCACCACTCGTTGTCATGACCGGAGTCACAAAAAAGAGGGCAAGCACGAGCGGCGTCATGACTTTTGGCAATTGTATTCTCTTTAGAATCAAACAAAGCGGGATAACTGCTGAAAATACAATCACTGTTTGAGCGATATCTAATGTTTCCACATAAGGAAATAGCATATAAAAGGGCAAGATCAAATAATAAATAGGAGAAATATGGACTCCAAAATGCGATAAGGCCCTATCTCTTTCAAGGGTGGTAACTTGCGAAAAATCATGTCTCATTCTCTCAAACATCTGTGAAAAGATTCCAATATCAAAAGAAGAGACCGCATTGGCTTTAATCTTATAATAGGCAACAATCGATAGATAGAGCACATAGAAAATACCACCGATTATTGTCACCACTGTGAGTCTTCGAACCCAGGTTTCATTAACTTTAGCCAAAGAAACCTTGTGGAGAACGAAACCGATCAGGACGGCAACGATAACGGCTACTAATACTGGCCAAATCAAAGTAGGCAACTTCGATTCAGAAATCGTAAACGTAAAGATTCCCAGTTCCTTATCTTGAAGATTGGCACTGGTTTGTAGCAACAATTTCGGAAAAGACAAGACATCTACCGCTAAGAAGATATAAGCGATTTTTTCTTTTCCTAAATAAAAATATAGAAACAAGACCAGTGAGAGCAACACTAGGCCCAATGACATAAAGAGACTCGGACTTTTCAAAATAGAAATAAATAGGATACCTGCCACGAACCAGAGATTCAATTTTTGTATGCAGATATACTTCTTACTCTCCGTCAAAAACCAAAGAATAGGATAACTAATGAACAAAGCAAGGACCGTATGGGTCCATCCTACTTTACCAAGTTCTAGAAATAATTCCTTTGTTGAAAAACTCAATAGATTGACCATCATGGCCACAAAATAAGAACCTAAAAGTAACCATAAATAGTTAAGGTTCATTGTCTTAGCAAGTTTCATTTCTATCAATACCTCCCAATTGTAGTTCCTATTCTAGCACAAAACCCTTACTATTTCTAGATAGTAATAACCATACCAAAAGAGAGGCTGATACCAATTCAACCTCTCTTTTTCTTATAATTCCTGTAATAAATAACGGAAGAGTTCTAAATTCCCTTTTTCTTCATTGACCAAATATTCTGGATGCCACTGCAAGCCCATAACCCGATGGCCGTCTACTGCTTCAATCGCTTCGATGGTGTGATCGCGCGGATCAAAGGCGGTCGCACGGAAATTTGGTGCAAGATCCTTGATACTTTGACGGTGAACGGAATTGATTCGACTGGCCTGACCAAAGAGTTGCTCTACCACACTACCTTTTTTAGTCTCGATAGAATGGGAAGTCCCAAATGGAAGACCTTGCCAATGCCCTTCAATCTCTTGATTGAGTGTTCCTCCAAAAGCTACATTGATCAACTGAACCCCACGGCAGATTCCTAGAACCGGTTTGTTTTGGCGAACCGCTTCCTTCAGTAGGGCAAGCTCAAATTGGTCCCGTTCGATATTGTAATCATCGCTTTCGATGGTTTTTTCTTCGCCGTAGAGACTAGGATCGACATTTTGACCTCCACTTAGGATCAACTTGTCAATCGTTTCAACATAATCCTTAACTAAGGAAGGATCTCCCATCGGGATGACCATTGGAAGTCCACCTGCTTGACGGATCCCTTCCGCAAATTGACTAGACACGGAGGAATGAAGGTTTTTCCCTTCCGGGTCAACCGGACAGAGATTAGCGGATACTCCAACAATTGTTCTGCACATATTCATTCCTCCTTCATTTTAACTACTACTTATCTTACCACCCATTAGTGATAGTGTCTAATATGTATTTTTTAAAACCGTGATAGATTTTATTTATCACCCTCACCTTCCTCACAAAACAATTGATGATCATACAAGTTTTTTTACCTATATTATGTTAAAATAGAGAGGAAAATAGAATCGTCCTTCAAGGCATACATTAGGCCGTTTCGAAGGTGCAAGCGCTAGATTCCTAGCCTTGTTGAAAAAATAGACATAGAAATGGAAGATACAATGGAAAAACAAACCGTTGCAGTATTGGGTCCTGGTTCATGGGGAACAGCCCTTTCACAAGTCCTCAATGATAACGGCCATGAAGTCCGTCTCTGGGGAAATATCCAAGAACAAATCGATGAAATCAATACCGCTCATACCAATCAACGCTATTTCAAAGACATCGTTATTAGTGATCAAATTACCGCTACGACTGATCTGAAAGCAGCTTTGGACGGTGTGGATGCTATCCTTTTTGTCGTTCCTACAAAGGTGACCCGCTTGGTCGCTAAACAAGTCGCTGAAACACTGGATCACCCTGTCACAGTCATGCACGCTTCTAAAGGGCTCGAACCTGGTACACACGATCGGATTTCTCAAATCCTTGAAGAAGAAATCCCTGCTTCTCTTCGCAGTGAGGTAGTGGTCGTTTCTGGACCGAGTCACGCGGAAGAAACCATCGTACGGGACATCACCCTCATTACAGCAGCTTCAAAAGATTTAGAAGCTGCACGCTATGTTCAAGAACTCTTTAGCAATCACTACTTCCGCCTCTATACCAATACAGATGTTATCGGAGTGGAAACTGCTGGGGCCTTAAAAAATATCATCGCGGTCGGAGCTGGGGCCCTGCACGGTCTTGGTTATGGTGACAATGCCAAAGCAGCCATCATCACGCGCGGTCTCGCTGAAATCACGCGCCTTGGCGTTAAGCTCGGAGCTAGCCCATTGACCTATAGCGGTTTGTCTGGGGTTGGTGACCTGATCGTTACCGGAACTTCTGTTCACTCCCGTAACTGGCGAGCTGGGGATGCTCTCGGACGTGGCGAAAAATTGGAAGACATCGAAGCCAACATGGGTATGATCATTGAAGGGATCTCTACGACCAAAGTCGCCCACGAGCTGGCCCAAGAATTGGATGTCTACATGCCGATTACACAAGCCATTTACCAAGTCATCTATGAAGGAAAAGATATCCGCGAAGCCATCCACCACATGATGAGCAATGAATTTAAAGAAGAAAATGAGTGGAAATAAGTCAACCACCCTAACATCAATCCTACCTTTTAGAAAGGAAACTATATGACTAAAGTTAGAAAAGCAGTCATTCCTGCGGCTGGTTTGGGGACACGCTTCCTCCCAGCTACCAAAGCTTTGGCAAAGGAAATGTTGCCAATCGTTGACAAACCTACGATCCAATTCATCGTAGAAGAGGCTCTGAAATCTGGGATTGAAGAAATCCTTGTCGTAACAGGGAAGGCCAAACGTTCGATCGAAGACCATTTCGATTCTAACTTCGAATTGGAATACAATCTCGAGCAAAAAGGCAAGACTGACTTACTCAAGTTGGTCAATGATACAACAGCGATTAATCTTCATTTCATCCGCCAAAGTCACCCTCGAGGTTTAGGGGACGCTGTTCTTCAAGCCAAGGCCTTTGTTGGAAACGAGCCTTTTGTCGTTATGTTGGGAGATGATCTCATGGACATCACCAATGATGATGCCTTGCCATTGACCAAACAATTGATGAACGACTACGATGAAACCCATGCGTCAACCATCGCTGTAATGGAAGTCCCTCACGAAGAGGTTTCTTCTTACGGTGTGATTGCACCTCAAGGCGAAGGCATTAACGGTCTTTATAGCGTTGAAACTTTTGTCGAAAAACCAAACCCAGAGGACGCTCCAAGTGATCTCGCTATTATCGGACGCTACCTCTTGACTCCTGAAATCTTTGATATTCTTGCAAATCAAGAACCAGGTGCTGGCAATGAAATTCAATTGACAGATGCAATCGATACCCTCAATAAGACCCAACGAGTCTTTGCCCGTGAATTTAAAGGCCAACGCTACGATGTGGGTGATAAATTCGGCTTCATGAAAACTTCGATCGACTATGCCTTGAAACACCCTCAAGTCAAAGATGATCTTAAACAATATATTATCGACCTTGGAAAAAAATTAGAAGCAACTGAACAAACTTCAGACTAATCATTTTCAAATCTACAGAATACAAAAGAGACTGGCCATATCATGTAAGAGCTTTGCTGCCTTACAATGGTCAGTCTTTTTTATAAAAAAGAGGCTGGATAAAAATCCGGCCTCTTTCGTTTCATTGGACTTGGTCCAATTTACTTTTTATTCTTATTGTTTAAGGATGAACATTGTAAGAATAATTGGTATTTGGGAAAGTTTCAACAGTTGCTTTTGCGAAAGATGAACCAAAACGATTGTTCTCATTGCCGCCATTACCAGCTGAAACTGCTTCGGATGGATCTTGAGCTTTTGCTTCTGGTTTCACAAATGTTTCAACTTTAGTAGAAACGTAAGATTCCTTATCTTTTGTAGCTGCATAACCGAAGCGGTTATTTGGATTGCCTTCTTCATTGACTTTGGTTTGAATTGGCTGAGTTTTTTCTGGCTGTACTGGTTTTTCAGGTTGAACTGGTTTCTCAGGTTGAACTGGTTTCTCAGGTTCTACTGGTTTCTCAGGTTGAACCGGTTTTTCAGGTTCTACTGGTTTTTCAGGTTGAACTGGTTTTTCAGGTTCTGGATCTTTGTAATCATCTGGCTTAGAGGCACGATATGGATCATCCTTACGACCTAGCTCAATCAAATGTGCATGCATATCTGCTTCATAAGATTTGAAGTGTTCAAATAGTTTTTTAGAAAGTGCAAGAGCATTTGCTGTAACTTCGTCTTCTACTGCTTTAGCAGCTTCCGGATTATCTTTCAAAGCTTTATATTTCGCATCACTAGCTTCTTGTTCGATGATCAATTGTTTTTCAAGAGCTTTCCAGTGATCTTGGACTGATTTTCCAAAGACATCTTGGTTATTGATCGCCATATTGTCAATGTGCCATACTGTCCAATACCATGAATTTGGATCATAAGTTGCTGTTTGAGGTTTGAAAGCTTCGTAAGTATCTTTTAGATTACCATAGAATGGAACATAAGGAGTGTTCCGAGATGGTCCCATACCAAGCCATAACGTACCACCAAATGATTTTGGAAGTTTTGGATTGATTTGGTAGACATGGGCATCAATAACGTTTTCGTTTCCTAAAGCATACTTGTATTGGTCTTTACGAACAGCATCATTGCTACCATTATCCCCTTGTTTCTTGACACCAATTTGATCGTCTGGAACAAACCGACCATTCAAATGTTCAAAACGGTTGCGTTGGAGAGCAAAGGCATCTTCCAAAGTAAATTTCTTGTTTGGATCTGTTGGTGAGCGGAAGAGTTCGTATTCATCATCTTCATAAGTCACTTTTGATTTTGGATCCAAAAGAGTGATTCCTGCGTAAGTACGTGAACGGTCTCCTTCAGCATATTTTTCTGGTCCATAAGATTTAGCGATATGGAAATTGCCATCTTTATCAGTCTTGTAACTACCTGATTCTTTAGCTACTTTTTCAACATCTTTTGAAGCAATAACATTTTCAGTGTCATTCAAATCCACATGACCAAGGTAGTAGGTATTTGCAAAGACTGCATATTTGTCTTCTGGGACTTTTACTGCTACATATTGGTGACCAGAAAGAATTTCCATGTACCAAGTTTCTTTCTGATCGGCAATAACAACTGTATTCCCCTCAGCTGAACCTTTTTCTTCAATGACTTTCGCAAGTAGTTCGATTCCTTCACGAGCAGACTTAACGCGTGGTAAAACCACGTCCAACATAGCAGCTTCTGGAATTCCCTTTTCTGTCAATGGATCTGTCTTCAAGACTTTTTTGTTTGGAATTGCTGTAACAGTTGATGTCATAGAGACGCCGGCTTCGTTAAATCCGTGTTCACCAAAGGCACCGTTACTACCATCTCCACGAGCAGAGTCATAAGTCGCTGTGTATTTCATTTCACTGGCAGCATGTGGATAGGTAAAACCATTAGATTCGTCTTCCAGTTGATCCCCTTCCTTATAGTTCTTCGCATCAACAACTACAAAGTTTTTGTTGTGCTTTCCACCATTTGGATAGTAAGGGTAGTCTTCTGTCCGACCAAAGAGAGTGGTCCCATCCTTGGTCAATTGGCGACCAATGATAAAACCGCAACAGGCTTGAACAGCTTGAATCGGTAGGAGTAAGAGTGTCATCGCTACCAATGAGAGTTTTAACAACCATTTTTTCATGGCAAATCTCCTTTGTTTTTGCACTACTTTTGACAAAATAGCACTATTTTTGGTTTTTATATCTCCAGTTTACAACTTTCTCAATACTTTTGCAAGCGCTTTCTATTTTGCATTTTTATACCTCTTTACCCATGATTACCTTCTCTATGGACCTAGCAATAGAGGGCTCACTTGACCTCTGCAAACATATTATAATAAATATATACAATTCTTTGCATTTCAAACAATTTTCTGTTAGTTTACGATTGCACTACATTTTTTAGGAAAAAAAGAGAGTGGGACAGAAATCGGTAATTCGTTAGAATTCGATTTCGTCGTCCCACCTCCGCACAGTTGAGTAGGGCTGTAAAAGCTGATGAAATCAGCGTAGTAGAGCCCACTCAACCACTGCGTCTTGCTCGACAATCCAAAAATAATTAAGAGGCTAGGACTTTTGTCCTAGCCTCTTCTTAAAATAGAGTTAAGATTTTACCTAAGAAATAAAGCAAAAGTAAGAGATAAGATAGAGCTGCACTCATCTGATAGGTTCGGTTCATAAAGCGAGCTTCCCCTCTTATTGGAAAGACATAAGCCAACATGACCCCAGCTACTAAGCCACCGATGTGCCCCGCCATACTGATCCCTGGCATGAAGCTAAAGATCAAATTGACCACAATCAAGCTGGTATAGGACTGACTCAAGTGGCGAATATAGGGACTTTGGACAATAAAGCGCAAAGCACCAATGGTCCCAAACAGTCCAAAGAGGGCTGTAGAAGCTCCTGCTGCAATCACATCTGGCGTAAAAATAGCAACAAAGACATTGCCCATCATGCCTGATAAGAGATAAAGAACTAAGAAAGCCTTCGATCCAAAGAGGTCTTCTGCCAAACGTCCCAAGTAATAGAGGGTGATCATATTGAGCACAAAATGTTCTAGGCCGATATGAACAAATGTAGCTGTTACGATTCGCCATAACTGGCTAGGATCGACTTTCACAACCTCTCCAATAATACCACCGCTATAGTAAATAGCAGCACCTGTTTGGTAGTCGCCTCCAAATCGGATAAACATGGAAAGAAAGACTGCCGTTGTCACGAGCAATAAGAGGCTGGTCACAGGATAACGACGATCAAAGAGTAACTTCATAGACTAGCACCTCCTGAACTGCCTGATCAAACGTATCTGGCTGGAAATCCTTCTGCTGAATGGAATAAATCGTACTAACCGTTTTTCCAGTAAAATCTTCCAAATAACGATCATAATAGCCACCACCATAGCCAATTCGGTAGCCTTTTGACTGGAAGACCACGCCTGGTACATGGATCAGATCAATCTCTGACTGATCCACAACCCTTCCTTTTTCATTGGGCTCCAACAAACCAAAGCGTGTCTTTTCCAAAATATTAGGATCGTATTCCACAAATTCCATTCGCCCTTGTGGATAGGTACGGGGAACACAGGCGCGTTTTCCAAGTTGAAGAGCTGCTTGGATCAAGCCAGCTGTGGAAACTTCATGGTCAAAAGACAGATAGGTCGCAAGGGTCTTTGCCTCCTGAAAAGCTGGTAACTCCAAGAGGCGCTGAGTCAGTTCTTCATCTGCTTGAGTTTTTACGGATTCTGGCAACTGTTTCATGGCTGCAATGGTTTCTTTTCGTAGTGTTTTCTTCATTCCCTACTCCTTTTGTCTAGCTTTAATTGTATCATTTTTTAGGAAAGATCCGAACAGTTTTTATACAACAAAGAAAAAATCCAACTCCAGACGGAGTTGAATCATTCCTTTATTGGTTGGCCTTCATTTTCAAAAATTTACCAATGTTTTCCACAGCAAAGGGAAGGGCTGCTTCATTTGGGCTCATCTTCGGATGGTGTAAGGCATAAGGGGCATCAATCCCCAACCAGAACATGACACCAGGGACTTTGCTCAAGAGAAAGCCGAAGTCTTCTCCTGTCATCGCAGGCAGAATATCAATCAGGTTCACGTCTTCCTCAGCTGTGAAAAAGTCCATGAGTTCTTTGGCCAATTCTGGTTGGTTTTCCACAGGTAGGTAGCCTCCTTGCTTGAGTTCCAGGTCCAATTTCACATCAAAGGCTGCTGCAACTCCTTCTGCAATGTCTTTGACCCGTTTTTGAGTCAAAAGGTTCATCTCCATGGTCAAGGTCCGAATGGTCCCATGAAGGAAGGCTGTCTCAGCAATCACATTATTGGTTGTTCCTGCATGCATGGAACCAAAAGTCACCACAGCCCCTTCAATCGGATCGACATTTCGACTCACGACCGATTGGACTTGGGTAATGAAGTAAGAGGCTGCTACAAGAGCGTCATTGGCCTCATGTGGAAAGGCGGCATGCCCTCCCTTTCCTGTAAAGGTGATCTTGACTTCACAGGTCCCCGCAAAAAGGGTACCCGTATTGGTCGCAATGTCCCCCACCTTCAAATCAGGGCGCACATGCAGACCATAAAATTCATCAGGGAGCCAGTCGCCAAAAGCATTGTCCTTATACATGAGCATCCCACCAGCTTCATTTTCTTCAGCTGGTTGGAAGAGAAAGAGCAGGTTATTTTTTGGTTGCACTTGAACCAGTTGATCCAACAGTCCAAGGGCTGTCGTCATGTGCATATCATGACCACAAGCATGCATCCGTCCTTCGTGCTTGGAGGCAAAATCAAGGCCCGTTTGTTCCACAATCGGTAAGCCATCGATATCCGTCCGCCAACCAATAGTTTTTTCCGGAGCAGACCCATGGAGATAAACCAGGATCCCGGTCCGCCAAGTCCGTTGCTCTACAAAGTCCTTGCCCGCTGTGATCTCTGCGATTCGCTCTAAGAGGTAGGCTTGGGTTTCAAATTCTTCCAAGCCAATTTCAGGGATTTGGTGCAAATCCCGTCTGATTTTGATTAAGTCCAATGTCATAGTTGTCTTCTTTCTATTAGAATAGAGGCCTTGCGGCCTCTACTATCAATATGTTACAAATTACGCAAAGCGTCTTCGAGTGCTGTTTTTTGTTGTGTTTTTTCATCAATTTCCTTGATGATGCGAGCTGGGACACCAGCTACGACCACATTTTCAGGGACATCTTGAGTAACGATAGCTCCAGCGGCAACAACTGATCCGTTCCCTACTTGAACCCCTTCAATCACAACAGCGTTAGCACCGACCAAGACATTGTCACCGATCCGAACAGGCTCAGCAGAAGCTGGCTCAATGACACCCGCAAGAACGGCACCTGCACCGATGTGGCTGTTTTTACCAACTGTTGCACGACCTCCAAGGATAGCCCCCATATCAATCATAGTACCTGCACCGATTTCAGCACCGATATTGATGACAGCCCCCATCATCACGACAGCATTATCTTCGATGGTCACTTGGTCACGGATAATAGCACCTGGTTCAATACGTGCATTTAGATAGCGCTTATCCAGCAAGGGAACAGCTGAATTACGACCATCTTGTTCGACCACATAATCCTTGTTCTCTGTCAAGTTGGCAAGAAGGGGCTCGATATCTTTCCAGTCACCGAACAAAACATTGCCAAGCTTGGTAACAGAAGCAGGAACAGCTGTTGCCAATTCCCCTTCAAAGGTTACTTTCACATTTGTTTTCTTTTCTGCATTTCCAATAAAAGCGATAATTTCTTGTGCAGACATTTTTTGTGCAGTCATGAGATTCTCCATTCATTTCAATTAAAGGTATCCATATTATACCACAATCCTAGTGAGATGGACACCTAAGGCGACGTGGAAGTTGATGTCGCTGAATCTTCTAGACCCTTGATTTCACTGATGGTACGATTGCTGCCAAAGTGAATAATGACGGACCGCGAATCAGAAAGCTTATAGTAAAAGGTTAAGAAGGACTCTGAACCCAGCATACTCGACCAAGAAACACTGCTAGGAATTCCTACTGTATTCACAAGATCTGAATAGCTCGTTCCTATTTTCATATTGGCAAAATCTTCTCTGTTTAAGCTACCATTTTTATTGGCTAATCGCTCACTGTTTAAGTTTTTAAAATCAAGAGAAGATAAACGATCAACACCAATATTTGAAAGTAAAACTGTTACGGAAGAAGGAGAGCCTTCAGACTGATACTCCAATTGTGTCATAAAAGGACTGACACCACCTTCTTGGTAGGTTTCTTCCCCACTGCTAGCCTTCCCCAGTACAGCTACCACTTCCTGTGGAGACAGAGAAGTTGAATAATGACGACCTTGATCTCCCTCACTTAAACCAGGAATCAGGGAAATGGCCTTCTCATAGGTCACTTGAAACTGAAATTCCCTCTCCGGAGCAATCAAGCTACTCGTACCACCTCTCAAGATTTCCTTTCTAGTTCCATAAGACAAGCTAGTGCTTCCATATTCACTAGTAGTAGAAGAACTATGAATACCTCCTGAAGCCAGATAGGCAATTAATCCCAGCATGGCCAATAAACCAAAAAAGGCTGCCAGCGAAGACCCTTCACTCTTAGAGGAAGGAGAGTAGGTTTTATCCCTATCCGATTGGGAGTCTAGTACCGTTTGTCTTGGTTCTGAATGCCTGCTTCCCCCTATTGAAGCCAGGTCAGCTTCTGAAATCAAGCGACTCCCACCCTGGTGAGAAGAAGTTGCCTTGATGTCTGTCCGTTGATCGTCCAATGATGTCTCCCTTCTTATACCAACACTAATTTCTTGCCTTTTTTCTTGAATTCCATTACCACTTCTGACTGCCCTGGTAGCTGGTAAGTCGCGCGATACCCCATTCCGCCATCTGACACTTCCCCCCAGATTAAGCGTTGAGGATTTCCTAGTTTCTTAATAAGCTGGGCGAATTCTGCACCTTTGTGCTCTTTTTCAGTAGTGATTTCTTTCTCACTGCTTGTCTTCTCTTTTGCGTCCAACAAATTCGTCGCATCCACCATCGTCAAGCGATACCCCTGGTCTTTCTCTTCTTCAAACCACAAGTTCACACTTTTCTTCCCCTGATCGGTTTGCTTAGCTGCATAAGTCAAGACAAGAACGGTTTGTTCCCCTTGAGCTGTCTTTGTGTAGCGAACTTTTTGTGCTTTTCCCCATTCCGTCACAACTGTTTCCAAGCGGGTTCCTGGTTGCTGACTCTGCTTAAGACGGACTTTCAAATTCGCCACAGCTTCGATGGTCCATTTAAACTGCTTGATTTCTTGATCGTTGCTTACCAAATTCTTGTAATCCTTTGGCTGAAAACGGGAAAGCGTTTGGTCCTCCTTGGTATCGGTTCCCTGCTCTTGCACCTGGATGCTTGCAATCGCAAGTAACAACCCTAAAACAAAACATAAAAACGGCAGCAAGAGTTCTTTTCGATTTTTTTTCATCCACTCGATCATTTGCTTCACCCCTTCTTCGTCAAACGATACTGACCACTCTGGTCGCGTTCAAAGGTCAAAGAGACCAATCCATCTGTCACCTGATAAGACAAAGCTAAAACTTGCTTGTCCTTTACAGAGGTCAAACTAAGAGAATTGGGAAGACCTGATTTTTTCAAGACTTCTTCTACTGCCGTTCCCTTTTCCTTTTTCCCATCTAGCGTCTGATAGCCTGTAAAATCTGCCTGTTTTAAGTCCTTTTTGCTCTGATAGTGAGACGATTTTGGCGCAAATCCTTGAATCGAGCTCAAATAAAAATCATTATCCTGCTTTTGAAATTCTATGGTATAAGGATAGAGCCCCTTCACAGAAGCCCCATAGCCTAACTTGACTTGTGCTCCAAAACTCGTATCTTCTTGTGTAAAGCTCGCTGCTTTTCCAAATTTTTTGACGAATGCAGACAAAGTCACCCAACTTTTTTGTACCTTTCCTTCTCCCCTTACAAGCTCCAATGATAACAAGTCTTCTAAAGCTGGCGCTTTGGAAGAAGACGCAACAAATTGCTGGCTGTCTTCTTGCATGCGAGACAAACTCAACAAGCGATCTTTGGGCAAGGTTTGCACTGGATGAATCATAAACACCAAGCAAATACCAATCATAAAAGCCAGCAAAGCCCCTGCAGCTTTTTGTAGGATCCGCTTATGATGTTCTATCCACTGTTTCATTTCTTCCATCCTTTATGCTCTTTCTATCTAAACACCTTCTATTGTATAGAAAATTAGCGCATTTGTCTTGTCTTATTTGAAAGAAAAAAGGCTTGCGCCTCTTTCTTGTCTTATCCTTTTAGAAGCTATCTTTACTGCTCAAAAGAAAATCTCCATTTTCTTGGCGAATAAAGGTCAAATCCACGTAGTCCCCATTTTTCTTTTGGAAGTCCATGACCAATTCTATCTCGTCTGAATCATCAGATGAACTCACCGTCAGATTGACTGCATCACCGTATTTTTCTAAAAGCTCTTTGTAAGAGGTCCCTCCAGCACCGGTTTCACTATCTCCAACCTTGAACCCATCTGCAAAGTTATCCTCAACCGTAAGATTTTTCCCAAATTGATTAAATTCAAATTTGACAAGCTGGAATTCTTTCCCTTTCTTAGAGTAAGTCGCTTTGACCTCTTTATTATAAGAGTTATCATCCCAAAATAATTTCAATTCTCCACTTTCAAATTGAACGGAGCTAGCTTTCCCATAAGCTTCAATCATTTCCTCAGGAGTCTCCCCAGCATCACTTCCTGTTAAAAACTGAAGTTGCTCGATATCAGACTGTTTCCAGCTAAAATCAACTTCCGCGTCTTCTGCGGTCAATTGATCCAAATCGATATTGGAAGACGAACCAGACTGGTTACCTGACCAAGAAGTCTGCTTTCTAGATGATGACGTGCTAGGGCTAGCATGACCAATCAAATAGCCACTGACTCCACCGATAAGAAGCCCAACTAAAATCCCAAGGGCAAAACGAATCGCCTTCTTGTCTGCAGTATCCATCGGTCTTCCAACAGGAGAAAGAGGAGCTTGTGGAATAGGTGTCTCAGGAACAGGCACTGTTTGCGGACCAACTGGCTCAGCTGCCATGTTTTGAGGAGCTTGAGGCGCAGGTTGGAATGGAGGAGTCGGTTGGGGAGTAGCAACTACATCCGGATGTTCTCCAACAGTTGCTTCATCCACCTTTGGAGGCTCCACTGTTTCTGAAACAGCTGGCTCGTCTGCCTCTTCTTTCGTTGCTTTCGTCTCTGTCACTGAAAGGCCACTAGCTTCTGGAACGACCAAGTCTTCGGCTTCTTCTTTTGGGACAAAGGCTGGCGCAGCCACATCAAATTGAGGCGCACCCTCTACGGGAGTATGTTTCATAAATTGTTCTTGATCTTTCTCGGACATTTCGAATTCTCCTTTTTATTCTTCTCTTCTACTATAACATAAAACCAAGCAAGGACCAACTCCTGTCTTGATAGACTAAAAAAGATCGGAGAGATATCCGACCTTTTAGATGCTTATCTTAAAATTTCTTGCGAAGGGAGACAATAGCAATCAGTTAACCATATGATTGAGAAACATAACTAGATCGTGTTTTTATAATTGATTCCAGGGGACAAAAATATGAGTTTGTTTAGCAAGTAAAAAAACGACCTCTTGCGAGATCGTTTTGTCTATTGATTAAAGACGAGCGTTGAGTTCTGCTCCAAGTTCTTCAAATCCTGGTTTACCAAGAAGGGCAAACATATTTTTCTTGTAGGCTTCAACACCTGGTTGGTCAAATGGGTTGATCGCGTTCAAGTAACCTGAAAGGGCGATGGCCAACTCGAAGAAGTAGATGGCATAACCAAGAGTGAAGGCATCTTGCTCAGGAAGAGTTACGTACATGTTTGGCACGTCACCGTCTGTGTGGGCAAGAAGAACACCGTCAGTTGCTTTTTTGTTTACAAAGTCAACGTCTTTCCCTTGAAGGTAACCAAGTCCATCAAGGTCTTCTTCCAATGTAGGGATGATCACGTTCTTACGTGGTTTGTCCACACGGACAACTGTTTCAAACATGATACGAGTTCCTTCTTGGATAAATTGACCCAATGAGTGCAAGTCTGTTGAGAAGTTTGCTGAAGTTGGGTAAATACCTTTTTGGTCTTTTCCTTCTGTTCAGGCACACCTTATGGATGCATCTGCTGGAAATTCCCTTGCACTGGCTGGCTAGTTTGATTGACTTCAAGCTCTTTGCGCTTGACCTTGACCGTCTTTTTCTGGCATGCTTTTATCCTTATAAATTTTGTTGATTTGTCATATTGCGAAAACATTGAAAAACAATGACAAATTTTACAATATTAAAACATAAATTATTTTCCCTATCAAAAAGGGAGTGGGAAAGAACTTCAAACAAGTTAAAAAGTTCATCTTCCCACCCCCGCACAGTTGATCAGGCAATCTTTGGGGCTTAAAAAGCGAAGGAAGATGCCAATCAACCACCGCGTCATCTATTTTTTCTAATTTAGACCCAGAAGCCTGGACTTTTTGTCCAAGCTCTGAATCAATTTTTTTGACTTTTATGTTTCTAAATTGCTTGATTTTAAATTTTGTTATGGTCAAGCAGTTTCGAAAATCTGAATGGTAGAGTCCTTTTCAATTACTACTGCTTGGTCTGCTGCAACATGGAGAGTGCCCGGCAGGCTGCCCTCTTTTGAACCATCAAAAGAAATCGTGATATGGCCCAGTCCAGTTAAATTTTTTTCTACTACATTTCCTACGGCAGTAATCGAATATTCCTGACTATCTACCACCAGCTTTCCACCTTCTAGTATTGCACCTAGAAGATTTTTGTTATCGATTTTAAAACAATACTCTGCTAAGTCTTCCGGAGCTTCTTCTCCAAACAAAATGAGCATATTGGCATCTTGAATCATATTCTGAGCTTCAGGCCCCACTTGAATTACTTTAGCTTCAAAAATTTTCTTCATCTAATTCCTATTCATCCTTTCTCAAATCTGTCATAAACTTATGCTTATAGATAAGTTTAACATAATAGTTGCTATGTTTACGTGCATCTATCAAAGGTTTACTGATAAAGGCCAATACTAGCTATCCAAGCTACTAGCACCCGCGGAACACCATTGAGAAAGCGTGAATAAAGCACAGAAGGGACACCAACCTCAACTGTTTCAGCCTTGGCTTCAGATAGACCGAGTGCTACAGGAATGAAATCACAACCGTTTTGAGTGTTGATAGCAAATATAGCTGGCAGAGCCATTTGGGGCGGAATATTCCCTTTGCCGATTTCAACTCCAATTAAGGTTCCAATAATCTGACTGATAACAGCTCCGGGGCCTAACAAAGGAGATAGGAATGGCAAGGAACAGATAAAGCCAATCAAAATGAGTCCCCAGATGTTCCCAGCTAGGGGAACCATTAATTTTGCCAGCCAATTTCCAACACCTGAACCTTGAATAACCCCAATCAGCAAGGAAACAAAGGCCATGAAAGGAATGATCGTGTTGAGCATTGTTTGGATGGCTTCACGAGCAGCCTGGTTGAAAGTCGCAACGACCTTCCCAGCGCCCATCCCAATTCTTGCTACAATACTTGTTTCAGCTTTTTGCTCTGTAATTTTTTTACTAGTATCGTAAGTTGGCTTTTCTGTTACCACAGTTGTCGCTTTTTCGTCTTCATTAGCAGCAGAAATTTGATTAAGGCCAACTGCTGACACATAGATTTCCTCGGTTATATATTGAGCTAGAGGCCCACTTTTCCCTGTAGCTACAATATTTATTGTAGGGATCCCCTTTTTAGGATAAATACCACAGCGAAGAGTACCGCCACAATCCACGATTGCTAAAGCAATTTCCTCATCTGGGATAGAAGTTTTAAACCCATTAACAGCTTCCATACCGGTCAAATCAGCAATTTTATCCACAATATCTGGCTTTTCTCCTCCGCCAGTGATATAGATGAATTTATGCTTAGCTTCACTAGGTGTAATGACCAAAGGTCCTCCGAAACCGCCATTTCCTTTAACAACTTTTATACTCTTATATGACATAATTTCACTCTTTCTATAAATCAAATGTTTTACTCAAGGTAACACCTTGCTGTTTTGCTACATAAGCAGTTGTAAAATCGGTCACCCAACCGCCTACAAAGTTCATGACAAGCCCAACAAGCATGTAACGAATGGCTAAGTCCATTTGACTTAAACCTAAAGTTTGAATTCCTGTTGCAATTCCCATCCATACAAACAATTCCCCAGGATTGATATGCGGAAATACACCATTTGAAGTATGGCAGAACTGCATCTGAGCTGCTACAAAACTAGGTTTATAATATTCTGGTAAGAAACGTCCCATACTGATTGCCATCGGATTCCCCAGCATAAAGGCTGAAATGAAAGGTAAAATCATATACCGGCTAACAGGATTTTTGGCAGAAATCTTAGCCAGGGAATTGACCTTCTCTTCTCCCAAGAAAGCGATAAGGGTATTCATTGCAATCAATAGCATTAAGACAAGCGGTACAATATTTGTCATCCAGCTAATAAAGGTTTCTCCACCTAATTGGAAGAGTTTCATAAAACTCTCTGCAAAATTTGTAATGTGATTCATAAGGAACTCCCTTTCTTATTTTTTTTAAATAACTGTTTAATAGATAATTGTAAGTAATTCGCATAAAAGCCGAATCCCAGAAAAGAATCAGATGAACTTGTCTCTTTCTCAATACCTGCCTCATGCCAAAGATAGACTTTTCTAGCATCTTCTATGGCTGATTGCATCAACTTATTTTCTTTTCTCACAAGAGGATTATACTTGTCAAAATAATGGATGTCTTCTCCAACATAATCGTCCATATTTTGAAAACGTGCTAAGATTGTGACTCCTTGCATTTTGCTAGCTTTAAGAACCCGACCGTTTTCATCAACCGCGAACATGACAATCGTACCGGATTTGATTCTTCCGGACTTCCTGCCAATCGCTACGCGCCCCAGTCTTCGGAGCATCGTATAGGTCTTATTGAAGTCTTTGAGTTGCTGCCAGCCGAGGAACATTTGAAATATATAAGCTGCCATGACAAATACAGCGAAAATTATTAGCGAATTCATTAAAATACTCCTTTGCTCTTAGAAAATGATAGAAACTCTGTCTCTGTTTCTACAGCCCTCAAAGCTTCTTTTAGAGAAGGCTCTCCTGCAATTCGAAAAATGTCGTCATACAATTCCAGCAATTCACTCTCCATTTTGCTTTCAATTTCTGAGGGAATGGCGACTAGAAAGATAAATTCAATCCAATCATCTCCTTTTTGATAAGGCTCTTCTAGCTTTCCAAACATTAAAATAGTCTTTGCATAACCCTGGTTAATTGTATGGGGGAAGGCAATTCCTCCACCAAAAATGGTTGATTGTTTTTTCTCCCTATCAATTATCCGATTTCTAAAACCTTCATCAATCATCTGAAGTTTCTCTAACTCTGCAACCATATTTAGCAAGTATTGCTGATAGGTTTTTTGGGGACTCAACCGAAGAAAACGTAAGCTGACTGTTTCTAGATTTTTTTGATGAAAAGCATTGGCCCTCTGCCATTCTTCCCGCAGCCATTGATCATCAAAAAGATGATTAACTTGAATGACTGGAGATTTAGAATCTTTATATTTTAGAGGAACTGTCGTAAAAATCGCGAAATAGTCCTGATTCAAATCCAGATTAAAATCCTCTTCAGAATACTGAGTAATGTCTACATCATTTCCAAGGATTCGTCTGAGTTGCTGAATAATCATCGCAGCAGTTCCTCTTCCTGTTGTGCAAACTACTGCTATCTGCTTGCGAGAACCATTTACAACAGAGTTTTGCTTTCTTAAAATCATTTCAAAATACAAAGCCAGATATCCGATTTCAGATAATTCCAATTCAGAACCAAAAATTGCAGACAGTTCTTCTCCAGCAATTTTCGCCATTTCAAAAGCAAAAGGATATTGAGTTTGAACCTCGCCATGGAATATATCATTAGCTTGCACATGGAAAATCAGTCGATTGATTAAGGGGCCTAGATGAGACTTGATTTCTTCAAATAATTCTTCATCATCAAAGTTAACCAACATTGTTTCTTTGACTTTCTTGACAATCCCTTGAAAAATGTTTGCAAGCTGTTCAGATTGATAAGACGGCTTGCTTAAAGTGTCAATAAAACGGATATTAAACGGAAAACACAAAAAGTCTATTTCAAACTGACTGAGGGAAATCTTATAAGTCATCTCAATATGATAGATTAATTTTTCAACCAAAGGTGTCTCTGTTAAATCATTCCTATAGTAAGGAATAGGGCAACTCAACACCCTAGATGCATAAATACGCTCCACCATAATTGAAATTGTCTTTCGAAGGAGTTCCTTTGTTTCTTTCGGGATTTTATACTCCTGGAGTAGCGTCTCCAGAAAAGAAGATGTTGCCTCGGTGAGTGTCTTTCCTTCAAAGTAAGGGGCCACTTGGTGAATATAGAGCAAGCGCAAATTCAGCTCGGACCCCAAGACCTCCAGCCCACGGTTGGGCTTTCCTGAAATAGTGATAGAGTAACTCTCTGCCAAAGATTTTACTTGTTTTAAATCCTTATTAAGGGTACTTCTACTAACACCTGCCTCCTCAGCCAAGTCGTCAATAAGAAGAGGGGAGGTTGACTTAATTAAACGTTTTAGTAAATAGGCAATTCTTTTACTGGAAGAATTGAAGTCACTCTCCCGTTTTAAACTACCAGATAAAATCCTTTCCAACTCAGTATAGTCATACACCTCTAACATTAACTTATCATCTTGTGAGATAATCTGGATACTCGGAGCCAAAACATCATTTAATTGTTGGATACTCTTTTGCAAGGTTTGCATACTAATATCCAGCTCTGAGCGCATATCTACCAAGGAATAAGTTGGCTGTGAGACCATTTTTTCTAAAATGTTATACCATCGATTTACTATGGTCAACTCTCTTCCTCACCTTCATTTTTTTAACCGCGAGTTTTCCCCCCGGCAATATTTGTAGTGACTCCAGTTATATAGCTAGAACGGTCTGAAATATAGAATGCTACAAGGTCAGCTACTTCCCGTAGTTTACCACTTCGTCCCAAAGGAGTTGTTGAAGTTGAAGCATAACCAGCTCGAATATCTTCTACCGTCTTTCCACGGGTATAAGCAAGAGCTTCCTCATAAGAAAGAGTTCGAAGTCCCGTAGCTTCCATAATTCCTGGAGCAATTCCAACCACACGTACACCATGCTTACCCAGCTCTTTTGCCCATGAACGAGTGTAACTATAGACTGCTGCTTTTGTGGCAGCATAGGCACTTTGTCCTTCAGAACCTTCCAAGCCTGCTTCTGAAGCCATGTTCACAATTACACCTTTTCCATTTTTCACTAAAATACGTCCCACTGCCTGACTAACCAGATACAAACCTTTTTGATTAATCATCGTTACTTTTTCGAACGTCTCATCGTCCAATTCGTAAGGACCTTTAGGATTTTCTGCATCGATTAATAATCTAGGGATATTAATCCCTGCATTATTGACCACTGCATCAATATTGCCAAATCTTTCAACTATTTTGGCAACACCCTCTTCTACTTCAGAGCGAGAAGTTACATCAACTTTTACAAATAATAGATTTGGATGACGCAAATCGTTGTCGCTAAGATCGAAATTCGCTACATTGACACCTAATTCCAGCAATTCTTCAACGATTGCCTTACCGATCCCAGATGACGCGCCAGTCACAAGAACTGTTTTGCCTTTTATGTTTAACCAATCATTCATTTTGATACCTCTCAAATTTTATTTACAAGGCAATTATACAGCGCTTTCATAAAAGAATTAAGACACTCTTTTTTATACTGTTCAAAAAAATAATAAACTAATTATGAGGCTTGTACTAAAAAATCCACAAGAAATGAACTTGTGGATCTCTTTTTATACTCTAAATGAACTCAAGGCATATAAGAATCAAAGGCGTGCATTCAGCTCAGCACCCAGCTCTTCAAAGCCTGGTTTTCCAAGAAGGGCAAACATGTTTTTCTTATAAGCCTCAACTCCAGGCTGGTCAAATGGATTGATACCATTCAGGTAGCCAGAAAGAGCAATAGCCAACTCAAAGAAGTAAATAGTGTAGCCCAAAGTGAACTCATCTTGCTCAGGCAGTGTCACAAACATATTTGGAACTCCACCATCAGTGTGTGCTAACAGCACTCCATCTGTAGCTTTTTTATTGACAAAGTCAACATCTTTTCCTTGCAAGTAGCCAAGACCGTCCAAGTCTTCTGCCAATTCAGGAATCAGCACATTTTTGCGAGGTTTATCTACACGTACAACTGTTTCAAAGAGGATACGGGTACCTTCCTGGATAAATTGTCCCAGAGAGTGCAAGTCTGTTGAGAAGTTGGCTGAAGTTGGGTAAATACCTTTTTGGTCTTTCCCTTCTGACTCACCAGCCAGTTGCTTCCACCACTCAGAGAAGTATTGTAGAGATGGTTCATAGTTAGCTAGAACTTCTGTCAGATAACCTTTACGGTACAAGATATTGCGTACAACTGCATATTGATATGCTTCATTTTCAGCCAACTTATCAGAAGCATAAGCCTTGCGAGCAGCATTTGCTCCTTCCATTAACTTGCTGATATCAGCCCCTGCAGCTGCGATTGGCAAGAGTCCCACTGCTGTCAATACTGTAAAACGACCACCTACACTATCAGGCACTACAAAAGTATCCCAGCCATTAGCATCTGCTTCAACCTTAACTGCACCTTTAGCGCGGTCTGTAGTTGCATAAATCCGTTTATTTGCTTCTTCCTGACCATACTTCTTAACCAAGAGTTCTTTGAAGACACGGAAAGCAATAGCAGGCTCTGTAGTCGTTCCTGACTTAGAAATAACGTTGACAGAGAAATCTTTGTCTGATACATAGTCTACCAAATCAGCCAAATAGCTTGAAGAAATAGAATTTCCAGCATAGAGGATTTGAGGTGCCTTGCGTTCTTCCTTGCTTTGTAGATTTACAAAAGAATTATTCAAGAAATCAATAGCTGCACGAGCTCCTAAATAGGAACCACCAATACCGATTACGATCAATACCTCACTATCAGATTGGATTTTAGCAGCAGCCTTTTGAATACGAGCAAATTCATCTTTGTCATATTCTTCAGGCAAGTTCAACCAGCCAGTCATTTCTGCCCCAGGACCTGTACCATTTCGCAGAGCAGAATCTGCAGCAGTCACTTGAGGCTGCATATAATCTAGTTCATGTGGTGCTACAAATTTATCTAACACCTTTGAGTAGTCAAATTTAATATGTGACATGTTTATCCTCCAATTGTTCTTTTCTTTTATGATAACGCTTTAAGAAAAAATAAGCAAGTGCTTTCACTATTTTAAAACGTTTACATTTTATATTCTATACTATTTTTCTAAATAAGCTAACCTTAGGACATAACCGAGAGCATTCGTTTGCGTAAGACAACAAATTTTAGGCCTATTGAGAAGAACAATTTTGATTGACAAGAAAACAAATACGCTTCTTAAGATTGGATGTCAGCTGAATTCATTTCAGGTCCGTTCAAACTAGATTCGCTGCTCCAATATTCATCTGCACCTTTTAGGCTTGATTCATTATACTTCGGAACCTAGTTCTCACTTTGTTCGAACTGCGTCAATGCACCTAAGTTCATCCGCGTCCGTTGGACTTGATTCACTAAGGGCTATCATAGGTTTACAGCTTTTTCCCTAGCGGGAAAAACTGCATCCATTGCTCTAGGATTCTTCTGCGTCCCTTGGACTTGACTCATCAAGAGCAATAGAAAAGAGCACACAGTTCACTTCGCTTAGGGCTGCTGGATTCCTCCCCTGACCCGCTTCACGCAGAACTGTTGCTCCGATAGGTATTATATCATAATTTGTGGATTTTGCAAAGGTCCGGTTTTTATTCTTGTGTTTCGGCCTTGGCTGCGAGTTTGGCTTGTTTTTTTCGTTCTCGACCTTGGCGGAAGAAGGTCTGCATGATGGCTGCACATTCTGCTTCCAAGATTCCTGTTTCTACTTCGACTCGGTGATTGAGGCGTTCATCTGCCAAAATGTCGTAGAGACTACCTGCTCCACCGAACTTCTGATTGGTCGCCCCGTAAATCACCTGGGGAATCCGAGCTAGACCAATGGCACCACTACACATGACACAGGGCTCAATCGTGACAAAAAGCGTCGTATCCAGCAGGCGCCAGCTATTTTCACGCTGATTGGCCTCCTCGATCGCCATCACCTCCGCATGCATGACCGCTCGCTGCAATTCCTCTCTCGCGTTGTGGCCACGTCCAATGATTTCACCGTCTTTGACAATGACACAGCCAATGGGTATTTCCTCATGGGCCAAGGCGATCTCTGCCTCTTTTAAAGCCTCTCGCATAAAAGCTTCTTTCTCTTCTAGGGTATAGTCTCTCACTTGTACACTCACTTACTTTTTATGTTCTTGTTCTATTATATGATGAAGCCACAAAAAAAGCCACCAATGGGTGACTTCTTATAGGGAGATATTATGAAAAAAGTTAAGAGTGCTAAACAAAGTTGGGAGGTCTTTGTTTATTGTCTTAGTATATCCCAGAGGTCTTAAAGTAATCTTAAGACTCAAAAAAGTTGAGAGAGACTCCCAACTTTTATTGAATTATTTACTTGACCAGACACTTTCAAGGATATTGGTTTGGTCACGATCTGGTCCGACTGAGAAGGTTGAAATGCGCACACCAACCAATTCACCGATCCGGCGGACATAGTTGCGGGCATTTTCTGGAAGCTCATCCAAGTGGCGCACACCGGTGATGTCTTCTGACCAACCTGGCAATTCTTCATAGATTGGTTTGCAACGTTTGAGTTGCTCCAAGCTGGCTGGATAGTGATCAATGCGTTCGCCATCTAAGTCGTAGGCCACACAGATTTTCACTGTATCTAGACCACTCAAAACGTCAATGGAGTTGAGGGAAAGGTTGGTAATTCCTGATACGCGGCGGCTGTGGCGCATAACAACGGAGTCAAACCAGCCCACCCGACGCGGACGGCCAGTCGTTGTACCGTATTCATGCCCCACTTCACGGATGCGCTCGCCCACTTCATCAAACAGCTCTGTTGGGAATGGTCCATCACCGACACGGCTAGTGTAGGCTTTACATACACCGACAACCTTGTCGATCTTGCTTGGGCCGACACCTGATCCGATGGTCACCCCACCTGCAACAGGGTTTGATGAAGTAACAAACGGATAAGTTCCTTGGTCGATATCCAGCATAACCCCTTGAGCTCCTTCGAAGAGCACGCGCTTGCCGTTATCCAAAGCATCGTTCAAGATGACAGAAGTATCGGTTACATATTGCTTGATTTGTTGACCATATTCATAGTATTCTTCGAAGATATCGTCAAATGACAGAGCCTCTGCATCATAGAGTTTGGTAAATTGACGGTTCTTTTCTTCCAAGTTGATGCGAAGACGTTCCGCAAAGACGTCGCGGTCCAAAAGGTCCGCAATCCGGATTCCCACACGCGCAGCCTTGTCCATGTAGGCTGGTCCAATCCCTTTGATGGTCGTTCCGATTTTGTTGTCGCCTTTAGACTCTTCTTGGAGACGGTCCAATTCGATATGGTAAGGAAGGATGACATGGGCACGGTCAGAGATGCGAAGGCTGTCCGTTGATACTCCTTCTTCATGGAGATAAGCCAACTCTTTGACCAATGATTTAGGGTTGACCACCACGCCGTTTCCGATGACAGAGATCTTTTCAGGGAAGAAGATACCAGAAGGAATCAAGTGCAACTTGAACTTTTTGCCGTCGATTACGATGGTGTGTCCGGCATTGTCCCCACCTTGATAGCGAGCAATGACTTCTGCATTGGCTGATAGGAAGTCTGTAATCTTCCCTTTTCCTTCATCACCCCATTGGGTTCCTACTACAACAACTGATGTCATAATTCTTTTTCATATACCATAGATAGTTCCCTATCTATGCCTTTCTTCAAACTAGGGGCAGGAGTCTCACCTGCAAGTTTGTCTTACACTCTATTATAAGCAATTTTTGATGTTTTTTCAAGATCCACTCAGCTATCGTTTATTTTTCTCCTTCCTTTTTAAACCAACTTCTCTATGAAACTCGTCTTTTACTTGGAAATTGCTTCTTTCTAGAAATAACGTTCGGAATTTTCTTTTCTTCTTGCCCTTCTTCTGAAACGGCTGATTTTCGGAATTCTCCTTGCCCCCACTTTGCTTGATTTGTGCTAAAATAGTAGGTATGGACAAAATTATTAAAACTATCTCAGAAAGCGGCGCTTTTCGTGCCTATGTACTAGACAGTACAGAAACTGTACGAACAGCCCAAGAAAAACATCATACACAAGCTAGCTCCACGGTCGCACTTGGCCGTACCCTCATTGCCAGTCAAATCTTGGCAGCAAACGAGAAAGGAGATACTAAAATTACGGTCAAAGTCCTTGGGACTAGCTCACTCGGAGCCATCATCACCGTGGCAGATACCAAGGGAAATGTTAAAGGCTACGTACAAAATCCTGGAGTGGATATCAAGAAGACGGCAACTGGTGAAGTCCTGGTGGGACCATTTGTCGGAAACGGAGAATTCCTGGTCATCACTGACTATGGTACGGGAAATCCTTATCACTCTATGACCCCTCTTGTCACCGGTGAAATCGGAGAAGACCTGGCCTTTTATCTGACGGAAAGCCAACAAACACCTTCTGCAGTTGGACTCAATGTCCTTTTGGATGACGAAGACAAGGTTAAAGTGGCGGGTGGCTTCTTGCTTCAAGTCTTGCCAAATGCCAAGGAAGAAGAAATCGCGCGCTTTGAAAAACGCATCCAAAAAATGCCTGCTATCTCCACACTTTTGGAATCTGAAGACCATATTGAAGCTCTTCTTGCCGCTATCTATGGAGATGAACCTTTCAAACGCCTCTCTGAAGAAGAACTTCGCTTCCAGTGCGACTGCAGCCGTGAGCGTTTCTTGAATGCTTTAGCAAGTCTGCCAGCTAGTGATCTAAAAGAGATGAAAGATGAAGATCACGGTGCAGAGATTACCTGCCAATTCTGCCAAACACACTACCACTTTGACGAAAATGACTTGGAGGAACTCATTCGTGACAAATCTTAATACGCCATTTATGATCGGGAATGTCGAAATCCCTAACCGTACCGTCCTAGCCCCAATGGCCGGAGTGACCAACTCAGCTTTCCGGACCATTGCCAAAGAACTGGGGGCAGGGCTCGTTGTGATGGAAATGGTCTCTGACAAGGGAATCCAATACAACAATGAAAAGACGCTTCACATGCTCCATATCGATGAAGGAGAAAATCCTGTATCGATCCAACTCTTTGGAAGTGACGAAGATAGCCTCGCACGCGCAGCTGAATTTATCCAAGAAAATACCAAGACTGATATCGTCGATATCAACATGGGTTGCCCGGTGAATAAAATCGTCAAGAACGAGGCTGGTGCCATGTGGCTCAAGGACCCAGACAAGATTTACTCCATCATCAATAAGGTTCAATCCGTCCTTGATATCCCCCTCACTGTAAAAATGCGGACGGGTTGGTCAGATCCTTCTCTAGCAGTTGAAAATGCGCTCGCTGCTGAAGCTGCAGGTGTCTCTGCCCTTGCCATGCATGGACGGACTCGGGAGCAAATGTATACGGGGCATGCGGATCTTGAGACCCTTCACAAGGTTGCACAGGCCCTAACTAAGATTCCATTTATCGCAAACGGAGATATCCGTACGGTTCAAGACGCCAAACAACGGATCGAAGAAGTCGGTGCTGATGCGGTCATGATTGGTCGCGCTGCTATGGGCAATCCTTATCTCTTCAACCAAATCAATCACTACTTTGAAACAGGAGAAATCCTGCCTGATTTGACTTTTGAAGACAAGATGAAGATTGCTTACGAACACTTGAAACGCTTGATCGATCTCAAAGGTGAGCACATTGCCGTTCGTGAATTCCGCGGTCTCGCTCCTCACTACCTCCGTGGTACCTCAGGTGCAGCCAAACTCCGTGGAGCCATCTCGCAAGCCAGCACTCTGGCTGAGATTGAAGAACTCTTACAATTAAAAGCATAGAAATACAAAAAACAGGACCTCATGTGAGGTCCTGTACTATTTTTAAATAAGTTAAGCAATTCGGCAAAGAAATATAAATATGTTTTAATTTTTTGAGCGAATCAAAAAAATACCGAAACTTTCCGCTGTGAGAAAAGTGCCTGAAACACGATTGTTTCAGGCACTCGGGAGTTTTGAGACCTTAGGCTCAAAACTAAGTCATGGAACTTCTTCGAAGTTCGCTGACGTCCGTACTCACCTAAGGAAAGTTTCTAAGATGACTTTGTCATTAATCTAAAACAGGACCTCACACGGGGTCCTGTTTCTATAGATTGTCTGTTTGCAGGCCAAGTTGTTTGACCCTTGCGGTGTAGTAGGTCATGATCAAAAAGAGGTTGGCTGTGATCAGCCAGATGGCCCATTGGTGAATGAAATGCATGAGGATGGCTACGCTAATAGCTCCAGCAACAAAGCTTCCAACAACAATCCCGTAATTCATGGCCTGACGCCGATACTCGTCCAAATCTCCCTTTCCTCGAGTGATTCGGTACAAGGCCGTCAGCATCTTGCGGTAATTGCCGGAAGTCATAAAGATCACATAAGGGTGATTTTCAATGAGGCTCCCTGTAAAGGTCAACATCATCATCCCTGTTCCAAAAGCAATAAAGGGAACTTCTACAGGTGGCATGACAGACACCAAGGGAATCAGGAGTGTCACCACAAACAAAGGAATTAACATCTTGGTCCGCCAAAAGGCTGTCTTGCGATACTCTTTGATATGGAGGGCAACCAAAAAGCCGATCGAGAAAAATAAAATAGATGAAAAACGCATGATGGTATTTTCGACACGGGGATCGTGCCAATCAGCGATGAGAAGCAGGAGGTTCCCCGTTTGGGTCGCGACCAAACTCCGATAGTGCATGTGGCAAAAGACATCGAGGCCTCCTCCGATAAAACCAAGCAGAGCCCCCATCAGTCGTGTATTTTGTGGTAAAATTATTTTTTCTTCCATAGTCTTGTCTCTTTTGATTTCAATTATGATTATTATACCACTTTGCACACAAGTGGAGCAGGAAAAATCAGAAAAAGCCCTTGGCTACTACTAGTAACTAAGGGCTGGTAGAATGAACCCAGCTCGATCTATTGTTTTAGGCGATAGGTCTTGCGTGGTTTTTTCTTAGGTACTCGCTTGACACCCACTTCTTCCACGAATTCTCCGAATTTTACGAGGAAGTTATTACTAACGATGGGACGTCCAGGATTGATCAGATTGACCAACTCAGTTGCTTCATAAACGGTGAAAGGCTCCTCTAGCAGATAGAGGAAGGTTGGATTCCAGTCTAGACGCCCCTGAATCCGCTTGATCGATTCTTGAATAATCTGGTAGTGGTCAAAGGCAAAATCAGAAGTAGCTAAGGGTTCTCCATCAAGCAAACACTGGGACTTTTTGAAATCGACATCGAGAAAAACGACTTCCTTGGCATCGTCACCTGCATGGGCTAAGTCTACTGCTTCTGCTGGCAGATAGACCAGATGGGCGATGGTAATGACCCAGCCTCTGGGATCCCGCCCAGGGGTGGAAACTGTCATGAGCTGCTCCACCTTATTAACTGGAAGATCGAGCCCGACTTCTTCTTTGACCTCTCGGATACAAGCATGGGTTGCATCTTCATCCTTGTTCACAAAGCCCCCCACCAAGGCTAGGCAGTGTTGATAAGGGTGGGCCTTGCGGCGAATGGCTAAAAGCTTGAGCTGGCCTTCGACAAAACAGTAGGCCACCATGTCCGCTGTGACACTAGGGGTTTCATAAGTCGGTAAGTCTTGTTCCTTGTACCACTTGAGAAAGTCTGCTTCACTTGCGACCGTCTCAAAATACTCTTTCTCCGTCATTCCTGCTGGAATCAAGAGATTGGTCATTTAGGCCACCTCCTTCTTGAGGGCTTTGGTCCATTGGTACCAGCCCACTAGACTATTCAGCGTGTAGACCCAGTACATCCCTTGAATTTGAATACTCTGATCCCACCAGAGGAGTTTCATAATATTGACAAAGCCTTGCTTTTTCGCTTCTCGGTGGACATTTGTAAAGTCTTGGATAAAGGTTGTGAATTTTTTAGTGAGGTTGTTCATTAGGTGATTCATAAGCTGCTCCTTAGTCGGCTTGGTAGATGGCATCAATAACTTTCTTGGCTTCTTCATAGTTACCGAGGTAGTCTGATCCGAGGAAAGTAGTCGGAATGTTTCCTAGGTATTGCTGGCGCAATTGGTCTAGGTAATTTGAAAAGCTGGTGCGGATCTCTTCATCAGCCATGGTCATGTCTCGGAAACCATCATTGACATAAGAGCCGATCGGCTGAACAAAGAGGATCAAATCCAATTTTTCTTTAGACAAAATACTAACAAATAGGTTGTCAAAGGTATCGGTCATGCTGGTATCCTGGCCTTCGACTTCCATGTAATAGTCGTAGTAACCTTTGGTCACCAGGGAATTGGTATCTGCGATGACCAGGCCTCGATTGGCACTACTATCGATGAGCTTAGAGGTTTGATCATACTGTCCTAAGAGGAGGTAATAGTAATCTTTCGGTGTGAGTTCATCATCTTGAACATTGTTCTTGATCTGGTATTCACGGGCATACTCAAGACTAACAGGAGCATCGTAAAAGCGAGCCAAGTCTTTTGCAAGGGTCGTTTTCCCGTTGCTGGCGCTCCCCATGATCAAGACTTTTTTCGTGAACTGGCGACGGAAGGGCTGGGCGATGTATTTCCAGTATTTGCTTGGATTTTCCCGTATCATAGTAGCAGAGATCCCGAAGCGACGCTCCTCTAAGTGAACTTCAAACCCTCTCGCTTCCAACTCTTCCTTGTAGGCTTTCTCCCCCACATAAAAGATCAACTCTTCTGTCTCTGTTTGATACTGGATGGTATCAAGAGCTATTTGTAACCAAGGTTCCCAGCCCAAGGGATAACGAGGAAGTTCCGTCTCATCTAACTTATAGACTTGGGTCAATTCATCGTTTGAGAAGGCTTCACGGATATAGCGGAAGCGTTTTTGTAAGGTCAAGCCCACTTCTTCGCCACGGTCCCCTTCATAACCAGATACGATGACACGAACACGATCACACTGACGCTTGGCCCGTTGGATCAGGTCAATATGCCCTTGATGAAGAGGAGCAAAGGTTCCAAATACCACAGCGATTCTTTCTTTATTCATACTGCCTCCTTTTTATAATTTTTTATAAATAAGTTTTCTTTATGTTTTTATTATATACTATATTTTCTGGATGTCAACACCTTTTTATAAAATAATATATTTTTCTTCAAAACAGCAAAAAAAGATTTGAAAAGATAAGATTTTCTTTTCAAATCTTTCGACTTTTATTCACGAGTGAGGGAGTGGCTGACACCGTCTTTCAGAACCGTCACACTGGATACAGAGCCATCTTTTCCAACTACGATATCTAGAGTCGCTGCAGATCCATCGCCTGCTGAGAGATTAGCATGGTAATGACCATCATCCAAGGTATAGTTATAAGCGCTGATACCATAGGCTACGGGTTGGCCCCCAGGAAGTTGGATGGTTACTTGACCGCCTTGGCCAATAGTGACTCCAGTGTCGCGTTTGTCAGACCAATTCCCAGCTGCTGCGGAGAAATCCCCTGCTGCTACAGAATAGACTCCCTTGTATTGGGCATTCTCCGTCGCAGAAGCTTGCTTCTTAGCCTGAGCATGACCGTCTTCTAGACTTGGCAATTTTGCTTTCGCTGGTGTTGCTGGAGTGGCTACTTCTTTTGTTTCTTTTGTTACGGGTGCTGCTGGTGTCGCTTCTTTAGCTGGAGCTGGTGTTTGACTAGCTGCAGCTTGGTTATTTTTGCTACCAACGGTATGACTTTCTTCTGATTTGCTATCAGAGGATGAAGAGGCAATTGGATCTTTACTAGTGATCACTTTTTTCTTAGAAGAAGAACTTGTTTGTTTAACCTGACTGGTCTTTGAACTGCTTGCTTCTGAAGTTTTTTCTTCTTTATTCCCGCCACAAGCTCCTAGGAAAAGACTAGCTGTCAAAGCTAGGGCTGCTAGGGAAATGATTTTTTTGTTTTTCATAACAGAACCTCTTTTGTAACATTTGTAATATTTTGTAACATTATTGTAACACTGTTATATGAGGCTGTCAATAGTTTCTTAAATATTTTTCTAATTTGAAAGAAGTTTTAAGTAAGTTCCTAAACTTTAGCAAAAAAGAGGCTGGGACAAAAGTCCTAGCCTCTCAATTATTTTTGGATTGTCGAGCAAGACGCAGTGGTTGAGTGGGCTCTACTACACTGATTTCATCAGCTTTTACAGCCCTACTCAACTGTGCGGAGGTGGGACGACGAAATCGAATTCTAACGAATTACCGATTTCTGTCCCACTATCTCCTCATTATTTATACACTTCTTGATAGAATTCGATCTTATCCCCTTTTTTAACGGTGGTTTCAGCAGCACCTTTTGGAGCCATTTCGCCATTGATCTTGTACATCCAGTAAAGACCTTTTGCTTCATCTTGGCTGTGACCGTCAATCGAGGTGATCATGCCATTTTTTTCTTCAATCTTGTAGTTGGCTTTGAGCACTTTCATGAGATTGCTCTCTTCTGCTACTTTCAAGGTTTTCGATTGCGCTTTTTGACCTTCTGGCGTCACGCTAATCGTAATCGAAATTTCGTTTTTCTTGGCAACTTCTGTGCTAGAAGCACTTGTTTGATTGTTTGTGCTATGAGACGGAGCGCAACTCGCTAAAAGAAGAGCTGCAAGTAAGGTCATCAAGCTAGAAATGATTTTTTTCAACATAAAATCTCCTAAAGATTTGATAGATAATGGGATAGAAAATGATCGTCGACAGAGCATGGGCAAGGTTAAAACTAAAACCATTGACCAAAGCATAGGTCCACCAAGGAATATGGTATATCAAGGCATAAACAGTATCGATCAAGACCCCATAAGCAAAGGACAGTAGGCCCACAAAAAGGATCTGAAGGACATGGGGCAACCACTTGTAACTGATGCGCCAAATGAGCATCAAACAGCCAAAGGCGACAATCTGAAAGAACACAATCAGGCTCATCCCCAGGAAAAAGGCGGAGACAAACATGGTGATCATCATCACAAGAAAAGCAAAGCTATACCCTTCAAATATCACCAAGAGAAAAAAGATGGCAGAAATAGGTTGGACATTTGGGAAAGGGGCAAAAGCCTGACGTAGAGCGACACAAAGGGCCGCCAAAAGCGAAATACGGGTTAATCGCTGAAGCGTCATGACGTCCTCCTAGACAATCTCGAACTTGATCGTTCCGGCTGTCGTTCCAACCTTGATCGTTTGCCCTTCTTGGGCTTGACCTTTCAGCAATAGCTCTGCTAACTGATCTTCCACTTCGGTCTGCAAGACACGACGCAGTGGGCGAGCTCCCATTTCTGGATCGTAGCCTTTGGTTGCTAGCAACTTGAGCGCTGAAGGCTGGAATTTGAGGGTCATGCCTTGTTCTGCCAAGGTCGCGATGAGCGGTTTGACCATGACTTTCACTACCTGCTGCATGTCCTCGCTTGAGAGACTATGGAAGACCACCTTTTCATCAATCCGGTTGATAAACTCTGGACGATAGGTCTTCTTCAACTCTTCAAACATGCGTTTTTCCATATTGGCTTGGTCAAAGCGGATATCTTTGGCACCAAAGCCAACGGTCTTATCATCCCGAAGGGCTGTTGCTCCAAGGTTTGAGGTCATGATGATAATGGTATTGGAGAAGTCGATCTTCCGGCCTTTGCTATCGGTTAAGACTCCGTCATCCAAGACTTGCAAAAGGACATTGAAAATATCTGGATGGGCTTTTTCCACCTCATCAAATAAGAGAACTGAATATGGTTTGTTGCGGACTTTCTCGGTCAACTCGCCTCCTTCTTCGTAGCCCACATAGCCTGGAGGGGCACCGTTGAGGCGGCTGGCTGCGAATTTTTCCATATACTCACTCATATCAAAACGGATGAGGGCCGATTCATCATCAAACAGAACTTCCGCCAAAGCTTTGGCTAGCTCTGTTTTTCCGACACCGGTAGGTCCCAGGAACATGAAAGAACCGATCGGACGCTTGTTGCTACGGATACCTGATTGATTGCGTCGAATAGCCCGACTGATACTCGAAACGGCTTGGTCTTGACCAATCACGCGCTTGTGCAATTCTGTTTCTAAGTTGAGGTACTTCTTGGCATCGGTTTGAGTCAGTTTTTGAGTTGGAATACCAGATAATTGGCTCAAGGTCACTAAGACATCTTGGTCAGTGACTTCTTTTTTGTAGACAATGGGAGCGGCCTCTACTTCTAAGAGTTGGGCTGCTTTCTTCCACTTGCCGTCCATCAAGGCCCGATCCAAGGCGGTCAACTCTTCTTTTACGTGACCGTTGGAATCGCGGTTTTGTACAGTAGCTGCCGCTTCATCCAAGAGATCAATGGCTGAATCTGGCAATTGACGGCTGGTCAAATAGCGGTGGGCATATTTGACAGCTGTTTCGATCGCTTCATCGGTAATGGTCACATGATGGTGGTCCTGGTAGGTTTCTTTCAAGCCTTGGAGAATTTGGATGCTATCTGCAACACTTGGCTCTTCAATGGTGACTTTCGCAAAACGCCGAGAGAGGGCTGCATCTTTTTCGATATGCTTTTGGTACTCATCTTGAGTCGTGGCCCCAACTGTACGCAAGGTTCCCCGTGCCAGGGCTGGTTTTAGAATATTGGCTGCGTCTAAGGTCGAATCAATGCCCGATCCTGACCCCATAATGGTATGCAGTTCATCGATAAAGAGAATCACGTGACCGTCTTCTTCGATATCCTGGATGATATTGTTCATACGTTCTTCAAAGTCCCCACGGAAGCGCGTCCCTGCCACCACATTCATGAGATCCAATTCAAGAACACGCATTTGAGCGATTTCAGCTGGAACATTGCCGCTAGCGACCCGCTGGGCCAGACCTAATGCAAGAGCGGTTTTCCCGACCCCTGCTTCTCCCACCAATACAGGATTATTCTTCGTCTTGCGGCTGAGGATTTGGATCATGCGTGAAATTTCTGCATCCCGGCCGATCACCGGCTCGAGCTGACCTGCACGCGCCATTTCTGTCAAATCACGGGTATAGTCTTCAAGACCTCCACTTGTACTTGGGGGCATGCCCATCATATTCCCCATAGTTTGGCGGTTAGGGTTTTGGGCCCGATAAAGACTCCGGATAGCTTTAATATCATTTTTGTCCCAGCCTGCCTTGTCTTCTAGATTCTTTCGAAGGGAAGCAACGGGAACACCCTTGTCTTGCTCTGTAAAGGCAAAGCCGGCAAACTCCATGACTTGGCTAGCCAAGGTCCCACGGTCCGCTAAAAGAGAGAGGAGCACATGCTCTGTTCCCAAGGTCTTGGCATGAAGGACCTGGGCAATCTCCTTTGCGTGCTTCATCATCGCTTCCATCCGATAAGAAAATGGGAAGATTTCATACCGATTGTCGCTTTGAAAAGCCTGGCCTGTAATATGCTCCGCTGCATCCTGAAATTCGTCAATCTGCATAGGATAATCGTTGAGTACAGAACCTGCCACGCTATAGGGATTATTGGCCATGGCCGTCAAAAGATGCCAAGTATCTAAGGTATTCCCTTGATAGTGGCCTGCTAGTATTTGGGCCGCTTCTATACTTTCTAACAGTGCTGTTGAATAGTTCATCTAGTCGGTATTTCCTTTTCTATCTACTTGTTGAATGATTTTTTTCAGCATATTTGCTCGTATGATGAGAGCATCTCGACCTAGAACCTCATCGGAGGTTGTCGCAAAGAACAGCTGCGTCTCACGTTTTGTCAATAATTTTTCTTCATGGAGCATCTGGAGGATATCATGGAAGACCTGCTGGCTGATGGTCTCTCCAATATTGGCTGCCAAGTCTTGAAGCATCTGATGGTGATCTGAAAACTGGACCTTGCCAATGCGGATATAACCGCCACCACCGCGTTTACTTTCTACAATATAGCCTCGACTCTCGGTAAAGCGGGTCTTAATGACATAGTTAATCTGACTAGGGACGACCTGAAAGACATCTGCCAACTCACTTCTTTTGAGCTCTGCCATGCCAGCTTGAGCCAGCAAGGCCTTGATATAAGCTTCAATGCTATCAGATGTGTTCTTATTTGCCATGATGCTCCTTTCTGACTTGTTTTTTCTAGATGGATGCTCTGTTCTTGGCCCATAAAAAATGGCCTTGGAGTGTTCCTTCTCATCATTGACCTTATTTGACTATTATACAATTTTTACGGCTGTAAATAAAGCAAAGACTCCATGGAAATAGGAATCTCTTAAGAAAACAAAACAAAAGAGGCTAGTAAGAACTAACCTCTTATGCGAAGAAGGAACTACTCTTTGCGACGAGCGAATTTGGCGCCTCCACCCAAGAATCCTAGACCAAGAAGGCCTAACCAAGCAAACAATCCACTTTCTTTTGTACCGGTTTGAGGAAGTTTTCCTTCCGATTGTAGAGAAGGACTTTTAACCACTTCTATTTCCGGATGGTCTGAAGTCGAAACAGAAACTGCTTCTGGGGTTTTCGGTTGCAAGAGGACTGATCTTTCTTTTTCTTTTTTGTCTTCAGCTTGAGAAAGAGTCGCAACTTCTGGTTGCACCTTACTTGGAGTTACAGGAGTGGTTGGAGTCGGCATATTAGCTATCAACGGACTTTCTTCCGCTTCCTTCGTTCCGACTTCTGTGATCTGATCCTGAGCCTCCACTTCGACAAAGGCATCGACTTCTGTCCGAATTTCTTTGCCTTCTTCTTGTCGAACCTCGATCAATTTCAACCGGCGTCCGACCTTTCCTGCTTGAAGGATCCGGCTTTCGCCCTTGGCCAAGTCCTTGTTCTCACGTGTTTGACTCTCAAATGGAATCTCCTCCGCTTCGATGAGAAGTTCTGGCTTTTCAAGAATCAAATCCCGAATACCTTCTTCTGGGCGTGTTTGCGTCAGGGGTTCATAATTGTGAGCATCTTCTAAGATGGTTTCAAGGGCTTCGACTTGATTGGCTGCAGCAACCAAATCTGGGCGCTCTTGATCCAACAACTGAGTCAATTCCGTTAATTGTCCTTGAACAGTTGGTTTGAGGTCTGTTTTCAAGCGCTCGAGAGAAGTAGCCTTGATCTTTTCTACTCCTTCTCTGATGATCTGTTGCAACTCTTCTTGACTGAGCAACTGACTATCTTTCCCTGAGAGGACAAATCGGTCCACCTGGATAGCTCGAGATGAGTGAGGGTCATTGAGGGCTGGATCCAGATGCAGGCGTAGCTGGTGGTAGCCTTTTGCTAGGCCTTGCAGATTGACCAAACTCTGGTCGAACTTGCGTTGGTCTCCATAGCCACTGAAATAATGATCGCCGTCGATCTCATAATCATGGCCCCGACCTTCTTCGAAGGCCATTTCTTTTCCATCCAAAGTGACGCTGTAGAGCCCATGACTTGGGTCGACTACTCCTCGAACCTCCACACCTGTGCCCTTAAAGGTAATGGTCACTTCAATGTGTTTCTTGCCTTCCTCATCGGTCACTTGGTTGAAACTAGACCAAGATTCTGTTCCATTTGAGAAGTCTTTGTTGTCTGTCTCATGATGCCAGCCTTGGCTATAGTGCAGTTTTGGATCTTGGTCATCCACTTCTTTGCGATTTTCTGGCAACTGGTCTTCATTCATCACTTGGACTGTCAGTTCTGGAATAAAGCCGACCAGGCTTCCTTGATCCGGATGGAGCAATTTGACCTTAAAGTCATAGACATCGGTTGCTTTTCCTGCAAAATCAAGGGTTGGAACTTGGACTGTTTTTTCCGTCTCTCCATCTGCGAACTCAAGGGTGACGTTGGTATCTTTGTAGACCTTACCATGAACCCCTGTTCCCGGTTCTGTGATCAATTTGAGACTGGCACTCCCTTTAGAGCCACCTTTTCTCTTGACGACGACTTGCGCTGGGTCGCCTTTCTTAACAGCTAGGATTGGCTGGGCAAACTCAAAGATCCCCTTTTCTTGGTTATTGAGGGCATAAATCCCTTCCGTTGCGATCGCATCTCCCTTGCTATTGACCAAGGTCAAGGTGTGAGATCCTGCTGTCAAATCCGGTGTTTCATAGACCTTTTGGCTCCGTTTGCGGCTTGGGCTTTGGGTATTGACGGTCGCTAGCTTTTGGCCATCGACATAGACATCCATTTCCCCATGACCAGGGTCGACAGTTGCGACCACATAGGCCTTAGTGCCTTCAAACTGATAGGTCACCGAAGCTCCCTTTTCCTTGGTCCACATAGAGGTGCCTCGAACGCCTTCTCCCTCTTCATTCCACTGACCATTGGCCCGGTCAGCAGTCCGGTCAGAATGATAAGTCAAACCAAGCGGATAGCCATCAGTTTCTTCAATGCTGGCTGGCGTCTTATAGACAGAGACTCCGTTCAAGATTGGAGTAGCTTGGGCATCGGTGATGGACACCCGGATATAGCGACTATCAACTGGTTGCCCTTTGATCAATCGGCGGTATCCTACAGTTGAGCCAGCCCCATAAGGAACCCATTGGCCATTCACAGCCACATCAATGGTGAAGCCAGAAATCCGTTGGCCTTTCTCGATGGTTTCTTTGAGCTCTACCACATCAAAATGCTGTTCTTTTCCAAGATCCAGGACAAAAGATCCGGTCTTGGCATCATCTGCAGGGGCCCAACTGGTCTTTTCATCACCATCTGTCAAATGGCTGGCCTTGTAGAGAGGATTGCGTCGTGTCGAGTCAGCTTCTACCAAAGCTCCTGCCGCATAGTTCACACTGTAGAGTTGGTCCAAGATCTGACGGAATTCTTTCAAACGGGCCACATCGGCATCCGCAAATTTTCCGTCTTGGTTGGGTGGAATATTGAGCAAGAGTGGAGTTCCACGGCCGACCGATTTGAAGTAAATGTCCATCAATTCGCGCAAGGACTTAGGCTCTTGATTGTCATGGTAGAACCAGCCGGAGCGAATAGAAACATCGGCTTCTCCCACTGAGTATTGCTTCCCTTCCGGATCCCCGTGATTGAGGTAGCTGTTGGATGGATTGTTGCGGATCTTATCTGGATTGACCTTTTGCCAAACCGGATCTCCGGCAATCCCCTTTTCATTTCCTATCCAACGAACATTGGTCGGCTCAGCTGAGAAGATGGCAATATCCCCTTGGGCCTTGCGAATGGCTTCAAACCACTTGTCAAAGGTATAGGTGACTTTTTGAGCCCCATCGCCACGCGCTCCATCCATCCAGACTTCTACGAACTTACCCTTGTTCCCATATTTTGGATCTTCAAGGATTTCCTTAAGCTGGTTGAGGTAGTATTCGTTGTATTGGTCCTCTGTATCCACATGGTAGAGCGGGCTGTGAGCATCCCAAGGAGAGAGGTAGACCCCCATGTCCATGTCATACTTGCTGGCAGAAGCAGAAACCTCAGCTAGGACATCTCCTTTTCCATCTTTCCAACCACTTTTAGCAATGGTATGGTCGGTGTATTTAGAAGGGTACAAGAGGAAGCCATCGTGGTGCTTGACGACCATGATCGTCCGCTTAAAGCCTGCATCCTTCAGGGTTTTGATCCACTGATCGGTATCCAGATGCTCTGGATAGAAATAATAAGGGTCTTCTTCCCCATCTCCCCACTCACGATCGTAGTAAGTATTCATCCCAAAGTGGATGAAAGCCGCTAGTTCTTCGCGGTGGTATTGCATCTGAGCCTTACTTGGAAGCGGTCCGTAATCTTCAATCTCAGTCTCCTCATCTAGAGAAGTGGCTGGTTGAGTGGCTTCTGTCCCTTGGCTGGCTGTGCGATTTTCTTTCTCGCTAGTAGCTACTGAGGCATGCTCTGATTCTTCTTGGTGCTCGTTCACAGTTTTCTCCTCCTTTCCTTGGTGATCGACATCGCTCGTTTCAACCCGTTCTTCGCGAGTTTCACTCCTCTCAGCTTGTTCCTCTGCGTAACTAGTAGTCACTCCTAAAAAACAAGTCGCTACGACTACCGAGCAGACGCCTACTGAGAGTTTACGAATGCCAAATCGATTTCTCTGATCAACTAATCTTTTTCCCATATTCTATTCCTTTATGTCACCAGGTAAAGAGGGTGGGGTTTCCCCATCCTCCTTCTTTTACCTGTGAACTTTTCACCGTATAGTTACTGGCTTATCCAGCTTTTTACTTGGCCTTATTGGCTCTTTTTTTCTGATCGTCCAGCACAGCACTGGCAAGGCCTGCCGCTAGGATTCCAGCAACGAGGCTTGCGACGCTTTCGTCTGATCCTGTATTTGGTAATTTTCCTTCGGAAACCGGAGCAGCTGAAACTGCTGGTGTTTGAGCCGTTTTTTCGACTTCCTTCTCTACTGCATTTGTCCCTTCCTGACGTACCGCTTTGACCTCAAGCGATGCTTGAGAAGTTGCGGTAGCTACTGGTCCTTCTGAGCCATGAGGATGTTCTGGGTTTGGAAGCGGTTGTGGTTCTGGTTGCGGCTCTGGTTGTGGTTCTGGCTGCGGTTGCGGCTGTGGCTCTGGTTGTGGAGTATCTGGAAGTACTTCTTTCGTGCCCACCTCCGTGATCTCTGCCACTGGATCTAGCTCTACAAAGGCATCTAGTTCCTTCCGGCTTTCCACACCATTTTCTTGAGAGACTTCCACCAAGCGCAATTTGCGGCCTTTTTGACCTTCTTGAACCACACGTTTCTCACCTTTTGGAAGATCCGCATTTGGACGTTCTAAGCGTTCAAAGTCCATCTCTTCTGGCTCAATCACCAACTCTGGTTTGGTATGAACCAGATTCTTAACCCCTTCTTCAGGAATGGCTGAGCCTGTAGGTGCTTTTGCGGAGAGAGAAAGTTGATATACTTTTTCGAGCTTGCCATCTTCTGAGACAACCTTGACAAGAACCGGAGCATTGGCACTTTTAGCATCCACGACCGTAACGGCTGTTCCATTCTTGCCTTTTGCTGAAACGATTGGACGTTCTCCCTCATACTCTAGATGATAATCTGTCACATCTGGTTGAAAACCTTCTAGGTCTTTGCCATTCACTTGGATGGTGACATCAGTTATTGCCTGAGCCTCTTCTGTTGGAGCATAGGCGCTCAATTCAACGATTCCAATTCCTTTTAGATTTTCATCACGGACCATTCTTAAACGGATGGCTTTGGTTCTGGTTTCATTGAAGCTGAGGTTAGAGATATAACCAGGCTCAAAGGCATAATCCAAGCTATACGGAATTTCTTCCCAGTTAGAGGCCTGGTTAAATGGATGATCTGGAAGATTCTTCAGATTGCCATAATCATCCGGAACATCAAAGTCTGGACCAATGTAGCGTTCAAGAACCGTTTTCGTTGGCAGACCTGTTTCCTGATCTGCAAAGAAGTCGACCGCTACTTTATTAACCAATCGCTCTGTTACCTGACCATTTTTCTTGAAGATGAGACCAGCAAACACTTCTGTTTGATCCGGTTCTCTCTTCCAGTTTGTCCAGCGATAGTATTCGTTGTAGCCACCATCGTTGATGTAATCGATATAGTCGATTTGATTTGGATCGAGATCATTGGTTTCACTAGCAAATGCCCTGGTATCTTCTGCATTGTAGTCACGGTTCACAGAGAGGTTTTCTCCTGTCTTTTCTGACACCCGGACGGTCAGCTGAGCAGTCAGATCATAGCCAATGACTTTTCCTTCCAGCGTGAAGCTACCTTCGTGAGAAAGTGCATCAGCTGGGATAGCCTGCCAGTCCACCGTCAGTTCCTTGCGTTCATAGCCTGTATCCCCTTGGAAGTAAACGCCTACGGTAGATGGTAGAACTAGATCTTGACCGACTTTCACAAAACGGCTGCCTGCTTCTACTGCTACTGGAGTAGCTTGTTTCAGTTTTTCTGCATCGCTTGTGAGATGGAGGCGGTATTCTTGTAAGATGGTACCATCTTCCGCTTTATGGATGACACGGATTGGCTCCCCTTCATGGACACTTGGCACAACCGTTGCAAGACCGTGATGGCTGGCTGTCGCTTCCACTTGTGGATAAGCCCGATCACGCGCATCGATGTAGTAATCGGTCACACTTGGGTTGACACTTGGCAAGACATCGCCATTGACGCGAATGGTCAACTGGCTCTTTTCTTCTGCCGCAACCTTATTGGCAAAGATCTGAATCTCTGAAATAGAGCTTCCACGCTTGCCTTCTGGCGTCTTCATACGGATCCGAACAGCATAGGTGTCGACTTTATCAAAACTGAAATGATTCATCTTACCAGCTGCTACCGGTTCTTCAACGGTTAGGTTGCTGACTTCTTTCCAGTTAGCTGGATTGTTAAATGGATGGTCTGTTTCGTCTTTAACACGATTTGGATTGCTTGGAACTGTTGGGATTTGTTCCCCTGTATAGTACTCAATCACATATTCACTTGGAGCTCCAACGCCGTGGTCTTCGTGGAAACCAACATGGAGGTTGTCCACTGCTCGCTTGGTCAAGATACCAGAATCCCCAAACAAGATACCGACAGAATCTTCCGCATTGTTACGACCCCAGTTGGTCCAACGGTTAGCCGGAGCATCGGTAAAGGAGATGACTTTATCATTGACCTTAGCAACTGGATCTGCATCGTTAGAGTCACTTGCAAAAGCGAGTGGCAAGACAGATCCTGTCCATTGCTCTGCTACATTGGCTCCCTTTACCGTGTTGCTAGAAACACGAATATGAAGACGGGTTGGAAGATCCGTTCCTTCTACACGACCGGCTAGGACAACTTCTCCTTCTTTGGCCAAGAGTTGCGGATCGACCGCATCCCAGGCCACCTTAGCTGTATAGGTCTTACCATTAGAGTGATAGGTCCGCACACTTTCTGGAAGTGCTGGTTTTTCACCGACTGGAGTGGTGGTGCTGACTTCTTCTACAGCGATAATGCCTTCAACGGTGACTTGAGCTTGGGCTTCTTTTTCCACACCTTCTACATGACCTGTAACTGTAAAGCTATGGTAATCCTTGACCTGATCTGCTGTCACAGCATCCCAGGTCACGCGTTTTTCTTTCGGGAATCCCTTGTCATACTCAACCAAGACTGTCTCTGGAAGAGCTGGCAACACGTTTTGATCGGTACTAATTCGTACAGGACGCACCTTCACAACTGTCTTTTCTTCTGGATTTGGCGTGATGGTAAAGGTTAATTCCCCTGTTTGTCCTTGGAAGTTAGCTTCTAAATGAACCAATCCTGCTTCTCGCAGTTCCAAACCTTTCTTAGTCGCAACGGCTTTTCCTTGACTACCAGCTCTTGTTTTGACATCGATTTGATCTGCTTTCAGACTTGCTAGACTGCCATCTTGGTAATGGGCAATGACTTCAAGTGGTACCGTTTGGTCTTCCTTGAGTTCCTGTCCTTCTGGCAGACGCAATTCTAAACGCTCAATCTGCGGACTTTCTTCTTGGAATTGGACCACATAGGTCTGTACAGCTCCCGTATCCTTAGCAGTCACATAGATTTGAGCTTTCAAACCATTTTCTCGATTGGCTTGTAGGACCGTCACTTGAGCATTTTCTGCACTCGCTGTAACTTGACCCGGTTCTTGACCATAAGTCAGCGAACGGAAAATGGTATGGTTACCACTACCAAATTTTGGAAGAGCTACTCCATCTAGCTGTACTGTTGGTTTCTTAGCCTTGGCTACATCTCCTCCTGCAACCACTAGTGTTGCTTGAACCGTTTCCCCATTGCCTAGGAGTCCTGTAGCTTTCAAGCGTGCTCCTGGTGTGGATAACTGATCTTCTTGACCAGCTTCCAAGGTCCATTGATCGACTTCATAGTGAGCACTGGTCCCATCGGTGAAGACTAATTGCACAGCCTTATCCACCGTTGCTAAATCTGCCCCCTGCGGGATTTGTTTGATGACTGGAAGGACTTGTTCCACGCCGATCACATCAACCAGAGCTTCGACCGTGCGTCCTTGAACATGACCTGTCACACGAACTTGGCCTGCACGACTATAGTCTGCTTTGTCCCACTCAACGGCTTCTTCTTGGGCCTTGCCATCGCTATAGACCACATTGACCTTACTTGGTAAAGCTGGCTCTTCTCCCAGATAAGCACTTTGTCGAACGGGTTCCACACCCAATACGGTGCGTTCCACTTGGTCCTTCTTACCTGTAAAGAGGCTGACTTGGTCTGATTGCAAGCGGTCTGAGTCTGCATACAGAGTAAAGGCACCCGCCTGCTCAGTTGATTTGACAATGACTACCCCTTTGCCGTTAAAGGCTTTGCGTTGCCATGAGCCATCTGCCTGTGCTTTGTAGCGTTCACGGCTGGCTTGTTCCCCATTATCGACACCGACAATTTGGCCTTGTCCATGCAAATGGAAATGCACCACATTATTGGCAGTTGGCACGACACGGCCTGCTTCATCAACGATTTCATAGGTAATATAGGTCAAATCCTTACCGTCTGCTGCAATCGCATGTTCTTCTTTCAACAAGCGAACACCTGCAGCCTTGCCGGCTGTTTCGACTTGATCTTTCGCAATCACGTCGCCTGCTTCGTTGCGGGCAATGGCTTCCACCTTACCTGGCACATAAGGAACCAACCACTCTAGATAGAGTTCATCCGGATTTGCCCCTTCTTGGTAGGTCCGGCCATCAGCTGTGGTCTTCTTGGTAAAGGTCTTCACTCCTTGTGATTCCCCATTGACAATCAATTCCACACTGTGAGCATTGGAGAAGGTCCGAACAGGGATCCGTCCTTCTTCATCCATGACACGATTGGCTAATTCTGGATTGTCCCAGTTCCAATGTGGCAAGAGATGGACCATCGGATGTTTCTCAGCCGATACCCATTGACTTTGGTAAAGATAAAAATCATTCTTTGGAAGGCCAGCCGTATCGACAATACCAAAATAAGAACTTTTCACAGGTGTGTCATTTTGGTTGTGCCATGGTGTTGGCTCACCGATATAATCAGTACCGGTCCAGATAAATTGTCCTGCATAACCGGCATGATCACGGTCAAAGGTCCAAGAGGCGGTTGCTGTCCGACCCCAACCAACCCGGTCATTGCCGTAGTCTGATTGTTCATAGTGGCGGTCTTCTTGGTTGCTGCCGACCCATTCTCTTTCAGGATGATAGTATGAGCCCCGTGTCCGCGTCGCAGAAGAGGTTTCAGAACCATAAATGAGCCAGTTTGGATGTTTCGCCCGTAAGCTTTCATAGTTGGCTTCTGAATAGTTGAAGCCAACCGCATCGAGCTCTGCCGCTACTTTTTCATGGCCTCCTGAGCCATCGCCAAAGCGGAATTTATCAGCTCCCATGGTGACATAGCGGGTTGCATCCACTTCCTTGATGGTCTTGACCAACCGACGAACAGTTGCGACAGATTTGTCTGAACCATCTGCTTCACCGACTTCGTTACCGATCGACCACATGACAATGGCTGGATTGTTCTTGCCCCGCTCTACCATGGTCCGTAGATCGTAATCTGACCAAGTATCCCCCTTACGAGCTTCTGGGTGAGTGGCATCCTTTTCAAAGAAACGACCGTAATCGTATTGCTTCTTGCCACCATACCAGGTATCAAAAGCTTCTTCTTGGACCATCAAGCCCAACTCAGCAGCAATTTTCAAGGTTTGTTCACTGGCTGGGTTGTGGGTCGTCCGGATGGCATTGACTCCCATGTCTTTCATCTGTTTGAGACGACGGTATTCAGCCTTGTAATTTTCCTCAGCTCCAAGAGCCCCGTGGTCATGGTGAAGGGATACCCCGTGGAATTTCGTCGCCACCCCATTGAGGAAGAAGCCACCTTCTGGCGTCCAGTTGAGATAGCGATAACCAAAGCGTTCCTTTTGCACATCCACTAACTGCGAATCCCGATAAACCCGCGTATACAAGGTATAGAGAGCTGGATGATCCGTTTTCACATCCCAGAGGGTTGGTTTTTCAACATGGAGGGTTTGAGATAGGTTGATCTCTTGACCTGCTAGAACAGCTTGTGCTTCACTGCGCGTTTTTTCGCTCACCACTTGGCCATTTTGATCGACAATTTCATATTCCGCATAAATACTATGGGCTTGATCATCCTGGTTGACAATGCGGCTCTTCACCACTGTATCTACTGCCCCATTTTGCTGTTTTTCCAACTGAGGGGTCGTAATCGTAGTCCCATACTGCGCTAAATGAACCTTGTCCGTTACACTCAGCTTAACATCCCGATAAATCCCGCTACCAGAATACCAACGGCTACTTGGTTGTTGATTGACCACATGAACGGCGATGGTATTCTCGCTTCCATCCGCATTCAAATAAGGAGTAATATCATAAGAAAAGGCATTGTAGCCATTTGGATAATGACCAACGAATTGTCCGTTTACATAGACTTTGGAATCCATATAAACCCCGCCAAATTCCAAGCGAACCTTCTTATCTAGATCTTTGTCGTCCAAACGGAAGGTCTTACGATACCAAGCATCCCCACCGTTTAATTGCCCCCCTTCATTTTGAGCAGGAGAGTTGTGATCGAAATCAAAGAAAATAGACCAGTCATGAGGAAGATCTAATTTTTTCCAATCCTTGACATCCACTTGACGCCCTTCTGCACCAGGAGCTGCATTTAATTTAAAATACCAATCTTTATTAAAATCACGTTCTCGATCTTGCACAATATCCTCCGCTACACGATTTTGATCTGGAGCAGCTGTTGCTTCCGTTCCTGTAGCACGCTCAGATGAAGCAGAAACGGGCTGGCCTTCGCCTTGAGGCGCTGGCTTTTCCTCAGCTCTGGTAGGGGTGATGACAGCTGGAGCTTCTGAAACCCTTGCACCAGCTTCAGGAACTTCCGCTTCTGAATTTTCCGTCGCAACACTTGGTGTCTCCATCGAAGTCGGTTCACTTTCGAGGGCTGGCTTTTCTTCCGCATGGACCCTTGAAAGACCCAAGGCAGAAATCCCAATCACAACAGAACAAGCTCCAACTGAGAGCTTACGAATACTAAAAACAGGACGCTTTTCAAAAAAAGACTTTCCCATAAAAACCTCCTCTTAGGATTAACAATTTAATTTGTAAGCGCTTTCTTATGCCTGTGAACGCTTACAGAAAATCACATATTAACTATACCAAAAAAATAGGAGCGATAGGCCTCGATTTCGCTCCAACTATAGTTAGATTAAGAATTCCTTTAATTAGTGGAAATCCCCTACGAACCAAAAAAATAGAAGCCAACGGCTTCTATTTTTTATGATCTTATAATCCTGGTTCTTGACCAAGTTCAGCAGCCACCATCCAAATGTTCTTTTCAAGTTCTGCTTTAGCCCCAACAAAGATATCGTTGGTTACATCGTCGCCTTCAGCATCGGTAACATCCAAAGCTTTTTGGTAAAGGCCATCAAGGTAATGGAAGATTTCAAGAACACGTGTCAAGCTTTCTTCTACATTTTTTGTAAATGTTCCACGGCGTTCTTCAATATTGCTGTGTTCCAAAAATTCAGTCATGCTAGAATATGGCGCACCACCAAGAGTGATCAAGCGTTCGCTCACTTCATCTAAGGTTGCATCCAAGCTGTCCATGTATTCGTCCATTTTTGGATGCCAAACCATAAAGCCACGTCCACGCATATACCAGTGTACTTGGTGAAGGGCAATGTGAGCCACGTAGAGATCTGCTACGACTTGGTTCAAGAGAGCTTTTGTTTCTGGAAGAGTTTCTTTATTTGAAGGTGCAAAAGTTGCTACATCAGTAGCTGCTTCATGTTTCATAGTTGTCATGTCATTTCTCCTTTTTATAATGATTCTAATTAACTATGTCTTTATTATATGCTTCCTCCACCAGAAAGTCAAGATAAAAGATTAAAAAAGATCATAGTTGTCAATTGAGAAAAGATACGATAGAATGAAGAAGACTAATCGAAAGGCTTGACTAATGAAATATATCTTTACCTTCCTGATCTCCATGGTGCCCCTTGTTGAATTGCGCGGGGCCATCCCTTTTGCCATTGCAAATGGTATTCCCTTATGGACAGCGCTCCTGATCGGAGTGATCGGAAATCTTCTCCCTGTCCCTCTGATCTTCTTTTTCGCCCGCCATATTCTTACTTGGGGGGCAAAAAAACCAATTATCGGAGGCTTTTTTAGCTGGTGTCTCAATAAGGGTCATAGAGGCGGACAGAAATTAGAAAAAGCTGCAGGTGACAAGGGTATCTTCTGGGCCTTGTTGCTCTTTGTGGGAATTCCTCTTCCCGGAACTGGTGCCTGGACTGGAGCCCTTGCAGCTTCTATCCTCGACTGGGACTTCAAACGCAGTAGCCTCGCAGTCATGCTCGGAGTAATCCTAGCCGGCCTCATCATGGGAACCCTGTCCCTGCTCCTAGGAATCGATACCTTCGCACATTAAGCAAATGAATGAGCCCATGATATCAATTCACATAATATCTTCTCTGAATCTTTCCTTAGGTGAGTACGGACGTCAGCGAACTTCTATGAAGTTCCATGACTTAGTTTTGAACCTAAAGTTTCAAAACTCCCGAGTGCTTGAAACTTCATTGTTTCAAGCACTTTTCTCACGGCGGAAAGTTTCAGAAAGTATCTGGATGAATCTTCGGTAACGTCTGTTATTTTTTGAAAACAAAGTTTGTTTAATATTATAAAACATCTTAAACAATGATATAAGATATTTTCCACACAAAAAAGAGGTTTCCTTCGAAACCTCTTATTTTTTTATTCTTAGTTGTTAAGAGCTGCTGCCATTGTAGCTGCAACTTCTGCTTCAAAGTCATTTGAAGCTTTTTCAATACCTTCACCAACTTCAAAACGAACGAATTCGATAACTGAAGCATTTACTGATTCAAGGTAAGCTTCAACTGTCTTGCTGTCATCCATGATGTAGACTTGTGCAAGAAGAGTGTAGGCTTGGTCAACTTTTGTGTTGTCCAAGAAGAAGCGATCCATTTTACCTGGGATGATTTTATCCCAGATTTTTTCTGGTTTACCTTCAGCTGCCAATTCAGCTTTGATATCTTCTTCAGCTTGAGCAACCACTTCGTCAGTCAATTGTGCTTTTGAACCGAATTTCAAGTGTGGAAGAGCTGGTTTACCAACCATTGCACGGCTTTCGTTATCTTGGTCGATGACGTGGTTCAATTGTGCCAATTCATCTTTCACGAATTGTTCATCCAATTCTTTGTATGAAAGAACAGTTGGTTTCATTGCAGCGATGTGCATTGAGATTTGTTTAGCAAGTGCTTCGTCTCCACCTTCGATCACAGAGATAACACCGATACGTCCACCGTTGTGTTGGTAAGCACCGAAGTGTTGTGCATCTGTTTTTTCAAGCAAAGCAAAACGACGGAATGAAATCTTTTCACCGATTGTAGCTGTTGCAGATACGTATGCAGCTTCAAGAGTTTCACCTGAAGGCATTGTCAAAGCAAGAGCTTCTTCGTTGTTAGCTGGTTTACCTTCAGCGATCACTTTCGCTGTTGCGTTTACCAATTCAACGAATTGAGCGTTTTTCGCAACGAAGTCAGTTTCAGCATTCACTTCAACAACTGCTGCAACATTACCGTTGACATAAACACCAGTCAAACCTTCAGCGGCAACACGGTCAGCTTTCTTAGCTGCTTTAGCCATACCTTTTTCGCGAAGCAATTCGATCGCTTTTTCGATATCACCTTCAACTTCAACCAATGCCTTTTTAGCGTCCATGACACCGGCACCAGATTTTTCACGCAATTCTTTTACAAGCTTAGCTGTAATTTCTGCCATTTTTGTTCTCCTATATTTTTTAATAAAATAAGAGGGTCGGGCTGAGCCCTGCCCTCTTAGGTTCGTTACTTATTGAATGAAATTAAGCGTTGTCGCCTTCTACAACTTCAACGATTTCTTCGATTGAATCAGCTTGACCTTCAGTAGCTGCCAATTCAGCTTCTACTGTAGCAACACTGTCTTCACCTTGACGTCCTTCGATAACAGCGTCAGCCATTTTCGCAGTGATCAATTTAACAGCGCGGATAGCGTCATCGTTCGCTGGGATGATAACATCGATATCATCTGGGTCAGTGTTTGTGTCGACCATCGCTACAACTGGGATACCCAATTTCTTAGCTTCTTTAACAGCGATTTGTTCTTTATGTGGATCCACAACGTACATTACGTCTGGGATACGAGGCATGTCTTCGATACCGCCCAAGAATTTTTCAAGACGAGCGCGTTGTTTGTTCAACAATGCAACTTCTTTCTTAGGAAGAACTTCAAAAGTTCCATCTTCTTCCATGCGTTTGATTTCTTTCAAACGAGCGATACGTTTTTGGATTGTTCCCCAGTTAGTAAGAGTTCCACCCAACCAACGGTGGTTGATGAAGTATTGACCTGCACGAACAGCTTCTTCTGCAACAGCATCAGCAGCTTGTTTCTTAGTACCTACGAACAAGATCACTGCATCGTTTGCAGCTGCATCACGCATGAAGTCGTATGCTTGGTCTGCATATTTTACAGTTTGTTGCAAGTCGATAACGTGGATTCCGTTACGTTCTGTGAAGATGTACTTAGCCATCTTAGGGTTCCAGCGACGAGTTTGGTGACCGAAGTGTACACCAGCCTCAAGAAGTTGTTTCATTGAAATTACTGCCATGAGTAGTTTCTCCTTTTTTGTTTTTTTCTCCTCTCTCAGACGTCAACTTGCAGCACGACCACAAGGGCAACGGTGCCACAATGGATCCGAGATGAGTATTTGCTGTCTTAGACAACTCTATAAGTATAGCAGAAATCACTAGAATTCGCAAGCTATTTGAGAGATTTTTTCAATCCCTACGATGAAATGGTTTTCTAAAGTTGTTTGACGTAAAAAGTTTTTCTTGACCTATCTTTATTTTTAGGTTACAATATTATATGTTATGGCGGTATAGCCAAGTGGTAAGGCACGGCTCTGCAAAAGCTTGATCGTCGGTTCAAATCCGTCTACCGCCTTGATAATAAAATTTTTTATCATCTTTTATCTTTTAAAAATTCCCCTAGCAATAGGGGGTTTTTTGTTGCCATTTGCCCCATTCCTTGATTATTGATATAATAAAACCTCGCCTGATAGGCGAAGCACACACATTAGAAAGGGTATTTATGAAAAACATTCGTTTCTTTGCGATCGGCCTTCTTTCACTAGTGACACTAGCCGCTTGCTCACCCGCCAATTCTGCGCAACCAGCAAAAACCGCTTCTAGTTCTAGAAAACCGATCAAACAATCTTCTACCAAAACATCATCTAGTAAATCGTCGAACACTTCTTCAGACAGCAGTAGCTCAGATGATTTTTCAGGTCGCTTCAGCTTGGATCCAGATGATGGCGCATCTCTCCAATATGTGCCAGGAGCTGCATCCATTCCTGAGATCGAAAAGCTCAAGAACCTCCACCCTACCACCGGTTTTGTATTAAGAACCGAAGATGGACAAGAGGTTGGTGGGCCAAAAGAAAGAAGCAGTTACGATGACGTAGTTGCAGCCTTTGGTCAACCCGTAAGTAGCACAGACAGTGCGAATCCTGGTGATGGAGTCAATGTATGGGCAACAGACAATGGCGATATCATGGCTTTCTTCCGCAATAATGTGTTAACAGATATCACCTTCCGACTAAGAGGGGGCGATGCCAACCACCAGTCTACTGGCAGCATTTCCAAATCCGATACACCAAAAACGGCCCTCGAACGTCTCGGAAAACCCTATGCCATTATGCGTTCAGAAAATGGGACCAGCTATGTCTATAAAGATAGCAACGGAGATGAATCTAGCTTTTCTACACAAGGAAATAAGATCTTCAATGTTACGTCTGCTGCAGAAACCAAGCAGTTAAAAAAGATCACTGGCCTGGATAAAAATCAATAATAAGCAATCAAAAGAGGCTGGGACAAAAGTCCTAGCCTCTCAATTATTTTTGGATTGTCGAGCAAGACGCAGTGGTTGAGTGCTCAAAGCACTGCTTTGAGGTGGCGGATAGAACTTGCGAAGCAAGTATCCTAAGTCTTTGTTCGCTTTTTAAGCTTCAAAGATGCCCTATGTTTCCTTTATCTGCAACCTTCAACAGTCTCCCAGACTGTTGAAGCTGTCCCACTCTCTCTTTCTTACAATTCAGCAATTTGGTTCAAATTCACTTCTGCAACCGTATCGTTACCGAACATAGAAATGACCATTTTCACCTTGTTGTTATCAATTTCAGTGATCTTACCAGTATAGTCTGTGAAGGCACCGTCGATGATACGAACCGTATCGCCCACCTTGACATCCAAATCAAACTCTTGAACGGTTTGACCCATAGAGAGCAAGATGCTGCGGATTTCTTCTTCCAACAATGGAGTTGGTTTTGAACGGTTCCCGTGTGATCCGACGAAACCTGTAACGTTCGGTGTATTCCGAACGACAAACCAAGCTTCATCTGTCATGACCATTTCTACCAAGACATAACCTGGGAAGCGATTTTCTTCGATTTCTTTGGTTTTACCGTTTTTCTCAACTTGTACGGTTTGAGTTGGAATCTCTACGCGCAAGATGTTTTCTAACATATTGTAAGTTTGCGCACGTTGCAAAAGATTCTCTTTTACCTTATTTTCATATCCTGAGTAGGTTTGTAGTACAAACCAGCCTTTATCAAAACTGTCCATTTGGGTATCCTTTCTTTCTGTTTAGCCTGCTCGAGCTTTTGTGAACATACTAAAAAAAGCCTCTTGGCTTTCCTTTTCCTAGCTTCATTATACCACATTTTGCAGGAATGCAAAGAGGTTTGCTGATTTATTTTTAAGAAAAGACTACAAAAAGTGGGACCCTGAGGATCCCACATGGCTTCTTTTCTTAAAAGAAATTGATCATGTGCAATAGGCCACGTGCAATGACTTTGTCGAACAAATAAATCAATGCAACAAAGAAAGCGGTGTACTCAATCACTGAGATAAAGTTTTTCCATCTTTCCTTGCGATTTGGCCAAGTTGTATCTTTTAGTAAGACGAAAATATCTTTAATGAATTTCACAACTCTCTCCTATCGTGTTTCTTTATGGATGGTATACTTGCTGCAATGTTTGCAGAATTTATTGACTTCTAGACGTGTTGGTTTTGGCGTCCCACTCAACTTAATGGAGTAATTGCGTGACCCACAAACCGTACACGCTAGACTTGCTTTTTTTAATGCCATAACGCCTCCGTTCACCCCATTATAGCAAGTTTTCCACGTTTTGACAAGAACAGAAAATCTCCTGTCAAGAAAAAAGCAAATCTAAAGCGTTATCACTCTGGTTTTTTCCTCATTTTTGGTAAAATAAAACAAAAGGAGACGAATATGAAAAGTGATAACCTAAAAGAAAGTAGAAATATCGAAGACCGTCGAGGGCAAAGCTACTCCCAATCTTCAGGAAACAGTAACCTTGGCGGGGGCATTTTACAGATCTTACTATCGCCCGGAAGCTTCAAGAGTAAGATCGTCCTCATCCTTCTTCTGGTTCTTCTAGGAGGTGGTGGCGCTAGTCTTGGTGGACTCTTTGGAAACGAGACTTCTCATTCTTACCAGTCTAGCCAGATCACGCGCACCAACAAGACCCATGTCGACGATGCAGATGCTGAGTTCGTCAGCAAGGTCCTTGCCACAACAGAAGATCATTGGCACAAGGTCTTTCAAGCCGAAGGACGGACCTACCAGGAGCCCAAACTAGTCTTCTATACCGGACGGACAAAGACAGGCTGTGGAGTTGGGCAAGCATCGGCTGGTCCCTTCTACTGTCCAACCGACAAAAAGATTTATTTGGATATGAGCTTCTACAAGGAATTAACAACCAAATACAAGGCTAGCGGGGACTTCGCCATGGCCTACGTGATCGCTCACGAAGTCGGCCACCACGTGCAAAATGAGCTGGGAATCCTTGGTAAATACCATCGGATGCAACAAGGTCTTTCTGAAAAGGAACGAAATGCCATCAGTGTCCGCATTGAGCTACAAGCTGATTATCTAGCCGGTGTCTGGGCCCGCTCCATTCAAGACCGAAACCTTCTAGATATCGGCGATATCGAAGAAGCCATGAATGCAGCCCATGCAGTCGGGGATGACACTCTCCAAGAGCAAGCCTACGGCTACTCGGTACCAGATAGCTTTACCCACGGAACTTCAGAGCAACGCATGCGCTGGTTCAAACGAGGCTACCAGTACGGGGATCTCCAACACGGCGATACCTTTAGCTTGTCAGATAGTGAACTTTAAATAAAAAACGATTCAGAAGAATTTCTGAATCGTTTTTTTGATTAGAAACCAAGCCAGCCTTTGAAGGTATCCCAAGCGTTTTTCGCTTTGCCTGGGATATCGGCTTCGTCGATTGCTTTTTTCGCATCATCGACCATATTCGACGCCTTTTCTTTGACATCCTCAAAGAAACCTTTGTCTTCTTTGCTATCTGTTTCTGTCGTTTCTTCTCCGACTGGCGCAATGCCATTTTCAGCATAAGAGTTCTTCACCGAGTCAAACTGAGTACCGTCTGTATAAGGCAGGACACTGTTGGCAACATTGCGGAAGATCTCGGATGCCGTCCCAGCACTACTGTCCGTCAGGTAGTGATTTTCATCGGTCGTTGGGAAACCAAGCCATTGACTGATGACCACATCTGGCGTGTAGCCGATCACCCATTGGTCTCCAGAGAGGTCCTTGTTAAAGCTGGTCTCTGTCGTACCGGTTTTCCCTGCCATGGTATAGCCATAAGGCGCAGCGTTCACCCCTGTACCATTACTGAAGGTACCAAGCATCATATTGGTCATCTTATCTGTCGTTGAACCACTGAGCACTCGGGTTGATTTCTGGCTATGGCTCTTGACCACTTGGCCACTTGCATTTTCGATCTTGGTAATGAGGTGAGCATCATTCATGACCCCGCCGTTAGCAAAGGTGCCATAGGCCTGAGCCATCTGCATCGGATTGGTTGTCACACCAGCTCCCAAGGCAACGGCAAGCGACTTGTCCACCTTATCCATGTTGAGTCCGAATTTTTTCCCGTATTCAAAGACCGTATCGAGACCCAAATCATTAGCGGTCGCTACGGCTGGAAGGTTAAGGGATTCTGCTAAGGCCTGGTACATTGGTACCGTTGGGCTCGACTGGATTCCCGCATAGTTATTAACCTCATAGCTTCCATATTGGGTGGTACTATTGTCCAATTCCTTATTGGTCGACCAACCTTCAGCAACAGCTGGGCTATAGACAACCAAAGGTTTGATGGTTGAGCCTGGACTACGGGCAGCCTGGGTAGCGTAGTTGTAGGTACGGAAACCTGGATTTTGATCGCTTCCGACACGCCCTACGAGAGCCCGAACCCCTCCGGTCTTAGGATCAAGCGCTACACTACCAGATTCCGCGCGCGTGCCGTCTTCCGCTACTGGGAAGAGAGCTGTATTGTCATAGATCACCTGCATGCTTGCTTGGTAATTTTGATCCAGCTCAGTGTAGATCCGGTAGCCATTTTTGACAATATCTTCTTCGGTCAGGCCGTATTCATTGACCGCCTCATTGATCACCGCATCAAAATAGGATGGATAGCGATAGTCCTCTGACTTGCCTTCATAGGCATCGACCAGCTGGCCATGGATATCCACAGCAGCCGACTGATCAGCTGTTTTCTGGTCAATATAGCCAGCCGCCACCATATTTTGGAGGACCGTATTGCGACGATTGGTCGCATTCTCTACTGAATAGAGCGGGTTATAGATTTCCGGTCCCTTGAGCATACCTGCGAGAACCGCAGACTGATCCAGGCTTAATTGACTGGCTGAAACCCCAAAATACTTCTTGGAAGCATCCTCAATACCCCAAACCCCATTTCCAAAATAGGCATTGTTGAGGTACATGGTGAGGATTTCTTTTTTACTGTATTTCTTATTGATTTCAAGCGCCAGGAAGAATTCTTTAGCCTTACGCTCCACCGTCTGGTCCTGAGACAGGTAAGCATTCTTGGCTAGCTGCTGGGTGATGGTCGACCCACCACCTGAGCGACCCAGGGTCAAAATCGCTAAGAAGAAGCGACCATAGTTGATCCCGCTATTCTTGTAAAAGCTCCGGTCCTCTGTTGCGACCACGGCATTTTGCAGATTCTCACTAATGGCATCGAGTTCGACATAGGTTCCTTTTTGCCCGGTCAAACTTCCCGCCTGGTCCCCATTCTTATCATAGATAATAGTGGTCGCCTTCAGTGCATTCTGCAAATCCTTGACGTTGGTCGTCTTTGCGAGGTAGAAGAGATAGCCCCCTGTCAAGAGGCTAAAGCCTAGCCCAATGATCAGGAGAATCTTGGTCAAATGGAATCTGCGCCAAAAACGACGGAAGGGATGTTGAGAGAGAGGCTTGCTTCTGTGCTTGCCTGAGCGACTATAGGTCGGCTCTACTGTCTCTTCCGGTAGTTCCGTGTCTGGCACTTCTTCTGCCACCGCTTTGGGCGGATGATCCTTTCTAAAAAAAGTGATCAGGTTTTCAAATAATTCTTTTATTCTATTCATACCTGTTATTGTAACACCTTATCCTTGTCCTAGCAAGAAAAGATAGCTCATCCCCTTCTCCCATTTAGTTTTCTTTAAGCTTAGATTTTGCTACAATAGGGTCATGAACTATCAATTTACCATTCCACAATCCTTTCCCCAGATGACTGTGAAAGAGTTGCTTGAGGACTACTTCCTCATTCCCCGTAAGATCCGGCATTTTTTACGAACCAAGAAACACGTCTTGGTCAATGGCGAGACCATCAACTGGCAGAGCCCCGTTCAAAAAGGAGACCAGATCCAGCTGATCTTTGACGCGGACGATTACCCTGAAAAAGAGCTCCCAGCCGGAGACCCGAGTCTGGTCGAAGAGCTCTATCAGGATGAGCATGTCATCATCGTCAATAAGCTTGAAGGTATGAAAACCCATGCCAATGAGCCGACAGAAATTGCTCTTCTCAACCATGTTTCCAGCTATGTTGGATCCACCTGCTACGTCGTGCACCGCCTAGATAAGGAAACCAGCGGAGCGATTTTATTTGCTAAAAACCCTTTTATCCTGCCCATTCTCAACCGCATTTTAGAAGATAAAAACATCCAACGCGAGTACTGGGCCTTGATCCAAGGTAGCTTAGCACAAAAAACCATCGTCTACAAGGATAAAATCGGACGCGATCGCCACGATCGGCGCAAGCGCCTGGTCGATCCACGCAAGGGACAGTATGCAGAAACCCAGGTGACGCAACTGAAAAAAATCGGGCGCAACAGCCTGGTTAAATGCCAGCTTAAGACGGGGCGTACCCATCAGATCCGGGTGCATCTCTCCCATCATGGGCACCCGATTGTCGGGGACCCTCTCTATAACCCTGCACGCGGAGAGCGACTCATGCTCCATGCTCACCGCTTGACCTTCACCAATCCATTAACCCTTGAAACCATCCAAGTCGAGGCCCCTTCCAAGAGTTTCGAAGAAGGGTTGAAAAAATGAGAAAAGAAGCAAAAAATAGGCTGGACAAAAACTGTTCAGCCTTTTATATTTGATAGAAATAACTGTATGACGCAGTGGTTGATTGGCATCTTTGTTCTCTTTTTAAGCTCCAAAGATGACCTAATCAACTGTGCGGGGGTGGGAAGACGAACTCTTTTTACTAGTCGGAGTTCTTTCCCACTCCCTTTTTATTATTGATAGCGTGGGGTTGCAAATCCACGGATATTGCCATGTCCGATTCGGTAGGTATTGCGACGGACTTGGTTGTTGGAGTTTCCTTCAATGGTATGAATGATTCCGTTTGAGACGCTTTCGACAATTCCGATGTGATCCGCAAAGCCATTGTTTTGTTGGCTATTTTGATCCCAGTTAAAGGTGATGATGTCCCCTGCTTTTGGTGTAGTGGTACCATCTTCATTCCAGATGCCCAAGCGTTTGAAGATCTGGATGTGACGTTCGACTCCACATTCACGACCAATCAAACCGCTCAAACCTTCCCGCTGGAAGACGGTTGTGACAAAGATATCACACCAGTCATCGGTCGTCTTCACTGCATAACCTACTGGAAGTGGTTTGACACTGTTGTAATCATTGACCAATTGTTGGTGAGCTGCAGTTCCGCCACGAACGCCTACTAGACTAGCTGCTGCCCGTAAGACACGGTCCCGTTGTCCATTCGTTACACGAGGACTAAAAGCAGTTTGATCTACTGTCGCACGGGGATGAAGGGCTGTTTGACCAAGGTTAAAGCCTTCAACGCCACCATCGACATAATCCACATAGACGTGAGTGGTATAGTTACCTGATTGGTACTGGTGATTTGCTGCAGAGACCTGCACTTCTGTATGCATTCCAGAAGGTGCTGTTGAATACCAGAAAAGATTTTCTTGGTGTGCTTGAGACCAGGCTGCGACACGGATGTTCTTAATCCGACGGCCCTGAGGCGCTTGATCCACCGTTACCGTATAGGTTCCAGCACCAGAATTGACATTCTTGATCCCTGTTTGTGTCTTCGTCTGAGCATTTCGGAATTCAACTTCTGTAGTCGTTGAACCGACACCCACACGAGAACCATCATTTTGAATATAGTAAAGGTGAATATGGTACTTACCAGTAGAGTTTTTATGATCGCTCGCTTTGACCGATACCTTGTAGTCTCCATTTGATTGACGAGTCGCTTCATACCAGCGAATATCGTCTTGGCCATCCTTATCAGACCAAGTTGGGACTTGAACCGTCCGCACCCCTTTAGGACTGTAGACATCCTTGATGATGACGTCAAAGGTACCCGCATCCTTGTTGTTGTTTTGGATTAAGAGACTAGCAGTTGGACGTGACTGATTTTTGAAATCAATAAAGGCTTTCTTGACAAACTTGTTTTGTCCTTTGGCATCTACATAGAAGACTTGCGCTTCATACTGGCCATCAGCGTTTTCGTGGTCACTAGCTTTGGCTGTTACAGTATATGAGCCATCTGCTTGACGAGTTGGAGTGTACCAGATGATATCTTTCATCCCATTGGCATGAGACCAGAATGGAATCTTCACTTCTTTATAACCATCGAAACCTTGAAGGTTCTTAGCTGTAATAGTGAAAGTCCCGTCTGACTCTGATTTTGTAATGGTCAGATCAGCAGATGGTTTAGGAGCTGTGTAATCGATAAAGGCTTTCTTGACAAACTTGTTTTGACCTTGGGCATCCACATAGAAAACTTGCGCTTCGTATTTGCCATCAGCGTTTTCGTGGTCACTAGCTTTGGCTGTTACAGTATATGAACCGTCTGCCTGGCGAGTCGGAGTGTACCAGATGATATCTTTTATCCCATTGGCATGAGACCAGAACGGAATCTTCACTTCCTTGTAGCTGTCGAAGCCTTGGAGGTTCTTAGCTGTGATGGTGAAGGTACCGTCTGACTCTGATTTCGTAATGGTCAGATCAGCAGATGGTTTAGGAGCTGTATAGTCAATAAAGGCTTTCTTAACAAACTTGTTTTGGCCTTTAGCATCCACATAGAAAACTTGCGCTTCATATTTGCCATCAGCGTTTTCGTGGTCACTAGCTTTGGCTGTTACAGTATAAGAACCATCTGCTTGACGACTTGGAGTGTACCAGATGATGTCTTTCATCCCATTGGCATGAGACCAGAATGGAATCTTCACTTCTTCATAACCATCCAAGCCTTGAAGATTCTTAGCCGTAATGGTAAAGGTGCCGTCTGACTCTGATTTTGCAATAGTCAAATCTGCGGAAACCGGAGATTCCTGTTGAGGAACACTCTCATTTCTTGCTGCTACCACTCGTGCGCGTGCGCCATATGGTGCACGACTAGCTACCACAGCTGGTGCTGGTTGCTCTGATACAACCTTGTCGCTAGTGCCCTTGTCAGAAGACTGGTTATTGCTAAGAGTCGGTGTGACAGGTGCTGCCTCTGTTGCAACGGTATTTTCTGTCTGAATACCTTTCTCAACTCCCACTTCTTCGCTCGCGGTATTCTGTGCTTCTGATGAAGTTGTTGTTGCAACGATAGCTGATGTATTTTCTGGTGTTTGATCAGACGCATGTTGCTCATCGGCTTTGACTTGTTGTGTCGAAAAAGCCAACAAAACGGCTGTCCCAGCATAAAAAATAAGATCTTTCTTTTTCATGTATCTTCCTTACAATTTTTTATACGGTTGTACCCACATAGTAGTATTATAGCACAAACCGCCGGATCAAGAAACAATATCATGAGAAGAATCCTATTTTTAAAGAAAACAGAAGGCCAGATTGGCCTTCTGATTAGCTTATGCAAAAATTGAGAAGAAAGGTGCTCCAAGCTTGTTATCCATCGGGTCCTTACTCTTAATAGAGTGAAGATAGTTGATGGAGTACCAGCCGTTGTTGCCGCTATTATATGGATCGCGAACATAGGTTCTTCCATTGTCATAACCATGCAAGACTAATTCATGAGTATAAGGATCGCTAGTAAATTGGCTATTACCTACTGCAGCAAGTACATGCTTGCCAGCCATGAGGGCTTCTGCAATGCCTCCAGCTCCATTAATCAATTGGCTCTTCAAGCCCCAGTTCCGAGTGGCAGCTACAATCCCATCAGAATCTGTTCCTGCTTCACCTTTGTTGAATGAATCAGTATTGTTGTAGAGATAATCAGCTACTGTTGTTGGCAAAATAGTTCTACCTAGGATATCTGTGAAGGTCATGGCAAGGGAGGTTGGCACACAACCTGACTGATCGACATTGCTCACACCGTAATATTTCCCAGCCCAACGAGGATCCCGTTGAGAATAATAGGTTGTTTGTGGATTCACCTTTTGATTTCGTGGAGACAAGGCTGTCTGACCGAGGTTAAAACCTTCAACTCCCCCATCTTTGTAGTCTACATAGACGTGAGTGGTATAGTTGCCCGCTTCATTACCGTGATTATTGGCAGAGACAGTGATCTCTGTATGCATACCTGTCGGTGTTGCGGAATACCAGTATAGATTTTCTTGGTGCGCTTTAGACCAAGCTGCGACACGAATATTCTTAATCTGACGTCCCTGAGGTGCCTGATCTACAGCTACTGTATAAGTCCCGTTTGTTGCATTGACATTCTTGATAGCAGCTTGCGTCTTGGTCATGGCATTTCTAACTTCTACGTCTGTAGTAGTGGTACCAATACCAATCCGAGAACCATCATTTTGAATGTAATAAAGGTGAACATGGTACTTACCAGTAGAGTTCTTATGATCGCTCGCTTTGACCGATACCTTGTAATCTCCGTTCGCTTGGCGTGTTGCTTCATACCAGCGAATATCGTCTTGGCCGTCCTTATCAGACCAAGTTGGGACTTGAACGGTCCGCACCCCTTTAGGGCTGTAGACATCCTTGATGATGACATCAAATGTTCCTGTATCCTTGTTGTTGTTTTGGATCAAGAGAGTGCCGGTTGGACGAGATTGATTTTTGTAATCAATAAAGGCTTTCTTGACAAACTTGTTTTGGCCTTGAGCGTCCACATAGAAGACCTGCGCTTCGTACTTGCCATCAGCGTTTTCGTGGTCACTGGCTTTGGCTGTTACAGTATATGAACCGTCTGCTTGACGAGTTGGCGTGTACCAGATGATGTCTTTCATCCCATTGGCATGAGACCAGAATGGAATCTTCACTTCCTTGTAGCCATCGAAGCCTTGAAGGTTCTTAGCTGTGATGGTGAAGGTGCCGTCTTTTTCTGATTTTGTAATGGTCAGATCAGCAGATGGTTTAGAAGCTGTGTAATCGATAAAGGCTTTCTTGACAAACTTATTTTGTCCGTTAGCATCCACATAGAAAACTTGAGCCTCGTACTTGCCATCAGCGTTTTCGTGGTCACTAGCTTTGGCTGTTACAGTATATGAACCATCTGCTTGACGTGTCGGAGTATACCAGATGATATCCTTCATCCCATTGGCATGAGACCAGAATGGAATCTTCACTTCCTTGTAGCCATCGAAGCCTTGAAGATTCCTAGCCGTGATGGTGAAGATGGCATCTTTTTCTGATTTTGTAATGGTCAGATCAGCTGCGACAGCATTGACCGGTTTTGTCGCCGTATAATCGATAAAGGCCTTTTTCACAAATTTGTTTTGACCTTGGGCACCTACATAGAAGACCTGCGCTTCGTATTTACCATCAGCATTTTCGTGGTCACTAGCCTTAGCCGTTACAGTATATGAACCGTCTGCCTGGCGAGTCGGAGTATACCAGATGATGTCTTTCATCCCATTGGCATGAGACCAGAATGGAATCTTCACTTCCTTGTAGCCATCGAAGCCTTGAAGGTTCTTAGCTGTAATGGTGAAGGTACCGTCTTTTTCTGATTTTGCAATAGTCAAATCAGCTGATACTGGTGTCTGATTTTTCTTTCCAACGGCTACTGTCGTCGTTGTTCCACCCACACCCGTCATTTGTCCATTGTTCTGAACATAGTAAAGGTGAACATTGTAAAGACCGGTTGAGTTTTTATGGTCCGCTGCTTTTACATTGACGGTATAGGTCCCATTTGCTTGACGATTGGCTGTATACCAAACAAGGTCATCTTGACCGCCTGTTTCTGACCAGATCGGTACAGAAACGGTTCGAACTCCATTTGGTGCCTTGACATTTGAGATGACAACGTCAAAGCGGCCCGTCATAGTATCGTTATTGACAATGTCAATCTTCCCACTTAAGCTGCCTTCTGTTGGATCCGCTGCAGGTTTTGCGTTCGCTGTGAAGCGACCGGTATAATCCACACTGTGGTCAAAGAGGTGTTTTCCTGGAAGCAATTCCGCTTGAGAAGTGAACTGCCAGGCACCAGCTTTCCCATTGTAACGCAAACTTTTCGCATCGTTTACAGATAGTTTTGGAGAAGGGTATTGGGCAACCCAGAAATTCTGAAGACCAAATTGAGCGGTGTTGACAGGACCTTTCTTGCGAAGGTTGTTTTCATCCAACCAGCTAGCACTGGTGTAGAACATCAAGTTGCTGTAGCCATTTTTACGCATTTCGTCAGCCCAAGCTTGGGTGTTGCGGTTAATATTTGCCTGCATCTTGGCATCCTCAAAGTCATTGACCATGAGGGTGTTCTTTGGAAGATTCAAGCGTTGCGCCTCTGCAATGTAGAATCGCGCTTCTGCACGCGCTGCTTCCTCAGAAGTGTAGCGTGAGAAGTGGTAGGTCGATACTTGCAGACCCGCAGCTTGTGCATTACGAATTTGGTTCTCCGCATTCGGGTTCTTGTACCAAGTGTCTTCTGTCAATTTGATAACGACACCGCCTACGCCTTTATTAGCTAGGGTACGGTAGTCGCCAATACTAATGTCTCCGTTGTGGCTACTCACATCAACAAATGATTTTGGTTGAACCGCCACATCTGTTGAACGACCAGCAGGAGCGTGAGCGCCTGTGTTAAAGAAGGTCGTGCTTCCTGTATTAGACGGAAGAGGGGTTTCTTCTTTCTCAGTAGTCGATGCTTCTGTAGCTTTCTCTACAGATGGTGTACGACTTTCTGTAGCAGTGCTACTGCTTCCAGAAACCACAGGCTGCTCGGTCACATTTGCTGGTGCAGCATAGTTACTTGCGACAGGCACTACAGTCTTATCAGCAACCGTTACTTCTGGTGCTGTTTCAGCTTGGACTTGGTTGCCTTCAGTAGTAGCGACTTCTTTTGAAACCAGCTCATCTGCACTGACTCCCTGGGCAGATACAGCCATCAAGACTGCCGCTCCGGCATAAAAAATAAGATCTTTCTTTTTCATATAAACTTCCCTTTATACAAATTTTATACGTTAATCATTTTACCACACGGTTTTAGGGATTAAAAGTTTTATACGGCAAATTTTTAAAATTAGTGATATTTTTTTGAAAAACTAAAAAAGAAGTCCTTCTGACTTCTTTTGATTTTATGCCAAATGATTTAAGGCCGTCTTTAGATAGTGACCGTCTCGGATTTCCTGACCAACACGCTTGGCATTATCCACCAAGTTTTGGTAATCAGCATCAGAGAGTTTGTCGATTGTCACCTTCAAATCATGAAGAGACTCTACTGCAATCCCACAGTCCTTCTCAAGCACAAAGTGAGACAAGGCTGACTGTTTCCACACTACAAGTGGGAAACCCGATGCTAAGTAAAGCGAAGCCTTGTGCGAGTTGTTGTAGCGAAGGTACTCGCCAAAAACACCACTACAGGTTTCCGCACTATCCCCATCCCAGACCAGTCCAAAACCACCCTCAAGGGCTGCAGGAAGCTCATCCGGTAGGAAGGAGCCAAAGTAAGTTTCATTCTCTAAAGCTCTACTCTCATCAAAACCAACACCATAGAGATTATAGGCAGGTTCTGCAGGAAGAGCATAGAGATAACCAGCTTTTTCCTGGGCCAAATTACCCGCCACAATCATCGGCTGGTCTTTTGTTTGGCCACTTTTTTCTTGGAAATCTGGAATTAAATAGTCAAAAATACCAAGGCTGATAATCTTATCTTCCGCAATTCCTTTATCCACCAAGACAGATTTCATAACTGGATTGTGGGCGATGATCCCATCAGCTGCCTTGAGAAAACTTGCTTCTTGAAGGTACATCCGAATTCTGTGTTTTAAAGGTAGTGAAGTCATATTGGCATGGCGAAGCACTTCTAGGTCATGAATCAAGAGATAGACTTTAATCCCTCTTTTTTGTGCTTTTTTAACCAAATGGGTTGAGAAAAAACTATGGTGGAGCATTGGAAACTGGATCAGCAACTCATCTCCTTGCTTTAGTTGATCCAAGGCTTGACCGAAAGCCTTCGCCTTATGGCGTTGAGCCACAAGGGTACTCATCTGATACCAATTGTCGACAGAAAGGACCAAGGGATGATAGCCTTCTTCTTTCACAATACTTTCTACGTCATTGCGTGCTTTATTTCCTGCGTTCTTTGCGTTGACATCATGCAGGAATTCTTCTTTTAAGTAGTATTTCATAGATTATGGTTTCTTTCAATCAAACTCATTTGCTACGACTTCTAGAGCACGCTCAATAACCACGTGCATATCGTAGTATTTATAGTCTGCTAGCCGTCCACAGAAGATGACCTTGTTGTTTTTCTCAGCTTCTTCTTGGTACTTAGCAAACATGGCGTTGTTCTTTTCATCATTGATTGGGTAGTAGGGTTCATCCCCACGTTTCCAGTCAGCTGGGTACTCACGTGTGATAACTGTCTTGGGTTGTGTACCATACTCAAAGTGCTTATGCTCGATGATCCGAGTGTAAGGAATCTCACGCTCGGTATAGTTAACCACGGCATTCCCTTGATGGTTTTCCTCATCTAAGATTTCGTGTTCAAAACGAAGACTACGGTACTCCAACTCACCGTGTTTGTAGTCAAAGTACTGGTCAATCATTCCTGTAAAGACAACTTTATCAGCTGAGCTTTCTAGCTCTTCACGATTGGCAAAGAAGTCAACTCCAAGTTCTACTTCTACATCACCCAGCATGTTTTCAATGATGACATTGTAACCACCGATTGGAATCCCTTGGTAACGGTCATTAAAGTAGTTGTTATCAAAGGTTAAACGAACTGGAAGACGTTTGATGATAAAGGGTGGAAGGTCTGTCGCAGAGCGTCCCCATTGTTTTTCAGTATAGCCCTTAATCAACTTTTCGTAGATATCTGGACCAATCAACTTGATAGCTTGTTCTTCCAAGTTCTTCGGTTCAACATCCTTCATGTCAGCTGTTTGCTCGGCAATCTTGTCCTTGACTTCTTGAGGAGTCTTAGTTCCCCACATAGCATAAAAAGTATTCATGTTAAAGGGAAGATTGTAAAGACTGCCCTTGTAGTTAGCAATTGGTGAGTTGATATAGTTGTTGAATTCAGCGAACTGGTTGACATAGTCCCAAACCTTTTTGTTGGACGTATGGAAAATGTGGGCACCGTACTTATGGACGTTGATGCCTTCAACCTCCTCGCAGTAGATATTGCCACCGATGTGATCTCGCTTGTCAATCACTTTTACTTTTTTACCACGTTTAGTAGCTTCATGTGCGAAAATGGCTCCAGACAAACCAGCACCAACAATCAGATAATCGTACATAGTAGACTCCATTATTTTTCTATTTTAAAATATATCTAAACTCTCAGCCATATCATAGACTCATAGCTATAGATTAGATCTTCAAATCCCCCCAATTTCCTCACTATAAGAGAGGGAATTGGCCGGCTTTTTCTTGACAATTTCTGTCGCAAAGAGTGTGAACATAAAGATGTTATAAGTCGGTACAAACCAAAATGCTTCAATCATACAGTTAATCGCAATGAGGGACAAAATTGCAACAAATAAATAACGTCCCTTCTTGAATTCATATTTTGAAACAATGACATAAATGCCGACTAATAAAGCAACCGGTACGATACCATAGGTAAATAACATCTGGACATAAGACGAATCGACATAATTATAATTGAGGACAGACTCTGTGCTTCCTCCAGATCCAATAAACTGAACCTCTCTTGTTCCGAACCAATTCAAAGGGTATAAATTAAAAGCATTTTTACCTAAGGCTAACCGACCTGTAATGAATTGATTAATTTGAACATAAAGTGGAGATGACCAGGAGAAATGATAGGTCAAGTAGATCATTCCGCTTGAAAAAAGGATGATCGAATAAGGCAACAAGTGATACAACTTCAACTTTTTCTCTTTTGTAAAATAAAAGAAGAGAAAGAGCAAGACAGCGACCAAAAGCGAGATCGCATTCATACGAGCGTCACAGAACTTGATAATAAAGAGAGCTAGAAGAACGCCACTCAGAGATCGTAAGCCAATATACCGATCTTTTAGCAAATAGGAGATTGCGACATAAAGGTAGAAACAATGGGCTGCGAAATCTGTTGGATAGATAAACCCAAATGAATTACGGATAACAGCACCCCGACTATATTGTAAGTTTGGAACAACCTTTAACAGTGACAATAGAAATACTGCAAGGACAATCGTACCTGCAACACCTACATAAGTTTTTAAAATGACTTTCCTATCCGCATTGACCAATAAAACCATTAAGAGAGAATAAACTAAGAAATTTAACTTATCCGTCTTGAAATAAACCATAACAGCTACCATCAATAACATGGCAGACAAGATTAGATAATGATAGGGAATCGAGATTTTATTAAAAAAACGAAGTAATAAGAGAGCTACAACCACTAAGAGGGAGCTCGCACCAACATGCAAAAAGCCCTTATTTAACATCGTAGTGGATATTGTATTAAAGAAGATCACAATCGAGACGACAAAACCAACCAGTAGATCGTCAAATTTCATTTTTATCATTAAGTTACCTGATAAAGAATTTTTAAAGAAAAGCTCATTCTGTCTAGATTGGAATGCCTGCTTTGGGAACACCTGTGCTATAGCATTCTTTTCTAAAGATTTTGTTTACTTAAAAATTCATATCCTTCCTTTCTACTCTCTACTGTTTATTTAAAAATTGTTGTTTTAATTCTTTCACATCTACCACTCTCAGAGATAGGATAGCGATCAGATAAATGATCCCACCAAGCACCGCATACACGAGTACATTCAGAGTAGGGGTGAAATGTAGGAATGGTTTTATAAGGAGCAAGAGGCCATACATCACAGCAGATGCAAAAATAATTTTTGTCATAGATCCAATAATTGGAACTTCCCTGAGGTAATGACGGGTATAGTACAATTGAATCAGCCATACCAAGGATTCTGTTAAGACGGATACAATGGCTGCGCCAATAAAACCAAAATGGGGTAAGAAGAGCAGGTTCAACCCGACACTGACGATAGCAGGAATCGTAGTTGACAGCATAAATTCTTTGTTCTTATCATGCGGGATGAGAATTTGAATCCCCATGATATTGGTCCATCCGATGAAGAACATGCGGAAGATCATGATAGCGATGGCATAGCGAGCATCTTGGAAATCCTTCCCTAAGAAGAATCGAACAAAGTCATCGTTGACGATCAGCATACCCGCAATGATTGGGAAAATGACCAAATTATAGATCAAAAAGGACATTTGGTGCATTTTATTAACAGCCTTGTGATCTCCGGAAGCCAAGAGACTCGCCACGCGCGGAAGCATGACACTTCCTAAAGACGTCACAAGGGTCAGCAAAATATTAACCAATTTCAAGGCCTGGTCGTAAATCCCTACATCCTTTGTAGAGGCGAGAGCTCCCAGCATGGTCCGGTCCAAGGTGACATAGAGGGAAATAGCAATCTGCGGTAAAAAGAGCAGAATGACCGGTTTTAAGTGCACCCGTGCATAGGCCATATCAAAATGGGCTTTCCCAATGAATTCCTGAGCAGGTAGCCACATACTGAGCTGACCTAAGAGCTCAAAGATAGTGAGTAAGAATACATAGAGATACAGATCATTAGCAGATTTGACAAACAAGAAGATGGAGATGACTCCAACCAGTTTGACCGTGATATTCCGAACCGTAATCTTGCGGAAGTCCTCTAACCCCTGAAAAAGCCAGGAGATATCGAGTCCCTTTGAAACCAAACTGAGCCCTAAGATATAGGCAACAGGGTTTTGCATGGAAGGAAGCGCCAAGCACAGCAAGACATAGAGTAGGATGGACACAAATGTCGCTCCTAACTGGAGGGTATAAATCCCCCAGAAATTCTTTTGAATGTCTTTGCGGTGTCCTGAGATCTCCTTGGTCCCGTAGTTAGCCACTCCCAAGGTCGCCAAAAGGATAAAATAGGTGACGATGGAGTTGAAATAGCCATAGGTCCCCAAGTCATTCGAGCTAAAGACCCGCGTCACATACGGAGTGGTAATAATCGGTAAGATAATCACCAGCAACTGGTAGGAGAGATTATAGGCGTAATTTTTTAACACTTTCATGACTGTCTACAATCCCCACTTGAAGACCGTTTTAAACGGTGTGATCAAATCCGTCGCAAAAGCTCGATGAATATCTGGAATGGTTTGAACTTCTCCATCAACGTGGATAATGTTTTTCAAACGGCTTTGGACCCGACGATTAGCCAGCATCTCTACAGCCCGCTCAAAATCCTCACGACCTGAGCGAGAAGATCCTACAAAAGTCAAGCCCTTTTCAAGTACATCTCTTGTATTAACTGCGACCCGGTTATCACTAACCCCCATTAACATCACAGTTCCTTGGGGCTTGATATGATCGATAATGTCATTGATGGCCGGTTCACTTCCTTGGCCACCAGTACACTCAAAGGCGTGATCAAACCGTTGATCGTCTGTCAACTCGCTGGTTAAAATGGCCTGATGAATGAAATTAAACAATTGTAGTTTATCACTATTACGCCCAACAACTGTAATCTTCAGCTCTGGATAAAGATAGTGCAAAGAAGTCGCAACCACATATGAAAGACTCCCATCTCCTAAAATCAAAACAGACTCTCTTCGTTGATGGGCAATGAGATCAAAGCGATGAATGGCATGCATGGCAACACTACTAAATTCCGCTAAGGCTGTCACAGGGCCCCGAACTTCCTCTGGATAAGCCACTACACGATCCAGTGGCAAGGCAACGACTTCTTGCATAAAACCATTAAAGCCACTAGACAAGAAGTGCGTCCCCTCCAAATAATTTTCAAAGAAGACACCCTCTGTTTGATGAGGAGGTTGATTGGGAACCATGGCCACAATCTGTCCTGGTTGATAGGTTCCCGTAGGATCCGCTACCATGATACCAGACGACTCATGGATCAGGGCCATGGGTAATTTCTTTTTAAGCACCTTAGGATCCCGTTTCCCTTGATAGTAACGTTGGTCCGCATGACAAATAGCCATGTAATAAGGGCGTATTAACACCTTGTCTCCACGGCTCATGTCTTCTTCTTGGTATTTGATGGTGATATTTTTCGGCTGGGTCAGCTGAAAGATTTGGTTCAACATATTAATTGTCCTCAATCATACCGCGTGCAATTTTCAAATCTGTAATCGTCGTAATTTTAATATTGGAATATTCCCCTTTTGCAAGGGCAACTTTTTTACCATTGATGACAAAGATCTTGCAGGCATCTGTCAAGACTTCTTTTTGTTGGTCACTTAAATCATGATACAAGGCAAGAAAGTCTTTCATTTTGAAGGTTTGAGGGGTTTGACCCTGATAGAGGTATTGGCGTTCAGGAATATCCGTGATAAAGGTATTGTCCAAGCTTTGAACAATGGTATCCGTCGCTTCGACCACTGTATCCACAACATCATGGCTCTTGGCCAATTCAATGTTTTCTTGGATAGTTTTTAGGCTGACAAAGGGACGAACCGAATCATGGGTGACGATAATATCCTCATCTGTCAAAGGCTGCAGCTCATCGATAGCTGTGATAATGTTTTCGATGGTAGAGTTGCGGTCACTTCCTCCCTCTACAACCAAGATCCGATCCTTATAAGAAGCCAAGTACTTGTCGACCAGATCTTCCGTATAGGTCACCCAGTCCGGATGAATCCCCAATACAATCTTTTGAATCTCATGGACCAATAAGAACTTCTCAACCGTGTGGATTAAAATAGGACGTCCACCCAAATCCAAAAATTGTTTGGGCATATCCGTAATCCCCATCCGTGAGCCTGTTCCACCTGCTAAAATCCCTGCATAAATCATCCTAAACCTCCTGATGTTGTCTCTTTTTCCTTCTCTAGAACATGGCTATTTAGCAATCTAGCCTAGTTTTGCTCTCACCTTTTGATACAAATGAGGAGAAAGGAGCAAAAGAAGGTATTTGAGTTTATTTTTTCTTGTAATATGTGAATTGATTAGAATATCTTTCCAATAGCGACGATACTCTTTGCGAATTTTGTTAACCTGATCATACATATGAGAACCCAGCATAGCATGGACCACATGCAAGCCATTAAAGACATAGCGGGTATTGAGCGCTTTTTTCATTTCCGGATCATCAGGATAGTCTCTCTCGACATAGGCTCTGTTCCATTCCATGGCCTTGTAGAAATCCAAGAGCCGATCGCTATAAGAAGAATTGACGATACTCCCTGGTCTTCGATAGTATTTATAAAGATTAAGATTGCTTACAGCAATCTCCTTACAAGCTGCAATATGTTCATAAGCAACAGCCAAATCTTCATAAATCATTCCTTCTGGATAGGGATGTTGGAGTAAGATCTCTTTCTTGTAGAGTTTACCTCCTGAATGGGTCCCAACGTGGTGACCATAGAACATTTCTTTGAGGGCTGTATGACGATCTAATTTCCTTGAACTTTTTTCATTTAGATCTCCTGAAAAATCTTTGTCCTCATGATTTCTGACTTCAATAACCGGTGTCGATACAAGGTCAACTTTATACTGTTCTTTTAAGCTAACCAAATATTCGACTGTTCTAATGTCATAATAATCATCTGAATCAAGGAAGATAATCCAGTCAGTTGTCGCAGCTTTCACTCCTGTATTTCGAGCATTAGACAATCCTCCATTTTGAAGATGGAGCACTCGAATACGGTCATCTTCCTGAGCATACTGGTCGCAAATTTCTCCTGATCGATCAGTCGATCCATCATCGACTAGGATGATTTCGATATTTGAATAGGTCTGTTGTCTAAGACTACCGACACTATACTGTAAATACTCCTCGACATTATAGACCGGTATGACAATCGAAACCTTTTCCATTATGCTAATCCCTTCATGATAATTTCTACAATCTGTTGACAAGCCGTTCCATCCCCATAAGGATTACTTGCCTGGCTCATCTTCTCGTATTCATCTTGGTCTTCCAGAAGGAGCTTGAAGTTGCGATAGATGTTTTCTTCTTCTGTTCCGACCAATTTCAAAGTCCCTGCAGCCACACCTTCTGGACGCTCTGTCGTATCACGCATGACAAGGACGGGTTTTCCTAAAGAAGGTGCTTCTTCTTGGACACCACCTGAGTCTGTCAAGATCATATAGCTTTGGTTCATGAAATTATGAAAATCAATCACTTCCAAAGGCTCAATGATTTTCATTCGCTCATTCTCTCCAAAAATCTTGCTAGCCAATTCTCTGACCTTTGGATTTTTGTGAATAGGATAGACTACCTTGACATCTTCAAACTCTTCTAAAATCCGGTTGACCGCACGGAACATGTGCTCCATGGGTTCTCCAAGATTTTCTCGACGGTGGGCCGTCAACATGATGAGCTTGCTTCCTTTCGCCCATTCCAATATAGGGTGGTCGTAGTCTTCTTGGACTGTAGTTTTTAAGGCATCAATAACGGTATTTCCCGTAACGAAAATATTTGTCCGTCCTTCTTTTTGAAGATTCTCTTTTGAAACCTGGGTTGGAGCAAAATTGTAATCTGCCACTATGGAAGTAGCTTGACGGTTAAACTCTTCAGGATATGGGCTTTGAAGATTGTAAGTCCGAAGCCCTGCCTCCACATGCCCCACTTTGATGCCCATATAAAAGGCCGCCAAAGCTGTTGCAAAGGTGGTTGTGGTATCTCCATGGACGAGGACAATATCAGGTTTTTCTTGCTCCAAGACTGGTTGGATTTTTTCCAAGATAGAGGTCGTAATAGTAAACAAGGTTTGATTGGCCTTCATAATGCCAAGATTATAGTCTGGAACAACACGAAAAACGTCTAACACTTGGTCCAGCATTTCCTTGTGCTGCCCTGTTACACAGACTACGGTTTCAATGGTATCGTGTTGTTTGAGTTCATTGACCAAAGGACACATTTTAATGGCTTCTGGACGCGTCCCAAACACTAACATTACTTTTTTCATTTCGAACCCTTCCTCATCGATTGGTAAAAGTTACGATAGTTGTCTAAAAAGATCGGATAGCTAAACTTGTTATCATAATCTCTTTTTGCTCGAGCAGCTAAAGAGGCTCTTTTCTCAGGATCCTCTGCCAATTTTTTAATTGCTTGAGCTAAGGCCTGCGGATCCTCAGCTGGGACGAGGATCCCATTGCCAGAATTCACCACTTCGTTCACACCTGGAATATCTGTTGCAATCATCGTTTTGCCGTTCATAAAGGCCTCGATTGCAACCAATCCAAATCCTTCAAAGATCGATGGAAGAACACAAAAGTCAAAGCTATTGATACACTCTACCACGTCACTACGGTAGCCCAAAAAATGAATTCTTTCTTCCAGATTCAACTCTTTTGTTTGATTTATCAAATCATTTTTTAATTCTCCGTCACCGATAAGAAACAAGGATACACTTGGATTTGTCACAAGTGACATGGCTTGGATCAGATAGGGTAACCCTTTTTGTTCGGACAGGCGAGCGATACAGCCTATTTTGATACCGTCACACTGAGTAATTTCATTTACTGTATGCTCACTTTGTTTCATTTTCACTCCATTATAAATCACAATAGAGTTTTTTGACCCTACATCATTAAGGATATTTCCCTGGACAGCTTGACTGACAGCAACCGTTCGAGCCTTTCCTAGGGCGAATTTATAAAGTGGTAATTTATCCTTGAAAACATTATGGGCTGTATAGACATGGATCAATTTTGGATGGCGCATCTGCAGCAAACGAATATAGAAAGCAGCCATCCGGTGATGGGTGTGAACAAGAGTGATCTCATTTTCTTTGATGATCTTGGAAAGACTAGCAAGAATCTTGAGGACAGTAGCTGGCTGTTTGCTATCGACATCTAGAATCCGATGGTGTTGAATCCCATTCTCTGCTAGTTTTTCTTCCCACAATCCACCAGTAGACGCAACATGAACCTGGTCAAATTCATCCTTGAGGTCTGTCGCCAACTGATAGACAATGCGCTCTGCCCCACCGATATCCATGGTCCGCGAAATGTGCAGAATATTATTTTTTTGCTTTCCGTTTTTCATGTACTACTCTCTTAATAAAAGTGGCATTTCCTACAAAATAGCGCTTAAAGAGGCGTTTTGGTTCATTGGCCACACGGAATAACCATTCCAGATTGGCCTTTTGCATCCACATAGGTGCCCGCTTGATATGTCCTGAAAGGACATCAAAGCTTCCTCCCACTCCCATAAAGACAGAGTTGACTCCATTGTCCATAAACTTCTGGATCAAGTACTCTTTTTTAGGAGAGGTAATGCCGACAAAGACAAAATCTGGATTCTTCTCACGAATATCTTCTTGAATAGCCTCTTCCTCTTCAGCAGAGAAATAGCCATTGCGATGCCCCACTACTCGGAGATTCGGATAATCCTTTTTAAAGATAGTTAACATATCTGTCAAGACTTCCTCTTTTGCCCCGAAGAAGTAGACAGAGTAGCCTTTTTCATTGGCCAAATGGAGCAATTCCTGCATCAAATCAATGCCTGCCACGCGCTCTGGTACAGAATAGCCCAAATAGCGCGCTGCGAGAACAACAGAAGCACCGTCTGCATTAATGATTTCAGATTCATTAACTATCTTCTTGATGGCTTCGTCTGTCGCACACTGATTGAGCTTATCTGCGTTGACCCCCATCAAATGGAGTGGTTTTTTATCTCGTACAAATTTTTCTGTAGCAGCAACGGTTTCTGCCATTGTTAAAGGGTCAATTCTGACCCCCATCATTGTAAAACTTTTCAAGCTTATTCTCCCCAAGTGGATTCAAAGTGACCTTTTTGCTCTGACTCTTCTGGCAACTTCATATAATCGCCATAGATCTTTGTCAGATAAGCATCCGGATCAGCATGACCACTGATTTTAATAGTTTCAAAATCAAGGAGTTGTGGCTCCCCAAATACCTCTTTGTAGGCCAATTCTCTCTCGCGATAGGATCCTAAGACATTTCCCACGAGATCACTTGTCTCAAAGTCATATTTTTTAATCGTATTTTGTAACTTTTGATTGATTTTTTCAGTATTTAGTAATTTGTCTAGGTGAAGGATCTTAGAAACCTTCACAATTGAATTTTCAAAGAAACCTCGGTCGCGATTGTGCAATCGATTGATGACAGATATTTTGGAAAGGGCACGATAATACTTAATTTTATTGGTGTGTAAGAAATAGTGGAAGCCATCTGATGGGTAACCATCTAAAGGAAACACATCGATAAAAGGACTACACACAACCCCACCAAATTCAATTTGAAGCGAGGTATCCATGATCGATGTATTGCCTAAATTATCATCATGGATTCTCAAGATGACATTGCTTGGTAATTCGTTTTGGCAAATTTCCAGAAACTTTTCATAGTCTTTTCTAGGCATGCCCAAATCCATATCATCATCCCAAGGGATAAAGCCCTTGTGACGAATGGCTCCCAATAAAGTGCCCCCTAAAGCATAGTATCGAAGATTGTGTTTTGTGCAAATCTCAATATACTTTTCTAATAAGGATAGTTCTCCTAATTGAATCTGTCTAACTTTACTCACAGCCTACTTCGCTCCTTCTTTTCTAAGTACAACCTTCACGGTCTTGAGCAGGATCTGAATATCTCTCCAGATCGTCCAACCATCCATATACGCAACGTCGAGCTTGACCACTTCGTCAAAATCTGTAATCTCACTGCGTCCGCTCACTTGCCAAAGGCCGGTAATCCCTGGCTTGAAACTGAGTCGGCGTTTTTGGGCTGGCGTATAGTCTTGGTATTCGTCTACCGTTGGAGGACGAGTTCCGACTAGACTCATGTCACCGATCAACACATTGTAAAATTGTGGCAATTCATCCAGACTGGTCTTACGGATAAAGCGTCCGATTGGCGTTACCCTCGGATCATTTTCCATCTTGAACATGCCACCCGTCATGGTGTTTTGCGCCATCAGATCTTTTTTAATCTCTTCGGCATCCACACGCATGGAGCGGAATTTATAGAAGTTAAAATACCGTCCGTTCTTTCCGACCCGTTTTTGTACAAAGAAAGCAGGTCCGCCATCTTTGCGGATTAGAGGGACCAAAACGATACTCACTAGTCCACAAATCAAGAGACCAAAGAGGGCTCCTGCAATGTCCAAGAGACGTTTGGCAAAGACGTGGCTCGGTTTGTAGAAATTGGTTGAGAAAGTGACGACACTTAGTCCCCCAACTTCTCGAACCCGTTTATTACCCAAGGAAGCGAAGTTAAAGGCATTGAGATTGACCGATACATCGATCCCCATACTCTCAAACTCCGAGACGAAGTCACTAATACTGTAGTCCTCACTTGGCAGATTGATAAACACTTCATCTACCACTTCCTTGGTCACAAAGTTCATCATTTGGTCCGGCTGCACCACCCGTACATCCGAATGGGTGAAATCCGTATCATCCATGACGGTGACACCGATCAATTCCCCATGATAAAGGCTAGGCGAATGCAGAATATCAAATACCTTTTCCATCCGACTGGTCGCTGTGATCAAGAAAATCTTTCGCGAACTTTTCCGCCGTGGCGAAACAGACTTCCGGTATCTCTTGAGCAAGAGATCCATGATATAGACGGAAAACGTATTGAAAAGAAAGAAGTAGATCATCCCCCGACGAGAGATGGAAAAGACCCCATCGAGCATAAAAGAGGTAAAGGTGATCCCAACAGCGAAAAATACGTTGTATTTCAAGACCTGAAAGAGCTCATCTAGATAGCCTCTGCTATAAAAACGATAGGCAATATTGCTAATGTAAAAGGATACAAAATGCAAGAGATAGAGAATGGCAATTGTCTGCGACGTGTATTCTGCATCCTTAAAAAGACTCACAATGTAAGCCGAAAATAGGACAGCTAAACTTTGAAAGAGAACAATATTTAGTTTTTCCAGTTCAATTCTTTCTTCTCCCATTTTCCCTCAATCCTATTCTTTACTTTTTCCCATACTCTCCGTAAGATCCATATCCACCATATGAACCATACTCAGCAGCTTTAATGTTAAATTTATTGAGCACCACTCCTAAGAAAGGTGTGCCTGTTTGTTCTAATTGGTCCTTGGCCTTTTGGACAGCCTTGCGTCCATTGGCACCAGATTCCGTGATCAAGACAGTTCCATCACAGCGTTGGGCGATAATCGCCGCATCGATCACGACCCCAATTGGAGGCGTATCGACAATGATGTAGTCAAAATGCTCACGCAGGGCATCCATCATCACAGTGAAGTTCTTGCTTTGCAAGAGACCTGTTGGGTTTGGCGCGACCTGTCCAGACTCGATGATATCCAAGTTTGGAAAATCAGTCGCATACAAGATTTGGTCCAATTGGCTACGACCAGATAAGAAGTCAGTCAAGCCTTGGATCTTATCCCGACTACGGAAAATCCCTGTCATGACAGAGTTCCGGATATCACAGTCGACTAAGAGGGTCTTGTAACCCGCACGCGCAAAGGCAACGGCCAAGTTGGTTGAAGTGGTTGATTTCCCTTCATTTTCTTGAACAGATGAGATAGCGATGACTTTTAAGTCCACCCCACTCAATTGGATATTCGTCGCTAAGGCATTGAAGTACTCTTCTGCCTTCCGAATTTCTTGTAATTTATTTTTTGAAATTTCTAACGTATTCATGCGATCCCCAGTCTACAGTTTCTTAATATCTGGCACAATACCAAGCAAGGTTAAGCCCATCAACTCTTCGATATCTTCTGGTCTCTTGACACGATCGTCCAAGACTTCTACTACGACCATGAGAACCACCATCAAGCCAGCTCCAGCAATAAAGCCAAGAAGGACATTGCGTCGGATATTTGGTGAAGAAGGTGATTGAGGCACTTCTGCTTCATCCAAGGTCGTAACATCTGACACCTTGGTCACAGCAATGATCTTTTCAGCTGCTACATTCCGAAGCCCATTGGCAATACGAGCCGCTTCTTTTGGATTTCCGTCCTTAGCCGTGATCGAAAGGATACGAGTATCTGTTGGAACGGATACACTGATCTTTTTGGACAACTCAGCAGGTGTCATATCGAGTTTCAATTCTTCGATGGCTTGACTCAAGACATTTTGAGAAAGAATGATCTCACGGTAGTCCTTAACCAAGTATGAACCAGCCTGCAAATCAGAGTTTGTCAAGGCATTGTTGTCTTGGTTTTGACGACTGACCACATAGATCCGGCTAGTACTTTGGTATTCTTTCTTGGCTAAAAAGGCACTGTAGCCAAATGCTGCAATGGCAAAGACAAGAGCGACCAAAACGATCGAAAACTTGCGTTTCCATAGGGTCTTCAGCATAGCGAAAACATCAATTTCCACTGCTTGATTTTCTTGATTGTTCATTTCCTAATTACTCCTTCATGTGGATCTCTCCACCTGTTTTCTGGTTAGATTAATTCATCCGCTAACAAGAGTTCTTGATTGCTGACAAAGAGAGCTTGTGCTCGTTGTTCTCCGTATTCTTCCTTGATCAAGCGATAGGCTTCTGCCATATAAGGCGGTCGTTTATCCACATTGTGCATATCACTGGCCACAAAGTGCACCAAGTCTTTTTCTAAGAAGTACCGAGCTCGTTTTTTGAGTTGTTTTTGTTCATCCCCAAAGAGGCGAGGCTTGAGAACACTGGAACTATTGATCTGCATGTAGCAGCCCATGTCAATCATCTCTTGCACGCGCTCCTCATTTTTCTCCAAGCACTTGTAGCGCTCGATATGGGCCACCACTGGTGTCACACCTAGATGGAGCAAACGGTCCAAGGCCGTATGAATCTCCTTGTAAGGTGTTCCCATGCTGAATTCAATCAGCGCAAAGCGCGTCTCAGCTAAACGTGGAATGATCTTTTCTTCCAGTTTTTTCAAGACATCATTCGTAAAGTAGATCTCTGCCCCGTAATGAATCGTTAAATCTGGCGCGACCTCTGCCGCAATTTTTTTCACTTCTTGAAAATTTTCAGAAATCTTTTCTTCGGGAGTTTCAAACATCCCCTTGCGACGATGAGAAGTGGAGATAATAGTCCGCACCCCTTGGCGATAGCTTTCTTCCAATAAGGCACGCGTATCTTCTCTTGTCTTTGGTCCATCATCCACATCAAAGACGATGTGCGAGTGGATATCAATCATTTTTCTTTTCCTTCCATTACTTTTTGAATGGTTTCCTTAGCCTTGGTCAAGCTCGCTTGATCCAACTCCATGACATAGAGGTTGGATCCAGGCATAGCATAAGACGGCAAGTCATTTCGTCCTTGACCGGTAATCGCTTGAGAAGTCACCTCATAAGAACCACCTGTTTCTAACTGGGTATTGATCAAGTTCATCATAGTCGGCAACTGCATATTGGTTTGGACAGAATCTTGGAGGTTTCCGATAATCTCATTGTAGTTGCTTAAGACCTTGGTAGAGGTCAACTTTTTGATAATGGCCGCAATGACTTTTTCTTGGTTTTTCCCACGGTCATTGTCGCCACCTTGAAGAGAGTAGCGTTCTCGGACAAAACCGAGGGCTTGCTCTGAATTCAAATGAACCTTTCCAACTGGGAAATGGAACTTGCCATGAAGGCTCGTGAATTCTTGGTCATTTTCCACATCGATTCCCCCTAGAAGGTCAATCAACTTGAGGAAGGAGGTGAAATTGAGACGAACATAATAGTTGAGCTTGATATCATAGAGATTCTCAAGAGTATGGATCGAAGCATCCACTCCGTAGATCCCTGCATGGGTCAACTTATCGTTCTGGTTGTTACCACCATCTGCAATCGGTACATAGGCATCCCGCGGCGTCGTTGTCAATAGGACTTGCTTGGTCTTCCGATTAACCGTCATGATGATATTGACATCTGATCGAGAAACCGAGGTTACTGGGCCATAGGTATCGATCCCGCTGACATAGATGTTAAAGACATCCGCATTGGCAGACACCTTGCTCGTCGCTGCTACTTCTTTTCGAATCTTGTAGGAATAGATTTTCTTCAACTTCTTCGCATAGTCGGCATCTTCAGCAGCGATAGTATCTTCAAAGGTACTGTTGAGCACCATGGCAGAAGCATTCCCTTCTTGCAGGCTCTTATAGGCATCTAGATAAGTCTGTGCATCGACTACAGAAATTTCCTGACCCTTGGTCTTTTTGATATTGTCCAAGAGGGCCGTGAGATTGGCTTCATTATTGTTGCCCTTTGGTGCCACCACTTCCTTGATTTCTTTGATGTCTTTGATGTCACTGTCTTTCTTGACATAGACAGCCATCTCAAACTCTGTATAGTTAGAATGGCCATTGACATTGCTCGTCAGATTTAGCAGCTGTTGACTAGCAAACAAAACTCCCGAACTAGCCAATAAGCCGACAAGAAGCAAGACCAAAGTTGTCTTTTTGGCCTGATTTTTGATCACAAACCAAGCTGATAAGAGCAAGAGAAGAGCTAGTAGTGCAATCACGAGAACATTGACATAGCGAAAAGCCAAGATGTTATTGGCCAACATAGTATAGGTCGCCCAACTTGCAGTCATAAGCAAAAAAATAAGCAATACGGAATTAATGATTCGCAATTGCCCCCACTTATGTTCTGAACGACGACTCCGTCTCCTTTGTGACATAAATACCTCCAATTAGTCCTAATCATGTTTATTGTAACATATTTTTAGCAAAAAATGCATTAATTATCACTTTTTTGTCCATTATGGACATTTGGAAAGTAAGCGTTTTCAAAAACAAGCAAAATCCCTTGTATACTTATGCAGAGAATCCAAAAAAACCGGGTGAAACACCCGGTTTTTGAAGATCCTACAAAAGATCATCCCGCTTGACTTGCTCAAAACTTTCCTTGCCATCATTGAGCTTGTCCCAGATGACAACCTTTCCTTCTTTCAATGATTTTTGAACATCAATAATCCGCTGGTTGGAAGAACCACGAAATTGCAACATGAGGTTGCGCTTGCTTTTATCATACCGTCCATCGACCAGGATATCAATCAGCGACAATAGCTCCAGTTTATCAGGCGTTTCTAACATCATTTCTTCCCAAGTGTAGCCGGTCCAAGACCAAATATCTTTTTCCGGCAATTCTTTCCGAATACGTTTTACAAGGGGTAAAAGAATACCTGTATTAAGAAAAGGCTCTCCCCCTAGCAAGGTTAAGCCTTGGACATAGGGTTGGGCCAGATCTTCCATGATCTGCTCTTCCAATTCTTTGGTATAAGGAATGCCTGCATTGAAAGACCAGGTCGCTACATTGTAACAGCCCTCACAGTGAAACATGCAACCGGCCACGTAAAGGGAGTTGCGCACTCCTTCTCCATCTACAAAGTTAAAGGCCTTATAGTCAATGATTCGCCCTTTACTCAGCTCCTCACTTTTCCATTCTTGAGGTTTGGGATTGTTCATCTTCATCCTCCAAATCAATCCAGTAGCGCTGACTTCTGTCGATTGTGTTTTCGTAAACACCGCCAGCAGAGAGAATGGTGCGACGACTGGCTTCGTTGTCTTCATCACAGGTAATCAGTACTCGTTCCAATCCTTGCTTTCGAGCCTCTGCTAATCCTAGCTCTAGCTGCAACTTAGCCAAGCCCTTTCTGCGTTGACTGGGCCGGATGGAATAGCCAATGTGACCACCCTCTACAAATAATTTGTCATTCAAGGACAAGCGCAGGGCTAAAAAGCCCAGAGGGTAGCCAGTCTCATCAAAGGATAAAAATTGAATGGTAGGAACCCAGCCTTCTGGCAGATTCTCAGTATCCTCCTGCTGCTCTACAATTCGCAACCAATCCGCAAAATCCTTTGCTCGCTTCCAAGTGGAGCCCATGCCACCGTGCATATAGGATTTTGCAGCATCGAACTCAGCAATCATCTCTAAAATCGCGTCTTTATCTTCTAAAGTTGGTCGTTGTAACTTCATAAACTTTCCTCAATCTAAATCAATCCAATAGCGCTCTTTCCCGCCTCGAACATCCTCTAAAGCTCCGCCATTAGTCAGAATCACTGCTCGACTGGCAGCATTATCACAATCGCAAGTCACTAGGACTCGCTTTATATTTTTACTTCTAGCTACTTGTAAGCCTTGTAGTCAATAATCCGTCCTTGACTCAGTTCCTCACTCTTCCATTCGCCTGGTTTTGGTGTATTCCATGTCATCTTTCTAGTCCACCTCTATCCAATACCGTTCCGTTCCATTTCGAACATCCTCATAAACACCACCGTTAGCTATGATGACCGCTCGACTGGCAGGATTTTCTGTGCTACAAGTTACCAGAGCTCGTTTGATATTCTTTTCCTTAGCAACTTGTAAACCTTGACGGAGGGCTTCCTTGGCGTAGCCCTTGCCCCTTTCAGACGGTCGGATGGAATAGCCAATATGCCCAGCATGATTCAGCAACCCCTCATTCAGTCTCAGCCGTAGATTCAAAAAACCTAGAGCACGACCTACATCATCAAATGATACAAATTGAATAGAAGGAACACGATTTTCAGGCAAATTTATTCCCATTTCTTTATTATGGCTAGTTTCTAGCCACTCCTCATAATCAAAGTTCTCAGCATCCCAAAAGCCACCGTCATGAGCCGATTGGGTCTCTTCAAACTCTGCCATCATGCTTAGAATGGCCTCTTTATCCGCTAGAGTTGGTCTACGTAATTTCATCTTTACCTCCCCATAAGAGAAAAGTGAGAGCGGACTCTCACTTTTATTTTTTCTTAGCCTTTTTTAAAAATTGTTCTCTCAGGCTTGCTACTCGGTCTTTTTTATTGACTCCACCTGTTGAATGCTTCTCGTGGAATCGTTGCACCTGAGCCTTGCCCTTATCATCTAATTGGTATTTTCCCATAATGTCCTTTTCTAATCTGTCACTTGGTGTCCAGCTGATTTGATCGTGGAGCCATTCATGTGTTTGACACGCGCAGCGATTTCCTTATGACGGCCATTGACCATCGGACGAGCTTGCGGGTTTCCTAGATAACCACAGGTCCGTTTGACCACATCGACCGTTTTCGGATCGCTATTGCCACAGTTTGGACAAGCAAATCCGCGCTCAGTCGGTGTGAAATCTCCTTCAAAATCACACTTGTAACAACGGTCAATCGGCGTATTGGTTCCTAGATAACCGACCCGGTCATAGGCATAATCCCAAACCGCTTCCAGGGCTTTTGGATTTTGTTGGAGCACAGGGTATTCACAATAGTGGATAAAGCCACCAGAAGCCCCTGCTTCAGGATAAACTTTTTCAAAATCCAACTTCTCAAATGGCGTTGGGTTCTTACGAACATCGTAGTGGAAACTATTGGTGTAGTATTCCTTGTCTGTGATATCTGGGACCTTCCCAAATTTCTCCGTATCCAGGCGACAGAAGCGGTCTGTCAAACTTTCTGACGGTGTCGAATAAATAGAGAAGTGGTAATCATACTGGTCAGACCATTCTTCCACGCGCGCTTTCATATCCTTGATGATATCGATCGTGAATTGTTTGGCTTCTGGATTGTGTTCCCAATTTGGACCATAAAAGACGGTTGCAACTTCATAGAGACCGATATAACCAAGAGAAACGGTTGCTCTGCGATGACGGAAGAGCTGATCTACCTGGTCATATTTGCCCAAGCGTTTCCCGAAAGCGCCATATTGGTAGAGAATCGGTGCATTGGCTGGTGTCGCTTCTTTGGTGCGTTCCACCCGGTAAACCAAGGCATCTTCAGCGATGTTCATCCGTTCATTAAAGATTTGCCAGAATTTCTCCTTGTCTCCGCCAGATTCCAAGGCAATTCGAGGTAAATTGACCGTCACGACTCCAAGATTCATCCGGCCAGAATTAACTTCCACACCATTCTCGTCCTTCCAACCTTGAAGGAAAGAGCGACATCCCATGGGCACCTTGAAGGAGCCTGTCAACTCGACAATCTTGTCATAAGACAAAACGTCTGGGTACATGCGCTTAGTGGCACATTCCAAGGCCAATTGCTTGATGTCATAGTTAGGGGTTCCAGGTTCTAGGTTGAGCCCCCTCTTGAGGGTAAAGATCAGTTTTGGAAAGATAGCTGTCCGATGCTCTGATCCAAGTCCCTTAATCCGGATTTCCAAAATCGCCTTTTGGATTTCCCGCTCGAAGCGATTGGTCCCAAGACCAAAACCAAGCGAAGTGAAAGGAGTTTGCCCGTTTGAAGTAAAGAGGGTATTGATCTCATATTCTAGCGATTGCATGGCATCATAGATATCTTTTTGAGTCTTGCTCCAAGCATAGTCCTCTTGCTTTTCAGGAAGCACCCACTCTTTGGCATCTGCCAAGTGTTTTTGGTAGTTCTTTTCTGCATAAGGGGCCAAGACCTCATCGATCCGATCAGCCGAGCAACCCCCGTACTGACTAGAGGCTACATTGGCAATAATCTGCGAGATTTGAGCCGTTGCAGTTTGGATGGACTTAGGACTTTCTACTTCTGCATTCCCAATCTTAAAGCCATTTCTGAGCATGCCTTCAAAATCGATCAAACAGCAGTTGGTCATCGGTGTATAAGGGCTATAGTCCAAATCATGGTAGTGGATATCCCCTTTTTGGTGGGCATTGGCTACGTGTTTAGGCAACATTTTGAGACCAATAGACTTCCCAACGATCCCTGCCGTCAAATCCCGTTGCGTATTAAAGACATCGCTGTCCTTATTGGCATTTTCATTGACAACCGCTTGGTCCTTATTGAGGAGTTTGCCAATTGTAAAGTTGATATCCGTCGCTTTTGAGCGCTCAAAATCCCGCTGAGTCCGATAAGTAATGTAGCTCTCAGCAATCGCATATTCATTGGCTTGAAGCAATTCATGTTCGACAACATTTTGGATCTCATAGATCTTCACGCCATTTGGAAAACGTTCCAAGATCTCTGCGATCACACGATCGACAATAGCTTCTAGTTTGGCTTCCATCACTGGAGTGAGAGAAGTCACTTCTTCTGTCGCCTTCAACAAGGCTTTATAAATTTTTTCAACATCGAATTGAACACGACGGCCATCTCGTTTTTCAACAAAAATATCCGGGGCCATTCTCAGTTTTTCTTCTCTCAAGGTGATCATACCAAACATGCCTCTCTTCATTTATTTACATACAAGTTGTATTATACCACTCCAAAAATAAAAATCAATATCTTGTGGTGAAAATTCTAAAAAACTTTCTAAAACACAAGATATTGATTTTCTTAAGAGCGTTGATAGAGTTTGAAATGACGGTATTTCTTCTCAACTAGACGATAATTTTCTTTGAGCAAGTCCTTCATATTGGAGGTCAACTCTACCTGATTGTTGACCACAATATACTTGGGTTCAGACCGATCGATTTGTTGGATCACATTGGTCCGATTTTCATTAATTCCCAGATAAGATGTCGGAGTCAATAAGGCAGAAGCTGCCAAACGATCGCTATCTTGATAGAGAGTAGCTGTCGTATCCCAAGCATAAATGGTATCTTTCGACTTGGTGTGGTTTTTAATGTAGCTGGCAATAGCGCTCCGTTCACTGGATTGACCAGACTGAAGCACGACATCTTGAACCACTGGATTCGCCAAGAGATAGACGAGGGCTACTAGCGGTAAGAAAACTTGGCTCGTAAAGTAAGCGGCCCAAACTTCCTTGTTTTTCTTCTTCCGACCACGACGTTCGATCCCGTCGTTTTCTTCCCCATCTCGTGAGAACCAGATCGCAAACAAAGGAAGAACAAATGGCAACATCGGTAACAATTGGTAAGCTCCCTGTTCAGGAAGACCAATCGACACAATGAGGACCACCAAGCTACCTGCCCATCCCATAAAGCGGAAGATCCGGCGAGCACTGCTATTTTGCTTCGTAAAGGACATCAAAAAGGCAGAGACCAGACCAAAGGCCAGCGCCAATAGTCCATAATAAATGGCATTACTGAAGGTCTGTCCATTGCTAAAATTCAAGGCATTAAAGACATAGGTCACTTGGTTAATGGCATAACCAAAAGTCTGATTCAAAACGGTGATATAGCCAATTGGATAAAAGACGAGTGAAAAACCAAGGAGAGCTGCCAGCAGTTGATAAAAGCCACGCGCCCATCTCTTTTGCTTGATATTAAAGGCTGTTAATCCAAGGAAGGCCAACAAATAAAACAGGGCACTGGTCATCGGATCAATCAAGAAAGCCACAGCTGCAATCGCACCATAAAGGATAAAGCCTTCATCCTTACGATGCCCAATCAAATAAGCCAAAATGAAATTCATGCTGGCAAATAGGATTGGAAGGCTAAAGAGAGTCACATAAGTCCCTCCAAAACCAAGGCCTAACACCAAGAAATAAAAGAGTAACTGGACATTCTTCGCTGTATCTTTATCAGACACCAGCAAGCGCGCAACCCGATAGAGATAGGTCCCCGCAAAGAAGAGGGCAATCGCTTGGAGGATCATCAAGATCCAATGTCCACCAGCTAAACTCCCCAACCAGTTGATTGCATAATAGAGGAGACCATTGGTTCCGTAAAAATCACCAAACGGTACTTGACCCTTGGTCATTGCCCAGCCAGCATACAAGTTTTGAGATTGTTGATTGGTGGCAAAACGGGTTAAAAATGGCACCCCGACATGCAGCAAACTAATCAAGAGACTCAACACAAAAGGAATCGCTAGGGGCACTGGACGCTTGGATTGACGACGGATCGGCTCAACTGCCACATCTGCTTCTAGCTCTTCCGTATCCTCTTCCACTTTAGATGCTTCCGCTTTTGTCGCTTCAACTCCCGCCTTACGTGAACGACGACTCATCCGACTGAGCGGTTGCTCAGCTTCCTGTTCAGATTCTTGTGTAGGTTCTGCTACTGCTTCTGGCTTGGCATCACGAATTTCCTCTGATGCCTCCATTGCAACCGGCTCCTCCAAGACTTCTGCCTGCTGGCTATGAGTCGGCTCTTCTTCACGAAAGACTGATTTATCTAGCACTTCGCGAATTTCACGTGTATCCTGAAAACTATCTCCCACGTGAAGCCCTAACTTTTTCGAAGTCATTTCTTGCTCTTTTTCGCTCATTCTTTTTCCTTTTCTTCGCTATTCCTCTGCTCTTTCCTTTTAGAAAAAAGCCCATTATCTTCTCTAGTATACCAAATTCTGCCGACCATGTCAGCCTCTTGCCACATAGTCCTATGGAAAAAGAGTCAGATCTCTCAGCTTCTGACTCTTTCTTCTGTATTCCCACACCTATTACAACATCGGTGCGAACAATTGCATAATTTCCTTGATTAAGCTTTGGTGCCATGTAAAGCGGAAGGTATCCTCTGTAATTTCTTGAGACACTTCAAAGATATGGTCAAAGTCCTCCCGAATCTTTTTCAAGGCAGGCGTCCGATACATCCAGACAGCATTTTCATAGTGATGGACCAGGCTGCGGTAATCAAAGTTAATCGACCCTACAACCGCCATTTCGTCATCTGCCAGGACTTGCTTGCTATGGACAAAACCAGGCGTGTACTCATAGATTTTCACACCAGCATCCATCAGATCCAAGTAAGCCCCACGCGTAACAATTTGGATCAATTTTTTATCCGGAATATGCGGGGTCACGATGCGAACATCCACCCCACGAAGGGCAGCATTGCGGATATCTTCTGTCAAATCATAATCGATGATCAAATAAGGAGTCGTGATATAGACGTAATCCGTCGCTTGATTGATCATATTTTGATAAACCGTCTTTCCGACCTGCGACTTGTAAATTGGCTTTGGCCCACTCCCATAGGGAATGTAGAGCCCTTCGCCTTCAACTGCCTTATTTTCAATATGGTAGCGGTCAAAATCCTCGATTTCCCCACGGTTGATGTACCAGTTCATGAGGAAGAGTCGCGTCAAGGCCTTAACAGCTCGTCCATCTAAACGGATGGCACTGTCCTTCCAGTGACCAAACCGCTCAATGTGGTTGATATACTCGTCTGCCAAATTGACACCACCCGTATAGCCGATCTGACCATCAATGACCAAGATCTTACGGTGGTCTCGGTTGTTATAAGCCACTGTTAGACGGGGGATCACCTTGTTAAACTTATGGGCATCAATCCCCATCTTTCGCAACCGTTTGGTATAGTTCCCTGCCAAGGTCGCCATACAGCCGATATCGTCATAAAGGAGTTTGACTTCGACCCCCTCTTTCACTTTCTGCTCTAAAATCTCTAGGATACTGTTCCACATCAAGCCCTCATCAATGATGTAAAACTCGATGAAGATAAATTTTTTCGCTGCTTTTAGATCCTCAAGTAATTGCTCATACATGTCCTCCCCTAAAGGGTAAAAGGTCGATGCCGTCCCATTATAGAGATCCGCATTGTGGTCCATGGATAAAATCGACTTGACCAAGCCATAAACCGCTTTGCTTTCTTGCTTGAGCTCCTTACGCAACTGATGACTATTGTCCTCTCGAAACTTCATGGACTCCATATTTTTCAGCTGGATCATTTCCTTTTTGGACAAACGCCGCTCGCCAAACATGAGGTATAAAAGCGATCCAAAGACAGGAATGACGGCAATTAAGAGCCAGGTCACCTTATTTTCAGGCGGGGTATTTCGATTAACAATAGCTAAGATTGTCGACACATATAAGAGCCCAATGACTGCAACAGATAGCCAATGAGGGAACCATCTATTGAGCCAAAAGAAGGCCGCAAAGGATGCCCATAGTTCAAAGCCCATAAACAAAATACTAAATCCATATTTGGACATTAATAGACGTAATTTTCGAAAGGTCACAGCATCCTCCTTGTTTCTTTCTACTAGTATACCAATTCTTTTTACCCATTGCAACGACCAACCAAGCCCCTTCTAGACAAACAAAAAGAGAGTGGGACAGAAGTCCTAGCCTCTCAATTATTTTTAGATTGTCGAGCAAGACGCAGTGGTTGAGTGGGCTCTACTACGCTGATTTCATCAGCTTTTACAGCCCTACTCAACTGTGCGGAGGTGGGACGACGAAATCGAATTCTAACGAATTACCGATTTCTGTCCCACTCTCTCTTGTTTCGTCCCTTATTGCTTGGTCAAAACGATAATCCCTTGATCATCCTCTGCTTGCTCCAGGTCTTCTAGCGACAACTGATCTCCTTCGATCCGATAGCGATAAGGCTCATCCCCGATACGCATGGATTGATTGACCGGATCAATGCTGACCTCTTTGGTCTCTTCTTCTCCATCAGCATCTTGCACCGTAAACGTGCCTTTTTGACCCGTCACAACTAAGAGGATCGTATTTTCCTCGTCCTGTCCTCGATAGCTTCCATCTATGGACACCCCTTGCTCTGACTTTTCACTGGTCGAAGCCACTGTCTCAGATGAATGTGAGCTAGCGCTACTTGAGGCTTTTGGCGTTTGTTCTTGCTGGCTACAAGCAGTCAGGAAAAGGGCTACTGCCAAGGTCATTATAGACATGATTTTTTTCATTAAGATCGGCTCCTTTCGCCATAACCGTATACTATCTACCACCAGTATACGCCAAGAAAGTCTTTAGGTCAATTGTTTACCCCTCTAATAAAAATGCCCTTACTTCCGCAATAAAATACAAGGATCCTGTGACAAATAAGACTTCATCTGGGGAACTCTGATCCATAAATTCTTTGATATAGGCCTTGTAGTCCGCTACATAGGGCAGGTCTTGTCGGTCGCCTTGTGCCACCACTTCACCGTAATGAAAGGTCGTCAAAATCAATTCAGCTTCCGGCAATCCCGCTTGAAGCGTTTGGAGCATCCCGCTATAATCTTTTCGCTTGAGGGCCCCAAATAAAATCTTCACGCGCTTTCCTGCTAAGCTATTGGCAAACTCGATCAAGCGCAACATAGCATGAGGATTATGGGCGCCATCCAGATACACCTGGTCGCCAAACAACTCTAGACGGCCCGGCCACCGCGTCTCTTGCAAGGCGTGCTTGACCTGCTCCATATCCACTTCTTCATCTAGGCCTTCCATATAGAGAAGAAAGGCCTCCAGAGCTACTGCAGCATTTTCCCGTTGGTAATCACCCTTCAAGCCCAGAGATGGCAAGACAATATCCACACTTTCATTCCAAAAACGATCCTGCTCTATGCCAAAATCTTTCTGGAAGGCGTGGAGATCCACAGCCAATTGCTCCGCTTTTTCTTGACAAACAGCTATAGCATCATCCGATAAGGGACCCACCACAGCTTTCTTGCCCTTCTTAAAGATTCCTGCCTTTTGCTGGGCGATTTCCGCAATCGTCCCTCCCAGTGTTTCCTGGTGATCCAGGCCAACCGAAGTGATCACTGCGATCTCTCCCGTCACTACATTAGTGGTATCTAGAAGCCCACCGATACCAACTTCCAATAAGACCACGTCCACAGCTTGTTCCTTAAAATACAAGAGGGCCATGAGGCAGATAATCTCAAAATAAGAGAGTTGATCCTGGGTTTGAAGCAAGGTCTGCTCCATTTGTTGGACTTCTTGGCCAATCCGAGTAAAATCTTCATCTGAAATCGGCTGATCCCCAATACAAATCCGATCATGGATACTGATCATATGAGGAGAGGTAAAGGTCCCAACCTTCTTTCCTTGAGCCATCAATAATTGACGCAGAAAGGCGATTGTGGATCCCTTCCCATTTGTCCCTGTCACATGAAGGATCGGATAAGCTTTATCCGGCCTTCCTAAAAGGCACACTGCCTGCTCCATACGATCCAGTCCCGATCGAAAATTCAGACCGATACGACTATTCATCCATTGCTCAATCTTATTCACATCTTCCTCCTAAAAGAAAAAAGCGACAAAACCTCTTCTGACGTTTGCGCTCCTTTCTTTTGTAGTTATTTCTTTCTCATTTTTACAGCAAGTCCATCGGACTTCCTGCTTTTTCTTGCTTCTTAAAGCAGGGCTAAAAACGTCCCCCGGACTTACTTGCTGTCTTTGTTTCTAGCGCAAGGGTAAAAACATCCCCCGGACTTACCAACTCTTTCTAATTTCTTGGAGTTGGGGTAAAAACATCCACTGGATGTTTTTACTCCTCCATAAAGCTGTTGAAGACTTCCTCGATCATATCCCATTCTGCATCTGAGTCTTCTGGGATTGGTTGAAGGTCGCCTTCTGTTCCGTCTTCGTTTTCTGTAAATGAATAAGCTTGGATTTCAACTTCGCCGTTTTCATCTTCTTCTGCATTTGCAGGGATCAAAAGGACATAGTTCTTTCCAAATTCTTCTTTGCCATCAATGGTCAAAAGAATTTCAAACAAGGTTTCATTTCCTTGTTCATCCACCAATGTGATTAATTCACGTTCTTCATGGTCGTGGTTATGATCATGTGCCATACTATTCTTCCTCGTTTTCTTTCTAAAAATTGCGATCTAAATAATTTTGTAAAATAAGCTGCGCCGCTAACTTATCAATAACTTTTTTACGTTTGCTACGGCTAACGTCTGCTTGCTCAATCAACATCCGCTCTGCAGCAACTGTCGTCAACCGTTCATCTTGGTAGTCGACTGGCAACTCAAACTTTTCAGCAATCATTGCGCCATAAGCCTGACTGGCTTCCACACGCGGTCCGCTGGTGTTGTTCATGTTTTTTGGTAAGCCTACAACAAAACGGTCCACCTTATATTGAGCCACTAATTCGGCCAAGCGCTCCAAACCGAATTCTTTTTTGTCTTCATCGATTTGGATGATTTCAAGACCCTGAGCTGTAAAACCGAGAGGATCACTCACAGCAACCCCGACGGTCTTTGAGCCAACATCCAATCCCATAATTCTCATTAGAGGTCTATTCCTTGCCCTTTCAAATAATAACGTACCAATTCTTCCACGATCTCATCTCGTTCATATTTACGAATTTGGTTCCGTGCATTATTATAACGAGGTACATAGGCAGGATCACCACTGAGTACGTATCCTACGATTTGATTAATTGGATTGTAGCCTTTTTCATCCAGTGACAAGTAAACATCTTTCAAGGTCTCGCTAATTTCCTTACGATTTGAATCATCAAGATTAAAACGTACTGTTTCATCTGTAAATCCCACAAGAACACCCTCTTTCCTTAGAATATTACCATTATACCATAATCAAGAGTTTTCCACAACGGTCAAGCCCTTGATTTTACAGCTTTTTCAAGCATTTTTGAGCTATTTCAGTTAAACTGTTTTTTTATTTTTGCTCACTTGCTCCAGCATTGATAAGATTGTCCGCAAATTGACTCGGTGTCAACTTCAACAACTCTGGTAAGTGATTATTTTTGAAGTAGGTCATACCTTCAGCCTTCTTCACATCCATCGCTTCAAAGTCATAGGTGATCGTCACCTTGTATTCATTCTCATTTTCCAAGGTCAAATCAGCTGTGAAACCTGGCACTGTCAAAGCTTCCTTAAAGGCATCATCCTTGTTAAAGGATTCTCTCAACTGCTTTTGCGCTTCCTCTACTCCAACCTGTTGGATCCCTTTTTTCATCTCCTCATCGGTTGCCGTCACATTGATAGTCTCCAATTTTTTAAAGGTATTCCCCACATAGGTGACGATTTGCGTCTGTTGTGTCCCCTTGTCATCTTTTGGAAAGACAAAGGTTCTAGTGATGACTTTATTCTCTTCAGCTTTTTGCAGAATACTCTTATTATCCTTTTGCAGCTGCTCTGCTTTTGCTTGGATTTCCTTTTGTTCACTTGAATTTGGCGTTTTCGCTTGTTTTTTTTGACCGCATCCAGTCAAACACAAGGCAAGTGCACCCAATAAGAAGATTTTCCTTTTCATTTTCCATTCCTTACTAGTTATTGTTTTCTAAAATATTGTATCATAGATTTCGTAAAATGGCGCAGTAAACTGCTTTTCATTCCAATTTTTAAAAAGAAAAAATCAGAAACAAATTGTTTCTGATTTTCAATCGTTTTAAAGAGCTGCACGCATCCGCGCTTCTGCATTTTCTACATTTCGAACTGATCGTGGCAAGAAGGCACGAATATCGTCTTCTTTGTAGCCCACTTGGAGACGTTTGTCATCTACCAAGATCGGACTTTTAAGAATACGAGGTGTTTCCATGATGATGTCAATGACTTCATTGACACTCAAGTCTTCGATGTCCACTCCTAGATTTTTAGCGTATCGATTTTTTGAAGAGACAATACTTGCCACTCCATTTTCAGTCTTTGTAAGGATATCCAATAATTCTTCTTTGGTGATCCCTTCCTTACCGAGGTTTTGTTCTTTATAAGTTAGCTGGTGAGCGTTGAGCCAAGTCTTTGCTTTTTTACAGCTGGTGCAACTTGACACTGTATAAATTTTAATCATGCATGCACTCCTTTCGCTACACGATAATACTATCGTATTAAATTATAACACAAAAACCATCAGTCTAGCGACCTATTTTGAAAAAAATTAATCTTCAATTTCAATCGCGTCATCTAAATCTAGAGTTACTTCTTCTACGACAGGAGCTGCTTCTTCAGTTTTATCAAGGGTTTTCACTGCTTCGTCTTCTTCGATCAAACCAAAATGAACCCGAACCTTGTGGTCGATTTCGTCAAAAATTTCTGGGTGGTCAGCCAAGAATTTCTTAGCATTTTCAGATCCTTGACCAATTTTTTCGCCATTATAGGAGTACCACGCACCCGCTTTTTGGATGATATCCAAATCTGTTGCAATCTTCACCAATTCACCTGTACGTGAAATTCCTTCCCCGTACATGATTTCGACCATAGCTTCTTTGAACGGTGGAGCTACCTTGTTCTTCACAACCTTGATCTTGGTTTCCTTACCAACGTTGGTATCTTTTTGGTCCCCAGTCCCCTTGATTTGAGTGTTTCCACGGACATCTAAACGAACCGAAGCATAGAATTTCAGGGCACGACCACCAGGTGTGGTTTCAGGGTTCCCAAACATGACCCCAACTTTTTCACGCAATTGGTTGATAAAGATGGCAATGGTCTTGGTCTTATTGATCGAAGCTCCAAGCTTACGCATCGCTTGGCTCATCATCCGCGCTTGCAAACCAACGTGGCTATCTCCGATATCTCCATCGATTTCCGCACGTGGGACCAAGGCCGCAACAGAGTCGACAACCACCAAATCAACCGCACCAGAGTCGATCAATTTACCAGCAATTTCAAGTCCTTGTTCCCCTGAGTCTGGTTGAGACAAGAGAAGTTCGTCGATATTGACCCCAAGAGCTGCTGCATAAGATGGATCCAAGGCATGCTCGGCATCGATAAAGGCAGCAATGCCTCCTTCTTTCTGTGCTTGCGCTACTGCATGGAGGGCAACGGTTGTTTTACCAGATGATTCTGGACCATAGATTTCGATGATCCGACCTTTTGGATAACCACCAGCACCCAAGGCAATATCAAGCGCCAAGGAACCAGAGCTCATGACTTGAACTTTTTGCTCTGCACGTTCGCCCAAACGCATGATCGATCCTTTACCAAAATCCTTCTCGATCAACTTCAGGGCATCATTAAGCGCTTTTTCACGCTCATCTCCAAATTTCTTAGAGATGTCATCTAATTTTTTCTGTTTTTTCGCCATTCTTTTCTCCTATTTTTTGCTATACAGGAAATGCATGCAACTCACTGACGTTTTCCGTCATTTGAAAGGCACATTTCCTATCCATTTTTAGAATTATTCTTCATTTGGCACAAGCTTCATTATACCAAATTTTCACCATTTAATACAGCCAAGCGCACCAAATTAAAGGCATGAAGGACTGCAATTTCGCGGACATCCGCCCGGCTACGTCCAGCGATATTAACTTGGACACTATCCACTCCATTTGGAGTCGCAAGTCCGATAAAGACAGTCCCTGCTGGGTGCCCTTCTAGACTATCTGGCCCCGCAACTCCGGTTAGGCTAACACCATAATCGGATCCTGTTAACTTACGGGCCTGTGAAGCCATGGCTTGAGCTGTAAAATGAGACACTACTCCATGTTGCTCCAACTCTTGAGCTGGAATGGACAACATCTTGCTTTTTTCTTCCAGACTATAGGTGACAAAACCACCTGCAAAGATGCTAGACGCCCCTGAAAAATCTGCCAAAGTCGCTTGGAAGAGGCCAGCCGTCAGGCTTTCTGCAGCTGTAATGGTCTTACCAGTCCGTTTCAAGAGATCAAAGGCCACCTTGGCCATCGAATTGTCATCCCCATAACCGTAAAACAACTCTTGCAAAGGTTGATGATCCAGGGTGTGGCGTGATAAGATTTCCTTTTCTAAGACATCGAGCTTAGCATCCGCTGAAGTTTGATCCTTCGCCTTTGTAGACAGACGCAAGGTCACTTCTCCTGTCTTGGCATAAGGGGCCACTGTCGGATCACTCTGCTCTTCAATGATATCTGCTAGGATCGTAACCAGCTGGCTTTCCCCAATCCCAAAGAAGCGCAAGACTCTTGAAAAGAGCTGCTCCCCTGTTGTCAAATGAGGCACCAATTGTTCATTGACCATGGGTTTTAACTCACTTGGTGGACCAGGTAGAACGACATAGGTCACACCATCGACTTCAATCAAACCTCCAACCGCGAGACCTGTACGGTTTTGAAGGGGGATTGAACCGGCAATCAATTGTGCTTGTCGCTCATTATTGGGCGTCCGGACATAATCAGGGCGACTGGCAAAGAAGGTGTCGAGTTTGGCAAGCGCTGTCGGATCAAAAACCAGTTCTTTCCCTAAAAACTTAGCAAGGGTTTGCTTGGTCAAATCATCCTCTGTTGGCCCAAGTCCACCACATAAAATCACCAAATCACTGCGTTTTGAAGCTGTCTCAATGGTCGAGAAGAGACGACCTTCATTATCTCCTACCGCCACATGATAATAGACATCAATCCCTAAACTAGCCAATTTTTCAGACAAGAACTGAGCATTGGTGTTCACAATTTGTCCTGTTAGAATTTCCGTTCCAACTGCAATAATTTCCGCCTTCATGGTGCCTCCTACTTATACTATTCGTAATTTTCATTTCATTTTAACACAATTTCCTAAATTATTTAAAAAACAGATTGAAGATAAAGTCCATTTTGGACAACTTTCTTCAATCCTTTTCTTTTAGTGTATAAAGTAAAAACTCTTAGAAATACCATTACATCAGCATTCCTAAGAATTTTAACTATGTGGCAATCAACTTCTAAAGGGCTATTTCTATTGTTGATAGAGCTTATCCATATTCTGAAGCAACCATATCGAGTGGTTGCTTTTTTACTACTTTCTTGATCTGAAAGCCTTCTTCTGACTCTAATTCTTGTTGTTTCCCCTCATCTTTTGTGATACAATAGCATCAATTTTTTCTAGGAGGATGAGATATGGTTTCTACTATTGGTATTATAAGTTTATCTAGTGGGATTATCGGAGAGGACTTTGTCAAGCACGAAGTGGACTTGGGGGTCCAACGACTCAAAGACCTCGGACTCAATCCTATCTTTTTACCTCATTCACTAAAAGGCTTAGACTTTATCAAAGAACATCCTGAAGCTCGTGCAGAGGATTTGATTCAGGCCTTTTCCGATGATAGCATCGACATGATCTTATGCGCCATCGGTGGAAACGATACCTATCGCTTGCTACCTTATCTTTTTGAAAATGACCAACTACAAAAGGTTATCAAGCAAAAGATTTTTCTTGGCTTCTCGGATACGACCATGAACCATCTCATGTTGCATAAACTAGGAATCAAGACTTTTTATGGGCAATCCTTTTTTGCAGACATTTGTGAGTTAGACAAAGAAATGTTGCCATATAGCTGCCACTACTTTAAAGAATTGATTGAGACTGGTAGAATCTCAGAAATTCGCCCTAGTAACGTTTGGTATGAGGAACGGACTGATTTTAGTCCCGAGGCTCTGGGAACACCTCGTGTCAGCCATGAAAATACAGGTTTTGACTTGTTACAAGGCAATGCTCAGTTTGAGGGAGAAATCCTCGGTGGTTGTCTTGAGTCTCTCTATGATATTTTTGACAACTCTCTACACGCGGATAGCATAGACCTCTGCCAAAAATACAAACTTTTCCCTGACTTATCCGACTGGGAAGGAAAAATCCTCTTGCTAGAAACCAGCCAAGAAAAGCCTAATCCTGAAGACTTCAAAAAGATGTTGAGGACTTTAAAGGAAACTGGTATATTCGAGGTCATCAGTGGACTCTTGGTCGGAAAACCTATGGATGAAACTTTCTATGACGACTATAAAGAAGCACTATTGGATATCATTGATAGCAATATCCCAATTGTCTATAATCTGAATGTTGGACACGCAACTCCAAGAGCAATTGTCCCCTTCGGAGTCCATGCCCATGTAGATGCAACGGAGCAAGTCATTCGCTTTGACTATAACAAATAAGAGGCTGGGACAAAAGTCCTAGCCTCTCAATTATTTTTGGATTGTAGAGCAAGACGCAGTGGTTGAGTGGGCTCTACTACGCTGATTTCATCAGCTTTTACAGCCCTACTCAACTGTGCGGAGGTGGGACGACGAAATCGAATTCTAACGAATTACCGATTTCTGTCCCACTCTCTTTTTCTATATTCTCTGATGTTCTAGTCATCTAACGTCACTTATTTCCGCTTTTCCACTCACAATCATTCTCGTGGTCATCAACCAACCCTGCTGCCTGTAAAAAAGACAAGACCGCAACGGGACCTGTAAACTTGAAGCCACGCTTTTTGAGGTCCTTGGCTAGCTTCTCAGAAAGAGCTGTCTTCGCTGGAGCCTGCTGGTAATCTGGAACATCATTGTTGATGGTTTTCCCATCGACAAAAGACCAAAGATAGGCATCAAAGGTGCCAAATTCTGCCTGGACTTGTAGAAAGGCTTGAGCATTCGCCCGTGTCGCAAAAATCTTTGCACGATTGCGGATGATGGCTGGATTGTCTAACAAAGTTTCCAGTTCAGAGTCGGTCATCTCTGCGACGCGTTGAAGGTGGTAACCATGAAAAGATTCTCGGAAAGCCTGCCGTTTATTGAGCACCGTTTCCCAAGATAGACCGGCCTGATAAGTCTCCATACAGAGCAACTCAAAAAGCGCCTGGTCATCATGGAGGGGCCGACCCCATTCTTCATCATGGTAAGCTACATATAACGGATTGGTCATTTTGACCCAGCCACAGCGTTTTGGCATCTTCTTCTCCTATTTCACCAACATCTTAAGGGCAGACTTGATGTAGTTTTCAGCAGTATCAGAAGTTCCTTCAAAGAATTTCTTGATTTTCTTAAGTTCCGTTGCCTTGTAGCCCAATGCCAACATGGCTTCCATAGCTTCTTCAAGGGCTTGGTTTTCTTCTGCAACTTTGGCTTTGGACTGAGCCGGTGCATCTTCTAGATCAAGATTGATCTTACCTTCCAGATCCAAGACCATCTGTTGGGCTGTTTTCTTGCCGATCTTTGGAAACTTGGTCAAGTAGGTAATGTTCTTGCTTTCGATGGCTTGGACAAGGCCTGCATTGTCATCTGCAGCGATAATAGCCAGAGCTGAGACAGGTCCAATCCCAGAGACTGAGATCAAGTTTAAAAAGAGCTGTTTCTCTTCTTCGGTCGCAAAACCATAGAAAAGATGAGCATCTTCCCGAACCACCTGGTGCAGATAGACTTGCACCTCTTGATTCATTTTTCCAGAGTAGGCATAAGGATTGGCCACATGCAAGAGATAGCCGATCCCAGCTGTTTCTACCACAATGTATTTAGCGGTGATTTTTGTTAAGATTCCTTTAATGTATTCGTACATAATCTTCCTTTATTGTTTGTTTAATACTTGCCCAATTCCCGTAAACTGGTGTGATTTTCCTGAATACGTCGGAACATCTTTTCCATATCCGACTTGGTGAAGTTGACCAAGACAGGACGGCCATGAGGGCAGTTATAAGGGTTGTCACATTGGGACAGTTGATAGATCAGATCCCGTGCAGAGTAATCATCCAGTGTGTGATTGGCCTTGATGGAGCGTTTGCAGGACATCATGATGGCCAACTCAGCTCGGTATTTCTTGATGGACACTTCCTTGGTCAAGAGGAGCATGTCACACATCTCATAGATGCCCGACTCAATCTCTTCTTCCTTCATCCAGATCGGATGCTCCCGCAAGATCAACTGGTTGGCTCCGTACTCTTCAAGATAAACTCCCACTTCCTCTAGGAGGTGTTTGCGCTGTTGCAGGCGGATCAGATCGTCTGCAGGGAACTCAAAGATATAAGGAACCAGCAGTTGTTGCTGACTGCCGTCTACGTCCCCAATGCTCTCCCGGTATTCTTCGTATTTGACCCGCTCTTGGGCCGCGTGCTGGTCAATGATGTAGAGACCTCCATTGCCTTGGGCAAAGAGATAGGTTCCATGCATTTGACCGAAATATTCCAACTCTGGGAAGGTCGAATGTTCTTCCCCATCCAACTTATCATAGGCCTTGTCTAGACTAGCCAGATCCAGCTCTGGGTGATCCAGTTCATCATAAACCACAGCCTTTCTTTCCGCAAACTTGATCGCGCTTGTCGGTTTTTCTACTGGGTTTTCTTGGATTCTAGCTTCAGTAGCAGTCTCATCTGCTAGAGGCCGTTGAGGATCTGCCACCTCTGGTCGAAGCTTGAAATCTTGACTCTCTCGGTCATAATAGAGACGGTTTTCTTTTAAAGGCAGGGTCGTCTGTACTGGCTTTTCTGTTCGACGAATAGTCGACTTGGCTAGATTTTCTAGAGCATCCGGAATCAGGTCCTGCTCTTTCAAAGCGTTCGCAATAGCCTGGGAGATCAAGGCCATTAGTTCTCGTTCTTTGGAGATGCGAACCTCTTGCTTAGTGGGGTGAACATTGACATCCGCTAAGTAAGGATCGATCTTGATATTAATGATCGCGAGCGGAAAGCGGCCCACCATGAGTTTACTGCCGTAGCCGTCTAAAATAGCCCGATTGAGCAAGAAATTCTTGATATAACGGCCGTTGATAAAGAGACTGATGTAATTGCGATTGGCACGAGTCAATTCAGGCAAAGACACAAAGCCCGTCACTTCAAAATCTAGGTCACGGTTTTCAATGGACACCATCTTCTTGGCAGACGCGAGGCCATAGACGCCCGCAATCGCCTGCCGGAGATTACCAGTCCCCGCTGTTTTGGTCATTTCTTTTCCATCATTGATCAAGGTAAAGGCAATCTCAGGATGAGCCAAACTCAAGCGGTTGAGAATATCCACGATATGGGACAACTCTGCCTGCTGGCTCTTTAAATACTTGAGACGAGCAGGGGTATTAAAAAAGAGATCTTCCACTGTGATCTTGGTCCCGACAGGGCTTGTCGCTGGCTCCACTTCCTCAATTTCGCCACCCTTTGCGACCAATTTGGTCCCGTGGGCAGCTCCTTCTTGCGCCGTTAGAAGGGTTAGAATACTGACAGAAGCAATGGAAGGCATGGCCTCACCACGAAAACCAAGCGTTCGAATACGAAAGAGATCCGCTTGACTCTTGATCTTACTGGTCGCATGTCGACGGAGGGCCAAAGCGACCTCATCGTGCGCAATTCCTTCCCCATTGTCTGTAATCCGAATCGACTTCAATCCTGCTTCTTCGATTTCAACAACGATCTGGCTAGCCCCAGCATCGATCGAGTTTTCAACCAATTCCTTGACCACACTAGCAGGTCGTTCAATCACTTCACCTGCCGCAATCTGATTGGCTAGGACTTCTGGCAATTCAATAATCTGTGACATGTCTGCTCCTTTACCTATTTTTTCACCGATACATGTAGCTCTATTATACCACAGATCCACAAGACTCCCTTTCTTAAAAAATAGAGGCCAGTCCCATCTTCTTCCTTAAAAACCGCATAGGCAAAGAAAACGACCACATAGACAAATCTCCTTGTCTTCCCTTTGGAAAAAGTGTTTAATAGTAGTGTAAAGAAGGAGCCGGGCTAGCAGGCCAACCGACTTTACCCAAAGGAGGGAGAAACGATCTTATGAAAGTTGAAGTACACATTGATTCCCACTTCCAAGAAGAAGCGGTGATGATCACAGCACCTGCACTATCTGCGCGTGTAGAGAAAATCCGTGACTTTGTGGAAGAGTTGGATCAAAAAGGACGCTTACGTGCCAAAAAGGATGGGGAAGCTTACCTGATCGAAAGCCAGCTATTCCAACGTTTTTACATTGAAAATCGGCAAGTAATTGGTGAGACCATGACAGATCAATTTATTCTGACTGGGCCACTCTATCAGTTATCTGAAGACTTACCGACCTGCTTTCTCAAAATTTCCCAATCTGAAATTATCAACACAAAAGAAATCGATCACCTGCACTTTACTAGTGGAGGATCGGTGCAAATCTATCTTAAAAACGGGAGTCTGACCTACTCCTCCCGTCGTTACTTGAAAGCCATTAAGGAGAAATTATCATGCTAAAACAATCTTTTTCTGACGCCCTAAAAGGGATTTTCATCGGGCTCATCTTATCCATCTTCTTTTCCTATCTCTTCTCACCTGAGTTGTACCTTCCCTTAAGTCCCAACTCTGCAGTCGGCCGCTGGATGTTCTTGCATCATGTTCACGGCTCACTGGTCATGCTCTATTGTGCCCTCGTTTGGGGTGCGATTGGGGTCCTCTTTAGCTTCGGAAGTCTCCTCTTTCAAAAAGACTGGAGCCTCTTACGGGCTACTCTGAGCCATTACCTACTCATGTTACTTGGGTTTATTCCCCTAGCTACCTTGGCCGGCTGGTTTCCAGCACGACTCGGATTTTACTTCTCACTCGTTGTCGAATTCACCCTCGTTTACGTGATCATCTGGTTGGTCTCCCATCATTTTTATAAAAAACAAGTCCAAGAAATCAATCAAAGCATTACTAACCACTAAAATAAAAGATCCTCGCCATCACGAGGATCTTTTATTATAATTTCTTTTTCAATTCGGCGACTGCCATCATGACTTCCATGGGAGTCATATTGTAGAGATCCAGATTTTTCAATTCTGTGATCACTGTATTTTCTGCCTCCTCCTCAAAGAGGGACATTTGTTCAGCAACCTGCGAAGACACTTCCTTTTTAGGAGTTGCATCTGCAAGCGGTACTTGCTGGGCTTGTCCTTCGAGCTTGGTCAAAATCGCATCCGCCCGCTTCAGCAATTCTTCTGGTAAACCAGCGATCTTGGCCACGTGAATCCCATAGGATTTATCTGCTGGGCCGGATTCAATCTTGTGCAAGAAGGTAACCTGACCATCTCGCTCCAAGGTCGCAACATGGACATTTTCCAAACGGGACAAGGTCTCTGAGAGAGCCGTCAACTCATGGTAATGAGTCGCAAACAAGGTTTTGGCACCGGTTCGATCGTGAATGTATTCGATGATGGATTGGGCGAGGGCCATCCCATCATAGGTCGCCGTTCCCCGTCCCAACTCATCAAACAAAATCAAGGACTGGGGTGTTGCCTTGCGAATGGCGTGATTGGCTTCCATCATTTCCACCATAAAGGTAGACTGACCCGATACCAGGTCATCAGCAGCTCCGATCCGAGTATAAATCGCATCAAAGATTGGCAACTCGGCCTTTTGCGCTGGAACATAGGAGCCAATCTGGGCAAGAATCACAATGATCGCCAATTGGCGCATATAGGTAGACTTCCCGCTCATATTTGGCCCCGTAATCAGCTGAATATCCCGTTCCTCATCCATAAAGATGCTATTAGGAATATAGGACTGGGCTCCCATCACTTTCTCAACAACCGGATGGCGGCCTTTGTCGATTGCGATTCGTCGTTCTTCATGAAAGAGGGGACGATTCAACCGTTGCGACTCAGCGACACTGGCTAAACTTTGTAAAACATCAACCGTTGCAATCGCCTGAGCTAATTGTTGCAGACGTTGGATATACTTGCCAACTTCTTCCCGAATCCGCATAAAAATCGTATATTCCAGATTAGCAGACTTCTCACGCGCCTCTAGCATATCTCCTTCGATGCGAGCCAATTCCTCCGTACCAAAGCGTTCTGAATTTTTCAAGGTCGCCTTGCGGAAAAAGTGAGCAGGAACGTGACTCAATTGAGAATTGGTGACATGGAAATAGTAGCCATCCTTCTTGTTGTAATCGATTTTTAGACCTGTAATGCCGCTGGCTTCGCGCTCCTTGGCCTCAATCTCAGCAATCCAACCAGTACCATCCCGAAGAACGACACGGTACTGGTCCAATTGCTCGTCAAACCCAGTTCGGATGATATTTCCCTCCGTAATAACAGCAGACGCTTCCGGAGCAATAGCTGAGGTAATCAAGCGGTGCAACTCAGGAAGTTCATCCAAGCGTGCAATCAAGACATCTAAGACTGGATCACCAATCCCCAGTAGAATCGACTTGATCGTCGGCACATGCCCCAGAGTATCTCCTAGCTGCAAGAGATCCTTAGGGGTGATCTTGCCAAAGGAAACCCGACTCGCTAAGCGTTCAATGTCATAGACCCCTTTGAGGCTGTCGATCAAATCGCTCCGTTCAAAGAAATGATCCATAAAGACCTGAATGATGTCCTGGCGCTCTCGAATCCGTTTCAAATCGACTAAGGGCTTCTGAATCCAGGACCGCAACAAACGACCGCCCATGGCCGTCTTGGTTTCATCCAAATACCAATACAAGCTACCATGTTTCTTCCCAGTTCGCGCATTCTCTGTCAAATCAAGACTAGCCTTGGTCGCAAAGTCCATCTGCAAGAAATCGCAAATCTCATAATGATGGGCTTTTTTGAGGTGGCTCAATTCCCGCATTTGTGTCTGGTGGACATACTGGAGAAGTTTTCCAGCCGTTTTCTTTTCTAGCTCACTCAACTGATCCCCTAAGAGTTGAACATCGTCGAGCGCCGTCTCTACATGTGACAACAAGAGATTCATCTGGCTAACAAACACACGCTCTTCCTGTTCTGGCAGCTCGTAACCCAGGACCACCTCACGCGCACGTAAATTGCGGATTTCTCCACAAACCATGCTAAAGTCATTGAGAGTCGTCACCTGAAACTCCCCTGTCACCAGATCCATATAGGCTAGCCCATACTCATTTCCTGAACGATCCAAAGCAACCAGGAAGTTGTTCTCACTATCTGGCTTGGTCGAATCCACCACTGTACCCGGCGTAATCACCTGTACGACTTCCCGCTTAACGACCCCCTTAGCTTCTTTGGGGTCTTCCATTTGTTCTGCAATCGCGACCTTATAGCCCTGTTCAATGAGAACATCAATATACTGCTGGGCCGAGTGGTAGGGAACACCTGCCATGGGAATTGGATTCTCTGCATTTTTATTCCGTGATGTTAAGGAAATCTCTAAAATTTGAGCTGCATTCACTGCATCTTCATAAAATAATTCGTAAAAATCTCCCATTCGAAACAGCAAAAAGGCATCCGGATAATCTTTTTTGATATCTAGATACTGCTGCATTCCAGGGGATATTTTCTCTACTGCCATACTTCTTTATTCCTTACTGTTGCATCATTTTCTGACACAAGCTCCATAGATGAAAACAGGAGTAGATAGCTCACTATCTTCCTCCTTTTGACATCTCTCTTTCTCTCCAACGGGGCTTGACTACTGCATCATCCCTAAAATTTCATTTTGAATTTCAATGGCTGCCTCTTGGTCACGGCAGACAATCAAGAGGGTATTGGCCCCTGCTACTGTTCCCAAAATACGCTCATCTGACATTTCATCTACACCATTGGCCAAGAGAGCTGCTTCTCCTAGCTCTGTCCGCAAGACCAAGGTGAATTCCGCTCGTGAGACAGACTTGGCGTGGCTGGACAACATAATATAAATCTCCGCCACCTCAGGCTCATTTGGCAAAATATAATACAACTGGTCTTTTCGTTTCACCTTGACTAGACCCAGATCGCGCAAATCTCGTGACAGAGTTGTTTGCGTTACAGCAATTCCTTTTGCTTCTAATCGATCCTGAATCTCTTTTTGAGTCGACAATTTTTCATTTCGAATCATTTGTTGAATCAAAAGGTGACGTTCTGTCTTTTTCATTGGACCTCCACTTTTGAATAAATATACTTTAAATTATACCAAAAAAATTGAAAATTCGCTCAGAATTGTGTTAAAATAATAGTTAAAAGGACTAAGGAGCTAATATGAACAATAAAGAACTCATTGCTAGTGAATTGGCCAAAGTGATTGACTCTCTTGACCAAGATGCTATTTTAAATTTGCTTGAACAACCAAAATCATCTGATCTTGGTGACATTGCTTTTCCAGCCTTCTCACTTGCAAAAGTGGAACGCAGGGCTCCTCAAGCAATCGCTGCAGATATTGCTGAAAAGATCGACCAAAGCGCCTTCGAAAAAGTTGTTGCAACTGGACCTTACGTGAACTTCTTCTTAGACAAATCTAAGATCTCTGGTCAGGTAATCAAATCCGTCATCGAAGCAGGGGCAGACTACGGTCAACAAGACGAAGGTCATGGCCAAAACATTACCATCGACCTTTCAAGTCCAAATATCGCAAAACCATTCTCAGTTGGTCACTTGCGCTCAACCGTTATCGGGGATGCTCTTTCAAACATCTTCCGCAAAATGGGCTACAACACGATTAAAATCAACCACTTGGGAGACTGGGGTAAACAGTTCGGTCTCTTGATGGTAGCCTACAAAAAATGGGGTAGTAAGGAAGCTGTCGAAGCCAACCCAATCGATGAATTGCTAAAACTTTACGTTCGGATCAACGCTGAAATCGAAAACGATCCTGAGCTTGATGATGAAGGACGTCTCTGGTTCAAGAAACTGGAAGATGGAGATCCAGAAGCGACTGAGTTGTGGCAATGGTTCCGTGACGAAAGCTTGGTAGAATTCAACCGTATCTACAAACTCCTCGGTGTTGAATTTGACAGCTTAAACGGAGAAGCTTTCTACAATGACAAGATGGATGAAGCTGTCCAAATTCTTGAAGACAAAGGCTTGTTGAAAGAGTCTAAGGGAGCTAGCATCGTTGAGCTCGATGATGTCAACCTTCCACCGGCTATGATTAAGAAATCAGACGGTGCCACTCTTTATATCACTCGTGATATCGCAACCGCTATCTACCGTGCACGGACTTACAACTTTGTGAAAAACATCTATGCTGTAGGTCAAGAACAATCTAACCACTTCCGTCAATTGAAAGCTGTTTTGAAGAAAATGGGATTTGACTGGAGCGATGATATGGTTCACGTTGACTTTGGTTTGGTGACAAAAAACCGCCAAAAATTGTCAACTCGTAAAGGAAATATCATCCTTCTCGAACCAACTCTTCAAGAAGCCATCTCTCGTGCCAAAGCTCAGATCGAAGAAAAGAATCCTGAACTTGAAAACAAGGAAGAAGTGGCACATGCAGTCGGTGTTGGTGCGGTTAAATTCTACGACTTGAAGACAGACCGTCGCAACGGTTATGACTTCGACCTCGAAGCCATGGTATCCTTCGAAGGAGAAACTGGACCTTACGTTCAATACGCTTACGCTCGTATCCAATCGATCCTTCGCAAAGCCAACTTCACACCATCTACAGATGCGACATACAGCTTGAGCGATCCTGAAAGCTGGGAAATCATCAAGCTTCTCCAAGACTTCTCTCGTGTTGTCAAACGTGCCGCTGAAAACTATGACCCATCTTTGATTGCAAAATATGCCATCAACTTGGCTCAAGCCTTCAACAAATACTATGCACACACTCGTATCTTGGATGAAAGCCCAGAACGCGAAAGCCGTCTTGCTCTTAGCTACTCAACTGCAGTAGTCTTAAAAGAAGCCCTTCGCTTACTTGGTGTCGATGCACCTGAGAAAATGTAATTTCTTATCTAATGATTGATAAGTAGAACATCTCTTATGGGAGTGAGAGGAGAAACTAAATGCGATTCAATTTAGTTCTTTCTCACTCCTTTTCTCATGCCTAATGCCCTTCATTCTCTACATTTTCAAATCCTTTATATACAGGAGAAATCTATGAATCAAACCGTTTACATCTTAATCCTCATCAGTTTAGTGGTCCTCTTTTTATTCAACAAGTACGAAAGAGAAAAACTACAACGGCTCTTACAAGAGCAACTCTTGAAAGATCAAGCTTTCAAAGATAGCATCAAGGAAAAAATCCAAGAGACCGACAATATCAACGATGTCATCCATGCCATCAACAAAGACTATCGATTGGGACTCCTACTTGCTAAAGAAATCACAGAAAAATTAAAATAAGCCATAGAAGAGGAGTCATATAAAATGTGACTCCTCTTCTATTCAGTCGCAACAAATAAGAGGCTGGGACAAAAGTCCTAGCCTCTCAATTATTTTTGGATTGTCGAGCAAGACGCAGTGGTTGAGTGGGCTCTACTACGCTGATTTCATCAGCTTTTACAGCCCTACTCAACTGTGCGGAGGTGGGACGACGAAATCGAATTCTAACGAATTACCGATTTCTGTCCCACTCTCTTTATTTTAAAGATGATACAAATCTTCTACAATGGCGGCTACTTTTTTAATATCTCCCAACATCCCCCGCATTTCAAAATCGGCTAACATAGGGAAACCAAAGCGTTGGCTGTATTGCTTAGCGGTTAAACAATATTGATTGTTAAAATTCCGATTGCCTGATCCAACCACTCCTAAGCACTTGCTGGCGTTGCCTCCGTAAGCAATAAAATCTGCGACATCTGTCGTCAAAATTTCCACATCGCCATTGTCAACACCATTTCCACCCTCCAAATAGGTTGGCAAAAAAGTAATAAAAGGATTGGTCATTTCAAAGAAGGGCTGGCCCTCTTTGACCAGGTCTTTCACATGCACTTTCTCGATTTCAAGTCCGGGATGGGCTTCCAGCAAATAGTCACTTAAGCGGCGGACAAAACTCTCTGTATTCCCACTCAGACTAATATAAACAAAGGATACTTTCATCTTTTTTCTCCAATCAAGAAGCTCTCTTATCCTCTAAGAGAGCTCCATTCAAACTTATCTATTATGCCGTAGCTTGAGCTTTTCTCAAACGCAAGGTTTTATACAAAACAATCCCAAGGAAGAGAAGAGATAAAGCAGTCAAGAGTAACAAAGCAATGGACGAAGATGCCAGATATCGTTGGCGAAGGGACGGGGTTGAAAAACTAGCTAATAGTGGACGCCCTGCAAAATAATTATAGCAAGAGAAGGCTTGACTTAATAAAATCTGCCCCATGTAAGTATAATGGGCTGTTAACAGATCCTGCTTCATAAAGAGGAAATAGAAAGTTGCCAGTAAGGCAATCAGAATCAGGGAAACAAATAAAAAGGTTAGTGGAGACTGATTGAGTTGGGTTGATTTCTCATAATATGTCACGTAGTCAGCCTTGTCTTGAGCCGTTGTTAAACCAAGTTGTTTCGCAAAATCATCTGTCAGCTCAAAACTCTTTGAAGCTCCAAAGGTTGAGACAGCTGAAGTCAGGGTTCCAACCGTAGAGAAAAATAACAGGATGTAAAGATAGATAGGTTTCTTTTTCATACAAACTCCTTTTCATTTCTTACACCCTATTATATCGCGATACAGATAGAAAGGCAAGCGCCTCAAAACCGTGGAAGCACTTGCCTGATCACTGATACGTTCAAATGAAATTCATTTGGAAAAGTAATGTGTGCAAAAGATGAAAAGCCATCGCAACTGTATCATTGGAATGATTAGAGATATAACGGAGTCCTATAAACTTTCATTCGAACACCACCAGTATACCTCATTCTCTTCTTCTTGTGTCATCCATTTCTATTCTGCTTCATTTCGACACGATTTGGTCTATAAAAGCCATTTCCTCTCCTCATCCAAAAACTATTCTGTTCTATTTCTCAACTATTTGGTCATCACTCCATCAAAAAAGCCAGAAGAACTTGCCTTCTGACTTTCTTTATTTAGATGAATGAACGACAGAAATAAGAATTAATCTTCTTTTTTCTTGCGTGCAAGACCCAATCCAAGCAATCCAGCCATCGCACCTGCAAGAACAGCTGCAGTTGAGCTTTCTGTACCTGTATTTGGAAGCGTAGGTGTTTGTGGTTGCGCAGGTTGTACAGGCTGTTCCGGAACTTCAGGAGTTGGTTCGGTTGGAACCTCTGGAGTTGGTGGAACGATTGGTGTAGGTGGAACAATTGGTGTAGGTGGGTTGTATGGAGTTGGTGGAGTTGGTGGAACTGGTGTTGGTGGGGTTGGAATATCTGTTTCCGTTACCACTTTATTCTTATGCCATTTCACTTCAGCTTCCGGTTTCACCGGATTCGTATTTGGAACGACTTCAGGAGTTGGTGGGGTTGGCTCTGTTGGTGGAGTTGGAGCTTTTGGTTCCTCCACATCGACCGTAATCACAGTGTAGTTAGGTGCTGTTGGCGGAGTTGGTGATTTAGGTTCTTCAGGTTTACTTGGCTCTGCTGGCACTTCCACAACTGTTGGTGTTGGTGGAGTTGGAGCCTTTGGTTCTGTTGGTTTTGTTGGCTCTTTCGGTTTTTCTCCTGGCTCTTTAGGAAGACCTACATTTGAGTTGATGGCAAACCAATAAACCGTTGGTTGACCAGCCGCATTGGCACCATTAGCCGTAAAGACTAAGTGTCCATCTGACATCTTCAAGCCTGCTCCACCATAATAGAGGTATGGAGAAGATGGATTATCCCAACCTTCAAGAGTTGTTGAAGATTCACCGTTAAAGACAGAGCCATGTTCAATATATTGGTTATCTTTAAAGGAAGTCACTTCTTTAGTAGCAGCATCATAAGAAACACTTGAGTTTGGAATTGGAATAAATTTATTATTTCCAACATTTACAGACTCTTGGTGTTCCACGTTTTCAAATTTCTTCTTAGGCGTGAACGTAATTTGACCTGTAGTTGCATCTACTTTGTATGATCCGATAACATCATCCTTACCTTCAAAGGTAAATTCTTCTGTACCAATAGAATGAACACTTCCTGAACCCGAAGCATTTACAGTTAACGCATCCGTTACTTCTTCCTTCTCAGGTGTCGTACCAGGAACCCATTTACCTGTGTCATCTTTAACATAACCATATTTCTGAGTCACAATTTTGAGAGGGTTGTCTGCTGAAATGGAAACAGTTGCAGTACCAAAGTCTGCTTTTCCTGTTTTAACCTTCACTTCATTGTTTTCAATGCTCATGGATGAACCATCTGCATATGGATCCCAAGTTCCACGAACAGTGTTGCCATTTTTATCTTTGGCTTCTACTGTAAGGGCACGAGGTTTGTCTCCACTATCGACATAGGAAGCACCTGTCCAGTGGTTGAGCGAGTTCAAAGCGACAATGGCATTGCGTTGAGTCAAATCAAATTTATTGCCATCACCATCATAGAATTCAACATCGACAGCAACCTTAACAGGTTTGTCTTGGTCTGTTGAAGCACCCACTGTCATGGTTACCGTTGGATCTGCGTTGACTGCTGCAATCCCTTTGCCATCATTTGATGGAAGACTTAAAATCTCATAACGGTAAATCACACGTTTGATTGGATGCATATCCGTATTTTCACGCATGCTGGACTGATTCAAGTTATCATAAGTAACGACAAATTTATCGCCTTCTTTCACTTGAATGTACTCAGTTTCATTATTGGCCCAAGGACTAGTTGCTACAATATCTGAAGCTTCCAATTTATTAGAATCATATTGATGGACATTGCTTGTATTTAAACGAGCTTGAGCATCACGAGTAAGATAAGTGCTGATGCCGTCAATGGTGTGAGTTGCACCACCTTCACGTTGGAAGGTCAAATCTTGAACAGTTGAAACATTTTTAAGGTCAGCATACGCATTGTCTGTCATATATTTGTCGTATGCTTGTTTCGCGTCCGTATATTGTTTTTTGGCAACTTCGTATTCAGCTAATTTCTTTTGATAAGCAATATAATCATTTTCGTACTGTACTTTTTCTACATTGTATTTTGCAAGATCAGCTTCGTATTGAGCCTTAGCAGCATCTTCTTCTGCCTTCTTCGCTACCAATTGATCATAAGCTGCTTTATCTTTATCGTATTGCGCTTTCTTAGTTTGGTATTCTTGTAAATCTTTATCGTATTGCGCTTTCGCTGTATTGTAAACAGCCATTTCTGCTTCATACTTAGCTTTTGCTTCTGCATTGGCCTTATCTGCTGCTGCTTTTTCTGCTACTTTAGCATCGTAGGCTACCTTTTTAGCATTGTACTCTTCTAAAGCTTTATCATAAGCTGCTTGTTGGGTTTTGTAGTCTTCTACTTGTTTCTTGTAAGCCGCTTCTGCTTCTGCATTTCTCTTTTCAATCAATGTGATTTCTTGAGATTTTGCTTCATACTCCGCTTTTGCCTTTTTGTAGTTATCAACTACTGTGTTGATTTCAGCTGTTTGAGCTTTATTATCTGCTTCTGCTGCTGCGATAGATGGTTGGACTTTTTCAGCTTCTTCTGTAACGGTCACACCTTCTGTAGCCGCATCAGCTTTTGCTTTTTCAAGTTCTGGTGATTCTACATAAGTCGTCGTAACTGTTTTATTTCCTTCTGTCACAGTTGTAGATGTCAACTTAGAACTTGTTGAAACAGCTGCATCGCTTGTTGCTGTATCCGTAGTAGTCGCTTCAGTTGCAGGCGCTGTTGCTTCATCTGCTTTCACTTCTGCTCCGTAGGTATTAACAGTAGCCAATCCAGCGATGGCCAATGAAACAACACCGACTGATAACTTACGAATTGAAAATTTTTCCTGCTTCGAAACATGTTCACGATAGCTTTTCATTTTCAAAACTCTCCTTTTTTGTTTAAAAAAATCTCACTGTAGAGGCAAAAATATGCTACTTCCAGTTAACTTCATTGTATCACAATCAACCATTTTTATATATTTGTCAATTTAATTTTTTATTTTACTTTAAATATATAACAACTTGAATCCCCAAACTTTCCTTGCCTTCCCCATCTTTAGTTGAAAATATATGCAAACGCCTGTGAAAAAATCCTTTATTTTCAAGGGTTTTTAAGACACTTTCTCTTTTTATAAATTTCACCGAAAGGCTTTTTAAAGGGAAGTATTTTTTTATACCAATAAATTAGATTTGAAGACTGAAATAAAAATTATGTAATTTTTTCCCTTTAGGGGTTGCAAAATTCAAAAAAACAACACTTTTTGCAGAGTGTCCATTCCCTAAACTAGCTCCATTTCTTCTCCCAAATGAGAAGTAATGAAAAAGACCAAGGTCTTATGGACCTTGGTCTAACAACTAATGATTAGTTTAAGTGCCAGATATCTTCATTGTACTGAGCGATCGTACGGTCAGATGAGAAGAATCCTGCTTTAGCAATGTTTACGATAACTTGATCCAACCATGCATCACGGTCTTCGTAATCAGCCAACATGCGTTCTTTGGTTACAATGTAGTCTTCCAAGTCAAGAAGAGTCATGAACCAGTCTTTGTTGATCAATTCCTTGTGAAGACGAGTCAAGCGTTCCTTGTTACCAACTGCAAGAACGGCATCGCTGATAATGAAGTCTACCAATGGTTTGATAGCTTCACGTTCATAGAAGTCCGCTGATTTGTATGCTGATTTCTCATATAGATCGATTACAGTTTCTGAATCTTCACCGAAGATGTAGATGTTGTCACGTCCAACCAATTCAGCGATTTCCACGTTTGCTCCATCCATAGTACCAAGTGTTAACGCACCATTCAACATGAATTTCATGTTACCAGTACCTGAAGCTTCCTTAGAAGCAAGGGAGATTTGCTCAGAAATATCGCTAGCTGGAATCAAGTAGCTTGCAGCAGTCACGTTGTAGTTTTCTACCATAACGACTTGCAAGTGTGGAGCTACTGCTGGATCGTTTGCAATCACTTCAGACAAGCAAAGGATCAAGTGGATAATATCTTGTGCAATGGTGTAGGCAGGAGCTGCTTTACCACCAAAGAGAACAGTGATTGGGCGAGCAGGGATATTTCCAGCTTTGATGTCCAAGTATTTGTGGATCACATACAAAGCGTTCATTTGTTGACGTTTGTATTCGTGGAGACGTTTGATTTGGGTATCAAAGATAGAGTTAGGATTGATTTCCACACCTTGATGGTCTTTCAAGAAACGAGCCAATTTCCGTTTGTTGTGAGACTTGATGTTTTCCAATTTTGCTTTGACTGCATCTTTATCTTCATAAGAAAGAAGGTCTTCCAATTTAGATGCGTCATGGTGCCAGTCACGTCCGAGGATATCATCCAAGTAGTGTGACAAGGTTGGGTTGGCATGCATGAGCCAACGACGGAATGTGATACCGTTTGTTTTGTTGTTGAATTTTTCAGGGTAAATGTCGTAGAAGGCTTTCAACTCAGAATTCTTCAAGATTTCTGTGTGAAGTGCTGCTACCCCGTTTACGCTAAATCCATAGTGGATATCCATGTGCGCCATGTGTACGCGATCATTCTCATCGATGATTTGAACAGCTGGATCTTTGTATTCAGCGCGAACACGGCGGTCCAATTCTTCAATGATTGGAACCAAGTGAGGAACCACTTCTTGCAAGAATTCAAGTGGCCATTTTTCAAGGGCTTCTGCAAGGATTGTGTGGTTAGTGTAAGCCGTCATGCTACGAACGATAGAGATGGCTTCATCCATTCCAATACCACGTTCTGTCAAAAGACGGATCAATTCAGGGATGACCATTGATGGGTGAGTATCGTTGATTTGGACAACAGCATAGTCAGCAAGGTCATGCAAGTTGCTTCCTTTTTCGATGGCTTCGTCGATGATCAATTGTGCACCGTTTGATACCATGAAGTATTGTTGGAAGATACGGAGCAATTCCCCTTGACGGTTACTATCATCTGGGTACAAGAAGAGGGTCAAGTTGCGAGCGATATCTGTCTTGTCAAAGTTAATACCATCTTCAATAATAGATGAATCAACTGAATCCAAGTCGAACAAACGCAAACGGTTCTTGGTTTCAATCTTGTAACCAGGGACATCGATATCATAAAGGGTAGAAGTCAATGTGAAGTGTGCAAATGGCACTTGGTAGCTACGGCTTGAACGAACGAGCCAGCTTTGGTCAGTCAACCATGCATTTGGAATCGTTTCTTGTTGGTTGTTTTTAAGGACTTGTTGGAACAAACCAAAGTGGTAGTTCAAACCAACCCCATCCCCTGTCAAACCAAGGCTTGAGATAGAGTCGATAAAGCAGGCTGCCAAACGTCCCAAACCACCGTTACCAAGTGATGGTTCCAATTCCACTTCTTCGACTTCGATCAAGTCTTTACCAGCATCTGACAATTCTTTTTTAACATCGTCGTAAAGACCCAAGTTGATCAAGTTGTTAGACAAGAGTTTACCGATCAAGAACTCAGCTGAGATGTAGTAAACTTTTTTCTTACCAGTATTTAATTTCTTTTGAGCGCTTGCTTGCTTCGTGTAATTTAGCAAGGCAATGTACAATTCTTCATTTGAACATTCAGCAATTGTTTTTTGATGATGATCAATCACATATTTTTGTAATGATTCCATGTTGGGAGTCTCCTTTGTTTCAACAATTTTAATAGGGGGGAAAGATTATTTTTTTGCTTTCTTAACTTCTTTTTTCAAGTCTTTGTTTTCACGACGATAGATCGTAGTGAAATCAAGCAATTCTTGCTCGACAGCTGGAGTCAATTGATCCGCTGTCATTCGCCATGACCAGTTACCACCGAGAGTAGATGGGAAGTTCATCCGAGCTGAGCCATCTAACTCAAGCAAGTCTTGCATCGTAGCAATCGCCATGAAGCTGACGGAAGCAAAGACGGTGCGAAGCATAGCATGCGGTACAGATTCGTACTCTTTCCGGTTGGTATAACGAGCAAGATACTCACGAGTTGGATCGTCGATTTCATTGCGGTACCATCCAAGAACTGTGTTGTTATCATGTGTTCCAGTGTACATCACAGAGTTGTTTGGTGCCAAGTGAGGGCTATCGATACTTTCATCGTCAGGATTGAAGGCGAATTGAAGAATCTTCATTCCTGGGAAACCAGTACGTTCGCGAAGCTCAATAACTTCATCCGTCATAAAGCCAAGGTCCTCAGCGATGATGTTCAAATCACCGAGCTCTTCCTTCACGGCTGCAAAGAGTTTGTAGCCAGGACCTTTGACCCATTTACCTGGTGCTGCAGTTTCAGAACCAGCAGGGATTTCCCAGTATGATTCGAAACCACGGAAGTGGTCGATCCGAACGATGTCATAGATCTTGAAGCTTTCACGCAAGCGTTCAATCCACCATTGGTAGCCATCTTTGTCCATTGCTTCCCAGTCATAGATTGGGTTCCCCCAAAGTTGACCAGTTGCTGAGAACTCATCTGGCGGGCATCCTGCAATGCAAGTTGCTTTTCCGTTTTCATCTGTTTTGAAGAGATGAGGATTAGCCCACATGTCACTTGAATCTTCCGCTACATAGATTGGCATATCTCCCACAATTTCAATGTGGTGGTCGTTGGCATAAGCTTTCAAGGCCAACCATTGTTGGAAGAAGAAGAATTGAGTTACACGATGGTAAGTCAATTGATCAGCCAATTCTTCACGGTATTTAGCCAAAGCTTTTGGCTCACGCGCACGAATAGCTGCATCTGGCCACTCTGTCCAAGCTTTCAAATCAAAGTGTTCTTTAATAGCCATGTATTCTGCGAAGAGCTCCAACCAAGAAGCATTGGCTTCGCAAAAGGCTTGGAATTCTTTTTGATCACCTGATTTCAAGAAGTTCGCAACGGCTTTTTCAAGTAGCGGACGACGTTGTTCGAAAACCTTTGCATAATCCACTTGAGTAGGATCTTGACCAAAGTCCACTCCTTTAAGATCTGCTTCTGTCAACAAACCTCGTTCAATCAAAAGATCGAAATCAATAAAATGAGTGTTCCCAGCAAAAGCTGAGAAAGATTGGTATGGAGAATCTCCATAACTAGTTGTACCAAGCGGCAAGATTTGCCAGTAACGTTGCTTGGTCCGAACGAGGAAATCAACAAAATCATATGCTGATTGACCGAATGATCCGATCCCGTATTGTCCAGGAAGGGAAGAAATGTGCATCAAAACACCACTTTGACGTTTTTTCATGGGTTACCACCTTTTTTTATTTCTTTGAAGCCTGCGATTCGGTGCACGGTATGGGTATCGTTGCAGAGTCGTATCCAGCTCTCAAGCGGCTCTACTCTTTGTTAAAAATCGAACAGGCGCAACTCAGTTTACGCAATTTTTGCGAAAACGTTTGCGTACCATGTTATTATAAACTTTTTCCCTATTTTCTGCAAGGGATTTCTTAAAAACTTTTTTAACTTTTTTCAGAATGTCCTCACCCCCTTAGTGTATTCTTTCCTTTGGCTAATGTCAACAAATTTGATGCATTTTATAGAAGAAAGTTCGGAATTAAAATATTTTTAAAAAAATTGTTTAAAACTACTTGCAAACGTTTTCGCCTTGTGATATACTTAAGACGTTTTAGGAAAACGTTTGTCTAAAACGGTTTCTAATTATTATCTTTTTTTATTCTTTAGGAGGAATAAATCATGAAACGTACAATTTTACGTAGTGCTGCTGTACTTGGTACAGTTGGTTTTGCCGGCTTCTTACTTGCTGCTTGTAGCAATAGCTCATCAGGTTCTTCTGAGGCAAGTAAAGAAATCAACGTCTATGTAGACAAAGGCTACAAATCTTATGTTGAAGAAGCTGCAAAAGCTTTTGAAAAAGAAAATGGCGTAAAAGTTAACATCAAGACTGGTGATGCTCTTGGTGGATTGGATAACCTTTCTCTTGATAACCAATCTAAAAAAGCTCCAGACGTAATGATGGCTCCATACGACCGTGTAGGTGGTCTTGGTAGCGATGGTCAATTGGCTGAAGTGACATTAAACAAAGATAGCCATACAGATAAAACAACTGAAGCTCTTGTAACAAACGGTGGTAAAGTTTACGGTGCACCTGCTGTCATCGAAACATTGGTTCTCTACTATAACAAAGATCTTGTAAGCGAAGCTCCAAAAACATTTGGTGATCTTGAAAATCTTGCAAAAGATAGCAAGTACGACTTCGCTAGCGAACCTGGTAAAACAACTGCCTTCTTAGCTGACTGGACAAACTTCTACTACACTTACGGTTTACTTTCAGGTAACGGCGGTTATGTGTTTGGTAAAGACGGTACAGATCCTAAAGATATTGGATTGAACAACCAAGGTTCTATCGATGGTATCGAATATGCAAAAACTTGGTATGCTAAATGGCCAAAAGGTTTGCAAGATACAAAAGGTGCTGCTAACTTCATCCAAACACAATTCCAAGAAGGTAAAACAGCTGCTATCATCGATGGTCCTTGGAAAGCTGCTTCATTGAAAGAAGCTAAAGTAAACTACGGTGTCGCAACGATTCCAACTCTTCCAAACGGAAAACAATACTCTGCCTTTGGTGGTGGTAAAGCTTGGGTTATCCCTGCAGGTGCGAAAAACCTTGATGGCGCTCAAAAATTCATTGACTTCTTGACAAGTACTGATCAACAAAAAGCTTTGTTTGACAAGACCAATGAAGTTCCTGCCAACACCGAAGCTCGTAAATATGCGGTTAGCAAAAACGATGAATTGACAACTGCCGTTGTTGATCAATTCAAGAACGCTCAACCAATGCCAAATATCTCAGAAATGAGTGCTGTTTGGGATCCAGCTGCTACTATGCTTTTCGATGCTGTAAGTGGTAAAAAATCTGCAAAAGCATCTGCTGACGATGCAGTGAAATTGATTAAAGAAACCATCGAACAAAAATTCGGTAGCAAATAAGACAGTTTTTAGGTGTGAGTAAGAGGTTGGAGACAAGGTCCCAACCTCTTATGTTCAATTTTCAAGCACAACTTACTGTCTGACTTGTCTTCTTGCTCTCTGGCAAGGACATTATAGGAGATTTGAATGACTACAGAACAAAACCCTAAAAAGGCTATGTGGCTCTCTTTGATCCCGGGTCTTGGGCAAATTTATAACAAACAAAAAACCAAAGGCTATATTTTTCTTGCCGTAACTGTTCTCTTTCTCGCCTATTTCCTAGGAATCGGAGTTGGAGAATTAGCGAAATTGGTTACACTTGGAACCGTCCGTGGACAAGATAATTCTCTCTTTATCTTGATTCGTGGCGCCTTCCACTTGATCATTACCATTGTTTACTTCCTATTTTATGCCTTAAATATTAAGGATGCTGGAACCGTTGCAAAACGTATCAACAATGGCATTGCTGTTCCAAAAACTGGAAAAGAAATGGTTCAAGCCATCTATGAAAATGGCTTCCCATATTTATTGATCATTCCTTCATACATTGCTATGACATTTGCGATTATCTTCCCAGTTTTAGTAACTTTGATGATCGCCTTTACCAACTACGACTTCAAACATACCGCTCCAACAGCCTTGCTTGATTGGATCGGGTTCCAAAACTTCACTAATATGTGGACCTTGAGTACCTTCCGCTCAGCCTTCACATCGGTTCTTGGTTGGACCTTTATTTGGGCCCTCGCAGCTTCTACTCTTCAAATCGTACTCGGTATCTTGACCGCTATTGTTGCCAACCAACCATTCGTAAAAGGAAAACGGATCTTTGGGGTTATCTTCTTGCTTCCTTGGGCTGTTCCAGCCTTCATCACGATCCTAACTTTCTCAAATATGTTTAATGATAGTGTCGGGGCCATCAATGCGCAAGTTATCCCATTATTTGCAAAGATCTTCCCATTCTTAGATGGGGTCTTGATTCCTTGGAAGACTGATCCTACTTGGACAAAAATCGCTTTGATTATGATGCAAGGTTGGCTCGGTTTCCCTTACCTCTACGTCTTGACTTTAGGGATTCTTCAATCTATTCCAAACGATCTTTACGAAGCTGCTTATATTGATGGTGCCAACGGTTGGCAAAAATTCCGCAACATCACTTTCCCAATGATCCTTGCGGTTGCAGCACCAACCTTGATCAGTCAATACACCTTCAACTTTAACAACTTCTCCATCATTTACTTGTTTAACGATGGGGGACCTGGTTCTGTCGGAGGAAACGCTGGATCTACAGATATCTTGATCTCTTGGATCTATAAATTGACAACATCGAACTCAACGCCTCAATATTCAATGGCTGCTGCAGTTACCTTGATTGTCTCTGTGATTGTAATCTCAATTTCTATGATTGCCTTCAAGAAACTACATGCATTTGATATGGAGGATGTATAAAATGAAAAATTCAGTTCAATTTAAACGCCGCCTCAATCATTTCTTGACTTACCTGTACATGGTGGTTCTTTCAATCGTTATCATTTATCCATTGTTGATTACGGTTCTATCAGCCTTCAAATCAGGGAATGTCAGTGCCTTTACACTTGATTTTAGTGGCAATCTTAGTTTTGATAACTTCTCAAAACTTTTCTCTGAAACTCATTATGGCACTTGGTATATGAACACCTTGGTTATCGCCATTATCACCATGATTGTACAAACAAGTATCGTTACCTTCGCAGGTTACGCATACAGCCGTTACAATTTCTTGGCGCGTAAACAAAGTTTGGTCTTCTTCTTGATTATTCAAATGGTCCCAACCATGGCAGCCCTCACAGCCTTCTTCGTTATGGCTTTGATGCTGAATGCCTTGAACCAACCTTGGTTCTTGATCTTCCTTTATGTTGGTGGTGGTATTCCAATGAATGCCTGGTTGATGAAGGGATACTTCGATACTGTTCCAATTTCCCTCGATGAATCTGCGAAATTGGATGGAGCTGGACACTTCCGTCGCTTCTGGCAAATCGTCCTTCCTCTTGTTCGTCCAATGATTGCCGTTCAAGCACTTTGGGCTTTCATGGGGCCTTTCGGAGACTATATCTTGTCTAAATTCTTGCTTCGTGACGAAGTGAACTTTACGGTAGCCGTTGGTCTTCAAACCTTTATCAGTGACCAAAAAAATCAAAAAATCGCCTTCTTTGCAGCCGGTGCTATTTTGATCGCGGTTCCAATCTGTATCTTATTCTTCTTCCTACAAAAGAACTTTGTTTCAGGCTTGACAGCTGGTGGAGATAAAGGATAAAATAGAATCTTATTTCAAGCACATTTTATTTTTAAGTTAAGGGTAGTATGGTGGATGCTTTACTACCCTTCGTTAAGAATAAAATCAATCAAAGAGATTTCTCTTTGCATTTCTGATACTCTTATGTTTAGAAAGGTCATCTTATGCCCTATCCTTTTAATTATTTCGCAAGTATCTTCAATTTTCGCTCTTCTTTTGCAAACCGCAAAAAACTGAGCTGGTTCCAAATGATTTTTACTTCTTTCTTTCTAATCTCTATCACACTATTACCTGTGGCTCTGCAAAATGCTCAACTCAAAACCTATCCTTTGACAACCTTTGTCAGCGATGTGTTTGATCCTTTATCAACAGACGTTATGAAAGATATCCAAGAACACGTCGTGATCAAAGACCAAGAGCTCACCTATACAGGGACTAACCCTGTACACAAGACTTCAAAAGGACAGGTTATCTTAGGCCAAGAGGCAAAGGCTAGTGAAGGCAAGGAGTTAACACTCCATTTTGATCGCAAACAATTGATTATCTCAAAAGAAAATAAAGAACTCGCTACCGTCTCATACCAGGCTATCAATCAGGAGAGCCTCCGGGATAAAAAAAGCTTCACTCAAGCTATCTCTAGCGATTGGTTCCGTGAAAATCGACTCCCTGTCAGTCTCTTTCTCGTGATTTTCTCCGGCTTCTTATCGACAGTCAATTATTTGATTCTCATCGTAGGGGCATCTTTCTTCCTCTACTTGACACGAAAATCTCGACTCTTTTCACTACAAACTTTCAAGGAATGTTTCAATTGTATTCTGAATTGCTTGGGACTCCCTATTTTACTAAGTGTCCTCATCAGTTTACTATTCCATCAAGTATTTACTACGACGATCATGATCCAAAATGTCTTATTTGTACTCTATCTTGCTATGGTATTTTATAAGACCCACTTCCGTGATCCAGACTATCACCGCTAGGAGGTTTTCTCATGCGTGTTACCATCAAAGATGTGGCGAAACTCGCTGGCGTCGCGCCTTCAACTGTCACGCGCGTCATCCAAAACAAATCCACGATTAGTGATGAAACAAAAAAACGTGTCCGTGAGGCCATGGTCGAATTGGACTACCATCCCAATCTTAATGCTCGCAGCCTTGTCAGCCAATCTAGTCAAGTCATTGCTTTGGTCCTACCAATCGACAGTGACGTCTTCTACCAGAATCCTTTCTTCCCAACTGTTTTAAGAGGGATTACCCAGATCGCGTCAGACAATGATTATGCCATCCAAATCTGTACGGGGCAAAATGAAGAACGGCGGCTCGATAATCTCAAACAACTCATCTACGGAAATCGTGTAGATGGTTTGATTTTCCTTTATTCCAACCCGAATGATCCCCTCGTTGAATTTGCAATGAAGGACAAGTTTCCCTTCCTCATCCTTGGAAAGGCGGTCTCTCCTTTTGTTTCGCTAGTCGATAATGACAATATCAAGGCCGCATTTGATGCAACAGATTATTTTATTCAACAAAACTACCGAAAAATTGCTTTTATCGGGGGAAACAAAGAGCTGTTTGTGTCTCAAGACCGCTACGAAGGTTATAAAGAAGCCCTCCAAAAAGCAGGGATTCCTCTCGATGAAAAACTCGTTCATTTTTCATTTGGGTTTATGTTAGAAGATAATTCTTATCAAATGATGGAGAGTCTACCATTAACAGAACTAGATGCGATTATGACGACCGATATTCTCGTTGCTGAAGGGGTGCGCCAATACCTATTAGAACACCAGCTGACAATCCCGATTATTTCCTTTGATTCGATCAAGCCACGACTCGATATTGAAGCCTATATTGACATCAATGCGGTGGAACTCGGGCGTGAATCTGTCCGGACCATCCTTCAAATCATCAAAGATCACAAAGAAGGAAAAACCGTCTGCTACCGTCAATTGATTGACCATACCATTACGAAACTTTAGGAGTCTTTATGTCTACATTTACTGCTTATTTAGATGACCAAGACCTCATTCGTATCCAAAAGGGAGAGGAGCATATCCTTCCTTTTTATTTGAAAACGAACCAAGGTCATCTTGCCTTAATCCCTGTCAAAACGTCAAGTGCAGCGACTGACACAGGAGACTATTTCTTAAGCCCTATTCCACTTGAACTCGGAGAAGAGTACACCATCTACGATGCTACTGGAAATTCTTCTATACTCCACTATCGAAACATCGTTCGCAAACCCATTTTTGATCAAACCTTCACCTATAGTGGAGAGGATCTAGGAAGTTTCTACACACCACATCAGACGCAATTTAAATTCTGGGCACCCATTTCGCAAGATGTGACCCTTCATATCGAAGATCAGGTCTATCCAATGCATCGTACAGAAAATGGAGTCTGGGAACTTTTGCTTAAAGGGGACTGGGAAGGAGCTGCCTACCACTATGAGTTCCGTGTCAATGGCCTAGAACGTCGGATCCACGATCCCTATGCTCTATCCTCTTTAGCAAACTCTGGAGATAGCTTAGTCGTCGACCGCAAGAAGATCACACGTCCTATCACACGTGCTGCTCGTCAACTAGACCCGACAGAAGCAATCATCTACGAGATGAGCGTTCGGGACTTCTCTGTCCAAAAAGAGGCCGGCTTTAAACACCCTGGTAAGTTTAAAGGCTTGACAGAATCGCCTCAACTCAATGGTCAAATCCTTGGATTTGATTACCTTCAAAAACTTGGCATTACCCATGTACAGTTACTTCCTGTCTATGATTTCGGTAGTGTTGATGAAGAGAATCAATGGAAAGCCTACAACTGGGGTTATGATCCTGTCCAATACAATGTTCCAGAAGGTAGTTATGCCAGTGACCCCAACGATCCTTATGCACGGATTTGGGAGCTCCAAGATGCTATTGCAACCTATCACCAATCTAATCTCAGTGTTATCATGGATGTGGTCTATAATCACGTCTACCAGGCCGATGAGTATGCATTTGAACAAATCGTACCCGGTTATTTCTACCGCTATAATGCAGAAGGAGGGCGGACCAATGGAACCTTCTGTGGGAATGATGTCGCAAGTGAACGCTCCATGGTGAGACACTATATCAAGCAATCCCTCAAGCAATGGGTTTCCCTCTACGGTTTTGATGGTTTTCGCTTTGACTTGATGGGAATCTTAGACATTCAAACCATGACAGAGATTGCAGAGGAGCTCCGTGAAATCTATCCTAACGTCTATCTCTATGGGGAAGGGTGGAAGATGGATACAGGCCTCTCTGAAGACCAGCTCGCTCACCAGTACAACTCAAAACGATTACCAGATTTTGGCTTTTTCAGTGATAATTTCCGGGATACGGTCAAGAGAACACTCTTAGCCGGTCACCGTTGTGATAGTCAACATCCAGCCAATGATTTTTCTAATATCCTAACAGCAAATGTCGGGAAAGCAGGACCTGCTCATTTCATCCAACCTCAACAAGCCATTCAGTACGTCGAATGCCACGATAATGCAACTGTTTTTGATTATTTCCAACTTGAAAAAGAAGAGATTCGTCTAGAGGAGCGAAAAGCTCTCTCACGCCTCGCTCTTCATTTGGTATTATTATCCCAAGGTGTACCTTTTATCCATGCTGGTCAAGAACGTTACCGCACAAAAGGGCTCGAAGAAAACACCTATAACTTGCCAGATAGTCTCAACCAATTGGACTGGACATCCCTTTCAAAATGCCAAGAAGAACTTGCTTTTCTTAAAGAATTGATTGCTTACCGGAAATCGCAACCTCTCCTTCGTTTGAAAAAAGGACAAGAGATTCGAGATTACTGTGACGTCAAATGGTTGTCTGATTATCATTTTATCTACACGATTGAAAAAAATCGTGAAAAAATAACGATTCTCGTTAATATCGGTGATCAGGACATGACCTATCAACATCCGAGCGATAGTCAACTGCTATTTGCCTATCCTCATGCAAATCTCCAAACACCTATTCCTAAAGGAAAGGAACTTTCTATTTCCGCCCATAGTTGGCTCCTTCTCCGAGAAGCTGAATAAACAAAATAAGGTCACCACAATGTGGGACCTTATTTTTATTCTTCTGTTTCCACAAAGCGTCCAATGATATGAACGTTATCTGAAATGGTGATAAAAGCCTGAGGATCAGCTTTTTTCATAATATATTTGAATTCATTAAACTCTGCACGCGTAATAACTGTCAGCAGAACTGCTTTTTCCTGATGGTTATAGGTTCCTTCTGCATTGTGGATAATGGTCGCTCCACGATGCAATTTTTTATGAATCTTCTCAATAATGGCATCTGGCTGGCTCGTTACGATCATTGCCTGCATCCGTTTTTGCTTGGTAAAGACAGCATCCGTTACTCGACTCGATACAAAGATGGTAATCATAGAGTAAAGGGCATACTTCCAACCAAAAGTCAGACCAGCAATCAACATAATGGTCCCATTGACCAAAAAGGAGATACTGCCGACATTCTTTCCTGTCCGTTTTCGAATCGTCAAACTGACAATATCCGTTCCCCCACTGGAAATATTATTCCGAAGAGCAAAACCAATCCCTGTTCCCATGACAACCCCACCAAATAGGGCATTCATGATCGGATCGTTGGTCAACGTAATCACTGGCACGAACTGAATAAAGAGGGAACTCATCGAAACCGTAATAAAGGTAAAGATGGTAAATTTATGGCCAATTTGATACCAAGCCACAATCATCAAAGGGATATTGATGGCATAAAAGGTTAAGGAAACGGGAATCGTAAAGCCAATAAAGCGTTGGCTCAGAACAGATAAAATCTGAGCTAGACCTGTTGCACCACTGGAGTAGACATGGCCCGGTTGAAAGAAGAAGTTGACAGCAATTGCTGATAGAAATCCATACAGCAAGGAAGCTGACACTTTTTCATCGTATTTCTCACGGGAGATGCTCTTCAGCACGCGCAATAATTTAATGTTATAAGCTAGTCGCCACACATGATAGCGAAATAGCTTATGAAAGCGAGTTTTTTTCATTTTCAATCCATCGATTAGAAGAAAAGGAGAATCTTAAAGCAACTAATTCCTAGACTTTCCTTTTTCTCTCTTGTCCTATTCTTGCTCTGCCACTTCTACTTGAAGGTTTAACTCATCCAATTGTTTCTCAGAAACGACAGAAGGAGCTTGTGTCATTGGATCTGTCGCCTTGTTATTCTTAGGAAAGGCAATGACTTCCCGAATATTGTCTTCACCTGCAAGAAGCATTACGAAGCGGTCCAAGCCAATCGCCAATCCTCCATGTGGTGGGAAACCGTAATCCATTGCTTCCAACAAGAACCCAAATTGTTCATTAGCAGCTTCTTTTGTAAATCCAAGCGCCTTGAACATCCGTTCTTGTATATCTTTATGATTAATCCGCAGGCTTCCTCCACCCAATTCATAGCCATTTAAGACGATATCATAGGCAATCGCCCGAACTTTTGAAAGATCGCCTTCCAATTCATGCTCTGTTTCAGCTTGTGGAAGTGTAAATGGATGGTGAGCAGACATATAACGGCCTTCTTCTTCAGACCATTCAAACATTGGCCAATCCACTACCCAAAGGAAGTTGAATTGATTGTTGTCAATCAAGTCAAGCTCTTTCGCAAGACGAACACGCAAAGCACCAAGTGTTGCATTGGCTACTTCAAGAGTATCTGCTACAAAGAGGACTAGATCTTTGTCTTCTAATTGTAAAGCAACTGTCAAGTCACTTGTCAATTCTGTCAAGAACTTCGCAACAGGACCGTTCAAGGCACCTTCAGCATATTTTACCCAAGCAAGACCTTTCGCACCGTATTGCTTCGCAACTTCTGTCAATTTATCGATGTCTTTACGAGAGTAATGATCCGCTGCACCTTTGACAACGATCGCCTTAACTGCTGGAGCTTCTGAAAAGACTTTGAAGTCTACACCCTTGACAAGCTCTGTCAAGTCTTGAAGCAACATTTCAAAACGTGTATCTGGTTTATCTGAACCATACAAGGCCATGGCATCATCATAATTCATCCGTGGGAATGGGAGTGTTACCTCAATTCCCTTGGTTTCTTTCATGACACGTGCAATCAAGCCTTCTGTGATATCTTGGATTTCTTGATCACTCAAGAAAGAGGTTTCCAAGTCGACCTGTGTAAATTCAGGTTGACGGTCTCCCCGTAAATCCTCATCCCGGAAACACTTCACGATTTGATAATAGCGGTCAAATCCAGCATTCATCAACAATTGTTTTGTAATCTGAGGACTTTGTGGAAGGGCATAGAAATGGCCTTTGTTGACACGGGAAGGAACCAAGTAGTCACGTGCTCCTTCTGGAGTTGACTTAGAAAGGAACGGTGTTTCCACATCAATAAACTCTAATTCATCTAAATAATTGCGGATTGAATGAGTTACTTTTGCACGGAGTTTGAGGTTTTCCAACATCTCAGGACGACGAAGGTCTAAGTAGCGGTAACGAAGACGAGTATCATCATTGGCTTCAATTCCGTCCTTGATTTCAAATGGCGTTGTTTTGGCAGTATTAAGAACCGTAATAGCCTCTACCTTAAGTTCTACTGCTCCAGTTGGCAAGTTCGGATTCGCTTGTTCACGAGCTTCCACAAGACCTGTCACTTCTACAACATATTCACTGCGGATGCTTTCAGCTGTGGCCATCACTTCTGCACTAACTGTTTCTGGATTGATCACCAATTGCATGATTCCTTCGCGGTCGCGTAAATCAATAAAGATCAAACCACCCAAGTCACGACGACGGCTAACCCATCCTTTCAAGGTAATATGAGTTCCAATGTGTTCTTCACGAACACGTCCAGCATACATTGAACGTTTCATTTCTAATTAATCTCCAAACTAATATTCTTCCTTCTATTTTACCATAAAGACCAGCAGAAAGTGGCCTTTAGCTCAACTTTTTCAGTTACCAACTTCTTTAGTTATCGTGGCCAACTTCTTCCTTCTTTTTGGGATCATCGTAGAGAGTGGGGGCTATCACCTTCATTAAAGTCGCTGTCCCAAATCTCAAGACAGCTGCTGCTAGTCCAAAAATAGGGGATAAGTAACGGAAAAAGAAATCTCCCCTAAGTGCGTAGGTCATGCCACCCACAATAAAAAAGATCACAATCCCCTGAACAATTGCGTAAAACCAAATTTTTTTCACACTACTTCTCCTTTTCACATGCTAGCTGACTTATCCACCGTTTTTCATCACTTATCCACAAAAATGTGGATAACTTTTACCTATTTTCCCCTTAAAAGAGGAAGGTTCATCAGCATCAGGACCTGTTTTCATCCATTTACAAGTAAGTTTCCCACAGCCTGTGGATAACTATCTTGCTTACTTGTGACTTTCCGTCCCTTTCCTCACAAATCAAGGAGCCAGGATTCGATCCTGCCCCCTTTGATCAAGCATTATTTAAATTCGTCTGGTGCTCCTTTATATTGGGCCCAATCTTTACTGAAGAAGCGATCATTTAGATGGTAAGTTGGTGCTTTTTCAGCCTTTGTGACAAAGGGATTTACCGCTTTATCAAAGGCTAGCCAACCATTCCATCCCATATGAATCGTGTCTTCCATAAAGTAGGGCTGATCACCATCTTTAGAAAAGTCTGCAATATTAGTGAAACCTTGACTTTCTAATTGGTAACGAATCTTTTGAACAGCCTGTTCATACTTTTCTTGGCTCAAGCCTGTGTATTTCATCCATTTGGCATTGACTGGAGGAATCACAAAGATGACATTGGTCCGAGATTTAGCAAACTGGTCTAGAACCAACTGCAAGTCATTGTACTCTGGAGATTGAACATAGGATTCGTTCTTTTGGAAACCTTTTAGTTTCTTCAACTTCATTTTTAAACGAGTATTGTAAAAATGATTGCTGATTCCAAGGTCGTTGTTATTGGTTTTGACTTTTGCTTCAGCCGTTGCAATTTCCTCCAATTTCTCATATGAGAATTGATCTGGCAAATCTTGTAGACGTTTTTTGACCTTCTTATCGTAATTCCCGTTTGTACGAGTAGCGAGATTGCTAAATAAGGCATCTTCGCGCTGAACAAGATGGGAAACAAGCTGGTTCAAAGACTGATCAAATCTTGAAATTTTCTTTCCTTGAGAAATGTTCGTCACAACACTTTGAAAGGCGACATTTGGATACTGTTGCAACAGGCGTTTCGCGGCATACTGGGATGCAGCATCCTGTTGGTGATTGGCAATAAAGCTATTCAACTGATCGCTATTAAAGAATTGTTGAAAGGCAGAGGAATCATAGCCCTTCTTGGTAAACCATTGCGGAGAAACCACATAAACAGCTGTATTGTCCTTAAGTTCTGGCAAAATCTGTTGCATTCCAAAATACTGGTTCAAAGAAGCCGCACCACGTTCTCCTAAAAAGTAGGGTCTGTAATTACGGTCATATTTTTCAGCCAAAACTGCTGGATGCACCACATCAAAACGCAACCATTCACTTGAGCCGAAATAAGGAACAAATCGATGCTGTGGATCAGAAAGTGCTTCTTGCTTCTTTGTACGACTCTTGAAGCCTTCTGCATTCAGACTAACCGCAGCTTTTTTCTCTTCGGTATAGTTGTGCTTATGATTGATTGGATAAAAGAATAATAAAGCTGCTACCATGAGGAGCGCGCAAAATACGGGCCCTAAAATCAGCCATAAACGCTTAAGCATTCTGAAGCTCCGTTACACCTTCTACGATCTTGTTAGCAGTATTCCAATCATCGCGTCCAAATTCAGATACAGGAACACGGATGCCAAAGCGACTTTCCAATTCCACAATCAATTCGACTGTTCCCATACTATCAAGAACACCCGCATCAAAGAGATCCTCATCCATCATGTCTGAGACATCTTCCATAAACAATTCGTCAATAATTTCAATTACTTGTGATTTTACATCCATTTTTTATTCTCCTTTTATTTCACTTTTGGGAACCATTGCTGATCCAAGAATCCTGAGAAGATCAGGAAGGACAGCATCACTGTATTAAAGGTGATAAAGATCCCCAAAGCCTTGGTCCAACGATTGTCCGGTATCGGATCCAATCCTTTTGCTTTTCTTTCTTTATTGATGGTCTTTTTCTTGCGAATCCAAGCATCATTGATAACCATTCCAAGCCCATGGAAGAGCCCATAAGCGATGTAGTACCAAGTCACCCCGTGCCAGAAGCCCATGACCAACATATTGATAATGTAGGCAACATTTGAGGTGGTAATTCGGCTCTTGAATACTTTATTGCGCATCAATACCATCACGAGACGCATAAAGACAAAATCACGGAACCAGAAAGATAAACTCATATGCCAACGATTCCAGAATTCCTTTAAGTCACGTGATTTAAAGGGACGGTCAAAGTTGATGGGACTTTTAATCCCCATCAGATTGGAAGCTGCTAAAGCAAACATCGAATAGCCCGCGAAGTCAAAGAAGAGGTCAAAGCCATAAACATACATGACTCCCAGCGTTCCGATATTGAAGAATCCACCTTGAGACAAGGCATAGGTCTGCACATGACCTAACAATAAGTGGCCAAAAATATGAGCCAGGATAAATTTATAAAGGAAGCCATACATGATATACTTAACAGCTTGCTCCAACATATCCAATAATTCTTCACGCTCAGGAATGGTTTTATAATCCTCATTAAAACGCTTGAAACGATCAATCGGCCCACTTGAGAAGGTCGGCATAAAGAGCATAAAGCGTAAGAATTCCCAGAGTGTGAATTCTTTCAAGACACCATCTCGCATTTCGATGATCATTCCGACAGCCCGGAAGGTTAAATACGAAATCCCTAAAAATCCAAACAAGGATTGGTGCCCATTCTTGATCGCTGGCTCTACCTTAACAAAGATCAAGGGCAAGACAGACAAGAAGGAATGAAGATAGAAAATCCACTTATTGTCCGCTTTCTGACGATAGATTTTGTAGGAATACACAATCAAGATTTGCCAGACTACGTAAAAGAGCAGGGCATAAATTTGCTTGAGATTCGAACCTGTCAGCATCAAAATGATAAAGATCAGACTCACCAGTCCTTCATAGACCGGAAATCTCTTTTTGAAAAAGAGGCCCACAAAGATCGGCAAAAAAGCTAGAATGAGGTAGACAAAATAGATCGGTGTTCCATAGTGTTCTAAATGAGGGAGCTGTTTCAAAAACTCGATCATCGGTTATTAACCTCGCTAATCAACCCTTTGATGTCGATTTTCCCGTTTGGTGTTAATGGCAGGCTATCACGATAGAGGAATTTTGAAGGCATCATATAAGACATCATGATGTTTTCTAAATCTTCCTTGATGGCTTTTGTGATATCAATTTCGCGCTCAAATTGTTCTTTGACGCCCTCTTTTAAGATGACATAGGCCAAGAGATTTTGGACCTTGTGATCCTTATTATAACGCGGTACTGCGACTGCTGAGTCAATATACTTCGATTTGTTCAAGTTTTGAGAGACATCCTCTAGCTCGATACGATAACCGTTAAACTTGATTTGGAAGTCCATCCGACCACCATAGAGAAGAAGGCCTTCATCCGTCATGGTTCCGACATCTCCCGTATGGTAGGCTGGAAGACCTTCAAATTCGAAGAAAGCTTCTGCTGTTTTCTCTGGATTATTCATATAACCTTTTGAAACGGCTGGGCCAGATACGATGATCTCCCCTTGCTCACCATTTGGCAATTTGTCTCCTGCCTCATCAATGATGAAGGTTGGAGAATCTTCTTTGGTGTAACCAATTGGCAGACGTTTCAAAGTAGCTAACATCTCATCTGTTACGGCTACAGCTGAAAGAGCTACAGTTGCTTCAGTTGGGCCATAAGCATTGATGATGCGTGCATTTGGAAAACGCTCGCGCAGTTTCTGAGCGGTTTTCACGGTCAACTCTTCCCCATCAAAGTAGAAATGGGTGATCCCTGGCATCTTTTCAGCATTGAAATCCTCAGACAACATGGCCATATCTGCAAAAGATGGTGTTGAAGTCCAGATAGCAATCGGAAGAGAAAAGATCGTCGCAAAGAGTTGTTTGAAGTCTTGAGTAATGGCTGATGGAAGGGCAAAAAGCGTTCCCCCAAGAGCTAAGGTCGGTGCCCAATACATGACAGACAAATCAAAGGAATAGGGCGGTTGTGCCAACATTTGCGGACGCTCTGGCGTTGCAAATTCCTTGTCCGTAATCATCCAGTTGGTAAAGCTGAGCAAGTTATCGTGCGAAATTTGCACCCCTTTTGGTTTCCCAGTTGTCCCTGAGGTAAAGATGATATAGTAGTTATCATCCCCTCTGACCGGATGTTGCAAGTCATAGGCATGCTGAGCCGCATAAGCTTCACGCACTTGCTCCAAGGACATGATTGGAGCAGCTGGGTTTTCCAATGGAAATTCATTGATAGCAATAATCAAGCTTGGCTCTGCTACTTCAACAATGGCAGACACGCGCTCCAAGGCAGAGTGGCTATCAATTGGGATATAAGCATGGCCAGATTTGGTCAAAGCCACAAAGGTTGCTAACATTTCATATTCTTGTCCACCAAAGACAACAACAGGTGACTTTTCAGGAAGTCCCATTTGATCAATGTGGGCAGCCAAGCTATCTGAATCAGCCTTCAATTGGCCATAGGTATGCTCCTCACCAAGGACATTGTAGACCGGATAGTCTGGTTGTAGTTGCGCATAACGTTCAATTGTCTCGATCATATCGTGAATAGGTTGGTTTGACACGGGTAGGAGTCTCCTTTTCTAAAATTCGTTGTAGATAAAGCCACCCTGACCTTGACCAAGGTAACTAAAGAAATAAAGTAGGGCTAGGAAAATGGCAAAATACAAGACCGTCTGCCCGATAAATTTATAAAGTGTTTGATGTTTCATAAGCTTCACTCTTCATTTTGATTGTTATTCACTATTTTACCATTTTTTATACCAAGTAAGCAATCTTAAACATAGTGAGAATGTGGTAGAAAACGTTATCATTTCAGATCATTCAAGCCGTTTAACGAAAGCATTTTTCTTTAATCAGTTTTCTGGTTGAAATCCTATTCTATTTTACATTACCCTGATGAATCAACTCCAGACACTTGTCCAGATCCACATCTCTCTCGAAATGGCTAGGTGTCCAAGGATTCTCTATATCGGGTAGAACACCCTGATCCGTCATCCCTTTACCTTGATCCACGCTTAAACAGCGAGAGGTGGGAAACATTAAACAAAAATTATCATAATCAACCGTACAACAATTAGAGTAGTCTAGAATCCCGAGAGTTGGTCGACCCACCACCGTTACCTTCTTAAACTGCCTCATCATCTGGACGAAGTTATCTCCAGAAGAAGCGCAGTAGATATCTGACAAGATAAAGATCTGTTCAGGATAGTGGCTTCCTCTGACCTCTGGGAAGAATTCCTCGCTTTCTTCCTTATATGCTACATAGCCTTTTCCCCGATGGCGGAGCAAATCCCCTTTCATATCTTCAAGCAGCTTAACTGTTTCAGGACTAATTTCTTTCTGTTGCATCCAGTCCTCAAAGTCTTTCAAGCGCAGGTCAACATTGCGCTCTGTGTAGAGAATTTCCATGCCATCATCATCCCAGTCAAGCGAATCATAGCCCTGATCCTTCTCTAAGCCTAGATGTAATAGAGGGAAATATAAAGAATCCGTCCCTCCACTGTTGCGTCGGACATCAATGATAAGAAACTTGACTTCCGTCATCGTCGGTAAACACTCTTGGTATAAACGACCCAAAGATCCTTCATCCATAAAGTTATCCAGACGAAGATAAAGAATCCCATCGTCTAATCGTTTCCAAAAAATCTGATCCTGGATCGGTTCTCGACTGGGTACTACTTTAATGGTCTTTTCTATCCCTTCTCGAAGCAGGGTGACACTCGTTGACTGAGAGACCAAATCTGCCCATTCTCTATAATGTCTTTCTGGGGTCTTGCTGATAAAATAGTCTTTATGAAGAGAAGCTATCTGATCCAAGTCACTTCCATCCAGAGCTAGGATTTGATCTCCTACTTGAAGACCCGTATCTTCATTAGCTTCCTCAACATACAGTTTCTGTCCATTTATTCTCAAAAGAAACCCTTTTTGACTGGCCTTTTTATCTCGAAAGGAAACATGCCCGATCACCCCAAAACTAGCTAGGTAAGTCTTCACTTGATAGAGAAAGGCATCATCTGTCATATCATCTGTAATGTTTTCTCGAAAACGATCTGGATCGCATCCTTTTCTATCCTTGATGGTCGATGAATCATGGGTCATAATGGAGACGACATCTTCAAAAATAGCAGTCTTTTTCATAAAGGATTCCTTCCATTTTTTAGAAACAGTATACCACTTTTTCTTAAAAAGTTCTTAAAACCCTAAAAAACTATCCTAAAGTAGGATAGCAGTTATAAATTCTTTCTTTTCTTCGCTTTCTTTGTCAGAGCGACATCACAATTTTCAATCTCGCTAATCAATAGATTGGCAAGGCCAAAATCATCGATGTTCGATTTCATATTTACCTCGTAGTTCAAGGTCAGTTGTTCTCCAGCTTGGGCCGTTGTGACAGAAATAAAGTCAATCTCTGAACACCTTTGGTCCAACAACTGGCTGATTTGTTCTGCAACAGAATCTTGTTTTGAGACGGTAATGGTCAAATGACGGCGCCGTTGATGGTCTGCCTTGCTCTGTTTGTTCTCTAATACCAGCCATACCCCTAGTAAAGAAAGGGTTGATAATATGGCCAATAAAAGATAGCCTGAACCTGCCACTAGTCCTATAATCATAGCTAAGAAAATGGCAATCAACTCTCTCGAACCACTCGTAGCCGAACGAAAACGGATCAAACTAAAGGTCCCTGCCACTGCAATCGAGGTTCCCAAACTTCCATTGACCAAAAAGATCACTAAGGTCATCATACAAGGAAGCAAGGTCAAACTAATGACAAACTCTCGAGTGTAAAGTGTCCGGTATTTATAGGTCCAAGATAGGGCCAGCCCTAGAAAGAGGCTGACCAAAAGGGCCAGCAGTAAGCGAAAGGGATCCACCGTTGCTGTAGCATTATTAAAAATAGAATCAAATAGATTAGACATAGACAGCACCTACCGTTTCTTGAACTGGTCTTGGGGCATAATCCAAGCCTTGTGATTTATGATAAGCACAGCTATATTTTGAAAATTTCTGTTTGACCAGTCCGTACTTATCTAGAATATCCTTTAGCCATTTAGGTTCTTGGCCAGGAGCCTTAATTTCCATGATCACGAAGTCATCCTCTAGTAGAGGTTCTCCTTTCTTCCCATCAAAAAGGCTAACAGCCTGATCTCGAAAGACTAGGTTTTGATCGATTGTCACGCGAATCTTCTGATAAGGATAACCCTGAATGGATTTCTTTTCTTTGAGAGACAAGCGATCGTAGTAAATGAACATCCGTGGTTCCAATCGATGACCATAACGTTTGCTCAATCTCCGAATCTCTTGCACTAAGTCTGGATCTTGTATCTGATGATCTACTTTCCCATCTGTCATCAAGTTGATAATGGCTTGCGAAGTGGCGACTAGACGGAATTTATGTCCAATTCCTTCTTCATCTTTTGACTTCACTTCTAGAAATACTGGACTGTCTGCTTGAGGTTTTTCTATATAAGTCCGCATCCGAATTTTTTCACGGCGGTGTTGTTTGGAAAGAACATCTTGAATGACATCAAAATTTTCCGTATCAAAATAAATGTTTGAAATGGTTGAGGTTGGGTAATCATCTTCTACGACGTATTCTTTTAAGTCTTTGATCAAGTCCTTCACGTCATCTTTTGCGACGATATATTTTGTTTCGATTCGTTTGAAACTTGTCTCAATTGTTTTTTTCATGTTTCTTCTCCTTTAAGGGGGATCTATTGTTTCTAACCTTCGGTAAGTATGAATACGACTTACGTGCTTTCTAGTTTAATGGGACTTTCTTAACTGGTCATTAAGCCAAACTTAAAGAAAACTAAAGTTAAGGTTCCTTTCAGAAAAACTTTAGGAAACTTTCAGCTAGCAACTTTAGACTAGGAGCATATCAATTGAACGAGAGGAAAAGCTCATGAAATCAAACAAATGGAAATTTTTATTAACGGGGGCCGCAACCCTCACCTTACTGACAGCTTGTACCCAGGCGTCATCACAATCAGCTACAAAAAGCAATACTGCACAAACAACCACTATCTCTACTTCAAAAAATAAAACAAACAATTCCAACTATTTTACAGATAAGGACAAGGACAGCTCTTATGATGAAAGCAAAGCCTCTACTGTAAAACTATCTGGTTCGTCTGCAACTGTTTCAGGGGATGGCATAGCCGTTTCTGGATCAACTGTGACCATCTCAAAGGCCGGAACCTATGTCATCTCTGGTGAATCCGATGGGGTTCAAATCAAGGTCGAAGCAGGTGACTCAGATGATGTTCATATCGTCTTGAAAGGCGTTACCATGACCAACACCAACGCGCCAATTTCTGCTACGAAAGCAGGTCATGTCTACCTTACCCTAGCAGACGGCACGACCAATACCTTGTCTGATTCAAGTTCAAACAATGATGAAGATGCCGATGCGGTCATCTTCTCTAAAGGCGACCTCACCATCAATGGTTCAGGTACACTCAACATTGACGCCAAGAAGAACAACGGTATCAAGGCCAATGACACTCTCCATATCACAGGTGGAACCTATAAGATCACGGCTGTAGGAGATGCCTTCAACGTCAATGACGAACTCAATATCACTGGCACGACCATGACCATCGATGCAGATGAAGATGCAGTCAAGGTGGATAATGATGAAGATACTTCGGTCGGAACCATGTATCTTTCAGATAACAAAATGACCATCACCGCAGGAGACGATGGCATCCATGCTTCTGGTGATCTGATCATCGATAGCGGAACCTATGAGGTAACAGAGTCTGTCGAAGGTCTCGAAGGAAAATCGATCACCATCAACGGCGGAGATATCACCATCTATGCAACTGACGATGGGGTCAATGCTGCCAATGCTAATGCCAACCAAGATGAAATTTTCTTCACCATGAATGGTGGAACCCTCAACGTTGAAGTTGGCCAAGGCGATACCGATCCAATTGATTCGAATGGAAATATCACTGTTACCGGAGGAACCATCAATTTAACAGGGCAATCCGGCTTTGACTTTGATGGTACTGCTACCTATACCGGTGGAGATATCTATATCAATGGTGAAAAACAAACAGAAATTGTCAATTCCATGCCTGGAGGCGGTGGTGCTCCCGGCGGTGGCGGACCTCAAGGCGGTGGACCTGGAGGTGGGCATCCATAATAACAAATAAAGGCAGGATTTCTTCCTAACCTTTTTTTGTTACCCTTTTTATGATAGAATAGAAAATCAATCAGCTTATCGAAAGGAACATGATGAAAAAACAAACACTCCCTCTTTTCTTCACACTGTTGCTGTCTCTTCTTTTTCTATCAGCCTGTATGCCGGACCTTAAGATCAACTTTAAAAAAGTACCCACTACTACCAGCTCAAAAAAGAAAACCTTTAAAAAAAGAAGCTCGAGTCGTTCTAGCCTCCCGAGTCGCTCAACCAGTTCAAATAGCTCAAGCAACTCCTCTAGCTCTCCTTCAACCACTACACAGCCCTCTTCGGACATCGTCACAACCGAAGGACTCCCTAGAAATGCTCAAGAAGCACCCAAAGATAAAATTTATGCGACAGGGAACTTAAAAGTAGCCTACTCTAGAAATGACGATAAAATTTTTGCACAGACGCCGGATTATGAAGGATATACCACCGCTCTTGTCCAAACAATTCTTGGAAATCCAGAGAAACAAATAACAGACCCTGCTTATATTGCTGAATCTTTTGAAAATACCGAATTAGAAAATATTAAAGGGCTCTACCACGAGGGAAAAATCACAGGGGAACAAGCTCACGCCTTTTTGATGGGAGCTGTTGATCTCAAACAAGCTTCTAAATTCGGAGTAAACTACACCATTTACACCTATAAAAACAACACTATCCAACTGGTCTTTGAAAACGACCAACTTCTCTATATTACTCCAAATCCTGATGTCGTCTTCTTTAAATAATTTACATTCTCGCTTAGACAAGCGAGAATTTTTGTTTCACATGAAACAAAAAACTCCCAACACATTCTGTTGGGAGTTCCCGAAGATTAGTCCTCTTCATATTGTTTTGGATTATAGAACCACATTCCTAGCCCTGCAAAAAGAGCAATAGTCATCAGAAGGAAGGCCACTTGATTTCCAATTTCTCCTGTCATCGAAATCGTTTGACGAAGACCAGAAACGGTATAACTCATTGGCAAGAATGGATGAATGGCTTGGAAAAATCCATTTGTCAAAGCAAGAGGATAGGTTCCTGCACTAGAAGCCAATTGCAAGAGCAAGAGGATCAAGGAAAAGAAAGCACCGATCTTTCTTTGCCATGTTGTCAAAGCAGTCACGATAGACATGAAGGCCACACTACCAATCACACAAAGGAAGAGAGTAGCCATCTCATGATTAGCTGATAAACCAATCAAGTGAACGGCACCATAGACCAAGACTCCTGCAATCACCGCAATCGTTCCGTTGACCTCAAAGCGAGATTTAAACCATGCCCAGCGACTTTCAGGATGACGACCGGATGGCAATTTTGCAAAGATCATATTGGTTGACAAGGCACAAACAAAGAGTGCTACAGAGATCATATAAGGAGCCATTCCGACACCATTCACCGGGACATTGTCATGGTCTGTTTTAGACAAAGTGACAGGATCTGCTAAGGTTTTAGCGTTTTCTTTTTCAGTTGTAGCCACATTCAATTGTCCCTTAGCATCGTTTAATCCTTGACTCAAGGTTTGGCTTCCTGTTGCTAATTCACCTAAACCATTTGTCAATGCTTGGCCACCTGCTGCTAATTTGCTGGACCCATCTGAGATTTGATTTGCACCGTCGGCTAGTTTATCAGCTCCGGTCACCAGTTGACCTGATTTTTCTGTCAACTGATTGACACCAGTGACAAGTTTATTGACACCACCTGCCAACTCTGGAGTCTTGCTGTTCAATTGTCCTACACCGTCAGCTAATTTTCCAGCACCAGCAACCAATTCACCCGACTTACCTGTTAATTGGGTCGCTCCTGAAGCCAGTTGATTCATGCCTGATGTCAAGGCAGGCATCTTCCCATTTAACTCACCTAGACCAGAAGCTAATTGATTGCTTCCTGCAAGTAATTCTGATGATTTACTATCTAGTTGACCAACACCTGCTGCTAACTGACTAGCCCCATTTGTTAAAGTACTGCTATTCGTCTGAAGTTGGGTTGCTCCATTAGCGATTTTATCAACACCAGCTGTATAAGCGCTGATCCCTTGACTGATGGTTTGACTAGCTGGCAACAATTGTCCACTAACTGCGGATTGGATCTTAGACAAGCCACTTGACAAGTCTGTCAAGGTAGAAGAAGCTGTCGGTAAAACTTGATTGGCTGCCGTTTGCAGTTGTGTCAAGCTATTTCCTGTATTCAAACTACCTTGGATCGTTTGAATCGTTGTCAAGATTCCTTGAGCCGCCGTTTCACTCGAGCTTGGGCTCGATGAGATCGCCGCATTGATCTCCGCTTGTTGGTCAGCTGTCATTGCTTGATAGGCTGCTGTTCCTTGCACACTTGCAAGGGCATTTGCACGATCCGCTTGGGCTGAAGCAAGGATTGATTGAGCTGAATTCGCAATACTCGTCAATCCAGACGAAAGTTGACTGGTATCTACTGTAGCATTTTGAATCGCTGCATTTAATTGGTTTAAACCAGCTGCCAATTGATCAATCTGAGCAGATTGACTTGTAGAAGCTTGTAGCTGGCTTGATAATGTTTGAATACCTGATTCTAATTGTGAAACCCCATTTCGAAGGGTAGCAGATTGACTACTTAATTGACCCGCTCCCTCTGATAAAGTAGCGACTCCATTTGTATAGGTTGCTAAACCATTTGAAAAGTTAGACAGGCCTGAATTCAATTGACGCACACCATTGGTATAATTCCCAAGACCATCATTGAGGGTCCCCATACCACTGGTTAATTGACCAACTCCTGAGGCCAACTGAGGGGTTTGACTCGCCATTTGATTGAGACCATTTCCTAATCGATCCACTCCGGTAGCGTAAGCCATCAAGCCTGTATTAAAAGTACCAAACCCATTATTTAATTGATTGACGCCAGATACCAAGTTTGGAAGTTGACCAGCCATTTGATTGAGACCATTTCCTAATTGACCAACACCATCTGTATAAGCCGCAAGACCCGTACGAAGAGTGGTTGCACCATCTGAAAATGCTAAGCTTGAACGAGCCAATGTATTCAAATTAGTAGACAGTGTTTGACCACCATCTTCCAATTTACTTGCACCATCTGCTAATTTAGCACTTCCATCTGCCGCTGTCCCCATACCAGTTTTAAGCGATCCCATTTTAGAAAATAAAGCTGTTGTATACGTACTGGTCACTTTTTCAGCCACTGACTGCTTCATTTTTGTCATCGCAGTGTCACTCATTTTCCCTGCGATAAAACTATGACCACTGGATGTTTGGTAATCAATGGTCATCTGTTCCGGATGATTGGTTAAGATGGAGCTAGCTTTTTTTGAAAGATCCTCAGGCAGGGTTACAATCATATAATAATCGCCATTTTTGAGACCATCTTTCGCAGCTTTCTCATCTACAAAATGAAAATCAAGTGAGTCATTGTCCTTCAAATTGGACACCATGTCTTTCCCGATTTCCATTTTTTGTCCATTATATGTAGCAGATTGATCCTTATTGACAACCGCTACAGGAAGATCCGAAACTTGGCCATATGGATCCCACATGGAAGATAGAAAAATAATATTATAAAGAGCTGGAATCAAAGCAACTCCAATCATGACAATGATAAATGTTGGCTTTTTAAGAATAGCCTTCCATTCTTTCATCATATTTTTTGTCTCCTTTTTATACACATTGTCTAAATTTCTGATATAATAGATTATACAGTTTCTAGAAATTTTCACAAGTAAGAAATCTTTATTTTTAGACACTGTGTATATTTTTGTGCAAAAAGGATTAACAGATGACTGAGAGCAATAAACGATTAAAAACAAAACGAAATATCGAGGAGGCGATGGTTCGACTACTAGAAAAGGAATCATTCGACCAAATCACAACGGTTGAGTTAGCACAAGAATCCGGCATTAGTCGCTCTAGCTTTTATACCCACTATCGAGACAAGTATGATATGATCGAGCGCTACCAACAAGCACTCTTTCACAAGCTTGAATATATCTTTGATAAACACCAAGATGACAAGCGCCAAGCGATTACAGAAGTGTTCGAATTTCTAACCAAGGAGCCACTCTTTGCGGTTCTTCTGACAGAGAATGGAACCAAAGAGATCCAAACCTTCTTACGACATAAATTACAGATTCTTTTGGTTGATAGTTTGCAAGAGCGCTATAGTCATAAATCATTAACAGATATTGAAAGAGTCTACAGTTCTGTCTATCTGACCAATGCCTTCTTCGGAGTCTGTCAAATGTGGGTTTCTCGGGGAAAAAAAGAAAGCCCTCAACAAATGGCTGAATTTTTAATGAAAATGCTACGGTAACAGTGCCTCCTGATCTAGATAGATCAGGATTTTTTTATTAGCAGTTTTAGGTTTTAAGAAAACAAAAAGGGGAGCAAAGCCAGAAATCAACCCTTTAAGACAAAACAAAAAGCCCACTGTAGTAGGCTTTCTGCAAAGTATATCTTAAAATTAAAGCATTTTGTTGTAGAATTCTACGACAAGTGCTTCGTTGATTTCTGGGTTGATTTCATCGCGTTCTGGAAGGCGAGTCAATGAACCTTCAAGTTTGTCAGCATCGAATGATACGAATGCTGGACGTCCAACTGTAGCTTCAACAGCTTCAAGGATAGCTGGAACTTTAGCTGATTTTTCGCGAACTGAGATCACTTGACCTGGAGTTACGCGGTATGAAGGGATATCAACGCGTTTTCCGTCAACAAGGATGTGACCGTGGTTAACGAATTGACGAGCTTGACGACGAGTAGTCGCAAGTCCAAGACGGTAAACAACGTTATCCAAACGACGTTCCAAAAGAAGCATGAAGTTGAAACCGACAGTTCCTTCTTTAACTTTAGTAGCTTGTACGAACAAGTTACGGAATTGTTTTTCACCAAGTCCGTAAGAGAAACGAAGTTTTTGTTTTTCAGCTAACTGCAAACCGTATTCTGACAATTTTGAACGGTTGTTTGGTCCGTGTTGACCTGGTACGTAGTTACGACGTGCCAATTCTTTACCTGTACCTGTAAGTGACAAGCCAAGACGGCGAGATTGTTTCCAAGATGGTCCTGTATAACGTGACATTTGAAATGTCCTCCTATAAAAATAATTTTTGTAGGAAATAACGTTTTAGACAAACCTGATTCGTTCAGAAAGCCTTCGCCCAAACAGCAAAGGTTACTTTTCTAGCTGACTTCCTGTTGACGAGCTTCATTTTGTCCTGCTGTCATTTCGCACAAATTCTATTCTATCACGGAATAGAAACTTTGTAAAGTCCTTCAAAACAATTTCAATGAAATTCAGACAATAATTCTATGATTCGTTTTTTATATTGCAATTGTTGCCAGTCTCTATCCGTTGCTGGATCCCATTTTAAAGGAAGATCTGCAATAATTTCACCGGGATTATGATTTAAGATATAGATCCGGTCACTCAATGTCAAAGCTTCTTCGATACTATGAGTGATCACTAGAGTGGTGAGACCAAGACGTTCCTTACTGTCTAGATACCAGTGATAAAGATCCTGCCTTGTCAATTCATCTAAGGCACTAAAAGCTTCATCTAATAGGAAGACAGAATGACCCAGAAGATAGGTTCTCAATAGCGCCACCCGTTGCCGCATCCCCCCACTCAGGGCATTGGGATAAAGGTTGGCGATACTTCCTAATTTAAATTCATCTAACAATTTTAGAGCTGTAGATGTCGCCTCTTCCTTAGGAATCTTTTTTAATTGAAGGGGAAGAATAATATTTCCCAATACTGTCTTATGTTCCAACAAAAGATCTTTTTGTAGCATATAGCTGACTTTCCCAAAGGAGATCGGGGCATTATCTACTTCTATTGCGCCCTTTTGTAAGGGAAGGATCCCAGCAATTAAATTAAACAAGGTTGATTTCCCTACCCCACTTGGACCTAGAATAGAGACGATTTCTCCTTTTTGCACTTCTAGTGATACATTGTTTAAAACTGCTTTATCTCCAAAAGAGAAACTTACATCTTTTACGGTTAAAATATCAGTCACCTACCAATTCATTTGTGAAACCTTTGTCTTCTAAGTCATTTGAAACCAATCCTTGCTCTTTTGCCCAAGCATAAAAAGCATTCCAACGCTTGGAGTCAAACTGCCCCCATTTATCCTTGTCTGAAGCATATTGACTGGAAAGATATTTTTGGGAAGCAAGTACAAAATCACGCTGGTTAGCTAAGGCAGGGGCCTGTTTGATCAAGATATCCGCAGCTTCTTCTGGATGCTCTATAGCATATTGGTAGCCTTTTTTCACCGCCTGAATGAATTTTTTTGCTTCCTCTTTATGAGACTTTAAATAGTCATTGTTAACAATAATAACAGGCGAATAGTAGTCAAATGCAGGAACAAAATCTTTCATATAGAAGAAATTTGTCTTCATTCCCTTTTGCTCAGCCAAAATTCCATCCCAACCATGATAAATCCAAGCAGCATCAAAGACCTTATTTTCAATCGGAGTAATAGAATTTGAATCACTATTTGGAACCAATTTTACTTGATTAAAATCAGCCCCCTCTTTTTTCATCATCGATTTGATCATTTCCAACTCAATTGGATCATTCCAGGTACCATACTTCTTACCAACCAAATCTTTTGGACTTGTGATCGCTGCATCTTTTCTTGAAATAATTCCTGACGTATTGTGTTCGACGATAGCTGCAACAGCGGTAATACCCGCACCTTTATCCAATTTCTTGGCCATAGAATCTTGGAAATAAATACCAAATGGAGCTTTCCCATTGATAATCAAATCAGAACTACTGTCTTCCGGAGGAAGTTTTATATCTACATCCAGTCCTGCTTCTTTAAAGTACCCTTTTTCCTTTGCTACATAGAGACCCGTATGATTGGTATTCGGGGTCCAATCTAGAATAAAATCAATCTTTTTCAAACCACTTGACGATTGCTTGACAGAATTTTGACAAGCACTCAAGAAAACAAATCCCAATATTATTGAGAAAAATAAACCTATTGACTTTTTCATTAGCTATACCTCTTTTACATTTTTGTCAATTTAATTTTTACACCATTTACAAGTTTGTCAATCCTTTTTCCATTTTAGAATGTTTTTTTCTAATTGGTCAACGAGAAACATACCGAGTAAACTAATAGCAGAAATCAATACAATGATCGCAAACATCGTATCATACTGAAATAACTTCTTCGATTGGATCATATAGACCCCCAATCCATCAAAACCTCCTAACCATTCTGAAACTACCGTACTGATAAAAGCATAGGAAACGCTCACACGTAAGCCTGCAAAAAAATAAGGAAGCGCTGCAGGAATTTTATAATGAACTAAGGTCTGAAAGCGATTGGCTTGCATAATCTGAAACAATCTCAGAATGTCTTGATCGCAATGCCGAAAACCATCTAAGAAACTAACTACGATGGGAAATACCACCGTAATAATGATCAAAACCAGTTTTGGAAGCATACCATAACCAAACCAAAGAACCAGGATAGGGGCCAAGGCAATCGTCGGAATGGTTTGAATAACAACCATAAAAGGATAGACCAGATCATTCACCCATTGAAAACTATCCATGAGAATCGCAAAGCCAGCAGCAAGAAGAACCCCTATAACAAGTCCGATCAAGGCCACTTGAAGGGTAGACAAACTGTGATGAATCAGGAGAGCTCGATCTCGTACAAAGGCATTCCCAATTTCAAGTGGCGTTGGTAATACAAATTTTGGGAGGACATTTAAAAATCCTGCTAACTGCCATAAGATAAGAAGGCTGCTAAAACCTGCAAATCCTATCAACTGTTTTGAATATCTTTTTACAAGAGACATCGTAACCTCCTTTCTCACAAATAAAAAACGCCTCCAAAATAGGAGACGTATTGCACAAGGTCACTCATAACGAAAAATACATTTCATTTGTTTCCTACGCTGGCATTACCCAGATCAGGTGCGGTCGAAGCTTACACTTCCTCTCAGACTGTACACAGACTCCCATATGTATTTATTATAATAACTGATTTTGACGATAAAAGCAAGAAATTAATCCAAATAACGAATTAAATTCTTCTCTGTCAAAATATCTGAATAGGTGTAAGACTCCACGTAGGTATTGGCCGGTTCACCTGGTAAGCTATTGTCGTTCGTATACTCGATAATAAATAAAGAAGGATAGACCTCAATCAAGCGTCCAAATTTATTTTTTTGACGTTTCCGTCCATTTTCAAGCGTCATTTCAACCACTTGTCCTTCATGGGCCTTAATTTCTTCCTTAATTTTTTTCATTTTTGCAACATCTGTAAATGCATCACTCATCTTATTGATCCTCTCTCTTTGAAATACTTGAGAATTTATTATATTCCTTTTGGAATATTAATTCGACTGTCCCACGCGCACCTGAACGGTTTTTCTCGATAATCACTTCAACCGTATTATTAGGCATTCCGTCTTCTTCCTCTTCACCAGCTCGATCATAATAATCATCACGGTACAAGAAAGCAACAATATCCGCATCCTGTTCAATCGATCCAGATTCACGAATATCAGAAAGAACCGGACGTTTATCTTGGCGCTGTTCCACACCACGTGATAGCTGACTCAAAGCAATGACGGGAACTTTTAGTTCCTTAGCCAAAATTTTTAACTGACGAGAAATTTCTGAAACTTCCTGTTGACGGTTTTCTCTTCCAGTCCCTGTAATCAGCTGCAGGTAGTCAATCAGAATAAGACCGAGATTCCCTGTTTCCTGCGCTAATTTTCTTGCTCTCGAACGAATCTCAGTGATCCGAATTCCCGGAGTATCATCAATGTAAATACTCGCATTGGCCAAATTCCCTTGAGCAATAGCATATTTTCGCCACTCTTCATCCGTCAATTGACCTGTACGAATCGAATGGGATTCAATCAAGCCTTCAGCAGCTAGCATCCGGTCTACCAAACTTTCAGCACCCATTTCTAATGAGAAAATAGCCACTGTCTTATCCAACTTTGTCCCGATATTTTGAGCAATATTTAGAGCAAAGGCTGTTTTCCCTACTGCGGGACGAGCTGCTAAAATAATCAACTCTTCCTCATGTAGCCCCGTCGTCATATGGTCCAAATCGCGATAGCCTGTCGCAATACCCGTAATATCAGTGGTTTGAAGCGAGCGGGCTTCTAAGCTACCAAAATTTATATTTAAGATGTCTCGAATATTTTTAAATCCACTACGATTTGCGTTTTCACTAACATCAATCAGAGCTTTTTCAGCACCCGCAATGATTTCATCTGAAGGACTTGCACCATCATAAGCTTGATTAATACTTTCCGTTAATCGAGAGATCAACCGACGTAAGACAGCTTTTTCGGCAACAATCTTCGCGTAATACTCTGCGTTAGCTGAAGTTGGTACCGAATTAATGACTTCAACCAAATAGGAGAGACCGCCAATATTTTGGAGATCCCCCTGACTATCTAAAATATTTCGAACAGTCGTTGCATCAATCGCATCCCCGCGGTCAGCTAGATCGATCATGGCTTTAAAAATCAAACGGTGCGAGTACTTAAAGAAATCGCCAGGCTCGATATATTCACGAACAAAGACCAATTTCCCCTCATCAATAAAGATGGCTCCCAACACTGATTGCTCCGCTTGGATATCCTGAGGTTGTGTTCGTAATTCCTCTATCTCAGCCATAAAAAAACCTTTCTATCGATCGTGTTTATCCTTCGTTTACACGAATATTAATCACACCTGTAACATCTTGATAAATTTTTACAGGGACGTCAATCAAACCTGTTGAACGAATTGGAGAGGAAACTTGGATATGACGTTTATCAATTTTAATGCCAAATTGTTTCTCAAGCTCTTCTGCAATCTTTTTATTGGTAATAGAGCCGAAGGTACGGCCATCTGGCCCAATTTTTTCAGTAAATTGAACAACAGTTGCTTCTTCTTCTAATTTTGCTTTAATCTTTTGCGCTTCCGCTAACAATTCAGCATGCGCTTTTTCTTCTGACTTTTGCTTTCCACGAAGTTCACCGATTGCTTGGGCATTGGCTTCTTTCGCAAGATTTTTCTTGATCAAAAAGTTTTGTGCATAACCAGTAGGTACTTCTTTAATTTCGCCTTTTTTACCTTTACCTTTTACATCCGCTAAGAAAATAACTTTCATTCTACATTCTCCTTTTCAATAGTTACTTCGTTTTCAATCGTCTCAATCAGTTGTTGACGAATACTCATCAAATCTTGACCCTCAATTTGAGAGGCTGCCGAGTTGAAATGACCTCCTCCGCCAAGCTGTTCCATGATACGCTGTACATTGACTTTGCTTCGACTTCGTGCAGAAATCGAGACAGTCCCACTTTGATTACAAGCAATGACAAAGGTTGCTTCCACCTCAGACATGGCTAGCATACTATCAGCTGCTTTACTAATAGTTACTGAATCATAGGCTTTAGTCGTATTGGCACAAGCTACGATGATATGTGGCAAAATCTTTTCACCAGTCAAGATCAGTTCGTTCACTTCGCGGTACTCATCAAACTGAATCGCAGAGATCTCCTGGATGGTTACACTATCACTACCTCTTGAACGAAGGTAACTCGCCACATCAAAGGTCCGACTCGTAACACGTGCGGAGAAGTTCTTAGTATCCAGCATGATCCCAGCCATCAAGACACTAGCTTGAATCTTCGTCAACCGATTTTTCTTCGACTTCTGGAACTGAATAAGTTCACTAACCAATTCGCTCGCGCTACTTGCTCCACTTTCAATATAGGTGATCAGAACATTTTCAGGGAAATCATCATCCCGACGGTGATGGTCAATGACAATAATCTGTTGAAATTTCTGATAAAATTCTTTAGAAAGGGTCAAAGCTGTCTTAGAATGGTCAACCATAATTAACAAAGAGCGATCCGTCACCATTTGCATGGCTTCCTCTAGGGGAAGGATTTTCGTTACCTGCTCTTCTTCTAGTTTCGCAATTGCTCTTGAAATATCACTAGCCATTGCATGCGGGTCATAGACCACATAAGAGGAAGCCAAAATATTGCTAGAGAAAAACTGCATTCCCACAGACGCTCCTAAAGCGTCCATATCCAAGTTTCTATGCCCAACAATGAAAACTTGATCAACGGATTTAATCTTATCCGAAATAGCTGTCATCATAGCGCGTGTGCGAGTCCGAGTCCGCTTCACAGCCGAAGCTGTTCCCCCACCAAAGAAAATAGGGTTTTTCTGTTCATCATTTTCTTTGACAACCGCTTGATCCCCACCACGAACTTCCGCAAGGTTTAGGTTCAAGAGAGCCACTTTACCAATCTCATCATGCTCCCCGTCACCATACGAGAATCCCATACTTAAGGTAATAGGTAGCTCACGATTTTTAGCTTCTTCACGGAATTGATCGATGACAGAAAATTTTGATTCCATCAACTGTTCTAAGACCGTGTAGTCTGTAAACAAATAGAAACGATCCATCCCCACACGTCTGTAAAACATATGGTAATGAGCTGTAAACTCTTCTACAAAGTTGGCAATAAAACTATTGATATTGCTAATATCAGAGTCTGAAATGACATCTTCTAGATCATCATAGTTATCAACAGAAATAATACCGATAACGGGACGAGTTGTCACCAATCCCACAGTTGCTTCATACTCACTTGAAACATCAAAAAAGTAAACAACACTAGACGTCTGATCAAAGTAAACAGAATATTTCTTATCGGCTACAGTGACATAATGACCTTTATCCTCAAACAGAGTATTGAGTAACTTTTTCAAGGATTCAACATCAAAGTCTCCATCATCTGTTGAAAAAATCAATTCAGCATAAGGGTTGAACCACTCTACTTCATTTGATTCTTCATTAATCTTGATAACTCCAACAGGCATTTTATCAAGGAGGGATGCTAATCCGCTTTCTGCCTGATGGTTAACATATTGTATTTGTTCTAATTCATCTAACTCTGAAATTTGTAACTGGTATTCAAATAAAGCAATCAATCCAGCTAAGACTAAAAAAATTGCAATGAGAGTTACATAGCCTTTGCCAAAGATTCTTAAAAAAATTGCTAAAATTGCAAATGAAATAAAACCAATTAACACATAATGGATGAACGATAAACGAAATTTTTTCATCATAAACCTCTTCTCGGAATTATACCATAAATAGAGGTAAAAAGCGAGGTTTCTCTCTATATTACAGAGAAGATCGACCTGTAAAAGCTCTTCCTCGGCTTCACTACTTTGTAAACAAGGTTTACAACTGTGTAAACAGCAACAACAGATTTCAACCCATAAAATTGAGGCTGAAACATCATCTCAGCCCCATTTGATTAGTGGTTTGCTTTGTTTTTGGAGATACTCCGAGATTTACCTTCCAAGTAAACCATTAAAATAGAGATATCCGCTGGATTGACACCTGAGATACGACTTGCTTGACCAATCGTTTCTGGATTAATTAATTTAAATTTTTGACGCGCTTCGGTTGCAATAGAGTCAATATCATCCCAGTCAATATTCGCAGGAATTCGTTTTTCTTCCATACGCTTCATTTTTTCGACTTGGTCCATTGCTTTTGAGATATAGCCTTCGTATTTAATTTCAGTTTCAATCAATTCAATGATTTTATCATCCAGTTCTTCAGCTGCAGGACCGATAAATTCTACCACATCTTGGTAAGAGACCTCTGGTCTTCGCAAGAATTCTTTAGCAGTGACAGCATCTGTCAATGGTTTAAAGCCCATTGCAGCAACCTTCTCATTGGTTTCCTTTACAGGCTTTAACTTAATGCTATCCAAACGCTTCATCTCGTTTTCAAACTGATACTTCTTGGTTTCGAAACGTTGCCAACGTTCATCATCTACCAATCCAATTGCTCGTCCCATTTCTGTCAAGCGCATATCGGCATTATCATGACGCAAAATCAGACGGTATTCTGCACGGCTTGTTAACAAACGATACGGTTCGATCGTTCCCTTTGTTACCAAATCATCGATCATGACCCCAATATAACCATCACTGCGTTTCAAAATGAGTTCTGGTTTTCCTTGGATTTTTAGAGCCGCATTGATCCCTGCAATAATCCCTTGACCAGCGGCCTCCTCATAGCCAGACGTTCCATTGGTTTGGCCAGCTGTAAAGAGACCTGAAATTTTCTTGGTTTCCAAAGTTGCGCGCAATTGATGAGGCAAAACCATATCATACTCAATTGCATAACCCGTTCGCATCATTTCTGCCTTCTCAAGTCCCTTAATAGAATGGACGAGATCCCGTTGAACATCCTCTGGTAAACTCGTCGACAGCCCTTGAACATAGACTTCTTCTGTATTTCGTCCCTCAGGTTCTAAAAATAGTTGATGACGCTCTTTGTCAGCAAAACGGACAATTTTATCCTCAATGGACGGACAATAGCGAGGACCCACTCCTTTTACAACCCCTGTAAACATAGGTGCACGGTGTAAATTATTTTGTATAATTTCATGGCTATGCCCATTCGTATAAGTCAACCAACAAGGAACCTGATCCTTTACATAATCTTCATCACGCGATGTATAAGAAAAATGATTTGGAGCTTCATCTCCAGGTTGAATTTCCGTTTCGTCATAATTAATTGACGATGCCTTTACACGAGGTGGCGTCCCTGTTTTGAAACGTCCAATTTCTAATCCTAGCTGTTTGAGATTATCGGCTAAATTGATAGAAGCTAGACTATGATTAGGTCCTGACGAATACTTGAGATCTCCAATGATAATTTCTCCGCGTAAAGCTGTCCCAGTAGTGACAATAACAGCCTTTGCCCCATACTCTTGGTGAGTCGCAGTCCTTACACCAACAACCTTACCATTCTCCACCAAAATCTCATCAATCATAGTTTGGCGAAGAGTTAAATTTTCTTGGTTTTCAACCGTTTTCCGCATTTCTTTTGAGTAAAGTTCCTTGTCTGCTTGAGCTCGAAGTGCACGAACCGCAGGACCTTTACCAGTATTGAGCATTTTCATTTGGATGTAGGTCTTGTCGATGTTTTTCGCCATTTCTCCACCGAGGGCATCGACTTCACGCACGACAATCCCCTTAGCAGAACCACCGATAGAGGGATTACAAGGCATAAAAGCCAGCATTTCAATGTTAATAGTCGCAAGTAAGACCTTACAACCCATACGGCTAGCAGCTAGAGAGGCTTCTACTCCCGCATGCCCCGCACCGATTACAATGATATCGTATTCTTCAATAAAATTATAAGTCATTTTTTCTCCTATTTTTCAAGATGGATGTGTCGTAATTTTCCGTCCCATTCTGGTAGGGCCGATTTTAAAAAAGCCGGTTTCAGGTCAACAGTATGTAAATCATCTAAAGCAATCCAACGACAAGGTAATTGCTTTGTATCTTCCTGCATGACCAAAGGTGCATCTTCCAGCAAGTCTACAAAATAATGAAATTCAATGTTATGGTAGTGGATTCCAGCTTGTTCAAAGTGATTTTCAACCACGAAAGCTAGTGGACCTGCTTTAGATGTAACACCAAGTTCCTCTTTGACTTCCCGAACTACAGCATCTTCTGTAGTTTCATTGACTTGAATAGCACCTCCGATTGTATAACAGCCGTCCTCATCTTCTATGACGAACAAGCGATTATCTTTTACAATCAAAGCAGTCGCTCTCACACCAAAAACAGTAGAACCTATTTTCGTCCGAAAATCCTGTTGCCTCATTTTACTTCCTTTCGAAATCACACAAAAATAGTCAAAACTCTGAGAAGTGCAGGACAAAAAAGCCTGCAACATCCATGAGCTTTGACCATCATTTCTATTGCTTTTATTATTGTAGCAAATTGAGAAATTTTGTCAATTAAATATACTGACAAACTTTTCCATCCCGATAAGCATTGTCAATCAAGCCTCCGCCTAGACACTCTTCACCGTCGTAAAAGACAACAGCTTGTCCTGGTGTAATGGCTCGTTGAGGTTCTGCGAAAATCACTTCTGCCTTGTCACCTTTAACGTGTACAGTCACCTTGGAGTCAGGCTGACGATAGCGGAACTTAGCTGTACACTCTAATGTCAACTCTTCTGGCATATCTCGTGTAAAGTGAACTTGACTAGCCTGTAAACTTGTTGACATCAATGCTTCATGGTAGAACCCTTGACCGACATAAAGAATATTTTGACTGAGGTCTTTACCAACTACAAACCAAGGAGCATTATCTCCACCTTGTTGGCCACCAATTCCAAGTCCACCCCGTTGACCGATTGTGTAATACATCAAACCAGCATGTTCACCCATATCTCGTCCATCGATGGTCATCATTCGACCTGGTTGGGCAGGAAGGTAGTTCCCTAGAAATTCTTTGAAATTCTTTTCTCCGATAAAGCAAATTCCAGTTGAGTCTTTCTTTTTAGCTGTTGCCAATCCAGCTTCTTCAGCTAGACGGCGAACCTCAGGCTTTTCCAAATGTCCCAATGGGAACATGGTTTTTTGAAGTTGTTCTTGTGACAGTTGGCTTAAGAAATAAGTTTGATCCTTCCCGTTGTCAACGCCACGTAACATATGGACAATACCATCCTCATCATGCGACACGCGCGCATAGTGCCCTGTGGCCACATAATCTGCACCGAGTGTCATAGCATAATCTAAAAAGGCCTTAAATTTGATTTCCTTATTACACATGACATCCGGATTTGGTGTTCGACCAGCTCGGTATTCAGCAAGGAAATATTCAAAGACACGATCCCAGTATTCTTTCTCAAAGTTGACAGAATAGTAAGGAATGCCAATTTGGTCTGCGACCGCTGCTACATCTTTGTAATCTTCTGTAGCTGTACAGACGCCATTTTCGTCTGTGTCGTCCCAGTTTTTCATGAAGATGCCGATGACATCGTAACCCTGTTGCTTTAATAATAAAGCTGTTACAGATGAATCCACACCACCACTCATACCAACAACAACACGTGTTTTCGAGTTATCACTCATAGATTTCTCCCATCTTTTCGTTTCTCACGATTGAAGGTCGTGGTTTGCTTCAACGATTGAAGGTCGTTTTGAGCAGTTACCATTTTAACACGCTTTATATTAGAAAACAAGCATCTTACTATTCTTTTTGTTGATCAGGATCGATGGGTTTACAAGTCTGTAAATATAAAAAGAGTCCTATTCAAGAACTCTTTTTAAACGAATTTAATACCAGCCATTTGCCAACCAGAAATTTTTAGCTGCTGACCATGATCCATAACGGTTGACAACATATTGATTGGCCACTTTTTCTTGGTTTGCAGGTGATAAATCACCATTCAAATAAGTGATAGTCAATTGGTAACGACCATAATATTGGCCATTTTGTGCTGTATAACTACCACTTGACTCTTTTTGGGCAATCCATTCCTTAGCAGCTGCATCTTCCGCACTCAAGCCATCTGAAGCAGAGACAGTAGTTGTTGCTTGTGTAGTATCCGTTTTACTAGCAGGAGCTTGCTCCGTGGTTTTCTGCGTTGTATTTGCATCTTCAATTTCAAGAACTTGACCAACTGAGATGAGATTCACGTTACTAATCTTATTTTTCTTAGCAATTGCATCAACCGTTGTGTTCTTCTCTTTAGCAATAGCTGATAAAGTATCACCTGATTTTACAGTATAAGAATCTGCATTCGCTACAATTGGAAGGAAAAGTCCTGCAAGTAAACTAAGTCCAATAATTCGTTTCATCATTTGTTTTTTATTCATTATTATATACTCCTTTATTGGTATACCTCTATACTACACAAGAAATATTTCATATTTATTGAAATAATGTGTCAAATATTTCAGTCAGATGTTAGAAATACTAAAAATCCAGGATAATATAAATGCTTTAAGCCCCCTTTAAGATTTCTCAGATATTTCGGGAAAAATAGAAGAAATCATCAGCCATATCTGATATAATGAAGTAAAGTGATCACAAAGGAGCAGAGCATGAACTCTTTAAAATTCCAATCAGTTTTTGATATTATTGGACCTGTGATGATCGGCCCATCCAGTAGTCACACTGCAGGCGCTGTTCGAATTGGTAAAATTGTTTCTTCTATCTTTGGAGAGGAACCAAAAGAAGTTGAGTTCCAATTATTTAATTCCTTCGCCAAAACCTATCGTGGTCATGGAACAGATTTAGCCTTAGTAGCGGGCATCTTAGGAATGGACACAGATGATCCTAGAATCCCAGATAGTCTAAAAATTGCACATGAACGAGGCATTCGGATTGTTTGGTCTATTCAAAAAGAAAGTAATGCTCCTCACCCAAACACAACGACTATTACTGTTAAAAATGATCATAAAACGATTTCTGTCACTGGAATCTCAATTGGTGGTGGGAACATACAGGTTACTGAGTTAAATGGCTTTGCTATCTCGCTAAATATGAATACTCCAACCATTATCATTGTTCACCAGGACGTCCCTGGAATGATCGCCCATGTGACAGAAGCTCTTTCTCGCTATGATATTAACATTGCGCAAATGAATGTGACGCGGGAAAAAGCTGGAGAAAAAGCGATTATGATTATAGAAGTTGACTCAAGGAGTTGTGAAGCAGCGATCGAAGATATCTGTAAAATTCCTCATCTTCATAATGTCAACTTTTTCAAATAAGGAGTTCATATGTTTTATTCAATTGTAGACCTCGTAGAACAAGCAAGTACGCAATACGAAGGAAACGTCGCAGAGCTAATGATTGCAACTGAATTTGAACTAACTGGTCGTGAACGAGAAGAAGTCCTACGATTAATGACCCGTAATTTAGAAGTGATGATTGATTCTGTAAGGCTAGGATTAAATGAAAACCACTCTCGTAGTGGGTTAACCGGTGGGGATGCCGCAAAATTAGATCGCTATATCAAATCAGGAAAAACGTTATCTGACTTGACCGTCCTAACCGCAGCGAAGAATGCTATTGCTGTCAACGAACACAATGCTAAGATGGGACTGGTCTGCGCAACACCTACTGCAGGATCTGCTGGTTGCCTTCCCGCAGTTCTCACTGCAGCAACTCAAAAATTAGGGTTAAACCGTCAGCAACAATTAGATTTTTTACTGACAGCTGGAGCTTTTGGTTTAGTGATCGCAAATAATGCTTCTATTTCAGGTGCAGAAGGTGGTTGTCAAGCAGAAGTTGGTTCTGCTTCAGCTATGAGTGCGGCAGCATTGACACTAGCTGCTGGAGGAACTCCTTATCAAGCGAGTCAGGCAGTCTGTTTTGTCATCAAAAACATGCTTGGCCTCATTTGTGATCCAGTAGCAGGACTCGTGGAAGTTCCATGTGTCAAACGAAACGCAATGGGAGCCAGCTACGCCTTCATTGCTGCTGATATGGCCTTAGCAGGCATTGAATCAAAAATACCTGTTGATGAAGTGATTGACGCCATGTACCAAGTTGGTTCTAGTCTTCCGACTGCCTTTAGAGAAACAGCTGAAGGAGGTTTGGCAGCAACACCAACCGGACGTAGATTACAAAAAGAGATATTTGGAGAATAACATGCAAGCCTTGTTTTTTGATTTAGATGGAACATTAGTTGACAGTTCCAAGGGAATTACAGAGAGCTTTCAACATACATTCGATACTTTGAAGGTTCCTCAACCCGATCTCAAAACCATCCGTAGTTTTATGGGACCACCTTTGATTTCTAGTTTTGAAGCCACTCTTCCTGAAACTTTGGTAGATCAAGCCGTAACCATCTATCGCCAGTATTATCATGAAAAAGGTCAATACAAATCCACTCTGTTTCTTCAGATAGTAGAAGCTTTGGAAGCATTACAAGACGAAAACATTCCTCTTTATGTAACCACTTCAAAACATGAACCAGTTGCTTTACAGATGTGTCAAGATTTAGGTATCGCTAAATACTTTAAAGGAATTTATGGATCAAATTCAGATCGTATCCACAAAGCCGATGTCATTCGATACGCCTTGTCAATCAATGACCTTCCAAAAGAGGAGACAGTGATTATTGGAGACACAAAATTTGACCTCATTGGAGGTCAAACAGTTGGTATAAAAACCATGGCAGTCACTTGGGGATTTGGAGATCTTGAAGAGCTACTTCTTTACTCACCAGATTTTATTTGTCACTCTCCACTTGTCATTCTTGAGACATTAAAAAAATAGGTTTACAAATTGTAAACCTATTTTTTAATAACCCCAAGCTGATAAACCTTGTGAGCTATATGCATTGTATGCGGCCTGGATTTGATCATCAACTGTTGCAGTTGAACCCCAACCTGGCATTGTTTGGAACAAACCACTGGCACCAGAAGCATTTGCTGCATTTACTTGACCATTTGATTCACGGGCAATGATTGCTTCCCAAGTAGAAGCAGGTACACCAGTCATTTCAGCCATACGAGCAGCCGCATAAGATCCTTGTTCTCCAGCAGTATTCCCATTTGATAGAACAATTCCACCATTTGTTGATTGTGCAGAAGTCACTGCAGCATTTGCTGCATAAGTTGTTTGTTTTTGAGCAGTTTGTGCTGTTGCAGTTGCTGTAGATGCACTTTCAGCAGGTTTTGCTTGCTCTTGTGGAGCAACTTTATCAATCATAGATTTTGAACGCTCACCTAACTCAATAATTTGTCCTGCATAGATCAAATCTTCATTGGTCAGATTGTTAGATGCAATAATATTTTCTACTGAAGTGTTATTTTCTAGTGCAATTTTTGATAGAGTATCTCCAGACTTCACTTCGTAAGTTTCAGCATTCACTGTAGCAATACCAGAAATGAAAAGTGATGCTGCTGAAAGTAGGGAAGTGACTGTCCATTGGAACTTTTTACTGTTCATGAATTCTATTCTCCTTTCGAACATAATTCTATCATACACACAAAATGTTACAGTTTATTGTAGAATATATTACAAATGTTACAAGAATATGTGAATTTAATGTAAAAAGCGCTTTGTATAGCGCTTTTTCCTTATTTTTGAACCAATACAACTAGCTCTATCCATTTTTTAGATAAAAAACTATCAACATGAGGCACAGAATAACGAGCAATGCCAGGGTATCTTTTACTCCCCACTGCAGAGTCCGATAGCGTGTTCGTCCCTCACCGCCTTTGTACCCTCTCGCTTCCATCGCAATTGCTAATGCATCTGCGCGTTTAAAACTTGAGGCAAACAAAGGAATGAGGATCGGAATAAAGGAACGGATCCTTTTTAATAGATTTCCTTCACCAAAATCAACACCACGCGCCCTTTGCGCATTCATAATTCGATTCGTATCATCTACTAAGGTTGGAACAAAGCGCAAACTCATAGATAGCATTAAGCCAATCTCATGAGCTGGAACCTTAATAATTTTTAGTGGGGTAAGGATCTTTTCAACAGCATCTGCTAAACTCAATGGTGTCGTCGTCACGGTTAAAATCGTCGAATAAAAAATAATTAAAATAAATCTACAAAATATGATGGTGGCTTGCATCAATCCTTGGTCGGTTAATTTAAAAAACCACCATTGATACAAAATAGTTCCTTGAGAGGTCGCAAATAATTGAAAAATAGTTGTAAAAGCAATGATAAAAATCATTGATTTTAAGCCTTTAATATAAAAACTAACCGAAATCCTCGTTAGATACATTAAAACAAAAATAAAAGCAAAGAGAAGAACATTTGTCTGGATATTATTTGCCCAAAACAGAAGAAATATGAATAAAAACATTGAGAGCAACTTCCCACGAGGATCTAGTTGGTGGATAATGGAGTTTCCAGGAATATACCTTCCTAAAATCATATTATTCATGAAGTAACAGCTCCTTTAGTTCCTCAATTTTGATTGGTAGTCTGTTCAGAGGAAGTCCTCTTCGTTTCAATTGAAGAGCAAAATTCGTAATTTGTGGGACTCCTAATTGAAGTTTTTGTAAATACTCAACCTGTTGAAACACTCCCCTTGGGGATCCGTTTAGGACAAGTTTTCCCGCTTCTAAAGCAAATACGGTATCAGCAAAATTTGCTACATCATCCATCGTATGAGTTACCAGAACTAGAGTCATCCCATTTTTATGTAATGTTTCAAACAGCGCCATCAATTCCTTTCTTCCAGCAGGATCTAGCCCTGCTGTTGGCTCGTCCAATACTAAAATCTCTGGTTCAATAGCTAAAATACCCGCGATCGCAACCCGTCTCATTTGTCCACCAGATAGTTCAAATGGACTTTTATCATAGATAGACTCTTCTAAACCAACGATCGCTAATTTTTCTTTGGCTATTTCCTCCGCTTTGTCCTTAGGTACCCCAAAATTTTGTGGTCCAAAGGCTACATCAGCTAGAACAGTTTCCGCAAATAGCTGACTTTCTGGAAATTGAAAAACCAAACCGACTTTTTTTCTCAGGTACTTCATTTCTTTTGGCTCAGAATGATTATCTAAAACAAAATCTTCAAATTGAATCGTTCCTTTAGTCGGACGCAGTAAACCATTTAGTAATTGCAACAAAGTAGACTTGCCACTACCAGTATGCCCGATGATGGCTGTATAAGATCCATCTTTTATTTCCAAACTAATATCAGAAAGCGCCTGCCCTTCAAAAGGACTTCCCTCTTGATAAGTATAATAGACATTCTTTAAAGAGATTCCCATAGTTGGTCTAATAACTCACTTTCTGTTAGATAATCCTGTTTTAGCGGAAAATGCGAGCTGAGAGATTCTTGAACCTGCTTACTAAAAGGCTTATCTAGTCCAATCTCATTAAGGTCATTTCTTGAAAACAATTCCCGCGGCGTCATAGAAGACTCTAGTTTTCCTTTTTGAAATACCAGTGTTCGATCACTTAAGGCAATTTCGGTTAAATCATGGGTAATGGAGATAATTGTTAATTGAAATTTTTTCTGAAGTTCTCTCATTACCGCCATTAGATCCTCTCTGCCTTCTGGATCTAACATACTAGTTGCTTCATCAAGGATAATAATAGTTGGTCTCAAGGCGATAATACCTGCTATGGCCACCCGTTGCTTTTGACCACCTGACAAACGAGATGGTTCGCGATCTTTAAACTCCAGCATACCAACTTGCTCAATAGCCTTCTCCACTCGTTGAAGCATTTCTTCCCGTGGAATTCCTTGATTTTCTAAACCAAAGGCAACATCATCTTCTACTGTCGCACCAACAAATTGGTTGTCAGGGTTCTGAAATACAATCCCAATTTTACTACGGATTTCCCATATGGTTTCACGAGTCAGTTGTTTTCCATCAACGTAAATCTCACCAGACTCAGCTTCCAAAAGGCCATCAATCAGGCGTACAACTGTAGATTTCCCACTACCATTATGTCCAACAATCGAAAGCCACTCTCCTTGTTTCACGTGAAACGAAACCGTGTCAATTTGATACTCTTCTACTGTTTTATCGTATCGAAAGGATACATTTTTTAGCTCAATCATCTGTTTCATTTATTTAAATGTATCTTTAAAGAGATAGCTACTTCCCTTAAAGTAGTCGTAACCAGAATAAATTGTGAAAATCAATGCAATATAAAGCAACACTTGCCCTGGAAGAGTCCAATGGCAGAGCAAAAAGATAATAGCAAACATTTGGCTAAAGGTTTTAATTTTTCCTGGCATGGCTGCAGCAAGAACTGTACCACCTGTCTCAACAAGTAGAAGACGCAAACCAGTAACAGCTAACTCACGACAAATGATAACGGCTGCAATCCAAGCAGGAACCATTTTTAATTCAATCATCATGATAAAAGCTGACATGACCAATAATTTATCTGCCATCGGATCGGCAAATTTACCAAAATTACTAACTACATTCCATTTTCGTGCAAGAAAGCCATCTAAATAATCTGTAATGCTAGCAATTGCAAAAATAACTGCCGCTACAATATGTCCTAAGTAAGAGTGACTTAAGCTTAAAATGGCAATAAAAATAGGAATCATCACAACCCGAATTAATGTCAATGCATTAGGAATATTTTCTTTTTTCATACTTCCTCCAAAAAATAAACTATCTTTACATCTATTTTACAGATGCTGTAAACTCATAAAAATATACGATATAAATCACAAAGCCAAGAATGGCAAAACTAACTAGTAGATAATACAGGATTGGTAACCAGCTCGCTTTCTGTCTTAATTTTCTTGAATGAAGCTCTTCGTCATCTACAAGTATTTCTTCATCAAATAACAATTCTTTTCCTTCACGAAAAGCTGTCAATAGGATGGACTCATCTAATCCCAAAGCCCATGCTAACTTTTTAAGATAGATCTGAGCGTAAAAGGGACTCGGTAATAGATCAAACTCATCGTTTTCCAACGCTTCTATATAAGGAATTCCAATGGCTGTTTTATTTGACACATCCTGTAAACTTAAGTGTAAATTTACTCTTGACAGTCTTAACACTTGACCAATCGTTCTCTTCTTCATGTTTTCCCTTCTTGATACATTGTTTACTACTTTTGAAAAATCATATAGTCAACCATCTCAGCCTGGTCGATGAACTGACGCCCTAATTTGATGATATCTTGTAAACTAATACCTTGTAAAATCTTTGGAAGATCATAAGAAGTGCTACCGTCTGAAAAATATTCAAACTGAGTGGCACTATACTCAAGCGAATTTAAACCTTGTAAGAAATCACCAAACATTTCGCTTTTAATCGTATCCAAATGTTCCTGATTGACATCTGGATCCTTCTCAAATTGTTTGATTGCTGACCTAAATTGATGAGATAGGGACACCGGTTCTTGAGTATCCATTGTCAAAATAACGAAATGAAATAATTCCTCAACCTCGACTTCAAGTGTCAATGAGTTGTCAATCTTCCCAGCTTCATATAAACTTTGAAACCGTTGCGAAGTCCAACCAAACATCATCGAAAACAGTAATTTCAACATCAATTTATAACGAAATTTTTCCTCTTCCTTAATGATATCATTTCCTCGAATTCCAATTGCCAACTTAGGAGTAGCAACTTCCATTCTACAAGATTGATTCAATCTTACTTCATTTTTTTCTACAGGAAAACGTTCTAACTCCACAGATGGATGAAGAGGAACTAGATCATATTCCTTTACTACTTGCAATACTTCATCAACATCAAAGTTTCCGATCACTAATAAGTGCATTTGAGAGGGATGATAGAATAGATCAAAGTTTTCACGGAGATTATCTATTGTAATGTCAGAAATAGACTCCCTAGTTCCAGCAATATCATCTGCTAACGGTGTTCCAGGATATAAATTTTCTAAAGCACCAAAAAATAATCGATAGTCTGGACTATCTTGGTACATTCCAATTTCTTGTTGAATGATTTTTCTTTCCTTAGATACAGATTTTTCTGTAAAGGAAACCTTTGAAACCATCTCCAATAACAATTGAATATTTTCAGGGACCTTTGAAGTTGTTGAGAAAAGATAACTTGTCTTTGTAAAGCTTGTAAAGGCATTACTTTCCGATCCTAAATGAACGAATTTTTTTAAATAATCTTGACCATTTTCATCTTCAAATACTTTGTGTTCTAGGAAATGAGCAATTCCTGCAGGATATTGCCTTTCATTACCATTCACTAGAATTCGTGTATCCACTGAGCCAAACTTAGTTGTGATTATTCCATAGGTTTCATAATAATCTTCTTTTGGAATTAAATGAATAGTCAACCCATTTGACAAGCGTGTAAAGTAAACTTGCTCACCAACTGATTCATAATATTTTTCTTTAATTTTCAATCTTTACACTACTTTCCTTCCATAAAATAAACAGACTGTAAATTAATTGTTTTTGCCACTTCAATAATTTCTTCTCTACTAACCTTATCGATGGACTCTAACCACTCTTCTAAAGAAAGGACTTTCTTTCCTAGGATCGTTTTCAAATATTCCCTTTCAATCAAGGTATTTTGCCGATCCTGTGCTAATAAGGTCGTATTCACCAACATTTCTTTTGTCAATTGAAGCTCTGACTCTGTAAACTTGCCTCGTTTTAAATCATTCAACTGTCTCATAATCAAGGTCATTACTTTGGTACGAGATTCCTTATCAATGCCTGCAAAAACTCTCATAAAGCCTGTAAAAATATCAAAATGGCTAGAGATGGTATAAGCAAGTCCTTCTTTCTCACGAATTATTTGAAAAAGTCTCGAATGCGAGAAAGCTCCCAGCATCCCATTTAATACAACTAGTGGGATATGGAGAGATTCTCCATACTGGGTAGAAAAATGGTAACCTAATTCTAGAATAGATTGTTGGTTTTGTTTTTGCTCTAACTTTTCTCTAACAACATTTGTAAAAGGTTGTTGATAGGTGACAGACAAATTGTTATCACGTGGCTTGAATTCAAACTGGTTCACTCGATCCACAATAGCGACCTCATTAAAATCGCCTATGAAAAAGAAGTCAATATTATCTAATTGGAGCATCTGGTGAAACTGTGAAAGAGAACTTTGAGCTGTCTCTTGTCTCACTAAATCAACTTTCCCCAATCTTGACATCCCGATTGTTTCGTCTTCAAAAAATAGTTGATTCAATTGCCCATGTGCATAATAATAAGGCTCTTCAATTTCTGACTCCAAATCGGAAATTGTATTTTTCTTTTCAACGTCAAATGTATCACTGTCAAAGTGATCTTCTACTACCAAAGGTGAAAAGAAGATAGTTTCTATAATGTCCAAAACTTCATCAGTAAGAACATTTTTCTTGCTCAAAAAGTCATCGCGCACAAAGGAAATATTCAAATCAACATAATGAACACGCCCCCTCTTAGAGACTGAGGTGGACAATTCTACCCCGTATAGACTCGCTAATTTTTCACGGAATAATTGTGAAGTTGGATATTTTTGATTTGCAGTTTCCATCATACAGGCTGCCAAAACACGCGCAGCCACGGTATTTTCATCTAATGGCGATGAAAAACGGACCTTAATTTTATTGGTTTTAAATTTTTTTGATTGAAGAAAGTGAAGATTCACGCCCTTTACTAATTCCATTTTCATCCTCGTTCTACTCAATAGTAACTTTCATTATAACACGAAATCACACTAAAATCCTAATTCAAACTGTGAAAAAGCTTCTCAAATCACTCAACATTCTCTACCCTAGATAAACTAAAAATATGGTATAATAACACGCAAAGAGGTGAACTATGAATTACAAATTATTTGATGACTTTATTACATTGCAAGCAATCTTAAAAGAACTCGGTATTATACAGAGTGGTGGTGCAATCAAAGCCTTTCTTCAAGAAAAAGAAGTCTTTGTTAATGGTGAATTAGAACAACGGAGAGGTCGTAAACTTCGTGTCAACGATCAAATTAACATTCCTGAACTGAGCATGACTATCACCATTCTTGAACCTTCTCAAGAGGAAATAGAAGAGCATCTTAAAGAGAAGGAAGAAAAGGAACGTGTTGCTAAACTTGTCAAGCAACTCAATCAACAACAAAAGAAACAACCGACAAAGACTAACAAAAAAGAAAAAGCAATTCGCTTTCCTGGTATCTCGTAATGTGGTTAAAACACTTATCCATTCAACATTTTCGTAATTATCAAGAACTTGAAGTCGAGTTTCATCCTGGATTAAATATTTTCCTAGGTCAAAATGCTCAAGGAAAGACCAATATTCTCGAATCAATTTATTTTCTAGCTTTAACCAGAAGTCATCGAACACGAAATGATAGAGATCTCATCTATTTTGAATCCACAGATTTCAAAGTTTCTGGTCAATTACAAAGAGAAACTGGTCCCCTTCCATTAGAAATTTCCTTGACACCAAAAGGTCGGATAACTAAGGTAAATCATTTGAAACAAGCCAAATTATCGAACTATATTGGCCATATGAATGTTGTCCTTTTCGCACCCGAAGATTTGCAACTGATCAAAGGATCACCTGCAGGGCGTCGAAAGTTTATTGACATTGAATTAGGTCAGATGAAACCTCTCTACTTATCTGACTTATCTCAATACAACCATGTACTGAAACAAAGAAATAGTTATCTAAAAAATTCGGAAAAAATTGATGCTACATTTTTGGAGGTCTTAGATTCACAACTAGCTAGTTTTGGAAGTCGCGTCATCCATCATCGGCTTGAGTTTATTAAAAAATTAGAAGCTAAAGCAAAAGAAAAACATACTCGACTTTCTGACAACAAAGAAAACCTATCAATTCAATATCAGTCAACTGCTTTTTCTGAAGAAGGAAATGATATAGAAGAGCAGTTTCTCTCTATGTTGGAAAAAAACCGTCAGAAGGATATTTTTAGGAAAACAACAAGTATTGGGCCTCACAGGGATGATTTGGCATTTTTTATCAATAATATGAATGCTACCTTTGGTAGTCAAGGCCAGCATCGAAGTGTTGTTCTCTCTCTAAAATTAGCAGAAATCGAATTGATGGAAGAAATCACAAGAGAAAAGCCTATTTTATTACTTGACGATGTCATGAGCGAACTTGACAATTATCGTCAACTTCAACTACTTGAAACTATCTCTAATAATATTCAAACATTTATTACAACGACCACTCTCGATCATTTAAAAGAACTGCCTGAAGAGTTGAAAATTTTCACTATTCAAGCTGGTCATATCAAAACAGCATCTTGACAATATTGTCAAGATGCTGTTGTTTTTGTTTACAAATGTGTAAATTTATTGTGCTGAGTAGTTAGGAGCCTCGTTTGTGATTTGCACATCATGAGGATGGCTTTCTTTCAATCCGGCACCACTCATTTCAACGAATTGTGCATGATCATGTAAATCTTGAATGGTTGCTGCACCAACATAACCCATACCTGAACGAATACCACCGATCATTTGGAAGACCATATCTGCTACAGAACCTTTATAAGCAACGCGTCCTTCAATTCCTTCAGGAACCAATTTATTGGCTTCATTGACAGATCCTTGGAAGTAACGGTCGCTAGAACCTTTCTTCATTGCTGCAATAGATCCCATACCACGGTATGTTTTAAATTTACGACCTTGGAAGATTTCTGTTTCACCTGGTGCTTCATCTGTACCTGCAAGCATTGAGCCAAGCATAACCGCATTTCCACCAGCTGCGAGTGCTTTGACAATATCTCCTGAATACTTGATACCACCATCAGCAATGATCGTTTTTCCATATTCACGAGCTACAGCGGCTGCGTCATAAATAGCAGTCACTTGAGGAACACCAACCCCTGCAACAACACGAGTTGTACAGATTGATCCTGGACCAATTCCGACCTTAACTACGTCTACCCCTTCATCAAATAATGCACGAGCACCTTCAGCGGTTGCAATATTTCCTGCAATCAAGGTACGATCTGGGAAGTGGGCACGAATTTCTGCAATCTTACGAAGAACACCCGCAGAATGTCCATGAGCAGTATCGATGACAATGGCGTCTGCACCAGCTTCAAAAAGAGCTTCTGCACGTTCAAAAGTATCTGAAGTAACCCCTACGGCACCAGCTACAAGCAAACGACCAAATTCATCCTTAGCCGCATTTGGGAACTCAATAACTTTTTCAATATCTTTGATTGTAATCAAGCCAGAAAGACGACCATTTTCATCTACCAATGGTAATTTTTCAATACGGTGCTCTTGTAGAATGCGTTCAGCTGTTTCCAAATCAGTTCCAACCGGTGCAGTCACCAAATTTTCACTCGTCATATGATTTGAAATGGGTTGATTGTAATCAGAAATAAAACGCAAATCCCGGTTTGTAAGGATACCAACTAATTTACGATTTTCAAGTGTTTCAACAACAGGAACACCACTGATTCGGTATCGTCCCATCAACTCATCTGCTTCTGCAATTGTATGAGACGGAGTCAAATAGAACGGATCAATGATAACCCCATTTTCAGAACGTTTTACTTTGCGTACTTCATCTGCCTGTTGCTCAATTGACATGTTTTTATGGATCACACCAAGTCCACCAGCACGTGCCATAGCAATTGCCATTTGACTTTCAGTCACCGTATCCATAGCAGCAGTAATGATTGGGATATTCAAGCGTAAATTACTTGCTAATTGTGTACTTAAATCTGCATCATTAGGCAATACGTGACTTTCTGCTGGAATCAAAAGCACGTCATCGAATGTAAACCCTTTTTTTAAAAACTTTGTGTCCCAATTAGACATTAGCTGGATCCTCTTTTCTTTTTATTTGAGCAAGGCTCGAATTTTTATTGTTAATATCATACCATTCTATGGCAATTTGTCAATCATTTATTGGTAAATTATCAATGAACAGTAAGAAAAGTTCGCTTTTAATGAAGTCGTTTTATTTTTTAAAATAGGTAATTCCCATCGCAGATTTTACTTCATCCAGTGTTTGAGCTGCTACATTTCGAGCGCGCTCACTTCCTTTTTCAAGAATAGAGTAGACCTCACCCATATCCTTTGCAAACTCAAGGCGTCTTTCACGAATCGGTCTTAATTCACGATCTAAAATTTCTAAAAGATATCGTTTGGTCTTTACATCACCAAGTCCACCACGTTGATAATGTTCTTTCATTTCTGCAATTTCAGCTGCATCTTCTGGACGGCCAAATACATCCAGGTAATGAAACACCATATTGCCTTCGATTTTTCCTGGATCCTCTACTTTAATATGATCAGGATCAGTATACATACTCATCACTTTTTTCTTTAAAGTATCTGCATCATCAGCTAGGTAAATACCATTATTCAACGATTTAGACATTTTAGCATTTCCGTCTAAACCAGGTAAGCGCCCTGCTGCTTCATTTTCAGGATAAATCCCTTCCGGTTCCACCAAAGTATCTGTGTTGTAAGCATGATTAAAGGAGCGCACAATCTCACGGGTTTGCTCAATCATTGGCTTTTGATCATTTCCTACTGGAACAAAATTCGCTTTAAATGCTGTGATATCGGCTGCTTGTGAAATAGGGTATACCAAAAATCCTGTTGGAATACTCTCACCAAAACCTTTTTGAGAAATCTCGGTTTTTACAGTTGGGTTTCTTTCAAGTCGCGCCAAAGATACAAGATTCATGTAATACATGGTCAATTCCGCTAATTCAGGAATCTGACTTTGAATGAAAATCGTAACTTTTTCAGGATCTAGTCCAGCTGCCAGATAATCCAAAGCAACATTACCAATAGATTCTACAATCGTTTTTGGATCTTTTGCATGGTCTGTCAAAGCTTGCTGGTCTGCTAGGAAAACAAACATATTATACTCGTCTTTATTTTGCAACAAGACGCGATTTTTTAAAGAACCAACATAGTGGCCAATATGGAGTTTTCCTGTCGGTCTATCTCCTGTCAGAATGATGGGTTTTGTCATACTCTTCTCCTTAATCGTTATCCCTATCATTATAGCACTTTCTAGTTGAAAATGTTAGTCTATCCTCTATGTTTGTAAGGAATTAACACTTTACTAAACTGTCAATTTAGTTTACATAGTTGTAAAAACAAATTGACAGTAAAAAAGTTGAATTTTCCCCTATTTTCTAGTAAAATGAAGACATTATAGAAAGAGGAGAAAATCATTGCTTACAGTATCAGACGTCTCACTACGTTTTAGTGATCGAAAATTGTTTGACGATGTCAATATCAACTTTACAGAAGGAAATACATACGGCCTCATCGGTGCCAACGGTGCTGGAAAGTCAACCTTTTTAAAAATTTTAGCTGGAGATATTGAACCAACAACTGGTCATATTTCTCTTGGCCCTGATGAACGTTTGTCTGTTTTGCGTCAAAATCACTTTGACTACGAAGACGAGCGGGTCATCGATGTTGTCATTATGGGAAATGAAAAGCTCTACAACATTATGAAAGAAAAAGATGCTATCTACATGAAAGAAGATTTCTCTGATGAAGATGGTGTCCGTGCAGCTGAACTTGAAGGTGAATTTGCTGAACTTGGTGGATGGGAAGCAGAGAGTGAAGCATCTCAATTACTTCAAAATCTAAATATTTCAGAAGACCTTCATTATCAAACTATGAGCGAGTTAGCCAATGGGGATAAAGTGAAAGTTCTCTTAGCTAAAGCCCTTTTTGGTAAACCAGATGTCCTTCTTTTGGACGAGCCGACCAATGGATTGGATATTCAATCCATTACCTGGTTAGAAGATTTTCTGATTGATTTTGAAAATACGGTTATCGTTGTATCCCACGACCGCCACTTTTTGAACAAAGTCTGCACCCATATGGCGGATCTCGACTTTGGAAAAATTAAACTTTACGTCGGAAACTATGATTTCTGGAAAGAATCTTCTGAACTTGCAGCAAAATTACAAGCAGATAGAAATGCAAAAGCTGAAGAAAAAATTAAACAATTACAAGAGTTTGTCGCACGTTTCTCAGCCAACGCTTCAAAATCAAAACAAGCAACTTCGCGTAAAAAAATGCTTGACAAGATTGAACTTGAAGAAATTGTTCCATCTAGTCGGAAGTACCCATTTATCAACTTTAAGGCAGAACGAGAAATTGGTAACGATCTCTTGACAGTTGAAAATCTTTCTGTCAAGATTGATGGAGAAACTATCCTTGACAATATCAGCTTTATCTTACGTCCTGGTGACAAAACCGCCCTTATCGGACAGAACGATATTCAAACAACCGCTTTGATCCGTGCATTGATGGATGATATTGAATATGAAGGAACTGTCAAGTGGGGAGTTACAACTAGTCGGTCTTATCTACCAAAAGACAACAGTCGGGATTTTGCAGGTGGTGAAAGTATTCTTGATTGGCTTCGTCAATTTGCAAGTAAAGAAGAAGATGACAATACTTTCCTTCGTGGTTTCTTAGGACGTATGCTCTTTTCGGGTGACGAAGTTAACAAGTCTGTCAACGTCTTGTCAGGGGGAGAAAAAGTTCGTGTCATGTTGTCTAAATTGATGCTCCTCAAGTCAAATGTTCTTGTACTGGATGATCCAACCAATCACTTGGATTTGGAGTCTATTTCAAGTTTGAATGATGGATTGAAGAATTTTAAAGAATCGATTATCTTTGCCAGCCATGACCACGAATTCATTCAAACACTCGCCAACCATATTATCGTTCTTTCAAAAAACGGCGTAATCGATCGTATTGATGAAACCTATGATGAGTTTCTTGAAAATGAAGAAGTTCAAGCAAAAGTGAAAGAACTTTGGAGTCAATCATAAAAATAAAGAGCCCTGAAATAATGATTTCAGGCTCTTTCAGTAGAAATATATGAATAAAACAAAGCTAAAAACATCCCTTTTTATAGTATCTTCTTTCCTGATTCCAGCTATCATGATGTTCTTTATTTACCTCTCGCAAGGAATCTACTGGAACAGTGATACATCCCCCTTATTAGGAGATGGTTATCATCAGTATGTCATTTTTGATACCACACTTCGAAATATTTTACACGGGACAGATAGCCTATTTTACAGTTTTCAAAGTGGACTAGGCATTAATTTCTATGCACTCAGTAGCTATTATCTAGGAAGTTTCTTTTCTCCTCTTGTCTTCTTCTTTAATGCACAATCCATGCCGAATGCTGTTTACCTCATCACTCTTCTTAAATTTGGAGCTATTGGGTTAAGCACTTATATTAGTTTACATGGAATGTTTTCTAAAATTCCTAGATCTCTGGTTCTTACCCTTTCAACCTCATTTGCTCTTATGAGCTTTGCTATTAGCCAAATTGAAATCAAAACTTGGCTAGATGTTTTTATCCTAGCACCATTAATTCTTTATGGATTCAAAAAACTAATTTACAATGAGGGAGATATTCTCTACTTTATCAGCTTAACCAGCTTGTTTATCCAAAATTATTATTTTGGGTTTATGATGTCTATTTTTCTCATTTTATGGTACTTGACACAACTGTCATGGGACATCAAAGAAATTGGAAAACGCTTCTTTCATTTTGTGATTGTATCTCTTTTATCAGTTATAACAAGCTTTGTGATGTTATATCCAACCTTCTTAGATTTACGCACTCATGGAGAAAGTTTTTCAAAGGTTGACAGTATCTTTACAGAAAAAAGTTGGTATCTTGACGTATTTGCAAAAAATTTCATTGGAAGTTTTGATACTACTAAATATGGATCAATTCCAATGATCTACGTGGGATTATTTCCACTTCTTTTAGCGATTACCTTTTTCTTTCTCAAGTCGATCAAGTTTCACGTGAAACTTTCTTACTTTATACTCTTGACCATTCTTATTTTGAGTTTTCGTTTTCAATTATTAGATCTCCTTTGGCAAGGTATGCACGCGCCAAATATGTTTCTTCATCGATACTCTTGGATCTTTTCTTTGACGATTATTCTGATGGCAGGAGAAGTACTAAATCGAATTGAGGAGATCACTTGGATTCGTTTTAGTCTTGCTAATTTCCTCCTTATTCTAGGATTTGGAGCAACTGTCCTTTACAGCAGTCACTATAAATTTTTAGATGCAGTCAATTTCATTGTTACTTTTGAGTTTTTAATTGCTTTCTATTTGGTCTGTTTAGGATTTATCCTAAAAAAGATACCGCCTAGACTTTTCTATCTTTCGATCCTGTTTTTCTCCATCTTTGAATTATCGGTGAATAGTTATTATCAAATAGAAGGAATTGCGAATGAATGGGTCTTTGCTTCTCGGTCATCCTACGAACGAGACTTAAAAGCCATCCAATCCTTAGTAAGAGAGAAGACAGACTCTAATTATCGGACTGAGATTCTACAGCCACAAACGGGCAATGATAGCATGAAGTATGGTTATAATGGAATTTCTCAATTTTCATCTGTACGAAATACGGATGCTAGCTCGACATTGGACAAACTTGGATTTAAATCTGAAGGAACCAACCTCAATCTTCGATACCAAAACAATTCTATTTTAATGGATAGTCTATTTGGTGTTCGCTATAATTTAAGCCAACAACCTGTTCAAAAATTTGGATTTAAAGAGATTGCAACCAAAAATGGAGTCTCACTTTCAGAAAACGAATATGCCTTACCAATCGCCTATCTGTCAGCAAAACCTTATAAAAATACTTCCTTTACGAATTTGACACTGGATAATCAGACACGATTCATCCATCAAATCACGGATGAAAAATATAAATTTTATAAGAAATTAAATATTCTCTCGCCTACTTCACAAAATACTACATCTTCGTTGCAAACTGCAAAAATTGAAGAAGATAGTCATCTATCCTACGCAAGTATTCAATATGAAGTAACGGTTCCTGCCCATAGCCAACTATATGTCAATGTTCCAAATTTACAATTTTCAAACGATGATCGGAAAGATATTGAAATCAGCTACAATGGACAGACCCAACGCTATACCATTGATAATGCCTTTCCATTCTTTTCGATTGACCATTTTGACACAGAGAAAACAGTTACTATTCGTATGAGTTTCCCAGAAAATTCGACAGTTTCCTTTGATGTACCAGAATTTTTTGCTCTGGATCTTGACCAATACACACAAGCTATCGCTAGTATTCGTCAGCAAGAAGTTGCTATTCACAAAAAGAAAAACAAATTGGTAGCAGCCTATAACGCAAATAGAGACACTACCCTTATTTTTACACTCCCTTATGATAAAGGCTGGTCAGCTAAACAAAATGGAAAGCCTATCCAAATTCATCGCATCCAGAAAGGATTAATGGGAGTTCGTGTTTCAAAAGGATCCGGAACAGTCACCTTAACATTTGTTCCCCAAGGTTTCATTGAAGGACTCATTGCCTTTTTCGTTGGAATCATTCTCTTCTTCCTCTACGAATGGAGACAAATAAAAAGACGAAAAAGTTAAGGAATCTAACCATCGGTTCACTTATAAATAAAAGGCTAGGATAGTCATTATCCTAGCCTTTTCAAAACAAAAAAAACACCCAAATGGGTGCTATACTAGCTCCGCCAGTAGGACTCGAACCTACGACATCATGATTAACAGTCATGCGCTACTACCAACTGAGCTATGGCGGAATGAGATATAGTCCGTACGGGATTCGAACCCGTGTTACCGCCGTGAAAAGGCGGTGTCTTAACCCCTTGACCAACGGACCATATATTCATTAACAGAACATATCCCATTATATCAAAATTTAACTAATTGTCAAGCACTAAATTCTAAATTTTGCTCTTCAATTAATTTTTTGGCACGTTTGATATTACTTCTTGAGATTGGACAAGAATACCCTTCTTTCAACAGCAGCTGTTTCTTTTTCTTATCCATTCCAATGATCATACTTCTATTCACGATAAAAGATTGATGGGGACTGAAATATCTCTCCTCCACATCTTTCTCCAAGACATCTGATAAACTTCCCGCAATTTCTTTTTGAAAATTTTTCCCAACTAAGTTTAATTTATAAGCCGAACCAACAGTTTCAATATAAAGAATATCCTTAAATGGAATTTTTATCTTTTTATCCTTAAAGTCATACTCAAAATAATCTGTCAAATCATCATTTCCAATTTGAATAGTCGTTAGGTACTCAATACACTCCTTAATTTTTAATCTAAATAAATCTTCATTCAAATTTTTATCAATAAAATCTAAGGCAGATACTTTATAACGATAGGTAATCGAAGCGAATTCTGATTTTGTAGTAATAAAAACAATAATGGCATAAGGATTTGCTTCTCGTATTTTTTGAGCAATTTCCAGACCACAATACTCATTGTCTTGGATATGAATATCTAGAAAATATAATTGGTGGATATCCGAATGCTGGATATAATTTTCAAATTCCGAAATTTTACCGGTAGAAATCACTTCAAGTTTAATTTCTAATTCCTTAGCAATTTCTGCAATATGTTTTTCTACCCGTATCTGTTGAGAGAGCTCATCTTCTAATAAAAAAATCTTCATTCTTGTTCGTATCCTCCAATCTTCAAAACTTGTAAAAAACGATTTCCTTGCAATTCCGTTTCTAAAAACATCGTTCCATAATTTGCTAAGATTTTTCTCACATTATTTAATCCTAGTCCTCTATTTTCTCCTTTTGTTGAATAACCTTCTTCATATATTTTTCTAATATCAAAAGTGATTTCATTTGTTGTATTATGAATCACTAAGTAAACAATTTTTGAAATAGAGAAAATAGCAATATGAACTTTCTTTTCTTCTGCTTCTTTTGAAGCTTCCAAAGCGTTTGTCACTAGAATCCCAACGATTCTCACGATATCTAATAAATCAACTGGTAGTTGCTCGATTGGTTCACTCGTTTCAAAGGTCATTTCTACCCCAGCATCTCTTGCATCCAACCAGCCTCGAATCAAAATACTTCGTAAAGCAGAATCTTTGATATTGACCAAGTTGAATCCTGATAATGCTTCTGTATTGATCTCTTTATAACCTTTTTCCAATACTTCTCTATGAATTCTCTGTATTTCTGGAATATTTTCTTCCTCAATGGCTAACGACATAGAAATAACTAAATTTCCCAAATCATGACGAAATCCCCTGACAATAGAATAGAGACTTTGAATTTCAGCCATATACCGACTCATTTGTTGCTCAGAAAATTCTTTATACTCCAGTTCTAAATTTTTACGATACTGATCTCGCTCGATTTTCATATGGAATAAGCTGACTACAAAAGAGAAAAAACAAATCGTTGCCAACATACTCCCAAAATTTTTATATTGCGCTTGTTCACTAATCCATAAAGCAAAATTAATCACTACAAATATAGCAAAATAGACACAGATGAGTCTCTTTAAATATTTTTCAAATTCTTTCTCATAAAAAGGAGTGAAATCAAATTCAAATAGGTCAATTAACTTCAAAATGATTCCTAAAGAAATCAAACGAATGCACATATTGTAGACAATCGAGTAAGCTGCTACAACAGCATCCCCCAATACTGAAGAGACAATTATCGTCAGAAAAGTTGCTGTTCCTTCAACCGCTAAATAAGTAAAAAAAGAATAAAAAATGGCGCACAAGCGATTCGTCCGATTGGCATAATGATAATAAGGATATAAATAAACCGGCCATAAGAGCATATTTAAATCAGAGAGTCGAATATTTGAAAATAAAGTCACATCTAAAAATACTAAGAGACTTTCAAAAAGAAGAACAAAGGTGCTCAGCAGAAAGATAAATGCAAATTGATGTTCCTGATAGATTTTTTCGTCCACTAATGCAAACGTCAGAACAATGATCCCTCCCAAGAGAAAAGACAAGATTAATGACTGAATCACACAAACTCTCCCACTTTGTTTTTTCTATTTTATTATACTCTAGTATTATTATAAAAAAATAAAATTTTATATACAAAAAATTATAATATAAAATAGCCTAAAATTAAAGGGAATAGGTAAAATTGTAATGTTTTTAATGTTTTTGTTACATGAATGAAAACTATTTTACACAATTTATATAATCTACACTTTGCACTATATAGGGATTGTTAGTTCTTTTTTAAAATATTCCTAATAAATCATTTCATCACTATTAATCTATAGCAAAGTATACAAAAATTAATAGATAATGAGAATTTATACATTTTAACATAAAAGAAAAGATGCAGCAAAAGCTGCATCTCTCATTTGATCCCAGCAGGATTCGAACCTGCGACCGTTCGCTTAGAAGGCGAATGCTCTATCCAGCTGAGCTATGAGACCGAACTTACTTCATTTTAGCAGAAAAAGGAAGGAGCGTCAAGGTTATTTATGGTAAGGACTCCCCTGTTGAATCATGAAAGCACGATAGATTTGTTCCACCAACACTAATTTCATCAACTGATGAGGAAGAGTTAATTGACCAAAGCTCATTAATAGATTTCCTCTTTTTTTCACTTCAGGAGACAGACCAAGACTGCCTCCAATAACAAAAGTAAGGTTTGAATAACCAGATGTCATAATCTGGTCAATCGTTTGACTAAATTTATCTGAAGGAAATTGTTTTCCTTCGATGGCTAATACAATCACATATTCCTTATCTGAAATCTTAGAGAGAATTCGTTGCCCCTCTTTTTCAAGGATTTGTTGATTTTCGAGTTGACTGGCACGATCTGGAGTTTTTTCATCAACTAACTCAACCTGTTCTACTTTTGCAAATCGACCAAGCCTTTTAATATACTCCGCGATCCCATCTTTTAAGTATTTTTCTTTTAATTTTCCAACGGTTATCAATTTAATTTTCATTCCCCTATTGTAGCATAATTCTTCAATTCCACAAATAATCCACAGCTATAGAAAGGAAATCTATTCTATAAAGTCCTTTTTAAAGCCATTTCTCAACTAAATTCTACAACTTATCCACAATTTGTGGATAACTTTAGTTATTTAAGATATAATTAAGAAAGTTTTTCTATACTTTAGACAATTTGATATCCTTAGGAGGAAAATATGAAATCTTCATCTAATTTACTGAAAAAACTTGGAAACATAACCCTCATTTTCGTTGTAGGTTTTCTAGGTGGGATTCTTGGAACCTTTTTAACCTCTAATTCTTCTACTTCAAATACTGAAAGTAAGCAAGTACACTCAACCACTGTTAAAACAGCTTATAAAAATACAACCTCAACTAGTGAGGCCGTAGACAAGGTGAAAAATGCTGTGGTTTCTGTGATTACTTATTCTGATTCTTCGAATCAAGGGTTATTTGAAAAAGAAGAAAACTCTGACTCACAAATTTCTAGTGAAGGTTCTGGGGTCATTTATAAAAAAGAAGGAAAATATGCCTACCTTGTTACCAACACCCATGTAATCAATGGTGCTAAAAAAGTAGACATTCTTTTAGCAGATGGGAATAAAGTACCTGGAGAAGTAGTTGGATCAGATGTCTATTCTGATATTGCAGTCGTTCGCATTAGTGCGGATAAAGCAAAGGCAGTAGCTGAATTCGGAGATTCAAACCAATTAACAGTCGGTGAGACTGCAATTGCAATTGGTAGCCCTCTTGGAACAGATTATGCTAATTCTGTTACTCAAGGGATCATTTCTAGCCAAGGTCGCAATGTGAATTTGAAAGCTGATAATGGACAAAATATCTCTACACGCGCTCTACAAACAGACGCAGCCATCAACCCAGGAAACTCTGGAGGTCCATTAATCAATATTCAAGGACAAGTCATTGGGATTACCTCAAGTAAAATTTCAAATAACGGACAAACTTCAGTAGAAGGAATGGGATTTGCAATTCCTGCAAATGATGTTGTCAATATTATCAAGCAACTAGAAGAAAAAGGAAAAGTAGTTCGACCAGCTCTTGGAATCCAAATGATGGATTTATCCAACCTTTCAACTTCTGATTTAAGCCAATTAAAACTTCCTGAAAAAATCTCTGGAGGAGTACTGGTTCGTTCAACACTTGAAAATATGCCTGCTTCAGATAAATTGCAACGTTATGATGTCATCACAAAGATCGATGATACAGATATCGAGTCAACAGCAGATTTACAATCCGCCCTCTATTCTCACCAAATCAATGATACGATCAAGGTCACATTCTATCGTGATGGAAAACAACAAACAACTTCTATCAAGTTGATAAAATCAACTGAGGATCTGAGCGATTAACTTTCACTTTCTTGACATACTTGTAAACACACCTTTACGAATTTGTAAAGGTGTGTTATTCTATTCATAAGATGGAAAAATTAGAAAAAATAGCGGTAAAGGACATTCGAACCAATCCTTTCCAACCAAGAAAAGTATTTGATCAAGAAAAATTAGAAGAACTGGCTCAGTCAATCAAAGAAAATGGCTTAATTCAACCCATTATTGTCAGAAAATCTCCAATAATTGGTTTTGAATTGCTTGCAGGTGAAAGACGTTTTAAAGCTTCAAAAATTGCTGGATTAGATCTTGTTCCTGCGATTATTAAAGAGTTAACGGATCAAGAAATGATGCGACAAGCCATTATTGAAAATCTTCAACGAGAAGATCTCAATCCAATTGAAGAAGCTATCTCCTACCAGAAGCTCGTTGATCATGGCTATAAGCACGACCAAATCGCTCAATTTATGGGGAAATCTAGACCCTATATCAGCAATATGCTTCGCTTGTTACATCTAGCTCCCTCTGTTCAAGAAGCAGTCATTCAAAATGATATTTCTTCGGCTCACGCGCGTGTTCTTGTTCCTCTTGATGAAGAAGAGCAGCGCTTTTGGTTGGAGCGAATCAAACAGGATCATTTAAATGTTCGAACATTAGAAAATAAGATCAGTTCAAAAAGAAAACAGAAAAATAAAAAAGCAAAAGAGAGCTTCCTACTAGAAGAGGAACAACGATTGAAAAAAATATTAGGAACAGATGTGACGATACACTCCTCTTCTCAAAATAAAGGAACTATCCAAATTTCTTTTTCCAGTCTTGATGAATACCAACGAATTATCAACAGCCTCAAATAAGGCTGTTATTTTTATTTTTTGTATTGACAAGCTTTTCCACCATAAAAATCTTTTGTAAATAGCAGAAAAATAAGGATATTCTCTAGTTATCCCCACTTTGTGGATAACTTTTAAAAACAATGTGAATTTAAATCCACAACTTGTGGAAAAGTTTAAAACTATAATTTAATTTCATGAAATTTAGCCTGTGGAAAACTATTTTTGTTTGTGGTAGAATAGGAGTACGTATGATTTGATACAATTCAAGAAAAGGAGGGAAGTCTGATAGTGTCACAAGAAGAGCAATTTTGGTCTCGTTTTTTAGAATTAGCCCAATTACAACTAAAAGATAGTGCCTATGATTTTTTTGTCGCCGATTCAAAATTAGTCAAAATCGATGGAGAGACGGCTACCATTTATCTTGATGGAAATTATAAAGAATTATTTTGGGAAACAAATCTAAAAAATGCTTTGATCACAGCCAGCTTTGAAGTCTACAATACAGATTTGAAGTTCCATTTCGTTTTTGAAGATACCGAAGAAATTCCTAGTAGTCATAGCAGTGAGAATAGGAGATTATCTTCAGCTAGCTTAACAACCGAACCGTTGCCTAAAATTGATACAGGTCTGAAATCAAAGTACACCTTTGATAATTTTGTGCAAGGGGATGGAAATATTTGGGCGAAAGCAGCAGCGCTTGCAGTTTCTGAAAATCTTGCAACAACATACAACCCTCTCTTTATCTATGGTGGACCAGGGCTTGGAAAGACTCACCTATTGAACGCAATTGGAAATCAAATCCTAGAAAATATTCCAAATGCACGGGTTAAGTATGTCCCAGCAGAAACATTTATTAATGAATTTTTAGAACACCTTCGATTAGGAGAAATGAAGACGTTCAAGAATACCTATCGAAGTCTTGATCTCTTACTGATCGATGATATCCAGTCACTTGGTGGGAAAAAAGTCACGACTCAAGAGGAATTCTTTAATACCTTTAATGCTCTCCATAGCGACAACAAACAGATTGTTCTAACAAGCGATCGAAGTCCGGATCATTTAGATAGTCTTGAAGAGCGGCTGGTCACTCGTTTCAAATGGGGACTAACGCAAAATATAACACCACCTGATTTTGAAACTCGGATTGCCATCTTACGGAATAAAATTGAAGATCTAGACTATATTTTTCCTAATGACACACTAGAATATCTAGCTGGTCAGTTTGATTCAAATGTCCGAGACTTAGAAGGTGCCTTAAATGATATTTCTTTAATGGCGAAGGTAAAAAAACTAAAAGAAATTACGATCGATGTTGCAGCTGAAGCTATTCGAGCTCGTAAAAACGATAATAGCAAGACGCTTGTCATCCCCATTGAAAAAATTCAGGAAGCAGTTGGAGCCTTTTATGGAGTCAGTGTAAAAGAAATCAAAGGTTCTCGAAGAGTTCAGAATATTGTCCTAGCACGACAAGTGGCCATGTATCTTTCAAGAGAGATGACGGACAACTCACTTCCTCGAATCGGAAAAGAATTCGGTGGAAAAGACCACACGACTGTCATTCATGCTTATGAAAAAATTAAAAGTATGGTCGACACAGATGATAATCTACGACTCGAAATTCAAAGTATCAAGAAAAAGCTAAATTAATCTGTGGATAACTTCCTCTAAACTTCTAGGGGTTATGCACAATTTTTAAACAAGTAACTTTTTAAGTCATAGATAGGATTCTGAGAGTTTTCCACAACTTCCACATAATCTACTATTACTATTAACTTACTAATCATAAAATAAATAAAAGGAATGACCATGATAAATTTCTCTATTAACAAAACTTTATTTTTACAAGCACTAAATACTACCAAAAGAGCAATCAGTTCAAAAAATGCTATCCCAATTCTTTCCACGATTAAAATTGATGTCACTCCAGAAGGAGTTGCCTTATCTGGATCGAATGGCCAAATTTCAATTGAAAACTTTATTTCTATCAAAGATGAAAATGCTGGTTTACTAGTGACCTCTCCAGGTTCTATTTTATTGGAAGCAACTTTCTTTATTAATGTGGTTTCAAGTTTACCAGATGTTACTTTAGATTTTAAAGAGATTGAACAAAAACAGGTTCTTTTAACAAGTGGAAAATCAGAAATTACACTTAAAGGAAAAGATGCAGATCAATATCCACGTATTCAAGAAATTGTTGCAAGTAATCCATTAGTTTTGGAAACAAAATTATTAAAACAATTAATTAATGAAACAGCATTTGCAGCAAGTGTACAAGAAAGTCGGCCAATTTTGACAGGTGTTCACTTTGTTCTATCGGATAATAAAGAGCTAAAAACAGTAGCAACAGACTCTCACCGTATGAGTCAAAAAGTGATTACACTGGAGAAAAATGGAGACAACTTTGATGTTGTCATCCCAAGTCGCTCTCTTCGTGAATTCACCTCTGTTTTTTCTGATGATATTGAAACAGTTGAGGTTTTCTTTGCTAACAATCAAATTCTCTTTAGAAGTGAACACATTAGTTTCTATACCCGTTTGCTAGAAGGAAATTATCCTGATACAGACCGTCTCATTCCAACAGAATTCAATACAGAGGCAACCTTCAATGTGGCCAACCTTCGATTTGCAATGGAGCGTGCTCGTCTTCTTTCAAATGCGACTCAAAACGGAACGGTTAAATTAGAGTTCAAAAATGGAGTGGTTTCTTCTCACGTTCATTCACCAGAAGTTGGGCGAGTAAATGAAGAGATCGATACGAGCGCCGTTTCAGGAGAGGATTTGTCTATTAGCTTTAATCCAACTTATTTGATTGAAGCGCTCAAAGCTATTGACAGTGAACAAGTTGTTATTCGTTTTATTTCTTCTGTTAGACCGTTTACATTGGTTCCAGAAGGAAATGAACAAGGGTTCATTCAATTGATTACGCCAGTTCGCACAAATTAACAAAGGTGAATCATGTATACGTTAGGTGATTTTGTAGAAATGAAAAAGCCTCACGCTTGTGTGATTAAAGAAACAGGCAAAAAGGCAAATCGTTGGGAAATTACGCGACTTGGTGCAGACATAAAAATCAAGTGTAGCAATTGTGACCATGTGGTCATGATGAGTCGCCATGATTTTGAACAGAAAATGAAGAAAGTACTATAAAAGGTTCAGTCACTTATGTGACCGAACCTTTTCGATTATTTTAATTCTTCAAATTTTCCATTTTTAACTTCTTTGAAACCACCCTGTTTCATCATATCAAAAGTTGATTTAAAGCTGATATAGTCGACTTTTTTATCTTTTTGTGTCATTACTAATTTCTTTTCAATTAGCTGATCTAAGTCTGCCTTTTCATAATTTAGTGTTGTTTTTTCAACCATATAGTCATCTTTATATTCAGCAGAATGTGTGAATCCTTTGACATCTTTGTATTCTTCATCATATTTATCGATCATTTCCTTTAATTGATCTTTCGTAACTCCCGCCTCTTTGTAATAAATAGTAGTGGTGGTTTGGTTACTGATCGCTTTATCACCTTTATGTTCTAGTGTAATACGAACATCTGTTTTCTTTTCTTGGTTGATTGCCTGAAGATAGGATTTTTGAACAGATTGTTGTCCACAAGCTCCAAGAAGAAAGAGAGTAAAGATAGCGATTAAAGAAAGAAAAATAGATTTCCATGTTTGTTTTTTCATCTGAAAAACTCCTTTGTTCATTGTTAAATATAGTATACCATTTTTATCTTTTTAGAACGTTACAGTTTGATGAAAAAATCTAGTTTCAAAGGTGATGAAATATTTCATTTTTCATCACTTGTCTTTTGAATTATGTTATAATAAAAGAGATTGAAATTTGAACGGAGAAAAAGAAAAATGGCATTAACAGCAGGTATCGTTGGCTTACCAAACGTTGGTAAATCAACCCTATTTAACGCAATTACAAAAGCAGGAGCAGAGGCCGCAAACTATCCCTTTGCGACCATTGATCCAAACGTCGGGATGGTAGAAGTTCCAGATGAACGCCTCCAAAAATTGACGGAAATGATTACTCCTAAGAAGACAGTTCCGACTACTTTTGAATTTACAGATATTGCTGGGATTGTGAAAGGAGCTTCTAAAGGGGAAGGACTTGGTAATAAATTCTTGGCCAACATCCGTGAAGTAGATGCCATTGTCCATGTAGTGCGTGCTTTTGATGATGAAAATGTCATGCGGGAGCAAGGTCGTGAAGATGCCTTTGTTGATCCACTGGCAGATATTGATACCATCAATTTAGAATTAATTTTAGCCGACTTAGAGTCTGTCAATAAACGCTATGCGCGTGTAGAAAAAATCGCTCGTACACAAAAAGATAAGGATTCTGTTGCGGAATTTAATGTTCTACAAAAAATCAAACCAGTTCTTGAAGATGGTAAATCAGCTCGGACCATTGAATTCACTGAGGAAGAACAAAAAGTGGTGAAAGGACTTTTCCTTTTGACTACCAAACCAGTTCTTTATGTAGCCAATGTGGATGAAGATGTTGTTGCAGATCCAGATTCTATCGAGTATGTGAAGCAAATTCGTGACTTTGCGGCAACAGAGAACGCGGAAGTCGTGGTGATTTCTGCGCGTGCTGAGGAAGAAATTTCTGAGCTAGATGATGCAGATAAACAAGAATTTTTAGAGGCGATTGGCCTAACAGAGTCTGGAGTTGATAAACTTACGCGTGCAGCTTATCACTTGTTGGGACTTGGCACTTATTTCACAGCTGGTGAAAAAGAAGTGCGTGCTTGGACCTTCAAACGTGGCATGAAAGCTCCTCAAGCAGCTGGAATCATCCACTCCGATTTTGAAAAAGGATTTATTCGTGCCGTGACTATGTCCTACGATGATTTGGTCAAATACGGTTCTGAAAAGGCTGTAAAAGAAGCAGGACGCTTGCGCGAAGAAGGAAAAGAATATGTTGTCCAAGATGGGGACATCATGGAATTCCGTTTTAATGTATAAGAGAGTTAAAAAGATGTAAAGGTTGGAAAAAATATTTCCAACCCTTTTAGTGTTTTGAAAGGAAAGAGATGACGAAATTAATTGTTGGATTGGGAAATCCAGGTGATAAGTATTTTGAAACCAAACACAATGTAGGCTTTATGTTAGTTGATCAAATGGCAAAGTCTTTAAATCTTACTTTCTCCCATGATAAGATTTTTCAAGCTGATATCGCCTCAACATTTTTGAATGGAGAAAAGGTCTATTTTGTAAAGCCGACCACTTTCATGAATGAGAGTGGAAAAGCAGTCCATGCCCTTCTGACTTATTATGGTCTGGATATTGAAGATCTTTTGGTTATTTACGATGATTTAGATATGGAAGTTGGTAAGATTCGTCTTCGAGCTAAAGGATCAGCTGGAGGTCATAACGGAATCAAATCGATTATCAATCATATTGGAACTCAGACTTTTTATCGAATTAAGATTGGAATTGGAAGACCTAAGCAGGGCATGTCAGTTGTTCATCATGTTTTAGGGAAATTTGATAAAGACGATTACATCACTATTCTACAAACAATTGATCGAGTAGAAGAAGTGGTTAACGATTACTTGGTAGAAGAAAATTTTGAAAGAAGCATGCAGAAATACAACGGGTAAGTAGATGAATGTAATTGATTTAGTGAGTCAAAACTCCAACCTTCTATCCTGGCAACAAGGTTTACAAAAAAATAATAGGGAATTGATCTTAGGATTATCTGCGACCACAAAGGCTATTGTAATGGCTTCAGCCTTTGATTCTATTGAAAAAGCAGTCCTCATCACTTCCAGTTATAACGAAGCAGAACGATTGGCCAGTGATTTTATTGCCCTACTTGGAGAAGAGAAAGTCCATACATTTTTGGGAGATGATAACCCTTTAGCAGAATTTGTTTTTGCTTCACAAGAAAGGCAATTTGCACGATTAGAGGCTTTGAACTTTTTATGCCAAGAAGATCGTCAAGGCATCCTTGTGACCAATGTGAGTGGTATAAAACTACTATTACCTTCTCCTAAAGTTTTTGCATCTAGCATTTTTCAATTGAAGGTTGGTCAAGAAATAGACTTAACTACTCTGAGTGAAACATTACAGAAGATTGGCTACCAAAAGGTGAGCCAAGTTTTGCAACAGGGAGAGTTTAGTCTACGAGGAGATATTTTAGATATCTTTGAGATCGACCAACTCCAACCCTATCGGATTGAATTTTTCGGAGATGAGATTGATGGAATCCGAATCTTTGACCCAGAAAGTCAGCGTTCTGTTGAAAATGTTGAAGAAGTTCAACTTAAGGCAGTGAGTGATCTATTGTTGCAAGAGGAAGATTTTATACGTGGTCAGCAGCAAATCGAACAATTGCAAGAACAGAGTGCAAATGAAGAATTTAAATCTTATCTAGCAGAAATTCTGGGAGATATTTCTCAAAGGAAACTCCATCCGGATCTTAGAAAATTTATTAGTTTCTTTTACAAGAAACAATATACCCTATTCGATTATCTCCCTAAACACACTCCAGTCTTTCTGGATGATTATCAAAAAATAGCAGATCAAATAGCGAGATTTGAACTAGATACAGCTAATCTCTTGACGGAAGATTTACATAAAAATAGAGCTTCTTCTCGCCAAGTGTATTTTGCAGACACCAGTACAACATTACGAAAATATACGCCTGCAACTTATTTTTCAAACTTTCAAAAAGGATTGGGAAATCTGAAGTTTGATCATTTGTATCAATTCAATCAATATCCCATGCAGGAGTTTTTTGGACAATTTGATTTACTAAAAGAGGAAATTGAACGGTATCGAAAATCAAACTATACTGTTATTGTCCAAGCAATTTCTCATCACAATCTTCAACAGCTCCATAAAAATTTAGAAGAGTATGGGATTCGATTAGATTATATTGATGGGGATACGATCATTCCTCAAGCTAGTCAATTAGTCGTTGGAGGATTAGCTCACGGTTTTCAATTTGTTGATGAAAAAATTGTCTACATTACAGAATCAGAGATTTATCAGAAAAAGATCAAACGAAAGATTCGCAGGCAAAATATTTCCAATGCAGAACGCCTAAAAAATTATAATGAATTGGAAAAAGGGGACTATGTTGTTCACCAAGTTCATGGTATTGGTCAATATTTGGGAATTGAAACGATTGAAATTTCGGGTGTCCATCGTGATTATGTTTCAATTCAATATCAAAATGGAGATCGCATCTCGATTCCTGTCGATCAGATTCAGATGTTGTCCAAATACGTTGCAAGTGATGGAAAAACGCCAAAAATTAACAAGTTAAATGATGGGCGTTTCCAAAAAACGAAGCAAAAGGTTCAGACCCAGGTGGAGGACATTGCGGATGATTTGATAAAACTTTATGCGGAGCGTAGTCAATTAGAAGGCTTTGCCTATTCCAAAGATGATGAAAACCAAGAGGCTTTTGAACAAGATTTTCCATATATTGAAACAGATGATCAATTACGTTCCATTGAAGAAATTAAAAAAGATATGGAATCGAATTGTCCGATGGATCGATTGCTGGTTGGAGACGTCGGTTTTGGAAAAACAGAGGTCGCTATGCGAGCAGCCTTTAAGGCAGTAAATGATCATAAACAAGTAGCAGTGCTGGTTCCTACCACGGTTCTTGCCCAACAACATTATGCCAATTTTAAGGAGCGTTTTGAATCTTTTGCAGTAGAGGTTGCTGTTTTAAGCCGTTTCCAGAGTAAGGCAGAGCAGAAAGAAACGCTTGAAAAGTTGAAAAAAGGACGAGTGGATATTATTATTGGAACTCACCGGCTCTTGTCCAAAGATGTTGTTTTTTCAGACTTAGGCTTAATCGTGATCGATGAAGAACAACGTTTTGGAGTGAAGCACAAAGAAACCTTGAAAGAATTGAAAAAAAAGGTGGATGTGCTTACCTTGACAGCTACCCCTATACCTCGAACTCTTCATATGTCTATGCTAGGAATTCGAGATTTGTCTGTCATCGAAACACCTCCGACCAATCGGTATCCTGTGCAAACTTTTGTACTAGAGACTAATCCAACCATTATTCGAGATGCTGTGTTGCGGGAGATGGATCGTGGAGGACAGGCCTATTATCTTTACAATAAGGTAGATACAATTGAACAAAAGGTGTCTGAATTAAAAGAGTTGATTCCAGAAGCTTCGATTGGCTTTGTTCATGGTCAGATGAGTGAAGTTCGCCTGGAAAATACCCTGTTGGATTTCATTAATGGCGAATACGATGTCTTAGTGACGACAACCATTATTGAGACAGGTGTGGATATTCCAAATGCCAATACACTCTTTATTGAAAATGCGGATCATATGGGACTTTCAACTCTTTATCAACTAAGAGGTCGTGTGGGACGAAGCAATCGAATTGCTTATGCTTATTTGATGTATCGTCCAGACAAATCTCTTACAGAAGTGTCTGAAAAACGTTTAGAAGCTATTAAAGGTTTTACTGAGTTGGGGTCTGGATTTAAAATTGCTATGCGAGATTTATCGATCCGTGGAGCAGGGAATATCCTTGGAGCTTCTCAATCTGGTTTCATCGATTCAGTTGGTTTTGAAATGTATTCTCAATTGTTAGAAGAAGCTATTGCTAAGAAACAAGGCCAAGAGCATCGCAGACAAAAGAGCAATGCAGAGTTGAACCTTCAAATAGATGCGTATTTACCTAATGAATATATTTCAGATCAACGTCAAAAAATTGAAATTTACAAACAAATTCGTGAAATGGATTCTGCAACGGACTATGAATACTTGCAAGATGAATTGATCGATCGTTTTGGAGAATATCCAGATGTTGTCGCCTACCTACTTGAAATTGGTTTAGTGAAAGCTTACTTGGATCAAGTCTTTGTCCGTCTTGTTGAAAGAAAACAACAAAAAGTGACAGTGAAATTTGAACCTATTGCCAAACAACTGTTTTTAACACAGGATTATTTCAAAGCTCTGTCAATGACACAGTTAAAGGCACAGATTGCAGAAGAAAAGGGATTAATTGAAGTGATCTTCGATATTCGAAATAAGAAAGATTTTGAAATTTTGGAAGCTCTGAAGCAATTTGGTCAAACCTTATTGGAAATTAAACAGGAAAAAGAAAAGGACTAGCAGTTCTTAGCTCATTTTTCGCATTTTATGTATAAAAAATGATACAATACTATGTTAGAGGTGACAGTATGAGATTAGATAAATATTTAAAAGTTTCTCGCATTATTAAGCGTCGTCCTGTTGCAAAGGAAGTTGCAGATAAAGGGCGGATCAAAGTCAATGGAGTATTAGCCAAAAGTTCAACGGATTTGAAAGTGAATGATCAAATTGAAGTTCGTTTTGGAAATAAAGTATTGACGGTTAAAGTCTTGGAAATGTTGGATAGTACAAAAAAAGAAGATGCATCCAAAATGTACGAAATAATTAGTGAAACAAGGATAGAAGAAGATGCCTAAAAATATCGTTCAAATGAACAATAAATATATCAAAGACGAAAGTCAGCGAAAACGTTTTTTAGAAGAAGAAAGAAAAAAACGCAATCGTTTTCTGGGGCTTGTCTTGATATTGGTCATGTTATTATTTATTCTTCCAACTTATAATTTAGCCCAGAGCTATCAATCGCTACAAGATAAAAAAGAACAATACAAACAGTTGGAAAAAGAGTATAAAGAAACAAGTGAACAAAAAGAATACCAACAAGACATCGCTAAAAAATTAAAAGACGATGATTATGCAACAAAATATGCACGCGCTAAGTATTCTTTTTCAAAAGATGGTGAATATGTTTATACCATCCCAGATTTACTCCCCCAATAACCGATGGAAAATATCTTACAAACAGTTAAACAATTCCTTGAATTTTCGGATGAAAAATTAGAGGAATTAAAAAAGAAAAACCAAATGATTAAACTTCAAAAGGATGAAAAAGAAAGGAATACAGGTGTCTAAACGATTTCTGCTCCTATTGTTAGTTCCAATTTTATTTATTGGATCTCAAGCAGCGAGTGTCGAGCAGTCTGAGTCTTCTCAGACAACGGCTCATCCATCAGAACTTTATTTTTCTTCAATTCCAGCAAACCCGAATGTCTATCGCAAAATTTCTGTTTTTTCTGATCCTCAGTTGAAAAAAGCAAAAGGAGAAATTCTTCCCAACACACCGTTTACAATCGAACAACTCTTTGTAAATGATGAAGGGAAAGCTGTATTTAAAATAGCAGAGAAAGGATATGTATTAGCAGATTCTTCTGTCATTTTTTCTGATGTTGTACAAGAAACACAAGAAAAAAAACAAGACATGTGGCTAAAACCTGGTTTTAAAGTGTATGACCGACCCTTAATAAATGGTGCAAAAGAAAAAAATACACCTCTTTCTCCTTATACAAAAGTGACAGTCTTACGTACAGCTAAGACTTTACGAGATGAGTTTGTGGAGATTGAAGGTCAGGGCTGGGTGAACAAAGCATTCGTTACTGAAAAAGATAATCGAATAGAAAAAGTCCAGGACTTGTTAAATAGTAAATACAATTCTCCTTCGTATGGAATCTATGTAAAACAATTAGAGACTGGAAATACTGCTGGAATCAATCCGCAAAAAGAAATGTATTCTGCCAGTGTAACGAAATTACCATACTTGTACTACGTCCAAGAACAGCTCAATAAAAAAGCCATTTCTCCAACCACAACCTACAAATATATTCCAGAAGTCAATGATTTCAAAGGTGGCTATGAACCAGAAGGAAGTGGTAGCCTTTCAAAAACACCAGATGGAAAAGAATATAGTGTTCAAGAGTTGGTAGATAAGATTGCAAAAGAATCAGATAATGTTGGACATAATATCTTGAATTATTATGTCACTCATCAATCAGATCAAGACTTCCAAAAAACATTGGATAAAATTGCAAAAAAACATTGGGATGTTGAAAAAAGAGAAGCATCCGCTGAAATGGCTGGCAATGTCATGGAGGCTGTCTATCAACAAAATGGCCCTATTATTGATGCGCTCTCCTCTACAAAATATGATGATCAACGGATTGCGCGTGACCTTCCAGTAAAGGTTGCTCATAAAATTGGAGATGCCTATGATTTTAGACATGATGTTGCAATTGTATACACAAATTCACCCTATGTAATAGCCATTTTTACAGATCATTCGAATTATGATACGATTTCCAACATTTCAAAAGATATCTATGAGGTATTGAAATAATGGAAAAGCGATTTTTAGAGTTTTGTGAAAAACAAGATCTATTTACTCCCCATCGCCGTGTTTTAGTTGCCTTATCTGGTGGATTGGATTCAATGAATCTGTATGAACTTTTATATAAGAATAAAGAACGATTGAAAATCCATCTGGTACTCGCTCATGTCAATCATGGACAAAGACCAGAATCGGATTTAGAAGAAAGTGAACTTCGAACGCTAGCTGATAGGCGAGAGACACGTATCCATGTGGCTCACTATTCGGGTGATTTTACAGAAGCAAAAGCTCGTACCTTTCGTTATGATTTTTTTAAACAGATTATGGAGAAAGAGGATTGCACCGCTTTAGTAACAGGTCATCATGCAAACGATCAAGCCGAAACAACTTTCATGCGCTTAATACGAGGAACAAAATTACGCCATTTAAGTGGTATTCCTGTACGCCAACCATTTGGTAAGGGTGAGTTAATCCGTCCTTTGTTAACTTTTACCAAAGATGAGTTGATGAAAATCCCTCACTTTGAAGACAGTAGCAATGACTCACAGGACTATTTTCGAAATCGTGTACGCCATCAATACCTTCCAGAATTTGAAAAAGAAAATCCCCAAATGCAAGCAAGTCTTCGCTATTTAGCAGAGGAAGTGAATCATTGGCACCAAGCACTAAAAGAATTGACTAGCAAGTTAAGCATTCAAGATTTAGCTTCTTTTAGAACGTATTCTCATTCTGTACAATCATTCTTATTAGAAGAGTATTTGGCACAATTTCCAGATTTGCAACTTGGTAGGGCCCAGTTTCAAGAATTATTAGATTTACTGCGAAAAAAAAGAAATTGCATTCATTATTTAAAGTCGAATTATGAACTACATCAAGAATATGATTTCTTTGAAATACGAAAAATCAGTCAAAAGTCGGATGACCAACCCCTTCCTTTTTTGTTAGAATTTGGGAATATCTTTGATATTGCAAATTATAAACTATCTTTTGGACAACCATTAGTAGGGGAAAATGTAGAAATTCTTTCTGTTTCACGCGAAACTCCCATCTTAATTAGAGGGAGAAAGGAAGGAGATCACCTGCTTGTTAATGGCCACCATCAAAAATTAAGACGGTGGTTTATCAACCATAAAATTCCAATTTCGCTTCGACAAAAAGCTCTCATTATAGAACAGAATCATAATATTCTTTCTGTAGTGGGATTGGTAACGAGTGATTTGAGTAAGCTCTCAAAAAGTGGTATAATGAAAGATAGTCTTTATATTCAAAAAATAGATAGGTAAAAACATGTTAGAAAAAGATATAAAAAAAGTATTGGTTTCACATGATGAAATTGTAGAAGCAGCAAAGAAATTGGGTGAAACCCTAACAAAAGAGTACCAAGGGAAAAATCCAATTTTTGTTGGAATTTTGAAAGGCTCTGTTCCATTTATGGCAGAGTTGATCAACCACGTGGATACACATATTGAATTGGATTTTATGCTGGTTTCAAGTTATCATGGTGGTACGGCAAGCTCAGGTATTATTAATATTATCAAGGATATCGACCAAGATATTACTGGTAGAGATATTTTATTTGTAGAAGATATTATCGATACAGGTAAAACCCTCAAGAGTCTAAAAGAACTCTTTGAAGAACGAAATGCAGCATCTGTGAAGATTGCTACCTTATTGGATAAACCTGAAGGACGTTTGGTTGAGATTGAAGCAGATTACACCTGCTTTACGATTCCAAATGAGTTTGTTGTAGGATATGGTTTAGACTATGATGAAAATTATCGTAACCTACCCTATGTTGGTGTATTAAAAGAGGAAGTGTACTCAAAATAGAGGAGACTAGATGAATAACAGAAAAAATAACGGTTTTGTCCGAAATCCATTTCTGTATTTGTTGATTATTGTAGCGGCTGTGACAGGATTCCAGTACTTTTTTGCGGGTAATGGGGTTGGTCAAAGTCAGCAAATCAACTACACAGAATTGGTCAAAGAAATTAAAAATGATAATGTAAAAACGATCAGTTACCAACCAAATGGTAGTGTGATTGAAATTGCAGGTACCTATAATAAAGCAAAAGAATCAAAAGAAGATACAGGAATTCAATTTTTTACCCCAAGTGTTCAAAAAGTATCTCGCTTTACTAGTGTCATCCTTCCATCTGATATCACCGTCAATGAATTACAAAAATTAGCAGCTGACCACAAAGCAGAAATCACCATTAAGCGTGAGAGCTCAAGTGGCATGTGGATAACAATTCTCACTTCAATTGTTCCATTTGTTATTGTCATGTTCTTCTTCTTCTCAATGATGAACCAAGGCGGTGGCGGAGGTGCCAGAGGTGCCATGAACTTTGGTCGTAATAAAGCCCGCGCTGCTAATAAAGAAGATATTAAAGTTCGTTTTTCAGATGTAGCAGGAGCTGAAGAAGAAAAACAAGAACTTGTTGAAGTTGTTGAATTTTTAAAAGATCCAAAACGCTTTACTAAATTGGGTGCAAGAATCCCAGCAGGTGTGCTTCTTGAAGGCCCTCCCGGAACTGGTAAAACCCTTTTAGCAAAAGCAGTAGCTGGTGAAGCTGGAGTGCCATTCTTCAGTATCTCTGGTTCTGACTTCGTTGAAATGTTTGTCGGAGTCGGTGCTAGCCGGGTTCGTTCACTTTTTGAAGATGCTAAAAAAGCAGCACCAGCCATTATCTTTATCGATGAAATTGATGCTGTTGGGCGCCAGCGTGGTGTAGGTCTTGGTGGCGGAAATGATGAACGTGAACAAACCCTCAACCAGCTCTTGATTGAGATGGATGGTTTTGAAGGCAACGAAGGAATCATTGTTATCGCAGCAACTAACCGTTCTGATGTCCTTGACCCTGCCCTTCTTCGTCCTGGCCGTTTTGACCGTAAAGTATTGGTTGGACGTCCAGATGTGAAAGGTCGTGAGGCAATTCTTCGTGTTCATGCTAAGAATAAGCCACTTGCTCAAGATGTGGACTTGAAATTGGTTGCTCAACAAACACCAGGATTTGTCGGTGCTGATCTCGAAAATGTTTTGAACGAAGCAGCCTTGGTTGCAGCTCGTCGAAATAAAAAAGTAATTGATGCTGCTGATATCGATGAAGCAGAAGATCGTGTTATTGCAGGTCCATCTAAGAAAGATCGGACGATTTCACAAAAAGAACGTGAAATGGTTGCTTATCACGAAGCTGGTCATACAATTGTTGGTCTGGTCTTATCAAATGCTCGTGTAGTTCATAAAGTTACTATTGTTCCACGTGGTCGTGCAGGCGGTTACATGATTGCCCTTCCTAAAGAAGATCAAATGTTACTTTCTAAAGAAGATATGAAAGAACAATTAGCTGGGCTCATGGGAGGCCGTGTTGCCGAAGAAATTATTTTCAATTCGCAAACAACGGGTGCTTCAAATGACTTTGAACAAGCTACCCAAATGGCGCGTGCAATGGTGACAGAATATGGTATGAGTGAAAAACTTGGACCGGTCCAATATGAAGGAAATCATGCGATGTTTGGTGCTCAAAGCCCACAAAAAATGATTTCAGAACAAACAGCTTACGAAATTGATGAAGAAGTTCGTAGTCTGTTGAATGAAGCCCGTAATAAAGCGGCAGAAATTATTCAAGGAAATAGAGAAACGCATAAACTAATTGCGGAAGCTCTATTAAAATATGAAACCTTGGATAGTGTTCAAATTAAATCATTATATGAAACAGGAAAAATGCCTGAAAATTCAGAGCATGAATTAGAAGAAGAAGCAAAACCTCTATCATATGATGAGATTAAGTCAAAATTAGAAGAAAATAACTAATTCAAAAGAAGGAAAATATTTCCTTCTTTTTTTATTAAAAAAGTGTTGACAGAGTAAAAATATTCTGTATAATAGAATATGTTGTAAAAATGGTCCGTTGGTCAAGGGGTTAAGACACCGCCTTTTCACGGCGGTAACACGGGTTCGAATCCCGTACGGACTATCGATGAACTGTCACCAAGTGGCAGTTTTTTTGTGTATTTGGAAAAAATAATTAAAAATAATAACCAAATAGTTAAAAAAACGTGCAGAATAGAAAAAAAGTCCAATGGGCTTCTTTATTTTTATAAAATACAGATAAAAGTAAAGGAGAGCTTATGGAATTTAATAAAATGTATCAAAAAGTAAAATATATCGTAAGAAAATGTGAAAAAGAATATTATATTCAATTATGGGAAAAGGATGATTGGGAACAAGAAGGACAGCTAACACTCTTTGAACTTTATCAAAAAAATCCTGAAATTGAAACAAATGAAGAATTACTTTATACATATTTTAAAACAAAATTTAGAAATCATATTAAAGATAAAATAAGACAACAGGAAAGTGATAAGAGAAAAATAAATAGACTTCCATATATTGAAATTGGAGAAATTAGTCACAGAATTTCATCAAGAAAAATATATTTAGATGAGCTGGTTGTTCTTAGAGATGCATTAAAACGTTTTAAAGAAAAATTAACCGTAAAAGAAAAAGAACAATATGAAGCATTACTAGCAAACAGAAGATGTCTAGGAAAAACAAAAATGAAAAAGAAATTAGAGAACTATCTGAAGGATTTTAAAAATACAATTTAAGAACTGAAAGTTGACAGTGTATAAATGAACTTTCAAAAAAATAAAATTTTTTGAGAAAAAGTGTTGACAGTAAGGAGAGGTCATGATATACTAATATAGTTGTCGCGCGAGAGCGACAAAGACCTTTGAAAACTGAACAAGACGAACCAATGTGCAGGGCGCTATAACGAAAGTTATAGTAACTGAACAATAAAAAACAATAAATCTGTCAGTGACAGAATGAGTTTAAGACAAACAATTATTTTAATGAGAGTTTGATCCTGGCTCAGGATGAACGCTGGCGGCGTGCCTAATACATGCAAGTAGAACGCTGAAGCT
>NZ_JASGZU010000002.1:0-382737 GCF_047465465.1 Streptococcus parasanguinis | reverse complement strand
TCTTCGTACACTTCTAGTTCCACCTACATTTGTGCAAGCCAACGGAAAAGACTTCGGTACGCTCGTTGAAGAAAAACTTGCCGCAACAGGAGATGAGTGGAAAGGTGTTAGCTTTGCTGACGCGCAATTTAACCAAACTGAACATCAGAGATTAGAAACTGAACACAAATTAGCAATTTTTAAAGGATATTTAAGATCATTAGGGTCACTATAATATGTAATATCTTCTAAATAAAGATTATTATCTCTCATAAGTAATTTTATTTTATTACTTTCATTTTCTTCTTCAATAACGAAAGTAGGCCTATACTTATCTTTTAGCTGTTCAATTTCCTTTTCTTTCAATTTGTGTTCAGTTTCTAATCTCTGATGTTCAGTTTGGTTAAATACAAAAACTGTAAAAGTTATACTCAATGCAGTAGCATAAAAAGAAAAGTTTTGAACAACTATATTAATTGCTGTTTTAAAAGCATTTTGTTCTACAATAAATCCTTTTAAAACGATGTGTTGTATTATTTTCATTATTATTGGAAACATAAGTATTAACGTAATAAAAATTCCCAAATGATACTTCTTCACTATTGATTTTTTTTCATTTCCCATTTTCTATCTCCCTTAATAAATCAAATTTCTATTTAATTTTTCAATATCTACAAAATAGTTCAATTAATATTTAACCAATAAAAATTATTTCTTATTAAACATCTGTTTCCTTTTTTCCATAAACTCAATCAGCTCTTTTTTAAAGATTTCTTTTTCTTCAACTGTTAGTCCTTTTGAATTCATACGAAATAGGAATTCAATATTGTCTAAATCATCTAATTTTTCTTCTGAGTTTCCAACTAAATAGTCAACTGAAACATTCAAAACTTGAGCGATCTTAACTAAATTATCTTGTGTTGGTTTTTTTACCCCACGTTCCCATGAAGCATAAGCTGGTTGGGAAATTCCTAGTTTTTCAGCTACATCGACTTGAGTGAGTCTAGCTTCTTTCCGAAGGGTTTTTAAGCGTTCCGAAAATTCCATTTTTGACCTCTAAAAATATTTTTAATTTTTTAAAATAATCTCTTGACAAATATAACTAACGGTTATATAATATAAATATAGCTGATGGTTATATCGGATTTAAAAATAATAATACCTAGCTATCGGCATTATGATCATTGACAATTAAATAAAAAGTGCGTCTGACAACCAGAGGACTGACTATCAAACTACACTAAACTTCGTACCTTTATTGTAATTTATTTGATATCAAAAGTCAAGTCCGTTTTATGGTTGAAGTGAAGATATAAAACATTCTTGTGGGCTTCCACGCATTTCGGACTTTCGCACTTTTCCGAATAGTAAAGTGAACTGGCTTCGCCAAAGGGCGTAAGAGAATCCCTTAGGTATGATCATGACTACCTGAAGAGATTGGCTGGGAAAGCGATGGTAATTGATGCAAAGCACCTTGCTAAACGTTGCCACCGTGAAGGAGGGATCCTTCAACCAAATAACTTTTCTTTACTGCTGTCTATCTAAAAGATAGACCTACTCTCAAGCTACTAAGTTCTTTCCTTTTTTCACTTAGTAGCTTTTTTACTTATTACAATAAAGGAGAATGATATGACAAACTTTTTTCGCATTACAGTGTAAGCGACTCTATGAAAACTATCTCTTTACCTATGGGATGTTTGATAGCTCAGAAAGTCTCTTAGCTAAACTATATAGCCAAGCCCTGGTAGATATCGATCACTTAGCCTCTAAGGCAAAAGAAACAGGATTTGCTTATGGAGATATTGATCTCTATAGTCGCATGTATAAACGCAAAATTTTTAATCACTATTACTCAAGAGTTAAGAAACTAGCTTAACTCTTTTTCTTTTACTTAAAATTTGAAAGGAGAATCCTATGATTCCAGAAACACTAAAAATGAAACCAGAATTTATTGGTCAAGCTTATTATGAAAAATTGGGGAAAGCTCCTCAGTCTGTATTTGGTAAAAAAGGAAAATACCAACGTCACATTCTAAACAGCGCAGAGCACGGAGCCTTTCATGTCATCACACCAGCCTCTACAACGGTCTTTCCAGAAGATGCTCTAGTAGAAGCGGTTAACCCAATCTTTTTCTCAGACACTATTTTAAACGGTAAGAATGTTGCACCTTACCGCAATGTTTTTGCGGAAAAATTGGTACTTAAAAAATAAGAAATAAAAGGAGAAAATTACATGGCTAAAATTGGATTAAACTACGGAGAAAAACTACAAATTGCGGATAAGACTTATCGTGTCATCACAGACGGACTAGATGTCCCGGCAATCCTTGGGAAATTGACTTTCCGAGGCATTGAAGGTCCTGAAGTCATCTTTGAAGTAGATCAATCGCAACGAAATCCTGATGGATCATTTGTCCAAGTCAATACAGGCGAGATCCGTGGAATCGTCGTAGGGATTCATTCTTCTGTCCAGCACGAAACCCTCTTTTTCACTATCGCAGACATGTCAGAGTCTGAAATTGAAGACCTGGGCATTAAATACCGTGAAGAGGTTGAACTAGAAGATATTGTTTTCGCCCATATTCACGTGAATAATCGGGATATCTTTAAACTCTTTGCCTCAAAAATCAAAAAGAAAGGGGGAGCTACTCCAGTCAAGGAAACTAAGGAAGTGAAACAAACAGAAAACAAGAAAGATAATTAGGAGGTGATCACTCATGAAACTCTTTACCTATCGTGGGAAAAGAGTTCACGCTTTTCATCGCAATATCAAGGGAATCACATGGTTTATCTGGTGGTTTCCTTTTTTGTTAGCTTCTATCTATTATGCCTACCTTCATTTAGAGGAATTAAAAGTTCATCCCTTACCTCAAGGATATTTCATTGGAGTAGGAGTTCTACTGTCGGCTCTTCTTTCTTTGGGGGTCAATTACCTCTGTTATGAGAAGATCCTCTTCTTTCAAAAGCTCAATAGTCTTCGAATTCTCTCTCGCTTTTTGCTAGAGAATAACCTATACCTGGTCAAGAAAGTCAAACGAGAGAAAGGCATGGTTGAAAAAATTACACTTCCAAAAGTCTACCTCAAACAAAGTCGTTATGAGCTTCAAGTCAGTTTCATCTTGGAAGGAAACAAATTTCAAGATCGATTTTTAAACCTTGGCTCTACTCTTGAAGTCATGTTTAATGGGGACTTTCGTGATAAGAGTTTTGACAAACGGTTTATCAAATACAAAATCGCCATCAATAGGATTGAGAGTCGCATTTCAATTAATCAAGTTGAAGTGAGAGGCTCAAAGATCCGTCTTATGAAAGATGTCTACTGGGACTATGTCAAAGACTCTCACCTACTTGTTGGTGGAGGTACTGGAGGAGGAAAAACCGTCACTCTCATGTCCATTATCTATGCTTTATTAAAAGTCGGCTATATAGATATTTGTGATCCAAAAAACTCTGATTTAGCCTCTTTAAAGAAACTTCCAGTCTTCCACGGTAGAGTCTATTCTAGCAAAGAGGACATCATCAATTGTTTTAGAGAAAATGTAGAGTTTATGAAAAAGCGCTATGAAATCTTAACGTCTTTTCCAGACTATAGACCAGGCACTTATTACACCCATTACAACTTAAAACCTAAATTTCTTCTAGTAGATGAATGGGCAGCTCTCATGGCCAAGATTGACCGTGACTATAGCCAACAGTCGGAACTCATGGAATATCTAACTCAAATCGTTCTAGAGGGTCGTCAAGCTGGAGTCTACGTGATCTTTGCCATGCAACGGCCTGATGGGGAATATATCAAGACTTCTCTTCGGGACAACTTCATGATGCGTCTTTCCGTCGGTCATTTGGAATCAACAGGCTATGACATGATGTTTGGGGATGCCAATAAAACCAAAGAGTTTAAAAAACTGGACGAAATTAATGGAGTGAAAGTGGTCGGTCGTGGTTATATTGCTTCAAGCGGGAATCTAGCTGGTGAGTTTTATTCGCCTTATATTCCACTTGACCAGGGCTTTTCTTTCTATGATGAATACGCTAAAATCCCGATTATGGAATTTGAAGGAGAAGAGTTTTCAGTCTTTGAAGAATATAAACCACCAGTTGAAACAATTGATCCTATAGAGGAAGAGGAGGCTAAAAGAAGCGAACCAAACAAGAGAACACTCAAAGAATTTTCGGATGAGCACGATCTAAAGATGCAAACCCTTCGAAAAATCATCCCTTATATGGAAGAACACGGGATCTCATTTGAACGTACTGATTCCGCTATTCTCATTGAACCATTCCAAGAAAAGTTACTTCTTGAAACAATCACTCGATTTGAGGAAGATGGGCGGAAGTCTTATCCGAAAGCTATTGAAGCGATTGTCAGTCATCATGAGCTAGGACAAGGGCAAGGGCAAGCCTGACCGCAGGTCAGGCGAAGACCGAAGCCCGCCGTTCCTGGCCCATGATGACAATGAACCCCCGTTTTCTAATAGGGGGGTTACAATTGGTAAAAACGCCATATCAACCCCTCCTCATTCCTTGTGGGAGTTGGGTTTTCGAATTTTAAAAAGTGTGTCACTTTCGTCAAAAAAGTGTGTCACTTAGTTAGAAAGAGGTGGTCTAATGAATGGACAAAATTAGTCCTTTTCATATTAAGAAATTCCGTAAACAGACAGGACTTAGCCAAAAAGATTTTGCACAAGCTGTGGATCTTCCAACTAGAACCTATCGGTCTTATGAAGCTGGCGAAAGAGGACTAACGATTGAGAAGTTTAGAGAACTAAAAGAAAAACTGGGTTACCACAAAGACTGTGAACGAGATAGCCTTCGAGCTCAGATTGACTACCTCCGCTTGTCTTTCCCAAGACTCAAAGATTTAGATGACTTTTGTGAGAATTTCCTTCACTGCCCCTTGAGTGAGTTTACTGAACAAGAAACACGTCTCATGAACTATACACATCTCTGGCAAAGAGGAAACATCTGGATCTTTGATTTCTTTGATAAGGGGATTACTAATGACTACCAAGTCTGCCTTCAACTTTCCGGCCAAGGATGCCGTGAGATGGAAGTTATCTTAGAACACAAGGGAATCACCTGGCAAATCTTTCTCCAACATATCCTCTACTCCTATCAGGATGTACGAGTTAAACGCCTAGATATCGCCCTTGATGAACTCTATAAGGGTTATGGATACGAAGACCAACAAATTCTAATACCAGATTTGATAAAGAAACTCCATGCCAAAGAGATTGTCCTTGATACTCTCAAAAAATGGAATATCACTGGAGGTGGATCCTTCACTGATAACGAAGATATGGAAGCCAATCACGGCTTATCCATTTACTTTGGGAGTCGTCAAAGTCAGCTCTATTTCAACTTTTATGAAAAGCGCTATGAAATAGCACGAATGGAAAATATCTCCTTGGACGAATCCTTGGAGATTTTTGGTATCTGGAATCGCTACGAACTCCGCTTTTCAGACCAGAAGGCTCAAGGTGTTGTAGAAGAATATATCGCTGGTGTCGATCTGGGTGAAATTGCTAGAGGCATCATAAACAAAGAAATCCAAGTCTATGACGGAACAAATCAATTTGGAGCCTACAAACCCGATGAAAAATGGCAACGACTCTTTGGAGGAGTCGAACCCTTGAAACTCTCAACCAACCCTCAACCTTATAGCATTGAGCGAACCATTCGCTGGCTGACCTATCAAGTTGCTAACTCCCTTGCACTAGTCACTGAAGCAGATAAAATCCTGCAAACAGAATACATGAAGATGATTCAAAATAGTGGGGAGATCACAGACCGAGGAAAAGCCATGTTACGACTTCTCAAAACTAATAAACACTATGAACACTAGAAAGGAAAAGCTATATGGAATACAAAGTTCAAATCAATTCACTAGACAACTTTAAAGCCTGGTCTGGTGGACTAACTACCTTAAACACTGTCCGTGAACGTGGTGGAGTAGATACTCTAACCGTCATTTGTGAAGATATCTTCTCTGGTGATACGCCAACAGAAGGACAAATCAATGACTGGCTCTGGTTTGATTCAGATTTTATCTACCAAGCTCTAGGCTACGATGATCTGCTAGAGGCTTCTTAAGATGCTGAAGAAGATTTATCAAGCAGACTTTCTGCTTCTTCCAGAACAAGAATTCTGGCATATGTACATCCTCTTACGAAAAGGCAAGGAATTCTACTACGAATGTGCTGGTAGGTGTACAGAAGAACTTCCAGACAGTAGAGGATTTTATACCTATGAACATGCCTGTTTCACGCTAGATGGTCAAGTGTTGAGCGTAAATAAAAAAATGCGCCCCTCACTCATTACTTATATCCAAAAGACCATCAAAGACAATCAAGAAAAATTTAGAAAGGAAATTGAAATGGCAACGAAAACAACATTTGAAAAGAAAGTCTCTCAAGTCACGAATGAACTGGGAGAATTACTTAAAAAGAAAGATCACAGAGAGGCTTGGACCAAGGCTGGAGAATTAAATAGTCTCCTTAAAAAAGAAGAAGCCAAGGATCTAAAACCTGACTTGATCGAACAGCTCCAAACTGAGCTACGAGGCTACTATTACATTAATGGTGAGATCGAAAAAGCCAATAAGCGCCTCTATGCAAAAGGATCCAAGCTCATTGAGCTTGCTGGTCTCTAAAGGAGGATCTATGGATAAAGCCAAACGCTACTTGCTTCAAGCAAAAGAATATCTCTCACACTTTAAAAAGGTGGAGAAAAAAGGAGGCCCACCAAAACTAAAAGTCACCAATAAAAAGACCGTCAATATTGCAGTCATAGGAGGAATTGCTTTCCTCCTTTTTGTTGGTCTCTTGGGATCTATTCGTGCTATCACACTATCAAATAAAGTAGGAACACTACAAGCTCAAGTGGAGGCTACTAAAAAACAAAAGGCACAGCCAATGGAGTCTAGTAGAAAATACGACTACAAGCTCCAGTACTACTTGAACGACTATGTCTACGCTTATTTCACCCTTCCACAGGAAGGAGATAAACAACAAGCTCAAGTGGACTACTTAAACAGCTTTTACAACTTCATTCCTGATGTGAAAGCTCAAGGTCAAGTTCGAAATCCTAGTGAGCTTCTCTATTCTCAGTTAGTGACTGTAGAAGGGAAGGTTGCGACCTATAAGATCAAATACAAGGAGACTATCCGCCGGGATAATAACACAGAAGAAAAAGAAATTGTGACAGGTTTCAATATTCCATTTGATGAAAAGGATGGGAAATATTATATTTCTGGTCTTCCTTGGTTTTCTGCTATTGAATCCTCACAAGCTGGACACTTTAGCGAAGACGATCAGCTTCAACTAACCGCTAACGATCATTTTTCAGACAGCGAGCGAAAGAAGGTGGAAAAATTCCTCAAAGTATTCTTTACCAACTATACTACTAACCAAGATAACCTTAATCTGATTGCTAAGGATGTGGATATTATAGCCAATACCACCTTCAAAACAATTGATTATACCTATCTAAAAAAAGACGGTCAGAATCTAATCGCTTATGTTCAAGCAACCTTTGAGGTTGGAGGAACCACTCATTCAGAAAACTTCACCTTTACCCTCTCAGAAAAAGAAAAAACCTACTATGTCACAAAACTGGAACACACCATTCCACTAAACTATGCAAATGATAAAGAATAGGAGAACTCTATGAATACAGACAATCTACGAACCTTCCTCCAGGGCGATGGAATTTGGATCCTGACAGCCATTGCTGTAACATTAGCTATAAAGGCTTGGCGAAATAGTTCCTGGCTCCAGCTTTTCTACGTCGTTGGTTTCTATGCCGTCATTGTTTCGATGGCTAAAGGACAAGAAATCCTAAAACCAGTCGGCTGGTTCCTGCGTCTTTTTGGAGTTGAAACAGGACTTTAATCATGAAAGAAGAAAGACTTTATGATTACAGTAAGGGCCTAAATGCACCTTATTGGATCCAAGAAATTAAGACAAAAAAGGGCACTCGATTATGGTACTTTGCGACACCGATGCAGTTGTCCTTTTTCATTGTCTTTATCATCGTTTCTGTGGCCATGTTACTCTTTGGAGGGTTTATCTTTGTGCCACTCGCAAAAATCACTCACTCAATTTCTCTCTTGCTCTATTGGTATCTCCCTTATAAATTGGCTAAATTTTATACTGAATACGAGCCTCACGGTAAAAAGATGCACGTCTTTATAGGAGATTACCTGATTTACTTCTGGGATTTTAAGCTAAACAAAGAAGCTATCTACCACGAAGATCGAATAGAGCCTGTAGAAGAAATTGTCTTTGAAAAAACAAATCTATAGAAAAGGAGGACATATGAGTATTACTTTAACTTATCCTATTAGGGAAACACATGAAAATCTAGCTCTCAAAAAAGATCAAACAGTCGTTGCTTATTACCGTATTCCAAACACTCCTATCACGATTACGGATGATGAAAAAAAGGGCAAACACAAAATTACGGTTGCTCAAATGATGAAGAAGCTCCAGAAAAACAAGTTCTTTGAAATATCTCTGATTCCTAAAGACTATCTTCTAGAAGAGAAAATGCGAGACTTTTCAGACGCTCTAGCAGATGACAGTCGTGAACTAGGAGAAGAACTTCTTCTTTACACGGTGGATCGCCTAACAGATGAAATGGAGATTCCTTATCAGTTTGACTGGGTTGTGGGCGTGACCTTACGCAAACAAAATCATGGGGCTACCGTCAAAGACTTGGCCTATGAGAGCTTTAATGAGCTCACTGAAAAAATCGCTAAAGGCCTTGGCTATGAATATGAATTAAGTCCCACCTGGTATGAAGACTATAAAAGTGATGAATTCACCATTTTCCAAGCCTTCTCAGTTCTTCGGGCAAAGCGTTTATCCAATGAAGAACTCTTTTATTACCAGCGGATGCAATACCTCCGCTATATTCCTCACTACAAGAAGGAGGTGCTCGCCAATCGTGCTCAATTCAATATCACAGATACCTTGATTAAAGTTTTAAAAGGTGGCTTCCTCAAGCTAGAAAGCCCTTATGGATCTTCCTTTGTGACGATTCTTCCGGTTGGTAAATTTCCTGTTCAATTCAATGGTTTTCACCTGGGCGAATTTATCCAACGCTTAAACTTTCCCGTTGAGCTACGAATTAAGGCAGAATTCATTGATACTGGTAAGATCAAAGGTCGAATGGGACGTTCCAATACTCGTTATCGGAATATCATGGAAGAGGCAGAAAATACCGATACTGTCCAACAAGACGAGATCATCATGGGCTCTATATCCTTGAAAGACTTAATGAAGAAAGTCGGAAATAAGGAAGATATCATCGAATATGGAGCCTATTTTATCGTCTCTGCTTCTAGTGTGAACCAACTACGACAAAGACGACAAGTGGTTTTAAACTATTTTGACGATATGGGAGTTGAAATTAGTGAAGCCTCTCAAGACGGACCTTATCTCTTTCAAGCGCTGCTTTATGGAGAAAACCTCCAAAAGAAAACTCGTACTTGGACACATATGGTCACAGCTCGTGGATTTTCAGAACTCATGCCCTTCACCAATACCTCTTCTGGGAACCGTATCGGTTGGTATATCGGCCGAGTAGACAACTGGACAGGACGTTGGGACAATATTGCGAAAGCTATTGATTCCTCAAAGAACATTGTCCTCTACAATGCGACAGTCGGAAATAAGGAAGATATCGCTGGAAAGATTACCAAGAACCCGCACATCATTATTACGGGCGCAACAGGTCAAGGAAAATCCTTCCTTGCTCAGATCATCTTTTTAAGTGTGGCTTTACAGAATGTCAAGACACTTTATATTGACCCTAAACGTGAACTTAGAAATCACTATCAAGAAGTGATCAACTCACCTGAATTTGCATATCTCTATCCTGAACGCAAGAAACAGATTGAGAACTTTAACTTTGTGACACTAGATAGCTCGCTTCCATCAAACCACGGAGTCTTAGATCCTATTGTCGTTCTAGATAAAGAACAAGCTGTAGAGGTCGCAAAAAACATGCTTGAGTTTCTACTACAAGCTGTAGATGATGTCACAATGGACCAGAAAACAGCTATCACAGAAGCTATTAATGCAATTGTAGAAAAACGGGTCGTTGGTGAGAAAGTCGGTTTTAAACATGTCCTAAAAGTGCTGAGAGACTCCACTTCCTCTGAAATTGCTTCGGTTGGTCGTTATCTGACTTCAATTGTCACAAACTCTATCTTGGAACTAGCCTTTTCAGATGGAACCACTCAAGGACTTAACTATGAATCACGGGTGACCATTCTAGAGGTCAATAACCTCAAACTACCAAAGGACGATTCCACAAAAATTTCAGATCATGAACGCAATTCTATTGCCCTCATGTTTGCGCTTGGTGCCTTCTGTACCCACTTTGGAGAACGAAATGAAAATGAAGATACCATTGAGTTCTTTGATGAAGCATGGATTCTTATGAAGTCGGCAGAAGGAAAAGCCGTTATCAAAAATATGCGTCGGATTGGACGCTCCAAAAACAATACCTTGGCACTGATTACTCAATCTGTACATGATGCAGAAAATGACGATGATACAACGGGGTTTGGGACTATCTTTGCTTTTTATGAAAAATCTGAACGTGAAGATATCTTAAAACACGTCAATCTCGAAGTCACTGAAAGCAATCTCGAATGGATTGACAATATGATCTCTGGCCAATGCCTGTACTATGACGTCTATGGCAATCTCAATATGATTTCCGTACACAACATCTTTGAAGATATTGATATGCTTCTAAAACCAATGAAAGCTACTGTATCATCAAGCCTTGAAAATAAATACGCTAGTTAGGAGGTGAATCCATGCAAGAAGCTTTTGACAAACTAAGAGGAGTCGATATCTTCTCTCTCAAGTCCTATATGGAGCCAACTGGGTTTGCTTCCTTTAACGGGGCTTGGGTTCTGATTAATGAGCTTTTCGTCAACTTCTTCTTTTTCATTCTAAACGCAGTGGTGGGCTTCTTTTCTTTGCTGATTCGGATTCTTGAAAAGATTGATCTCTACTCCAACTACAAGAACTATGTCTTTAATGGAGCGATGAATATCTGGAAAGGATTCATCGGTTCAAGTTCTGGTGGAGTCGCAAAACAATCACTCGTTTCAATGTTGCTTCTGATTCTAGCGTTTTATCTCTTTTATCAGTTTTTCTTTTCGAAAGGAGCTTTTTCAAGAACACTCCTTCATGTCTTTCTAGTTCTCATCCTTGGTTTTAGTTATTTTGGAACAATCGCTGGAACATCAGGTGGTCTATATCTACTTGATACTATCAACCATGTCTCTCAAGATGTCACTAAAAATATCACGAATATCAAGGTGGAGTATGGCAATAATAAATTCATTAAAATTGGCGATTCCATGGCAGATAGCTATATTGCAGAAACCTCTTATAAAGCATATGTCTTTGTCAATACAGGTCAAGAAAATGGAAAATATAAGAATAGCCAAGATGGGAAACAAGAAACTTTTGATGATAGTAAGGTATTGGGAACAGGCGATAAGAATGGAAACTTTAAAGCAGTTAAATCGAAAGATCGCAATAAATATCTAGATGAACTAGGAAATGGAGCTAATGATGATGGTGAAAAGAACCGTTGGGTTTCAGCTATGCCAGATTTCATCTTTACTCGCATGTTTTATGTCATCTTCAAAATCTGTGAAGCCTTTGTATTAGCGATACCCGTTATCTTGATTCAGATGTTAAACGTTATTGCTCAGATACTCGTCCTGATAATGATCCTGCTCTTTCCGATTGTACTATTAATATCTTTCGTACCAAGAATGCAAGATTTGATTTTTGGAGTTCTAAAAGTCATGTTTGGAGGGCTGCTTTTTCCAGCTATCACGAGTCTATTAACTCTTTTAGTTTTCTACATTGAAAAAATGATAGAAAACATTGTCATTACAGGTTTTGATGGCATCCTTAAAACACTTCCATCTTTGATTATCTTCGGCCTTGTCTTTAAACTACTCATTTCAGTTGTCTCAAAAGGACTTGTATACTTCCTTCTATGGAAATACAAAGCTGAATTGATCCAATTTATTCTTGGATCTAAAGCACGAATGGTTGCGAATGATATTGGAAACAAAGTTGAAAAAGGGGTCACAAAGACCAGAGAGGTGGCTTCACAAGTACCATCGAGAAGTCTTTCATCTGCTCAACACCTTGGGAACTTTGCCTTAGCAGGTGCTGGTTTTGGAGCTGGGATGATGATGAATGCCAAGAGTCACTTCCAAAATGTTGGTTCTTTCTTTACCAATAAGGAATCAGAGCACCAACCTGATGAAGTGCTCCCAGCAGAAACACTTGAGACTCCAACAAATCCAGATACTCCTGAACCAAACATTCCGAAAACAAAGGCAATTCCTGAGAAGGTTAAACCAGTTGAAGAAAAAAGACCAACTCCTTCAATGGAATCCCCAATCACAGCGGAGTCAACATCAAGTTCAAGCGAGGAATTCCAAACTCTTAAAGAAGAATGGATTTCTCCATTTAAACAACTCCGCATTAATAGTATTGAGCGCAAATTAGAGGAATATAAAGATCCTCAAGCCATGTACAAAGCCCAAGGATCCAATGCCTTCACTCGTGCTTATAGGAAAACCATGACACGAGATGATAAATTAAGAGCCAATATTGAACGAAGAGATCGATTAACAGAACGCTTAAAACAACTCAGAGGAGAATGATATGAATACCAAGATACGCTCAAGAACTGCTTTTCCAAGAGTTCTTGAAGAAACTCTTTATCAAGCCTATCAAGAAGGAAAACGCTCAATCGATTTCCTTCTTTTATTTCCAGTCTCAGAACAAGAAAGAGACCAAATCATCCTACAAACTAAGTCCTATTCAGTCGTTTTAGATGCAAAATGGCGTTTTGGGACTGTTTTGTTCACTGCTTATATAAGACATTAACTAAAAAGGAGATTCGATGAAAAAACTAAAATGGTTTCTATTAGCTGGTCTCATTCCTCTCTTTCTACCAGTCCTCATTATTATTATCCTTATGGGGGCTGTCGGAGGTGGTGGAACGAATGGCTCACCCCAATCCCAAAATGGAGTGACTTATGCGGATCACTGGTCAGATGGAGATCCCTATACTCACAACCTACTGGTTCATCGCTTCGGTATCACGGCAGAGCAATTAGATGGCTTTTTAGATACGTTAGGAATCTCCTATGATAGGAACCGAATTAATGGGAAAAAGCTCCTCGAATGGGAAGCTAAATCTAATCTTGATGTCCGTGGAATCGTTGCGATCGCACTGAATGAAAGTTCCCTTGGAACTGCTGGGGTAGCCACTAATCCTGGAGCCAATATGTTTGGTTTTGGGGCCTATGACTCCAATCCAGAATATGCCAATAACTTTAATGATGAGGTTGCGGTTGTCGGACTAACCCAACAAACTATCATTGGGAATAAAAACCAAACCTTCAAAATTCAAGATGATAAGGCTAAAAAGTTTGCGAATGGAACACTCAATCCAGCAACTGATGGTAGAGTCTATTTCACAGATACTACAGGATCGGGAAAAAGACGTGCTGAAACCATGCAAAAACTGGATGCCTTCATTGATGAACATGGAGGAACACCAAAAGCACCTGAACAAACTACAGGAAAAACTAGAGATGGTGGAGGAGTAACTTCAAATGATATACCGGTAGGTTACAGTCTGACAATAGCTATTGATACCACAGGATATATCACTAGTACCTATCCTTGGGGACAATGTACCTGGTATGTCTTCAACCGTGGAAAACAAGTCGGAGTCAACTTTGATCCATTTATGGGAAATGGTGGACAATGGATGAATAAGCCAGGTTTCACAACAACCCATACACCAACAGAACACTCTGCTCTATCATTTAACCCTGGACAAGCTGGAGCCGATCCAATATACGGACACATTTCATTTGTGGAACAGGTCAAATCAGACGGTTCAATTCTCGTCTCAGAGTGTAATGTAAAAGGATTAGGGATCATTAGTTACCGCACATTTGATGCAGAAACTGCCAAACAATTTACCTATGTAATAGGACATTAGAAAGGAATAGATATAGATGATTCAAGTTGTAGATAAAAATGATTTAATGGAATTGATTGGATATTCTGAAACACAAGCTAGTAAATTAATACGAAAAGCTAAGAGCCAGCTTGTACAAGAAGGATTTGAATGGTATAAGAACAAACGCATTGGACGTGTACCAATTATCACAGTTGAATCCATTCTTGGTTTTCAAATACAATTAAAAAATGATATAATTGAGGGGAACCTTCAAAACGCTGTCATGACTGAAGGAGAAAAATAGCATGGCGGTAATTAAACAGGATGATGGACTGTGGCTAGTTGATATTAGTGATGGTAAAAGTTCCTTAACTGGCAAACGTACACGACATCGTAAATCTAATTTTTTAACAAAAAAAGAAGCAGAGGAATATGCGGCTTATTACCGTATCCATAAGTTAAATCAGATACAGAATACACAAAAACTTACCATTTCCTCTCTTTATGTAATGTTAAAAGAAGAAGATGAGCTTCGTGGAAATAAAAAAGGTACAGTAGATACCCAGAACTCATACTATACCCAATATGTATCGCGATTCTTTGAATACGCTGATATGTCTTCAGTTACCATTCAAGATGTAAAAAAATATCGAGATTGGCTAATTGAACAGCCAAGTGTAAAAGGTGGGACACTTACACCAATGCATATTAACCAACAAATGATTTTTGTTCATAAGTTGTTTGATATTGCTATTTCGAAAGGATATAGACAGGATAATCCATGTGATGCCATTCGGAAACTTCCAGAAAAGCATAAAGAAATGTCTTATTATACTCCTGAACAATTCAAGGAGTTTGAATCTTATTTTGAAGAAAGTGAGTATCCTTTTAAACTTCTGTATCGTGTACTCATGTTTACGGGAATTCGTATGGGGGAGGCACTTGCCTTAACTTGGAGAGATGTTTTTCTTGACGAGGGATATATTAAGATCCGTAAGTCAGCCTATTATCGCAATGGGAAAATACATATTGGATCTGTAAAGACGACTCAATCAAATAGAGAAATCTATATCCATAAAGCTTTTGTGGATGAGTTGAAAACCTGGAAGTCAGTACAAAGTCAGAGGCTGTCTAAGCTAACTGATTCAACCGATGATTTGCAGATTTTCCAATTTTCAGGGGAGCCTATGACTGCTCCGAATGTCTCTAACTTTAGAGCAGCATTCAAGAAACGATTGCCAGAAGACTTCAAATTGATTCGAAACCATGATTTTAGGCATTCACATGTAGCCTTTTTGATAAATCAGGGATTGAGGAGAGGAGAAGGAAAGGATTATATCTTTTTCACTCTGATGAAACGACTAGGACATAGTTCTATCAATACAACAATAAATATCTACTCACATTTGTTCCCATCACAACAAAAAGAAGTCGCTAACGCATTTGACGATTTTTAAAAAAAATGGGCAGAAGTGGGCAGTAAAAATTAAGCAATAGGGTCTAAACCCTTGATACGAAAGGAATCTAGAAAATCTTATGATGAATATGCAAAATATGATGAAGCAAGCTCAAAAATTGCAAAAGCAAATGGAGCAAAGCCAAGCGGAATTAGCCGCAACTCAATTTGTAGGGAAATCTGCTCAAGACTTGGTTGTTGCAACTCTTACAGGTGATAAGAAGGTTGTCTCCATCGATTTCAACGCCGCAGTGGTCGATCCTGAAGATACAGAAACTCTTTCTGATATGACGGTTCAAGCCATCAATGCTGCCATTGAAGAAATTGATGCTGCAACCAAGAAAAAACTCGGTGCTTTCGCAGGGAAATTACCATTTTAAGCAAAGGAAGTTTTCATTAACTCAAAAGAGGCTGGGACAAAAGTCCTAGCCTCTTAATTGTTTTTGGATTGTTGAGCAAGACGCAGTGGTTGAGTGGGCTCTACTACGCTGATTTCTTCAGCTTTTACAGCCCTACTCAACTGAGCGGAGGTGGGACGACGAAATCGAATTCTAACGAATTACCGATTTCTGTCCCACTCTCTCTTTTTATTCATCAAAAAATCCGGATAAGTCCAAGCCTCCGAAGGGGTTGGTGGAGAAGTTTTCTTGCTCTTCAAGGAGGGTGCGGCCTTGATCAAATTCGAGGAATTGTTCGTAGACAAGAGCTGTCATGCGGGCGTCTTCTAAGCTATCGTGTGATTTTCCTGCTACCCCCAAAAATTCTGCAACGGTGTGGAGTTGGAGATTTTTAATGCCGTGGAGGTCAGATGGACGACGTTCGAAAGCCTCGTCAAAGACATCGACAGCGTACTGGTCTTCTAGATCCAAGCCATTTTCAAGTAGGATGGGTAGGTCGCTCTTTTTGGCATTGTATCCGATCAAGGGCCGGTCTCCTACAAAGGCCTTGAATTCACTGAGGACCTGCTCGAGTTGAGGGGCATTTTGGATCTTGTCCTGGGTAATGCCAGTCAAGCCGTTAATAAAGCTTTTTAGGGGCTTATCGGTGTAGACGTAGGAGTCGTAGTGATCGACTTCTTTACCGTCCGTAAAACGCACGGCAGACACCTGGATAATCTGATAGGCCCCTTCGTATTGGTTAAATTCGAGATCGAAGGCGATATAATCTTCTAATGCTTTCATGGGAAATCTCCTGTGGTAGAAAAGAAAAGGGACTGGTAGGATCCAGCCCCGGATTATCGACGGAAAACGCGTGCCCAGAAACCTTTGCTTTCTTGCTCTTGAACTTTTTCATTGGCTTGTTCGAGTTCAAGTTTCAAGGTATCGCGGTCGTTCATTGCTTGTAAAGTCAATTGTTGTTGTTGGTCCAATTGCTTGTCTTTTTCAGCGATTTGAACGTCTTTCACGCGCAACTGTTCATCTTTTTTAGCGAGTTGCTCGTCTTTGGCCTTGAGTTGCTCGTAGAGACGGACGATTTCAGCATTTTTTTCATCCACCAAAATTTCCATCAATTCGCGTTGCTTCACATCATCGCTGACTGGCTCATCTTCAAAAATAGTTTTTTTGTAGATTTCTTCGAGCTTGATCAAGCCACTACGGGTTACAACGGTAACCCCTTTTTCGTTTTTTTGGGTATCTTCTGGAGCCAGCGCCTTGACACGGTTATTGACCGCCTGGCGGCTGACTCCTAAAATTTCAGCAATTTCGCTGACAGTTTTTTCAATCGCCATAACTTCCTCTAATATCTTTTTCTATGAAATACTCTATTAGATAGTAACATAAGTAGGCTAAGCTGTCAAATGAAGCCGAGTAAGGGCAAGCCTTGAGACCACGATTAGTGGGCCTCTGTCATTTCAGGAAGATGAAGGCTGGATTGTGCTAAATCAATGGTCAGTTGGTAATCGGTTTGATCGCGCACAGTGATTTCAAAGTCTGTCGTGTAAAGGACCAGGCGAAGGGTCGCTCCTTTTTCGAGCTTGTAGATGGTTGGTTGAAGATCAAAGTCAAATTCCATCCACTCGCCTGGCGTCACAGCCTCAACCTCTAAGAGATCATGACGATTTTGGAGGTTGAGATAACCTTTCGAAATGACTCGTTGGCCAGCTTCTTTGAAAGGCAACTCAGTCAAATTGTCTAGCATATGGTAGCGACCGTTATCCATCGTACGGACCGACAAGACAGCAGGATAGGGTTGGAGGTATTTCTTGCTTCCAAGCTCTAAGAGTTGTGCTGAAAGCAGGCCTTTATTGGTGCTGGAGTGAAGTCGCAGGTGAAGGCGAGCTTTCCCATTGAGGTGTAGGTCTTCTTCGATTGGAAGATCAATGGTCACTTGTTGCGCCTTATCCTGGTAGAGGTCCGTTAAGAAGGTTGGATAAGCCTTGCCATAGCGCTCGTAATCTTTCGTCTCGTAGCGGTTTTGGATGACTTTTTCGTCGTCTCCTAGGGAGAAGGTTCGCTGATTTGTTTGGTTGCCAAAATCATCCAAGGAAGTCCAACTTTGTTCTCCTGTATTGTCCTGCCAGATGACAGTAGGCAATTCATAGCTTGAATCGTAGCCCAGCAATCTTTTAGAGAGGAGGGCGTTCATGCTTTCGCGGAAGTCAATGGATTGCCAGTTGTTGAGGTAAACATGGGCACCATTGTGGTAGAAGAGGTGCTTCTTGATGCTTGCTGGAAGGGCCTGGAACATATTAAAGACGTGAAGGGGTTTGACGTTCCAGTCTTGGGAACCGTGGGTGAAGACCACCTCTGCCTTGACTTTGTCCGCCTGTAGGAGGTAGTTGCGGTCGTGCCAGAACTGGTTGTAGTCTCCAGAAGCGCGGTCCAGCTCTTTTTTCACGATGTCTAGATCGGCTTGGTGGGCCGCATTATGGTGCAAATAGTCTCCACCTAGAAGGTTGCGCGAGTAGGTCAATTCGGCAAGGGAATCAAAATCTTCACCTGGATAGCCGCCAGGACTTGTCACGAGACCATTTTCGCGGTAGTAGTTGTACCAAGAAGAGATCCCAGCCTCTGCTATGATGACTTCTAGACCGTCCACACCTGTGGTCGCAAGGCCGTTAGACATGGTTCCAAGGTAAGAGATCCCGGTGGTTGCGACCTTTCCATTAGACCAATCAGCTTTGACTTGGCGTTTGCGTGTGTGATCTGTAAAGGCCCGGCAACGGCCATTGAGCCAGTCGATAACGTTCTTGTAGGCTTCGATTTGTTGGTAATTTCCATTGGTCATCAAGCCTTGCGAATCTTTTGTCCCCACTCCAGATACGTAGAGATTAGCGTAGCCGCGTGGAAGGAGGTAGTCGTTGAGGGTATAGCTGGAATTGATATGGGTGAGAGTTTCTTCAGCTTCATCGACTAGCTCAGCTGAACCGACAGGATCCACCAATTCTAATTGAGGTACTTCTACTTGAATGGTATGAGGTTCTTTGACCTCGAGGTCGACATTCATATTGTAGAGGGCCTTGTCGCTGGCCTTATCGTTGGTCCCTTGGTGATAAGGACTTGCGGTCATAACAGCTGGAATCTTGCCTTCATAGCGAGGACGGATAATGCTGACCTTGACCAAGTCTGGCAGACCATCTTTGTCGGTATCGACCCGACTTTCCACATAGACGACCTCGCGGATGGCATCATGGCTCGTAAAGGTTGCGAGGCTCTTGCCGTTAAAATAGTGATACTGGTTATCTTCAGGAATCAAGCCATCGCTGACCAACTGATCGATGAGTAAATTTCCTTTTACTGTTCGAGTATTGAGAAGGTGATAGAGGTTTTCTACCAAGTTTCCATACTCAATCGGAAATTGGACTTCTTTCAAGAAGCTATCCGTATCTTCAAAATCAATAAAATAGCGGAAACCGAGTAATTGGAGGGCTACTGTGTAAAAAATGTTCGGAGACCATTCGCAGTCAGATTGGATATACGTTAAAAAGTCTGTTTTAGAATCCACCACTAGGTTAGAGAGGGGATAATCTGTATCTTTATAGGTGAAGTAAACCTTGCGGACAAACCATTCAAACAGTTCTTTTTCTGGGAGGTGGGTGGGAAGGTCAAACCCAATTTCTTTTAGTTCCTTAAGAATGTCTTTTTGGTCAACAGATAGATAGCTATATTGATTGTATTTCATAGACTGCTCCTTTTATCAGTTTCTTTTTTCTTTACTTCTTATATTATACTTGATAAAATAGTATTTGTCTAAAGACCTTTCGTCTATAAGGAGAAGGAATATTGAAAAAAATATCTTTTGAACAAGTTGCAAGAAGACGGACCTTATTGTTTGGGGTTCTTGCCGTCATTTTTGGGATTCTCATTTTTCGAAACGGCGTTGGTTTCACCAAATTTTCCTTGGATCTATTAGCCATTTACTTTTTAGTTGATGGACTAGGAAGCTTTCTTCTTCGCTTTTTGTTACGTAGCAAGTCTATTTCCTATAGCCACTCTATTTGGTTTATTTTTCTTTCACTTGCGTTGATCTGGTTGAATCGACTGAGTAGTCTGCCCGTAAACTTAGTTGTGATTTGTTTAGGGGCATATCAGTTGGGGAGTGCCATTGTCTATGGGATCACATTTTGGCTTTATAAGGCCAATCGGGTAAAAGGAGGCTGGCTCTATTTATGGGATGCGCTTTTAAACGGTGGGCTTGGTCTAGCAACTGTCTTGGAACCTGGTTCAGATGGGCACTTCCAATTTATCCTCTTGGGGGCTTATCTGGTCTTGTTGGGGATTTCTAATATTCGAGATGGTATTTTATTTGACAAAGACCAACAAGGCCAAGAGTTAAAACGTCGCTTTCGTATTAGCCTACCGGTTATCTTTGCAGCCTTTATCCCTGCTAAGGAGTTAAAACGGTTTAACCAGTTTCTTCAAAAAGGGAGCTCGGCGGGACACACAGGCCCTTATCGATTGGTGAAAAAAGAAGAAGAGGCAAGGGAATTAGAAATTTTGGTTCATACTTCTGACAGCAACTTATTTGGAGCGATTGGGCATGTAGATATTTGTTATCAGGGGAAGGTCATTTCTTACGGAAGTTACGATCCCTTTTCAGAGCGTCTATTTGGGACGATTGGGGATGGCGTACTGTTTAAAGTGGATAAGGAACCATACATCGAACTATGTAAAAAAGAGAGTCAAAAGACGCTGTTTGGCTACAGCCTATCCCTTACCGAAGAAGAGAATCAGGCAGTAGAGAAGCGTCTAGCTGAAATTGATCAGTTGTTAGAACCTTGGGATCCACCTAGGAGGTTACTGGAAGACGGTCAGCCGACCTACGCTTACAAATTGAAATATGATTTAGGGGCTGAGCTATATAAATTTACTTCTTCGCGTTTTAAATCTTACTTTGTTCTGTCTACTAATTGCTGCCTGTTAGCAGATTCCATTGTGGGACAGGCAGGAACGGCTGTATTAGATGTGCGTGGAGTGATTGCACCAGGGACCTATCAGGATTACTTAGAATACGAATTTGAAGCTCCAAACGGGCGGGTCCATACACGAACAGTATACTAAAAAAAGAAAGACAGATTTTTATTTTTGAAAAATCTGTCTTTTTTGCACAAGATTTCTTGTAAAAAGCCAGAAAATCTTTTACAATAAAAAGTGCTTGGAGGAAAGTATGACAGCAAATCAGATCGTAAGAGTGATCCCAGTCTTGAAAGTGAATAACCGAAATGTCAATCAACGCTTTTATGAAGAGACATTGGGAATGAAAGTATTAGTGGAAGAAGGAGCTCTCCTATCTTTAGGAGATGCCTCAAAAGTAGAGAAAATTGTCTTAGAAGAGTCACCGAGTATGCGTTCGCGTAAGGTCGAAGGTCCAAAGAAATTGGGTCGCATCGTGGTGAAAGTGGCACAAGCTCAAGAAATTGATTATTTGTTGGCCCGCCAGCCAGAAACAAGCGCCCTTTACCAAGGAGCTAATGGTCGCGCCTTTGAAGTTGTGTCTCCTCAAGGAGATACCATTTTCGTGCATGCTGAAGAAAATCTTGAAAGCCTAGAACCGTTGGAGAAAGCGCCTCTTGTTGACGTGCCAGAAGATTTCAAAGGTTTGACCAGCTTTGATGTGGACTTTCTTGAGGTCAATGTGGCCGATTTTGCTGAGGCTGAGAAGTTCTATAGCAACTTGCCAGCTTTGGCCCACTTTATCCATTTGCAGGAAGCTCAAGGAGAAGATCTCCAAGTGGAGAACAAGGTGACTTGGGATTTGAGCATGATCAAGGTCGAATTGGCATCTTTTGATGTGGAAGTCGTGAAAGAACGCTTGGGAGAAACTGTCGATTTTGTGCACCGTAAGGGAACTTTCTTGATTGCCAAAGATCCAAGTCAGATTGAACTCTGGTTTGAAGCCAATCAAGATCAGGTCCATATTTCTTATGAAGAATAAGAATGGAGTGATGAGCGTGAATGCAATCATCGAAAAAATTACCGAACAAATCCAAGAAGGCATCTATCCAGGTGCCTCTCTTGCGCTTTACCGCAAGGGTCAGTGGAGTGAGCACTATCTGGGACTAGCGGATCCTGAAAAAGGAGAGTCAGTAGTGGCTGACCTGGTCTATGATTTGGCCAGTGTCAGTAAGGTCGTCGGAGTCGCTACCATCTGTGCTTTTTTGTATGCGAAAGGGGAGCTTCCGCTCGATCGTCCCTTTAAAGAGTTTTACCCGCGTTTTGCTCATGAGAAGACGACCATCCGGGAACTCTTGACCCATACTTCTGGGCTGGATCCTTTTATCCCCAACCGGGATCAATTGGATGCGAGACAGTTGAAAACAGCTCTTGAAAATTTGCAGTTGAAAGAAGACAAGAGTTTTCATTACACCGACGTCAATTTTCTTCTGCTGGGCTTTTGGTTAGAAGACAGGTTTCACCAGCCCTTGGATCGTTTATTTGAAGAGCTGATCTTTACACCTTGGAAGATGACAGAGACACGGTTTGGACCGGTCGAAAAGGCGGTGCCAACGGTCCGTGGCCTTGCTTCTGGAAGTGTTCATGATCCCAAAGCGAGAGTATTGGGCTGTCATGCGGGAAGTGCTGGACTTTTTTCAACTGTTGCTGATCTAGAGCGCTTCTTAGAGCATTATCTGAAGGATGATTTTGCGCGTGACTTGTCTCAGAATTTTGCGCGTGAAGAGGGCAAGACCCGCGCTCTCGGATGGAATCTAGAGGGTGACTGGTTGGATCATACGGGCTATACTGGAACCTTCATCATGTACAATCGAAAGAGGCAGGAAGCTGTGATCTTTTTGTCTAACCGGACCTATGAGAAGGACGAACGGGCCCAATGGATCTTAGACCGCAACTCTTTGATGGACTTGATCAAACAAGAATGTGAAAAATAGAAATGGATGGCTGGGATGACGGATCCCGGCCTTTTCTTGTCTGTCCATAAGAAGGAGCTCTTCTGGGTGATTCATTTTTGGACTCCGTCTTAGGTTGGATTTCCTTCAAAAGCATCGCTTTTTTGGCTGATTTATATTAAAATAGTAATGACCTTAGTAGAGCGAGATGAATATGCATAAAGAGATAGGCGTCGGAAAGGCGCATAGTAAAATTATCTTAATTGGAGAGCATGCGGTGGTTTATGGTTATCCGGCTATTGCCCTGCCACTCCATCATATCGAAGTGATCTGCCAGATCATCCCGGCAGACAGTCCATGGATTTTGTTTGAAGATGACACATTGTCCATGGCGGTTTTTGCGTCTCTTGAGCACCTCGGGATTCGTGAGGCCCGGATTCGCTGTCGGATTCAGTCTATGGTACCGGAAAAACGGGGGATGGGGTCCTCTGCGGCGGTCAGTATCGCAGCTATTCGTGCAGTTTTTGACTATTATCAAGAGGAGCTGGACGATGAGACCTTAGAAATCCTGGTCAATCGAGCAGAAACCATTGCCCATATGAATCCAAGCGGTCTGGATGCCAAGACTTGTCTGAGCGATCAAGCCATTAAATTCATCCGGAATGTCGGCTTTTACCCGCTGGAGCTGGGTATAAAAGCGAGTTTGGTGATTGCGGATACGGGGATTCACGGCAATACCCGTGAGGCGATTCAAAAGGTTGAAGCCAAAGGGCAGGAAGTTTTATCCCATTTCCATGAGATTGGTCAGTTGACCCAGCAGGTGGAAGAGGCTCTAAAAATGAATGATCTAATGAGCCTAGGACAGGCTCTGACTACTTGTCATGACCACTTGAGAGCCGTAGGGGTCAGCTGTGAAAAAGCAGACCACCTGGTCGCCGTTGCCCTTGAAAATGGGGCCTTAGGTGCTAAAATGAGCGGAGGCGGCCTTGGAGGCTGTGTGATTGCCCTCGTCAAGGATTCTCGTGAAGCAGCAACCATTGCCCATGCATTAGAAAAAGAAGGAGCGCACCATACATGGATCGAAAACCTGTAAAGGCTAAGTCCTATGCCAATATCGCGATTATCAAATACTGGGGAAAAGAAGATGCCAAACAGATGGTCCCTTCGACCAGTTCGATTTCGTTGACCTTAGAGAATATGTATACAGAGACGAGTCTCTCTCCCTTACCAGCAGATGCGACTGCGCATGAATTTTACATCGATGGGGAATTCCAAAATCCAGCTGAGCAAGCCAAAATTGGAGCTGTGATTGATAGCTTGAAGCCAGCAGATGAAGCAGGATTTGTTCGGGTGGATACCAGCAACAACATGCCAACTGCAGCCGGTTTGTCCTCTAGCTCAAGCGGCCTCTCTGCTCTCGTCAAGGCTTGCAATCAGTACTATGATTTGGGCTTGAGTCAGGAGGAATTAGCTCAAAAAGCCAAGTTTGCTTCGGGTTCTTCTTCACGTTCTTTCTTTGGACCCTTAGCAGCTTGGGACAAAGAAAGTGGAGAAATTTATAAGGTCAAAACAGACCTAAAACTGGCTATGATCATGCTGGTCCTCAATGACAAGCAAAAGCCCGTTTCCAGCCGGGAAGGGATGAAACGTTGCATGGAGACCTCGACTAATTTCAAAGAATGGATCGAAGAGTCTCGACAAGATTACAAGGACATGCTGGACTATCTAGCTGGCAATGATTTTGAACGGGTCGGTCAGCTGACAGAGCGCAATGCCCTTGCTATGCATGCGACGACTAGAACAGCCACTCCAGCCTTTAGCTACTTGACAGAAGAAAGCCACAAAGCTATGGAATTTGTCCGTGAGCTTCGAGCTGCAGGCCATGCTTGTTACTTCACCATGGATGCAGGGCCAAACGTTAAGGTTCTCTGTTTAGAAGAAGACTTGGATCAGCTGGTGCCTTTATTTGACGCCCGCTATCGGACCATCGTATCTAAGACAAAGGACCCTCAAGATGAAGACTAAGTATCAGGTACAGACTGGAGGCAAGCTCTATCTAGCTGGAGAATACGCAGTGCTAACGCCTGGCTATGGAGCCGTGATTCAGTTTATTCCCATTTATCTGTCAGCTACTATCCAAGAATCTAGAAGCTATCAGCTAGCCTCAGATCTCTTTGGTTACCAGGTGGATTTGACCCCAAATAAGGACTACGCCTTGATTCAAGAGACCATTCGGCTCATGGAAGAGTGGCTGAAAGATCAGGGAATAGCCCCTAAACCGTTTGATCTTCACCTTAGAGGGACGTTGGGCGAAGAGGGGAAAAAGTATGGGATTGGTTCCAGCGGAAGTGTGGTCTTGCTCGTGATCAAGGCCATGGCTGCTCTGTATGAACTAGACTTAAGTCCAGATCTGCTCTTTCGACTAGCAGCAGTGGTCTTGGTGCAAAGAGGGGACAATGGTTCCATGGGCGATTTGGCTTGTATCGCCTTCGAGGACTTGATTTATTACCAATCCTTTGATCGGGCTTGGTTGCATGAAGTCTTGACTTCTCAGCCTCTTTCACAAGTTTTAGACCTGGATTGGGACTACCAGATCTGCTCGATCCAGCCAGCCATCTCTTATGATTTTCTGGTTGGTTGGACCAAGGAACCAGCGATTTCAAGTGATTTGATCCGCCAGGTCAAGGGAGCGATTAATGAAGTCTTTCTCAAAGAAAGTCAGAGCGCAGTGAAGATTCTTGAAAAAGGTCTCCGTGAAGGGAACAAAAAAGAAATTGAGACCAGTATCAAACGTGCCGATAAGAACCTAAAGTCTTTGAACCCTTTGATCTATACCCCAGCTCTAAAAGAGCTGCAAGAAGCGACAGAGGGCCTTTCTGTCTGTGCCAAATCCAGTGGTGCTGGAGGAGGCGACTGTGGAATCGCCCTTATTTTTGACCCAGTTGAGACTCAGACCTTGATAGAGCGCTGGAAGGAAAAGAATATTGAAGTCATTTACCAAGAAAGGATGGGAGATTCGTGAGCGAGAATCGAAAAGACCAGCATATTCGCTATGCCTTGGAGCAAAGCTCCTCCTATAATAGCTTTGATGAGATCGAGCTGATTCACCGATCCCTCCCCCTTGTGGATCTAGCGGAGATTGATTTGACAACCCATTTCGCAGGGCGTGATTGGGAGGTTCCTTTTTATATCAATGCCATGACAGGTGGGAGTGAACGGGCCAAAGAGATCAACCAAAAATTGGCAGCAGTAGCCGAAGCCTGTGGGATTCTCTTTGTGACTGGCTCTTACAGCGCAGGGCTGAAGGATCCGAACGATCAATCGTATGCGGTCCAAAAAGACCATCCTCGTCTTCTTTTAGCGACCAATATTGGCCTCGATAAAGAGCCAGACTTGGGTTTAAGAACAGTGGAAGAACTACAACCTCTCTTTCTTCAAGTTCATGTGAATCTGATGCAAGAGTTACTCATGCCAGAAGGGGAGCGGATTTTCCACACTTGGAAAGACCATCTCCAGAGCTATGGGCAGGCCTTTCCTGTGCCGGTAGTCCTGAAAGAAGTCGGCTTTGGTATGGATCCTAAAACAGTTCAGCTGGCACTAGATGCTGGGATAAAAACCGTTGACATTTCTGGCCGTGGTGGCACTAGTTTTGCCTATATTGAGAATCGTCGTGGAGGCAATCGCGCTTATTTGGATGATTGGGGACAATCAACTGCGCAGTGTCTCTTACAGTTACAAGATCAGATAGATCAGGTTGAGATCCTCGCGAGTGGTGGCATCCGTCATCCCCTTGATATGGTGAAGGCCTTGGTCCTTGGAGCGCGTGGTGTAGGGCTTTCACGCGTTTTTCTTGAAATGGTAGAGACCAAGAGCATCGAAGAAGTGATCGCCCTTGTCCAAGGATGGAAAGAAGACCTTAGATTACTCCTTTGTGCGCTCGGTTGTCAGAACCTGAAAGAGCTCCGAGAAGTCGACTATCTCCTCTATGGAAAATTGTGGCAAGCTCAGCAACAGAGAAAATGAAGAAAAATCATTTTAGAAACTTTCCTTAGGTGAGTACGGACGTTAGGTGAAATTATCCAGTGGATGATTTCAGCAATCCAGGAAGTTCCATAACTTAGTTTTGAACCTAAGGTTTCAAAACTCCCGAGTGCCTGAAACAAAAATGTTTCAGGCACTTTTCTCACAGCGGAAAGTTTCAGTATTTTTGAATCGATTTAAAAATTGGAATGCATTTCTATTTCTTTGCAGAATCGCTTAACTTATTTTACTTTAAAATAGTTTATCTATATTCTAATGATTGACTTTTTAAAGCCAATCCTTTCTTTTTTGAAAAAGTGTTTCCCCTCAAAAATTCTGATAATTTACGAATCGTTTACGGTTGCTGGAAACGCTTGCAAAACAGGATCGTAAAAGAGTATACTAAATAAGGAAAAACATTTTTAAAAAGGAGTTTAGGATGAAGAAGCACTATTTTCGCTCAGCTGTAGCAGCCTTGCTTCCGCTTTTGTTGATTGCTCAACCTGTTGAGGCTTGTACGGGGTTCATCATTGGGAAGAAACTGACGGCCGACGGCTCGACCTTGGTAGGGCGTACCGAAGATTTAGAGCCCAACCATAATAAAAATTTTGTGGTCAGAGAGCGTGTCTACAATAAAAAAGGTGCCATCTTTGAGGATGCCGCCAACGGTTTTCAATATCCCTTGCCAGAGATTAGCTATAAGTATACAGCAGTCCCAGATGTCACCCCAGATCAGGGAATTTTTGACGAAGCAGGATTCAATGAATATGGGGTTTCCATTTCTGCGACTGTATCTGCTTCAGCAAATGACAAGATCCAAAAAGTGGATCCCTATGTCAAGGATGGTTTGGCAGAATCCGGCTTAACCAGCATTGTTCTCCCAAGTGTGAAAACCGCAAGAGAAGGGGTTGAACTCATTGCTAAAATCGTCGAAGAAAAAGGCGCTGCAGAAGGAAATATTGTGACCATTGCCGATAAAGAAGGTGTCTGGTATATGGAAATCCTATCCGGTCACCAATATGCGGCCATTCTCTTCCCAGAAGATCGCTTTGCAGTCTTTCCAAATACTTTCTTCTTAGGCCATGTTGATTTATCGGATACAGAGCGTACGATTGCCTCAAAAGATCTTGAAAAAGTCGCCAAAGAAGCCAATAGCTATAAGGAAGTGGATGGAAAATTCCATGTTTCTCAATCCTATAATCCGCCTTTGCAAGAAGCAGATCGTTCGCGGGTTTGGTCGGGGATCAAATCTCTAGACCCAAGCTCTCCTGTTAAATATGATGATGCGTCCTTTGACCTTCTTCATACAACCGATCGGAAATTAACTCTCCGCGATGCCATGAATCTCCAACGCAATCGTTTGGAAGGAACCAAATACAAACCACTGGATCAAATGGAGCTAGATGGAAAAGGCATCCCGAAAAAAGGAGAGTTTGATGCAGTTTATAAATACCCGATTTCCAATCCAAATGTCATGGAGGCCCATATTTTCCAACTGAAAGATGAAGTTCCAGCGAGTGCTGGAGGAGGAACCATGTGGCTATCGATGGGCAGTCCGCGGAATGCTCCTTACCTACCGTACTATGGCAATATTCTCAACACCTATCAAGCCTACCAAGAATTAGGCGATCATTACAATGACCGCTCCTGGTATTGGACCATTTCAAGAATCAATGACCTTGTAGCCAAGTATCCTGATTTATTCGAAGATGGGGCGATTCGTACTGAAATGGAACGATTGGAATCTCAGTGGATGGTTGAACAAGATCTGAGTGATCAGGAACAAATTGCCCTTGCTTCTCAGCCTGAAGAAGCGAGTAAGAAGGCAACAGAGGAAGGAATAGCGAGAGCTGAGAAAACCTTTGAACGCTTGCAAGAAATTAGAAAAGAAGCAGAACAAAAGGTAGCAGATGAACACGGAAAAAGTGCTCTGCAAGATCTAGATGATGAAGAAGATGCTGCTTATGAAGAGAAAATTGATCTGGTTGATTTTGACTATGATTACATTTTAGCAGCAGGCTTGTTCGGAGCAACCCTTCTAGCGATTGTGATCTACCTGATTCGCTCAAAGAAACAAAAGGGAGGAAAACAAGATGACTAAAATTCAAAGAGCCTCAATCTATCTTTTTCTACTGTTTGCAGGAATTGGCTTGGAGTTTGAACTCGGTCATCTTTCTCAACAAGAATTTAGCCAGTCTGCCGGCAGAGATTTGGTCTTAAACTTGTCTGTCTTAGCTGCTATTATTATCCCGCTCTATCTCTTTTCAAAACGATTGGCCAAGCAGTTGACTGTCCCAACTTATGTCTTATGGATTGCCATGTTTGGAGGAGCCTTCGTAGCAGGCTGGTTGAGCTTTTCAGGCAATAGCTTAATTGATATTATGAATAGCCATGTGATCAAGGATGCCACTGTCTTTAACAAGTGGACCGATGCCTTGACAGCCCCATTTTCAGAGGAATTCTTTAAGGCTCTGGTTGCCTTTTGGGTTGTCTTGATGGTTGGCAAGAAAGATCTAAAAGCAATTCTAATTGCAGGCTTGGGCTCTGGCTTTGGTTTTCAAATCATTGAGGATTTAGGGTACGTTGCCCGCCAAACCAAAATCAGTCAATTAGCCGCGGTTACTGAGGCCATTAACCGGATCTCTGGTGGATTAGCTTCACATGCCCTCTATACAGCTGTTGTATCCGTTGGTATCTTCCTCTTGTTGTCTCAAGTGACCCAGCAAAAGGAAAAACTCTTTGGGCTCTGGTGTGTTCTCTCGACAGTAGCCAATCACTTCTTATGGAACTCTCCGTTTTATGAAACAGACCATCGGATTAATCTTCTCGTCGGACTGCTCTTTGCCGTCCAAGTAGGGACTTTTATCGAAGTGGTGATCTATACCAAGAAACATCCCGAGTTGCCATTTTTAAAACAATAAGAAAAATTTTTCAAACACAAAAGAACTAAGACGTGGGTCTTAGTTCTCAAAGTGAAGATAAAATCATCTTAGAAACTTTCCTTAGGTGAAGACGGACGTCAGCGAACTTCGAAGAAGTTCCATGACTAATTATTGAGCCTAAGGTCTCAATAATTCCGAGTGCTAGAAACAAAAGTGTTTCTAGCACTTTTTTCACGGCGGAAAGTTTCATTATATTCTCGATTCATTTAAAAAATTAGAACTCATTTTTATTTCTTTGCAGGATCACTTGACTTAATTTACTAAAGAATTAGTTTGTCTTAGTTCTTTATTTTCTCAATTCTTGTAAGAGTGTTTGTGCCTTCTCTAAGTTAAAGGGTTTGTTTTCAAGGAGTTGGCTGACCAATCGGGGAACTTCCTCTTCCTTGGCTCCTGCTAGAAGGGCTAGAGAGCGTGCTTGGAGCTTCATATGTCCTTCTTGGATCCCTGTAGTCACTAAGGCTTTCAAGGCAGCGAAATTCTGTGCTAAACCGAGAGAAGCGATGATACCGGCTAATTCGATAGCAGTAGGTTCTCCTAGTAAACGGTGGCCGACTTGAACCGTAGGGTTGAGGCCAATGGAGCCTCCTTTTGTCGCAACCGGCATTGGCAGGGTAATCTCTCCATAGAGTTTTTTCTCTTCTGGCTGACTTTTCCAGTGACTTAAGCCCTTGTATGGACCGCTTTGTGCGGCATAGGCATGGGCTCCTGCTTCGATGGCCCGCCAGTCATTGCCTGTAGCAAGGACCAGGGCATCAATCCCGTTAAAAATTCCCTTGTTATGAGTGGCTGCACGGTAAGGATCCACTTGAGCCAGTTGGCTAGCTAGCTCCATCCGGTGAGCAATCTCAATGGCTTCCTCAGGATTTCGACTCAGTGCTTTAAAATCGATAGTGCACCGTGCACTCACCAAAGAGCGCGTGGCCAAGTTGGATAAAATCGCCATTAAGGCCTGACCACTAGAGAGTTCTTGGATGCGATCGGTCAGCGCTTCCAGCATGGTGTTGAGCATATTGGCCCCCATGGCCTCTTTAGGATCGACAGCCAAGTAGACAATGAGAAAGTCCCCCTTGTTTTCGACCCAAAGATCCCTTGCTCCGCCTCCACGCTTGACGATAGAAGGATAGGCTTCATTAGCTAGCTGAAGAAGAGTTTCCTTGTCTTCTAGGATGCGCTTGCTAGCCATTTCCACATCCTTAACATCTGTCAGAGCAATCTCACCGATCATTTGGCGTTGGTGCACTTGGGTGGTGAAACCGCCCGAACGTTGGATGAGTTTGGCTGCAAAGCTGGCTGCAGCAACTACGGAAGGCTCTTCTGTGACCATAGGAAGGACATAGTCACGACCATTGATCAGAAAATAAGGAGCGAGGCTAAAAGGCAGATCAAAGGTCGACAAGACATTTTCCGTCAGTTGATCTGCAATAGAGAGGGGGAGTCCCTTTTGTTCTTTTAAGATCTGTGCTTCATCCCAAGTTAAGAGGCCTTCCTTCAGTAAGGCCTCTATGCGTTCAGTGGGCGAAAGTTTTGCAAAACCTGGTAATCGTGCCATTATTTTTCTACTTTCTGGTAAGTGCGTTGGTGTTCCTTGATCTCTGTCAAAGCATAAGTTTGAAGCGTAGCAGATTCAAACACTTGATTGCCACAAGAGTCTAAATCCACTTCCTCATAAAAGAGTCGTTCGTAGTCAGCAACACTAAGAACCGTCCGTTGATCTAGTTTGTCCATACGTTTGTGATCTAGGAGTTGCTCAAAACCAGGAACGAGATTGGCACTAAAGATCTCAGAAACTGCTCCACTTCCATAGCTAAAGAGGGCGATTCGGTCCCCGGATTTGAGTTGGGGACGATTTTCCAGTAGTGATAGCAAGCCTAAGAAAAGAGATCCAGTGTAGATATTTCCCACTCGTTGGCTGTATAGAATCGATTGATCAAAATTGTATTGTAATTGATCTTTTTTCTCTTCTGATACTGACTTATCCAAGATTTTTTTCAAGCCCTTGAGAGCTAATTTTGGATAAGGTAAATGGAAGCAGACGGCCGCAAAGTCTGTCAAGGTAAGGCCAGTCCGTTTCTGGTATTCCGCCCAAGTTGTTTTCAGAGAATCTAGATATTGTTGCGTTGAATAAATCCCATTCACAAAGGGAGTTGTCGCATAATTTGGACGCCAAAAATCCATGACATCGCGTGTTTGGGCAACATTGTCATCGTTAAAAGATAGAATACGAGGATTGTGGCTGATCAGCATGGCAACCGCTCCAGCCCCCTGTGTTGGCTCTCCAGGAGTTCCAATTCCGTATTTAGCAATGTCACTGGCAATGACCAAAACCTTACTCTGAGGGAATTTTTCAACATGGAGTTTAGCATAATCCAAGGCAGCAGTCGCAGCATAGCAGGCTTCTTTCATCTCAAAAGAGCGGGCGAAAGGCTGGATATCTAGTAAGCCATGGACAAACACAGCAGCAGCCTTACTCTGGTCAATTCCAGATTCTGTCGCAAGAATCACCATGTCGATTGCTTCTTTATCTTCGTCTGTTAAAATATCATCTGCTGCAGTAGCAGCCAATGTGACGATGTCTTCTGTGATCGGTGCAACACTTTGTTCTTTTAAGAGAAGACCCTTGCTCAGTTTTTCGGGATCAGTATCACGAGCAGTAGCCAAATCTTCTAAACGCAAGACATAAGGGCTCGTCGCAAAACCAATCTTATCAATCCCAATTGTCATTCTTAACCTCTTTTTTATTTGATATCTACTAGTATATTTCGTTACTATTTTACCATATTTAAGGGTAAAACTCCCTTGAAAAAACTAGATCAACAAGGAAATCATTCTCGGGACCGAGTTGGGCAAGGGGATTTTTTGAAAAAAAGAGGACGAAAAACAAAAGAGGTTGGGACAAAAGTCCTAGCCTCTCAATTGTCTTTGGATTGTCGAGCAAGACGCAGTGGTTGAGTGGGCTCTACTACGCTGATTTCATCAGCTTTTACAGCCCTACTCAACTGTGCGGAGGTGGGACGACGAAATCGAATTCTAACGAATTACCGATTTCTGTCCCACTCTCTTCAACTCTTATCCTTGCTTATTTTTTTTAGGATTACTCATGATTCGTATGAAGAGTTCTTTGCATTTGTCTCTTAGAACTTTTTCGTAGAAGACGATTAAAGCGATGTACACAATCGTAAAGTTCAAGGTCAGATAGAACAAGTCAAATGAATTGCGGGCATAATCAGTTGCTAATAGATAGGAGGAGAGGGTTCCTAGGATCATCCAAGGAAGATACTTGATATACTTGCTTATCATCATACAGCACCTCGCATACTTTAAAGGATTTGTTTTTTCACTATCATTGTATCCCTTTTAAGTAAAAATGCAAGCGATAACACTTAGAGAAATTGAAAAACGAATATTATTTTGCATTAGTTTGAATGGAGAAAAACTATTTTAAGATAAGTGAAGCGATTACTTTAGTAACCAAAAAATTTTTGAGCTAATCATTGTCAATTATGTACTTTATTTAAGCAAACTAATGACAAAATCTAAATGCAAAATCATCGATTAATCAATTCCTCAATTTCCTTTATCCCTTCAAACTCTCCAACACTTTCGAAAAGTTCTATAGCTCGTTTGAAATGTGTGTTGGCTAATCCTTTATCTTCCAAGGCTAAATAAATTTCCCCTAACCCTCTATAGCTACAAGCCTGAGAAATCACATCATCAGTCTCTAAAGATTGTTCCAGTGACAGATTCATGAATGTAAGAGCTTCATCAAGATTGTTTAATTTCAATCTCAAATAGCCTTGTTCGTAGTTATTTATAGCTTTCTTTAGATTATCATTGGGAAAATGCTCTTCAATTATCTTCTCTTCATCTTCAATGAGCTTTAAAGCCTTATGAAAATCACCCTGATCTCTGTAGATCATAGCTAATTGATGTAATCCAATGTGTTCATGTTCTTTGTCTTCATTTTGTTGAGCTAATAAAATGTATTTCTCAAAGATATGGGTACACGAGGCATAGTCTTTTTCTGCCAATAATAAATACCCCATCAGATTTAAAAGGCTAAAATCTGTACAGGTATCAATGGAAAAATCTTGTTCAACCAACTTTTTAGCTTCTGATGTTTTTCCCTCCAGAAACAAGTCCCAAGCCACATCAATTTTAGAAACCATCTATTTTCCCCCTTACCTATAAACAACCTTCATAAAATAAAATCACTCAATAAGAATATGCTAAATCCTATCTTTATAAATTTAATCCACTATGCTAAAGTATAGCAAAAAGCCCAAATAACTACTATTTGGGCAAAATGTTACTTAGTTTCTTTTTAAACGAGCAATGAGTAACTTAATAAGATAAGCTAGAACTACAAGTGCTACTACGCGTGATAATAGATAGAAAATAGAATAAACAAAATAGATTTGCATATCTGACACCTCCCAAATAAAAGAGATTAACCATCTTGTCCTCAATATTATTGTACTCCCGTTCGAAAGCGGTGTCAAGAGTTGTGACAAATAGTATCAACATCTAGAATGAAGTTAAAGCTTATAAAAAGCAAAATAAATCAATCTGTTCCATTTTGAAATCCTTTAACGATTGTAAAATATATCCTATTTTAGAAGAGGTACGTATGAAGTTATCAATTTAGATAATGTCAAAGCAAGAGAGAAATATAATTAGTAAACATAAATACAATATTTTTTACATTTTTTATTATACTTTTATTAGTATAATTGGTAAAATCTTTATTAACAAAAATTATGGTCTATCTAATATTCCAATTACCTTACAACACAGGTTGATTGAATAGGACTAGATAACCGAATCAATGTTGACACGAATGGAGGGGATTAATATTAAGAATTTAATAACTGATCAAATGTCTAATAGACAAATTATCAAAGACTTTATTAGTAGTTTTATTAGTTCTTTAAGTGGTAAAGCTTTTAATTTTGCTTTAGGATTAATGTTACTGGACCAAACAAAATCGGCAATGAGTTTTGGAATCAATATGATCATCTATCCTTTAGTTAGTTTGATTTTCTTGGTTCCAATCGGTAATTTAGTAGACCGATACCGTCATAAAAAGATCTTAATTTATAATTTTATTTTTAGACTTATTATCTTTCTTCTGTTTTATGCATTTTATTTTTTAACGAATTCATCTACTATCTTATATTTAGTAATTCCGTTTGTCATACTTCACTCTGTCACAGTTAACATCAATGATACTTGTTATTCAGCCTCTATCCACGAGTTAGTAAATGATACAAAAATTCAACGATTAAGCTCTGTTACACAAACCGCCATTGCTATCGCAACCATGCTTTCCCCAGCTATTGGAGTCATTCTTTATAATTGGTTAGGCTTCTCAGGCTTTATTCTTATAGAAATCATTGCAAATATCCTTTCTTTAGGCGTCTTACTTACCATGAAATTCTTCTATGAACACGAAGAGCAAGAAGCTAAGATTAAACAGATTGAAAAGCATCAACACGGGGTTAAAGAAATTATCCAATTCTTAAAAGAAAATCAGATTGTCAAATATATTATTCTTGTTAGTGTTGTACTGAATTTTTTCTATACTTCCATTAGCATTGGAGTACCATTTGTAGTCAAAGAGCAACTCTTATTAGATAATGCAACAGTAGGTATCCTAGAAACTATGTCTGCAGTTGGAATGTTATTAGCCAGTGTGTCTATGTCGCTACTGCCAGACAAAAAAGAAAATAACACACTTCTCTCTAATAGAATTCGCATTCCACTTTTTCTTCTAACCATCGCTATCGTTGGTTTGGGTATTACATTTGCAACTACTAACACCCAAGTGATTATTTCTTCCGTTGGCGGTTTATTTATGGGAATTATCGCATTCACACTTGTTATTCTAAATATTGTCGTCATGACCTATCTTCAAAGTAGTATTGAAACAAATTATTTAGGAAGAGTAATGAGTACTTTGTTCACACTAAATACGTCTATCATGCCGATAGGTACCATTGTATTTACTTATCTATTTCAAAAGGACATAAACGGAGGCCTGATATTCATATTTGGAGGTGTTTCTCTCCTGATCTATACCATGATAATGTTACCTCGAATCTATAGAATACTACAAAAAGAACACGCTTATTGACATTGAAACCTAAGTAATACTAAAACGAAAAGACAAGGATAAAAAAACCTTGTCTTTTTTTAACACTAACAACTTAGACTAACAATGGGACTTTTTTTGAAAGCTGAGTGACTTAGATAAGTCATCCAGCTTTCAAAATGACTAGTAGGACCGCTTCGTTATTGTCCGACAAAATTTAATATGCTTCAAAACTATATTTTAAACAATTTATTTAATCTTTCTAACTCTAATACACTCATATATACTTCTACTCCAGTAACTACCCCCTTACTATAAATAATTCCACAAGAAAACACAATCCTCTCCTGACTCAAAATATTTGACAATATTACAAAAGATTCCAAAACATAATCCTCTATAGTAATAAAACAATTATTTTCATCTTTGAAAAACTCTATAAATCCAATATCCTTACACTTATCACGTAAATGAAACCTAAGTGATCTTAAAAAATAATCAAAAAACACATCATTTTCCATAGAAAACCCTTTCATTTTTTAAAAACATTCTGATATAATCATACAAAAAATAAAGGAGAACTACAATGAAAAAAAATAATTATTTTTATCTTGTTAATCCTCTTAATCTTTTCTATTGTTTCAATTTTTTATATACAACATGTTATAAAGAATAAATGACCAGCCTCCTGTAGAGTACAGAAAACTGGTCGCATAAGAGGGTTTTCTCTTGTTCCATTATTGGGGTTCAGTTCCTAAACATGCTAAGTTTTTTGTGTGAAGATATATCAAAACTTTTTAAACCAATTCTTGATATACTCTAAGCATATATCCAGTAAGAATTTGATAAATAATAATACAATTCCAATCTTCACAAACATGTAATATTTAAATGTGTCATCAAATGAATGCACACGGATCGGAAAGGTGAAGATATTAGACGGATTGATAAGAAAATAAAGTGAGATACAAATGGATAAAACCAACGCCACTATAAAAATTTTTTTATGTAATTGCATATTTTACCTTTTCCTTTCTTGTTTTACAACATTAAATACCAATCACCAATTTTATATAGCCTGATTAATTCTTTTATTCCCCTTTCTATCAGGCTATTTTAATAGTTTTTATACCTTCATCATATACCAATTTCAAAATAATTCAAGTCTGTTTTTCTAATCATTTTTATGATATAATAATAAAGTTCAAATGATAAACAAAAAAACTCAGCAACAATCCCAACAAACTCTATAAATTAGATACGATAAAAAAATTCTATTCTGCTCTTTTTTTAACTATTCGGTAAAATTCTCGAAATTTTGATACCGAATAGTTATTTTTTTGCATAAAATGTTAAAAAATCATGCTGAGATAGCCATTCTGAGCTGATTTAAGTTTAGAGGGCGGACAATCTATCGCTAAAATTCCTTACAGCCCCAACGGTTTAGGCTGTTTTTTAGTTCATTCAACATCTTTCGGAAAAAGAACGATTTTTCGGAAAGTTGTTTTTGAAGAAAAACGGCGTTCAGCATTCACTAAACTACCGTTTTTTCATTTGAACTCTATTGCTATTAACTACTGAATACTACTAGTATTATTAAGATTACTACTAATTATCCTGAGGCCATCGTGTACAAATTGACCCAAAACGTCAAATCCGTTATAAATTCCGTAATAAATAAAGAGTCCTAAAATTATAGATGAAATAATAATACTTGCACAAATAAAATATGTACGATTTTTTTCATTCATAAGGTCAATCCTCCTTTTTATTTGTATTCGCTTACATTTTATCATATAATACTAATGTAGTAAAGGAAGAAGGTGTTCTTATGCTAAAAAAATATTTTTCAAAATATAAATGGACTGATTTATTTTGGATTCTATTTGTGATTTTGACATGCATCTATATAGGAAACCGTGATTTGCTTCCTCTTAATCATCAAGAATTCTCTCTTCGTGGTAGTTTCTGGGGATTTGTACTTGCATTATATCACTTACTATTCATTGATAAATTTGTTATCTCTAATCGGAAGTAAAACGATACTAGGTAAAAACTCAATTTCAGGAGAAAATAAAGTAAATCTCCCCACAATAAAACGCATAATATCAAGGTTCTTCAAAACCTAATATTAAAAGAACACACTTATTGTCATTGAAACAAAAGCAATACTAAAACGAAAAGACAAGGATAAAACACCTTGTCTTTTTTTAAAATACTAACAACTTAGACTAACAATGGGACTTTTTTCATAATTTAGCACCTTTTTAGTAACCTGTTCAAGATACGGATGTATAGTCCAGATAAAGACAATTCAAATTAGATTATGTCTATCTATTTACTTACCTTTTATTTGCTTTAATTCCTTTATCTCTTTTAGAATACTAAAAATATAGAAACTAAATGGAACTACACCTAAAAAAGATAAAACAAAGAAACCAAACGTAAGTTTTTCGTCTCTAATAGCTAGTACTGCAAGGGATAAAATACCGATAGCCATTATGGAAATTATGAGGATAAACCACAAGTAAATCATGTAAAACTTATAAAGATAGCAAAAGGACTTATTTTTTTGTTTAGGCTTATCCTTCCAATTTAAATAAAAGAAATAAGGCATATAAATAATTAAAATAAATAGAAATCTCATCTATAGCACAACTTTTTACTTTCTATTTTGGATTTCCCACAAGATCTCCCAACTTCCAAATACCAAGCCAAAAAGAAATTGTTAGCATGATAAAGAATGTAAGGAACATATTATCGACCAGATTTTTACTCATCAAGCATAGTTCTCTAGCTATATAAGGAGACACGGGAAACAAAATACACTGTACTATAGTAATTATTTTTTTCATGATTCATTAATAATACTGTCACATATGATACAGTATACTCCTTTCTAGGAAGAATTCTTTTTATCCCTATCTTTATTATAGGCCTACAGCAATTTAGATTCAATTTTTAATATGTGAAAGTAGTTTCAGAATAATTTACAAAACAAAAATAAAGTACACTTTTTAAAGAATGTACTTTATGCATCAAATTCAGTTGAATCAATGGTTTAGCTTTAGTTTAGTCAATTGTACATAAACTTTTAGTTTTCTTCAAAAAATAAAAATGAGTTCCAATTTTTAAAATGAATCAAGAAAATAAAAAAACTTTCCGCCATGAGAAAAGTGCTAGAAACACTATTGTTTCTAGCACTCGGGAGTTTTGGACCTAAGGAAAGTTTTTGAGAAGACTTTGTCACTAATATAACCAATGCTAGTTGGCATTGGTCATTTTTCTTTTTTGATGGCGTTGGTAAGAATGGTAGAGTTTCAAGACAACAGATCCACTAGCCATCCCGATGGAGATCACCAAGGCAAGAATAACCACCAGGGTCACGCTGGTTACTGCTTGGCGATATTGCCCACTGACAAAGAAGGAAGTGGTCCGATAGGAAATATATCCAGGAACCAAGGGTGCGAGAATGGACAACATAAAGACCACGACAGGCGTCTTGAGAATGATACTTAAAATCTGACTGATACAGGAGCCGACAATGGCTGCGATAAAGGTTGCAACGATGACATTGGTAGGCCCTTTTAGGATATAGTAAAGTAGCCAGATGCCCATGCCTAGGATTCCTCCAGGAATCAACATGGAGCGCTGCACATTTAGGACAATTAAAAAGGTGATGATGGCAATCAAACTGGCCACCGCTTGGATTAAAAATTCAGTTAGGTTCATGATTTTATTTCATAAGGACGAGGGCAACGGTTGTACCGGCACCAAGTGCAAGAGTAATGAGGAGAGTCTCAAAGAGTTTGCTCATCCCAGAGTTGAGGTGGTAATTCATCAGATCTCGGACAGCATTGGTCATGGCGATTCCAGGAACGAAAGGCATGACACAGCCTGCGATAATGAGATCGGTATTGGAAGGAAAACCACTATAGCGCGTCCAGATATGGGCCAAAAAACCAAAGACAAAGGCGGCCGCAAAGGCAGTGGCAAAAGGAATGCGAACGTATTTCTCAACGACAAGAGAAAAAGCAAAGGCAAAGACAGTCGCAATACCCGCTCCAATCGCATCATAGAAATTTCCTCCAAACATGATGGAGAAGAAAGGCGCACTGAGAGTTGCTGCAATGGTCAACTGGAGATTGGTATAAGGAACTCGCTTCATTTTCAACTCGCTCAGGGCTTGGTAGGCTTGCTCGAGATCGATCTCTCCAGAGACGAGTTGACGAGAGATCTGATTGACATCACAGACCTTTTCGATATTGTAATTGGTCCGCAAGATCCGTTTCATGCGCGTGACATTGGCATTCTCGATTGAAAAGAAAATAGCGACTGGCATCGCTAAAACATTGCAATCGACGATTCCCTGTGAATGGGCGATCCGGATCATGGTATCTTCGACCCGGTGAATCTCAGAACCGCTCTCTATCAGGAGGGTTCCAGCTAACATCAGGACGTCGATCACTTGGTTGATCTGTTTTGACTCTTCCATAATTTCCTTCTTACTAAATAATCTGTTTCTATTATAGCAAAAAAGGACGAGAGACAGAACTAAAATTTGACAATTCTAGTTTGTTTCTTATCCTTTCTGAATTCGTTTAGAATAGCTATTGTTTAGGCTTATCATTCGTTAACTCGGGTGGTGGTGCTGCACGGTGCTATCCTGGACGAGAAGGGTTGCTAAAAAGATCAGTGCAATCAGGATAAAGAGCCAAATAATAGCGAAAATAAATGTTAAAAACATAGGATCACCCCTTCTATCTTATTTACAGCTCTACTATAACACTTGGAGAAAGCGCTGTCAAACCCTATATAGTAAGCTCTTAAACTCTTTCAAAATTCAGAATACTCTTGCGATGGGGATGAAAAAAACCAGCCGTTTCCGACTGGTTTTTTAAGATCTATTTGAATCTTAGTTCAAGGCATCATCCATTGAAAGAACTTCGTGGAAGACACGTTGTGTCAATTCAGTTTTTTGTTCTGGAGTGAGGTATTTAGTGTTTACACAGTATCCAGAGATACGTACGATTACGTCTTCACCTGACATGATCTTTTCGTAAACATCGTTCAAGTCCATAACGTTCAAGTTAACGTGTTGTCCACCGTTTTCGAAGTATCCATCAAGGATGGTTACCAAGTTATCAACTTGTTCGTCACGAGTCTTACCAAGAGCACGTGGTGAAACTTGAGTAGTCAATGAGATACCGTCAGCTGCATAACCAAAGTCAAGGCTAGCAAGTGAGTTCAAGTTTTGCAACCATCCACCTTTAGCTTTGTTAGATGGGTTAGCACCTGGTGAGAAGAATTCCAATTTAGACAAGTTCACAGAACCATCTTCGTTGAGGTATACCCCTTTGTGGACTGGTGAGTTACCAGTTTGTTTAGAGTAAGCAACGTTAGAAGTGATGGTAAGAAGTGAAACAGTTGCTTCAGCGTTCTTGTAAAGTTTGTGGCTGCGAAGACGAGTAGTGTAAGCTTCGATCAACCATTCTGCCAATTCGTTAGAACGTGGGTCATCTTCACCCCAACGTGGGTATTCACCGATTGTTTCGTAATCGTAGATGTAGCCATCTTCGTCACGGATTGGTTTAACAGTAGCGTATTTGATTGCTGACAATGTATCAACAGTGTTGGCAAATCCACAGATACCGAATCCCATGTTAGCGCGTTGGTGAGTTGGCAAGAAGGCCATTTGAACAGCTTCGTAGTTGTACTTATCAGTCATGTAGTGGATGATGTTCAAAGCATCTACGTAAGTGTCTGTCAACCAGTCAAGAGATTTTTCGAAGTTTGCTTTAACAGATTCGAATTCAAGAACTTCGTCACGGATAGGATCAATGTCAAATACTTTGTAGTCTTTATGAACATCGTCGTAACCACCGTTCAAACCAGTAAGAAGAGCTTTAAGCACGTTAACACGAGCACCGAAGTATTGGATGTTGTGGCGTTGTTCTTCGTTTTCTGGGTCAAGTGGAGATACACAACATGAGATACAGCTCATTTCACCGTATCCGTCTTTGGCCATTGTTGTTACACCTTCGTATTGGATAGAAGAGTGTTTGTGGCTCATGTGCATACAGTAGCGACGGAAGCTATATGGCAATTTGTCAGTCCAAAGAACTGTCAAGTTTGGTTCTGGAGAGTTACCGATGTTGTCCAAAGTGTTCAAGAAACGGTAGTCCATCTTCGTAACACGGTGACGTCCGTCGTTACCCATACCAGCCATAGAAGTTGTGATGAAGGTTGGGTCACCTGAGTACAATTGGTCGTAAGCTTTTGTACGAGCAAATTTAACAGTACGCAATTTCATAACGAAATCGTCAACGAATTCTTGGATTTCTGATTCAGTAAATGTACCACGAGCTAAGTCACGTTCAGCGTAGATATCCAAAACGATTGGCACACGTCCAAGAGAAGTAGCAGCACCGTTGATCACACGGCAGACAGCCATGAAGGCGATGTTTGTCCATTGGATTGCTTCTTTTGTATTGAAGGCAGGACGACGCACGTCTACACCATAAAGGTCACCCAATTTAACAACTTCTTGAAGTGCTTGGTATTGAAGGTTTACTTCTTCACGAAGACGGATTGATTCTTCATCGATTTCAGTAATAGAGTTCCAGTCGTTTGCTTTTTCAGCCATCAAGTAGTCAGCACCGTAAAGAGCCAAACGTGCATAAACCCCGATGATACGTCCACGAGAGTATGCATCTGGAAGACCAGTTACAGTGTGAGCGTGACGAGCACGACGGATGTTAGAAGTGTAAGCGCGGAAGATACCATCGTTTACAGTTGTAACGTATTTTGTGAAGATTTCATGAACTGCTGGATCTGGTTCGTATCCATTTTCTTTCAAAGTAGTTTCCGCCATACGGATACCACCACGAGGCATGAAGTTCAATTTGAACAATTCATCATTTTGGATACCGAAGATGACTTCGTTTTCTTTGTCGATATATCCAGCTGCGATATCAGCGATAGATGTTGGACGGTTATCGTATGGGAAACGAGTTTCTTCATAATGAGCTTTTGTTTCTTCAACAATCTTCTTGATGTGAAGAGAACGTTCAGTTGGACCAGCTAGGAAGCTTTCATCTCCATCATAAGGTGTATAGTTAGCTTGAACGAAGCGAGAAACGCTTGCTTTTTCTTTCCAATCTTCACCTTTGAAGCCTTCCCAGGCTTTGTCAAAAATATCTTGTGCTTCAACGACTGTTTTAACAACCATTTTTATTTTCCTCTATTGTCTTTCTAGCAACTATATCTGTTGCACTTACAATAGTAGTATACCACACAGAAACCGGTTACACAAAGGCAAATTGCGAAAAACAACAGATTCTTTTATAATACAGTTTCAACTCTTCTGTGATACTGTACTACATTTTTGAAAACAAATACGGTTTTCCATCAATTTTCATGTTTTTAGGAAGGGCCGATTTTTGCAATTCTAAAATTTTCTTCTTATAATAGAAAAAAGGAGGGTGAAAAATGCTGATATTTCCATTGGTGAATGATACGAGTCGCAAGATTATTCATATTGATATGGATGCATTTTTTGCTGCCGTCGAAGAAAGAGACAACCCTAGTTTAAAGGGGAAGCCTGTCGTAATTGGCCAGGACCCTCGTCAATCGGGAGGGAGAGGTGTGGTCTCGACCTGTAACTATGAAGCACGGAAATATGGCATTCATTCGGCTATGAGTTCCAAAGAAGCGCTAGACCTTTGTCCCCACGCGATCTTTATCTCTGGAAATTATGAAAAATACCGAGAAGTGGGCGAACAGGTTCGTGAGATTTTTAAGCGCTATACAGATCTCATCGAGCCCATGAGTATTGATGAAGCCTATCTAGATGTGACGGAAAATAAAATCCAGAGCAAATCCGCTGTCAAGATTGCCCGCTTGATTCAGCATGCGATCTGGGAAGAGCTACATCTCACAGCTTCAGCTGGTGTCTCTTATAATAAGTTTTTGGCCAAGATGGCGAGTGACTACCAGAAACCCCGTGGCCTAACGGTGGTCTTGCCGGAGGATGCCGAGGATTTCCTGAGCCAGATGGACATTGCCAAATTTCACGGGGTAGGAAAGAAGACAGTGGAGCGCCTGCATGAGATGGGGGTCTATACTGGCGCGGATCTTTTAGCTATCCCGGAGATGACCTTGATCGATCGATTTGGGCGCTTTGGCTATGATCTCTTTCGTAAGGCGCGAGGGATTCACAATAGCCCTGTCAAGAGCCATCGGATCCGCAAGTCGATCGGAAAAGAGCGGACCTACCGCAAGCTCCTTTATGCTGAGGATGATATTTTAGAAGAAATTGCCAATCTGTCCAGTAAGGTGGCCCAATCGCTGGAAAAACACGGCAAGCAAGGCAAGACCTTGGTCTTAAAAGTGCGCTATGGAGACTTCACCACCCTGACCAAGCGAATGACACTGACGGAGCCAACACGAGAGGCTGAGCGGATCAATCGTTCCGCTCGCCATATTTTTCAAGAAATCGATTCGACAAATACTGGAATCCGCCTCTTGGGTGTCATCATGACCAATTTCGTCGATCATACCGAGTTGCCTTTGGTGGAAGAAAAAGAAAACGACTAGTCTGTTCACTAGTCGTATTTTTTGATGTCAAAAAAGGCTGCAATCTCTTCTTCAGTCAGTCCGATCATAGGAGAGATGGTGTGGAGATTGTCTTCTGTCAGCCAATAGACAGTCGGTTCATCAGGCTCAGTCTTCCTTTCAACAGTTTCTTCCTTGCTTCGCGCAGATTCGACTGTAGGGGAATCCGTGGCAACGGATGAAGAAGAGTCTTTGGTTGTCTCGCCTCCGTCCAGGTCCTTGAAGCGTTCCACCAAGTAGGTCTTGCGGGCAGTACCGGTATTTTTAGTGGCGTAATCAAAGGCGCTGTATTCCCCTAAGAGGATGAGTTTGCTTTTAGAGCGCGTGATGGCGGTATAGATCAAATTGCGCTGCAACATCCGGTGACTTTGATTGGTAATGGGTAAAATCACCACCGGAAATTCGCTTCCTTGCGATTTGTGAATACTCATCGCATAGGCTAAGCGAATCTTGTACCATTCATTGCGCGGATAGACGATTTCATTGCCATCAAATTGGATGGTCAATTCATCTTGCTTGGATTCTGTATATTTTCCTGGGAGAAGATCGGTGATGTAGCCGATATCTCCGTTAAAGACATTGCTTTCTGCATCATTGACCAGATGGATGACCTTGTCTCCATCGCGGTATTGGCAGTCTGGCGTGTCAAAAACCACCTGATCTTTGACAGCTGGATTGAGAAGGTCTTGCATGAGAGTATTGATATTGTCGATGCCGGCCTGGCCCTTGTACATAGGTGCCAAGACTTGGATATCTCGAGCAGGAATCTGACTGCGAAGGGCAGCAGAAGTGATTTGTTCGATCATCTTAGGGATGTGTTCGCTTCCGGCTTCAAAATAAGAGCGGTCAGCTTTTCGTTCTGTGAAATCTTGAGGGAGCTTGCCTTGGCGAATGTCTCCTGCTAGTGAGACAATGGTCGAGTCCTCACTCTGACGGAAAATATGCTCCAGTTTGGTCTGAGGGATGCTTGGGATCTGCAAGAGATCAGCCAAGACCTGACCAGGACTGACAGATGGTAATTGGTCGGCATCTCCCACAATCAAGAGTTTTGTATCTGTTGCGATGTTGCTAAGTAATTGATTAGCCAGCCAGGTATCAACCATGGAAAATTCGTCCACAATGATAAAGTCTGCATCTAGGTAGTCCTCTAAGTGGCTGGTGTCATCATCCCCTGTCATCCCCAAATGGCGGTGGATGGTGGCGCTCGGAAGTCCGGTCAGCTCATTCATGCGCCTAGCTGCCCGTCCTGTTGGGGCAGCCAAGAGGATCGGCAGGTCTTGTTTCTTCCAAAGATCCAGTTGGTGGAGTTGGGCATAGACGCTGATCATCCCATTGATAACGGTAGTCTTTCCTGTCCCCGGACCCCCTGTGAGGATAAAGACCTTGTTTTGGATCGCTTGGTGAATCGCTTCTTTTTGAATCGCATCGTAGCGAATTCCCAGATCTTTTTCAACCGCCTCAATCGCCTGGTTGATTTTCTCAGGATCAAATGAAGCTTGCTTTCCTTTTTCCAACAATCGACCGATATGACTGCGAATCCCTTCCTCCGCAAAGAAGAGGCTGTTGTCAAAGATCTTGGTGTCCACGTTTTGGACCTTGTCTTCCTCGATGAGGCGTCCTAATTCTTGGGCGACAGTGGAAGGATCCAATTCTACTGGACGAGCGGATTCTAGAAGGTCAATGGTATAGCGCAGGAGGTCCTTGGCTTCGATAAAGGTATTTCCAGTCTCGATAGAGTAGCTAAAAAGGCTGTGGATCAGGCTCGCGCGGAAACGCTCAGGGGCGTCACTTGCAATCCCCAATTCTTCGGCTAGTTGGTCCGCGATTTTAAAGCCCATGCCTTGGATATCTTCCACCAATCGGTAGGGCTGTTGCTCCACGATCTGGAGGGTTTCTTCTTTATAAAAATCTTGGATCTGAAAGGCCAATTTATTGGGAATGCCATAGTTGGCTAGTTGGGCGAGAATGCGCTCCGTTCCGTAATTCTGACGGAGTTTTTCTACAAAAGCCAGGCGATTTTTCTTGGAGAGACCTGTGATTTCTTCTAATTTTTCAGGGGCCTCCAAAATTTTGTCAATGGTATCGTCCCCATAGAGGTCCACGATTTTTTGGGCTGTTTTGAGACCAATTCCTTTAAAGTGATCGCTGGAAAAATATTTCACCAAGCCCTTGCTAGAGGGTTTGGCACGTTCATAGCGACTGATTTTGAGCTGTTCTCCGTATTTAGGATGATGGACCAGCTCCCCCCAGAAGGTGTAGTCTTCGCCTTCCATGATATCTGCCATGGTGCCCGTCACAATAATCTCAAAATCATTAAAGTTTTCGGCATCGGTATCGCTGATATCGAGCAAGAGGATTCGAAAAAAACTGCTAGGATTTTCAAAAATAATGCGCTCAATAGTACCAGAAAAATAATATTCCATCATTTCTTTCCTTTTTATAAAGCAAGGCTGGGACATACTTGTCTCAGCCTCAGTCTGTTAATCTATACTAATAAGTTTTGAAAGGGTAGATCGGCCATAGTCTAAAGACGGCTTGCCCTTTGATTTGTTCTTTCTTGAAAGCTCCGACCTGACGGCTATCTTTTGAAACGATCCGGTCATCTCCAAGTAGGAGGTATTCATCGTCGAGCAACTTCAAGGTAAATTTAGGATTGCCATCCTTGTCTACTGTAAAAGCTTGGGCTGTATTGGCCAATTGGCGGAAGAGTTCTCCGTTTTCTTCGAACCCTTTTCCAGTGTAGGTCGATTGCAATTTATCTTTTTTGAAACGAGCGATGTAGTCTTTCAAATAGGGCTCATTGGTCTTTTTCCCATTGATGTAGAGGGTATCGTTATCGTATTGGATGGTATCTCCAGGAAGACCGATGACCCGTTTGACGATGTCCTTGGTTTTACCGTCGTCGTCTTTTTCACTGGCAACGACAATGTCGAAACGATCAATCGAGAGGTGGTTGACCACAAGGAGGTACTCGCTATCAGCTAGGGTTGGATCCATCGAATGGCCGTCCACCTTGACCGGAGCCCAGAGGTAGATGCGAGAGGCGATAATGAGACCAACAATAATACTGAAGAGGCCCCATTCTTTAAGGAATCTCACCACTGGTGAGCTAGATGACTGTTTTGAACTTCTTTTTGACATAACTTATCTTTCTAGTAATTTCTTTGCTTTTTCTGTGTTTTTAAAATGGAGTTTGGCACAATAATCCAGAGCTTTCATCCCGTAGGTCTGAAGCAGTTTAGCAGCGACTTGGTCTGACTTCGCCCCTGCTCCACTAGGGAGATTAAAGCCCAGTTCCTTGCCCAGATCTTCCAGATTTTGAAGGAAGAGATTGCGGGCGATGATGGAACTAACCGCAACAGCTAAATACTTGCTTTCTGCTTTTTCTTCCAAATCAATGGCTTGGGTGACCTGATTTTTTTCAGCTTTCACGTATTTTTGGTAGTTTTTAGCCGTCGTAAAGGCATCGATCACAATTCGCTCTGCTTGGACTCCCTTATTTAATAGAAGATAGATGGCCTGATTGTGCAGAGCCACTTTGACCGAAACAGCATTGTAGCCAGAAGCAATGACTTCATTGTACTTCTTTGGAGACAATAAGAGTGCTTGGTGCTGGATGTTTTCCTCAAGGAGAGGAGCCAATTGCTGAATTTTTCGATCATCCAAGGTCTTTGAATCCCCAACACCGAGCTTTTTGAGCCAGTCGTGCTGGTCAGGTGTGACAAAGGATGCGACGACGGTGAGTCCACCAAAATAAGAGCCGTTTCCAACCTCGTCGGTTCCGATCATGGCTAGATCTTGTCCTGCAGATGAAGTGGTAGAACCTTTAGGGTTCCCAGCATCTTGCCCGAAAAAGGCCAGGTAAGGAGTAAGGTCATTGCCCTGAAGCAAGACTTTTCCAGACTTGTAGATCGAAACGGTCGCTCCCTCTAGTCGAAAGAAATAATCCATATGAGGATTCTTGCTTTGAGAGAGAGAACTGCGATAGGTATGGACAAAATCAAGGATTTGCTCCTGTGTTGGAGTGAGTGTCATACTTTCCATAACCACTATTGTACCACAAATTCAGGGAGAGAGGGAGCAAAAAGAAAGAAAGAATCCACTGGAAAATCCCTGTGAAGAGGGGCTTTGCTACTGACAAAGCTAGCCTTTTTTGGTATAATACCGTGAGGTGATTTTTATGGCGAGCTTAAATAGATATAAATTTACATTTGGAAACAAAGCGCTCACTTTAACAACCAACCATGATAATTTGTTTATGGAAGAAGTCGAACGTGTTGCGAAAGAAAAATACCAAGCAATTAAGGAACAAATGCCAGAGGCAGATGATGAAACCATCGCGATCTTATTGGCAGTAAACAGTTTGTCCATGCAACTGAATCGCGAGATTGAGTTTGACGACAAAGAAAAAGAATTAGATGATTTTCGTCGCAAGGCTTTAGACGACTTAAAGGATAAATCATCCAAATAAGAGGAGATACATGTTAACTTTCTTAATCTTATTGATTTTGGCATGGAGCTTTTATATTGGCTATGCAAGAGGGATTATCCTCCAGTCCTATTACTTTCTAGTGACCTTAGTGGCCCTCTTGATTGCAGGTGGCAGCTACAAGGGACTGGCCAAGGTGTTGTCTCTATGGGTTCCTTTTTCGAGTCCCACCCAGCAATCGGTGAATTATTTTTATGCCAACCGCTACCTATTTCAATTAGATGACATCTTTTATGCAGGTTTGGCATATGTATTGATTTTTGCGATGATCTACCTGATTGGTCGTGTGATTGGGATCTTTATGCACTTGGTACCTCAGCCAGAAAAACTGGAGGATCGCAAGTATCAAATTGGAGCGGGTGTGATCGCCGTCGTGATAACTCTCTTGGTCATCCAGATGGGCTTGACTGTCCTCTCAACGGTTCCCATGGCTTCCATCCAAAATAGACTCAATGCAAGTGGATTGATCCGCTTTATTATCCTTCATACCCCGATCAGTTCCAGTCTGTTCCACAACTTGTGGGTGACTGCGATTATCGGAGCTTAAGGAGCAAAAATGAAGAAAGGAGTGAGACAAGTCCGATTCAAGGAAGGACGCTCACTTTTTTTGTAGGAGAAACATGAATAAAAAAATCTTAGATATTCTGGAGTTTGACAAGGTCAAGCAACTCTTTGAACCCTATCTACAGACAGAACAAGGGGAGATGGAGCTAGCAGCCCTTACTCCAACTGATAAAAAAGAAAGTATCGAAACGGCCTTTATGGAGCTAGAAGATATGGAGCAGATTCTCTTGGAAGAGCCTCGCTTTGCCGTGTCGACCATTCAAGATGTCCGTCCAGTGGCCAAGCGTTTGGAGATGGAGGCGGCCCTCAATATCGATGAATTACTAGCGCTAAAAGCTGTTCTTCGGGTGACACATGAGCTCAAGGATTTCTACGACAACTTGGAAAATGTCCGTCTGGAAAGGCTCCATCGCCTCTTTGACAACTTGGTGGATCTTCCTCGCCTACAAGGTGGGCTTCAAGCTATCAACGAAGGTGGCTTTGTCGAGTCTTTTGCCAGTGAAAAATTGGCCAAAATCCGTCGTCGCATCCAAGAAAATGAACACCAGGTCAGAGAGATTCTACAAGATCTGCTGAAAAGCAAGGCCGATATGTTGGCGGATGCTGTGATTGCTAGTCGGAATGGCCGCAATGTTCTACCCGTAAAAAACACCTATCGCAACCGGATTGCAGGGGTGGTCCACGATATCTCAGCCAGCGGGAATACCGTTTATATAGAGCCTCGGGCAGTCGTCAATCTCAATGAAGAAATTGCCAACCACCGGGCAGATGAACGGTATGAAATCATTCAGATTCTGGAGGAATTATCTGACACCCTGCGCCCTCATGCAGCAGAGATTGCAAATAACGCTTGGATTATTGGTCACTTAGACTTGATCAAGGCCAAGTATCGGTTTATGCGCGATTGTAAGGCAGTGGTACCAGAGGTAAGTAGCAATCGTTCCATTCAGCTCTTGCAACTACGTCATCCCTTGATTGAAAATGCCGTCGCGAATGACCTGCATTTTACCGAGGACTTGACAGAAATCGTGATTACCGGTCCCAATACAGGGGGGAAAACCATCATGCTAAAAACGCTGGGACTAGCGCAAATTATGGCCCAGTCTGGTCTTCCCATCCTAGCGGATCCAGGTAGTCGTGTGGGCATCTTCTCACAGGTCTTTGCAGATATTGGAGATGAACAATCGATCGAGCAGAGCTTGTCGACCTTCTCCAGTCATATGACCAATATCGTATCTATCTTGAATCAAGTAGATACCGCCTCCTTGATCCTTCTGGATGAGTTGGGGGCTGGAACCGATCCTCAAGAGGGGGCTGGCCTTGCTATTGCCATCCTAGAAGACCTGCGCTTACGCGGGATTAAGACCATGGCGACGACCCACTATCCAGAGCTCAAGGCTTACGGGATTGAGACTGCAGGGGTGCAAAATGCCAGCATGGAGTTCGACACAGCGAGTCTGAGTCCGACCTATTGCTTCATGCAAGGAGTTCCTGGCCGCTCCAATGCATTTGAAATTGCCCGCCGTTTGGGCTTGTCTGAGACCATTATCCAGGATGCCATGAAGATGACCAATACGGATAATGATGTTAATCAAATTATTGAAAAATTGGAGGCGCAGACCTTAGAAAGTCGCAAGCGCTTGGATACCATTCAAGAGGTCGAACAAGAAAATCTCAAATTCAACCGTGCTCTTCGAAAACTCTATAACGAATTGACCCGAGAGAGAGAAACAGAGCTCAATAAGGCGAGAGAAGAGGCCAAGGAAATTGTGGACATGGCCCTCTCAGAGAGTGACCGTATCCTTCAGGGCCTTCACGCCAAATCCCAGTTGAAACCCCATGAGATCATTGAGGCCAAGGCTCAGTTGAAAAAACTAGCGCCTGAGACCGTCGACCTTTCTAAAAACAAGGTCTTGAAAAAAGCCAAAAAGGCGCGTGCTCCTAAGGTAGGTGATGAAATCTTGGTTATCAGCTATGGCCAACGCGGAACCCTGGTCAAGCAACTCAAAGATGGTCGCTGGGAGGCGCAAGTCGGCTTGATCAAGATGACCTTGGAAGAAAAAGAATTCAACCTCATCAAGGCTGAAAAAGAAGCGGCTCAACCTAAGAAACGCCAGGTGAATGTCGTCAAACGATCGAATACGAGTGGGCCAAGAGCGCGTCTGGATCTCCGTGGAAAACGCTATGAAGAGGCTATGCAAGAGCTAGATGGCTTTATCGATCAGGCCCTACTCAACAACATGGCCCAAGTCGATATCATCCACGGGATTGGGACGGGAGTTATCCGTGAAGGGGTGACCAAATACCTCCGTCGCAACAAACACGTCAAAAGTTTTGAATATGCCCCCCAAAATGCGGGTGGAAGTGGCGCAACCATTGTTACGTTTAAAGGATAAGTCAAGCCCTAGCTTTTCATTAGCTAGGGTTTAGAATGTAGACTAAATTTTTTTAAAGAAAAATAAGTTAAGTAATTCTGCATAGAAATATAAATATGTTCCAATTCTTAGAATGAATTAAGAAAATACAGAAACTTTTTCTTCAATCTGAATCCTAGCTGATAAACAGCTAGGGTTTTTAAAATTATATAAAATGAAAATGATTGAAAGTTGTTGAAAAGGATTCGCTTTTAAATCTGATTTTCAGTAGGTCCTCCCTTTTAAAAGTGCTATAATAGAGGCAATGAATGATTTGGGAGGATACGCATGCGTAAACGTGAAAGTGCAGATTCGTGTACAACGATTCTAGTCGGAAAAAATGCTAGCTATGATGGTTCGGCCATTGTAGCACGAACAGAGGATTCTCAAAATGGCGTTTTTACGCCCAAGAAATTGATCGTGGTCAAACCAGAAGATCAACCGCGTCATTACAAGTCTGTTTTATCAACTTTTGAAATCGACTTGCCAGATAATCCAGTTCGCTATACAGCGGTCCCAGATGCGATTCCTAAAGACGGGATCTGGGGAGAAGCTGGGATCAATGTTTATAATGTAGCCATGAGTGAGACAGAGACCATTACGACCAATAGCCGTGTGCTAGGGGCAGATCCTCTTGTAGAGAGTGGCATCGGTGAGGAAGACATGCTGACCTTGGTCTTGCCTTATGTTAAGACCGCCCGCGAAGGGGTCTTGCGTCTCGGAAAGATTTTGGAAGAGTATGGAACTTATGAGTCTAACGGGATTGCGATTTCAGATGTGAATGAAATCTGGTGGTTGGAAACAATCGGAGGTCACCACTGGATGGCGCGCCGTGTTCCAGATGATGCCTATGTGACCAACCCAAACCAACTGGGAAGTGATTATTTTGAATTTGGCAATCCAGATGAGTTTCTTTGTGACCCGGATCTTGAACGTTTTGTCACAGAGCACCATTTGATTCTGGATCAAGAAGGGAAAGGTTTTAATCCACGCTATGCCTTTGGTAGCCAAAAAGACAAGGACCGTCACTACAATACACCGCGGGCTTGGGCCATCCAGCGTTTCCTCAATCCTGAAATCGAACAGGATCCACGGAGCTTCGAGATCCCTTGGTGTCAAAAACCTTATCGCAAGGTGACGATTGAAGATGTCAAATATGTCTTGAGCAACCACTACCAAGACACTATCTACGATCCTTATGGTCCTGAAGGAGATCACGTGAGTCAACGGACCTTCCGGACGATCGGGATCAACCGGACCAGCCAGACAGCGATTCTGCAATTGCGTCCCAATAAACCACAAGAAACGACAGGTATCCAATGGATTTCTTATGGCTCCATGCCATACAATACAGCTGTTCCTTTCTTTACCCAAGTGGATACGACACCTGATTACTTTGCCAATACGACGGCTAAGGTAACTACGGATTCCTTCTACTGGGCCAACCGGATTATTGCAGGACTAGCAGATCCTCACTATGCTCACCATGTTGGTGATTTGGACGATTACCAAGAAACGACAATGTCCTGGGGACATGCGCGCATCAATAAAGTCGATCGTGCACTTGCAGCAGGTGAAACCGTTGATTTTGAGGCGGAAAACCAAGCTATGAGTGATCAAATCCAGGAAGCGACAGATCAACTCTTGGACAAGATTTTGCTCGATGCTAGCAACCTCATGACCAATCACTTCTCCTTGAGTGATTAAAAACCGCATATTTTCAGGTAGTTTACAAGATATTTTCAGAAATGATTGACAAACTTTTGAAAATCGATTAAAATAGAGAAAATTACATACGACCGAATGAAGTTTGCAGGAGCGTGAGTGACTGTGAATGGACGGAACTCTGGAGAGACCAGAAATGGCACCGAAGGGGCAAGGTAGAGGATGCATCTACTCAAACTCTCAGGTAAAAGGACAGAGCGAAAGATAGGGAAAGCCCCCTATTTTAAGCAGGACCAGAGTACATGTTTGACATGTGCTCTTTCTTTTTCTCTTTTCTGTCGAGCGGTCGATGAAAAAGGAGACAGAAAATGGATCATGTATTGCAGTTTTTTCAGCAGCTCGATAATTTAGTATGGGGCGCCCCACTTTTGGTGCTCTTGGTAGGGACAGGGATCTACCTGACCCTTCGTTTGGGCTTGCTTCAGATACGCTATCTTCCAAAAGCCTTTCGCTTGATCTTTACAGAAGATGAGGGGCATGGGGATATCTCGAGCTTTGGAGCCCTTGCGACGGCCCTAGCTGCCACAGTGGGAACAGGCAATATCGTAGGGGTAGCGACAGCGATTCAGACAGGTGGTCCAGGGGCCCTCTTTTGGATGTGGATGGCGGCCTTCTTTGGAATGGCGACCAAGTATGCAGAAGGGCTCTTAGCCATTCGTTATCGGACCAAGGATGACAATGGCCACATCTCAGGTGGTCCGATGTACTACATTCTTCACGGGATGGGGGAGAAGTGGCGACCCCTAGCTATTTTCTTTGCGGTTGCAGGTGTTCTGGTGGCTCTCTTTGGGATCGGAACCATGACCCAGGTCAATTCCATTACGGGATCTCTCCAAGCGAGTTTTGGTACGGCTCCAGAAGTGGCCAGTGTAGTGATTGCTCTGGTGGTTTCGACCATCATCTTTGGTGGGATTCACTGGATTTCAAAAGTTTCTGAAAAAGTGGTTCCTTTTATGGCTGCTGCCTATATCTTTGCGACGGTTGCAATTATTGTTTTGCATCTTGATCAATTGCTTCCAGCCTTAAAATCGGTCTTTTCAGGTGCCTTCACAGGGACTGCAGCCATGGGAGGTTTTGCAGGAGCAACGGTCAAAATGGCCATCCAAAAAGGGGTGGCGCGTGGGGTTTTCTCCAATGAATCGGGTCTCGGATCGGCCCCCATTGCAGCAGCTGCTGCAAAGACCAATGAACCTGTCGAGCAGGGCTTGATCTCGATGACAGGAACCTTTATTGATACCATTATCATCTGTAGTTTGACAGGACTTTCGCTCTTGGTTTCAGATGAGTGGATGGCCAAGGGCAGCACGAGCACCTTGACCCAGGATACGTTTACAGGTGTCTTTGGCCCAGTTGGAGGCATTATCTTAACGCTGTGCTTGGTGCTGTTTGCGACAACGACCATTCTTGGATGGTCTTACTATGGAGAACGGTGTTTCGAATTCCTATTTGGTGTCAAACATATCAACCTCTACCGGACTTTCTTTGTCTTAATGGTTGGACTAGGTGGTTTCCTAAAATTAGATCTGGTCTGGGTCATTGCGGATATCGTTAATGGGCTGATGGCTTTGCCTAACCTAATTGCCCTTTTAGCTCTCTCACCTGTCATCATCAAAGAAAGCAAGCGCTACTTTAAGAAATAAGAAAACCCAGATCGCGAGGTCTGGGTTTTCTTGTCTATTTGAGATAGAATCATTTAATAGCGTTTTTCTTTTGGCCAGCTGCTCATTTCGGCGATGGCGGTGAAGAGCACATCTGTCGAAGAGTTGAGGGCTGTTTCGCAAGAGTCTTGGATGACCCCGATGATAAAGCCGACGCTGACGACTTGCATGGCCAAATCATTGGTGATGCCAAAGAGGCTACAAGCAACAGGGATGAGAAGGAGAGATCCTCCCGCAACTCCAGATGCTCCACAAGCAGAGATAGCCGCTACGACACTCAGAATGAGCGCCGTTCCAAAGTCAACCTGAATGTGTAAGGTATTGGCAGCAGCTAGCGTCAAAATATTGATCGTCACGGCTGCGCCTGCCATGTTAATGGTTGAACCAAGCGGAATGGAGACAGAATAGGTATCTGGATTCAGCCCCAATTCTTCACAGAGACGCATGTTGACAGGGATGTTGGCTGCAGAACTTCTGGTGAAGAAGGCTGTTACCCCACTGACACGAAGGCATTTAAAAACAAGGGGATAGGGATTCTTGCGGATCATGAAAAAGACGATCAATGGATTGATGACCAGAGCGACAAAAGCCATCGTTCCCACCAATACTACCAAGAGAATCCCGTAGTTACTAAGGGCACTGAGTCCTTGGCCAGCGATGGTCGTGAAGACTAAGCCCAAGATCCCAAATGGAGCTAGGTTGATAATCCACTCGACAATTTTTGAAGTGATATCTGCTAGGGTTTGCAGGAGGTCTTTACTATGTTCACTGGCCTCTCTCATGGCGATCCCAAAGACAGTGGCCCAAGAAAGGATCCCAATGTAGTTGGCTTGCTGCAAGGCGTTGACCGGGTTGTCGACGATCTTGAGTAAGAGGTTACTAATCACTTCGCCAATCCCGTTTGGAGAGGATCCTTCAGCGGCCTTTCCAGTCAGGGTAATGGTGATGGGGAAGATGTAATTGATCAAAACAGCGACGAAGGCAGCTGCAAAGGTTCCTAGGAGATAGAGGACGATGACCTTTTTCATATTGGTCTCTGTTCCTTTTTGGTGTTGGGAGAGAGCATTTGCGACGAGTGCAAAGACTAGAAGGGGTGCGATGGCACGGAGCCCTCCAACGAAGAACTCTCCTAGGAGTCCAATCCCAGTTGCTTTCGGAAATACAAGTGCTAGAACGACACCAAGTACAATTCCGATTGCGATTCTTTTCATAAGGTTGGTTTTATTCCAAGTGGTAATCAGTCGATGAATCATGTAAGGCCTCCTTAAAAAATAATTAAGGAATATTATACGATAGTTAGGGGGTAATAGCAATGAAATTTTTAAAAAATAGCCTTATTTCCGAATATTTGATATAATCATACTATTCTTTGTTAGAAAGGCCCGAATAAATGAGTCAAGCTTTCCAACGTTATTTCAGTAAAATAGACTGGACAAAGATTTTTGATGACCTAATTTCAAAATGCATCTCTCTGATTTTTGTCTTTCTCTTATTTTTTATCGCTAAAAAGGTCATCCATAGCCTGGTCAAGCGGATATTAACCCCTTCTTTTAAGTATACGGTGCAGGATGAAGCCCGTAAAAAAACCATTCTCCGTTTAGTAGAGAGTCTCTTGAACTACTGCTTGTATTTTATCTTGATCTACTGGATCTTGTCGATCCTCGGTCTTCCAGTCTCTAGTCTATTGGCTGGTGCTGGGATTGCTGGGGTGGCGATCGGGATGGGAGCCCAGGGCTTCCTTTCCGATTTGGTCAATGGTTTCTTTATCCTTTTAGAACGCCAGCTGGATGTGGGGGACAATGTCCGACTTACCAATGGTTCTATTAATATTGCCGGCATCGTTAGCAGTGTGGGAATTCGGACAACTCAAGTACGTGATTTTGACGGGACTCTCCACTTTGTCCCAAACCGCAATATCACTGTCGTCAGCAACCTCTCGCGTGGAGATATGCGCGTGCTGGTGGATATTCCGCTAGATGCGAATACCGATCTCGATAAGATCTATCAGATCATTGCTCAGGTCAATCAGTCTGAACAAAACAAACACCCAGAAGTGTTGACAGGTCCTACGATTTTAGGCCCACAGATCGAAAAAAATGGTCGTTATTCCTTCCGCATCGCGATGACTGCGCAAAATGGAACCCAGACGACTGTCTATCATACCTACTATAAACTCTACCATGATGCCTTGATGGAAGCAGGGATTAACCTACCGACAGGAAAGAACGGGATCATGTAATACAAAAAAGAGGCTGGGGCAAAAATCCTAGCCTCTCAATTATTTTTGGATTGTCGAGCAAGACGCAGTGGTTGAGTGGGCTCTACTGCGCTGATTTCATCAGCTTTTACAGCCCTACTCAACTGTGCAGAGGTGGGACGACGAAATCGAATTCTAACGAATTACCGATTTCTGTCCCACTCTCTTTTTTGGTCTATTTTAAGTGGCAGTATTTGAAATCCAGCTTTTTAATCTGGTCCCAATTTTTTCGAGCCTCTGGTGGCAAGACGATGAGTTGCTGGCGCAACATAGTCGTGATTTCAAGATTTAAGGATTCGATCGGGAGGGCAATGGCTACGGAACTTTTTGCCCTTTGGATCTTGTCCATGCAATATTCAATATGATGGCAAGCTGCGCCGGTCTGTGATTGACGGCTAGCTGCGATTTCTTGTCGCATATTGGAGAGTAATTGGACCAATTCAGACTTAAGGAATTCGATCGTATCTGATTTTTCTTGAGCTAAAAGAAACATAAGCACACCTCCTTTTGCTATAGTTTAATACTAATTTATTAAAAATGCAAGGGGGTAAAGTAAAAAAAATAAAATTTTTTTAGAAAAAGATACAGAAAAAGAGATGGCTCAAATCTCTCATCACTAATGATGGTTAAGATTCCTTTCTTTAAAAATGTCTTTCTTCCCTTGAGACCAATTGTCCTTAAAGAGATCAGTAGCTACAAAAAACTCCTGAAACACACTAGTTTCAGGAGTTGAGAGGCTTTGACCCGAAGGTCTCAAAGAAAAATATCGATTGATTATACAATACCTTGTGCAATCATCGCGTTTGCGACATTTTCAAAGGCAGCGATGTTGGCACCTGCAAGGTAATCTTTACCAAGTCCGTAAGTTTCTGCAGTTGTTTTAGCAGTGTTGAAGATGTTGGTCATGATGTCTTTCAAACGTCCGTCCACTTCTTCACGTGTCCATGAAAGGCGTTGGCTGTTTTGGCTCATTTCAAGAGCAGATACAGCAACTCCACCAGCATTGGCTGCTTTAGCAGGTCCGTAAAGGATACCATTTTCTTTGTATACGTTGATGGCATCAATGTTACTTGGCATGTTTGCTCCTTCAGAGACAACTTTCACACCTTGAGCGACCAAACGTTTAGCAGCATCGCCATCGATTTCATTTTGAGTTGCACATGGAAGAGCGATGTCATAGTTACCAGCGTAAGTCCATACAGAACCTTCGTAGTATGTAGCAGTTGGTTTTTCAGCAGCGTATTCAGTCAAACGTGCACGACGTTTTTCTTTCACGTCTGTAAGAAGGTCGAAGTCAATACCGTTCTCGTCGATCACGTAACCGTTTGAGTCAGATACAGAGATAACAGTTGCACCAAGTTCAGTTGCTTTTTGAAGAGCGTATTGGGCAACGTTACCAGAACCTGAGATCACGACTTTCTTACCAGCAAAGCTGTCGCCGTTGGCTTTGAGCATTTCTTCAGTGTAGTAAACCAAACCATAACCAGTAGCTTCTGGACGGATCAAGCTACCACCGAAACCAAGAGGTTTACCAGTCAAGACACCAGCATCAAATTGGCGAAGGCGTTTGTATTGACCGTAAAGGTATCCGATTTCACGTCCACCGACCCCGATATCACCAGCTGGGACGTCAAGAGAAGGACCGATGTGTTTTTGCAATTCAGTCATGAAGCTTTGGCAGAAACGCATCACTTCAGCGTCTGTTTTTCCTTTAGGATCGAAGTCAGATCCACCTTTACCACCACCGATAGGAAGACCAGTCAAGACGTTTTTGAAGATTTGTTCAAATCCGAGGAATTTCAAGATCCCTTGGTTAACAGTTGGGTGGAAACGAAGACCACCTTTGTAAGGACCTACAGCAGAGTTGAATTGAACACGGTAACCACGGTTTACTTGGATGTTTCCTTCACGGTCAACCCAAGGAACACGGAAAGAAATCACGCGTTCAGGTTCTGTAATACGAGCCAAAATGTTTTCTTCGATGTATTCAGGATGTTTTTCAAAAACAGGTTCCAAAGTGCTGAGGAACTCTTCAACAGCTTGAAGGAATTCAGCTTCGTGGCCGTTACGAGCTTTTACAGTTTCGAAAGTGCTTTGGATATATTCTTTAGCAGTTGTCATGTTAATTCTCCTTTGTGAATGAAACGAAAACCAGCAAACCCGCTAGGGGAGTGGCTTTGAGACAGTTGACAAACAATGTCATGTTTTATTACATGGATCATTATAGCAGACTTTTTTTGGCTTGTAAAGAAAAAAGTTGAATTTTCTGAAAATTTTATCGCGACTAGGAAAGTCCGAATGTTTGGAAGAATTTTTAGCTTTGATTGTCCGGAAGCTTCCAAGTGATGGTATAATGAAAGAAGAAAATAGAGAGCATCCCGAACGATTCTGTTGGTGGTGTTTCAAAAAAGGAGTACAAGATGGTATCGACAAAAACGCAAATTGCTGGTTTTGAATTTGACAACTGCCTGATGAATGCGGCAGGTGTAGCCTGTATGACCACTGAGGAATTAGAAGAAGTGAAGAACTCAGCTGCGGGAACCTTTGTGACCAAGACAGCGACCTTAGAATTCCGTGCTGGTAATCCAGAGCCACGCTACCAAGATGTGCCGCTTGGTTCGATCAATTCGATGGGGCTACCTAACCAAGGGTTGGACTATTATTTGAATTACTTATTGGAGTTGCAAGAAACGGATCCAGATCGGACCTTCTTCTTATCTCTCGTCGGCATGTCTCCTGAGGAAACCCATACCATCTTGAAAAAGGTGCAAGACAGTGATTTTAAAGGCTTGACAGAGTTGAACCTATCTTGTCCCAATGTCCCTGGGAAACCTCAGATTGCCTATGATTTTGATACGACAGATCGGATCTTGTCTGAGGTCTTTGCCTATTTCACCAAACCTCTAGGGATCAAGTTACCACCTTATTTTGATATCGTTCATTTCGACCAAGCAGCAGCGATCTTTAACAAATACCCGCTCAAGTTTGTCAATTGCGTCAATTCGATCGGAAATGGCCTCTACATTGAGGATGAATCCGTGGTGATTCGTCCGAAGAACGGATTTGGCGGGATTGGTGGAGAATACATCAAGCCAACGGCTCTCGCCAATGTCCATGCCTTTTACCAACGTCTGAACCCAGAAATTCAGATTGTGGGGACAGGTGGTGTCTTGACTGGTCGCGATGCTTTTGAGCATATCCTTTGTGGGGCTAGTATGGTGCAAATCGGAACGACGCTGCATAAAGAAGGAGTAGGAGCTTTTGACCGCATCACTGCGGAGCTCAAAGCTATCATGGAAGAAAAAGGCTACCAAAGCCTAGAAGACTTCCGAGGGAAATTGCACTACATTGACTAATCTTTCGAAAAAAACTTCCTCAAGTGAAAACTTGGGGATTTTTTATGGTTTCTTGTCAAGAGAGAACATTCTGTTCCTAGTTTTAGGAATTTTCCATTTTTATAGAGAGAAAAAGGTGTACAATGGAGGTGAAAAGGAAGGTGATTTCTATGGAAGAAAGGGATGTGATTCAAGAGGCAAGGACGACGATCACCCTTCTTCAAACAGCCTTTTCTAAGGGATTCACCCCTAGTTCAGATACCCTTCGATTTCGAGAAAATCTAGATCAGATGTTGAAAGGTTTACGAAAGGCTAGGCGGGTAGACAATCGTCTGTTGATTGAGTTAGAAAAGTTTTATCAGACCGCCAGTCTATTGATTGGTCTGGGCGGGCTAGCATTGAACGAAGAAGCCTTTCAAGCTTGGCGAGCTTATGATCACTGGCATTACGAGGTTGTGAAGCCTCAGTTACAGGTCTACGGACCGACGGTGGTTTTGTAGTTGATGTGCCTTGAGTTTGTCCACAGATATTCAGAGGAGGTGTTGGTCATGGTAGTCCTTCATGATTTTCTACATCAGTTAACCCTATCGTTTTGGAACTTCTATTACTCGCTCTTTTTCTTATTTGAAAAATAAGAAGGATTGAATCCCTTTTACATATAGTAGAAGGGATTTTTGATGCAGAATCCTTGAAAATCTGAGGCTCTTGGATTATGATGGAGCTAATAGTAAGAAGCGTTCCTTGTGGGGAATGCAGGAAGCGAGGAAAAAAGATGGCAGAGATTTATCTAGCAGGTGGCTGTTTTTGGAGCTTAGAGGAATATTTTTCACGGATCCCCGGTGTAGAAGAGACGACGGTGGGCTATGCCAATGGCCAGGTAGAAACGACCAACTACCAACTGATCAAGGAAACGGATCATGCAGAAACTGTACAGGTCATCTACGATCCAGATAAAATCACCCTACGAGCGATTCTGCTCTACTATTTCCGTGTGATTGATCCCTTGTCCATTAACAAACAGGGAAATGATCGAGGCCGCCAATATCGAACCGGTGTCTATTATACAGACGAGGGAGATCATGAGGTGATTGCCCAAGTGTTTGAGGAAGAAGAGAAGCAACTGGGCAGTAAAATAGCTGTTGAGCTAGAGCCTTTGCGCCACTATATCCTAGCTGAGGACTATCATCAAGACTACCTTAAGAAGAATCCCGGAGGATATTGCCATATCGATGTGACGGATGCTGAGCAGCCCTTGATTGATCCGTCAGCCTATCAGAAGCCAGATCAAGAAACCTTAAAGGCAAAATTGACAGCAGAGCAGTATCAAGTCACCCAAGAAAGTGCGACGGAACGTCCGTTCCAGAATGCCTATGATCAGACCTTCGAAGAGGGGATCTATGTGGATATTACGACTGGAGAGCCTCTCTTCTTTGCCAAGGATAAGTTTGCGTCTGGCTGTGGATGGCCAAGTTTCTCTCGTCCCATTGCCAAAGATGTCGTCCACTATTACCAGGACCATAGCCACGGGATGGAGCGGATCGAAGTTCGTTCCCGCTCAGGCAATGCCCATCTCGGACATGTCTTCACCGATGGACCAAAAGACCAAGGTGGCCTACGCTATTGTATCAATTCGGCCTCTCTGCGCTTTATTCCAAAAGATGAAATGGAGCAAGAAGGTTATGGAAATTTGTTAAAGGCTTTGAAATAAGAGGGCCTTTCTAGTAGATCAAAAAACGGAGTTAATGATGAAAACAAGAAATTTGTGGTTAACGATTTTTTCACTTTCAGCTATGGTAACTCTGATTGGATTAGGATTTACTGCCTATAATCATTTTGTATTCCATCAACCTTTTATGAATCGGACGACAAAAGGGTTACTTTCGGCTTTTTTCCTAAGTCTTGTCATGGTTGCAATCAGCTTGTCCAAATCAAACGATAAGAAGTGATGATCGATCATTTACATGAATAACTGTGCAGGAGCAGGACAAAGAAGCGGTTCTAAACAATGGCGCTTCTGTTCTGCTCTCTTTTTTCTCTTCTTAAAAATTGTGATACAATGAAGAGAAAGTATTTCAATGACAGCTCAATTTGTTGGCGGATCATTGGAGAAACTAGGTACGAAGAAGAGGTAGGAATGTTAGAGAAGTGGGAGAGTGTGAAAGGGACTATCAAAACGATGGGAAAAGAGCTATCGGCAGCCTTTGACTGGGCTTTTGATCGTCTCTTTTCAAGGATTCAGCTGACCAATGAACAGTTTGTCTACGTGCTCTTGTCTGTTGTTTTCATCGTGGCCAATGCTATCTTGTGGGTGCAAAAGTTTCAAGGCTTTCCGATCACCGCAACGGAACGGCCAGAGCTTGTGTACAAGGCCAAGACACCGGCTGATCAGATTCCTCATACAGCTCGGATCATGGCCAATGGAGATCAGCTCTATCACGATCTGGTCTATATGAGTGCGCAAAAAGAAGATGGGACTTATGATTTTCATGAAAATTATGAGTATGTCAAACCCTGGCTACAAAAGGCGGATCTGGCCTTGGGCGATTTTGAGGGAACCATTAACCCGAATTACTATTTGTCAGGTTATCCTCTCTTTAATGCGCCGAGCGAAGTCGTACCAGCCATCAAGGATGCTGGTTATGATGTCATGGATTTGGGACACAACCACATCCTGGATTCAGGTCTAGAAGGGGTCTATTCGACAGCCAAGGCCTTTGAAGATGCCGGCATCACACCTATCGGTGTCTATACGCATGAAAAGAGAGGCCAGGCCCCCTTGGTGATCAAGGAAGTGAATGGCATCAAGATTGCTATTCTAGCCTACGCTTATGGGTTTAATGGAATGGAAACGACCCTTACTCCAGAAGAGCAAGCAGATGTCTTGTCTGATCTGGATGAAGAACGGATGAAGGCGGAGATCCAAAAGGCGGAGCAAGAGGCCGATATCACCATTGTCATGCCCCAGATGGGAATCGAGTACCAATTGGAGCCGACAGAAGAGCAAAAAGAGCTCTATCATAAGATGGTTTCTTGGGGAGCTGATATCGTCTTTGGTGGGCATCCCCATGTTGTGGAGCCTGCTGAAGTGGTCAATAAAGATGGTCAAAACAAGCTCATTATCTACTCGATGGGGAATTTCCTGTCCAATCAGCGTCTGGAAACTATGGGAGATGTGGAGACTGCCCAATGGACAGAGCGAGGAGTCTTGATGGATGTGACCATCGAAAAGGTCGGCCGCAAGACAAAGATCAAGACAGCTACTGCTCATCCAACCTGGGTCAGTCGGACTCCGAAGGGCACCTATTCTCCTGAAGGTTATGAGTTGTACAAGTACCAGACCTATATTTTGGAAGATTTTATCCAGGGTGGCAAATACCGCGACAAGCTGGATGAGGAGACCAAGGAGAGAGTGGACACGGCATACCGAGAAATGAAGGAACATGTCCACTTGGACTGGCCTCAGAGTGGAAAGGAATAGAGCATGGAAGGAAATGTGAACTGGATCCCGCTTGGGATCCTAGGATTGATCGTGGTGATTTGGGCAACCAAATTTCTTACAGCCATCCGCCTCAAGCAAAAGCTGAAGAAGGCTTGGGATGGAGCGCCTTTCTTTCGCAAGAAAGACACAGAAGAAAGTTTGATAGATAGTCTGGCTTATCCAGCTAAGGGAAAGACGATCGATAGCCAAGTGGATGATCAGACCTGGCATGATTTGGCTTTGGATGCGGTCTTTGATCAGCTCAACTATACCCAATCGAGCCTTGGAGCAGAGGCTCTCTATCAAAAGATGCGCCTGCTGGAATTCCAGCCTCAGGACCAGCTTCATGACGTAGAAGCCTTCTTTGAAGAGCATCCTGATTTGCGCCTCAAGGTCCAGGTCATTTTCAACCAACTGGGCAAGAAAAACCACAACATGGCGCGGAGCATTGTCGCAAATCCCGGCAAGCATTATGCAGGTTTACCCCTCTATCTAGCCTTGGCCTGTCTTCCCATTGTCTGCCTCTTTGCCATTCCCTTTGAACCAGTTGGGGCCATTACCCTCTTGATTATCAGTGTGGTCTTTAATATCGTCTTTTCGAGTTTGCGCAATTGGTCCAACAAAATCCGTCTGGACAATGTTAGCTATTTGGTCCGCATCTTTGCTTCGGCAGAACGCTTGAGCCATCTAGCCTTGCCACAACAAGAAGAATTGAAGCAAGCGGTCAAACCCTTTAAGAAAACGCGGATCCTTGCCAGTGTCTTGCAGAGTCCAACGGGGACTTCGGAAATGGAAATTATTCTCCTCTACCTCAACGTCCTCTTTTTACTCCCGCAGATCGCTCAGGTTTATATTTACAATCAGGTGAAGGCTCATCAAAAAGAGGCCCAGAAGCTTCTGGATCTCCTTGGAGAGATGGAAGTCGCCATTAGTCTCTTGCGCCATAAGCGGGATCTAGAAGTGGTCTGTGAGCCGGTCTTTATGGAGACAGGTGGCATTGAGGGCGAGACGCTCTATCATCCCTTGCTGTCTAATCCGATTGCCAATGATGTGCATTTTCAAAAAAACATGGTCATCAGTGGAGACAATGCTTCTGGGAAATCGACCTATTTGAAAACTGTCGCCATCAATGCCATTCTGGCTCAAGGCTTAGGTTTTGCCTATGGAGAAAGATTGGCCCTTCCTTACGGTCATGTCCTAACGGCTATGGATGTCAGCGATGATATTGAAGTTGGAGATAGCTACTTCATCACCGAAAGTAAAGCTATTTTGCGTATGATTCAGCATCTGAAAAAGCCTGGCTTTCACTACTTCTTTATTGACGAGCTCTTTAAAGGGACCAATACCATCGAGCGGATCGGATCAGGCCTTGGGATTGTCCGCTGGTTAGCTGCCCAAAACTGCCTCTACATGATCTCCAGTCATGATATTGAGCTGGTCGCAGCTTCTGGTGAGGTCAATGATAATTATCATTTTGACAGTCGCTATGTGGATGGCAAGATCGTCTTTGACTACCAGATCAAGCCAGGGTCAGCCGTGACCAAGAATGCGGTCAATACGCTAGAAAGCCTGCATTATCCAGAGGAGATTACGCAGACAGCCAAGGACTTGATTGACCAGTATGAAGAGACGGGCCACTGGTCTTTGAAAGAAATTGAAAAAGAATGAAAATGAACGAAGGAGTTTGTAAATGATCGGTTTGGGGACCTTCTATAATGCCTTAGGGGTCGTATTTGGTGGGCTTTTAGGATTGCTCATCGGTCAACGTTTGTCAGAAGATTTTCATGAGACCCTTCTGAAAGTGACAGGAGTTGCTGTTTTTGTCTTGGGCATCGCAGGGACCTTGGAAAAGATGCTGGTGGTGCATGGAAGTCATGTAGAAAGTCACGGCAGTATGATGTTGATTCTGAGTCTAGTGATCGGGACGGTGCTTGGGGAGCTCTTGAAAATTGAGGAGGGCTTGGAGCACCTCGGGATCTGGCTGAAGGAAAAGACGGGCAACCAAGGCGATACCAGCTTTGTTGATGCCTTTATGACCACGGCCTTGACCATTTGTATTGGGGCTATGGCGGTGGTCGGAGCTGTCCAGGATGGCCTGACAGGCGATACCTCGACCTTGTTGGCCAAGGCTATTCTCGATATGGTTATTGTTCTGGTCTTGACCGTTTCAAAAGGAAAGGGCGCGATCTTTGCGGTGGTCCCACTCGTGATCCTTCAGGGCTTGATCACACTTTTGGCTCATTTGATCGCACCGATCATGACCCCACAAGCCCTGTCCAATCTCTCACTGGTTGGCTCCAGCCTTATTCTCTGTGTGGGGATCAACCTCATCTGGGGCAAACGCATCAAGGTTGCCAATCTCCTGCCAGCAGTGCTGATTGCCATTATTTGGGCCTTTGTTGGCTGAAAAATAGAAGCTAAGCAGTAGCTTCAGATTTAAGACAAAGTCATATTAAAAACTTTCCTTAGGTGAGTACGGACGTCAGCGAACTTCTACGAAGTTCCATGACTAATTATTGAGCCCCTTCGCTCTTTAATTTCTGGGCTCAGGCTAAAACAGTTTCCCAAACTGTTTTACTCTCAATAATTCCGAGTGCCTGAAACGTTATTGTTTCAGGCACTTTTCTCACAACGGAAAGTTTCTAAGATAATTTTGTATCCAATCTGAATTATTTTCCTTTTCTTTTGCAAATACGGGAATTCATTTATGGAAAATCCGATTTTTGGTATGATAGTCGTAATTTCGAATAGGGAGGTTGGAGTCGCCATGAGTGATTTGAATCAGACAGTTAAATTTATTAAAGAAATCGAGAAATTAAAGTCGGTAACAAGGTTTAATAGAACCCTTGATGGACGGTTTGAAAATAGCGCTGAGCATTCCTGGCAGGGTGCGATAGCTGCGATGGTTCTTCAAGATTATTATCCTGAAAAATTGAATATGGAAAAGGTGATTTCTATGTTACTGATCCATGATTTAGGTGAGATTTATGCTGGAGATACTTGGGTGTTTGATGATGAAAAAAAGCTTCATGCTCATGATAGAGAGCTAGCATCTATAGAAAAAACAATGAGCCTCCTTCCAGAAGAAACATATTTGAATATGAAAAATTCTTGGTTGGAGTTTGAAAAAGGGCAGAGTCCTGAGGCAAGATATGCAAGAGTGATTGACGCATTGGTACCACTGATCAATCACTTGGAAGTATCAGAAGTCGATTATAATCCCGATCATATCCGTTCAGAGATGGTATTAGAAAAGAAAAAGTTCATAAAAAGTGAATCGGAAGAATTATGGAAACTGACAGAAGAGTTAATTCAGGAAAGTGTAGAAAAGGGCTTATATTTATAAGAAGATTCCTTGTCCTTTAGTAGGAACCTTCAGCCCAAGAGGTAGACACCTGTTTTCACGGGTGGTTTTGACTGGCTTGATCTGTGGTATAATGGAACCAGATAATTTACACCCTTTGAAAGGGAAAAGGTTAGATTGTATGATTAAGTTGATTGCAACAGATATGGATGGAACCTTATTAGATGAACGAGGAGAGGTGGACCTTCCGCGTCTGGAAAGGCTGTTGGACCACTTGGATCAAAAAGGGATTCGCTTTGTCATTGCGACGGGAAATGAAATCCATCGCATGCGCCAGCTCTTGGGTCCCTTGGTCAAGCGGGTGACCCTGGTCGTCGCTAACGGAGCTCGGATTTTTGAGAATGACCAGATGGTTCTAGGAAAATTCTGGGATCGGGAATTGGTGGAGGCGGTTCTTGCTTATTTTAAGGGCCGGGAAATTTCAGATCAATTGGTTGTATCAGCTGTCAATGGTGGCTTTGTCAAGGAAGGCACGGTCTTTACAGAAGTTGAAAAATTCATGCAGCCGGAAGTGATTGAAGCCTTGTACAAGCGAATGAAGTTTGTTCCGGAATTGACAGCCGATTTGTTTGACCAGGTGCTTAAAATGAGCTTGGTGGTTGGCTTGGATCGTCTTGATCAAGTGAGTCGGGAAGTCCAACAGGCTTTTGGAGATCAGCTCATGGCGGTTTCGAGCGGTTTCGGGAGCATGGATCTCTTACAAGCAGGTATTCACAAGGCTTGGGGACTGGCTCAATTAATGGAGAAATGGCAGCTTGATGCTAGTCAGGTTATGGCCTTTGGAGATAGCGGAAACGACATCGAAATGCTTGAAATGGCGGGTCACTCCTATGCGGTGGCCAATGCAGAAGAAGCTGTCAAGGCTGTTGCCAAACACCTAGCGCCGAGCCATCAAGAAGGCGGTGTCTACCAGGTGATCGAAGAGTATCTAGGATTGACCCCCTGGGAACAAGTGAAAGGAAAGAAGTAGATGGCGGTACAACTGTTAGAAGACTGGCTCTTAAAGGAGCAGGAGAAAATTTTAACAACCTATCGGGAGCTCAATCAAGCCCCTCTAAAGGAGCCTGGTTTGATCTTTATCGGAGACTCCATCGTAGAGTATTTCCCCATTCATGAACTATTACAAAGTCCCAAACACATGGTCAATCGAGGAGTACGAGGCTATAAGACGGATCTCCTTCGTGAGCATCTAGACGCCCATGTTTTTGGGACGGCGGTGGATCAGATCTTTCTCTTGATCGGGACCAATGATATCGGAAAAGAAATTCCTCAAAAGGAAACCTTGGACAACGTAGAAACGGTCTTACAAGCAATTATGAGAGATTTTCCGCTGACCCACATCAACCTGATCTCGGTTCTACCGGTGAGTCAAGAAGAGCGCTACAAACAAAAGGTCTATGTGCGGACCAATGAAAAAATTCAGGCCCTCAATCTGGCCTATCGCGAATTGGCTCAGGCCTACCACCAGGTCAGCTATGTCGATGTGTATTCGTCTTTATTGGATGAAGAGGGGCAGTTGGCAGAAGCCTATACGACAGATGGCCTTCATTTAAGTGTGGCTGGTTACCGCATTCTAGCCCAAGCTCTGCAGGAGATAGTATAGAGATAAAAATAGGGAGCGAAAAAGCCCAATCAGACAAATCTTCAAAGGAAGATTTGTTTTTTTTAAATCTTTTGGTTGACAAATGTAAATCTTAGGAGTAGAATAGCATCATAAGATTTACAAATGTAGATTTAGAAAGGAGAAGCCATGCAAATTTCCAATGCGGAATGGCGCATCATGAAAATTATCTGGATGGAAGGCAAGCAGACCAGCAGGGATTTGATCGCCGTCTTGTCCGAGCGCTTTGACTGGTCGAAGTCGACCATCAAGACCCTCTTGACGCGCTTGATTGAAAAGGGCTGTCTGACCAGAGAAAAATCTGGCAAAGCCTTTGTCTACTCGGCTTTGTTGAAGCAGGACCAGAGTTTAGACTTGGTGGTTGAGGAGGTGAAAGACAAGGTTTGCTCAAAAAGAATTGTCCAGGTGCTTGAAAACTTAATTCAGGAGAGTGACTTTACGCTGGCAGATCTTAATCAGCTGCAGCAGGTCCTGGAAGAAAAGAAAGCAGAGGCTGTCGAAACAGTCCCTTGCAATTGTATGTAATAGAAAGAAGGAAATTCCATGTTTGGATTGTTAATTAGTATTGTTTGTTTACTTGGGGTTGCTTTTATTGCTTGGTGGTTCTTTGCAGAGCATGAAAAGGTAAGCGACCACGCTCGTCAGAAATCAGGTTATCAAGAAATTGAAGTCGAAGTCATGGGGGGCTATTCGCCTGAAACCATCGTTCTGAAAAAGAATGTTCCAGCCCGGATCATCTTTAATCGCAAGGATCCATCTTCATGTCTGGCTCAAGTGATCTTTCCGGATTTTGGCGTTCATGAAGATTTGCCTTTAGGTGAAAAACATGTCATTGAAATTACGCCAGAAAAAGCGGGCGAATATGGGTATTCATGTGGAATGAACATGATGCATGGTCACATGATTGTGGAATAAAGGAGTAGGTATGGTAGAAAAACAAAAAGCAGTTGTGGAAAACGGAGTGCAAAAGATCCGTATTACAGCAGAAAAAGGCTATAGTCCAAAGGAATTTCAACTTCAAAAAGGGATCCCTGCTGAAATCACCTTCCATCGGGTCAATCCTTCCGGCTGTTACAAGGAAATTTTGTTTGAAGATCAGGGGATTTTAGAGCCTTTGGAAGTCGGTGTGGATAAGGTCATATCTTTTACCCCGACAGAAACAGGGGACTTCGAGTTTTCATGTGGAATGAAGATGCAAAAGGGTTCCTACACGGTTGTGGAAAAACGCCGTCGTGTCTTAGGTTTACTGGGTCGCTTTTGGATTACTAGTATCTTTACCCTTCCCTTATTGATCTTGATGATCGGGATGATGGCAGGATTTGTATCCCATCCAGTCAGTCGCTGGGGGACTTTTCTAGCGACAACGCCGATTATGCTAGTGGCAGGAGTTCCTTTTATCAAGAGTGCCTGGGCCTCATTTAAGAAGCACCATTCCAATATGGATACCTTGGTAGCTCTGGGAACCCTGGTAGCCTATGTCTATAGTGTATTTGCCCTTTTTACTGGTCAGCCAGTATACTTTGAGACTGCGGGTTTTATCATCTTCTTTATCCTCTTAGGGCAAATCTTTGAGGAACGGATGCGTAACAATGCCTCCGAGGCTGTGGAAAAGTTGTTGGATTTGCAGGCAAAAACGGCTCAAGTTCTCCGTGATGGGAACTATGTCGAGGTGGCGGCAGAAGATATCCAAATTGATGACTTGATTCGGGTCCGTCCTGGGGAAAAGATTGCGGTTGATGGGACGATTGTAGAAGGAAGTACGACCATTGATGAGTCGATGGTGACAGGTGAAAGCTTGCCTGTGGAAAAATCAGTTGGTGATGCAGTTATCGGCTCCACTATCAACAGCAATGGGACCATTCTCTTTAAGGCTGAAAAAGTCGGTAGTGAGACCCTCTTATCTCAAATTGTGGACTTTGTCAAAATGGCCCAATCCAGTCGTGCTCCCATTCAAGATTTAACGGATAAGATTTCAGGTATCTTTGTTCCAGTGGTGACGATTTTGGCCATTGCGACTTTCTGGGTTTGGTCCGTGCTTCTGGGCGCGTCGCTTCAAGAGGCCATGCTCTATGCAGTCTCTGTCCTCATTATTGCCTGTCCTTGTGCCCTTGGTTTGGCGACGCCGACTGCCCTGATGGTCGGAACCGGCCGTAGTGCCAAGATGGGGGTTCTGATTAAAAATGGAACCGTTCTTCAAGAAGTGCAAAAGATTCAAACCGTTGTGTTTGATAAGACAGGGACTATTACCATTGGCCAACCACTTGTAACCGATGTTGTAGGAGATGAAGCGCGTGTCTTGACACTGGCTGCTAGTCTTGAAACTTTTTCAGAACATCCCCTAGCGCAAGCGGTCTTATCACGAGCAGAAGAAAAAGGTTTGGTGCTAACCCCTGTGGAAAACTTCCAAGCGATCGAAGGAAAAGGGGTCCAAGGTCAGATCGACCAGCAGTTGGTGACCTTGGGAAATGGCAAACTTCATGACGGGACAGCGATGGATCCGGAGCTTGAAAAACGGATGGTAGAGTTGCAAGAGCAGGCCAAAACAGTGATCAGTTTGTCTGTGGATGGGCAAGTGATTGGCTTGATTGCCATTCAAGATGCTCCGAAGGCCAGCTCAAAAGAAGCGATCAAAAAGCTCAAAGAACGGGGCTTGAAAACGGTCATGTTAACAGGGGATAATGAACGGGTGGCCCAAGCTATTGCTAAGCAAGTGGGCATTGATACCGTGATCGCTGATGTGCTCCCTCAAGAAAAAGCCAGCGCCATCCAAAAACTGCAAGAAAGCAGTAAGGTAGCCTTTGTGGGAGATGGGATCAATGATGCTCCAGCTCTTTCGATCGCCGATGTCGGAATTGCTATGGGATCTGGAACGGATATTGCGATCGAGTCCGGTGGCATCGTGCTCACGCAAAATGATTTGCTTGGAGTTGTGCGCGCCTTTGACATGAGTCAAAAGACCTTCCGTCGCATCTTACTCAATCTCTTCTGGGCCTCTATCTACAATATCCTTGGGATTCCAATTGCTGCTGGAGTCTTTGTAGGACTGGGATTGACCCTCAATCCAGAACTAGCAGGTCTTGCTATGGCCCTTAGTTCTGTGTCTGTTTTGACTAGCTCGCTGCTTCTCAATGTTGCGAAAATTGATTAACGAAAATAAGAAGTGATACAGAATTCTGTATCACTCTTTTTCTCTTTTACCTAGAGCGACGAGGGAAAAGAGGAGGTATCAAATTATAGTAAAATACCCTATTGTAGGATAGTTTGTGAAAATTTCTCAAAAAGAGCATCTGTTATGGAATAGGGATTGAGCATCTCTGAGCAGATCCTTATACATGTGAATCTCTTTGTGATAAATTAATACTGTAATCGTTTTGTAAATCGTTTTCATGAGAAAAGTCAGAAAAAACTCATTTTCAAGGCGAGATGATCACAAAGATGAAGTAGAAGCGCTATGCTGCATTTTAAGGGATCAAAATAGAATTAAAGGAGAGTTAGAATGACTCAAGGGAAAATTACTGCATCTGCAGCAATGCTTAATGTATTGAAAACATGGGGCGTAGATACGATCTACGGTATCCCATCTGGAACACTTAGCTCACTTATGGACGCTTTGGCTGAAGACAAAGATATCCGTTTCTTGCAAGTTCGTCACGAAGAAACTGGTGCTCTTGCAGCGGTTATGCAAGCTAAATTTGGTGGCTCTATCGGGGTTGCAGTTGGTTCAGGTGGACCTGGTGCGACTCACTTGATCAACGGTGTTTACGATGCAGCTATGGATAACACTCCATTCCTTGCCATTCTTGGATCACGTCCAGTTAATGAATTGAACATGGATGCTTTTCAAGAATTGAACCAAAACCCAATGTACAACGGTATCGCTGTTTACAACAAACGTGTAGCTTACGTAGAACAATTGCCAAAAGTAATCGATGAAGCTTGCCGTGCTGCCGTTTCTAAAAAAGGTCCAGCCGTTGTTGAAATTCCAGTAAACTTTGGTTTCCAAGAAATCGACGAAAACTCATACTACGGATCAGGTTCTTATGAACGTCACTTTATCGCTCCTGCCTTGAACGAAGTGGAAATTGACAAAGCAGTTGAAATCTTGAACAATGCTGAACGTCCAGTGATCTACGCTGGTTTCGGTGGAGTTGGTGCGGGTGATGTCATCACTGAATTGTCACGCAAGATTAAAGCACCAATCATTACAACTGGTAAAAACTTCGAGGCCTTCGAATGGAACTACGAAGGGTTGACAGGTTCTGCATACCGTGTTGGTTGGAAACCAGCCAACGAAGTAGTCTTTGAAGCGGACACAGTTCTTTTCCTTGGTTCAAACTTCCCATTTGCTGAAGTATACGAAGCCTTCAAGAACACTGAAAAATTCATCCAAGTGGATATCGACCCTTACAAACTTGGGAAACGACATGCCCTTGACGCTTCAATCCTTGGAGATGCAGGTCAAGCAGCTAAAGCTATCCTTGACAAAGTGAATCCAGTTGAATCTACTCCATGGTGGCGTGCAAACGTTAAGAATAACCAAAACTGGCGTGATTACATGAACAAACTCGAAGGTAAAACTGAGGGTGAATTGCAATTGTATCAAGTTTACAATGCAATCAATAAACATGCTGATCAAGACGCTATCTATTCAATCGACGTAGGTGACACTACTCAAACATCTACTCGTCACCTTCACATGACACCTAAGAACATGTGGCGTACATCTCCACTCTTTGCGACAATGGGTATTGCCCTTCCTGGTGGTATCGCTGCTAAGAAAGACAATCCAGATCGCCAAGTATGGAACATCATGGGTGACGGTGCATTCAACATGTGCTACCCAGACGTGATCACTAACGTTCAATACGACCTTCCAGTTATCAACGTTGTCTTCTCAAATGGTAAATATGCCTTCATCAAGGACAAATACGAAGACACAAACAAACACTTGTTTGGTTGTGACTTCCCTAATGCTGACTATGCGAAAATCGCTGAAGCGCAAGGTGCTGTAGGGTTCACTGTAAACCGTATCGAAGATATCGATGCAGTTGTTGCAGAAGCTGTTAAATTGAACAAAGAAGGTAAAACTGTTGTTATTGATGCTCACATCACACCACACCGTCCACTTCCAGTAGAGGTACTTGAGTTGGATCCAAAACAACACTCAGAAGAAGCAATCAAAGCCTTCAAGGAAAAATACGAAGCAGAAGAACTCGTACCATTCCGTCTCTTCTTGGAAGAAGAAGGATTGCAATCACGCGCAATTAAATAATTCTTCTTGTCGAAAATCAAATGTAAACTGCGTTATCTTCACCTTTCCGTACTCTAGTACTGCCTGCGGTTCGATGCCTTGTTTATTCTTAGATTTTCTTAGAGAAAAACATAAAAGATCGGAGCTATCCGGTCTTTTTGTGGAGGATAAGAAATGAATTTAAATCAATTAGATATTATCGTTTCAGATGTTACCCAAGTTTGTGCTAGCTTGGAGCGTATTTTGGATAAAAAAGCCGATTATGTTGACGACAGTTTTGCTCAGTTTACGATTGGCAGTCACTGTCTCATGTTGTCCCAAAATCATTTGATTCCTTTGGAAAATTTTCAGTCAGGAATCATTCTTCATGTCGAGGTTGAGGATCTAAATCAGAATTACCAACGGTTGAAAGATCTTGGTATCCAGGTTTTAAACGGACCAGCTGTAACAGATTGGGGAACAGAAAGTCTGCTAGTTGAAGGCCCTGCCGGTCTAGTCATTGATTTTTATCGTATGAAGTAGGATGCTTAGTCATTTGAAGTTAACCATAATGATTCTTAAAACAGAATATGAACTAATAAAAGATCGGAGTCATCCGGTCTTTTTGTGTTGCGCATGTATAGGAGTTTTCTTAGTATAGTATCAGTTTTTTCCTAGGATCTTGTAAGATTTTTTGGAGAGAGAAGAGTATAATAGAACTATCAAATCAAGTGAGGTGGGGAGATGACCGACAAACTTCAATTTCCAGATGGTTTCCTTTGGGGTGGAGCGACGGCTGCTAACCAGTGTGAGGGAGCTTATACTGAAGATGGCCGTGGCTTGGCCAATGTGGATGTGGTGCCGATTGGGCCTGATCGTCACGCCATTATTACGGGTCAGAAAAAGATGTTCGATTTTGAAGAGGGCTATTTTTATCCGGCTAAGGATGGCATTGATATGTACCATCGCTACAAGGAAGACATTGCCCTCTTTGGGGAAATGGGCTTTAAAACCTATCGTTTGTCCATTGCCTGGTCTCGGATTTTCCCAAAAGGAGATGAACTAGAGCCAAACGAAGCAGGTCTACAGTTCTATGAAAACCTCTTTAAGGAGTGCCATAAGTATGGCATTGAACCCTTGGTGACCATTACCCACTTTGACTGTCCCATGCATTTGATTACCGAGTATGGAGGTTGGCGCAGTCGTAAGATGTTGGAATGTTATGAACGTCTCTGCCGGACCCTCTTCACTCGCTACAAGGGCTTGGTCAAATACTGGCTAACCTTTAATGAGATCAATATGATCCTTCATGCGCCTTTTATGGGAGCAGGTCTCTGCTTTGAAGAAGGGGAGAATGAGGAGCAGGTCAAATACCAGGCGGCTCACCATGAGTTGGTCGCTTCAGCCATTGCTACCAAGCTAGCCCATGAGATTGATCCCAACAATAAGGTGGGCTGTATGTTGGCAGCTGGGCAAAACTATCCGCATACCTGTGCTCCGCGAGATGTCTGGGCTGGTCTAGAAGAAGACCGCAAGAACTATTTCTTTATCGATGTGCAGGCGCGTGGGGAATACCCTAACTATGCTAAGAAAGAGTGGGAACGTCAGGGAATCACGGTTGAGATGACGGAGCAGGACCTGCAATTGTTGAAAGATCATACAGTGGACTTTATTTCCTTCTCCTACTATGCCAGTCGGGTCGCTTCAGGGGATCCAGCTGAAAGGGAGAAAACAGCGGGTAATATTTTTGCCTCTTTGAAGAACCCCTATCTAGAAAGCTCGGAATGGGGTTGGCAGATTGACCCTCTTGGTCTCCGCATTACGCTGAACACCATCTGGGATCGTTATCAAAAGCCGATGTTTATCGTGGAAAATGGACTTGGTGCAGTGGATACTCCAGATGAAAATGGCTATGTAGCTGATGATTACCGGATTGACTACCTGGCTGCCCATGTCAAGGCCATGCGAGATGCTATCCATGAAGATGGTGTTGTCCTCTGGGGCTATACGACTTGGGGCTGTATTGACCTGGTCTCTGCCGGGACTGGAGAAATGAAGAAGCGCTATGGCTTTATCTATGTGGATAGGGACAATGAAGGCAAGGGAAGCTTGGATCGCTCCCGTAAGAAATCCTTCTATTGGTACAAAGAAGTCATTGCGACCAATGGGGCTTCTGTTGAATAGACGTCTCCTGTACTGCTTCACCATCTTCTGGATGACTCACTGATAGTAAACTAAAAAGCTTAGAATCCCAACCACAAGCTGGGGGCCTAAGCTTTTTGTATGTAGTTTAGCCAAGTCATTACGGATTTACTGGTCGTAATCTAAGACATTGTTCTCGATGACAAACTTAGATTCAGCGGAAATGTTGGCTTCTCCTAGTTGCAACTGAGAACTTCCGTCTGGCTTCATGATGTGCCACTGACCGTCCTTGTGGGCAAAGATAGCCTGAAATGTGACGTTATCACTCTTGTCTCGAATAGGTAGAACAAATGCTTGATCAGTATTCTCTAAGAGAATCTCTTCTTTTTTTTCAAAGTTATAGATATAAAATTGCCCAGTTCTTTGTCCCAAACCATGGAGTTCATCGACTTTTTGCCAATTCTCAAACTTATTCCGAACAAGGGATTCATTATAAATCTTGTTGAAGGTTTCGTTGCGTTTCTTCGTTTCTTCCTCGTCTAGTGTTTTCTGAAACTCTGCAACCTTTTTAGTCGTTTGAATGGTTTGTCTGTTTTGCTCCCTGATTTGCTGGCGGTGGATGACTCGCATCATTCTTGCAGCAACGCCCAGGATGACAAGGATGGATACAAGACTGATTTTAGTTTTAGCATGATTTTTCATAGATGAGTCTCCCTATTGTGTCATTGGTCCTATTATACCCTTTGAAAGAAAAGATCGTCAAGTTCATCTTGTGATGATCTAACATGCAGATCTAGCTGGGTACAATAGAATTTTATCAGATTTTCATTGACGAAGGTCCCTTTATTTGATAGGCTAGGGGAATAGAACTGATTTCGCAAGAAAAGAAAAAAGGAGCGAGGCAAGTGACACGGATTTTATTAATCGAGGATAATAATGATATCCAAGAAATTTTATACAGTCTCTTAAGTGAAGATCATGAGGTCCTTCAGGCTTTTTCAGGTACAGAAGGGCTGCGGCTCTTCCAGCAAGAAGCCGTTGATTTGGTCCTTCTGGATATCATGCTTCCAGGGAAAAATGGGGATCAGGTCCTTGAGGAGATCCGTTTGCAGAGTCAGACACCGGTTATCATGATGACCGCTCTGGGAGACAAACACCTCATTAGCCAGTATCTCCTTGCAGGTGCCAATGATTATATTGTCAAGCCCTTTAATCTGGACGAAGTGGCGGCTCGGGTGACGGTGCAGTTGAGAAATCAACCGACGGTAGCACAGGAATCTCAAGCGTCGCAAAAGCGATCCTTTAAGAATTTGGTCTTAAATCCAGAAACCTTTGAACTGGAGTCCGGCGAACAGACGCTTCGATTGGGCAAAAAAGAATTTCAAATTTTTGAGACCTTGCTGGCGCATCCAAAGAAGATTTTCACCAAAGAAGAATTGTATGAAGCTGTCTGGGAAGAAGTCTATCTGCCTGGAGACAATACCCTCAATGCCCAATTAAGCAATCTTCGAAAGAAAATTGCCCAGCTTGACCCAGATGAGGACTATATTGAAACGGTCTGGGGCTTGGGTGTTCGCTTGAAAGGAGACAAGTAATGTGGGTTTTAGTTCTAATTCTTGTCGTCCTTGTCCTTCTCTTGGGACTGGGCTACCTTCGCCTACTCTCTGCTCTCAAAGATTTGCAGGAGCAGATTCAACAGAAGCTCCAAAATGGGAGTGGAGTACGGTTAACGTCACGTGTTTCAAAAAAAGAATTGGTCGCCTTGACCAAGCAGGTCAGTGATCTCTTTGAACAGATCGAGCGGACCAATCGGATTGCCTTTCAAGAGAAGAAAACCTTGGATATGGCCATCAGTAATATTGCACACGATATTCGGACACCTTTGACCATTGCTTCGGGCTATACCCAACAAATCATAAAAGGAGGGACGCAAGAAGAGGAAAAGCTGAAGAAAATTGCTTCCAATCTTCAAGTCGTCTCCAAACGCTTGGAATCTCTCTTGGAGTACAGACGCTTGATGGAGGGAGCCATCCAGCCTCGGCTTTCAGACGTCAATCTCAGCCAAGTGCTAACCCAGCAGTTATTCCAGTATTATGATAGCTTGTCTGAGGCGGGGATTGCCTTAGAGGTAGAGTTAGAAGAGCATCTTCATTACGCTACGGATCCGGAGCTCTGGGAGCGCCTCTTGCAAAATATGCTCAGCAATGTCCTCAAGCATGGGAAGGAGCAGGCGCGTTTGACCCTGATGTCGGATGAGGACACGATTCGGGTCGAGCTGCGCAATATTGTGCAACAACCGATCCAGCACTTAGACCAATTGGCTAGTCGATTCTACTCTGAAAATCTCTCGGATACAGAGGAGTCTTCTGGCTTGGGTCTCTACATTATTCAAAATTTTGTAGAGATCTTAGGGGGAGACTTGCAACTGGCAACGGAGGCAGACTGGTTTATCTTGACCATTACACTAAGAAAAAAGGCTTGAGCACTGCTCAAGTCTTTTTGTTATAAATCTTTGTGTTTAAAAGTAGCCAGTCCTAGGAAGCCGAAAACAAGGATGAATCCAAGGGCGATCGAGAGGGTGTTGGTTGTTGCTGTTGTGCTCTGTACCATGGAATATTGGAATTCCAAGTTTAGATAGTGGAGAATATCAATATCTTTAAGGAAGAGCGCAGGAAGGCTTAAGAGGATATTTCCAATGAAGTAGCCAACGAAGGCCAAGGTGATGGATTGGCTGGCATAAAGAAGGAAGGAAATGATGCTGACCCAAGCCAAGGTGGAAAGGAACTGAATCAGCACGGTCAGTCCAAAATGAGCCAAGAAGTGCTCTGGCATGGTGCCAAGTCCATTGTAGAGCGTCGCGATCAAGAAGACGAGACCATAAGAAACAAGAAATTGGAAGAGAGCAATGGTCAGAACAACGGCGCTTTTGGCAAAGTAGTAACTGGTGCGAGAAACGCCATAGGCCAGACTATTCTTGTATAAGTTTTGCGTTAAGTCTGTTCCCAGGACCAAGGTGATGACAATAATGGTAAAGAGGATGGTCACACTGATGCTGGAAGAGTAGTTGGTCAAAGCTTTAAAGCCTGTCCAAACTTCGGTCGCTTGGGGCAATTTGGATTCCGTATTGACGCCGACGTGGCCAGTAGCTCCAAAGATGACTCCAGACAGGATGTTGAGAACGAGAATGGCTTCTGTAATCCAAAAACCTTTGGAGCGAAAAAGTCTGTAAAAATCTGCTTGAATGGTATGCAACATGATAAATCTCCTAAATGAAATATGTGGGATAGGTAATAGAGGAAGACGGTGATTGGACTAGTCTACCAAGTCCGTAAAGAATTTTTCCAGATCTTGGCGGGCATAGTAGATTTCGTCCACGTCAATATCGGCTTGAACGAGGGCTTTGACAATGACTTTAATATCGTGAGTCTGTCCGAAGATATGGATTTCTCCATCCTTATCGATGACCTTGATGCGGTGATGGAGTTGATCCTGAATCAGTTGACTCGCAAGGGCTAGCTGGCTAGTCTTGAGGATGATGTAGTCTTCTCCTTGTTCTTCGAATTCAGCCTTGCTAATTTCTTTGATCAGGCGTCCTTGGTCGACAATACCAAAGCGATTGGCAACCAGATAGAGTTCGGAGAGGATGTGACTGGAAATGAGGATGGTCATGCCGAGTTCATCATTGAGGCGTTTGATCATCTGACGGAATTCCTTGATTCCGACTGGATCAAGGCCATTGATGGGTTCGTCCAGAATAAGGAAATCTGGCTTAGCAATGAGAGCAATCGCAATTCCCAACCGTTGTTTCATTCCTAGTGAGAAGTCACGGAATTTCTTCTTACCCGTATTATTCAGGCCAACATAGTTCAGGGTTTCTTTGATGACCTGGTCGGGATTGGGGATATGGCGAGCCTTGCAATAGTAGACCAGGTTTTGATAAGCGGTCATATGCTTATGGGCCACGGGACTCTCAATGACGGATCCAACCCGTTTAAGCGCTTGGGTCCACTGGGAGCGATTTGTAGAAGCAAAGAGAGAGACGCTTCCATCAGTTTCTTGAATCAGCTGGGTGATGACCTTGATGAGGGTGGTTTTCCCTGCACCATTTTTGCCGATCAGGCCGTAGACGTCGCCTTTGCGAATGGTGAGATTCACATCATTTAAGGCGTATTGATGACCAAATTTTTTACTCAAATGGGAAATTTCTAATACTTTTTCCATGGTTTTCTCCTTCGTCCAAATGACTAGTTGTTTTCTTTACACTCTTAGTATACAGCTTGCTTTTCAAATAACTATCAAGCAATTCTCAAATATTTCTAAAAAAAGAGAGTGGGACAGAAATCGGTAATTCGTTAGAATTCGATTTCGTCGTCCCACCTCCGCACAGTTGAGTAGGGCTGTAAAAGCTGATGAAATCAGCATAGTAGAGCCCACTCAACCACTGCGTCTTGCTCGACAATCCAAAAATAATTGAGAGGCTAGGACTTTTGTCCCAGCCTCTTCATTTTAAAACCCAGCGACAAACTCCTTGATGGCTTGGGCCAGTTCATAGGGTTTCTCGGTATTGAGTAGATGACCTCCGTCTGCGATTTCTTGATAGCGGCCTTTTGGCAGGAGCTTGGCCAATTTTTTAGAAGAAGATTGATTGGCCCAATCTTTGCTGCCACAAATAACCAAGCTAGGGAGAGAGCAAGCTTTAACGGTATCGGTTAAATTGAGCCCTTTTAATTCGGTCAAAATTTGAAGCATCTGTTGTTTATTGGCATCTTGTTTTTCAAAGACATGCTTGGGAAGTAGACGAAAGAGAAGGATCTGGAGCCGATAGAGGGGGTTGGTGTTGAGTTTGTATTGAGTTCCTGCAAGGACCAAGCCCTTGAGTTGCGGGAAGTCTTGTCTGGAGAGATCAAGAGCGAGCACGCCACCTAGTGAGAGTCCTACCAGAATAAAGGGTTCGCTTTCTTGCTGGAGGCGCTCCATCAACCTTTCTTTAACTTCCTGATAGCTTTCTTTTGGATGGGAGAAAATATCAAAAGTTTTGGAGTGCAAGGGTGAAAGTGCAAATTGGACTCCTTGCCAAGAGAGGACATCCTGTCCTAGTCCATGTAAAAAAATCAGTTTCATCAGGAATCCTTTCTTTGAAAATCGAGTTCGTAGAGACCACGAAGAGCATTGCAGGCATAAATACGATCGGCGTCTATTAAATCGTTCAGAGTTAAGAGTTTTTCTTCAACCTGCTGGGTCTCAAGAAGATGGCGCCGATAAATGCCATCGAGTAAGGGGAGGTGAGCTAGTGGGGTATAGAGTTGTCCCTCTATCTCCAGCACCAGATTGCCAATCGTCGTCTCTAGCAAGCTTCCGTCTGGCAGATGAAAAATTTGCTCGTGATCTGACTGGCCTAGATGGTCTCTCTGACTCGTTTTGAAATAAGTAAATGGCGTCGCTAAATCAAGCTTCTGCTCGGTCAGTTGGGCCTGTAGATAGCTAGCTGGCAAGTCGGTCAGCTCCGTGATCTCTAGGTGGAAGGTCCCGTTTTTTTGCAAGGCAATCCGACAACGATAGTCAAGGTTGAGATCTAAATGAGCGAGTTCTTCTTGAAGTTCTTTCAGGAGCTTCGACTCATCATAAGGATATGCAAAGTAGCGACTAGCTTCTCTCAAGCGTGTTACATGTTGGTCGAGGAAAGTCAACTCTCCTTGGTGGATGCAGCCAGTCGTCAGGAGCTCAAAGCGAGGTTCTTGCCGGTAGAGGACAGCCGATTTTTGCTTGGTTTCCTGGTATTCACCTTCCCATTTGCTGTCCCAAGTGATGCCTCCTCCCACGCCATAGATGGCTTGATTCCCCTGCATTTGAAGGGTCCGGATGGCTACATTAAAAATCCGTTTCCCTTTTGGAAGAAGGATGCCGATCGTTCCACAGTAGACACCTCGAGGAGACTTCTCCGTCTTTTGGATGATTTCCATAGTGGAGATCTTCGGTGCTCCTGTAATCGAGCCACAAGGAAAGAGAGCTCGGAAGGTTTGGATCAGGTCGATTTCAGCTCGTAAGCGACTTTCAATGGTCGAGGTCATCTGCCAAACAGTGGAGTATTGCTCGACTTGGCAGAGATGGGTCACATGCTCACTTCCAATCTCCGAAATCCGATTCATGTCATTGCGCAGGAGATCCACAATCATCATGTTTTCCGCCCGATTTTTGGGGTCTGCTTCTAGCCATGCTGCCTCTTGAAGATCCGTTTGGTTGGTGAGACCGCGACGAGTTGTTCCCTTCATGGGGCGCGTGGTCAGTAGCCGGTCGTCTTGCTCAAAAAAGAGCTCAGGACTGATGGAGAGGATGGAGACATCATCGTGCTGGATGAAGGCATTGTAATGGGCCTTCTGCTCTACCACTAAGCGGTTGTAGATGGCGAGAGGATCAGACTTTAGCTCTTGAGAAAGCTGGACGGTGTAGTTGACTTGGTAGGTGTCTCCCTGGCGGATGTGGTGATGGATGGTCTTGATCGCTTCTTGGTAGGCAGGAGCCTCGACCTCTTCCTTCCAATTGGCTGGAAGGTCCACAGCCTCGTAGTCCTCTGGGAAAGGAAGGGTTTCGACCTCTTGGTGGATGGTGAAGTAGAGGAGATACTCTCCCATGAGGGGTGCAGGATGGACAGCTAATTTTTTCTCAAAAGCAGGAGCAGCCTCATAGCTGACATAGCCAACGGCATAAAAACCAGCCTCCTGATAGGCTTCTACCTCTCTTAGAAGAGTCTCTACCTGGTCGATGTCTCTGGTTTTTAATTCCTTTATGGGCTTGGTGAAAAGATGTCTCAATCCAAGTTCTTTAAAATCAATAATCGTTTGTTTATGCATGCTTTGAGTATATCAAAAATAGAGGAAAAAAGGTAGATCAGGTTCTAAAGATTCCTTGCCTAGGCCTCTCTTTCATGCTAAAATAACCATAGAATCTGCATTTTGCAAGGAGTAGGAACATGCAAAAGAATTCCCTCTATAACACTTCCAGTATTAGTCTGTTTCAATACCTCTTTGCGATTGCAGTGATTTTGGTGCATAGTGGTCGCTTAACATCCTATGAACCACTGCATTTTGGACTCAAGAGCATCCTTGGACGGCTAGCGGTGCCGTTTTTTATCATCTGTGCTAGCTTTTTTCTCAAGCAATCCCTAAAGGATGCAAGGAAAATGAAAGCCTATCTGGTTAGAATCGTTAAAACCTATGTATTTTGGAGTTGTGTCTATCTCCCCTATGCCTGGATCTTTTTTTCTAGTCTCCAACTCCCTGTCTATCTCTTTCCAGCAGGAGTCTTGATTGCTCTAGTCTACCTGGGGATGTGCTACCAACTCTGGTATATCCCAGCCTTTTTGCTGGGCTGGTTTTTGGTCAATCAACTGGTTAAACGCTTGGGCATGGTTTGGACAGGGGTGATCACCTTGCTCCTCTATTGCTGGGGCTTGATTGAGACCTATTCGGCTTACCTGGACACCACGAGTCTTCTAAAAGGCTACCAGCTCTATAGCAACCTATTTTTCACAGCGCGAAATGGTCTCTTCTATACGCCTATTTTTATCTTTATGGGTTATTATCTGTATGATCATTTTGATTCACCAAGCTTTAGGGTTCACCGTTGGCAAAAAGTAGCTCTTGCCTTTGGTTTGCTCTGTCTAGAAGGGATCATCATTTTTCAACATGAAGGAATCGATAAGAACTTTTTCTTTCTCCTTCCCTTTGTGACCGTTTATTTTGTCAATGCCTGCCTGCGATCGTCCTTTTTGAAAAGCTATGATTTGCAGTATTTAAAACAGATGAGTATGGCCCTTTACTTTTCCCATCCGATCTTTATCGAGTTGGCACGCTATGGCTTTAGGACTCTCCCTCTTTCTTATCCCGATAGGGGCAAGCTGATTTTTGTGGTGGCCTTGTTTGGAAGCCATCTCTTTGGAGTGGCCATGCTGTGGGTACGAGATAGAAGGGAAAAACAAAAGATTCCTTCAAATGGTGAAGAGTTAGATGAAATAACCGACCAATAGTAGGGTGTACAAACCTCAAACAGTTGTGTTTGAGGTTTTTTGTATGGACAAATTAAGGGAGGATAAGGATTGTTAGGCCTGCTTCACCTCATTTATAGATGTTTCATTTGATTGCCCTTGGATAGAAGGAAGGGGAAATCATTACCAGATAGTGACTTATAATATAGACATTAGCGCAAACAATGTCTATATTATTAAATATTTATTATTTAATTTGAAAAGCAATAGATATTCTAAAAAATAATTGATAAAATTAAAGGGAGGGCCTTTTTGGAAGGCTAACAAAAGTAAGGAGATAAAACATGAAAAAGCTTAGTTCATTATGGAAAAACTTTTTGAAAAAAGGTTTTGCCATTTTAACGATTCTCATGATGCTAGGCCAGCTTGGTCAAGGGGCTGTAACTGCCTATGCCAACCAGCTAGCAGTTGGAGATAACGGGGCCTTGGATGTTACCCTCTTGTATGGGGATAAACAAGACCATCCAGGTGGCATGTCCTATTTTACAGGGGATACCATGTCTGGCTATATCCAGATCACCCCTAAGAATTTGACAACGGATATTAATGAAGTAACGGTGACCTTGAAGGTTCCTGGAAAGTACTTACGAGAAGTTAGTTTCCCTGACTTCAATAGTGCTTCAGAGCATGACAAACCAACAGTTACAAAAGTTGGGGATGATTATCAAGTCACACTTCACTTTAACAATTACCAAAAGTCAGAGGTCCTAACTCTACCATTTATTGGAAAATTTAAAGTCGGTTATGCACCGACCAATTATTCATTGGATATTACGGGTACCTTGAATATCAATGGTCAAGAAGCAAAACTCAATGATATCATTTGGAAACCCAAGTACAATGACTATCGCTTAACCAAGTATATCAACCAAAACTTGAACGAAGCCATGTCCAAGGACTATGCGGAAGCAATGCCAGGTATTGTCAAAGGGGCTGACGGAAAAAATTATATTGAAACCCCATCATCTGTTCCATTTGCATTTCAATTGGAGGGAATGCAAGGACAGTATGGGGGACAATATCGTCAATTAGAATCAGTAACGCTTACCGATAAGTTGCCAACCTATACAGATAAAAATGGCAATACCCGGACAGCAGTTTTAGATACAGCTAAGTCTGAAGGCTGGGTAGATAATGGAGATGGCACCGTTTCTAAGACGTTTACAGCAGATGCAAACGGTAATCCAGCAGCTTATCACCAAGAATTCATGGCAAAAATCAAGAATACAAGTTACCTCTACTTGAAATTCCCGGATTTAGTATTAGAGAAGGATCAAACGCTGAAGGATGTTCTCAGTAAGGATTTGACAAATACAGGTAGTGTTGTTGGGATCCCTGCTAACCGTGGAGAGGGAGAACCGGATATTACAGCTGAAGATTCTCTTATTTTCCGCTTGACCTCTCGTGACCTGGAAGGGGCTGGAAGTTTTGCCAAAAAAGCAGATGGTGATGTCTATGATTCAACTGAATACAAGGCAGCAAACTATAAATGGATCATCGCTTTTGATAATAAAACTCCTTCGACACAAAAGAATTTTGTTTTCTATGATGAGACAGTGGACTCTCGGTTAAAATTCACCAAGATTGATTACGCTCGTCTTATGCAAGGAAATTACGGTATTGGTGAGTATATCAGTAAATACGTAAAACGCTTGATCCTTACTTTAGAAGATGGTAGTACGAAAGAAATTCAGTCAGAAGCAGATAAAGACGGGAACGGTCTAATTGATTTGACCAAGTATGGAACCGTTGTGGGCTGGCGGATGGAAATGAAGGATGATTTTGTCCTTCAATCTGGTCAGGGAATTACCCTCAATAGCTATACAAGCTTCAAGGATCCTGAAAAGACGCGTTACGATGAAACGGATGCGACCAAAAATGTCTACAAGAACACAGGCCGTGTGACCTATAAAACACAGTCAAATGTTGCCAAAGATCAGTCAGCAGATTGGACTTTCAAGCTGATCCCTATGAAGGAAAGTTTTGAAATCGCAAAAAGGACTGATTACAATGATGTTCGCTATACTGATGGACAAAATATTCGTTTTGGTTTGATGGCAACCAAAGTAGTTTTAGATCCTGATAAGAATTATGGAGACCTACGGATTATTGATCTTTATGATCCGAATACCCTTAAAGTCGATTTTAAAGATTTTGAGAGAAACCTTGCCTCTAGTGAAAAAGGTATGAAATTCCTTAAGAGCTACGAGGTCATTGAAAATTACCACAATTCAGGTCGAACCGCTATTGTGATGCATTTGGACCAAAAAGAGTTTATTAAAGCTTCTCTTATGGATCTTAATCGTGTGCGTTTACCGTTTATCGTGGCCGATTTAAAAGGAAAAGATGACGGTGGGACCTTCACCAATAAAGTATATGTGGCAGGAGACGGAATCCACGATCTTGAAAATGCCAACCCTGATCGAGTTACTGAAGACGTGTATGACCTAAACGGGAATGGTTCAACAACGGATAAGATTCCTTATGCTCAATCAAACTATACAATTGTCGCAGCTGAAGGGATCTATGCCCGCAAATACATCGCTAAAAATGATGATCTATCCGATGCATCTACTGTTACTCGTACCTTCAAGCCTGGTGAAACCTTTAACTACAAGATCACCATTAAAAACAATACAGATAAGCCAGTCGAAGACGGAGTTGTTTACGATGCTCTACCAAAAGTACACGATGTCAATACCCTAGATGGGTCGAATCGTTTGACTGAATATACGGTTAGCCTCCGTGGACCTGTATCTGCCCCTGAAGGCTGGACAGTCTACTACACGACAGACTCTAGCGTCACAAGTGATACCATGGAGCAGGCAGCAGATAAGGATATCTGGACGACAGCCGTAGCAGATTACAGTCAAGTGACGGGTATCAAGTTTGTGGCGGATAAAGGAACGACCATTCCAGCCCGTAGCGAAGCAAACTTTGGTGTCCCAGTTGTTAACCCAACGGAGTTGACAGACGACGTCAAAGCCTTGATGCAAAAACGCACCAAAGATAATGAAGACAACGGTGGTCGTTCAGGTGTAGTCCAAGCCCATAACCAATTTGGTTACAAGGCCAAAGGCCACGAAGGAAACCGTGAATCCAATACCGTAACTGCACAAATCTTCTCAGCTGCTTTCCAAGTCAAGAAAGTGGATAAGGACAATCCGAAGAAAGTCCTTGAAGGTGCTGAATTTACCTTAACAGATGCAAATGGAGCTGTTGTTGCGACGGCAACTTCTGATAAGAATGGAAAACTTTCATTCAGTACCTTGACAGAAGGAACCTATACGCTCAAAGAAACACAGGCACCTGCAAATTACAAGTTGGATGAAACAGAACATGCAGTGGTTGTGACCTATGATGCAGACAAGCAAATCTACCACGTCACGGTGGATGGAAAAGCTGTCGGCTCAAAAGCTCTTCCTCTAGAAATCGCGAATGAAGCAGATATCAAGTATATCGATCTTGAAGCTTCAAAAGTTTGGGATGACCAAGACAACCAAGAAGGGCTTCGCCCAGAAAGTGTCGAATTCCAACTCTATAAGAATGGAAAAGCGGAAGGAAAACCAGTCACGGTCTCGGCTGCAACAGACTGGAAAGCTCACTTTACGAACCTTCCAGATAAAGACAGTGATGGCAAACTCAATACCTACACTGTTAAAGAAGTGAAAGTTCCGACTCATTATACGGTCGATACAGAAGAAGCTAGCTTCACAGATGGAAAAGCCACCATCACTAACAAGCGCACTCCTGAGACCACGACGGTTACAGTCAAGAAAGTCTGGGATGATGCACAAAACCAAGATGGTCTTCGCCCATCTACCATCAAAGTTCACCTCTTGGCAAATGGAACAGAGGTTCAAGCTCTTGATCTGACTGGTGAAGGAGATGAATGGACTCATACCTTCTCAGATCTACCAGTCTATAAAGATGGACAAAAAGTTGTCTACACAGTGACAGAAGACAAAGTGGACAATTACACCACTAAGATTGATGGCACTACAATTACCAATACTTACAAACCAGGTAAGACAAGCCTGACTGTTACGAAAAACTGGAAGGATGCCAATAACCAAGATGGCCTTCGTCCAAAAACAATCAAGGTTCAATTGTATGCTGGTGATCAAAAGGTTGGTAAGGCTGTTGAATTGTCAGCAGATAACAAATGGACCCATACCTTCTCAAACCTAGATGAGAAGAAAGCTGGCCAAGTTATCAACTATACAGTCAAAGAAATCGATGTTCCAGAAGGCTACACACAAGCCGTCGAAGCAAGCAATCCAGGTCAAGTAGTCGTGACCAACACGCACGAACCAGAAAAGACCAAAGTAGAAGTGAGCAAGAAGTGGGAAGATGGAGACAACCAAGACGGCCTTCGTCCAGCCAGCATTCAAGTTCAATTGTACAAAGATGGTCTTGCGACCGATCAAGTATTAGAACTTTCAGCTGCGAATGACTGGAAAGGTGCATTTGAAAACCTTGATGCCAAGGCAGCTGGAAAAGCAATTGCATATACAGTCAAAGAAGTAACTGTCCCAGATGGTTACAAAGTAACGGTAAATGATAAGGACAAGGCCAATGTTGTCTTGACCAATACGCATGAACCAGCTTTGACAGAGATGAAAGTCACGAAGAAATGGGAAGATGCCAACAACCAAGATGGTCTTCGTCCAAAATCCATTAAGGTTCAACTCTATGCTGGGGATGAAAAAGTAGGAGACCCAGTTGAATTGTCAGCGGACAATCAATGGACTCATACCTTTAGCAAATTAGCTGAAAAGAAAGCTGGTCAAGCTATCAGCTACCGTGTGGAAGAAGTCTCTGTTCCTGAAGGCTACCAAGTCACTGCCGATACCTCTGACGCTGCTCATACGATCTTGACCAATACGCATACGCCAGCGGTGATCGATATTCCAGTGACCAAGATTTGGAATGACCAAGACAATCAAGATGGTCTTCGTCCAGCAAGTATCGTTGTGAATCTTCTTGCCAATGGTGAAAAAGTTGCTCAAAAAGAACTCACGAATGCGACAGATTGGAAAGAAAGTTTCACAGGTCTACCAAAATTCAAGGATGGAAAAGAAATCGTCTATACTCTTCAAGAAGAGAAGGTAGCTGAATATACGACTACAATTGATCAGGCTGCTTATACCATTACCAATACCCATGCACCTGGTAAGACAAGCGTCACGGTCACTAAGAAGTGGGATGATGAGAATGACAAGGATGGAATTCGTCCGAAGAGTATTCGCGTTCAACTCTATGCCAATGATCAAAAAGTCGGTCAAGAAGTAGAATTGTCAGCTGAAAACAAGTGGACCCATACCTTTGCAGATTTAGATGAAAAAGCAAATGGAAACACCATCACTTATACAGTGAGAGAAGTCAGTGTTCCAAAGGGCTATGAAGCTCGTAACGACGAGGATGGTAAAGGAAATGTTGTGATTACTAACAAGCATGTTCCAAAAGAAACTCCAAAACAACCAACTCCTCCAAGTTCATCTGAACCAAAGAAACCGGGTCAACCTGAACCTAAAAAACCAAGCCAACCAGAGCCGAAGAAACCAGGCAAATTCTTAGGATTCTTACCAAATACGGGTACGACCATCTCTATTATTAGCCTAGTTTTAGCCTTTGTCTTGGCAAGCATTGCAGCTTATATTTTGAAGAAAAAGAAAAAATAAGCTAGTGCTTCCTTTATAAAATGAAACAAACACCAGAGATGGTGTTTGTTTTTTTATAGTGGCCTCTTATAATTGTCTTGCGATCATTCTCATGGGCGCTTGCTCTATTTTTTAATTCCCGAACGTTTTCAAAAAAAATTCAGAAAATTCTTGACTTCTATGAAAATCGGAGTATGATTAGTTGTGAACTGTTGAACAATCATTTTCAAGAAAATCCCTGATGTCGACTAAGGGATCTGTGAAAGGAGAAGCGGTTCAAATCGAAAATCTATAGAGCGTTGCGTCCGAAAGTCTAAACAGACACGGCTCTTTAAAAACAAAAGGAGAAGATTATGAAAACAGAACCGATTCATCGTACCAGTATGTGGAAATTTAAGTTAAGTGCTGCCACCATGACTTTGATTCCCGCTGCCGTGGGGATTAACTATGTTGCCAAAGCCTTGGCGGAGGGGTTAAAGTTGCCCGTTTGGCTGGGGTCTTTGGGAACCTTTCTTGCCAGTATGTTGGCTGGGCCGGTTGCCGGTGCCATCAGTGGTTTCATCAACAACGTGATCTATGGGCTGACCTTATCGCCAATTTCAACCGTGTATGCGATTACCAGCATCGGAATTGGGATTGCTGTCGGAGTTTTGCACGCCAATGGGTGGTTCTCGTCAGTGCGACGAGTATTTGTTTCTGCTATTATTATTGCCATCGTTTCAGCTGTCATTTCAACGCCACTCAACGTCATCTTTTGGGGTGGTCAGACCGGTATCGCTTGGGGTGACTCATTGTTTGCGGTAATGGTCGCCAATCATGCACCAGTGTGGCTGGCCTCATTTATCGATGAGTTTGTCTTGGATATTTTGGATAAAGTCTGCGTGGCCTACCTGGCATTCTTCATCTATCGTCAGCTGCCGAAGCGGATGGTGCACTTCTTTAGCGGTGATAAATGATGACTGATCAAACATTGATTTCTGGAGCGCCACGGGTCAAGCTCAAGTGGTACCAGGTGATCGATCCGATTACTAAGCTCTTGTTCATCTTGGATATGACGTTGTTGAGCTTTGCAAGTATGAATTTATTGCTTCAGGCCGGATTAATTCTTGTCGCAACACTGCTATTGTTATTTTCCAAATTGAGTTCTACCACCTTTAAGGCGCTAGGATTCAGCCTGTTTCTGATTTGCACTATGCTGATCATCCAAGGGTTATTTTACAGTCGGAATCAAACTGTGCTGTTTTCTGTGCTTGGGGTATCGTTCTACAAAGAAGGCCTGATTTACGCCACCACTCTGGGTTGTCGAGTATTGGTGATTATTTTGACCAGTGGCTTTTTTATGGTGACCACGAGTATTTCAGAAAACGCGGCCTATTTGGAACTGTCCGGATTGTCTTATAAAACCGTCTACGTTCTGATGTCGGTCTGTTATATTTTGCCGGAAATGATGCGCAATATGCGGAAAATCCAGCAGGCACAAAAAGTTCGCGGAACCAATCCGCAAAAAACGTTGATTCAGAAATTAAAGTCAGTCCTGCCGGTTCTAATTCCATTGGTGATTAAGACCTTGGATCAATCGATGGCGCGGTCGATTTCTCTCCAACTGAGAGGTTTTGATAATCCCAACCGGACTGTCAGAACCTCCCAGCGCGTGTATCGCCTGTCGCGGACGCTGCACATTGGTCTGACTGGATTGGCAATTTTATTGATTGGGTGGAAGATATGGACGAAGATAAACGGATTGTAATTGAAAATTTGACCACCCGTTATCCGGGTACTGAGCAACCACAACTGCGTCAAATTAACGCGGAGGTTCATACCGGCCAGGTGGTTGGGATTATCGGGAATAGCCACTCCGGCAAATCGACTTTGTGCCGTGTGCTGGCAGGAGTCATTCCCAAAATTGTGTCTGCTGAGATTGAGGGCGACTGGCACATGTTTGGCCAGCGAGTGTCCGACAATTGGCCGGTTTATAATGCCATGAATGGAGTTGTATTGCAAAATCCAGCTGGCCAACTAAGCGGGTTGGCAGACACGGTTGCCGATGAAATCGCCTTTGACTTGATTAATCAGGGAATGGCTGAAGGACTGATTCAAAAACGGGTTGAAGAAGTTGCCACGCAAATGGGGCTGATTGAACAGCTGAATTTGCGTCCCGAGAGCCTTTCCGGTGGTCAGAGCCAGCGGTTGGCAATTGCCACGGCGATTGCGGCTAACCCGGCTGTTTTGATTATGGATGATCCAACCAGTCAGATGGATCCCCTTGGCCGCCGACAATTTTTCCAATGGTTGGCCCAAGTCAAAGAGACGACTGTCTTCATTGTCACCAGTGAAATTGACGATTTGTGCGAAGTCGCCGACGTTGTGTGGGTGCTGCATGAGGGTCAAATGGTAGCCCAGGGCAGGCCGGGTGAGGTGTTTAATCATTTGGAAGCTGACTGGCAGATTCCAGCCCCGACAATCCAGCAACTTGCTCAAAAAATGGATTGGCACTTGGCTGATGGCCGGTATCCGGTGAATGACGCTGAACTGAAGGAGGTTTGTTATGTCCACAATTGAACTGAACGACCTGACGTTCACTTATCCGGAACGGTCCTTTAGCTTGGATGTTGAAGACAAACTCTTCGCCGATCCGATGGTGGCGATTGTCGGCCAAAATGGTGCCGGCAAATCAACGCTCTTCAAATTGTTGACGGGCTTGCTGACACCACAAACCGGTGTGATTAAGATCGATGGAGAAAATTTTAATGATCTTAAACCAGTCGAAAAGTTACTGAAGGTTGGGATTACTTTTCAGAATCCTGACGATCAGCTTTTCAACCCGACCGTTCAACGAGAGGTGGAGTGGAGTGTCGCGCAGGTCATGGATGACCACGACACGATTACGAGGCGGGCTTTAGCGGCTCTAAAAAGAGTTGGCTTGGATGATAAAACAGCTGAAAGTCCATATGACCTGTCATTGTCGGAACGCAAGCTGTTGAGCGTTGCCACAGTTTTGGCAGTGGATCCGGCGATTTATTTATTTGATGAGCCGATGATGTCGCTTGATTGGGAAAGCCGGCGCAAGTTGACCGCAATTTTCCATCAGTTGGCTGATTCGGGCCACCAAGTTGTGACCATCACCCATGACATGGATTGGGTCGCCGCCGAGTTTGAGTCGGTGTATGTTATGGAACACGGGAAGTTTGGCTTCGCCGGCAGTCCACGGGAATTGTTCAGCGATCACGAACTTGTCCAGCGAGTGGGATTACTACCACCGCGGATTATGGACATAGCGGAGTCGTTGGGTGATTCACAGACATATTTATCGGTTAATGATTATTGCCAGAAAAATCGAGATGTATAGAAAAAGTCACCTCTGCGGGTTTTCCAGGTTGAAGGATTAACTTCAGCTTCTGGCAAGAACTCACATGGGTGACTTTTGTGTTTAATAACGTTTCATGATCATCGGGTGCTTCCTCAGATCACTCGGTTTGATTTTACTTTGTTTCATGGTCATAATCATATACCATTTCTTTTGGATCTTTTGTTTGACTAATACAAAATAGGTCTTCATAGGTCTTCGCATTTTTAGCGCCCATTAGGATCATCAGTATAATTTTCTGAATTAGGAGACTGTCCCATCACTATTCGAACTTCGTCTCCCAACTTACGCTGTTCCCATTCATCCGCGAATCCTTTAAATCGCAATTCTGGAACTTTCTTTTTAACTGAATCATCTATTTTCGCCATAGTCCCCACCATTTTATTGGTTTTTCTTGATTTACCTTATCAACAGTCTAGTTGGTTGGTACCAATGGAGTAAGGCAGCTAAGAAAGGCTACTAGTAACAATCAATAAAATACAAGAGGTGGGCATGTTGCTTCACCTCTTTTTGTGATATACTAGAGTAGTTTTTGAGACCTTGTGGAAAAACTCTCATTTCAAAGAAGTAAAAGGAGAAAACATGGAGATCTTTTTGAGGAGTATATCAGGTATCCTCGTCATCCTGGGCATGATTTTAGTGGGCTTTGTCATTGGTGAAAAAGGCTGGTTCGATGACATGTCGCGTGGCCTACTTGCTAAATTGGTCACTCAAGTTGCTCTTCCCTGCTATATGCTTTACACCATCACGCAGCGCTTCACAGCAGCAGATCTACTTAAAATGTTGCCAGCCTTGCGGTTTCCTGCCCTGTCTATGGTTATTTTGCTTGGCATCGCGACAGGGGTAGCAAGGATCTTTGCAGTAAGACAAGACCGTCGTGGCCTCTTTATTTCCATGTTTTTTAATTCCAATACGATTTTCGTGGGGCTTCCCATTAACCAAGCCCTCTTTGGAGATGCCAGCATTCCCTATGTTTTGATCTATTACATGTGTAATACGACCTTTTTCTGGACTTTGGGAACTTATCTCATCCAGCAGGATGGTGAGGGAGAAGCGCAGTTTGATCTCAAAACCAGTCTGAAAAAAGTCTTTTCTCCTCCTCTCATGGGCTTTCTCTTAGGGCTAGTCTTGGTGATACTTCATATCAAGCTCCCTACCTTTTTAGCCAGTGATTTGCAGTATCTGGGCAATTTAACAACCCCTTTATCCATGATATTCATCGGCTTGTCGGTGTCTCATGTAGGCGTGAAGCAGTTGGTTCTGGGAAAAGATCAGCTATTGATTCTACTAGGTCGCTTCCTGGTTGCCCCTCTTTTGATGGCGACTATCGTTTACTGGATGCCTCTTCCAAGCCTGATGAAGCAAGTATTTATCATCCAGTCTGCCATGCCTGTGATGACCAATGCGCCAGTTGTTGCCAGACTCTACGGAGCTGATAGTGATTATGCAGCGGTCATGGTGACAGAGACAACCCTTGCAACCATGGTGGTGATCCCTATTCTCATGCTGTTGATGGCATAATAAATAGAAACTACAAAAGCTCAAGTTTTTTGAAAACCTGAGCTTTTCTTATATGAGAGCTAATAAAATTGTAATCACCAGAGCGATGCCCATCCGAATCAGGTGGTGGACTGGGTGGAAGTTTCCTTTGTGTTTTCCATTCCAATAGGCTCCGTAGCAAATCAAACCACATCCGATCAGCCAAAGGGCTAGAGAGACAATCGGTAAAAAGAAGTAGAGGATGAGAGATAAGGTCGCAAGGCTACTTCCGATGAGGAGAAATGTATTTCCTAAAGTGTGATTTCCCTTTTTAAATTCTGAAAGGGAGGCCAATAAGTGAAGAAGAACAAAAGCAAGGGCAAAGAAGGCTGTAAAAAAGCCGAGAAGAATTGGGAAGAACATAGGGTTTCCTTTCTAAGATATGATTGCCTGAGTACTATTTTTTATGACTGATTTTATGAAGAATCATAAATGATACTACAAGATTTAAAATAATAACCAATAAGGTAAAAAGAGAGTAACCATAAAGTTTAATTGGAAATTCATTTTTGAGATTGCAAAGAGCAAACAAACTTGTTAAAATGCCCGTTAACAACCCAGGCACATATTTTCGTATAACGATTGTTTGAATCAGATGTCCGAATACATGGTAGATATAAGCGATTATGATGCTTGCGTAAATGCTATAGTTATTAAACTGGTAACTAAGATATAGCGACGTCATTAGGATGAGAAATTGTTCCAAGACAATAAAGTTGAAAGCAAAAGGAGTGTAATAAGTTAGGATTCGATTGTTTGGATACTGGATTGATATTTTTTTGACAAAGGATGGCATCCAAACGATTTCTTCGAGTTCGTGAAGCATGAAGAGTGATGGAAATAGAAAGTAAAATTGCACGCTGGTCATTGAAAATACTCCCTTCTAGTTCGAGCCCACTTTTAGAATCTCCAAATAAAATTGGATGACTTCTTGTTCGGTGTAGGACTTGCCTTTTTTCAACCACCAGCTGAGGGTTTCGATGAAATGGCTGACGACCAGGTGTTTGAGATAGGAGTGGGGAATGTTAGGGTACGATTGGATGAGTTCGTCGGCTACCATTGGGTAGACATCGTGTTCTAGTTCTTTTCGCAGTTGCCGGATGAAATAATCGTTTTTAGAGAGCAAGAGACTGGTCACATGATCTTGATTTTTCTTGAAATGCTGAAAGATATGAGCTAGATAGTCTTGTGGTGAGAGGTGTTCAGCACGCTCAAAGAGATGGTGAAAGAGCTTTTGACAGAGTTCATCTAGCAATAATTCCTTACTCTCGTAATGGCTGTAAAAGGTCGAGCGCCCAACATCAGCAAGGTCTATGATTTCCTGAACCGTGATAGCCTCGTAGTCTTTTTGATTGAGTAGTTGTAAAAAAGCATTATAGATGGCTTTTCGAGTCTTAGTAATACGACGATCCTGAGCAGTCATATGGACACTTTGAACAAACTGTTCAGTAACGTACACCCTAAACGGTTTGCCCCTATCCTTTCTGTTGTGAATGTTAGATAATGATAATGAACATGATGTTCATGAATCTATTATAACAAAGGAAATAGGATTATGAAGACAAAACATGCGGTCTGGATCGCTTTTTTCTTGAATTTGAGTTATGCCATTGTTGAGTTTATTGCAGGAGGGATTTTTGGATCCAGCGCTGTCCTTGCGGATTCGGTCCATGACTTGGGGGATGCGATCGCTATTGGGATCTCCGCCTTTTTGGAGAGCATTTCTAACCGTGAAGAAGACAGCCACTATACCTTGGGCTACAAGCGCTTTAGCCTTTTAGGGGCCATGGTAACGGCAGTGATTCTCATGACAGGGTCCGTTCTGGTTATTTTAGAAAATATAACGAAAATATTTCACCCACAACCTGTCAACGATGAGGGCATTCTCTGGCTTGGAATCATAGCCGTCAGCATCAATGTGCTAGCGAGTCTCGTCATTCGCAAGGGGCAAACCAAGAACGAATCCATTCTCAGCCTGCATTTTCTGGAAGATACTCTGGGCTGGGTGGCTGTCATCCTAATGGCCATTGTCCTCCGATTTACCGACTGGTATATTCTGGATCCGCTCTTATCTCTTGCCATTTCCATCTTTATTCTGTCAAAAGCCATTCCACGTTTTTGGAGCACGCTCAAGATTTTCTTGGATGCCGTGCCAGAAGGAGTAGATATCCAGCAAGTCAAGAGTGATTTGGAGCGGTTGGACCATGTCGCTAGTATCAATCAGCTCAATCTTTGGACCATGGATGGTTTGGAAAAAAACGCCATTGTCCATGTTTGTCTGGAGCATGTCAAGCATATGGAGGTCTGTAAAGAGTCTATCCGCACCTTGCTCAAAGAGAGTGGATTTCAAAATGTTACCATCGAAGTGGATGAAGACTTGGCGACCCACCGCGCCCACAAGCGAAATATCGAAGAACTGGAAGTGGATCAAGGTCATGGGCATGATCATCACCATCATTAATGACGAGTTGGTACGAGCAGAAGCCTAAGAAAAAGTGTATACTGTAGGTAAGTAAGCAATAGAAAGTAGGTTGTTCCTATGAAGAAAACAGTTTATACAAAAGCTGGGCAAGTGGGTCTAGTAGAAGTAGAACGTCCACGCATCGAAGCGCCAGATGATGTCATTCTCCGCATCGTTCGCACCTGTGTCTGTGGATCCGATCTCTGGAGCTACCGCAATCCGGATATTGAAGCAGGTCATCAAAATAGTGGCCACGAAGCTATTGGGATCGTGGAAGAAATCGGTGAGGCCATTACAACGGTTAAGCCAGGAGACTTTGTCATTGCGCCTTTCACCCATGGTTGTGGGGAGTGTGATGCCTGTCGTGCTGGCTATGATGGGACTTGTGACCGCCATATTGGCACCAACTGGTCTGACGGGGTGCAAGCAGAGTACATCCGTTTCCACTTTGCTAATTGGGCCCTTGTCAAGATTCCAGGTCAACCATCTGATTATACAGAAGCTATGCTCAAATCCTTCTTGACGCTGGCTGATGTCATGCCGACGGGCTACCATGCAGCGCGTGTAGCAGACGTGAAGCCTGGTGACAAAGTAGTGGTCATCGGGGACGGTGCCGTTGGTCAATGTGCAGTGATCGCAGCCAAAATGCGGGGAGCATCACAAATCGTCCTTATGAGCCGTCACCAAGACCGTCAACAGATGGCCTTGGAGTCAGGCGCGACAGCAGTTGTCGCTGAGCGTGGTGAAGAAGGCATTGCCAAGGTTCGTGAAATCCTCGGAGGTGGAGCAGATGCGGCCCTTGAATGTGTCGGTACCGCAGCAGCTGTCGATCAAGCCCTTGGGGTTCTTCACAATGGAGGACGTTTAGGTTTTGTCGGCGTGCCTCATTACAATAATCGTGCCCTTGGTTCGACCTTTGCTCAAAACATCTCGGTGGCAGGTGGAGCAGCCTCGGTCACTACCTACGACAAACAGTTCTTGCTTAAGGCTGTCCTTGATGGCGATATCAATCCAGGTCGCGTCTTCACTCATAGTTATAGCTTGGACGAGATTGATCAGGCATACAAAGATATGGATGAACGCAAGACTATTAAGGCTATGATTGTGCTTGAGTAATGAAAAAGTCTAGTAGAAATGAAACTACTAGACTTTTCTTTTATTGTGAAATAAATTCTTATTTCAAATTCGACATCACTTGTTTCTTGGTGAAGGTGCGCTCTTGTTTGTTGGCTAGGGCCTTAATGCGCGCATCTAGGAGAATGGCACGGCCTTCGGCACTTCGGGTATAGACGAGGTCATACTTGCCCAGACTCTTTCGAATTTGCGCCACAAAGGCTTGGGCATCCTCTTTCCGTTTGTCAAAGAGGCTTGGCACTGCGAAATATTCTGTCTGATCGGACACCTTTTCCTGTGCTTTCAGGATATAGCGCTGATTTTCAATCGGTGCGAAAAACTCGATCATAGTTTGCGAGAAGAGTTCCTTCTCCCGCATGGTTCCGCCCTTCAAATAGATCAGCGTGTTGATGGCATCCTTTCTGTCTCGTACGACTTGGATGCGGGTCTCCTGAGTTTGAATATGCCCAAAGAGGAGTAGGGCTTGGTGAATAGCCTGACCAAAGACTTCTAGCCGTTTATAAGGGCTCTTATAGAGATAGTAGCGGAGCCAAGCAAGGAGAGCGAGAACAGCTAAAACGACTAGAAGAATTAGAGACGCTTTATTCCCTCCTCCTCTATGTGAATAGTAAAAAAGGTTGGCGAAAGCATCGGTCAAAGTGGCGGCCGTCAGCCAACGAGCTAGCTTCCTAGCGTCAAAAAATAGGGCCAAGGGCAGGAAGTGTTTATCCACTTGGACCTCATTTGCAATCTCCATATTCTCCAGAATTGGCAGGGCTTTTTGCCAGCCGTCTCGGAGCTCTTGACGATGAGTGGAGCGCTCTAAGGTTTCTTCATTGAGTTTTTGCAACTGTTTTTTGGTATAGCGGATATTGTCAAAGGCTAGACGTTCGATACCGGATTCGATGAAGGGCTCCTTGTAATGGAGACCTAAAAATTGCTTCATCCGTCTTTCTAAGAGCTCCAGATCAGGACTGTATTCTTTCAACTGATCAGTGAGGGCTTCGATCTCTTCCTTTTCAAGATCGGACTTTTCATACCATTTCTTTAGGGAAAGATTGATGGAGACCAGGTGCCAGATGTTACTGGTCTTGTCTGGATCCTCAGGCCACACTCGGATGGCACGACCTCGCATTTGGTTGCTGAGCATAAAGCTGCCGACAAAGCTCGCTAGGATCAGGGAATTGACGCAAGGAGCATCCCAGCCTTCTCCTAGAAGTGACTTGGTTCCAATGACGACTTGGATGAGCCCTTCTTGAAAGAGCTGGGTCACGGCTGTCACCAAATCATGTTGAGAACCAACCAAGCGAACCTTGAGAAAGTCATCTGGAGATAATTGGCCGACGTTTTGGTAAGTCAGTCGATTCCCTCCAAGTAGCTCTTCTAGTCTTGGCTTAGCAACTGTCGGGATGATGACGATGCTACCGGTCAAGACAGCAATGGCAGGAGGAGTAGTTAGCTCTATGCTTTCTCTGCGAATAGATTCAAAATAGGAGAGAACTCCCAATTGAGTGAATTGGGCATCTTTATCCCCGAGATGAACTTCAAAATCTTGGCGGATATAGTCTGTTAGGACCAGTTGGCGCAGTTGACTTCCAAGCGCCTGGTATTCCGCCTTGAAAATTTCTCGAACGGCATTGAGTTTTCCGAGGGATTGGTTGAGCAGAAGGTCTTGTTTTTTGTTGCGGACCAGTTTGACTTGTTTTCGATCGATCAAGCTGGCTGCTTTTAATTCATGAAGCAGTTGCTTCTCGTATTCCTCAGGTAGATTGTACCAGTGAGGCACCTGAAAGAGCAGGCCTTGCAGGAGAATTTCAAGCCAGTCCAGGGTGAAAGCAGGTAATTTCTTGGCTCCTAAAAGGTCTTGGAAACGTTGGGGAAAGGCAATTCCCTTGCTTCGAAGAAAGATCAGGGTAGCAGAGAGATACTGGGGCTCATTGAGCAATTCATCATCGCTGATCTGACCCGATAAGGCCTGGCAGGTTTGGAGGTGTTGGCAAAAGAGGGGATCGGAAGTCAGTTGTTGCAAGAGAGCATTCTTTTGTTGGCTAAAAGCATCCAACTGCTCTTGCTCTTCCTTGGTTGGAAAGGCAAAGTAGACATAGTCTTGGTGAGGACAAAGGGTGTCTTCCTTGACCAATTCGGGAACCGTAATTTCCTCATCAATCTCACCACACATGCGGATATAGCGATCCCAAAGGGCAGGATCCCCTTCATAGGGAGGGGTAGCGGTGAGGGAGATCATCTTTAAGTCAGGGAAAGCCTGACGAAAGGCTTCCAAGCTCTTCCACCATTCATTGCGCAGGTGGTGACACTCATCCAAGCAGAGAGTCCCGAGTGAGATGTCTTGGAAAGTAGTAAAGATATCAAAGCCTTTGAAATCAAATGTTTCAATCTCTGCCTGGTCATCAGTATCTTCAGCTTGTGATTGACCGACGACTTGGTTCATGGCGCTGTGTAGGGCCTGATAGGTAGCCACAGTAATCAGCTTAGGATGTTTGAGGTCCTGAGAGATCAATTGCTCCGCTTGGCTTTCATTTTTCAAGAATGCTTGGATAATCCGGTCCACCCATTGCTGACGAATGGTGACCGTAGGAGCTAAGATCAGGGTTGGCTGACCAAAGCGTCTGATAAATTCAATTCCCAGGGTTGTTTTTCCAGAGCCAGGAGCTGCTACCAAATGCAGGTGGCCATCCGCCATAAAAGCGTCACTCTTATCGAGAACGCGTTCTTGATAGTGTCTCCATTGGCCTGTAAAGGCTAGTTCTTGTAACATAGGTTTCCTCCCTTGTACTGTCCCCATTATATCATAGCGGAGGACAAGAATCCTTGGTTGAAGTTGAAGATTTTAACATTCCTGATGAAAATGGCAAACAGGAATCATTCGTACAGAGCTAAAAAGGCCTAATCAGATGATTAGGCTTTTTCATGTTAGTCTTTCTTTGTTTTACGAGAGAGGCCGAAGGCAGCACTCATGCTAAGAAGACCAAGGCCAAGAGTTGTCAAAGCAGTTGAGGTCTTGCTTCCTGTATTTGGAAGACTTGCTTCTTTTTGAGGAAGAGCTGCAGGTGCGATATAGACTGCTGTTTTGGCAGGCTCGTTTTTAGCAGGTGTGAATACGGTCGGTTTCGCAGGGGTTACAACAGCTGGTTTTTGAGGAGTAGGAGTCGGTGTTGCAGGCGTTTGGATGCTAGGAGTTTGTGGTTTTGCTTTCGCTACACGGTGGGTCTTTGAAATCAACTCATACTTGTCTGTTTGGACTTTGAAGACACGACCTTTTTGGACGGTTTCAACGACTTTATTGGCAAATTGAACGTTCAACAAGTCAGCAAAGTTTTTGTTAATATTTAGGTAAAGACCATTTGTTCCATTGACCAATGGATCAAAGTCTGTTTTAATAGATTTATATGTTTTACCAACTACGGTCAAAGAGATACCTGCATCTTGAAGGGCCTTCAGAGTCGCTTCTTTCGTTGGTGTATCTTTTGTAAGATCAATGTCCTCGTCTGTAATCAAGAAAGCAAAGCGATGGTTGTTTGCCCCAGTCCCCCAGTTGTAGTCCGCTGAAGTAGCGATGTGGTGCAATGGAACAGTAGCATTTTCATCAGCACCAAAAGTTTTGATGGTTTTCAGAGCAGAAATGAAACTTTCTGGATCTGTTGTGAATTTTGATCCATTAAAATCATGGTATTTTGTACGGTCTGATCGTTCATATTCAACCAATCCTAAACGGGCTTGAATATTTTTAGCAGAAAGATTGCGAACGAAGGTCTCAACATTTTTCATCGTATTATTAATATGGTCGTCCATTGAGAACGATTTATCAATGACAAAGACGATGTCTGATGTTCCTTGGACTTCTTTTTTATTGATGACATCTGCTTCTTTTGTCACTTCGACTACAGTTGTTTTATTAACTGTTTCAGTTGTTGTCTCAGTGTAGTCCGCTGTTTCCTTGGTTGATGTAGCTGTCTTAGTAGATGAGACCGGTTTTGAAGTGCCAACAGGTGTGTTTGGATCTGCTAAGCTAGTCGTTTTGATGGTTGCTGTTGAAGTAGTGGTGGTGTCTGCACCGTCTGTTTTAGCAGATGGGCCAGTTTTTTTGACGTCCACAGCGATGATATCCCCAGTTTTTGCTTTATCAGCAGGAACAACTGGTGTATTGGCTTTGGCGTTGATTTCTTCTGTTGCAGCCGTGATAGGTGATTTTGCGGCTGTAGTAGCTGCAGGAGCAGCTTGGGTTGTGCTAGGTGCAACGTCATCAGCTGAAGCAATAGTCGTTCCTGTGAAGACAGTTCCTAAAACAACGGATGCTAAAGTTAAAGTTTGTTTACGTGAAATAGTATATTTTTTCAAAATACGTCCCCTTTTTAATAAACTTTTTTCTATCATACAGGTTTTTGAAAAACTTGTCAACGGTATAATAATCAAGGGTTTACGAGCTTTTTATATCTCTAGTTATTAATAAAAATCCGAATAAGAAAAATATACACAAAATAATTTAATTATACAAAATATGCGAAAGAAAATAGGATTCCCACAAATTTCCAGGAATCCTTATTTTATCGGCATTTCTACTATATTTTTTAGTCGTAAAAAATACTAGCTAGTCACTTTTTTTATGTTTCTGCATTAGCACTAAGAACAAAGACTACGACTAGTTTAGTAATTTTTCAAAGAATTGGATGACCTCTGGTTTGAGATTACTTTCTCTTGGTTCAACTAATGAAACGTAAAAGCTGATCCGTTCATTTTCTGCCATCGGAATCGCGATCAGTTCTTCTTCACCATCTGTTAGTGCAAGATCTGCTAGTAAACTGATCCCCACTTGTTTACGAAGGAGTTGTTTTAGAAGCTGAATATCATCCGTCTGAAAGAAGGGCGTAGCCTCATGGTGATAGCGCTCATTCAACTGTTCAAAGGCTTTTAAATGAACAAAGTGCTCATCTGGAATGATAAAATCTTCATCGATGACGTCTGAAAACTGTAATACTTTTTTTGAGGCTAGTGGATGGTTGTGATGAAGGATATAGAAGAGATCTCGTTTGGCCATTTCTCTTACCTGGAAGCGATGATCTTTAATCGGTTCTAAACTCCCTAAAAAACTAGCATCTAGTTCTCCTTTGGAAAGCATTTCTAAAAGTTCAACAGATCCTTCTTGAACAGGATGGATACTTTGAAGAGCTGCAACATTACTGATAAAGGCGGGTTGTTTTCGGACAAGATAGTCAATGATGATTGGTGGGAAACCAACCGTATTGAATTGAGAGAGACTCCGGAGGATCTCTTTTTTGGCCCCTTGAATCTCAGGTAAGACCTTTTGAATATGTCGTAGCAAGATTTCTCCTTGGGGCGTCAATTTGAAAGTACGATGAGAAGGATCGTGCGCGATTAATGGACAGTGAAATTCCTTTTCTAGTCGTTTAATCGCATAGGAAACGGATGGTTGACTGATCCCGTGTTTTTGGGCAACCCCAGTAAAGGATTGCTGTTGACTAAGATCAAGAAAATAATAAAAGTCCTTAAGATTCATTGGGCTCCCTCTTCTAAATAGACAGACATGGATAAGCAAAAATTATCCGTGATAGCTAATTTGACTATATGATTTTTTGTTTGTTACAATCTGAGGTGAGTCAGAGGACAATTAGAGGTTATCTAGAAGATTTTCGAAAATCGTCAGGATCTTTTCCCTTTTTCCAACTGGAAGTTGCTTAATTTTCATGTTGACTCTCTTAAGTGAAAGGCTGTCATTAGGATCTGAAGACGCTTCGAGTGAATCAAAATTGAAGAATTCTTCAGGCGTTAACTCAAGAGCAGAAATAACTTTTTCAAGACTGTGAATGGTCAGATTCACATTTTGATTTTCCAATTGATTGATGTATTTTAATCCAAGATCTGCCCGTTCCGATAGCTCCTCTTGACTCATGTTTTCTTTTTTTCGCAAATATTTGACCTTTTGCGCTATATACCGTTGTAAATAATGTTTTGTTTTCATGTAACCAGAATACAAGTTTTAAATGACAAAAATAACACCTTAAACAAAACAAAGTATCTTATAACAAACATATTTTAGATTTATTATCTATGGCTTTTATAGGGATTGATCATCATAAGAAGAAAAAAGAATACCTGAAAACAGTGGATCTTTTGATGAGAATAACCTTCTAAAAGGTGGAAAGGAACAGGCTTTTTTAAGAGATGACCATGACTATCTAGGAAGTGATGGATAAACCTATTATTTTGTTATCTTTTGAAATCGCATCATTTTCGGTTGTATCGCCTGAACTTTCATTGCCTGATTCATTCATATTGTATCATATACATAACAAAGTGTCATTTAAAGAAAATAAGTGTTATAATTGAATAAACTAAATAAGGAGGTCACATGATGACTGCACATGATATTTTAAACAACCCTTTCCTCAATAAAGGAACTGCCTTTACCTTGGAGGAACGTCAGCAACTAGGTCTCATTGGACTCCTGCCACCTTACGTTCAAACCATTGAAGAACAAGCAGCGCAAACTTATGCGCAAATGCAAACGAAGGTTAACGATTTGGAAAAACGTTTGTTCCTAATGGAAATTTTTAATACAAATCGTACTCTTTTTTACTACCTATTTGCTCAACATTTGGAAGAGTTTAATCCCATTGTCTATGACCCAACCATTGCTGATACCATTGAGGGTTATAGCGACCTCTTTGTAGATCCACAATATGCCGCATATCTTGATATTAATCATCCTGAAAATATCGAAGCAACTTTGAAAAATGCAGCAGGGGACCGTGAAATTCGTCTTATTGTTGTGACAGATGCAGAAGGTATTCTTGGTATTGGAGACTGGGGAACAAATGGTGTCGATATTTCTGTTGGGAAACTGATGGTCTATACTGGAGCTGCAGGAATCGATCCTTCAATGGTACTTCCTTTGGTCATTGATGCAGGTACCAACCGTGAAGAATTGCGTAACAACCCTAATTACTTGGGAAATCGTCACGAACGTGTACGTGGTGATCGTTACTATGATTTTATCGATCAATTTGTCCAAACTGCAGAACGTCTTTTCCCTAAACTCTACCTTCACTGGGAAGATTTCGGTCGCTTAAACGCTGCCAACATCCTTGAAAAATATCGAAAACAAATCCCAACATTTAACGATGATATCCAAGGAACTGGTATTGTAACTCTTGGAGGGATCTTTGGTTCATTGGATATTACAGGAGAAAAATTAACGGATCAAGTTTATCTCTGCTATGGTGGTGGAACTGCTGGTGCAGGAATCGCCTCTCGTGTCCTTCGCGAAATGGTCAGTGAAGGCTTGCCTGAAGAAGAAGCCTATAAACGCTTCTTTATGGTGGACAAACAAGGTCTCCTTTTTGATGATATGGATGACTTAACGCCGCAACAAAAGCCATTTGCTAAGAAACGTTCTGATTTTGCAAATGCAGATCAGTTGACGGACCTTCTTGAAGTAGTGAAGACGGTTAAGCCAACGATTCTTGTGGGAACTTCAACTCAGCCAAATACTTTCACAAAAGAAATTGTAGAAGCTATGTGTGAAAACACTGAACGTCCTATCATTTTCCCATTGTCAAATCCAACCAAACTAGCTGAAGCAAGTGCCAAAGATTTGATCGAATGGTCAGACGGAAAAGCATTTGTTGCAACAGGAATTCCAGCTGGTACGATTTCCTATAAAGGGGTGGGCTATGTGATTGGTCAAGCGAATAATGCCCTGATTTACCCAGGTCTTGGACTTGGTATGCTGGCTTCTGAAGCGAGTCTGTTGACGGATGAAATGATTGGAGCAGCCGCACATTCATTGAGTGGTATTGTCAATCCAGGCGAACCAGGAGCACCAGTCTTACCTCCATTCAAGTATGTAGCTGATGTTTCTATCAAAGTAGCAGAAGCAGTTGCTAAAAAAGCGCAAGAACAAGGTCTTGCGCGTGCTCAAGAAACAGATATGGCTAAAGCGGTTCGTGATTTGAAATGGTATCCAGAATATAAATAAGTAAATTTTCTGGAGGTGTACGAGTGCGACTGGATGCCTCGTACACCTTTTCTTGTATGTCCTGTTATATAGAAAGGGAGACTATGGAAATCTTTTTAACGTCAATTCAGAGTATTGTACCCATTATCGTCATCATCATTCTTGGTTATTTCTTGCAAGTCCGTGGTTGGTTTCAAGAGAGTTTTGGAAATGACTTATCTAAACTGATTATGAACGTGGCTATGCCTGTTGCAATTTTTACCTCTGTTCTTAAATATTTAACTTTAGATAAATTGATTAGCTTGTCTGGCGGTTTGTTGTATACCTTTATCGCCTTCATTCTTGGTTACCTAGCGGCCTTTATCGCAGTGAAAGTTTTTAAAGTGCGCCCGGGTCGTCGAGGAACCATGATTAATACCTTTGTTAATGCCAATACCATATTTATTGGTTTGCCTTTAAATATCGCTTTGTTTGGAAATCAAGCCCTTCCTTACTTCTTGGTTTATTATATTACAAATACAGTATCTACTTGGACATTAGGTGTCTATCTAATGACTTCTGATAGTAAAGAAGGGGCTTCAAAACAGGCTCAAAAATTTAATTGGAAGAAGCTTTTCCCAGCTCCTTTATTAGGTTTTCTCGTAGCCCTCGTCTTTTTGGTGTTGCGTATTCCTGTTCCAAGTTTTGCGGAAAGCACCTTGACTTATATTGGCAGTTTAACAACGCCCTTATCTCTTGTCTATATCGGTATCGTCCTAGCTAAGGCAGGTTTGAACACCATTCGCTTTGATAAAGATACCATTATCACACTGGTTGGTCGTTTTATTCTTGCACCGGTCATCATGCTCTTGGTTCTGAAGTTCTTCTCTCCAAATATGGTGGCACCAGAATTTAGAACCTTTATGATTCAATCAGCAACACCAGCCTTGGCAGTTCTTCCTATCCTTGCCAATCAAGGTAAAGGCGATGTTGAGTTTTCAACGAATGTGGTCACTCTCAGCACAGTCTTATTTGTGATTGTGGTTCCAATTCTGCAGACATTGTTGGGATAGCATTTATATGAAAAGGATGTAGTTTTAGTGCTATACATTCGTTAAAAAGGACGTCGGGTATTATACTCGACGTCCTTTTTAAACGGATGACTAGATCAACACATAGGTTTCAACCGCTTGCCCAGCCCCGTTTTCATTGTTGGTCTTTGTCACGACTGCTGCTCCGTCTTTCACCTCTTGCGGAGCGTTGCCCATAGCGACACCGATGCCTGCTTTTTTGAGCATAGGAAGGTCATTGAAGTTGTCCCCCAGGGTGAGGACTTCTTCTAAGCTTAAGTGGTAGTGATTGGCGAGCTCAACCAGAGCATCTTCTTTAGAGACGTGCTTAGCAGTAACTTCTAGGTAGTTGGCTTTGGAGAGATAAAAGGCGGTAGAAGGGAAGTCGTTGGTAGAAATCGTGCGATAGAGGGCTTGGATCTCTTCTGGTTCTCCAATTAAGAGCAATTTGTGGAGGGGCTTTGTCGTATCCAGCAAAGGATCCAATAGGGGGAGAATATGAGGTTTTTCCCCTGTAATCCGGGCTTCCTCTTGGCTCCATTGGTCGAGATGATCGGTCATCCAGTCTTTTCCACTATAGAGGTTGATCGAAACTTGAGGGAAGTGTTGGTTGGCCCAATCAATAAATTGACGGGCTTCAATCTTGTCTAAGGGATGCTCAAACAGAACCTGCTCTCCTTTTTGGATTAAGGCTCCATTGTAGCAGGCCATAGGACAGTCCTCTATGCCGAGCTCTTTGGCAATAGGAGCCATCCCTTTTGGAGAGCGAGCAGAGGCCAGCACGAAAGGAATGGTTTCGCGCTTTAAATCCGGGATCAATGATGCCAACTCTGGATCGATCTGATGGTGATCATTTAAAATAGTGCCATCGATATCGCTAATGATGAGACGAATGTGAGACATAAACTTACCTCCTAGTAGAGAATACTGGTTTCGTTGCCGACTTGTTTCAGGATTTCAGGGCTTGGTTTTTGGTCGGTAATCCAATAATCAAATTGTTTGAGACGAGCGAGATAGTAGTTGGCATTTTTCGTCCATTTAGAAGTTTCTGCCACAAGGATCTTGGTGCGAGATCGTTCAAAGACGAGGGATTTGACTGCAACGTCTTCAGCATCCTCAAAGGTGACTTCACCATTGGCTAAGCTACTCGCTCCAAAAAAAGCGAGATCAAAGCGAAGATTGTCCAGTATTTGTGCTTGATTCGCGTCATAGTAAAAGCGGTTTTTAGGGTAGAATTTTCCTCCTAAAAGATGAAAGTCAACCTGGGAATGGCTACTGAGCTGGATGGCATTGTCAAGGGAATGCGAATAGACCGTGACTTCCTTATTCAGCATGCCAGCAAGCAGGGTCATCGAGGTGGAAACGTCGAGAAAGATCACTTGTCCATCTTGGATCAATTGCAGGGCCTTTTGAGCCATGGTAGTCTTTTCCTTGTTAGCCTTTTGACTACGGTCTAGGTAAGAAGGGCCGGGTTCTTTGTTTAAGGGAAGGAGCCCACCGTGGGTCCTGCGGACCAGCTGGCGTTGGCTCAGAAGGGCAAAGTCTCTGCGGATAGTATCTTTTGAGACCTTGAAATAGTCGACCATTTCTTTAGCCGATAGCTGTTTTCGCTCTTCTAAGAGTTCTAATATTTTTTCGAGTCGTTGTTCCTGATACATGAGATCGCTCCTTGTTTCTGTTCTTGCCTATATTCTACATCATTTATTAAGTTAATGCAAGTGTTTTTAATTATCTTTAAGTATTTATGATCGTTTTTCTTGTAAAGCCTTATTCTGACGTTTGTTTTAAAGGGGAAATTCTGCTATAATATGTCAAAATAACGTGGAGGTTTCCTTATGGCCAGTGAATATGAAAAAATGATTGCGGGTGACTATTATAGACCTGCGGACCCTGAATTACGGGCTTTGGCAAAAGCCTCTCGGGAGAAACAAGAAGCTTTTAACCAAGAGGTGGATCCTAAAAAAGGGGCAGCTATCATCAAAGAGTGGTTTGGATCAACCGGTGAAAACCTCTATCTTAATCGACAGGTTCTTGTAGATTATGGGGTCAATATCCATCTGGGAGAAAATTTCTATGCCAATTACAATTTGACCATGTTGGATATCTGTCCCATTACGATTGGAAAGAATGCCATGATTGGTCCCAATTGCCAATTTTTGACACCCTTGCACCCACTGGATCCAGACGAGCGCAATTCTGGTCTCGAGTACGGAGCTCCGATTACGATTGGGGACAATTTCTGGGCAGGAGGAGGGGTCACCATTCTCCCTGGTGTCACGCTGGGTGACAATGTGGTCGCTGGCGCAGGAGCAGTGGTCACAAAATCCTTTGGAGACAATGTGGTCCTTGCAGGAAATCCAGCCCGTGTCATCAAAGAAATACCCGTCAAAAAGGAGAAACGATGATCCATAAACATGAAATTCCTATTTTAGAGTTTGATGACAACCCGCAGGCAGTCATTATGCCGACCCATGAGGGACTTGATCTGCACCTACCTGAAAAATGTGTGTATGCTTTCCTGGAGGATGAGATTGAGCGCTTTGCCAAAGCTGTCGGAGCCAAACAAGTAGCTAGCTTTGTCTCAGCTACCAAGACCTATCCGGTCTATGTCATGGAGCACCAAGGAGAGGAAATCTGCTTGGCCCAAGCGCCAGTTGGATCTGCAGCTGCTGCCCAATTCATGGATTGGTTGATTGGCTATGGGGTGAAGAAGATTATATCGGCAGGTAGCTGTGGGGTCTTGGTGGACATAGAAGAAAATGCCTTCTTGATCCCTACCAAGGCCTTGCGAGATGAGGGAGCTAGTTACCATTATGTAGCGCCTTCCCGTTATATCGAAGTGGATAGTCGTGCACTGACCGCTATTGAAACGGTCTTGAAAGGAAAAGAAATTCCTTATCAAGAGGTCATGACCTGGTCGACCGATGGCTTTTATAGGGAAACGCCTGACAAGGTGGCCTATCGGATTGAAGAAGGGTGTAGTGTGGTGGAGATGGAGTGTGCATCGCTTGCAGCAGTCGCCCAGCTTCGTGAGGCAATTTGGGGCTTGCTTCTCTTTACCGCAGATTCTCTTGCAGATCTGGAAAATTATGACCAGCGTGACTGGGGCTCTGAAGCATTTGAGAAGGCCTTAGAATTATGCCTAGAAATGGTTCATTACTTGTAGGTCTATTCTCTTTTTATGATACAATGAAGCTATGTTAGTGAAATCATATTTTAAACAATGGCGGGCCAAATTGACTCGCTTGTCTCCAGCAAGGCGGATCTTTCTCAGCTTTGCCTTGGTTATCCTGATAGGCTCTCTCTTACTGAGTTTGCCCTTTGTCCAGCAAGTAAGCTCAACAGCAGGCTACATCGACCACCTCTTTACCGCGGTCTCTATGGTCTGTGTGACAGGGCTCTTTACCCAGTCGGTGGCTTCGACCTATAATGGCTGGGGGCAATTGATTTGTATGCTCTTGATTCAGATTGGAGGCCTAGGGATTTTGACCTTTATTGGTCTCTTCTTTATGGAAAGTCGCCAAAAGCTCAGTTTCAAGGACCGGCAGACTATTCGGGACAGCTTTAGCTTTAGCAATAATCAAAGCTTGACCCGTTTTGTCCGCTCCATCTTTATTACCACCTTTACCATCGAAGGTGTCGGGGCCTTGCTCCTCATGACTCGCTTTATTCCTCGCTTTGGCTGGGGCCATGGGATCTTTAACTCCATCTTTGTCGCAGTTTCCGCCTTTTGTAATGCAGGCTTTGATAATTTTGGGGGCGATAGTATGATGAGTTTCCAGACCGATTGGTTGGTCAATATGACCTTATCTGCTCTGATCATTACCGGAGGCTTGGGCTTCATGGTCTGGTTTGACCTAGCCACCAAGGCCCGCAACCAATCGGGACGACGGACTCTTCGTTTCCATACTAAGGTGGTTCTCTGGTTAACAGCTGCTATCCTTCTCTTTGGGACAGTAACCAGCCTCTTGACAGAGTTTGATAATCCTGCAACGATTGGCTCCCTGCCCTTGGGAGAGAAAATTTTAGTCAGCTTCTTCCAAACGGTCAGCATGCGGACAGCTGGCTTTGCCTCACTGGATTATACAGCAGTCCGACCTGTAACGCTCTTTGTCTATATCCTCCAGATGTTCCTAGGTGGAGCACCGGGTGGTACCGCAGGAGGGATGAAGATCACCACCTTCCTGGTCCTCTTGCTTCTGGCTCGGAAGGAACTATTGGGGCTACCACATACCAATTTAGGAAAACGTACGATTTCACCAGACATTGTTCAACGTTCCTTTGGGACGGCGGTGATTTTCCAGTTGACCTTCTTAGTGGGTCTATTAGGAATCTGTTTAGTGACGCCGGATGGCCAACGCTTTATTTATTTGGTCTTTGAGGTGGTATCCGCTCTAGCGACAGTGGGAGTGACCGCCAATGTAACCTCAACCTTAAATGGAGCGGGACTAGGCATTATCATGGTCCTCATGTTTATCGGACGGATTGGTCCTTTGACCCTCATGGTTAGCTTGAACAATTACCAAGCCAAGAAAGCAGATACCTTGCAGTATGCCAAGGCAGACATCATTATTGGATAGGAGAAACTTATGGAGAATCGAACCATTGGAATTTTAGGATTAGGAATTTTTGGACAGAGTGTCCTGAAAACTCTGCAGGATCAGGATGTGGATATTATTGCAATTGACGATCACGCAGATGTGATCAACCAATATGAATCCATGATTACGACTGGAATTGTTGGAGACATTACAGAAATGGACCTCTTGGATGCGGCTGATATCGGTACCTGTGACACAGTCGTGATCGCGACGGGAGAAAACTTGGAGTCCAGTGTGCTGGCGGTCATGCACTGTAAGGCCCTTGGTGTTGAGCGAGTCATTGTCAAGGTCAAGAATGAAGTGACCAAGGAAGTCCTTGAGAAGATTGGGGCTGATTTGGTCATCCTACCAGAGGTAGAAGCGGGGATGTCTCTAGCTAAGATGATCCTTTTCCAACACGGGATTGAAGTCTTCCAGTTGGATGAAGCAGTGGTGGTGGTCGAGTTTACGGTTCCAGTTAGCTGGGTAGGGAAAAGCATCCGAGACTTGGAAATCAGAGACCAATATCAACTCAATATTATTGGCTATCGAGATGCGGAAGACCAGCCTTTGCGAAGTCAGATTGGTCCTGACTTTATCTGGCCAGAAGGGGTGCGCGTGATGGCGGTGACAGACAACCAATATTTAGATAGAATCCAAGATTTGTTAGACTAATAGTGTAATGGAAACGGCCCAAAGGTCGTTTTTTTCTTCTCTCGGTTAACTCTTCTTTAAGCATTGATTGCTAAAGTAAGAGAAACAAAAATACTTCCATTGTGGGAATAGAAGGATGAAAGATGATATTTTTTAACAGAATACGACCCAAACAGCCCTTAAAAGAACTCAAATGGTTTGATATTGGTATTGTGACTGTCATTCTCTTTGGGCAATTCATTGTCCGCTCGATCCAGCTGTTTTTAGCCAGTTTTCAGCTAGTTGCGTAGACTGCAGTAGCCACAAGCAGTAGCAGTACTGCAAGTGAAGGAGCTGCTTATTCGAGCAACATGACCTTGCAGTTGATCTTGCTGACTCTAGCCCTTCTTTACTTGCTGCTCCGTCGCTTTGATTTTAAACAATTGCCGATCCGCTTCAAGTGGTCCACCTTGATCTGGGTGCCTTTGCTCTTTGCAGCGATGGGACTTTTTGGGGATGTAATCTCAACGGTTTCGGGTAAATACAATTACCTAAGTCCGACTCTTTGGCCTTTTATCGATCCTATGCAGATCCTCCATAAGTTCATGGTTTTGAGTCCCATGGCGATTGCTTATGGCTTACTCAATGGATTTTATGAAGAATTTTTCTTTTTGGGCTTAATGACTTCGGTAAGTGAGAAGAACAAGTGGAAGGCGCTGGCCTTTTCAACCCTGATCCGCTTTTCTTTCCATACCTATCAAGGGCTTCTCTGGGCCCTTGTGATTGGCGTCATTTATGGACTCTTTTATTACGTCATGTACAAGAAGGTCGTCAAGAATCTCTTGCCATTTTTCCTCATGCATGCCTTGGCAGATATGTTTGGCTCGAGTCTCATGTATCTCTTGATCAATTGGGGAAGTTGATCTTATAAAATTTTAGGAAAGGCTCTGTCAAGTGTTGACAGGCCTTTTTTTGAGTGCTATAGTAAAATCGTAAGCGCTTACCTAGTGAGGCGAACCAGATGAAAAGAGGGCTAGTCAGATGCCCTATAAAAAGAGGAGGACAGACAAATGGCAGGACCAGTGATAAAGGGAGAAAACTATCGGATCTCCGTATTAACGGAATCCTTGGTGCGCTTGGAATACTCAGAGGATGGTGTTTTTGAAGATGGTCAGACGCAAGTTGTACAAAATCGAGATTTTGGACCTGTTGCCTGTGAGGTTGTAGAGACAGAAGCTGTTCTCGACCTTCATACAGAGCATCTCCACCTCCATTTTGAAAAAGGACCTTTTGCACCGGATCGGCTTTTTATCGAACTCAAGGGTCAGTATGCAGTCTATGGGAGCCGGTGGCATTATGGAGATCAGCCGGAGACCTTAAAGGGGACCAGTCGGACGCTTGACGAGGTCGATGGGGCTATGGAGTTGCAAGATGGGATCTTGAGCAAGGCCGGTTATGCTCTTTTAGACGATTCCGCTTCCTACTTGTATGATGACGAAAGCGGGTTTAGAGCACGGCCCTATCCAGAAGTGGATTTGTATTTCTTCGGTTATGGGCGCGATTATCTAGGTGCCTTGAAAGATTTTTACCATCTGACAGGACAGCCACCCCTCTTGCCACGTTATGCTCTGGGAAACTGGTGGAGCCGCTATTGGCCTTATACCAGTCAGGAGTACACAGATTTGATGGATCGTTTCAAAGCAGAAGGGGTGCCTCTAGCAGTCAGTGTGATCGATATGGATTGGCACAAGACGGCGATTCCTGCTCGCTTTGGAAGTGGTTGGACTGGCTATAGTTGGAACCGGGATTTGATTCCTGATCCAGCTGCTTTCTTACATGGTCTGCATGAACGTGGTTTAAAGGTGACCTTAAATGTCCATCCGGCAGATGGAATTCGCGCCTTTGAAGATGCTTATCCCATGGTCGCAAAACGCTTGGGACTGGATGCGGAAAAAGAAGAAGCGGCTAGCTTTGACTTTTATAGTCCAGCCTTTCGCGAAGCTTATTTCGAAGATGTCCACCATCCTTTGGAAGATCAGGGAGTGGACTTTTGGTGGATTGATTGGCAGCAAGGTAGTCATGGCAAGATGGATCCCCTTTGGTTGTTAAATCACTATCATTATCTAGACAATTGCCGAAAAGGCCAAGCTGGTCTCATTTTATCACGATATGGGGGTCCCGGCAGCCATCGGTATCCGATCGGTTTTTCAGGGGACACTATTGTAACTTGGGAATCCCTAGCCTTTCAACCCTATTTTACCAGCACAGCTTCCAATATCGGCTACACCTGGTGGAGTCATGATATCGGTGGCCATATGCGGGGCTACTATGATGAAGACTTGGCTCTTCGCTGGTTGCAGTTTGGGGTTTTTAGCCCGATCAATCGTCTCCATAGTTCTTGTAATGCCTTTAACAGCAAGGAGCCGTGGTTTTACTCGCCAGAGACCTGTCGCTTTATGAAGCAGTATTTGCGCCTGCGCCATAGCTTACTGCCTTATCTCTACACCATGAATGTGGCAACGCACGAAGAAGGGCTGCCCTTGGTTCAACCCCTCTATTACCACTACCCAAACGAAGAAGAGGCTTATGAAGCGAAGAATCAATATTTCTTTGGCAGTGAACTCATGGTGGCACCAATTACCGAAGCGCTGGATCCTGTCTTTCATAGTGCTTCTGTGAGCGTTTGGTTCCCAGACGGCGTTTGGTACGATTTCTTCCATGATTGGAAGTATGAAGGAAGAGGCAAGCTTACGGTCTTTAGGACTAGCCAGGATGTTCCAGTCTTTGCACGTGCGGGAGCCATCATCCCTATGGATGCACAACCACAGACAGGAGTGAACCTTCCAGAAATGCTGGACTGGCATCTCTTCCCAGGCGACAATCGTTCCTTCGTACTCGTCGAAGGAGAAGGAGTTAGCAAGGTTGAAACCCGCGTAACAGTCGATTGGGATGAAAGAAAGATTAGACTGGATTTAACAGGTGATCTAGCCTTGCTTCCTGAAAAGAGACAGCACCGTTTCTTGCTCCATACCTTTGAGACAGCCCCTATTTTAGTGGACAATCAAAGTCAAGAAATTGCGATGGGTGAGCTGCAATCGCATCCGATTGCCAAAGAAGATCGGATGTTTGAGCTCTTAAAATCTGCCAACCTGGCCTACGATAGGAAAAACGAATTATTTGCGGCTTGTTCAAGAGCCAAGGATTGGAAACAGTTGATGAAGGTCATCACACCTTTAGAGGAAGGCTTGCGCCAACGTCTCTTTGAAGTGATTTATTCCAGTGAAGAGAATGAAGACTTGTAAATTCTTGCAATTTCACCCCTATTTTTGTATGATGAAAGTGATTTCACAATCATAAAGGAGAAGAAAAAATGGAACAAAAATGGTGGCATAACGCCGTAATTTACCAAGTTTATCCAAAAAGTTTCAAGGATAGTAATGGCGATGGCATCGGGGATCTCAAGGGGATCACGAGCAAGCTAGACTATCTGGAAAAGCTAGGGATTACAGCCATCTGGCTCTCACCAGTCTACAAGAGTCCCATGGATGATAACGGCTATGACATCTCGGATTACGAGGATATTGCCTCCATCTTTGGTACCATGGAAGATATGGAAGAATTGATCGCAGAAGGTCAGAAACGCAAGATCAAAATCATCATGGACTTGGTGGTCAACCATACCTCTGATGAGCATGCTTGGTTTATCGAGGCGCGTGAAAATCCAGACAGTCCAAAGCGGGATTTCTATATTTGGCGCGATGAGCCCAATGGCATTATTTCTGCTTTTAGTGGCTCTGCTTGGGAATTCGATGAAGCTTCAGGTCAATACTACCTGCATAACTTTAGTAAGAAGCAACCAGACCTTAACTGGGAAAATGAGGAGCTTCGTCATCAGATCTATGACATGATGAATTTCTGGATTGACAAGGGAATTGGTGGTTTTCGTATGGATGTGATCGATATGATCGGTAAGATCCCAGATCAGGAAATCATCAGCAATGGTCCCATGCTCCATCCTTACTTGAAGGAAATGAATCAAGCGACCTTTGGCGATAAGGATCTGCTCACAGTGGGAGAAACTTGGGGAGCGACTCCAGAGATTGCCAAGCAATACTCCAATCCAAAAAATCAAGAATTGTCCATGGTTTTCCAATTTGAACACATCGGCCTTCAATACCAACCGGGTCAACCAAAGTGGCACTACGCTAAGGAATTGGATGTGCCTAAATTGAAGGAAATTTTCACCAAGTGGCAGACGGAATTAGGAGAAGAGGAAGGCTGGAATTCCCTCTTTTGGAACAACCACGATTTGCCACGGATTGTGTCAACTTGGGGGGATGATGGCGACTACCGTGTCAAATCTGCCAAGGCTTTAGCGATTCTGCTTCACTTGATGAAGGGAACTCCTTATATCTATCAAGGGGAAGAAATCGGGATGACCAATTTTCCATTTAAGAGCCTTGAGGACGTAGAAGATATTGAGTCGATCAACTATGCTCATGAAGCCTTAGAAAAAGGGGTTCCTCTCGAAGTGATCATGGATCAAATCCGCCATATTGGTCGGGACAATGCCCGGACACCGATGCAGTGGAATGATGAAGCAGAAGCTGGCTTTACGACAGGTCGTCCATGGCTTGCGGTCAACCCAAACTACAAAGAGATCAATGTGGAGGCTGCCCTAGCAGATCCAGACTCTATTTTCTATACCTACCAAGCCCTCATTGCTTTGAGAAAAGAACACCCTTGGCTTGTGACTGCTGATTATGAATTGGTGGATGCAGCAGACAAGGTTTTTGCCTACAAGCGGGTAGAAGGAGAGCAAGCCTATTTGGTGGTTGTCAATCTCTCCAGTCAAGAGCAAGACTTACCGCTCGTCAATGGGGTTGAAGAGGTTCTCATTGCCAATACCAAGGTAGAGCAAGTCCTCGAATCAGGCAAGTTGGCCCCTTGGGATGCCTTTTGTGTCAAACTAGCCTAATAAAAGTAAGAAAAATAGAGGAAATTACTTCCTCGTAGAAGCAGGTCTTTCTCAGTAGAGAAGGCCTGTCAGATTGGGAACGACGTCATCTAAAAAACTTTCCTTAGGTGAGGACGGACGTCAGCGAACTTCTACGAAGTTCCAAGACTAATTATTGAGCCTTAGGTCTCAATAATTCCGAGTGCTAGAAACAATAGTGTTTCTAGCACTTTTCTTACGGCGGAAAGTTTCAGTAGATGATAGAATCATTCTAACGAATACATTTTTATAGAATTTCTTAGATTTGCAAACAGAAGCAGTTTGTTTATGCTTGCACAGGTCTTTCTCAATAGAGAAGGCCTGCTTTATTTTTAGGGGCGGTTCTTCTAGCAGAATCCGCTCAAAATCCGCTCAGAAATGGTTCAGGGAAGCTTGGGCTATAGGAAATATTTATAAGAAGTCCTAGTTTTTACTTTTGATTTCTGGTCTCAAGGCCCATTAAATCTGTGTTATAGTTTTTGGCTATATCAAAACTCGTGTAAAAGCAATTATACAAGATGCCTATCTTCTGATATGATAGTGTCAATTAGAATTTTTGGAGGACACAACATGTCAACTACAATTATCGGTTTCCCACGTTTGGGTGAATTCCGTGAATTAAAATTTACAACTGAAAAATACTTTAGAAAAGAAATCTCAGCAGACGAGCTCTTGGCAGCTGCTAAAGACTTGCGTGCTAAACACTGGAACATTGTTAAAGAACAAGGCATCTCAGAGATTCCTTCAAATGACTTCTCACACTACGACAATTTCCTTGATGCAGCCTTCCTTTTCAACGTCGTGCCTGCATCTGTTCAAAACTTGGATTTGACAGACCTTGAACAATACTTCGCTTTGGCGCGTGGTTACCAGGGTGAAAAAGGGGATGTGCGTGCCCTTCCAATGAAAAAATGGTTCAACACGAACTACCATTACATCGTTCCTAAATTTGAAAAAACAACAGAAGTGAAATTGGCTGGTCACAAGATTTTTGATGAGTACCAAGAAGCTAAAGATTTGGGCCTTAACACTCGTCCAGTAGTCGTTGGACCATTCACATTCCTTCAATTATCTGACTTTGAAGATGGTGTGAAAGCGGAAGACTTCGTCGACAGCCTGGCTGCTGCTTACCAAGAAGTCTTTGCAAAATTGGCAGAACTTGGTGCGACTCGTATCCAACTCGATGAGCCAGCTCTTGTCAAAGATTTGTCAGCTGAAGAAAAAGCTCTCTTCTTGAACCTCTACAACAAACTCTTGGCGGACAAGAAAGGCCTTGAAGTCTTGATTCAAACCTACTTTGGTGATGTTCGTGATATCTACAATGACCTTGTGAACTTGCCAGTAGATGGTATTGGTCTTGACTTTGTTGAAGGAAAGAAAACACTTGAATTGGTGAAAGGTGGCTTCCCAGCTGATAAGACCCTTTATGCTGGTATTGTGAATGGGAAAAACATCTGGCGCAACAACTATGAAAAGAGCTTAGAAATCTTGGATCAAGTTCCAGCTGAAAAGGTTGTCTTGACGACTTCTTGCTCCCTTCTTCATGTGCCATTTACAACGGCTAATGAAGAATTTGAACCAGCTATTTTGGACCACTTCGCCTTTGCGGTTGAAAAATTGGGTGAATTGCGTGACTTGGATGCCATCCGCAATGGTCAAGGTGCAGAAGCTCTTGCTGCCAACAAAGAACTCTTCGCAACCGAACGTGTCGGAGCAAATGCTGAACTTCATGCTCGTATCGCAGCGTTGACAGAAGCAGACTACACTCGTTTGCCAGCTTTCGCAGAACGCGAAGAAATCCAAAAAGAATCCTTCAAACTTCCAGCTCTTCCAACAACAACCATCGGTTCATTCCCTCAAACGAAAGAAGTTCGTGCTAAACGTTTGGCCTTCCGTAAGGGTGAATTGACTCAAGAAGAATACGATGCCTTCCTTGCTGAAACAATTGATGAATGGATTAAATGGCAAGAAGAAGTTGGTTTTGACGTGCTTGTACACGGTGAATTTGAACGGAACGACATGGTTGAGTACTTCGGTCAAAACTTGTCTGGTTACCTCTTCTCTAAAAACGGTTGGGTACAATCATACGGTATGCGTGGAGTGAAGCCACCAATCATCTGGGGTGATGTCACTCGTCTCAACCCAATCACTGTGAAATGGTCTAGCTACGCACAAAGTCGTACGGATAAACCTGTTAAAGGGATGTTGACTGGACCTGTTACTATTCTTAACTGGTCATTCCCACGTGAAGATATCTCTATCAAGGATTCTACTCTTCAAATCGCTCTTGCCATTAAGGATGAAGTTCTTGACCTTGAAGCTGCAGGCGTGAAAATCATCCAAATCGACGAGGCTGCTCTTCGTGAAAAATTACCACTCCGTCGTAGCGACTGGTATGAAGACTATCTTGATTGGGCGATTCCAGCCTTCCGCTTGGTACACTCAACTGTAGCGCCAGATACACAAATCCACACGCACATGTGTTACTCAGAATTTACAGATATCATCCCAGCTATCGACAACTTGGATGCGGACGTTATCTCATTTGAAGCTAGCCGTTCAAACCTTGAAATCTTGGATGAGTTGAAAGCCAAAAACTTCCAAACAGAAGTTGGACCTGGGGTATACGATATTCACTCACCACGTGTCCCACAAGACGGTGAAATTGATCACACTATCGAAGCGATCTTGGCGAAAGTACCAAGTGGCAAAGTTTGGATCAACCCTGACTGTGGTTTGAAGACTCGCGGAATTAAAGAAACAAAAGAAAGCTTGATCAAACTAGTTAATGCTGCTAAAGAAGCGCGTGAACACTTGTAAGAAAATGTTTCGAGGACCTTCTATCATCGTGTAGAGGGTTTTCGACTCATCCCTTATCCTAGAAACAGTGGCTCAAAGTTCTTGATCAACGAAACAAAAGAAAAGGATAGAATATGTCACAACACACACCGTCTCTGTCATTTGAAGTTTTTCCTCCAAATCCTGAAGTAGGCAATGCCAAACTCCTCCGGGCCTTGGCAAATATGCAGGAGCTAGCCCCTCACTTTATTAGTGTGACCGCTAGCAATAACAAATACAATATCAAAGAGACGACGGTTGCTTTAGCCAATCATATTCAGAATGAATTGTCTATTCCGACCATTGCCCACTTACCAGCTATCTATCTCAGTAAGGAAAAGGTAGCAGATACCCTTCATGAGTTAGATCAAGTAGGAGTTCACCGTATCTTGGCCCTTCGTGGAGATATTATTCCTGGTGTGGAACCTTTAAAAGACTTTCGTTATGCAACGGACTTGATTGAATTTATTAAAACAGAAGCTCCTCACTTTGATGTGATTGGTGCTTGTTACCCAGAAGGTCACCCAGATTCTCCAAATCAAATTTCAGATATTCAAAATCTGAAAAAGAAAGTGGATGCTGGATGTTCGAGCCTAGTGACTCAACTTTTCTTTGACAATGAGCGTTTCTATGATTTTCAAGATAAGTGTACTTTAGCTGGGATCAATGTTCCTATTCATGCAGGAGTGATGCCGATTCTTAACAGAAACCAGGCCCTTCGTCTCCTCAAAACTTGTGAAAATGTTCATATCCCACGGAAGTTTAAAGCGATTTTAGACAAGTATGAGCATGATCCAGAATCTCTTCGCGCAGCTGGCTTGGCTTATGCAGTCGATCAAATCGTTGATTTGGTTACTCAAGATGTGGCAGGTGTCCATCTTTACACCATGAACAATGAAGATGTCGCTTACCACGTCTACCAAGCAACAAAGGCCTTATTTGCTCATCAACCGAATTTTGAAGTGAATTAATCAACACTTTTAGTAGGAAGTGTAGAGATTGAGAAAGAATAGTTCTCAGTCTCTTTTTATTCGGGTCAATCACTTGCTAAAAACCAACTTTTTTTTTATAGTATTAATATGAAGTTTTTGGAGGCGCTTGCAATGAAAAAAGAGCTTAAGCTGAAATTATTTGGACCCCCTAAGGTTGTTTTTAATCAGAAAGATATTCGTTTTTCTTTTTCGAAGATGGAGGCCTTACTTTATTATTTAGCAGTTATGGGCCAGGTAAACCGTGATGAAATCGCCGGTATTCTTTGGGGAGCTAAGGAAAACCAAGTAGCCCGCAAAAACTTACGGAATACGGTTTACCAAGCCAATAAAATCTTTGAGGGAGATATCATTGTCTCTCCAAACCGGAGCAGTTTGGCTCTTAATCCTGATTTGAGTCTTTCTTTGGATGTCCAGTTCTTTGAAAGAGATCCACTAAGTGCCTTGGATCTATATCGGGGAGACTTTTTAGAGGGCTTCTATGTCAAAGATGATGAAGAATTTGATCAGTGGGCTTCTCGCAAACGGGATGCTTATAGGAAGCTCTACGTCGAAAGCTGCTATCAAAAAATTAAAAAGGTCGGTTTCGGAGATCCTAGTATAGAACTCTTGCTCCATCATTTGGTAGAGCTGGATGAATTTGAAGAGAAAAACTACCAGCTCTTGATGGAGTATTATAGTTTCCATCACCAGTTAGGAAAATTTTTCGAGACCTATTATAAACTTGTCGATTTATTGGATCGCGAGCTCGGTGTGCGTCCCAGTCGAGCGATTGAGGAACTTTATCACTCCGTTTTGGAAGCCAAACGAACTCATAAACTGACGAATCGCTTGAATATCCGTGAACTTTCCTTTTTTGGCCGGAAACAAGAACTCTCACAACTTGAGGAATACCTTTCCTTAGTCGAGACGGGTGAAGCAGTAGGTCCTTTTCTCGTGATGGGACAATCTGGGACAGGTAAGAAACGTCTGTTACGACAGTTGGTCTTGATGTCCAATCGCAGTTTTAACTTTATCAAGGTTGAAGGAAAAGCTACTAGTCAACGCTACGAAGGAAGTATTTGGAATGATCTCAAACAAGCTCTAGAGAAACTGGGAGATGAGATGGGGATTCCATTTCTGGAAGGGGAGGATGACCTCATTTCAGTGTGGAATCAGCTTCAAGGCCTTAGCAAAGAAAAACCGCTCCTGATTCTTCTTGAAAATGCCCAGTGGATCGATGCAGTGTCTCTAGAAAAAGTGAAACAACTAGAAGAGCGAAGAAATCAGGAAAAATGGCAACTAATTTTTACAGCGGAAGAGCCCCTACCAGATTTCTTTGTCAACTTCTTGGGGGGCTTGAAGGTAGAGAAACGCTTGTCTCAACTAGAGTTGACCAATTTTGAACCAAGTGAAAGTCGTGCTCTCTTGAAAGGGGAACTGGGAGCAATAGAGCCGGCCGTGATAGAGCAGATGGTCGAATGGAGTGAGGGCAGTCCGTTCTTGCTGTCCAGCTATATCGAAGAGTGGAAAGAAAATGAAAATTTAGAACCCTTGCCTGATATCATTCAAGCTTATCTTTCTCAGGAACTTGGAGATATGAGCAGTGAGGAAGAGGCCCTTCTTCACTACTTATCTTGTTTTCATAAGCCAATCTCCCTGTCTATCTTGGCAGAATTGACGGCTACAGAGCTTCCTGTTTTGACAGAATTAGTTGAACCATTATCTGAAAGAGGGATCGTCTCAATCGTAGAAGAAGGGGAGGATCTCTTGGTTCAATTTTGCAAGCAATTGGTAGCCATGTACTTTTACCATCTCCTCTCGCCAGCTAGACGGCGTCTCTTCCACCAACAAATTGCGCAAAAATTGGAAGAAACCTTAGAAGATTCGACGGACCTTCTCTTTTATAAGGAAATTGCCTACCAATACAAACAATCGCAAAATCCCTTGCGCTCCTTATCGTTTGAGTTGACCTACTTAGAAGAAATCCTTCAGCTGGAGCATGAACTGTTTCCGATTTATTCCAAGGCAGATGAGGGGCTCCTATCAGATGGTACAAATAGCCATTTGGACATTTTGGGAGAGCTATCCCGCCTACGCCAAGAATTAGATAACCTATTTTCAAGGCACCAAAGAGATAGAGAATACAAGTATTTGCAACTGCGTTACTTGTACCTAGAAGGTCGCTATTTTATTCGAAGTGGGGAGTATCAAAAGGGGATTCATGATATCCAAAAAGTCATCTCCTATGCGCGGGAACTCAAACAGTCAGACTTCCTCTTAGAGGGTTATCGGCAAATCATTTATTATTGCATTCAAACAGAAAATATTTCTGAGATGGCCTATTATACAGATTTGGCTCTGGAAGATGCTATCCAAGCTAACAATCATGAGATCATCGCGATCCAGTTGCGCTTGAAAGGCTTGTATCATCTGATGGTTGGGGATGAGGAGCAGGCGACCCGGCATCTGTATCGCTCCATTGATTGCTTTAGTTTGACCAATAGTATGCAGACCAAGTATGCCATTCAAATTGCGGCTTCTTTGGCCTATCTCGCTGAAATCGAGCAAATTAGGGGCCATTTCCAAGTAGCTGTCACCCACTTAGAAGAGGTTCTGCGTTTGGTGGGAGATCAAGCTGTTGATTCCGTCCGTGTCGTCTTTGATATTGATCTTGGGATCGCCTATTATTGGAAGGGAGATTTGATCCAAGCTCGCCGCTGTTTTGACAGAGCTCAGAAGATTTTGTCCAGTGTTCGCTTCCCTTGGAAGGAAGAATTGCTCGAATTTTACCAATCCTTAATTGCTTGTCAGCAAGGAGATCAAGAAAAGGTTGCGGCTTATCTGGCTCGAAAAGAAATGACGATGAAACCATCTGCTAATTCTCGGGATAAGGGAATGGTTCATTATCTATTAGCTTACTTATCTGATCAAAAGGAGAAAGGAGAAGAGCTCGCTCCTGCCCTGAGCACCTTCTTGAAAGAAGATAAGAATTACTACAAGAAGGTGGCAGAGCAACACTTGAATCCCTACAGAGATCGTCAGTTTCTTAAGAAATTAAAAGACCTGTAGTGTCTCTTATCTAAATCATAAGTGAAGGATAAGAGGCCATGCCTCCTTTCAGACAAAGATCATTGTGTCTGAAAACGAAGAAAAAGCATAGAAATACCCTAGTAATGGGTGTTTCTATGCTTTTTATGTGTGTAGAAATCTTCTTAGTTCAGTTTTTGTTGCGCCAATATTTGGGTCAAGTAAAAGATAAAGGTCGCAGCAAGATTTGAAGTATGATTGTCAATGTCATGAGGAGGAGAAACTTCCACGACATCAAATCCGATTAGCTTACCACTAGCAGCAATGTGTTGGAGAAGCAGGAGGGCTAGTTTAGGATCGACACCAAGTGATTGGATGGCGCTAACACCAGGAGCAGAGCCGACCGCAAAGCAATCCATATCAATAGACAGATAGATCGCGGTTTGGTTTTCTAAAAATTGATCGATTCGATCCAGAATGGCTTGGTGGCTCATCTGGAAGAGATCTTGGCCAGTTAAAAAATCAATGCTTGGTGTTTTAGCAACGTAATTAAAGAGGAAGAGGTTATTATTGTGCTCTTGGATCCCCAGGATGAGGTAAGGGAAGTCCTGACCTTTTTCTTTAGCATGATCAGCCATTTGACGAAAACCTGTTCCAGAATTGGGACCGGTTTGGTCGTAAGGTCGCAAATCAAAGTGGGCATCCAGATTGATCACAGCCAGTTGTTCATCTTTTTCTAAACTGGATTGAATCCCTAGATAGTGGCCGTAAGCAGTTCCGTGACCGCCTCCTAGGACAATGGGTTGGATCCCTAATTGGTACATGCGCTGGATCGCTTGTGAGAGACTTTCTTGGAGTTCTTCTAGTGAATGGTTAGGCCCGTCAATATTTCCCACATCATACACTGTCACATTGGTTCCCCAGTGCCATGGAAGTTTAGCGATTTGAGAACGGATGGCTGTAGGACCCTCGACTGCTCCCACACGCCCATTATTGATATAGACTCCTTTGTCGCTCTTAAAGCCGATGATCCCAAAGGTCATCCCCTCAAATGGAGTGAGGGTCTCGTCGTTTAGGTCTAAAAATTTGGTGACCATTCCCCATTTGGCCGTGTAGGGATTGTCCTCGATGCTACCTTGGTAGTAGCTGTAGGTCATTGGATAGTAGTTTGTGAGCAAGCTTGTCGCCTCCCTTATTTTTCTGAAAGCAGGCAGAGGCTGAGAAGATCGCCAGCCTCTGTTTTGCTTTATTCTTACTGTATCAGTATTGAATGCTTAAGTCAACTGCTTTTTCGATGGTTGCTAAGAATTCTTCGCTTTCGACAACAGCAGATGCTTTATTAAGTTCTTCAAAGATTTCGATGTCTTTGTCAAATTCAATGAAGGAAACCTTGTTGCGGATCAGGTCATAGGCAGGTTTTGTACCTTTACCAAGTTCATGATTTTCTGGTTTGAGATCCAAGGCTTGGCAGGCTGCCATGATTTCAGTAGCAACGATGCGACGGGAGTTCTTAAGAATTTCAGCCGCTTTACGAGCTGCTGTTGTTCCCATGCTGACGAAGTCTTCTTGGTTTTCACAAGATGGGATAGAATCGACGCTAGCTGGGTGAGACAAGATTTTGTTTTCAGATGCAAGGGATGCACACGCATACTGGGTAATCATGAAGCCTGAGTTGAGTCCAGGGTGTTTAACCAAGAAGGATGGTAATTTACTAAGCTGGCTGTTGACCAAGCGTTCCACCCGACGTTCAGATACGTTTCCGATTTCAGAAAGGGCGATCCCTAGGAAGTCAAATGGTTGTGCCATTGGTTCTCCGTGGAAGTTCCCGCCGGAGATGACGTGGCCTTCTTTAGTAATAATTGGATTATCTGTCACAGAGTTGATTTCGATTTCAACTTTTTCTTTTACATAAGCAATAGAATCCTTGCTGGCTCCGTGGATTTGAGGGATACAACGGAGTGTGTAAGGGTCTTGGACCCGTTGTTGGGTTGCAACGGTTGTGTTTTTGCTTCCTTCAAGGAGGTTACGGATGTTGCGAGCAGTTGCCAATTGTCCACTTTGAGGACGGATGGTATGAAGGTCTTCTTCAAATGGACTGGTAATCCCATTGTGGACTTCCATTGAGAGAGCACCGGCAATGTCAGACAGTTTAAGCAATTGAATACCGTCGTAGGTTGCAAGAGCTCCGATACCGGTTAGAACGGTTGTACCATTGATCAAGGCAAGCCCTTCTTTGGCAGCCAATTGGATTTTTTCAATACCAGCTTGGTCGAGAGCTTCTTGACCGCTTAAGAGTTGCCCCTTGTAGTAGGCCTGTCCAAGTCCCAACATTGGTAAAACCATGTGAGATAGAGGAGCGAGGTCTCCAGAAGCTCCGAGAGAGCCTTTTTCAGGAATATAAGGAGTGACTCCTTTATTAAGTAATTCTAACAGCTTTTCAACAGTTGACAAACGAATGCCAGAATAGCCTTTCAAGAGCGAGTTGATACGGATCAGCATGATGGCACGAACGGCATCTTCAGGAAGTGGATCACCGAAACCAGATGAGTGTGTTCGGATCAAGTTTTCTTGCAGTTGAACTGTATCTTCTGGAGAAATGCTGACATTACAGAGGGAACCAAAGCCAGTGGTCACACCATAGACAACTCGTTTTTCACGGACGATATCATCGACAATTTTACGGGATGCGACGACAGCTTCTTTTGCTTGTTCGTCAAGCTCACATTGGGCACCATGGCGAGCTACAGCGATGACGTCTTCGAGTGTTAAGCTATTGCCGTCTAAATGAATCAATTGAGTCATATAAAACCTCCGATTATGAATAGTTGTTCTGTAGAAGTATGTTTGTGTACTTCAATTTGAATACCAAACATGGGCCCATTGTCTATTGATCATAAAAATTGAAAAGAGTCATAGAGAAAAGGGCTCAGGTTTGACATTCGTGGAGTCCTAGATGGGATAGGGAGCAAAACCGAGCTTCGCTCCCGCCTCTGTTCCCATCTACTGTGTAAAGAAAATTAGTGAGGAAGGGTTTTCGATTTATGTAGTTTATCGCCGTGGAAAACAAAGTAGAGTCCACTTGCGATCACGAGACCGATGGCACCCCAAACAAAGTTCATCAGGTTGTCCCCTGCGATCATCAAGATACTAATGACAACAGCTAGAACTGGGATAACGGGACCAAATGGTACTCGGAAGGTAACCTTTTTGTCTGGGTACATTTTTCTGAGTTTGATGGCTGCCAAAGCAGTTGGAATGTATTGGAAGAAACGGAAGACAACACTGAATGTTGCTAATGATTCGAAAGAGCCAGATAACAAGAGTAAGAAAGCGAAGATACCAGAGATGATAATGGCAATGACAGGGGCATTCTTAGAGTTTGTTTTTCCAAGCCCTTCTGGCAAGAGTTTTTCAGTTGCTAATGCGGCACCAAAACGAGGGACCATGATGGATTCACCGATGTTTAGACCGGCGATTGAAATGAGGGCTCCGTAAGAAACGAGTGGAGCTCCGATAGGGCCAATCATTTCGACAAATGCGTCTTGTACTGGTGCACCAGTTTGCATAATGCGACCACCAAGCATGGCGATTGTTCCAGCGATGATCAACATGTAGAGAACAGATACAATACTAATAGAACCTAGAATAGCGCGGGGAACATTCTTTTCAGGGTTGCGCATTTCCCCTGCAACGATAGACATGGTTTCAAATCCGATGAAACCGTAGAAGATGTAGACGGCTGTACTAGAAATAGAACTGAAGAGGTTTGTTCCACTTTCCAATTGAAGGAAAGGTGTGAAGTTGCCTTTGCTCACGCCACCGGAAATGAAGAAGATGGCAAAGAGTGAGAAGAGGACAATTGGAATTAATTTTGCAACAGTAGCTGTCAGAGTAAACATCTTAGAGGTTTTCAGACCGGCAATGTTCATCAGACTCAAGAGAATCAGCATACCGATACTGATCGGAAGGTTGTAGCCTTCAAATGCTGGGAAGGTGATGATGAAGATCTTAGCAAAGCCGGCTAACATGGCAGCCCAAGCGATAACAGTAACGGCCCAACCGAGAATCCCAACGTTAAAGCCAACGAAGTCTCCGAAAGCGGCTTTTGAGTATTGCATGGCTCCACCATTTTTGTCGAAGTAGCCAGCTGTTTCAGCCAGACAGGCTGATAGTAGCATGACGAGAATGGCAACCCCGAACATGACAGCTAGAGAAGCTGGTCCGAGGCCAGAATAAATTTTTTGAGGGAGGAGGAAGATACCAGATCCGATTACGGCGTTGATACCGTAAAGAGTGGCACCGCTAAAGCTGAATTTCGCTTTTTCTTGTTCCTCAATTGACTGTTTATGTGCTCCGTTCATAATGTTTCTCCTTTGTGAACATTATTGTAGTCCAGTCCAGATAGCAATCGGTTGCTCCCCAGACTGATGGGGTAAAAACGTGATTGTCATCTCTTGAAGAGGAGATGCTTGTTCGATCACCAGGAGCTCGTGAGTTTGGAGAGTTTGAGAATGATTGGTTCCCCATTCGAGTGTTAGTGGACAGAGAGCGTAGATCAATTGATAGCGACTCTGACTTTTGACACTCTCTTTTGGGGATATAGCACTCATATGCCCCTGATAAGAAGGTTTGTAAATCAAATTAAAGTCTTGACAAGTCCCTTGGCTAGATACAGGATCTCCCCCATCAAAGAAGTAGCTTTGAAAGGGGTTCAAAACCACTTCTTTATGGTGATGGGTGAGCCTAATGGAGGCATTCAAGGGCATCAAGATTCGGTGGTAGCCCGTGAGATCGGTAAAGTTACTTTTTTCAACCTCTACCGTTGCAGTAGAGAGGCGGAAGTCAAAGGTCCGATCTGGATAGCTTCCTCCCTCTGGGGAGAGAAAGAGTTGGGTGGTTTGGCCACCGGACCAGGTAGAAATTTGATAATCTGCGGGGGTAAGATGAAGGAGAGTCACCATAGGACGCCTTCTTTCTTAAAAGAGACCAGTGATATTGCCGTGGGCATCGATATCAATCTTTTCACTGGCAGGAACTTTAGGTAGGCCAGGCATGGTCATAATGGTACCAGTGAGAGCGACGATAAAGCCAGCTCCGGCTGCTACCTTAAGGTTACTGATTTTTACAGTGAAATCTGTCGGTGCTCCAATCTTCTTGGCATCATCGGAGAAGGAATATTGTGTTTTGGCCATACAGATTGGGTAGTTGGAGAAACCAAGTGCTTCCAATTCTTTCAGTTCGCGTTTGGCCGCTGGTGTTAAGCTGATGCCTTTACCACCATAGACTTTGGTAACAATCTTGGTCAATTTTGTTTCAATGCTGTCTTCTTCGTCATAGACATAAGAGAAGTGGTTTTCTTCTTGAGCCAGTTGAATGACTTTTTCAGCCAAGTCACGGCCGCCAGCTCCACCATTTGCCCAGACATCTGAAATGACCACATCTACATGGCGTTTCTTACAAGATTCATAGACAGCTTCTAGTTCAGCCTCTGTATCCAGTGGGAATTTGTTAATGGCGACGACCACAGGTAGGCCATAGACTTCTTGGATGTTGGCCAAGTGTTTGTCTAGGTTTGGTAGACCATCGATAACGGCTTGGACATTTTCAGTAGCCAAGTCTGCCTTGGCAACCCCGCCATGCATTTTGAGGGCACGGATGGTTGCGACGAGGACAACGGCAGCAGGTTTGAGCCCGGCCATGCGGCACTTGATATCGATGAATTTTTCAGCACCGAGGTCTGCTCCAAAACCAGCTTCTGTCACGACATAGTCTGCATATTTGAGGGCTAGTTTAGTAGCCAGCACACTGTTACAGCCATGAGCAATATTGGCAAATGGTCCGCCGTGGATGATGGCAGGAGTATGCTCCAAGGTTTGCACCAAGTTTGGATGAATGGCATCTTTGAGGACAGCTGCCATGGCACCTCCAGCCTTGAGATCTTTGGCTGTGACCGGTTGTCCTTGGTAGTTGTACCCAATAATGATGCGATCAAGACGTTCTTTGAGATCAAGGATATTTTCTGAGAGACAGAGAATGGCCATGATTTCAGAAGCCACGGTGATGTCAAAGCCATCTTCACGAGGAACTCCGTTTGTTTTTCCTTGAAGACCATCGACAATATGACGGAGTTGACGGTCGTTCATATCGACCACCCGTTTCCAGGTGATGCGACGAGAATCGATGCCCAACTCATTGCCGTGATGGATATGGTTGTCAATCAAGGCTGCAAGCAAGTTGTTGGCAATCCCAATGGCATGGAAGTCTCCGGTAAAGTGAAGGTTGATATCTTCCATTGGAACCACTTGGGCGTACCCGCCACCGGCAGCTCCACCCTTGATCCCAAAGACCGGGCCAAGAGAAGGTTCGCGGAGAGCAATGACGGCTTTTTCACCAATAGCTGAGAGAGCATCGACTAATCCAACAGAGGTGGTTGTCTTTCCTTCTCCAGCAGGTGTCGGAGAGATGGCTGTCACGAGGATCAGCTTTCCATCTTCCTTATCCTTGAGTTTTTCCAGTTGGTTGCTATCAATTTTTGCCTTGTATTTTCCGTAGAGCGAAATATCGTCTTCGGTCAATCCAAGTTCAGCAGCGATATCGGTGATGGGCTTCATTTGGACAGAATTGGCAATTTCAATATCCGATAAAACCATAGAATCCCTTCTTTCTTTATATTTGTTTGCTAGGTTTAAGATAGACTTTCTAAAATGGTTTGGTAAATGTTATCTGCAAGATCAGAACCGGTTTGGAGGAGTTCGAGTCCCTTGCTATGGTATTCTTGGACGAAGTCTTGGTCCTTGATTCCTGAAATGTTGATCAAGACATTGAGCCAAGCACCTTGAAGGCCAGCTTTAAGATTCAGAGCAGCTACCCCTAGGTCACTAGCCGCATTGGTGTTGGACTTGCCAACAGCTTCTTTGGTGGTTTCAAGAGCCTCAACGATGAGCTCCATCATAGAGAAAGGAGATACTGTCGCGTGTTTCAAAGCTTTTTGCATGGCTTCACGACGAGCGGCTTTCTCTTCTTCCGTTTCTTTTGGAAGATCAAAGACAGCTGATACGACGTTGAAGGCTTCTGTATCCTTGTCGATGGCTTCTAGTAATTGGTCTTGGAGTTGAGCGCTTTTTTCGTGAACCCCTTTGATGTGGTCTTCAAATTCAGCGTATTTTTTCTTACCAATGGTCAGTTCACAGACCATTTTTGTAAGGGAAATCCCATTTGCAGCGGATAGGGCAGCAGCAGAACCACCACCTGGAGCTGGAGCATCCGAACCAAGGACCTTGGCAAACTCCGTAATACTTAAGTCAACTAGTTTCATAGAACTCCCTTTCTAACCCAACAAGTGATTTTCCAAGACTTGTTTGCTGTAGTCAAAGTCTTCTAATTGTAAGTAGTATTCAGCAGAGTCGATCAAAGCCTTAGCAGGAGCCAGTCCAATGAGTTCTGTTCCGATGATGCGAACACCATAGCGTTGCGCTTCGAAACGAACGGTTTCCACAACACGATACAATGGGAATTGTTCCAAGTTGACCATATTGATGGAGACTTGGGCGATGTTGCGATCTTCTAGCATGACACCGATCGCTTTACAGTATTTGTATCCACCGCTTGATCCACGAATGATTTTAGAAATCTTATTGGCAATCTCTAGATCGTCTGTATCAAGGTTGATATTGAAAGCAACGAGTGGCATCCGGACACCGACAGCTGTAACCCCTGCAGTTGGGTGAATCTTGCGTTCACCGTAGTCTGGCTTCCAGTCTTCTTCCAACAATTTTTCTGGCATTCCTTCAAATTGTCCTTTACGCACTTTCGCCAAGTTCTTCCGTTCTGGGCGAGTTGCAGCATCTTCATAAAGGAAGATTGGAATACCTAATTCACGATTGATGCGTTCGGCTACTTTGTTAGCAATCTCAACGCATTCAGCTGTAGTGATATCTTTAACGGGAACGAATGGACAAACGTCTGTTGCCCCCATACGAGGGTGTTCGCCTTCGTGCTTGGTCATATCAATGTTTTCAGAAGCGTATTTCACCAATTGGAAAGCCACTTCTTGAATGCTTTCTTCATCCCCAACGAGTGTAAAGACGCTGCGGTTGTGACTGGCGTCAGACGAGTAGTCTAGTAAAGTGACACCTGGAATACTTTTTGCTGTTGCTGCTAATCCGTCGATCACAGCTTGATTGCGTCCTTCAGAGAAGTTTGGAATACACTCAACAATTTTTGCCATATGATTACCTCTTTTTATAGGAGAAGTTGGGGAGGAGGAGTCTTTGCATTTTCCTCCCCTTTCTCAGTTTTTATTTTTTGATGTTAAAACAATTTTTGAACGGCTTCTTTGACCAAATCTTCATCTGCCAGATACGGAATGGTGATGTGGTCTGTTCCTGCATGGAGACGGTTGTACTCGATCGCTGTTTCAATGGCATGGTTATTCCGTGCCCAGTTCCGACGAGCAACTCCACCCATAGTGTCCCAGGCAATGGCAGACTTGATGATTTCATCGATCCGGTGGCTACCGTCTAGGACGAGACCAAATCCACCGTTGATAGCTTTACCGATACCAGTACCACCACCGTTGTGGAGAGCGACGAGACTCATACCGCGAGCAGCGTTACCAGCGTAACATTGAACCGCCATGTCACAAGTGACGTTCGAACCATCTTTGATGTTTGATGTTTCACGGAATGGAGCATCTGTACCAGATACGTCGTGGTGGTCACGTCCGATCATGACCGGTCCGATCTTGCCTTGGCGAATGAGTTCATTGAATTTCAAAGCAATGTTGACACGGCCCATACAATCTTGATAGAGGATACGTGCTTGTGTACCAACCACCAGTTGGTTCTTTTCCGCATCGCGAATCCAGTTGTAGTTGTCGCGGTCTTGGTAGCGACGAGTTGGATCGATCGCTTCCATGGCTGCATGGTCAGTTGCAATCAAGTCTTCGTGTTTACCGCTGAGGCAGACCCAACGGAATGGACCATAACCATAGTCAAAGAGCATAGGTCCCATGATATCTTCTACATAAGATGGCCAAATGAAGCCGTCTTTGTCATCCAAGCCATTCTTAGAAATTTCCTTGATGCCTGAGTCGTAAACAGATTTCATGAAGGCATTACCGTAGTCGAAGAAGTAAGTACCTTTAGCTGTCAAGGCTTTGATCACTGCGAAGTGACGAGCCAAGGTTTCATCGACCAAACGATGGAAGGTTTCTTTGTCTTCTGCCAACAAACGTGTCCGTTCTTCAAAGCTGATACCAACTGGGCAATAGCCTCCATCATAGACGTTGTGGCAAGAGGTTTGGTCAGACAAGAGATGAACGTGAACTTGGTGTTCATTGACATATTCAAGCAAGTCTACGATATTACCATGGTAGGCAATCGAAGTTGATTCACCAGCTTCCAGGGCTGCTTGAGCCAATTTCACAGCTTCTTCGGCACTGTCTGTCACTTGACTAATCCAGCCTTGAGAGTGACGGGTTTCGATCCGAGAGCGGTCGACTTCAGCGACAATGGCAACCGCTTTTGCAATTTCAGCTGCTTTCCCTTGAGCACCGCTCATCCCACCGAGACCAGATGAAATGAAGAGTTTACCGGTCAAGTCGCCATCATCAGCCACACCGAGTTTGAGACGACCAGCATTGAGAAGGGTGTTGAAGGTACCGTGAACGATCCCTTGAGGGCCGATGTACATCCAGCCACCAGCCGTCATTTGACCGTAGTTGGTTACTCCCATTTCTTCAGCGATTTCCCAGTCGTGCATATTGTCATACTCACCAATCAAGAGACCGTTAGTAATGACGACGCGAGGAGCTTCTGGTTTCGATTTGAAGAGGCCTAGAGGGTGACCAGATTCAACGACCAAGGTTTGGTCTTCTGTCATCACTTCCAAGTATTTTTTGATCAAGTTGTATTGCATCCAGTTGGCACAGACAGATCCTGTTTCTCCATAAGTAACCAATTCATAAGGATAAAGGGCAATCTCAAAGCTCAAGTTGTTGTCGATCATGACCTGCATAGCTTTAGCAGCAGTGCATTTTCCTTTGTACTCATCAATTGGTTTTCCATAGATGCGATCTTTTGGACGGAAGCGATAGCCATAGATCCGACCGCGAGTTTTCAGTTCTTCTAGGAATTCTGGGATCAACTCTTGGTGGAATTTTTTAGGAATGTAACGCAAAGCATTTTTAAGGGCAATTTCGGTCTGAGCCTGCGTTAAGCGGAAGCCTCTATCCGGTGCACGACGAATGCCTTCTTGAAAAGTCGCCTTTTCAGGCAGGACATCAAAGTCAAGTTTGACAGACATAGCAGCTGCAATTTCTTTCTCGTCTATAAATGACATAGCAGAACCCTCCTTATAGTTGGACTGTGAATTTGTATTTTCTTTATTGTATCCAAGAAACGTCAATAAAGAGTCAAAAAAAAATATAATTTTTAATAAAGCAAAAAAAAATGAGGGGAAAACTTTTTGACTTTTTTTTGACGCTTTTTCTGTAGAATTGTAAAATGAATAACGATGGAAATAGAAAGGAATGTTTCATATGTCAGCTGATATCCTATTAACCCACTTTAACCAATTGTTTTGTCCGAATGATCTGGGTCATCCTCTCTATGGTAAGGAGATGGCAGAGGCAAAAATTCTTTCAGATGCTTATATCGCCATTAAAGATGGAAAGATTCTTGCAGTTGGGACAGGGCAACCAGACCCAGAACTGATCGATGACCATACGGAAGTAAAATCCTGTGAAGGAAAAGTTGCGACCCCTGGCCTGATTGATTGCCACACCCACTTAGTCTATGGAGGCAGTCGGGAGCATGAATTTGCTAAAAAATTAGCAGGTGTTTCTTACTTAGACATCCTCGCCCAAGGCGGAGGGATTCTAAGCACCGTTCGGGCGACACGGGAAGCTTCTTTTGACACCCTCTATGACAAGTCCAAACGACTGTTGGACTACATGTTGCGCCATGGGGTGACAACCGTTGAAGCGAAAAGCGGTTACGGTTTGGATTGGGAAACGGAGAAACGCCAACTAGATGTAGTAGCTGCCTTGAACCGTGACCATGAAATTGATCTGGTTTCTACCTTTATGGCAGCCCATGCGATTCCTACAGAGTACAAGGGCCGTTCCCAAGAATATTTAGATCTTATTGTGGAACAAATGCTTCCGAAAGTGAAAGAAGGACAGTTAGCTGAGTTCTGTGATATCTTCTGTGAAAAAGGGGTCTTTACAGCAGATGAATCTCGCTATCTTCTTTCGAAAGCTAAGGAAATGGGCTTCAAGTTACGGATCCATGCGGATGAAATTGAGTCTATTGGAGGTGTTGACGTAGCGGCTGAATTGCAATCCACCAGCGCAGAACACCTGATGGTCATTACCGATGAGGGGATCGAAAAACTAGCAAAAGCAAAAGTCATTGGAAATCTGTTGCCTGCAACAACCTTTAGCCTCATGGAAGATACTTATGCACCGGCTCGTAAGATGTTGGATGCTGGCATGGCCATTACCCTAACAACGGACAGCAATCCAGGATCTTGTCCAACAGCCAATCTTCAGTTTGCCATGCATCTGGGTTGCTTCATGATGCGCCTAACTCCAGTGGAAATTCTCAATGCAGTGACCATCAATGCAGCCTACTCAGTAGATCGTGCCAAAACGATCGGTTCTTTCGATGCTGGCAAGCAGGCTGACATTACCATCTTTGATGCGCCAAATCTAGACTATCTCTTCTATTTCTTTGCGACCAATCTAGTGACAGATGTCTACAAGAAAGGTCAAAAAGTCATTTAAACTACTCCATTTCAGTCGAGACCTTGCTGGTTTGTGAAAATCAGCAAGGTCTTTTTTTCTATCAGATCTCCACAGTAAATGGGAATGCTTTATCGGATAATAAAAATTTGATCATCAAAGAATATTTTTCTTACTTTGTGATGTACAAAAATAGAAATTCTTGATAGAATAGAAGTAATATTGAATATTTTTTTCAATATCATCTGTTTGATCTTGAAAACAGAGTGTTTAAACTATTCATCAAACGAACAGGTTGATCAACAGACCTGTCTAGAAATTGTGAGGAGACAAGATGACTGTCGATTATAACAGCAAAGCTTACTTGGATAAAGTAGACGCTTGGTGGCGTGCAGCCAACTACATTTCAGCTGCTCAAATGTACTTAAAAGATAACCCATTGTTGAAGCGTGAAGTCGTTGAAAATGACTTGAAGGCTCACCCAATCGGGCACTGGGGAACTGTACCAGGGCAAAACTTTATCTATGCTCACTTGAACCGTACCATCAACAAATACGACTTGGATATGTTCTACATTGAAGGACCAGGTCACGGTGGACAAGTAATGGTATCGAACTCTTACTTAGATGGTTCATATACTGAATTGAATCCAACTATCCCTCAAAACGAAGAAGGTTTCAAACACTTGTGTAAGATCTTCTCATTCCCAGGAGGGATCGCCTCTCACGCGGCGCCTGAAACACCAGGATCTATCCATGAAGGGGGAGAACTTGGTTATGCCCTTTCTCACGCTGCAGGTGCTGTATTGGATAATCCAGATGTGATTGCTGCCACAGTGATCGGTGACGGTGAAGGAGAAACGGGTCCATTGATGGCAGGATGGTTGTCAAATACCTTCTTGAACCCAGTCAATGATGGAGCTGTTCTTCCAATCTTCTACCTCAACGGAGGAAAGATCCACAACCCAACGATTTTCGAACGCAAAACAGACGAAGAATTGGCCCTCTTCTTTGAAGGTCTTGGTTGGAAACCAATCTTTGCAAACGTAACCGCTATTTCTGATGACCACGAAGCTGCACACGCTATGTTCGCTGAAAAATTGGACGAAGCAATTGAAGAAATCAAGAAAGTCCAAGCAGAAGCTCGTAAAGGTTCTGCTGAAGAAGCAACTCAACCAGTATATCCTGTCTTGATTGCTCGTATTCCTAAAGGTTGGACTGGACCAAAAGCTTGGGAAGGAACACCAATCGAGGGTGGCTTCCGTGCTCACCAAGTTCCAATCCCAGTAGATGCTCACCACATGGAGCATGTGGATGCCCTTCTTTCATGGTTGGAATCTTACCGTCCAGCTGAGTTGTTTGACGAAACTGGTAAATTACTTCCTGAAATTGCTGAGATCGCACCAAAAGGTGACCGTCGCATGGCGATGAACCCAATCACAAATGCTGGTGTGATCAAACCAATGAACACAGCTGATTGGAAGAAACATGCCTTCAAGATTGAAAGACCAGGTGCTATCATGGCGCAAGATATGATCGAATTTGGTAAGTATGCAGCAGACTTGGTGGATGCGAACCCAGACAACTTCCGTATCTTTGGACCAGATGAAACCAAATCAAACCGTCTTCAAGAAGTCTTTACTCGTACAAGCCGTCAATGGTTAGGACGTATGAAACCAGACTACGATGAAGCTTTGAGCCCTGCTGGACGTGTGATTGACTCTCAATTGTCAGAACACCAAGCAGAAGGAATGCTCGAAGGATATGTCTTGACAGGTCGTCATGGATTCTTCGCATCTTACGAATCATTCCTTCGTGTTGTAGACTCTATGATTACTCAACACTTCAAATGGTTGCGTAAATCTAAGACTCACACGACATGGCGTAAAAACTACCCAGCCTTGAACTTGATTGCGACTTCAACTGTTTTCCAACAAGACCACAATGGCTACACTCACCAAGATCCAGGTATCTTGACTCACTTGGCTGAGAAAACTCCTAAATACATCCGTGAGTACTTGCCAGCAGATACCAATACGTTGCTTGCAGTGATGGACCAAGCCTTCAAGGCAGAAGATGTGATCAACTTGATCGTTTCTTCTAAACACCCGCGACCTCAATTCTACTCAGCAGCTGAAGCAGAAGAATTGGTTCGTGAAGGATACAAGGTGATCGATTGGGCATCAACTGTTTCAGCAGATGAAGAACCAGATCTAGTTATTGCAGCAGCAGGTACAGAGCCAAACTTAGAGGCACTTGCAGCTGTAACGATTCTTCACAAAGCCTTCCCAGAATTGAAGATCCGCTTTGTTAACGTTGTAGACATCTTGAAATTGCGTCACCCATCAGTCGACGCGCGTGGACTTTCAGATGAAGAGTTCGACAAGGTCTTCACCGCTGACAAACCTGTGATCTTTGCCTTCCATGGTTACGAAGGCATGATCCGTGACATCTTCTTCAACCGTCACAACCACAACTTGCGTGTGCATGGTTACCGTGAAAACGGAGATATCACAACACCATTCGATATGCGTGTCATGTCTGAGTTGGATCGCTTCCACTTGGCACAAGATGCTGCTAATGCAGCTCTTGGAGCAGAAGCAGCTGAATTTGCAGCTCAAATGGATGAAACAGTAGCCTTCCACAACGCCTATATCCGTGAAAATGGAGACGACATTCCAGAAGTTCAAAACTGGAAATGGGAAAACGTAAATAAATAAGAAAAAGAGCCGGATTACTCCGGCTTTTTTGTGATTTGAATGCAGTAGGGAATAAAAGATACAGGGATAAAAGTTCGGGAATCAAGCGCTTTCTAGAGAAAGATGGAAGAGTTTTCAAAGAAATATTGAAGTGAAACCGAAAAAATAGTAAAATGGAAGAGCTGATTGCAGCAAATCAACTTTTCTGCATTCTCCTCTTTGGAGAAGTGTCCGACATTAGAAAATGGAGTATTCAATGAAGAAAAAAGTTATCTTGAAAAGCAGTATCCTAGCGGTCGCTGCCGGTCTTAGTGTTTTTGCGATCAATAGCGTTTTCGCAGATGAATTGCCAGTGCAGTTCATGGGAGTCAATGACTTCCACGGTGCCTTGGAACAAACGGGGACAGCTCGTTTAGAAGGCGAAACTGTGAAAAACGCAGGAACAGCCCCACTTTTGGCAACCTATTTGAACGATTCGCAAAAAGACTTTGAAACGGAGAATGCCGGAACGCCAAATGCCAGCATCCGTGTGCAAGCTGGAGATATGGTCGGAGCTAGTCCAGCCAATTCTGCCCTCCTTCAAGATGAACCAACTGTTAAAGTCTTCAATGAAATGAACTTTGAATACGGAACTCTTGGTAATCACGAGTTTGACGAAGGACTTGGTGAATTCAACCGGATCATGAAGGGAGAAGCCCCAACACCTGGTCAATTCAATAAGATCGTCGATGAGTATCCTCATGAAGCTTCCAAACAAGAAGTCGTGATTGCCAACTTGGTCGACAAGGATACTAACAAAATCCCATTTGACTGGAAGCCTTATACCATCAAAGAAATCCCAGTCAATGATAAGACTGTTAAAGTCGGATTTATCGGGGTTGTTACGACAGAATTCCCAAATCTTGTTTTGCGTAAAAATCATGAACAATACCGCGTTTTGGATGAAGCAGAATCGATTGCCAAATATGCGCGTGAATTAAATGACCAAGGAGTTCATGCTATCGCTGTCTTGGCCCACGTTGCTGCCACTAGTAAGAATGGTGTAGCAGAAGGCCCAGCTGCAGACATGATCAAAAAATTAAACCAAATCTATCCTGAAAACTCAGTGGATATCGTCTTTGCAGGTCACAACCACCAATATACAAATGGAATGGTCGGAAATACCTTGATTGTGCAAGGAACTTCTCAAGGAAAGGCCTACTCTGATGTCCGCGGAGTCCTAGATACAGATACAGCTGACTTTGTCAAAGCTCCAACTGCTAAAATTATTGCGGTAGATCCATCGAAAGGCAAAGCAAAAGATGCCAAGGTTCAAGCGATCATCAATGAAGCCAACAAGACTGTTAAAAAGGTAACAGAAGCGAAAATTGGTTCAGCAGAAAAAGCAGAAAATATCACTCGTGAATTGAATGAGCAAAAAGAAAGTGCTGTTGGGGATCTGGTCACAGCCGCCCAACTAGATATTGCCAAAAAATCAGGTTATCCAGATGTTGACTTTGCCTTCACCAATAATGGAGGAATCCGTGCAGACCTCGTGGTGAAACCAGACGGAACAGTAACTTGGGGTGCAGCTCAAGCAGTGCAACCATTTGGAAATATCCTCCAAGTAGTAGAAATCACTGGGGACCAAATCTACAAAGCTTTGGACCAACAATATGATGAAAAAGAGCTCTACTTCTTGCAAATGGCAGGGATCAAGTACACCTATACAAAACCGGCTGATGCAACAGAAGAAAATCCATATAAGGTCGTGAAAGCTTACAAGGCAGACGGAACCGAAATTGATCGCAACAAGACCTACAAGGCAATTATCAACGACTTCTTGTATGGTGGCGGAGATGGCTTCTCAGTCTTCCGTGATACAAAATTGATCGGTGCCATTAATCCAGATACTGAAGTCTTTATCCAATACATCGAAGATGTGAATAAGGCAGGGAAGAAGTTGTCTGCTTCAATCTTGGGCAATAAGACCTTTGTGGAAAAAGTGGAAGAAGAAACACCTACTCCAGAACCACAACCAACCCCTCAACCAACTCCAGAACCAACTCCACAACCACAGCCAGCGCCAGTTGATCCAGTAAGTCCAGTTCATCCTGTAGCTCCAGTAACTCCTGTTACCCCAACTCCACAACCTGAAAGCTCAGTAACTCCAGCTCAACCAGCTGCAAGCGAAACAAAAGAAGTGGCAACAAACAAACCAGTTGCTGTCACTTATCATACGGGTGGACAAACAGAAGTAGCTGCTACACCAGCAACAGGTCTTCCAAAAACAGGTCAAGAAGAATTGGCTTCGACAGTCCTTAGCCTCTTTGGCATGACCTCACTAGCTTTAGCAGGCTTTGTAGCTAGCAAAAAACGTGAAGGCTAAGTCGTTCATCCGTTAACTGACCCTAAAAAACGTCCGTTCTTTTGAGAAACGGACGTTTTTGATCTTAGGCTGTTTTCTCCACCCAGACACTGCGGACAAAGAAGAGGCTGATCAGAGCTAGTGCTAGAAAGGCAACTCCCAGATAATAATAGGGTTGATCCATTGTGGTAGATCGACCAGAGAGGTTGACAATCCCTCGGTAGAGGGCTCCAGCTGTGAGCGTAGCCACTCCTGAATTCCAAAGATTGAGACTCAGGCGAGAGAAGCCTTTCACCATCAACTGTAGAAGCACTAGTAGGGCGCCACCGATCAAAGGAATCAAGAAGAGGTAGTGCATGAAGGCAGAGGTTTCGCCAAAACTAAAGTGTTCGTAGATACGACTTCCGACAAAGAAGAAAGCCAAGATAAGAATGTACCATAGGATGGTCTTTTTCAAGCGTTGTTTAATAGGATTAGTAACCGATGTAGACAATGTCACTCACCGCCCTTTCTGAGATAGTACCATTTGTTGTTGGTTTGTTGATGACTTTTCCGTTAAAGTAGAGGGTAGAAGATCCGCCACCATCAAGGTTGTAGGCTGTTTTGACGCCATAAGACTTCATCACTTCTGCTAATTGGTAGAGAGACAGGCCTTGGCTTTCTGAAGTCCGTCCGTCTGACACGACGATAATGTAGTGGTTTTCATCGATGATCCCAATAGCAGTCCGTGGATTAGACGCCATGGATTGTCCAACTTCTGAGTTGGTATCGACGGTAATTTCTCCATTTTCAACTAAGGAAGGACCGAAAGCGAGGAGATTGACGACCCCGTCTTTGACTAATTGATCCGCTGAGATCTCATCTTCATAGATAATTTTGAAGGATCCATCCTTGTAAATGGCCAGGTCACCATTGCTTGCATCTTCCCGAACGGTATCGCGGTAGACCACTCCATTTCGGATGACGTATCCTGTACTGTTAGCCCCGTAATAGTCACCGTTCACTGCTAGAATAGCACTGTTGTTGGCGGCTGTGACGGAGGTCTTAGCCGTTACATTTGTCCCGTAGGTGTTTTGTGCAAAGGCTGTTTTGAGATAATCTGCCGAGCTGACTGTGATATCTGCGATGTAAACCTGGGTGTTTTCAACTGTTTTTTCTGTTAAAGTCACCTGGATATTGTCATCTGAATAGCTAGTATCGGTCGTTGTAGCTGAAGCAGCTGCTTTTTTGGCTGCCTTAGTGTCCGTAGTCGTAGCTTTTACGGTTTGGATGGCATCGGATAAGACAAAGGTCTTGAGCATCGAGTAGCTAAAACTGCTGGTCAAAAGAAGGCCAAAGCAGGCAGCATAGGTATAGGATTTTTTAAAGAATTTCATGGTGGGGAGCTGTCCTTTCTTTGAAGATTACTTTTTTCTGGATCACCCATGAGACCAGAAAGAGGAGGAAGCCAACGACAATTTTACTGATCAGGAGATTGAGCCCGAAAGCAGTATAGAAGAGTCGAATCAAGAGCGTATCGAGAATAAAGAGGCCGAGGGCTAGACCAAAGTAGCCACTTCCTGTTTTAGCGACGCTATCTTTATTCTTAAAGACCAGGTGCTTGTTAGTAGAGTAGTTAAAAATGGAACTCGTCACACGAGCGATCCCGTTCGCTAGGAGAATGCGAAGACTAATGGGCACGGCCATCATTACAAAAAGGAAGAAGGCATAGACCAAGTAGTCCACGATAAAACTACTTAGAGAGGAGAGGGCAAACTTGAACATGTCCTTGTAGATCATGAGGCCGTCGCGAACAGGACGGAAGTGGGAACCTTCATTGTCATTGATGTAGACTGTTTCAATTGGAACTTCTAGGATGGGATAGGCCTTACTAGCTGCCAGCAGAACATTCATCTCATATTCATAACGCTGTCCGTCAACCTTAAGCATGAAAGGTAACATATTTGTAGTGAAGGCCCGTAAGCCAGTCTGAGTATCGCTGACTGCCACTCCGGTTTGTTGTTTGAAGAGGAAACGGGTCAATTTGTTTCCAAAAGCAGAACGCAAAGGAACTTGGCCAGAAAAGGCGCGTGCTCCTAAAATAAGTGCTCCAGGATGCTCTTGAGATTGGTTAACAACCCTGAAAATATCCCAAATTTTGTGCTGACCGTCTGCATCAGCTGTAACAATGCTTCCATAGGTACCTCTTTCTAGGATGTATGCATAAGCAGTCTTGAGAGATTGCCCTTTTCCTTGATTGTGCTCGTGGGTCAGGACTGTCGCAAGACCGTCCAATTTGTCAAAAATCACTTTCTTGTCGGCGCCACTTCCATCGTCGACGACGATGATGTGGAGATCACTCTTAGCGTGAACCAGGCGAACCAATTTGACAAGATTCAGATCCGGTTGATAGGCGGGGATGATAAGATAGTTCATAATCGTTCCTCGTTTCTTGAGATTTGTTGTAGCTAGTATAAAGACTCAAGCTTAAAGCTAACTGATATCAGTTTTCTTTAAGGAAAAGGGACAGGAAAGGAGTCTCTTTCCTTCTATAATTTCCATTTTAAAGGGGAAGTTTTCCTTTAATATCGTAGGGTATGTAAAAAATGATGTTTCAAATCCTAAAGATAATCCTTGCCTTTGTTCGAAAAGTCTGGTATAATAGTTTCTTGTGAGTAAACCTCACTTACCCCTTGCAAAGACTTGGGGTCATTAGTCCAAAAGGAGGAACATTATCAATGGCTAAATACGAAATTCTTTATATTATTCGTCCAAACATTGAAGAAGAAGCTAAAAACGCTTTGGTAGCACGTTTCGATTCTATCTTGACTGACAACGGTGCAACTGTTGTTGAATCAAAAGATTGGGAAAAACGTCGTCTTGCATACGAAATCCAAGATTTCCGTGAAGGACTTTACCACATCGTAAACGTTGAAGCGAACGACGCTGTAGCTCTTAACGAGTTTGACCGTCTTTCAAAAATCAACGGTGACATTCTTCGTCACATGATCGTAAAAGTTGACGCGTAAGAAATCATCAGAGGTGACTTATGATTAACAATGTTGTACTTGTCGGTCGTATGACCCGTGATGCTGAACTTCGTTACACTCCAAGCAATCAAGCAGTTGCTACTTTCAGCCTAGCTGTCAACCGCAACTTCAAGAGTCAGAATGGAGAGCGCGAAGCCGATTTCATCAACTGTGTGATCTGGCGTCAGCAAGCAGAAAACTTAGCCAACTGGGCTAAGAAAGGTGCTTTGATTGGGATTACCGGTCGCATTCAAACACGTAATTACGAAAACCAGCAAGGTCAACGTGTTTATGTCACTGAAGTCGTAGCAGACAGCTTCCAATTATTGGAAAGCCGTGCAGCACGCGAAGGGCATGCAGCTGGTGGCTATTCATCAGGTAACGGTGGTTTTGCTGGAAATGCAGCCCCAAGCTTTGGTGGATCTGAACCAAGCAATGCCGCGCCAAACTTTGGTCGTGAAGAAAATCCATTTGGAGCTAATCCAATGGACATCTCAGACGACGATCTTCCATTCTAAGAATGGGTTTAACGAATTAAAACTATAAAGGAGAATTAAACATGGCTCAACAACGTCGTGGCGGATTCAAACGCCGTAAAAAAGTTGATTACATCGCAGCAAACAAAATTGAATATGTTGATTACAAAGATACTGAGCTTCTTAGCCGTTTCGTTTCAGAACGTGGGAAAATCCTTCCTCGTCGTGTAACTGGAACTTCAGCTAAGAACCAACGTAAAGTAACAACAGCTATCAAACGCGCTCGCGTAATGGCTTTGATGCCTTTCGTAAACGAAGATTAAAAAAAAGACCCGGGTGGGTCTTTTTTTCAGGTCCAGTGGACCTCTTTTTCACGAGCTTGAAAACAAGAAAGCGAGTAAGACCCGGGTGGGTCTTTTTTTCAGGTCCGGTGGACCTCTTTGACCTTTCCCTAGCTCTAATCGTGTTATAATGTGGGAAGAAATGTATCAAGGAGAGAACTATGAAGGAAGGTGTAATCATCAGGAGGATGATAAAGGCAGATATTGAGCACATCTCTCAAGCCTTTATCCACCAAGGGTGGCCGGGTAGAGAGGATATCTTGACTAGCTATTTTCAGGAGCAGGAGAATAGAGAGAGGGACGTATTAGTAGCTGAGTCGGATGGATTTGTGGCAGGCTATATCACTATATTGCCTGCTGCCAAGCACGGCCCTTTCGTGGGAGTCTATCCTGAACTAACTGATTTTAATGTTTTTGAGCCATTTAGAAGTCGAGGAATTGGGAATCAACTCTTAGAAGAGGCGGAAAAAAGAGTCCGGCTACTATCAGAGATTGTTACTTTAGGGGTTGGTTTACACTCGGGTTATGGCCCAGCTCAAAGACTGTATGTTAAACGAGGCTATATCCCAGATGGATCTGGAATTTGGTTTAGGGATCGCCCCTTGGCCCCTTACAGTTCTTGTGAAAACAATGATGATTTAGTCCTCTATTTTTCAAAAAGGTTGAACAAGGAAATACAGTAAAACAAAAACGGATGAAAACTTCATCCGTTTCTTTTTAGCGTCGAGTTGCAGGTGCTGTGCTCGAACTTTTAATATTAAAGCGTTTCTTGAGGTAGAAGCGAAGGACAAGCGCTAGAGCTCCTAAAACGATGGCAAAAACATCTGGAATAGTTGGGTTGAGGACTTGTGGAAGTAAGGAGGTAAAGGACAAGACGATGACCCAAAGGAACATGACGCCGACAAGAATCGGCATGGATTTCCAAAGAGAGGGACGCTCACTGCGATCTTTTGTGCCATCCATATACTGATAGAAGAAGTAGTACATGAGATACAAGAGCAGAGCCCCTGTCAAACTTCCAAGGATCAAGGTGATCAACCCATAGCCAGTACGACGCGGTGCGACCAAGTTCATAAAGGCGCTAATCGTAGCAAAGACACCAAGGATAAAGAGGAAGGAATCCAAAATCATAAGAGAGGGAGCATCGTTTAATTTCGGATGCTCTTTTTCATAGCGTTCTTTCTCGCTGAAAGAATTCGCCCAAACAGTTGGAGCTCCAAAAAGAGTCCGTGCCGGAATCCCTTTTCCTTGGTTTTCATGGATAGCTGGAAGGATTTCTTGGATGAGGCTTTCTGCTTCTTCAGCAGTTTTTCCGTTTTCAAGCAATTGGTGTTTGGCGATGCGGATAAATTCTTGGTTTTTCTTGCTGAGTTGATTCAAATCAAATTGAGACATAAATACTCCTTAGTGTTATTAGTAGGTGTTAGAACCATTTTTTATGGATGAGATAGACGACGAGAGACCCGGTCAGGGCAAAAGCGATGAAAATGATGAGCCAGAAGGCGTTTGGTTCTCCATTGAGCGGTAATTCATTGTCTTTGAAGTTCATCCCATAGGCCGAGAAAATCATGGTTGGGATGGACATGACGATGGTCACCATGGCCAAGGTCTTCATGATGTTATTCTGGTTGTTGGAGATGATTGATGCGAAGGTATCGGTCATGGAGTGCAGGATATTTCCATAAATATCTGCCATCTCGATGGCCTGCTGGGTTTCGATCAAGGTATCTTCCAGTAGATCTTCGTCTTCTAGGTATTTCTTGATGTTGCTAGTGGCACTGGTCAATTTCTTGATCACGCGCTCATTGGTTTTCAGAGAGGCCTTAAAGTAGACGATGGTTTTTTCTAACTCCATCAACTCAATCAGTTCTTCATTACGCGTTGATTTGTGCAATTGGCTTTCAATCTGTTCACTCTTTCGATCCAGGGTACGAAGCGCAGACAAGTAGAGTTCGGCGTTACGATAGAGGATCTGAAAGATAAAGCGCGACCGCATAAAGGTATAGAAATTCCGCAAGCGTCGGTTGATAAAGATATCTAGAAGCGGTAATTTCTCTAAGCAAGTCGTGATAATAGCCTCTTCTGTCAGGATAATCCCTAGCGGAATGGTCACGTAGTAGGTCTGATTGTTCCGCTCTTCCTTGATGGGAACGTCGACGATGATCAAGGTATACTCATCTTCGATGGTCATACGGGACATTTCTTCCGCATCGAGTGGTGCCCGCAAGTCTGCAATATCAATATTAAAGGCAGAGGCGATTTCCATCGATTCACTTTGGGAAGGGTTAACAAGGTTGATCCAGCTACCGGGTTCCAGCGTCTCTATTTCTTTAAATTCAGTCGTTGTCGATAAAAAGACCTGTTTCATGGTGCCTCCCCTTGTTTTTTTACACCTTAACATTATATCAGAAAAAGGACGGTTTTGGATAAAAGAATACTAAAAAATTTGTTATAATGGAGGTTAACAAAAAGGTGATTAGAGTAAGAATATGCAAGATAAAATTGTCATTCATGGGGCACGCGCCCATAATTTAAAAAATATAGACGTGGAAATTCCACGGGACAAATTAGTCGTGGTGACGGGTTTGTCTGGTTCTGGAAAGTCCAGTCTGGCCTTTGATACCCTCTATGCAGAAGGCCAGCGCCGCTACGTGGAGAGCTTATCGGCCTACGCCCGGCAGTTTTTGGGAAATATGGAAAAACCAGATGTGGACTCCATTGACGGCTTGAGTCCAGCCATTTCCATCGACCAAAAAACGACCAGTAAAAACCCCCGTTCTACAGTGGGGACGGCAACAGAGATCAATGACTACCTTCGCCTGCTCTATGCGCGTGTAGGGACGCCTTATTGTATCAATGGACATGGCGCTATTACCGCTTCTTCGGTTGAGCAAATTGTCGATCAAGTCTTGGAATTACCAGAGCGCCAACGCCTGCAAATTCTAGCTCCCATTATCCGCAAGAAAAAAGGCCAGCACAAGAATATCATTGAAAAGGTGCAAAAAGACGGCTATGTTCGGGTCCGAGTTGACGGTGAGATCTATGATGTGACAGAGGTTCCAGAACTGTCTAAAAGCAAACAGCACACGATTGAAGTGGTGGTAGACCGGATCGTGATCAAAGAGGGCATCCGCTCGCGTCTCTTTGATTCGATTGAGGCAGCTCTTCGGATAGCGGACGGTTATGTGGTGATTGATACCATGGATGGAAAGGAACTGCTCTTTTCGGAGCATTATGCTTGTCCAGTCTGTGGCTTTACCGTTCCTGAATTAGAGCCCCGTCTCTTTTCTTTCAATGCGCCTTTCGGCTCCTGTACAGACTGTGATGGGTTAGGCATTAAGCTGGAGGTGGACTTAGATTTGGTGGTGCCAGATGATCGCTTAACTCTTCGTGAAGGAGCTCTTGCTCCTTGGAATCCGATCTCTTCCAACTACTATCCTCAGATGTTGGAGCAGGCCATGATCCATTTTGGTATTGATATGGATCAGCCTTTCTCAGATCTTTCTCAAGAAGAAAAGGACTTGGTTCTCTATGGTTCAAACGGGAAAGAATTCCACTTCCACTATGAAAATGAGTTTGGTGGGGTTCGGGATATTGAGATTCCTTTTGAAGGGGTCGTAACCAATATTCACCGCCGTTTCCGTGAGACCAATAGTGATTTCACCCGCAACCAAATGCGCTCTTATATGAACGAATTGACCTGTGCGACCTGCCATGGCTACCGTCTCAATGACCAGGCTCTTTCTGTTCGTGTCGGAGGAGAAAAGGGGATGCATATTGGGGAAGTGTCAGATCTATCGATTGCGGACCACTTAAAAGCTGTGGATCAGTTGGTCTTAACAGACAATGAAGCTACGATTGCAAGACCGATCCTAAAAGAGATCAAAGATCGTTTGACCTTCTTAAACAATGTAGGCCTTAATTACTTGACCTTGTCACGCTCAGCAGGAACACTATCAGGTGGAGAAAGCCAGCGCATTCGCTTGGCAACCCAGATCGGTTCCAACCTCTCTGGAGTCCTTTATATCTTGGATGAGCCGTCAATCGGCCTCCATCAAAGGGACAATGACCGCCTGATTGCCAGTCTCAAGAAGATGCGCGATTTAGGCAACACCTTGATCGTCGTCGAACACGACGAAGATACCATGAGAGAAGCAGACTACCTGATCGACGTTGGCCCAGGTGCCGGTGTCTTTGGGGGAGAGATCGTTGCTGCGGGAACTCCAAAGCAGGTAGCTCGCAACAGCAAATCCATCACTGGCCAGTATTTGTCCGGCAAACGCAAGATTTCGGTTCCAACAGAGCGCCGTTCAGGAAATGGTCGTTCTATTGAAATTACAGGGGCCAGTGAGAACAACTTACAAGATATTACAGCGCGTTTTCCTCTGGGCAAATTTATCGCAGTCACTGGAGTTTCCGGTTCTGGAAAATCGACCTTGATCAATGGCATCTTGAAAAAAGCCATCGCTCAAAAGCTCAACCGCAATTCGGAAAAACCAGGGAAATACAAGACCATTCAGGGGATTGAGCATATCGATCGCTTGATCGACATTGATCAAAGCCCGATCGGTCGGACTCCTCGTTCCAATCCAGCAACTTATACAGGCGTCTTCGATGACATTCGCGATCTCTTTGCTCAGACCAATGAAGCCAAAATTCGGGGCTATAAGAAAGGTCGCTTTAGTTTCAATGTCAAGGGTGGGCGTTGTGAAGCCTGCTCAGGAGATGGCATCATCAAGATTGAAATGCACTTCTTGCCAGATGTCTTTGTTCCTTGTGAGGTCTGCCATGGACGTCGCTACAATAGTGAGACTCTCGAAGTCCACTACAAGGAAAAAAATATCGCAGAAGTGCTGGATATGACCGTCAATAAGGCAGTCGAATTCTTCAAACACATTCCGAAAATTGAACGCAAACTCAAGACCATCCAAGATGTGGGCTTGGGCTATGTAACACTGGGGCAACCAGCGACCACCCTTTCAGGTGGGGAAGCGCAGCGGATGAAGTTGGCTTCTGAATTGCACAAGCGCTCTACAGGAAAATCCTTCTATATCTTGGATGAACCAACGACAGGACTTCATACCGAAGACATTTCTCGCTTGATCAAAGTCTTAGAGCGATTTGTGGATGATGGCAATACGGTCCTTGTGATTGAGCACAATTTGGATGTCATTAAGACAGCAGACCATATCATCGATTTAGGACCAGAAGGTGGTATCGGTGGCGGAACCATTATTGCGACCGGAACGCCAGAAGAAGTGGCAGCCAATCCTGCTAGCTACACAGGACAATATTTGAAAGGAAAATTACAATGAATCAACGGATCAGCAACTTAAGAAACAAAATGAAAGCCCAAAACCTTAAGGCGGTATTGATTAACAATTTGAAAAATGTTTACTATTTGACCAATTTCTGGGGTTCAAATGGGACTGCTTTGGTGACAGAAGAACGCGTGGTCCTCTTTACGGATTCGCGCTACACCATTCATGCTCATGCGACTTGTTTCCCCTCTGTAGAAATTGTGGAAACCCGCGATGAGTTGACTGCAGTGGCAGAGATCGTCAAGGATCTTGGAATCAAAGAACTTGGTTTTGAGGACGAAGTGACGGTGGCCTACCATGCCCGTATGGCTTCTATTTTCAGTGGCATCAACCTTCAATCCCTAGCGAACTTTGTGATGGAATTGCGCTTGATTAAAGATGAAACAGAGATTGCGGCCATTAAAAAAGCTTGTAGCATCTCTGACCAAGCCTTCCATGATATTTTAGACTATATCAAGGTAGGGAAAACGACAGAGTTGGAAGCAGCAACTTTCCTCGATTTTAGAATGCGGGAGTTGGGAGCTTCTGGTGTATCTTTTGACATTATTTCAGCAGCTGGTGAACGCTCTGCTATGCCTCACGCGACTCCAAGTGATCGGGTGATTTCAGCAGGAGATGCCTTGACCCTTGATTTTGGTTGCTTGTATGACCACTATGTCAGCGATATGACACGGACCATCTATGCTGGACATGTCAGCGACAAGGAAAGAGAAATTTACGAAACGGTTTTAAAAGCCAATCAGGCCTTGATTACTGCTGCAAAAGATGGACTTGGCTTCCGTGATTTTGACAAAATCCCACGTGATGTGATCGAAAGAGCCGGCTATGGCCAATACTTTACTCATGGAATCGGTCACGGCATTGGTCTTGATATCCATGAAGAACCATACTTCAGCCAAACGTCTAAAGAAGCGATTCAAGCAGGTATGGTCTTAACAGATGAGCCAGGTATTTATATCGAAGGTCTCTCTGGCGTGCGGATCGAAGATGACCTCTTGATTACAGAAACTGGCTGTGAAGTCTTGACTCTTGCTCCTAAAGAATTGATTGTCCTATAAAATAGACAGTATTTTCTTAACCCCTGTGTAACAAACAAAGATAAGAAATGAGGCCTATGAAAAAACGAATTTTAGTATTGGGAATTCTTCTAGTAGCCCTTCTATTTGCATTTGCTCCTTCTGCTCATGCTGGTGTCGGCAATACGCATAGTGGTGGTAGTAGCACTATTCATTCTGGCGGTGGTGGTGGTAGTAGCTGGTCTGGAGGGGGAAGTAGCTGGTCTGGTGGCAGTAGCTGGTCTGGTGGATCCAGTAGCTACAGTTCTAGTTCTGGATCAGACTCTGGTGGGGCGGTAGCAGTTGTCGCCATCATTGGATTGATTGGATTTGTCTATAATATTGCAAAAGAGGCTAATGAGAGTGATGATTCGTCCTATTCAAATAGTGGTCCAAAACGGACAACCGAAGAACGGGCGGGTCGACCAATTGAGAACAACTATGAAGCGATTCGCCGCATCCGTAAACTGGATCCAATGTTTGATGAAGACCGCTTCTTGTCGCAAGTCAAGCTGGTTTATCTTCAATTGCAGTCTGCTTGGACAGAAAAGGATTGGAATTCCGTACGGAACTTAGAAAGTACGAGTCTTTATGAGCAACACTTGACGCAGTTGCAAGAGCATATTCGTGCCAAAACAACCAATGTTCTAGAGCGCGTGTGTGTGGAAGATTCGAAGATCAAAGACTTTATCGAAAATCCAGAAGGCAATGACCGCATTGAAGTTATTCTGTCTTCGACGATGAGAGATTACATCCGAGACGATGAATCGGGTCGTGTGATCGAAGGGGATCCGACCAAAGATCTCTTTACAGTATACCGCATGGTCTTCCTCCGTGAACACGGGGCTCAGACAGAGATCATTAAGAATTCTGAAGTCTTAAGTGATCACTGTCCGAACTGTGGTGCGCCGCTGACGATCGATTCAATCGACAAGTGTGAATATTGCCAAGCGTCCTTGAAACACAATCCAAAAGATTGGGTCTTGGATGTCTACGAAGTTGTGGATGAAATTGAATTCTACAGATAGGAGAATATATGGGATTTATTAAAGCAGCCCTTTCAGCGGGCATTTCAAGTTTTCAAGATAGTAAATTTAAGGAAGCTATTACCTTGCCAGAAGCTGTTCCGGCAACAGCTTTGGCCATTAAGGGACAGCTCTTGACCAAAGATCCAGATGGACGCTCTCGTCAGAGCAACCAAAATACGGGGCTATTGACAGATGGATCTGTCGTCATTGTTCCTCAAGGCTATGTTGCTCTCTTGGTCAATAATGGAACTTTTCTAGGAGACCTTCTAGAAGCAGGTAGCCACGAATGGCAAGCTGGTGAAAATGCCTGGTTGTTTGAAAAGGGTGGCGTTAAAGGGACTTGGGACCAGTTCAAGAATCGCTTCTCATTTGGTGGTCAAGTGGTCACCCAACAAGAAATTATTTTTGTGCGGATGCAACCTTTTACAGGAAATAAATTTGGCACCCAAAATCCAGTCGAGTATTTTAGCGACCGTTACCAACAACTTCTGAGCATTCGTTTTTATGGTCTCTATGATGTTAAAGTAGCAGATCCTGTACTCTTTTACGTCAGTGCAGTCAGTCGCCAAATTGCTGCTGACAAACCGTTTACCTTGGAAGATGTGGCTCAGGGAACCTTGCGCCAAAACTTAGCGCCAAAAATTGCAGTTGCTATTTCAAAATATACAGCTGAAAATAAGGCAGATATCTACAATATCAATGCAGACCAAGACGTCTTCAATGAAGTCGCAAAACGCGAAGTCAACAAAACTTGGGCAGAATTATATGGTATTGAATTAACCAATGTCCTCATCGAAGATTTGAGCTACGATGCAGACAGTATGGCCAAGGTTAATAAACTGGACAGTGAATTGGCAGCGATGAAGTACAATACCATCGAAATTGAAGAGCGTCGTGCCCGCAATGAGGCCCTGGTGGCAGCCGCTAAAAATGAAGGTGGCAATGGCATGAACATGATCATGGGGATGAACTTGGGTCAAGCCCTTGGCAATGACCTTCAAAAACAAGCCTCTCCAGCTCCAGACAAGCCACATACCTTCTACATTGAAGTAGATGGAAAATATGTCCATGTCACCAAAGATGCGGATGGCAACATTGTGCCTGTGGACCAATAAGGAATAGTGAAGCTGGTGGTGGAAATGTAGAGATACTAAGGACTCGTTCCTGCAATCTCTCTCCGCCTTCTAACCTTCCTAAAAAGCAAAGATTGCTGTTTGAGAAAAATCAAATAGTGTGTTACAATAAAGAGTAATCTATTTTTAAAAAAGAGGTAATAAAACATGATCGAAGCAAGTAAATTGAAAGCTGGTATGACTTTTGAAACAGCTGATGGAAAATTGATCCGCGTTTTGGAAGCTAGCCACCACAAGCCAGGTAAAGGAAACACTATCATGCGTATGAAATTGCGTGATGTCCGTACTGGTTCAACATTTGATACAAGCTACCGTCCAGAAGAAAAATTTGAACAAGCGATTATCGAAACTGTTCCAGCTCAATACTTGTACAAAATGGATGATACAGCCTACTTCATGAACACTGAAACATATGACCAATATGAAATTCCAGTTGTGAATGTAGAACAAGAATTGCTTTACATCCTTGAAAACTCAGAAGTAAAAATTCAATTCTACGGAAGCGAAGTCATCGGTGTAACGGTTCCTACAACTGTTGAATTGACTGTTGCAGAAACTCAACCATCTATCAAAGGTGCTACAGTGACTGGTTCTGGTAAACCTGCTACAATGGAAACAGGTTTGGTCGTAAACGTTCCTGACTTCATCGAAGCTGGACAAAAATTGGTCATTAACACTACTGAAGGAACTTACGTTTCTCGTGCATAAGAGACATCTCAGGGTGTCAAATAGAAAGGAACTTCTATGGCAACTGAACAATTTGGTGACATCGTTATTGCACCACGTGTATTAGAAAAAATTATTGCGATTGCGACAGCAAAAGTCGAGGGTGTCTATTCGCTTGAAAATAAGAGTGTTTCAGATAGCTTATTAAAACGCTCACTTGGACGTGGCGTCTACCTTCATACAGAAGAAGATGGTCAAGTTTCAGTAGACATCTATCTCTATTTAGAATACGGAGTGGCTGTACCATCTGTCGCTGTAGCCATTCAAAAAGCGGTCAAGTCTGCAGTTTATGATATGGCAGATGTAACCTTGGATGCTGTCAACATTCACGTTGTTGGTATCGCAACGGAAAAATCTCCAAAACCAGACTTGAAAGATTTGTTTAATGAGGACTTCCTCAATGACTGATGAAATTTTATTAGAATCACGTCGAGATTTGCGTGAGCGCGCCTTCCAAGCCTTGATGGCCTTGGAATACGATGGAGACATTGTTGAAGCTTGTCGTTTTGCTTATCTACATGATAAGGACCTAGCAGAAGACAAAGAAGTCGATCTTCCTGCCTTTCTCATGAATCTCGTGACGGGTGTCTACCAATCCAAAGATCAACTGGACCAGCAAATCGGTCAACATTTGAAAACCGGCTGGACTGTTGAGCGCTTGACCTTGGTAGAGAAAAACATCCTTCGTCTGGGAATTTACGAAATGACAGAGTTTGATACACCACAGATCGTCGCAGTCAATGAAGCGGTGGAATTGGCCAAGGCCTTTTCAGATGAAACCTCTTCACGATTTGTCAACGGTGTCCTCAGTCAATTTGTGACAGAAGAATAAGTAAAAAGAGCCTACTGGCTCTTTTTTTGGTAAAAAAATATGAGAGTGGGACAGAAATCGGTAATTCGTTAGAATTCGATTTCGTCGTCCCACCTCCGCACAGTTGAGTAGGGCTGTAAAAGCTGATGAAATCAGCGTAGTAGAGCCCACTCAACCACTGCGTCTTGCTCGACAATCCAAAAATAATTGAGAGGCTAGGACTTTTGTCCCAGCATCGTTGTTTTAGACACTTTTTCCAGAGTGGAGACTAACGGGCAAGAAATAACCGGTAGTCGCTACTTTTTTTCCTTCGATCTTTTGGAGTAAAAGATCTACCATGAGGATAGCAATGTCTTCGAGGGGTTGTTGGATGGTTGTCAGTTCAGGTGTATAGGTCTCAATGAACTGGGTTCCATCATAACCAATCACTTTCAAATCCTGGGGAATCTGAATATCTAATTCTCTAGCGACTTTCATGATCAAGATCGCCGTCAAATCATCGGAGGCGAAAATGGCATCTGGTTTGTGGTGGGTTAAAATCTGTTTGATTTCCATTTCTTTGCGAATAGGGGAGAAATCACTGGAAACATTAATGATCATGGACTCAGGTAGAACCGATGCAAACCCCGCATGACGCAAGCCAGTTGGGGAGTTAGAGTTGTCATTACCTGTGATCATGATAATATTTCGGGCTCCGGTTTTTACTAAAGTTTCTGCTGCTAGCACTCCACCAGCATAGTTGTCTGAAGAAACAACCGGAATTTCTGGGGAGAGGTTGCGGTCAAAAGCAATGATAGGAGCAGTTACCCGGTTGTAATCTTCAATGCCCAAATTATGACTTCCTGAAATGATGCCATCTACCTGGTTAGCCTCCAACATCTCAATATATTCGCGCTCTTTCTCGGAGTCGTGCTCACTATTGCAGATGATGGTTTTATAGCCATGTTTGAAGAGTTGGTGTTCTAGTTTGTCGATTAATTCAGCATAGAAAACATTGCTGATGTTGGGAAAGATCAAGCCGACTAACTTGGCTGATTTTCCTTGGAGGCTTCGAGCAACATTGTTAGGTTTATAGCCTAATTCTCGCATGGCTTCTTGGACTTTTTGAATCGTTTTCTCAGACAGGTATCCTTTTTTATTGATAACCCGTGAGACAGTAGTAGGGCTGACACCGGCGAGTTTGGCGACATCAGTTAGCTTTGCGACCATAATCAAGTTCGTAGTAAGTTCCAGTAGGGGTTCCAGACTTGATCAAGATTCCATTTTGATCTGCATGTGGGTAGACCCGACCAGAAAATACTTTTTCTCCTTTATTGATAAAGATTTCAAAAATCGAATTGTCAATGAAAATATTAGCGGTTGTTGCTTGGTTAGCGATTGTGCAGCTACGGCTCGCACCGAATTCTTGGGCATATTGCTCACCAGCCTGGCTTCGATCGACTGTGACCAATCCTTTAGCCAGATCAAATGTGAGAGCTAAGCCCTTCCCTTCTGCATCGGCAAAGAGGACGATTTCGTTCTGGCTATCCTTTTCAAACTGCAATTCCAATTCATAGCAGTTCTTGGTTTGTGCCTTGTTGGCAAATTCCTCACTCTCAGCGCGCAAGTCTTTGATGGCTTCAACTGGGTATTGGTAGAGCTTGCCATCTTTGATGGTTAATTCTTTGACCAGTGAGAGAGCTCCTTGGTAGTCATAGGAATCCGTTGGATAAGAAACGTCTGGAAGACCTAGCCAGCTAACAGTATAGGCACGTCCATCGGGAGCATTAAATCCTTGAGTGGCATAGGCTTCAAAACCATAGTCGAGATTATGCAATTCAGATACATCAACCATTTTGGCCTTTTCTGGGTCAAAGCTTGCCCCAATCTTGTACATATTTGGATAGATATTGTCATAATCGAGAACGGCTTTATCTAAGCCTTGAGGGCAGTATAGGAGAACGGGTTGGTCTCCTACAAAGACTAGGTTGGGACATTCCATCATATAAGCTGTCCGATCGTTTGCAAAATCCAAGTCACCGACTGTAACCCAGTTGGAATAGTCATTATCTACAGCCTTATAGAGACGGATGAATCCTTTCTTCTCAAGGTCTTGACCACCAACGATAGCGTAGAATTGACCTTTGAAATTAAAAATCTGTGGGTCACGAAAGTGATCCGTAGAGTCAGCCGGTTGATCAATCAAGATTTTGTCAATTTTTTCAATCTTGCCGTCTTTATCCATCAAAGCACCGACTTGGTAAGGATGACGAACCCATTCTGCATCACGAACATTTCCGGTGTAGAATAAGAATAGTTTGTCACCAAACTGCATGGCTGATCCGGAATAAGCTCCATGGCTATCCAGATCTGTGTCTGGAAGAAGCGTTACACCAGTTTCTTTGAAATGAACCAAGTCTTCACTTTCTGTTTGTACCCATGATTTTAACCCATGGGCTGCACCAAATGGGAAATTTTGGTAAAACAAGATCCATTTTCCATCAAAGTAGGAAAAACCGTTAGGATCATTTAAGAGACCAGCTTTTGGCTCAACATGATAGTGTGTATGCCAAGGAGATTTGGCCATATGATCTTGGATGGCTTGCTTTTCCTCTTCTGTCCAGTCTTCGTAACGTCTGTAACGACGTTCAGTTGTCCATTCCATTTTATTCCTCCGAATTTTTTCTTACTTCCATAGTACCGATTTCCTATTAAAAATGCAAGCGATAAATGAAAAAAATGGCAAAAAATGTCAAACGTTTGACATCTATTTTGCAGCCTGAAGAAAAGAGGAGAAGTTGAAAAATTATGAAAAAATGAAAGAAAATGAAAACAAAAGACTGATTCAGAGCGCTAAGAAGCGTGGTACAGGGCTGTTTTAAAATGAAAATAGTTTCATACTGTCAAAAGGTGTCAAAAAGTCCAAAAAAGTTTCAAAAAAATCCTGCAAAACGCTTGACATATTTTCAATACGTGGTACAATTAAAAACGTAGAAACGATTTAACCGTTTACATTACAAAAAATAAGGAGATTTACTTTATGGATTACAATAAAGTAGCCAAAGAGGTTATCGAAGCAGTCGGTAAAGATAACCTTGTTGCGGCAGCACACTGTGCGACACGTCTACGTTTGGTATTGAAAGACGATAGCAAAGTTGATCAAGCTGCACTTGATAACAATGCTGATGTCAAAGGAACCTTCAAATCAGATGGTCAATACCAAGTGATCATCGGACCTGGAGATGTAAACTTTGTTTATGAAGAGCTAATTAAAGCTACTGGTTTGAAAGAAGTATCAACAGACGATTTGAAACAAATCGCTGCAAAAGATAAGAAATTCAACCCATTGATGGCCTTGATTAAACTCTTGTCTGATATCTTCGTTCCAATCATTCCTGCCTTGGTTGCAGGTGGTCTCTTGATGGCCCTTCGGAACTTCTTGACTTCAGCTGGTTTATTTGGACCTAAATCATTAGAAGAAATGTACCCAGCTATCAAGGGTCTTTCAGCTATGATCCAATTGATGTCAGCTGCACCATTTATGTTCTTGCCAATTTTGGTTGGTATTTCTGCAGCCAAACGCTTTGGAGCAAACATCTTCTTGGGTGCTGCGATCGGTATGATCATGACCACACCAGATCTTGGTGGGGCTACTAAATTCTGGGATATCTTTGGCTACAATGTAGCACAAACAAACTATGCCTACCAAGTTATTCCTGTCTTAGCAGCGATCTGGATCTTGGCACATTTGGAAAAATTCTTCCACAAGAAATTGCCATCAGCTGTTGACTTTACCTTTACTCCATTGCTTTCTGTGATGATTACTGGTTTCCTTACCTTTACAGTGGTTGGTCCAGTGATGCTTTTGGTGTCAAACGGAATCACAGACGCTATTGTATGGTTGTATAACACAACAAGCTTTATCGGTATGACAGTCTTTGGTGGAACTTACTCATTGATCGTTATGACAGGTCTTCACCAATCATTCCCAGCTATCGAAACACAATTGCTTTCAGCTTGGCAAAAAGGTGCGGGTCATGGAGATTTCATCTTCGTCGTTGCATCAATGGCCAACGTAGCGCAAGGTGCTGCAACTTTTGCCATCTTGTTCTTGACGAAGAGCGAAAAAACTAAAGGTCTTGCATCTTCTGCAGGTGTGTCAGCCCTTCTTGGTATTACAGAACCAGCCCTCTTCGGGGTTAACTTGAAATACAAATTCCCATTCTTCTGTGCCCTTATCGGTTCAGCAGTGGGTGCCCTCTTTGCGGGTCTTCTCCAAGTAGTTGCTGTTTCACTTGGATCAGCAGGTTTCCTTGGATTCCTTTCAATCAATGCAACATCTATCCCATTCTACCTCTTGTGTGAAGTGATTGCCTTTGCGGTAGCCTTTGCATTGACTTACTTCTATGGTAAGACAAAAGCAGCAGCTGTGTTTGCGGCTGAAGGAAATGTAGCAGCAGCAGAAACTTCTGAAAAAGCAGAAGCCAAAGAAGTAGCAGCTGCTTCTGAAGAAGTTGAAGCAACTCTTGCGGATGAAGTGATTGTAACTCCTATCGTTGGTAGTACAGTAGCACTTGCTGATGTGAATGATCCTGTCTTCTCAAGTGGAGCGATGGGACAAGGAATTGCCATCAAACCAACTGAAGGCGTTGTCTATGCACCAGCTGATGCTGAAGTAACCATTGCTTTCGCAACTGGTCACGCTTACGGTTTGAAGACTGCTAATGGTGCTGAAATCTTGATCCACGTTGGGATTGATACAGTATCAATGAATGGTGAAGGATTTGATCAAAAAGTAGCTCAAGGCGATAAAGTCAAAGCTGGTGATGTCCTTGGTACATTTGATGCAGCGAAAATTGCCGCAGCTGGTCTTGAAGACACAACTATGGTGATCGTCACTAACACAGCTGACTTTGCTTCTGTCACACCTGTTGCAACTGGATCTGTTGCGAAGGGTGATGCAATCATCGAAGTTAAAGCTTAATCGAAAAATAAGTTCTCAAGGACTGGTCTATCATCTCCAGTCCTTGAATTTTATTTCTCAAAAAAGGTGTGTTTTTTCTTTAGAGAAGAGAAAAAGATTGACTACAAAATATGCTATAATAAATACAGGATATTTTTCATAATAAAAAAGGAGCCAACATGACAAAATTATATGGAAGTTTGGAAGCTGGCGGTACAAAATTTGTTTGTGCGGTTGGTGATGAAAACTATAATGTTGTGGAAAAAGTACAATTTCCAACAACCAAGCCAATTGAGACGATTGATAAGTGTATTGAATTTTTCTCAAAATTTGAGGATCTAGTTGGGCTTTCGATTGGTTCATTTGGACCAATTGATATCGATCCAAATTCAAACACTTATGGTTTCATCACAACGACTCCAAAACCAAATTGGGCCAATGTAGATATCGTTGGGGCTTTCCGTCGTGCCTTGAATGTACCAATCTATTTCACGACAGATGTGAATAGCTCTGCCTATGGAGAAGTGGTCGCACGCAATAACGCGGGTGGCCATATCGAAAACTTGGTTTACTATACAATCGGAACAGGAATCGGAGCTGGTGTCATCCAACGTGGTGAGTTTATCGGGGGAGCTGGACACCCAGAAATGGGACACTACTATGTAGCTCAACACCCAATGGATGTGGAAAAAGAATTCAAGGGTGTTTGTCCTTTCCACAATGGCTGTTTGGAAGGCTTTGCGGCTGGTCCTAGTCTCGAAGCTCGTACAGGTATTCGTGGGGAAAACATTGAACTCAACAGCAATGTATGGGATATTCAAGCCTACTACATCGCACAAGCAGCAGTGAATGCGACAGTTACCTTCCGCCCAGACGTCATTGTCTTTGGAGGAGGAGTCATGGCTCAACAACATATGTTAGATCGTGTTCGCACGAAATTTACTGCCCTCTTGAACGGTTACCTCCCTGTACCAGATGTGAGAGATTATATTGTGACACCTGCAGTTGCTGGCAATGGTTCAGCGACCTTGGGGAACTTTGTTCTTGCAAAACAAGTGAGCGAAAAGCTTAAAAAATAAGCAGCAATTGTCTCTTAGAGGTTAGAAACAAGAGCGAGGAGGCTGGGACAAAAGTCCTAGCCTCTCAATTATTTTTGGATTGTCGAGCAAGACGCAGTGGTTGAGTGGCCTCTACTACGCTGATTTCATCAGCTTTTACAGCCCTACTCAACTGTGCGGAGGTGGGACGACGAAATCGAATTCTAACGAATTACCGATTTCTGTCCCACTCTCTTCTTTCGTCTATCTATCAAGAAGTGAGGAAGGAATGAAAAAGAATATTGTAAAAGATGTCTTATTCTTGGGTCAAAAGTCAGAAGAAGCGACACCTGAGGATCGCACTTTGGCTTTGGATTTGCAGGACACCTTAAATGCTCATCTCCTTGAGTGTGTCGGTTTAGCGGCTAATATGATCGGGGTGAAAAAACGGGCGATTATCATCCGAATGGGAAGTGAAAATCTGGTCCTCTTTAATCCGGTTCTCCTTGAAAAGAAAAAGCCTTACCAAACAGAGGAAGGATGCTTGTCCTTGATGGGGAGTCGGCCGACCACTCGTTATGAGGAGATTACAGTGACCTATCGAGATGTGAATTGGAAAGCAAAAACAATTCATTTGACAGGTTTTCCAGCCCAGATCTGTCAGCATGAAATGGATCATCTAGAAGGCATTATTATCTAAAGATGAAGGATGGAGTCGATTCGGCTCCATTTTTTTAGTTCTTATGGAAACTTTTTTCTTGACAGGGATCTTTTTTGTGTTAAAATAGTTCTCATAGTAACTTTAAAGTTCTTAAGAGAACTATTTGGAGGAAATGATGGACAAACCTTTACAAGAATTTAAAAAAATCGGCCATCTCATTCACCTCATGGTAGAAAGAGAGGCCAAGAAGAGAGGGCTTGAATTTAGCGCAGGACCCCAAGGTCAGGTATTGAGCTTTTTATCTCATCGTGAGAAAGAGGGAAAAGTGACCTTGATTCGGGATGTTGAGCAGGAACTTCATATCTCAAAATCCGTGACGAGTAACCTGATCAAGCGGATGGAGAAAAATGGCTTTATTTATTTAGAGGCTAGTCCGACCGATAAACGGGCCAAGTATGTCTACCTAACAGACAGTGTGAAAAATAAGTTGAATGACATGAAACAATTCTTTGAGGAAGTGGACCAGAAGATGATGGCTGGTGTATCAGAAGAAGAATTGGCCATCTTTTTCAAGGTCATGCATCAATTTTATGAGAATATGAAAAAAAGGAGCGAGGAATGATCAATATGTTTCGGCGGTTAACCGCCAAAGAATGGGGCATGATTGCCCTTAGTACGGTCTTTATCTGTCTGGCTGTTTGGATGGATTTAAAGACTCCTGAATACTTATCTGATATCACGACCCTCTTAGCTAAGGATGGGACCAAGGTTTCTGATATTATGGATCCGGGAAGCAAGATGTTGCTCTTCTCTTTTGGAAGCTTTTTGATGGCAGTTTTTGTGGGCTTTTTGGCTTCAAGAGTCGCTGCCAGCTTTACGACGCGACTTAGAGGAGAGATTTTCCATCAAGTGATGGATTACTCTGATGCCGAGATCAAGAAATTCTCCGTTCCCTCTCTCTTAACTCGTACAACCAATGATTTGACCCAGTTACAAATCATGATTGTCATGGGGATGCAAGTTGTGACGCGTGGTCCCATTATGGCGATTTGGGCTCTGACCAAGATTTGGGGGAAGAGCAGTGCCTGGACAACGTCTGTTGGGATTGCGGTCTTGATGGTCTTGATTCTTCTCTCTGTTCTTGTTCTGATTGCCTTTCCGTGCCAGCAAAAGGTTCAGGGTTTGACCGATGCCTTGAATGCGACGACACGGGAGAGTTTGACTGGGGTGCGCGTGGTCCGTGCCTACAATGCAGAAGCGTATCAAAATGAAAAATTCCAAACGGAAAACAAGGGCTTAACCCGTCTAAATCTCTTTGTTTATCGTTTGATGTCTCTGATGAACCCTGTCATGACAGTGGTATCAAGTGGTTTGACCCTTGCTATCTACTGGATTGGGGCGCACTTGATCAATGATATCGCCATGCCAAAAGATCCTACAAAGATCTTCACCAGTCCTGCATTAGCGGATCGGACCAAGGTCTTCTCCGATATGATCACCTTCTCCTCTTACGCCATGCAGGTTGTCATTGGCTTTATGATGATGGTGGCCATCTTGATTATTCTGCCTCGTGCCTTAGTATCCGCAAAACGGATTAATCAGGTCTTGGCTCTAGAGCCGTCTGTTGATTTTCCATCTGAGTCCAAGACTGAGTCTGGAGAAAAAGGAAGTGTAGAATTCCAAGATGTTTCCTTCCGCTATGGACGGACTTCCCGTGCTGTGATTGAGCACGTGACCTTCTCAGCTCAGAAAGGACAAACCGTTGCCTTCATTGGATCAACTGGTTCTGGTAAATCCACTTTGGTCAATTTAATTCCACGTTTTTACGATGCGACAGAAGGAAAGATCTTAGTGGATGGGGTGAATGTCAAGGACTATAGCCACCAAGAATTGAACAATAAAGTCGGCTACATTCCCCAAAAAGCAGTGCTCTTTAGCGGCACGATTCGCTCCAATATGGAATTTGGAGAAAGTAGTCAAGGAAAATTAGAGGATGAAGCCATCTGGAAAGCCCTTGAATTGGCCCAAGCCAAAGAGTTTGTTGCCACAAAAGAGAAGGGCTTGGATACAGAAGTAGCGCAAGGAGGAAGCAACTTCTCTGGAGGACAACGTCAACGTTTGGCCATTGCGCGTGCCCTTGCACGTAAGCCTGAGATCCTCATCTTTGATGATTCCTTCTCAGCCCTTGATTACAAAACGGATCGGATCCTGCGACAAGCTCTGAAAGAAGAGCTGGCAGATACGACCAAATTGATCGTTGCCCAACGGATTTCGACCATTATGGATGCGGATTTGATTTTGGTCTTGGATCAAGGGAAGGTCGTCGGTCAAGGCACCCATAAAGAATTGCTTGCGACCAATGAAGTCTATCAAGAAATTGCCTATTCACAATTGTCTAAGGAGGAGTTGGAACATGCATAAGACAAAACAAAAAACATCCCTTTGGAGCCAACTTTCTCCCTATTTGAAGGGCTTCCACCTATTTTTCCTAATTGCTATCCTCTTTTCGATCGTATCGAGTGTAATCACGGTTATTGGACCGGATAAGTTAAAAGAAATTACAGATACCATTACAAAAGGGATGGGAGGCGCCATTGATATTGATAAGATCACTTCGATTGCCCTGACCTTAGCCATCCTTTATGGAGTTGGAGCACTGGTGTCCTACAGCAGTAGTTTCATTATCTCAACCATGATTCAGCGCTTTGCAGAACGCTTGCGCAATGCCATTGCTGAGAAGATCAATCGCGTGCCCCTCCAATATTTTGATAGCCATGAACAAGGAGATACCTTGTCTCGTGTGACCAATGACGTGGATTTGATGACCCAATCCTTTAACCAAAGCTTGGTTCAAATGGTCTCTTCTATTGTCTTATTGATTGGCTCCATCCTTATGATGTTTAAGACGGACTGGCACTTGGCGGTGACAGCGATTGTGTCCGTCTTTGCAGGTTTTGCTCTTTCCAGCATCATTATGGTCAAGAGCCAGCCTCTCTTTAAGCAACAACAGGACAACCTTGCCAAAGTTTCAGGTTATGTTGAAGAAATCTATAGTGGCCACAATATCGTCATTTCCTACAATGGCCGTCACCAAGCCAAAAATCATTTTGATACCATCAATCAAGATTTGTACCATAGCATGTGGAAATCCCAATTCTTCTCTGGGATCATGATGCCCTTGATGCAGTTTGTAGGGAATTTCGGATATGTCATGGTCTGTATCGTTGGGGCTGTCCTCACCATTAATGGGGACATTACCATCGGGACCATTGTGGCCTTTATGACCTATGTCCGCATCTTTACCCAACCAATTGGTCAAATGGCCCAAGGAATTACCCAATTGCAATCGGCCAGTGCTGCTTTGGGGCGTGTCTTTGAATTCTTAGACGAAGAAGAAATGGAAGACGAATCCCAAAAAATTCGCCAATTGGAATCGCCAAAAGGTCATGTTACCTTTGAGCATGTTCGTTTTGGTTATTCACCAGACAAGACCATTATCCATGACTTTACTGCTGAAGCGAAGCCTGGGCAAAAAGTAGCCATTGTTGGTCCAACAGGCGCAGGTAAGACCACCATGGTCAATCTCTTGATGCGTTTTTACGACATTCAAGCTGGTAAAATTACCATCGATGGTGTGGATACTAAGGCCATGAGTCGCGAAGAAGTTCATGATGCTTTTTCGATGGTCTTGCAAGATACCTGGCTCTTTGAAGGGACCATTCGGGAAAACTTAGTCTTTAATCAAACCGATATTTCAGATGAAGCAGTCGAAGCGGCAACCCGAGCGGTTGGGGTCCATCACTTTATTCGGACCTTGCCGAATGGTTATGACACCGTGCTAGATGATTCTGTCACCTTGTCCGTCGGTCAAAAGCAACTCTTGACCATTGCGCGTGCCCTCTTGAAGGATGCCCCGCTCCTCATCTTGGATGAAGCAACCTCATCTGTCGATACCCGAACAGAAGAGTTGATTCAAAAAGCCATGGACAAACTCATGGAAGGCCGAACTTCCTTTGTCATTGCCCATCGCTTGTCCACTATCCGTAATGCGGATCTGATTCTCGTGATGAAAGATGGAAATATTATCGAGCAGGGTAACCACCAAGAACTCATGAGCCAAAATGGCTTCTATGCCGACCTCTACAATAGCCAATTCACAGAAGAAGTGGCATGAAATCAAGATACAAGGCTTGTGAAATGTAAAGTAAAATAATAGGATAGAAGGCAATTCTATGTGCTTCTATCCTATTTTTTATGCTGGAAGAAGGGATGGGAAAGACGATTCTTAGGTACAGAAAAATGACAAAGCGTCAAAAATAGATCGCTTCTAATGTGAAAAAGAAGAAAGAAAGGATAAAAAAGAAGCCTGGCTTGACAGGATTTCTTAGGATCGCGTATACTAGTAGTACAAAAATGAGATGATAGACAGGAGTGCCAACATGAAGCCCAATCTTCAAGATTATCCGAAATTTTATCGTTGGCTAACCCTGCCTTTTACGAGAAAGCCACATCGTGTGCAGGTCCTTCAAAGGACGAATCGAATCTTGACGTTCGCCATGCCAGGCATCTACGGCCTGGTCTTTTGTTGGCTGTTTTTAAAGAAAACTTCAATGGGAGAAATCTGGCCTTTTATCTGGATCCCTGCTTCGGGTTTTGTCTTGTTTAGCCTCTTTCGTCATTGGGTCAATGTTCCGAGGCCTTATGAGAAGTGGGAGATTCAACCATTATTAGAAAAGAATTCATCCGGACATTCCTTTCCTAGCCGACATGTATTTTCGGCGACCATTATTTCTATGTGTGTCTGTCAGTTGTCGCTTCCGTTTGGAATGTGCTCGATGCTCCTATCTCTTCTATTAGCCCTTGTCCGAGTTCTTGGAGGGGTTCATTATCCCAAGGACGTTCTCGTCGCTTGGGGATTGGGACTCGTCTGGGGAGGACTCTTTTTGCTGGTTTGAATGAACAAATTCCTAAAAATTGACCTTTGTGTAAGAGTGAAGGATAGTGTATACTGGAAAGTAGATTTAGAATAGGAGAGAAAATGAAGTACAGAAAAGCAAAAAAAGCAGATCTGGGTCAGGTGGTTCGAGTAGCCAGTACAGCTTTTGAGGAGTATCTATTTTTAAAAGTCATCAAAGATTTGGTGCGTGATCCCAAGCAGTATCCTGCCTTTGTTGAGGCCATGATGCGCATCTTGGTAAAGGTTTTTCTCAAGCACCATATTTGCCTTGTGGCAGAAAAGAACGATGAAATTTATGCAGTTGCCTTGTTACAAAAGGGACCGATTCCTTTTCGAGCCTATCTCTTAAATGGGGGATTGGGTTTGCTCAAGTTTATTTCCTTGAAGAATATGTTGGCCTACTTTAAATTTATGGAGGACACGGATAAGGAATTGGAGCAAAATGTAGACTTTGATTGGTATTTAATGCTTCTCGCAGTCGCCCCTAAACATCAACGGCAGGGCTATGGCAGTCGCTTTATGACAGAAGGAATTGAGCCTTTCTTGGAGGAGGTTAAAGGAGAAAAACTAGCCTTTTATACCAATACGAAGGGAAATGTCTATTTTTATACCAAAAATGGCTACAAGGAAGTCTACTCTAACGAGATTAGCTTTAACCATGTAGAAATGGGGAGCTGGTATTTCTTGAAGGAACTAAAAAAACACTAAGGTTGTAACCTTAGTGTTTTTTCATTGTAGTTGTGAAATTGCTTGAATGCCGAATTTTTCAAAGAAAGCAGTTCGTTCTTCTATGATAGCATTAGTCGGATGTTTGATATTCCGTAAGAGCTCAACAAGGTCTGGAGTGACTTCACGTAGCAGTTGCCCTAAAGACCAGATAGCCGTTGCAATATGGATCTGATTTTGCGAGGTCTCGATGATGTTCAGGAGTTTAGGGATGGCTGAGCGGTCATTGGCATTGGCTAGTGCGATAATGGCATTGCGCTGGAGGATATTCTTGCCTCGCCAGCTTCCAGCAACATGCCCGAATTTTTCCTTAAATTGTCCGTTTGACAGCTCGAGAAAAGGAATCAACTCTGGATGAGCCAGATCAGGATCGATTTCTGTTGCCAAGGGATTATCCAGCCCTTTGTTATAAGGGCAGCTAATCTGACAGATGTCACATCCATAGATGACCGTTTTAATTTTCTTGCGAAATTCTAGGTCCATCATGCCCTTGTCCTGAGTTTGGAAAGACAAACAGCGTTTTGCATTCATAGAGCCATCTCCGATTAGGCAGGAGGTTGGGCATGCATCTAAACAACGTCGACAGTCTCCACAACCATAGTCGACAGGATGATCTGGTTCAATTTCGAGATTGGTAATCAATTCCCCCAAAAACATGTAAGAACCGTATTCTTTTGAAATGACTAAGCCATTTTTTCCGATAAAGCCAATTCCAGCTCGTTGGGCGACAGCCGTATCAACCAGTGCTCCAGTATCGACCATGCCCTTGTATTCAAAATCTTGCGTCATTTCTTCAATTCCAGCAGCTAAGCGGTTGAGCTTGTCTTGAAGGACATAATGGTAGTCTAATCCCCAGCTGTTGGGCGTGAATTTTCCTCTTTTATAGGCTGTTTTTTGAGGTTGTTGCTTGAGTTTGTGGGGGTAGGCGACAGCGATTGAGATGATCGTCTTTGCGGAGGAGAGACTTAATTTGGGGTGGATGCGCTCTTCAATATTCTTATGCTCGAATCCAGAATTCCGTCCTTCCTCAACGGCCAAGCGGAGCGATTTTTCCAAATAAGCAAAGTCATCAGCAGTTGTAAATCCAATTTTTGAAATCCCAATAGAATGTGCCAGTTGGATAATATTTTCTTTTAGTGTCATCTTTTCCATTATACACAAAAATGAAGATTCTGGCGAGAAAGGAAACGATCAGGAAGGGCTTTCAAAAGCTTTCTTTTTTTTGTATAATAGAAACATGAAATGTGAGGAGGATATTATGGTACAACCATTATTTTTACATTCAGTGATGCAGGAAAAAATTTGGGGAGGAACACGTCTAAAAGAGGAATTTGGTTACGACATTCCGAGTGACCATGTCGGTGAATTTTGGGCGATTTCGGCCCATCCGCATGGCGTTTCTAAAGTGGCCAATGGTCCATACGAAGGAATGGGATTGGATCAGCTCTATCAAGAGCACCGAGAATTATTCGGCAATCGTAAAGAGCCTGTCTTTCCTTTATTAACAAAGATTTTGGATGCTAACGACTGGCTTAGTGTACAGGTGCACCCGGATGATACCTATGCCATGGAGCATGAGGGAGAACTTGGAAAAACCGAGTGTTGGTATGTGATTGCGGCTGACGAAGGATCAGAGATTATCTATGGACACAATGCCGAGTCAAAAGAAGAACTCCGCCAGCAAATCGAAGATAAAAACTGGGATGCCTTGCTGACAAAAGTTCCAGTCAAGGCTGGAGATTTCTTCTATGTGCCAAGTGGAACCATGCACGCAATTGGATCTGGAATCTTGATTCTTGAAACCCAACAGTCGAGTGATACCACCTACCGGGTTTATGATTTTGACCGCAAGGATGCTCAAGGAAATTTGCGAGAGCTTCATCTAGAAAAATCAATTGATGTGTTGAATATTGGGGAGCCAGCTAATAGCCATCCAGATACAGTTGTGATCGATGATCTTCGGATGACGACCTTGGTTGCAAGTGATTTCTTTACGGTTTATAAGTGGGAACTTACTGGAAAAGCTAATTTTGAAAAGACTGCTGATTACAGCTTATTGAGCGTCCTAACTGGAGAAGGGATATTGACTGTAGATGGAAAGGATTATCCTATTCAAAAAGGAAGTCACTTTATCTTGCCAAGCGATGTTGAATCTTGGACTTTGGAAGGGCAAGGTTTAGAATTGATTGTGAGTCACCCATAAAAACAAAGGGTTTGAGTAAAACGCAATGGAACTACTCAAGCCTTTTTTCTGAAATAAAACTATTTTTATGTTAAGTCTTGACTCTGACCTAAGGGGAGGGATTATACTATCCTTGTAAGGAGGAAATCATGTTCCATATCAAAGAAGCTGCAGAGCTGTCAGGTGTCTCTATCAAGACCTTGCACCACTATGATAAGATAGGACTTCTAGTCCCTGTGAAATCTAAAAATGGCTATCGAACATACAGCCAAGAAGATTTAGAACGCTTACAGGTAATTCTCTATTACAAGTATCTAGGGTTTTCCTTGGACCAAATAGCAGAACTCTTAGCCGAAGAAAAGTCTAACTTATTGCCCCATTTGACCAAACAGTTAGATTATTTGACTCAAGAAAGAAAACGTTTGGATACCTTGATTTCCACCTTGCAAAAAACCATTCAAGAACAAAAAGGAGAAAGACAAATGACAATTGAGGAAAAATTTACTGGATTTAGCTACCAAGATACTCAAAAATACCATCAAGAGGCGGTAGACAAGTATGGCCAAGAAGTCATGAACCAAGCGCTTGAACGCCAAAAAGGTCGAGAAGATGAGGCAACAAGAGCCTTCAACCAAGTTTTTCAAACTTTGGCGCAAAATCTCAAAGATGGTCTACCCGTATCAGCAAATGAAAACCAAGATCAAGCAGCCAAACTGTTAGACGCAATTCGAACGTATGGATTTGACTGCTCTATAGAGGTTTTTGGCCATATTGGCAAAGGCTATGTCTATAATCCAGAATTCAAGGGAAATATCGACAAGTTTGGGGCTGGTACAGCCCAGTACACTTCGGATGTCATTGCTTCTTATGTAGAAAATCAACCGAAATAAAAAAGTGAGAGTGGGACAGAAATCGGTAATTCGTTAGAATTCGATTTCGTCGTCCCACCTCCGCACAGTTGAGTAGGGCTGTAAAAGCTGATGAAATCAGCGTACTAGAGCCCACTCAACCACTGCGTCTTGCTCGACAATCCAAAAATAATTGAGAGGCTAGGATTTTTGTCCCAGCCTCGTTTTTTGCTTAGAAAAAATTGAAAAGAAACGGTCCTATCTATGGGAGGTGGAAGGGAAGAATGAAAACTTTATGAAAATTCCACAATTTCGGTTGACAGTCTTGAAAAAAAGGAGTAGAATAACCCCTGTTTTATGAAAAGAGGCAGGGAATTCCCGGCCTCATGATCTTTTTTTCAAGGAGTTTTTTATGTTTTCAACATTGAAAAAATGGTTTATTGGCCGTCCGTTGAAATCTGGTGCAGAAGGTGAAGGAGGGCTGTTAGGGAAAATGCAGGCCTTGGCCATGCTCTCTAGTGACGCACTTTCTTCTATTGCCTATGGTCCAGAGCAAGTTATCCTGGTCTTGATGACCGTATCAGCAGGAGCCATTTGGTGGTCCATTCCAATTGGGATTGTGGTTCTAGTTCTCCTAGCCAGTTTAACGATTTCTTATCGCCAGGTCATTCATGCCTATCCTCAAGGGGGAGGGGCCTACATGGTGACTACGGAGAATTTGTCTCCGAAAGCGGGGTTGATCGCTGGTGGCAGTCTCTTGGTCGACTACATGCTGACAGTAGCAGTATCTGTTTCTTCCGGTGCAGATGCCATCACGTCAGCGATCCCCTCTCTTCATCCTTATAATCTTCACATTTCCATTTTGTTGGTCTTGATCTTGATGCTGATGAACCTGAGGGGATTGCGCGAATCGGCAACATCCTTGATGATTCCGGTCTACCTTTTCATTGTCAGTACCATTGCCTTGATCGGCTATGGTGTGATCCAAATTTTGACTGGTCAATTGGCCTATAACGCGACTGCTCATGTGGGTCAAACCATTTCAGGGGTTAGTGTCATTCTCTTGTTGCGGGCCTTTACGAGTGGATCAGCTTCACTAACAGGTGTTGAAGCCATCTCCAATTCGGTTCCTTTCTTTAAGAAACCAAAAGCAAAGAATGCAGCCTCTACCTTGACCATCATGGCTTTGATTTTGGGGATCATGTTTGCAGGGATTACCTTCCTCAATTACTGGGTGGGTGTCGTACCAGCAAAAGGGGTAACAACTCTAGCTCAAATGGCCCAAGCTATCTTAGGAAATTCTCCGGTCGGACAAGCCTTCTTCTACGTTTTCCAATTATCAACAGCCTTGATCCTGGCAGTTGCGGCGAATACGGGGTTCTCAGCCTTTCCAATGTTGGCCTTTAACATGGCTAAAAATAAATACATGCCACACATGTATATGGAAAAAGGGGATCGTCTGGGCTATTCCAATGGGATTTTGACTTTGGCCATTGGTGCCATCGTCTTACTCTTGATCTTTGATGGGCAAACAGAAAGTTTGATTCCGCTTTATACCATTGGGGTCTTCATTCCTTTTGCCCTTTCTCAAACAGGGATGGTGATCCACTGGAAACGCCAATATCAAAAAGGCTTTCTCAAGTATTCGCTTGCCAATATCCTCGGGGCAGCCATCTGTTATGGTATTGTCTTGATCCTCTTGCTGTTCCGTCTGCGTGAAATCTGGCCCTTCTTCCCTATTATTGGTCTTTTGCTTTGGATGTTCTTGAGTATCCGCAATCACTATGATAAAGTTGCGGCTCAATTGCGCTTGGGAGGTAAGATCGAAAAGACAAATTATGCGGGCAATACCGTGATTGTCCTTGTCGGAAATGTCACTCAGGTAAGTGTGGGAGCGATGAGTTATGCCAATAGCCTAGGAAATGACGTCATAGCCATGCACGTCTCAACAGAAGAAACCAAGGTTAAAGATGCAGAGGTGGCAGAAGAATTTAAGCACTATTTCCCTCATATTCGCTTTGAAAATGTCATGACGAGCTACCGGGATATTATTCAACCAACAGTTGAATTTGTCTCTAAAGTAGCTGAGGAAGCTAAAGAAAAAGGGAATACTGTCACAGTCTTAGTCCCTCAATTCATCCCTAAAAAACATTGGCAAAATATTCTCCATAACCAAATGAGTTTGAAATTGAAGTACGCACTTCGTTGGCATGAAGAAGTGGTTGTGGCAAGCTATTCTTACCATTTGTCTGAATAACTATCGCATATAGAAAAGATGTCTGCTTGAGCAGGCATCTTTTGGATTTTCTCACACGAAAAAAACCACTCGAAAGTCTTGTAAGATACAGCCTTGATCTTGAAAAAATGTTAAAAAAATGCTAGAATAAAAAGAACATTTTAGATTTTGAAAAAATCAAAGTAAGGAAAAAAATGGCAAATTTAGTAAAAACAATTATTGAAAATGATCGAGGCGAAATCAAACGCCTTGAAAAAATGGCTGACAAGGTCTTTTCTTATGAAGACCAAATGGCAGCTTTGACGGATGACGAATTAAAAGCGAAAACAGTTGAGTTTAAGCAACGCTATCAAGATGGTGAGTCTTTGGATGATCTCTTGTACGAGGCTTTTGCAGTTGTTCGTGAAGCTGCAAAACGGGTCCTTGGTTTGTTCCCATACAAGGTTCAGGTCATGGGGGGGATCGTTCTTCACCATGGTGACGTTCCAGAGATGCGTACAGGGGAAGGAAAAACCCTGACAGCAACCATGCCTGTATACTTGAATGCCTTGTCTGGTAAAGGGGTACACGTTGTTACCGTCAATGAATACCTGACAGAGCGGGATGCAACAGAGATGGGGGAATTGTACTCATGGCTTGGCCTTTCAGTAGGGATCAACCTGGCAGCAAAATCTCCAGCTGAGAAAAAAGAAGCTTACCTCTGTGATATTACTTACTCAACCAACTCAGAGATCGGGTTTGACTATCTGCGTGACAACATGGTTGTTCGTGCTGAAAACATGGTTCAACGTCCATTGAACTACGCCTTGGTCGATGAGGTAGACTCGATTTTGATTGACGAAGCTCGTACTCCGTTGATCGTTTCTGGTCAGACAGCTTCTGATACGAGCCAGCTCTATCACATGGCGGATGCTTATGTGAAGACCTTGACAGAGGACGATTACATTATCGATGTCCCATCTAAAACCATCGGTTTGTCTGATTCAGGGATTGATAAGGCAGAAAGCTACTTTAATCTTGAAAACTTGTACGATATTGAAAACGTAGCCTTGACCCACTTTATCGATAATGCCCTTCGTGCCAACTACATCATGATTTTGGATATCGACTATGTGGTCAGCGAAGATCAAGAAATCTTGATCGTCGACCAATTTACTGGTCGGACCATGGAAGGTCGTCGTTATTCTGATGGGCTTCACCAAGCGATCGAAGCTAAAGAAGGTGTTCCAGTTCAAGAAGAAACCAAAACATCTGCATCGATTACTTACCAAAACCTCTTCCGTATGTACAAGAAGTTGTCAGGGATGACAGGGACAGGGAAAACCGAAGAAGAAGAATTCCGTGAAATTTATAACATTCGCGTGATTCCAATTCCAACCAACCGTCCGATTGCCCGTATTGACCATCCAGACCTTCTCTACCCAAGCTTGAAATCAAAATTCAAGGCTGTTGTGGAAGATGTCAAGTCTCGTCACGAAAAAGGGCAACCAGTCCTTGTTGGTACTGTTGCCGTTGAAACCAGTGATTACCTTTCTCAATTGTTGGTGCAAGCAGGTGTTCCTCACGAAGTCTTGAATGCGAAAAACCACTACAAAGAAGCGCAAATCATTATGAATGCCGGTCAATGTGGTGCCGTTACCATCGCGACCAACATGGCCGGACGTGGTACCGATATCAAGCTCGGTGAAGGGGTTCGCGAACTCGGTGGCCTTTGTGTCATCGGGACCGAACGTCACGAAAGTCGTCGGATCGACAACCAGCTTCGTGGACGTTCCGGACGTCAAGGGGATCCAGGTGAATCTCAATTCTACTTGTCTCTTGAAGATGAGTTGATGCGTCGTTTTGGTTCAGAACGGATCAAAGCAGTGCTCGACCGCTTCAAGTTGAGTGAAGAAGAATCGGTGATCCGTTCAAACATGTTTACCCGCCAAGTAGAGGGAGCACAAAAACGGGTTGAAGGAAACAACTACGATACCCGTAAGCAAGTCCTTCAATACGATGACGTGATGCGGGAACAACGGGAGATCATCTATGCAGAACGCTATGACGTGATCACAGCTAACCGCGACTTGGCTCCTGAAATCATGGCTATGATTAAACGGACTATCAAACGGATTGTCGAAGGTGCTAGCCACTCAAGCAAGGAAGAACGCATCGAAGCGATTCTAAACTTTGCCAAATACAATTTGGTTCCGGAAGATACGATTTCTGAAAGTGATATTGAAGGAAAATCAGACAAGGAAGTCATCGACTACTTGTATGGACGGGCAGAAGAAATCTATGCTAGTCAAGTAGCAAAATTGCGTGACGAAGAGTCTGTGCAAGAGTTCCAAAAAGTATTGATTCTTCGAGTGGTGGATAGCAAGTGGACAGACCACATCGATGCTTTGGATCAATTGCGAAATGCAGTTGGACTTCGTGGGTATGCGCAAAATAACCCAGTGGTGGAATACCAATCAGAAAGTTTCCGTATGTTTAACGATATGATTGGATCAATTGAATTTGATGTCACTCGTCTCATGATGAAAGCCCAAATTCACGAACAAGAACGTCCACGTACAGAACACAGCATTTCAACAACTGCTACTCGCAATATTGCAGCCCAACAACAAGATATTCCAGCAGAAATTGATTTGTCACAAGTGAAACGCAATGATTTGTGCCCTTGTGGTTCAGGTAAGAAATTTAAAAACTGCCACGGACGTAAAGGTTAAGATCTCCTCTTAAACGTAGTGAGGAAGGGTCTAGGTAGCAGAAGGAGGCCGTATGGTATTCGTTAGGAAGAGCAATAAGATTGATGAGCAAGAGATCACTTCGCTGTACCGTTTGGAAGGTTCAGCCTTGGAGCGTAAAGAAGCACGTGACCGGGAGTTGGAGGCGATTATCAAAGGAGAAGACCAACGGATCCTTCTTGTGATTGGGCCTTGTTCTTCTGATAATGAAGAAGCGGTGATGGAGTATGCCCGTCGCTTGGCAGATCTGCAAGAGCAAGTGAAAGATCAGATTTTTATTGTGATGCGGGTCTATACGGCTAAGCCTCGGACCAATGGGGATGGTTACAAAGGCTTGATGCACCAACCAGATACACAGGCGGCACCAAGCTTTGTGGATGGTTTAAAAGCTGTTCGGCATCTTCACTACCGTGTGATTACAGAAACTGGTTTGACGACTGCAGATGAATTGCTTTATCCAGGCAGTCTTCCTTATGTTGAAGATTTGATTTCTTATCATGCCATTGGAGCGCGTTCAGTTGAAGACCAGGAGCACCGCTTTGTATCAAGTGGAATCTCTGCTCCAACAGGCATGAAGAATCCAACATCAGGAAATCTTTCCGTCATGTTTAATGCGATTTATGCGGCCCAACATCCACAAAATTTCTTGTTCAATGCCCAAGCAGTGGAAACATCAGGAAATCCTTTGGCCCATGCGATCCTTCGCGGAGGATTGGATGCAACTGGTAAGAATATTCCAAATTACCATTATGAAGATTTGCTAGCGGCAGCAAAACGCTATAGCGAAATGGGCTTGCAACATCCCTTCATCCTGGTGGATACCAACCATGACAATTCTGGCAAACAATTCGAAGAGCAAGTACGAATCGTGAGAGAAACCATGATGAACCGTGTTTGGAACAAGGATTTGGCAACTTTAGTTCGTGGTTTCATGATTGAATCCTATCTAGAAGATGGCCGTCAAAATGAACCAGTGGTTTATGGTCAATCCATCACAGACCCTTGCCTGGGTTGGGAAAAAACACAGGCCTTGGTCAAAGAAATTGCAACTATGAATAAGTAACAGGCAGGGGCGGAAGGAGTGATTCTTTAGCCCCTTCTCTTTTGTCAGTAAAACGATACTGAGACAACAAATAAGGATAAAACAAGATGATCAAAGGACATGGCATCGATATCGAATCGATCGCTGCGATTGAAAAAGCCTATCAGAAGAATACCCGATTCGCTGAAAAAGTCTTAACTGAGGCTGAGCGAGAGCGTTTTGAGGAGTTGTCTGGAAAACGGAAAATGGAATATTTAACGGGCCGATGGTCCGCCAAAGAAGCCTTTTCGAAGGCAATGGGAACAGGGATTGGACCGGTTGGCTTTCAAGAGTTAGAAATTTTAAATGATGCCCACGGAGCCCCCTATTTTTCCAAGTCTCCTTTTTCTGGGAAGGTATGGATTTCGATCAGTCACAAAGGAGACCTAGTGTCGACCAGTGTCATTTTGGAGGAAGAAAATGAAAGCAAGTAAACATAGACCAACTGTTGCTAGAGTCGATTTGGATGCCATTGCCTTTAATGTGCAACAAGTCAGTGACCATATTCCGAGTCAAGCCTTGAAATATGCAGTCGTCAAGGCCAACGCCTATGGTCATGGGGTCGTTGCGGTGACCAAAAAATTGGCGCCTCAGGTAGATGGTTTTTGTGTTTCCAATATGGATGAAGCCCTCGAAATCCGTGAAGAAGGCTTGCAACACCCTATTTTGATTTTGGGAGTTGTGCCAAGTGAAACAGTGAATCTAGCCAAAGAGCATGACATCCGCTTAACAGTGGCGAGTCTTGCTTGGTTGGATCAATTGCTTGGACAAGAAGCAGATCTTTCAGGATTGAAGGTCCATATCAAGGTGGATTCTGGAATGGGGCGGATTGGATTCCGAAGGATCGAAGAGATCAAAGAGGCTGAACGTCTCCTCTTAGCAGCTGGAGCTGAAATTGAAGGGATTTTTACTCATTTTGCGACAGCAGATGAAGCAGATGATCGAAAATTCCAAGCGCAATACCAGTTTTTCAAAGAAGTATTGGCTGCTCTTGAAACCCTTCCTCCCATTGTCCATGCTAGTAATTCGGCTACCTCTTTGTGGCATGCGGATACGATTTTCACGGCTGTGCGCTTGGGAGATGTCATGTATGGCTTGAATCCGAGTGGTTCTGTGTTAGTCTTGCCTTATGAAATTAAGCCAGCCTTGAGTTTGGTGAGCGAATTAGTTCATGTGAAACAGTTGGAAGCTGGTCAAGATATTGGCTACGGGGCAACCTATACGACGGGAGAATCCCAATGGATCGGGACGATTCCTATCGGCTATGCGGATGGTTGGATACGAGAGATGCAAAATTTCCATGTGCTGATTAAGGGGGACTATTGTCCCATTGTTGGTCGCGTTTCGATGGACCAGATAACGGTTCGCCTTCCTGAAGAATTGCCTCTGGGGACCAAGGTTACCCTGATTGGACGAGAGGGCGAGAAAGAAATCACGGCAACAGAGGTTGCAGATTACCGTGGTACCATTAATTATGAAGTGGTCTGTCTCTTGAGTGATCGGATTCCTCGTGACTATACAGGTGAAGAATAAGAAGAAGCAGGTGGGATTTTCCCGGATGGACCTGCTTTTTTATAAAAGAAAGGAGGAGAAATGAATCTACACCAACCCTTATCCGTACTGCCTGGAGTCGGTCCAAAATCGGCGGAAAAATTTAAAAAGTTAGGGATTGAAACCTTAGAAGATCTGCTCTTGTATTTCCCTTTTCGCTATGAAGACTTCAAAACGCGCAATGTTTTAGAGTTGGAAGATGGTGAAAAAGCCGTCATCTCTGGGGTGGTAGCAACACCAGCCAATGTCCAATATTATGGCTACAAACGAAATCGCTTGCGTTTTTCAATCAAACAGGGAGACCAAGTCATTGCGGTTAATTTTTTCAACCAACCCTATCTAGCAGACAAAATTGAGGTTCAGCAGACAGTGGCGATTTTTGGAAAATGGGACAAGGCCAAAGGCAGTTTGACAGGGATGAAACTCCTGGCTCAAGTGGAAGATGATTTGCAGCCGGTCTATCGAGTGACGCAAGGAGTCAGCCAAAACAGCCTGGTGAAATTGATCAAAATAGCATTCGACCAGGGCTTGGACCAGCTTTTAGAAGAGAACGTCCCCCAAATCTTACGAGAGCGTTATCAACTTATGTCTCGTTCCCAAGCAGTGCAAGCTATGCATTTTCCTAAGGATCTGACAGAGTACAAGCAAGCTCTTCGCCGGGTAAAATTTGAAGAGCTCCTCTTTTTCCAGCTGCAACTCCAAGTGCTAAAAGAAGAAAATCACGATGCCAGCCAAGGGATTTCCTTGGCCTGGAATCCAGAAAAATTAGCAGAACGAAAAAAACAGCTTCCTTTTGAGCTAACGCAAGCTCAAGAAAACAGCTTGAATGAAATCTTGACAGATATGGCCTCACCTTATCATATGAACCGCCTCTTACAAGGGGATGTGGGAAGCGGGAAGACAGTCGTGGCCGGTCTTGCCATGTATGCAGCCTTAAGCGCTGGTAAGCAAGCTGCCTTGATGGTTCCAACGGAGATTTTGGCAGAGCAGCACAAGGAAAGCTTGCAAAATCTTTTTCCAGATTTGCCAATTGCCCTTCTAACAGGAGGATTAAAGGCGGCTGAGAAACGAGAAGTCTTAGAAGAGATCGCCTCAGGAAAAGCCCAATTGATTGTGGGGACACATGCCTTGATTCAAGAGGGAGTTCACTACCAAGATCTTGGTTTGGTCATTATTGATGAACAGCATCGCTTTGGGGTTTCCCAACGTCGTATTCTTCGAGAAAAAGGACAAAATCCAGACGTCCTGATGATGACGGCTACCCCTATTCCCCGGACCTTGGCTATTACAGCCTTTGGAGATATGGATGTGTCCATCATTGATCAGATGCCTGCGGGACGCAAGGAAATCATCACACGTTGGGTCAAGCATGAGCAGTTAGAAGTGGTCCTCGACTGGTTAGTCAAAGAACTTGGCAAAGGTTCTCAAGCCTACTTTATTTCTCCATTGATTGAGGAGTCAGAGGCGCTAGATTTGAAAAACGCCCTTGCCCTCCAAGAAGAGCTAGAGACCTTCTTTGGGCAGCGAGCACGCGTTTCTCTGCTTCACGGGAAGATGAAAAGTGAAGAAAAAGATGCCATCATGCAGGCCTTTAAAGAGCACCAAGTCGATGTTTTGGTGTCTACGACCGTTATTGAAGTAGGAGTCAACGTACCCAATGCAACCGTTATGGTCATTATGGATGCAGATAGGTTTGGTCTTAGCCAGCTTCACCAGCTACGAGGCCGGGTTGGTCGGGGAAACAAGCAATCCTATGCTATTCTAGTAGCCAATCCTAAGACAGATAGTGGCAAGCAGCGCATGAAAATTATGACAGAGACGACCAATGGGTTTGTGCTAGCGGAAGAAGATTTGAAAATGCGAGGTTCAGGTGAAATCTTTGGAACCCGTCAATCGGGGATCCCAGAGTTTCAAGTGGCTGATTTGGTAGAAGATTATCCCATTCTGGAAGAAGCAAGGAAAGTTGCTAGCCAGATCGTAGCTACACCAAATTGGCGCGAACACCCCGATTGGCATTTGCTCTCGCTTTACTTAGAAAAGAAAGAACATTTAGACTAAACGGAAAAAAGGGAGTAGAGTGGAAATTCTTTGGATTCCACTCTACTCCCTTTGAGATTGCATTTTACGGGCTTTGTATCTTATTAACTGAACACGGGCTGCGGATTGTGTCAAAAAGATGAATCCTCCTAGAATCTAATGATTCTGCGTCGAATTCCCTATTTTGACTGTATCCGCTACGCCCTTTGTATCTTATACTACCCTTCGATATAGTCTTTGAGTTCTTGTCCTTTTAGGCCAGCATTGAGGGCGATGAGGAGTTTGATGCGCGCTTTGGGGGCGTTTAATTCTTTGATGAAAAAGACACCTGCTTGATGGAGTTGGACGCCTCCTCCTTCATATGCGTAGACGGGTTCAGCGATTCCATTGAAGCAACGGGATACTAAAGCGATTGGGAGACCTGCATCCATGAATTCTTGGAGTTTATGTGCCGTTTCTTTAGGGATGTTTCCTGCTCCAAAGGCTTCGATAATGAGGCCATCGAGCTTTGAAAGATCCAGCATGTCCAGCAGATCGGTTTTCATCCCTGCATAGGTAGCAATGATCGGAACAAAACCATCGATGGTATCGAGATCAAAGCGCACCCTTGGCTCAGCAGTTTTAAAGAAGAGGATTTCCTTTTTCATGACCAAACCTAGTGGGCCGTGGGTTGGTGTCTGGAAGGTGCTGACATTGGTGGTGTGGGTTTTGGTGACGTACTTAGCCGCATGAATTTCATCGTTCATGACGACTAAGACGCCTTTATCGCGTGCTTTTGGATCGGACGCCACTCGAAGGGCTGTCAGAAAATTATAGACGCCATCGCTTCCTAGCTCGTTGGAGCTTCGCATAGCTCCTGTAATGACCACACCGATCTCTGGTAACTCCATGGTATCCAAAAAATAAGCCGTTTCTTCCAGCGTATCTGTCCCGTGGGTAATAACGATGCCATCATAGTTGTGAGCTTCCTCTTTGATTTTTTGATACAGGGCTAACATGTGACGAGGAGTCATTTGAGGGCTGGGAAGGTTGAAGAAGTCCTCTGAGGTGACTGCAATCCCTTCAATTGGTGAAGTAACTTGGGTCATGGGATTGACTTCATTGGTAATCACTGCCCCAGAGTCATCTGCCGCCATCGAAATGGTCCCTCCGGTATGTAGTGCTAAAATTTTCTTAAACATGTGAAGCTCCTTGGAATATGTGATATAATTTATTTTATCATAAAAAGAAAGAAACAGTAGACATGGAAATAAAAGCAGTCTTTTTTGATATCGATGGAACCTTGGTGAATGATAGTCGAGCGGTCCTCAAATCAACAGAAAAAGCCATTCAGTCTTTAAAGGAAGAAGGGATCTATGTTGGCCTTGCGACAGGGCGAGGACCGGCCTTTGTCAAACCGTTTATGGAACGCTATGGTTTTGATTTTGCAGTGACCTATAATGGTCAGTATATTTTGACCAAGGACCGCGTGCTGTTTACCAGCCCGATCGACAAAAAGAGCCTGCACCAGCTGATTGACTATGCTCGAGAACACCGTAAGGAGATCGCTCTTGGTACCAAGGATGGGGTATTTGGTTCTCGGATCATGAGTTTTGGGATGAGTCCTATTTCAACTTGGTCCAGTCGCTTTGTGCCCCGCAAAATGGCCCGTACAGTCAGTCGAGGATTTAACAAAGTGGTCAGCAAGGTCGTCCCACAAGATCAGGACACCCTCTATGCACTAGCACAAGAACCAATTTATCAAGTGTTGATCTTATCGAGCCCAGAAGAGACTGCAAAAATAGAAAAAGAGTTTCCGGATCTGAAATTCACACGGTCTAGTCCTTTTGCAGCAGACGTCCTCAACTCAGGCATTTCCAAACTAGAAGGGATCCGCATCGTTGGTCAGGAATTTGGCTTTGACATTGATGAGGTGATGGCTTTTGGAGATTCTGATAATGACTTAGAGATGCTGTCAGGTGTTGGCTTGTCTATTGCGATGGGAAATGGGACGACCAGCGTCAAAGCGATTGCCAAGCATACCACGACCAGTAATGGCAAGGATGGCATTCAAAAGGCCCTGCAACACTTTGGTATTCTCTCAGAGAAAGAACTCTTTCTTTCTAAGGATGATCACTTCAATAAGGTCAAAACCTTCCATGGTGTGATGGATGGGGAAACCCAGGAGAAACCAGTTGTTTGGCAGCCTCAAGATGCCCTTTATCGAACCATGTTCAAGCAAGAGGAGTTGGTAGAATTTGTCCGAGCAGCTAGCACAAGTGAGGAAGAATTTGACCGCTCGGTAGCAGCTCTTCACGAAGCCTTGGATAAGGCTGCAGATAAGGTTCGGAGTAAGCATACAGCTGAGATCTCCATGGTAGGGCAGGTTGATGCCTTAATTGATACCCTCTATCTGACTTATGGTAGCTTTGTACTAATGGGGGTCGATCCTGAAGAGATCTTCGAGATTGTTCACCGGGCCAATATGGGCAAGATTTTCCCAGATGGAAAGGCGCACTTTGATCCAGTAACTCACAAAATTCTGAAGCCAGATGATTGGGAAGAAAAATACGCCCCAGAACCAGCCATCAAAAAAGAACTCGATCGCCAGCTCAAGGCCTACGAAAAACATGCAAAACAAAAAGAAGCAAAAAAAGACAACTAAAAAAGTTTGGAACCTTTGTTCCAAACTTTTTCTTTCTTACATGGTTTTATCCTTATCACGTACCACTAGTAAGTCTACTTTGGCGTGGCGAAGGATATATTCTGAGGAGGATCCGACCATTAACCGTTCGAAGGCATTAAGTCCGGTAGCCCCGACCATAATGAGGTCAACCCCTTCTTTACTTGGGATATCATTAGCTAAGAGGACCTTTGGATTTCCCATTTCTACAACAGTCGCAACATTTTGAACCCCGACTTTTTCAGCACGTTCCTTGTAGCCCTTGAGCAATTCATTGGCTTCGTCTTGCAATTCTTCATAGACCTCAGCATCAAAAGTTGAGACGCTTTGAAGGGCACGGGTATCGATGACGTGGGCAATAGTCAATTTAGAGCCGTTGCGAAGAGAAACGTTAACCCCTTTTTCAAAGGCTAATTCTGCTTCATGAGAACCGTCGACAGCGACCATAATGTTTTCGTATTTTTGAGACATAACCCTACCTCCTTATAGCTTGAAAACATGGATAGAACAGAAGTTCTTCTATTCTTTATACACTTATATTTTATTCCTTTTAAGCTAGAATGTAAAGGTAAAGTCTCACTTTTCTGGTATATTTTTGCAGAATTTATAAAGTCCTCAATTTGTACTCTATTTGAACTAGTGGTATAATAGAGATAATTTCGTGAATCGAGGCAGAATATGAAGGAATATAATAAATCAAGCAAACTCGAACATGTCGCTTACGATATTCGTGGTCCAGTCTTGGAAGAAGCCATGCGCATGCGAGCAAATGGAGAAAAAATTCTTCGTTTGAATACAGGGAATCCTGCTGAATTTGGTTTTACAGCTCCAGATGAAGTTATCCATGATTTGATCATGAATGCGCGTGATAGTGAAGGCTATTCGGATTCAAAAGGGATCTTTTCAGCCCGCAAGGCAATCATGCAGTACTGCCAGTTGAAAAAAATTCCAAATGTGGATATTGATGATATTTACCTTGGAAATGGAGTGAGTGAGCTGATCGTCATGTCCATGCAAGGACTGCTCGACAATGGCGATGAAGTCTTGGTTCCTATGCCGGACTATCCTCTTTGGACAGCAGCCGTCAGCCTAGCCGGTGGGAATGCGGTTCACTATCTTTGTGATGAAGAAGCAAACTGGTATCCAGATATTGAGGATATCAAGTCGAAAATCACCTCAAACACTAAGGCTATCGTTGTCATCAACCCGAATAACCCAACAGGTGCCCTCTATCCAGATGAGATCCTACTTGAGATTGTAGAGATCGCTCGTCAAAATAACTTGATCATCTTTGCGGATGAAATTTACGATCGCTTGGTCATGGATGGGGAAAAACACACGGCTATTGCAAGTTTAGCGCCTGATCTCTTCTGTGTGAGTATGAATGGCTTGTCAAAATCTCACCGGATTGCCGGTTTCCGTGTTGGTTGGATGGTTCTATCCGGACCCAAGCACCATGTGAAGGGCTATATCGAAGGCTTGAACATGTTGTCCAATATGCGTCTTTGTTCAAATGTCTTGTCTCAACAAGTTGTGCAAACCTCTCTTGGAGGTTACCAATCCGTGGATGAACTCTTGCTTCCAGGTGGTCGAATCTACGAACAACGCAACTTTATCTACAAAGCTATTAATGATATTCCAGGCCTCTCAGCTGTTAAGCCAAAGGCTGGTCTCTATATCTTCCCTAAGATTGATCGGGACATGTACCGCGTGGATGATGATGAACAATTTGTTTTAGAATTTTTGAAGCAAGAAAAGATTCTCTTGGTTCATGGCCGCGGCTTTAACTGGAAAGATCCAGATCACTTCCGGATCGTTTACCTTCCACGTGTCGATGAGTTAGCTCAAATTCAAGAAAAAATGACTCGTTTCTTGAAGCAATACAAACGTTAATTAGATAAAGGATTGAAGAGGAAAGTCTTCAATCTTTTTTTTGATTCATTTTATAAAATCCATGTCATCGAAACGACATTTTTCTGAATTGCGCATAATTGTAGAAAAAATAAATAATTTTCAGATAATTTGATTGAAATTCCCACACTTATATGATATACTTGAGCTGACTATATGCGAGGTTTATTATGGCAAACTTATTAGAAAAGACACGTAAAATTACATCCATCTTGAAACGGACTGATGAACAGTTGCAGTTCGAGATGCCTTATAATGATATTGCCCAGCAATTAGCGGATATTATCCACTGTAATGCCTGTATCATTAATAGCAAGGGAACCCTTCTTGGTTATTTCATGCGTTACAAGACCAACAATGACCGGGTAGAAGCTTTCTTTCAAAATAAAAAATTACCAGAAGATTATGCCAAGGCAGCTAGTTTGGTCTACGATACAGAAGCTAATTTAGATGTGGACCATGATTTGAGTATCTTTCCGGTCGAAACCAAGTCTGAATTTCCTGATGGCTTGACGACCATTGCGCCGATCCATGTTTCTGGGATTCGGTTGGGTTCCTTGATCATTTGGCGCAATGATAAACAGTTTGCGGATGATGATTTGATCTTGGTTGAGATTGCGAGTACCGTGGTAGGGATTCAAATGTTGAACTACCAACGCGAGGAAGACGAGAAGAATATTCGTCGTCGGACAGCGGTGAATATGGCTGTCAATACCTTGTCTTACTCTGAATTGCGGGCTGTTTCTGCCATCCTTAGTGAATTGAAAGGAAATGAGGGACAGTTGACTGCTTCTATCATCGCGGATCGGATTGGCATTACCCGCTCTGTGATTGTCAATGCACTCCGGAAATTGGAGTCAGCTGGTATTATTGAAAGCCGTTCTCTTGGAATGAAGGGAACCTATCTCAAAGTGTTGATTCCAGATATCTTTGAGGAAATTAAGAAAAGAGATTACTAATGACTAAAGCCTTGATTTCAATTGACTACACTGTCGATTTCGTAGCAGATGATGGTAAACTTACGGCAGGTGCTCCTGCACAAGCCATTTCTGAGACCATTGCTCAGGTGACCCAATTGGCCTTTGACCAAGGAGCCTATGTCTTTTTTGCCATTGATGCGCATGATGTAGAGGATTCATTTCATCCTGAAAGCAAGCTCTTCCCACCTCATAATATCATTGGGACTAGCGGACGGGATTTGTACGGCCCTTTAGCAGATTTTTATCGGGAGCACAAAGCGGATCCACGCGTCTTTTGGATGGACAAACGTCATTATTCTGCTTTTTCAGGAACGGATCTAGATATCCGCCTGCGGGAACGCCATGTAGATACCGTTATTTTGACTGGGGTCTTGACTGATATCTGTGTCCTCCATACAGCGGTTGATGCCTACAATCTCGGCTACCAGATCGAAGTCGTGGAACCTGCAGTGGCGTCACTCACTCCTGAAAATCACCAGTTTGCCTTGAATCATTTCAAGCATGTCTTAGGGGCAAGCTTGGTAGACAGCGCACTAGCTGTATTAGATACTAAATAAGAAAAGATTGTAAAAGAGGTCATAGACATTTGTCTAGGCCTCTTTTTCGGGCCTAGAAATTGTTTTCCTCTCTTGAAAATGGTATTCTAATGAAAGAAAAAAGGGGAAGTTATGAGTAAAAAAGCTGTCGTGTTTTCAGCCAATCTATCTTATATGGAAAAGTTGGAAACCGCTATGAAGTCATTGTGTGCCCATCAGGACCAGTTGAAAATTTATGTCTTAAATGAAGATCTACCAACAGAGTGGTTTGCCATCATGAATCAGCGCTTGCGCCAGTTGGATTCAGAGGTGATCAATTGTCGGATGTCTCCTGAGCAATTCCAGTCCTTTTCGCTTCCAAGTGACCATATTCACTATGCGACCTATTTCCGTTATGCTATTCCAGAGATGGTGGAGGAAGAGCGGATCCTCTATCTGGATTGTGACATGATCTTTACACAGGATTTATCGCCTTTGTTTGATATTGATCTAAAAGGTTATGGACTGGGGGCAGTGGTCGATAAGCCAACGACGACAGATGGATTTAATGCTGGACTTTTGGTGATTGATAAGACTTGGTGGCAAGAACACCAAGTGACAGATGCACTTTTTGATCTTACTCGCAAGCATCATCAACAGGTCTATGGAGATCAGGGCATTTTGAATTTGTATTTCAAAGATGCGTGGTTTCCATTACCTTGGACTTATAATCTACAAGTAGGATCTGATAAGGATCAGTACCTCTATGGAGATCTAGACTGGTATGATGCCTTTCAAGGGATTCCGGCGGTCATTCACTACACCTCTCATAATAAACCATGGACCTCCAAACGCTTCAATCGTTTTCGGGAACAATGGTGGTTTTACTATGCCCTCTCTTGGGAGGAAATTTTGCTTCGAAAACCGATTTTGAAGCAAACCTATCAAGACCTAGTGGGAGAATTTCCTTATCATGCTGCCATTTATACCCATACAGCAGATATCCACGAGTTGGAGACGTTGCTAAAAGAGTTGCCAGACGTAGCGATTCATGTTCTTGCCCATAGCCATTTTGGTTTTAACTTGGTGCAATTGGAACGCTACCCCAACCTCTTTCTTTATCCCTCTTTTGATCCCTTGACCAGTCGAAAGGTCCTAGAAAAATTGGATTTTTATCTGGATATCAATCCATATGATGAGGTCGATCAGATGACGCAAAGGATCCAGCAATTGGGCTTACCGATTTTCTCTTTTGAAGGAACCAATCATGTAGAGAATGGTGTGAACCAAGTGTTTGCGGATGATCAGGTGCAGGAGATGGTGGCAGCGATTCGCGATTATTTAAAGAGAAATGAGAAGAAGCATGGAAACAAATGAAGTAGTGAGTATCATCATTCCCATCTATAATGTAGAAGCTTATTTGAGACAATGTTTGGAAACGGTTATCCATCAGACCTACCCTCATTTGGAAATTATCCTGGTCAATGATGGTTCGCCAGACCAGTCAGAAGAGATCTGTAAAGATTTTTTTAGGAAGGATGCGCGCATCCGCTACGTTCGCCAAGAAAATGGGGGCTTATCTGCTGCTCGGAATACAGGGATTGAGCTAGCGACTGGTGATTACCTCACCTTTATCGATCCAGATGACTGGGTGACGGAGGATTATGTAGAAGTGCTCTATCGTCAACTGAAGAAGTATGATGCGGATGTTTCCGTAGCCAACTATAACCTCTATGATGACAGTAGTAGCAAATACTTGATCAAGGTAACAGACGACGATTATTCAGAGACTCTTTATGAGGGACGCGAGATCATGGACCACGATGCCATCCAGGAGACCAGAGATATGGCCTGGGCTTGCGCCATGATGAAGCTCTATAAGCGTAGCTTATTTGAAGGGCTTCGTTTTCCGGTCGGAAAAAATGTCGAGGACAACTTCCTCATGTACAAGCTCTTCTTAAAGGCCCATCGGGTGGTTCATACGGAGAAATGTATTTATTGGTATCGCGTGGGCCGTGCAGATACTCTGTCCCAGGTTTGGACAGAAAAGCGAGTCGTCGATGAGATGGAAGCTAAGCAGGAGAAGTTGGCTCTACTGGGGATGTTGGGCTATGATTTGACTTGGCATCGCTATATCTACAAAACGCGCTTGAAACGGGCCCTTGAAAAATTAGAGGAAGCAGGCTTGCAAGGGACAGAAACCTATGAGCGCGTGGTGACCAACCTCCGTTTTATTGAAACGATGGACTAACCCCTTATTGATGAGAAAGGATCAGCATGTTCATTATTGCATCAGAGCAGACCAGAGAGCTGGATCGTTTGCAAAAATACTTGAACAAACTTAGCCAGCCCTACCGAGTATTTGTGACCAATCTGGAAACAGATTTGGACCAACAGACAGAGAGTCTTGCGACCTTTTTTACCCAAAAAGACCCAGCATCAAAAATTGGAAAACCTTTATTTTTCAATGATCTAGCAGTTCCAGAATTATGGGAATGTTGGACACTAGGGATCACAACCTATCTTTTTGATGGTGAGGAACGTCGTGCCAACGTGGTTTTGCGAGAGGATATCTTGTCTCGAACAGTTGACAGAGTGGAATGGTTTGGTCAGGGAGAAGAGATCGTATCCATTGATGTCTACAACCGCTATGGCTGGAGAAGCAAACAGAGTCTCCTTACGGAAGCTGGCCAACCATATTTAGACATCTATTTGAACCGTCAACAAGAAGAAATTTTGCTTCACTTTGTCTCACAAGGAACCTTTTTGCTTCAAACTCCTAAGGGACGGGATCGCCTGTATGCCAATAAGGAAGAGCTGCGAAGAGCTGTCCTAGAACAAGTCTTGCCGGAAGATGAAGCTATTCTTTTGCTGGACAAGTCATTACTAGATGTTGTGAAAGAGATACCAAAGGAAAGACTCGCTTACTGTGCCAGTAATGCGCATGATTTAGACGAGATCAAAGAACAAGTCAGTCAGATTTTATTGGTAGAAGATGGTCTGTTGAGGGAGAAAAAAGCCGGAATCACAGTCTTGTCAGGGCTGGTAGATGTGGAGCAGGAAAGTTTTCAACCAGAAGCCCTGGTCATGACGGCTTCTCAAGAGGTCGAAGGCCTATCTAGCCTGGTCCATCAATTCCCACAAGTCACCTTTCACATTGCTGCTTTGACGGCTATGGGGCCGAAATTAACAGACTTAGCGACTCGCTCCAATGTGCGCCTCTATCCAGGGATTTCGCTGGACAAATATGAGGACTTGTTATCCAGCTGCTCTATTTATCTGGATTGCAACCAGGGAGAAGAAGTATGGAGTAGTAGTCTTCATGCTCTTGAAAATGGGCAAGTCTTATTTGGTTTGAAGAGTACGGTGCATCAGGAAACCTATAAAGACTTGAGCACGATCACAGATACAGTCGAAGAAATGGAACAGCAACTAGATACCTTGCTCCAGCATCCAGAAACCTATAAAGAATTGGTAAGAGAGCAAGCACGAATCTTGAAATTACCTGAAAAAGAAGCTTTGGAAGAGCTGTTTAAGCGATTAGAGGGAGGTACAGCATGACCATTTATACCTTTAATCTATTAGTGGGATTTGAACCCAATGGGGTCGATGTTGCACAAGCTTCTCGGGCAAAGATGCTCCGGGGGCTAGGAGTAGCAGCGAAGTTTGTCTTTACCACTTGGCCCACTCCAGAAAAATTGGCCTATTACCTCTCATTGGGGCACCGGGATGAGGAACTGCTTTTTGCCCATTTAGCTTTTACGGATCAACAGACTACGGTCCCTCAAAAGACGGTAGGGGCCTTGCAAATGGAGTTTCAACTGACGCGTCTGGATGTTGTTGAAAAAACGGAAAGAGCCATTCGCTACCAATTTGCGGATGGAAACGCCCTGACCTTTCATCTGGATCCCTATCATCCAAACTGTGTCCGCTATGTAGACTATCTTTTGGCTGGAAATAGAATCAAGCGAGAGTATTATGGAGCTTGTAAACTTGTCACAGAGTATTTTCAGTATGGTAGTGTTTTCAGACGGACCTATCACCATCAAGATGGGACTATCGCTTTTGAAGAATCGAGGTTAGGTGGACGCTGGCTCTATAAACTGGGGTCTGAGATTTTGACCAACCATACAGAAGTGATGAGACGTTTTTTGTCGCAGCTGTCGCTAAAAGAAGAAGATCTGATTCTGCTTGACCGGGCTTCGCGCATGGATTTTGCTCGCCCTTTGTTGGAGAAACCTGCTCCTTCAAAGCTCGCCATGGTGTTTCATTCGGAGCATGAATTTGAAAATGGCCATCTCAATTATGAATATTATTATGTGTTCAAGTATGCTAAACGCTTCGATTATTTCATCACGGCAACGGATCTTCAAAAAGAAGTCTTGGAGCAGACACTTGCTAAACAAGGATGCCAAGGAATTCCAATCTATAGCATTCCGGTTGGGCATCTAGAAGAATTGACGGAATCACTAGGAGACAGACCTCCCTTTAGTGTGCTCACAGCTTCCCGTTTGGATCCAAGAAAACGCATCGATTTGGCCATTCGAGTAGTGGCCCAAGCTCATGAACAACTCCCAACCCTTCAGTTTGATATTTATGGAAAGGGTGGCGAAGCGGATAATTTGCGACACCTGATTCAGGAGCTTGCAGCGCAAGATTATATTCACCTACGCGGTCATGCGGATCTTCAGCAGATCTATCCTTGCTACCAAGCCTACCTCACCACTTCTCAGTGGGAGACCTTTGGTTTGACTTTGATGGAGGCGGCTGGAGCAGGTTTGGCCTTGCTGGGCTTTGATGCCCGTTATGGCAATCCGACTTTTATAAAAGAGGGTGAAAATGGCTTTTTGGTACCTTATAGCGAGACAGTGCCAGAAGAACAATTGGTGAAAGAGTTGGCAGACAAGCTGGTGCAGCTCTTTGAAAGCGACCTCGCTCCATTTCATCAGGCTTCTTATGACTTAGCCTCTTCTTACCTCACTTCTAAGGTCCAGGAAGTCTGGAAAGAGACTCTAATGGAGATGGGGCAATTCGGCGAAAAGAAAATATAAAAAGAAGAATCTGTAGCGACAAAAAAGTCCTACAGATTTTTTCTAAGGCAAGCAAATTGGGCTAAATTATGGTAAAATAGAGGGTATTGAATAATCATCATTTCACGAAAGGAAGCAAGATGAAAATTACGCAAGAAGAGGTAACCCACGTTGCCAATCTTTCAAAATTGAAATTCTCTCCAGAAGAGACAGCTGAGTTTGCGACAACCTTATCGAAAATTGTCGACATGGTGGAATTGTTGGAAGAAGTGGACACAACAGGTGTTGCCCCAACAACGACCATGGCGGATCGTAAAACCGTATTGCGTCCGGATGTTGCTGAAAAAGGGACGGACCGTGACCGCTTGTTTAAAAATGTACCTGAAAAAGATAACTATTACATCAAGGTACCAGCTATCCTAGAAGATGGAGGAGATGCCTAATGTCATTCAACCATAAAACCATTGAAGAGTTGCACGACCTCCTTGTCTCTAAGGAAATTTCAGCAACCGAATTGACACAAGCGACTCTTGAAGACATCAAGGCGCGTGAAGAAGCAGTTAACGCCTTTGTAACGGTGGCCGAAGAAGCGGCCCTTGCACAAGCCAAGGCTATTGATGAAAAAGGAATCGATGCAGACAACCTCTTGTCAGGGATTCCACTTGCTGTCAAAGACAATATCTCAACAGATGGCATCTTGACCACTGCGGCTTCAAAAATACTCTATAACTACGAGCCAATCTTTGATGCGACAGCTGTTGCCAATGCCAAAGCTAAAGATATGATTGTCATCGGGAAGACCAACATGGATGAATTTGCCATGGGTGGATCAGGTGAAACTTCATACTATGGACCAACCAAGAATGCTTGGGACCACAGCAAGGTGCCTGGTGGATCTTCTAGTGGTTCAGCAGCTTCTGTCGCTTCAGGACAAGTCCGTTTGTCCCTTGGTTCAGATACAGGTGGTTCTATCCGCCAGCCAGCTGCTTTTAACGGGATTGTTGGTCTCAAACCTACTTATGGAACAGTTTCCCGTTTTGGTCTCATTGCTTTTGGTAGCTCACTCGACCAAATTGGACCTTTCGCTCCAACCGTTAAAGAAAATGCCCTCTTGCTTAATGTCATTGCCAGCGAAGATGCCAAGGATTCAACATCTGCACCTGTTCGTGTAGCAGACTTTACTTCTAAGATTGGTCAAGACATTAAAGGCATGAAGATTGCCCTTCCTAAGGAATACCTTGGTGAAGGGATTGACCCAGAAGTCAAAGAAACCATCCTTAATGCGGCCAAACACTTTGAAAAATTGGGAGCAACTGTCGAAGAAGTTAGCTTGCCTCATTCTAAATACGGGGTTGCCGTTTACTACATCATCGCTTCATCTGAAGCTTCTTCAAACTTGCAACGTTTCGATGGCATTCGCTATGGTTTCCGTGCGGAAGATGCCAAGAACTTGGATGATATCTACGTGAACACTCGTAGCCAAGGTTTCGGTGATGAGGTCAAACGCCGGATCATGCTGGGTACCTTTAGTTTGTCATCTGGTTACTACGATGCTTACTACAAGAAAGCCGGTCAAGTTCGTACCCTCATTATCCAAGACTTCGAAAAAGTCTTTGCGAATTACGACCTCATCCTTGGTCCAACAGCTCCAAGCGTAGCCTTTGATTTGGATTCGCTCAACCATGATCCGGTTGCCATGTACTTGGCTGACCTCTTGACCATTCCAGTCAACTTGGCAGGTCTTCCAGGAATTTCGATTCCTGCAGGTTTTGCGCAAGGTCTTCCAGTTGGTTTGCAGTTGATTGGTCCCAAGTATTCTGAAGAAACCATCTACCAAGCTGCAGCTGCCTTTGAAGCTACGACGGATTACCACAAGCAACAACCCCTTATTTTCGGAGGTGACAATTAATGAACTTTGAAACAGTCATCGGACTTGAAGTCCACGTTGAATTGAATACAAACTCAAAAATTTTCTCACCAACCTCTGCCCACTTTGGGAACGAGCAAAATGCCAATACCAATGTGATTGACTGGTCTTTCCCAGGGGTGCTTCCTGTCTTGAACAAGGGTGTTGTGGATGCTGGGATCAAGGCTGCTTTGGCGCTGAATATGGATATCCATCAGCACATGCACTTTGACCGGAAGAACTATTTCTACCCTGATAATCCAAAGGCCTACCAAATTTCGCAATTTGACGAGCCAATCGGTTACAACGGTTGGATTGAAGTGCAATTGGAAGACGGCTCAACGAAGAAAATCGGGATTGAACGGGCCCACTTGGAAGAAGATGCTGGTAAGAACACCCACGGAACAGACGGTTTCTCTTATGTAGACCTCAACCGTCAGGGAGTGCCGTTGATCGAAATCGTTTCTGAAGCAGATATGCGTTCTCCTGAAGAAGCCTACGCCTATTTGACAGCCCTCAAAGAAGTTATCCAATACACTGGTATTTCAGACGTCAAGATGGAAGAAGGATCGATGCGGGTGGATGCCAACATTTCCCTTCGCCCATACGGCCAAGAGGAATTTGGTACCAAGACGGAGTTGAAAAACTTGAACTCCTTCTCAAACGTCCGTAAAGGTCTTGAATACGAAGTGGAGCGCCAAGCGAAAATCTTGCGTTCAGGTGGGGTCATTCGTCAAGAAACACGCCGTTATGATGAAGCTAATAAGAGTACCATTCTTATGCGTGTTAAAGAAGGGGCAGCGGACTATCGTTACTTCCCAGAACCAGACCTACCACTCTTTGAAATCTCAGATGAGTGGATTGAGGAAATGCGTACGGAGTTGCCAGAGTTTCCAAAAGACCGTCGGGCTCGCTATGTGGCAGAGCTTGGCTTGTCTGACTATGATGCCAACCAATTGACAGCGACGAAAGTCACTTCTGACTTCTTTGAAGCAGCTGTAGCCCTTGGTGGCGATGCCAAACAAGTGTCTAACTGGCTCCAAGGTGAAGTCGCACAATTCTTGAACGCAGAAGGCAAAACGCTGGAAGAAATCCAATTGACACCAGAAAACTTGGTTGAAATGATTGCCATTATCGAAGATGGAACCATTTCATCTAAGATTGCCAAGAAAGTCTTCGTTCACTTGGCGAAAAACGGTGGCGGCGCGCGTGAATACGTCGAAAAAGCTGGTCTGGTACAGATTTCAGATCCTGAAGTCTTGATACCAATCATCCACCAAGTCTTTGCAGACAATGAAGCAGCCGTAGCTGACTTCAAGTCAGGGAAACGGAATGCGGACAAGGCCTTTACAGGCTTCCTCATGAAAGCAACCAAAGGTCAAGCCAACCCACAAGTAGCCCTCAAGTTACTTGCTCAAGAATTGGCGAAGTTGAAAGAAGAGTAATAGAGAAAAAACCAGCCGAGAGGTTGGTTTTTACTATCCATAAAATTGTGTTAGAATAGGAAAGACCATTACATATCAACTGGCATTAGGAGGAGTTACATGAACAAATTTTTAAGAGTCTTATTTGTCCTGGTTATCATCGCCATGACTGGAGCGATTATCTTCCAGCTATTCTTTCCATCCTATATGGGAAGTCATTCGGGATATGGTATTTCTGTCGGTTGGCAACGGGAGATTGGGATTTGGAATATGGCAGTCCTTGTGATCTTGATTGCCGTCAATCTCAAATACGATTGGTTTTATCTTCGGACGGTACTAGTGGCCTTGATCATTGGTGGGCTTGGGATCGGTACTAATCATCTCTTCAGTTATTTTCACTATCATCTGCCGGTCAATGGGATTGGTGCGCTTGAAAATTATCTCCTTGTCCTTGGTTGGATTGTTGGGTGGAGATTGGAATCTTCTCGGATCAAGAAGAAATAAGAAGGAGCAGTCAAAGGGCTGCTCTTTTTCATCTTCAGTTTTTCCTTGACAAACAAAAGGAAAACGTTTACAATTTTAAATATAAAGTTTCCTGAAAAGAAAACAAAAAAGGTGAAAACAAGGAGATCATCATATGGCTACTATGAAAGCAGCTCGCTGGCATGCAGCAAAAGACGTTCGTATCGAAGAAGTGGAAGTACCTGAAGTACAACCACATCAAGTAAAAGTGGCAGTTAAGTTCACAGGGATCTGTGGGACGGACTTGCATGAATATTTGGATGGACCGATCTTCATCCCAACTGAAGAACATGTGTATTCTGGTCAAAAAGCACCGGTTACTTTGGGACATGAATTCTCTGGTGAAATTGTAGAAGTCGGAAGTGATGTGACTCGTGTCAAAGTTGGGGATCGCGTGACGATTGAACCAATTTTGGCAAAACATAACCTAATCGGTGACTATAACCTTGATCCAAACTTGAACTTTGTCGGCCTTGCTGCAGATGGTGGTTTTGCCAAATATTGTGTCCTTGACGGTGACATTGTCCATGTGATTCCAGATGGCTTGAGCTATGAACAAGCTGCGCTTACAGAACCTGCAGCTGTGGCTGTTTATGCCGTTCGTCAATCTGCATTGAAAACTGGGGATACAGCCGTTATCTTTGGCTTGGGTCCAATCGGTCTTTTGATTGTTGAAGCCCTTCGTGCAGCAGGAGCATCAAAAATCTATGCGGTTGAATTATCTCCTGAACGCCAAGCGAAAGCGGAAGAATTGGGAGCAATCGTTGTTCGCCCAGAAGAAGGAGAAACAATCGTCGAAGCCATCCATCGCTTGACAGGTGGTGGAGCAGATGTTTCTTATGAAGTGACTGGAGTTCCAGTTGTTTTAGGTCAAGCCCTTGCAGCTGTTCATAAAGCTGGGGAATGTATGGTCGTATCTATCTGGGAACGTGAAGCTAGCATCAATCCAAATGAATTCGCTATCCAAGAAAAATCTCTCAAAGGAATTATTGCCTACCGTCATATTTTCCCTAAAGTATTGGAATTGATGGAACAAGGCTACTTCTCTGCTGAAAAATTGGTTACCAAGAAAATTAAATTGGAAAATATCGTTGAAGAAGGATTTATTGAATTAACACAAGATAAATCTCAAATCAAGATTTTGGTTCAACCTGAATAAGCGAATAAATTTATATGAAATATATGAGGCTGAAACGTTTCGTTTCGGCCTTTTATGATACAATAAAAGTAAGGAACAGATTTAGGAGGGGACTATGTCAAAGACGATGAAAGGAACACTCATGACCTTGATCGCCGGGATCGCTTGGGGACTATCCGGAGTTAGCGGGCAATATTTAATGGTTCATGGATTTTCGGCTATTGAGTTAACAAATCTCCGTTTGCTTTTTTCTGGAATTGTCCTTATTCTTCTTTCCTACGTTGCAGATAAGGAGAAGTTTTTGGCCTTTGCCAAAGATAAATCTTCCTACCTTCCCCTTCTTATTTTTGCCTTTTTAGGATTGTTATTGACTCAGTTGACCTATTTAGAGGCGATTGCTGAAACCAATGCTGGGACTGCTACGGTGTTACAGTATCTCTGTCCAGTGGGAATTTTAGCCTATACCTGTATCATGGATAAGGTGGCCCCTACACTAGCAGAAGTGTTTTCGATGCTTCTAGCGATTGGTGGCACATTCTTAATAGCAACCCATGGTCAACTCAATCAATTGGCCATCAATCCCAAAGGTTTGGCTTGGGGAGTGGTGTCAGCATTTGCCTATGCCCTTTACATCATTCTACCTCTGAACTTAATTCAAAAATGGGGAAGTATGCTGGTGATTGGAGTTGGGATGACTATTCCAGGAATCCTAATGCTCCCTTTTAGTGGTCTTCTTTCTTCTTCTGGAAACTACAGACTCGATACCTGGATGGCCCTTTTTGGCTTGGTGGTGATTGGGACGATTTTTGCCTATACAGCCTTTCTGAAAGGAACCTCTTTGGTAGGAGCCGTTAAAGGAAGCTTGCTGGCGTCCTTTGAGCCTGTTTCGGCAGTTTTCTTTGCCTTTGTCATTATGAAGGAGCATTTTTTTATGGTTGATGTGATTGGGATGGCCATGATCCTCCTTGCAGTTCTCTTGATTTCCCTCAAGGATTTCATGATTCAAAAAGAAAAAGGCATCTTGTAAAATCAAAACCAATCATATTTTAGTAAAAAGGTTGAGACGAAGGTCTTAGCCTTTTTATGACAGGGAAGAGTTATCACTATATAGCGTATACATAGATAGAAAAAGATGTTAAAATAGAACAAAACTTTTTTTAGGAGATGAGAATGAAAAAAATTTTTAAATGGACCCTATTTGCTGTGGCGACTTTGAGTCTAGTAGCTTGTGGCACCACTGGTCAAAAGACAAATTCGCAGCAATCAAAGACGGAAAAAGCGGCGAAAAGCTCAGCATCTGACGGTCAAGTAGAGCTGAGCCTAAAAGGAGGGCAATACATCAAACCGCCTGTCCTCAATGACTCAGAAGACGGCACTTATTTGGCCCTTCAATTAGAATTTAAGAATGTTTCCAAAGAATCTATCAACGTGTCAGATTCAGATATCACCATCTACGATGCGGAGAATAACAAGGTCAAATTGCAGTCAGGAATTTATGACCAAACGGAAGCCTTCCAATTGCTCAAGAGTGATCAGTTGGCCCAGGATAAAAAATTAACCGGCTATATCGTCTTTCCGGTCGAAAAAGGCAAAAAATACGAAGTGCAGTATGAACGAAAAACCTATAGCTCTGATAAAAAAACGAAACCTCTAAAATTTGCGGTGGATTCTTCTCAGTATGAGGACAAGGTGGAAGCTTCCACCCTTCTAGCAGATGAATACATCAATCAAGTTTACTTCAGTGGCCAACGAAAGGTCAAAAAGGATGACGCTTTTGTTTTGGGAACTGATTTGAAAAAGGAAGCCAGTGATTTCCGTGCGAAATTTGCGGCTGACTTTACTCGTAAACTACATGATTACCAATTCTCTGAAGAAGAAGTGAACCAGTTTATCGATGCTTATGAAAAGGAAAATGCTAAGCGCGCGAAATTAACCTATAAGGTCAAACAATACTTCCCAGACAAGGTAGTTATTAGCTTGAATCCTGAGACAGTCAGCATGGAAAAGACGATTTTAAACCACATGCAGACCTTCTATCAAGAACATCGAAAAGACTATCCAGGTATCATCGAGGCGAATCAGGCTCAAAATAAAGCCTATAGAGAGGAAATGATGGCTTCTCTTGCAGATCGTCCCTTGACGACGCCGGATCGGTACGACTACCAGTTGACCTTTGTTAAGAAAGATGGCAAATGGGAAGTAGAAAAAGCCTACAATAGTGATAGCTTTATGGAAAAATTCGAGGGAAATCTTTCTTAATGCTGAAGTTGGCACTCCTAGGATAGGAATCTAGGAGTGTTTTTGTCTATAGTTTGAAACTATATCAAAACCCAAGAAACAAGAATTAGACGGAAACACCTATTAGTGATAAAATAATTTTAAGTTTGAAAGGAGATGAAGGCTTGTGTCTTTTTCTTATGAAGAGTTAGCAGAGATTCGCCACTATATCCACCAACACCCAGAATTGTCTGGTCAAGAATACCAGACAACCGCCTTTCTAAAAGAGCGTTTAGAAGAGTTGGGGATTCGTATTTTAGAGAGTGGATTAAAAACTGGTCTGATTGCAGAAATTGGCTCCGGCCAACCGGTAGTGGCACTTCGAGCAGATATCGATGCCCTTCCAATTTTGGAACAAACGAATCTGCCCTACCAAAGTCAGAATCCAGGCGTCATGCATGCCTGTGGTCATGATTTTCATCAAACCAGTCTTCTAGGAGCAGCAGCTCTTCTCAAGGAAAAAGAAGATCAGCTTGAAGGAACCATACGCTTGATCTTTCAACCAGCAGAAGAAATCTCAGAAGGTGCTTCTGATGTTTTGGCAACAGGACTGTTGGAGGATGTTCAAGGAATTATTGGTTTTCACAACATTCCCCAGCTAAAAGCAGGGCAACTTGCCTTGAATGCTGGAGCCATGATGGCAGGGGTTGAGAAATTCAAGGTTACCGTGACAGGGGTTAGTAGTCATGCCGCAAGACCAGATTTAGGAATTGATACGGTAACGGCCGTCACAACCATGGTTCAGAACTTACAATTATTAATTTCACGGACCGTTTCTCCTTTTGAAACAGCTGTTTTGTCCATTACGCACCTGGATGTGGGCTCAACCTGGAATGTACTTCCTAAATCAGGCTATTTTGAAGGAACCATTCGCTCCTTTAATCCGAGTGTGCAAAGAGACTTGAAGGCACATTTTATTTCCATCATTCGACACATTGCAGAAAGTCTGGAAGTGGATGTGGCTTTTGAGTGGGGTGTGACACCTCCCGTTACCTTTAACGATGAGGAATTGACGCAGGTAGTTTGGGAAGCTTCACAAGGTTTGGCTGAAGTGATCCCAGCGAATCCTTCTACAGCTGGAGAAGACTTTGCCTTTTACCAAGAGCGAATTCCTGGAGTCTTTGCCTTTATCGGTTCAAACGGAGAACCGGATGCGCCAGACCTTCATCATGATCACATGACCATCGATGATGCAGCCTTTGAGGTATCGGTTCCCTATTATGTTGAAAATGCGCAAGCTTTATTGCGGTATTTTAAGGCCCAAGAAGTGTGATAAAGAAAAACTATCACCTCCATAAAAAATATATATTAGGCAAGTAAATGCTTTTTTGATAAAATTAAAAAATACTTTTAAAATGGCGTTTTATGTGCCTGAAACGAATAAGGAGATCCTATGAATCTAAAAAAAGTGATTAAGTATTCTGCTTTAGGATTAGTTGCAGTCCTTGCAACCAGTGCTTTAGTAGCATGTTCATCTGGTAAATCAGCCAGTGGGAAGAAAACCATTGAAGTTGGGACTGTTGGAACAACCAAACCCTTCTCTTACGAAGAAAAAGACGGCAAGCTAACCGGTTATGAAATCGAAGTTTTGCGTGAAATCTTCAAAGGTTCAGACAAATATGAAGTAAACTTTAACAAAACAGAGTGGTCTTCCGTCTTTGCTGGCTTAGATAGTGACCGTTTCCAAATCGGTGCCAACAATATTAGTTACTCAAAAGAGCGGGAAGAAAAATACCTCTATCCAAATCCATATGCTCGCAATCCATTAGTATTGGTCGTACCAAAAGATTCTTCTATTAAATCTTTGGATGACATTGGTGGCAAGAAAACAGAAGTTGTTCAAGGAACATCTACTGCTAAACAATTAGAAGATTTCAATAAAAAACATTCAGATAATCCAACTGACTTGCAATACACAGATGGAACCATTCAAACCATCATGGCTAATTTAGCGGATGGTCGTACAGATTACAAGATCTTCGAACGGATCTCAGTAGATACTATCATTCGTGATCAAGGCTATGACAACTTGAAGGTTATCGAGCTTCCAAGCGACCAACAACCTTATGTGTATCCAATTATTGCAAAAGAAGATAAAGACCTTCAAAAATTTGTCAACAAACGTATCAAGGAACTCTATGACAATGGAACCCTTGAAAAACTGTCTAAAAAATACTTTGGTGGAGTTTATCTACCAGAAGCAAAAGATATTAAAGAATAATATTTAAATAAAGGAGACTTCAAAATGAAATTGAAAAAAATTCTTGGTTTAACAGCTCTTGCAGCTATTGCAACATTTGCTCTTGCAGCATGTGGTTCTTCAAAATCATCTAGCAAAGATGGTGAAACAACTGTAAAAGTAGGTGTCATGACTTTGAGCGACACTGAAAAAGCTCGTTGGGATCAAGTTCAAAAGAACTTGGATGACGCTAAAACAGGAATCAAATTGGAATTCACTCAATTTACAGACTACTCACAACCAAACGTGGCTGTAAAAGATGGTAGCGTGGATATCAATGCTTTCCAACACTACAACTTCCTTGATAACTGGAACTCTAAAAACGACAATGCCCTTGTTGCAGTAGCAGATACGTACATCGCTCCAATCCGTCTTTACTCTGGTACAGAAAACGGTAAAAACAAATACACTTCAATTAAAGAAATTCCTAAAGGTGGAACAATCGCTGTACCAAATGACCCAACAAATGAAAGCCGTGCCTTGTATGTCTTGCAATCAGCTGGTTTGATTAAATTGGATACCAAAGATGGTCAATTGGCAAACGTGTCAAACATCAAAGAAAATTCAAAAGATTTGAAGATTTCTGAATTGGATGCTTCACAAACACCATCTGCTCTTCCATCAGTAGATGCTGCAGTCATCAACAATACCTTCGTTCGTGAAGCAGGCGTTGATTTCAAAAAAGCTATCTATGTTGAAAAGAAAGACAACAACTCAAAACAATGGTACAACGTGATCGCTGCTAAGAAAGATTGGGAAAAATCTGATAAAGCAAAAGCAATCAAAGAAATCATCAAAGCCTATCACAAAGACAATGTGAAGAAAGTGATCGAAGAATCTTCAGAAGGAATGGACCAACCAGTCTTCTAAGATTTGATCTCAAGTGTATGAAGGAGGTGGAGAAGCAATTCTCTACCTCTTATCGTGTATTAGGAGGAATGCATGCCTTTTGCAACAGAAGCGGAACAAATCCGTAAATTTGAAAATGATGAGGTCGCACAACATTATTTTGAAGTGTTGCGAACCTTGATTTCAAAAAAATCCATCTTTGCCCAACAAGTTGGTCTCAAGGAAGTAGCCAACTATTTGGGAGAAATTTTTACAGCTGCAGGAGCCAAAGTCGAAGTGGATGATAGCTATACAGCCCCTTTTGTGATTGCCAAATTTTTCTCGCCAAATCCTGAAGCCAAAACCATCATTTTTTATAACCACTATGATACGGTACCAGCTGATGGAGATCAACCTTGGACGGGAGATCCCTTCACCTTATCTGTTCATTATGGAACCATGTACGGTCGAGGGGTTGATGATGACAAGGGGCATATCACAGCTCGTCTCACAGCTCTTCGAAAATACATTCGTGAAAGTGGCGATTTGCCAGTCAATATCACCTTTATCATCGAAGGGGCAGAGGAGTCTGCATCGACTGACTTGGATAAATACTTGGCCAAACACAAGAAACACTTGCGTGGGGCAGACCTCCTAGTCTGGGAACAAGGTACCCGAAATAATCAGGGTCAGTTGGAAATTTCCGGTGGTAGCAAAGGGATCGTCACCTTTGATATGGTGGTGAAGAGTGCAGAAGTGGATATTCATTCTAGCTATGGCGGTGTGGTAGATTCTGCTTCTTGGTATTTGTTAAATGCCATCGCCAGTCTTCGTGACAAAGAAGGCCGAATCTTAGTGGATGGGATTTATGATCAGATCCAAGAACCCAATGAACGCGAGCTAGCTTTGATCGAGCAATATGCCAACAAAGGGCCAGAAGATGTTGCGGAAACCTATGGTCTAACCCTCCCAATCTTGAAGGAAGACCGAAAAGAATTCCTGCGCCGTTTCTATTTTGAACCAGCCCTGAATATTGAAGGTTTTGGCTCTGGTTACCAAGGCCAAGGTGTTAAAACGATTCTTCCGGCAGAGGCACGTGCCAAGATGGAGGTGCGTTTGGTTCCTGGACTGGATCCCAAGGATGTCTTAGAAAAGATCAAGCAGCAATTGAGGAAAAATGGCTATGATCAGGTCGAATTGGTCTATACTCTCGGTGAAATGAGTTACCGAAGTGATATGAGTGCCCCATCGATTTTAAATGTCATTCGGCTGGCCAAAGACTTCTATAGAGAAGGAGTTTCTGTTCTTCCAACAACAGCGGGAACAGGGCCCATGCATACGGTATTTGAGGCTTTGCAGGTGCCGATGGCAGCCTTTGGAATTGGGAATGCCAATAGCCGGGACCATGGGGGCGATGAAAATGTGAAAATCGCCGATTATTACACCCATATTGAATTGATAAAGGAGTTAATAGCAAGTTATGAGTAAAGCAATGATTCAGCTGGACCACATTGATGTGACCTTCCAGCAAAAGAAACGTCAGATTCAAGCTGTCAAAGATGTGACCATTCAGATCAATGAAGGCGATATCTACGGGATTGTGGGATATTCCGGAGCCGGAAAATCGACCTTGGTTCGGGTGATCAATCTCTTGCAAGTGCCTAGCACCGGAACCATCACTGTGGATGGAGATGTGATCTACCAAAATCAAGTAACTTTGAAACCAGCTGCCCTAAGAGAGAAACGTCGGGATATCGGGATGATCTTCCAACACTTCAACTTGATGGCTCAAATGACTGTCGCAGAAAATGTTGCCTTCGCTCTTAAACATTCTAAATTGAACAAAGAACAAAAGAATGAGAAAGTGGCGAAATTGTTGGAATTGGTTGGTCTAGCTGACCGTGCAGAGAATTACCCAGCACAATTGTCTGGTGGTCAAAAGCAGCGGGTAGCGATTGCGCGTGCCCTTGCCAACGATCCAAAAATTTTGATCTCAGATGAGTCAACTTCAGCCTTGGATCCAAAGACGACCAAACAAATTCTAGCTTTGTTGCAAGAGTTAAACAAAAAACTTGGCTTAACCATTGTCTTGATCACCCATGAGATGCAAATTGTCAAAGATATTGCCAACCGGGTAGCTGTCATGCAAAATGGCGAGCTGATTGAAGAAGGGTCTGTTTTAGATATCTTCTCGAATCCGAAAAATGCTTTGACGCAAGACTTTATCACGGTTGCAACAGGAATCGATGAAGCCATGGTAAAAATCAATCAACAAGCGATTGTTAAGAACTTGCCTGATGATTCGATGTTGGCGCATCTCAAGTATGCAGGTTCTGTGACAGATACAGCCATCATCAATGATATTTACAAGCAGTACCAAGTATCTGCCAACATTTTATTTGGGAACATCGAGATCCTTGATAACACGCCTGTTGGAGAGTTGGTGGTCATCTTATCAGGTGAAAATCAAAATCTGGAAACGGCCAAAGCTGAGTTAGAAAATGCAGGAGTTTCCGTGACTATTGTGAAAGATGGGAGAAAAGCATGATCCAGTTAATTCAAACATATTTACCAAATGTCTATAAATTAGGGTGGTCTGGCCAGTATGGATGGGGAACCGCTATTTACTTGACTCTTTACATGACCGTTATTTCCTTCATTATTGGTGGATTTTTAGGTTTGGTGACAGGACTTTTGTTAGTCTTGACCCGTCCAGGTGGTGTCATCGAAAATAGAATCGTTTTCCAAATTTTGGATAAGATTACTTCCTTGTTCCGCGCCATTCCTTTCATTATCTTGTTGGCCTTTATTAATCCCTTGACCTACTTGCTCTTGAAAAATACCATTGGTCCTACAGCAGCCCTTGTTCCGCTGTCTTTGGCTGTCTTTCCATTCTTTGCCCGCCAAGTCCAAGTAGTCTTGTCCGAGTTGGATGGAGGCGTGATTGAAGCAGCACAAGCAAGTGGGGCAACCTTCTGGGATATTGTTGGTGTCTACCTGCGTGAAGGGCTTCCTGATTTGATCCGTGTAACAACGGTGACCATCATTTCCTTGATTGGAGAAACCGCCATGGCAGGTGCCGTTGGTGCTGGAGGATTAGGAACCTTGGCCATCAACTACGGGAAAAACATGTTTAACAATGATGTCATCTTTGTGGCGACCTTATTGATCCTGATTCTGATCGTTCTGGTCCAATTTATCGGGGACTTCCTTTCGAAGAAAATTAGCCACCGTTAGGATCAGTATCCAATGAATAGAATAAATGTGAATCAAATAAAACAAGTTGGAGCCTTCACTTTCCTCTATTTTCTTGCGATTGGACTGGGGGTCTTAGTTGGAAATCTGGTCGATCATCAAGGAAATATGTTTTATGCTCCTGCCTTTTCAGCCCTGTTTGGCGGGACGATCTACCGCTATTATCTAGAAAAAATAAAAGGAGTTGGATCTATCTTTATAGTTGGCTGCGTGATCGGATCCTTCTTTCTCTTTTCGCGTCATGGTGCAGGTGCCTTTATTCCAGCCTTGATCGCCGGAAGTTTTGCGGAGATGGTCGCCTCAAGTGGTCGTTTTCGCTCGAATTTACGAAATGCCTTGTCTTTTGTTATTTTTGCCTTTGCGACAACAGGGCCCATTCTTATGATGTGGTTCTATCCAGCCAGTTACCGCATGTCGTTACTGGATCGTGGTAAATCGATAGACTATGTCAATCGGGTGATGGTATCACCAGATCTAGCGACCATCACTTGGTTTGTCCTCACGGTCATACTGGGTGCTGGATTAGGATGGGGACTATCGAACTTCCTTCTTCCATTATTGGTCAAAAAAGGAGATAAAGATGCACAATAATTTACTAGTTCTTCAGTCAGACTTTGGTTTGGTGGATGGAGCAGTATCAGCTATGATTGGGGTTGCTTTAGAAGAATCACCAACCCTTAAAATTCACCACTTAACTCATGATATTACCCCCTACAATATCTTTGAAGGGAGTTACCGTCTCTTTCAGACAGTAGATTACTGGCCAGAAGGGACGACCTTTGTTTCGGTGGTCGATCCGGGGGTCGGTTCCAAACGAAAGAGTGTGGTAGCTAAAACGGCGAAAAATCAATACATTGTCACTCCGGATAATGGCACTCTCTCTTTTATCAAGAAACATGTAGGGATTGTTGCTATCCGTGAGATTTCAGAGGTGAAGAATCGTCGAGCCAATACAGAGTTTTCTTATACCTTCCATGGCCGTGATGTCTACGCCTATACCGGAGCTAAGTTGGCCAGTGGTCATATTAGTTTTGAAGACGTCGGACCAGAACTCAGTGTCGAACATATTGTGGAAATCCCAGTGGTTGAGACGGTTCTTGAGGACAATCTTGTTAAAGGTGCGGTTGACATCCTAGATGTGCGCTTTGGTTCTCTTTGGACTTCCATTACTCGGGAAGAGTTCAATCATTTGTCACCCGAATTTGGGGAACGTTTTGAAGTAACCATCTATAACAATGACATGCTGGTTTACCAAAACCAAGTAACCTACGGTAAGTCTTTCGCCGATGTGCGAATTGGACAGCCAATCCTTTATATCAATTCCCTTTATCGTGTTGGTCTTGCCATCAACCAGGGATCCTTTGCCAAGGCCTATAATGTAGGAGTTGGGGCTTCTTGGCATATCGAGATTAGAAAAATGGAAAATTAATAGGAGATATCAAAATGAAACAGAAATCATTATTTTCAATTAAAGATGTTGTAGCTATTGGGGTTGGAGCAGCCCTCTTTGTCGTGATTGCTATGTTGCAAATCCCTGCACCTGCACCGAATACGAGCATTCAGTTGCAATATGCCCTTCAAGCTCTCTTTAGTGTAGTCTTTGGCCCAATTGTTGGCTTCTTAATCGGCTTGATTGGTCATGCCATTAAGGACGCTATGTCAGGTGGTCTTTGGTGGACTTGGATCATTTCAAGTGGTTTGTTTGGACTCTTTGTTGGTTTTTTCCGCAAACAAATCGGTGAATTCAAAGGGGAAGTGACAAAGAAAGAATTAATTGTCTTTAACGTCGTTCAAATCGTATCCAACCTTGTGATCTGGGGCTTGATTGCTCCAGTTGGAGATGTCTTGATCTACAAGGAAAGTGCCAATAAAGTCTTCCTACAAGGTGTTGTTGCCGGTTCATTTAATGCTTTAACAGTAGCTGTTGCAGGTTCTCTTCTCTTGATTGCTTATGCACGTACTCAAACAAAAGATGGAAGTTTGACCAAAGATTAAATGTACAGAAGATAAGAGAGTGGGACAGAAATCGGTAATTCGTTAGAATTCGATTTCGTCGTCCCACCTCCGCACAGTTGAGTAGGGCTGTAAAAGCTGATGAAATCAGCGTAGTAGAGTCCACTCAACCACTGTGTCTTGCTCGACAATCCAAAAATAATTGAGAGGCTAGGATTTTTGTCCCAGCCTCTTTTTTGTTTTGTAAAAAATATTTTTTACAAAATGTCATATATATATTGCAAAATAGAAAATATAGTGTATAATAAAGCTATAAAAACAAGAAAGGAAAAGCCTGTGGCGAAAAATCTCAAATTAAAAATGGCCCGGGTCGAGCATGATATGACCCAGGGGGATCTTGCAGATGCCATTGGAGTGACGCGCCAGACCATCGGTCTGATTGAGGCGGGAAAGTATAACCCAACCCTCAGTCTCTGCCTTGCCATCTGTAAGACCTTGGATAAGACGCTGGATCAACTGTTCTGGGAGTAACAGTTTTAATAATAGAAAGAGGAAACATATGAAACAAAAGAAAGAACCAATTGTAAAAGATGAACGGACCATGCTACTTGATGGAAAAATCGCAGGAGAACTTGTCCTTGGCATGACCTGCTTTATTGCCCTATCTGCCTTTGTGAAATCCAGTATCCTGGACTTAGACCTAGTCGCTTATCTCCCTGAGATGTTCCTTCTGATTGCCATGGGAGCCTATGCCTTTGTGAGAAGGATCAGTTCAGGGATTGATGTTCGAGATATGTTAGAAAAAGATAGCTGGTTGAGTCGCCTTGGGTCAGGTCTATTCTTTGCTGTGCTTGTGACAGCTATGGATGTGATTGGAAAGCGAGAAGCAATGAGCTTTATCTTGAGTCCCAAGTATCTGGTCAAAATTTTATTAGAAATTCTCGTCTTTGCCATCCTGACAGATCTGCTTGAAAAACCACTTGCTCTTATCAATCGGAAAAAACAAGAGAAGATCGAGGCAGAGTTAGAGGATGAAGAATAAGGAGGAAGAGATGAGATTACAATTGCTGAACAAACAAATCATAGATGAACGAGAAGAAGGCTTAGCTAATAAGGCTGGTGCTGAGACAGCTGTTTTCTTTTCCTTGCCTTAACTGTTTTTAGTGTAGGATCCATTTTTACATCTAAGGTGGTGCTGAGTCCAATCAAGGTGGTAGCCTTACTCATCGTCTCAGGATTGTATTACTCTGTTCGTTGTCAACGATTGGGTGTGAAATTTATTAGTTATAGTTATCTAAATGTGACGGGAATTGTAGCAGTAACCTCTATTCTCTCCTTGTTCATCTGGGCTCAAAATTTTCAATTAAACCTAGCTGTTTATCAGTCTAATCCCTTCCATTCAAAATTCTTACTAGTACTTCCAATTACCTTTTTACTGAATCTTCCAATTGTATGGGGAGTGAATACCCTTGTAATGCTTCTTGCAAAAGTTGAGAAAAAACGCTATGAAGCCTATCTGGATCAGATGGAAAAGGAAGAGTAGGAAGTTGGAACCCTGGTTTCGTCGTATAAAAGTCTGGGAAACCAGGCTTTTATTTTTCAGTCAAATAAATTGCATTCGTTTTCTTGGGAGAGTATACTGGTATAGCTGAATGAAAAATTCTGATAATTTAATCTTAGAAAAGAGAATATTATGGCAAAACCTATTCGCGTATTACTCTACTACCTCTATACCCCCATTGAAAATGCAGAACAATTTGCGGCTGATCATTTGGCCTTCTGTAAATCAATCGGCCTTAAAGGTCGTATCCTAGTCGCTGACGAAGGGATCAACGGAACCGTTTCTGGTGACTACGAAACAACGCAAAAATACATGGACTACGTTCACAGCCTTCCAGGTATGGAAGACCTCTGGTTCAAGATTGATGAGGAAGAAGAGCAAGCTTTCAAGAAGATGTTTGTACGTTATAAGAAAGAGATTGTCCACCTTGGTTTAGAAGATGATAATTTCGATAACGACATCAATCCCCTTGAAACGACAGGTGCTTACTTGTCTCCAAAAGAGTTTAAAGAAGCTCTTCTCGACGAGGATACCGTTGTCCTTGATACTCGGAATGACTACGAGTACGATCTTGGTCACTTCCGTGGGGCTATTCGTCCAGACATCCGCAACTTCCGTGAATTGCCACAATGGGTCCGTGATAACAAGGAAAAATTCATGGACAAACGCGTTGTCGTCTACTGTACTGGTGGAGTCCGTTGTGAGAAATTCTCGGGTTGGATGGTGCGTGAAGGCTACAAAGATGTTGGTCAATTGCATGGCGGAATCGCCACTTACGGGAAAGACCCAGAAGTTCAAGGCGAACTGTGGGATGGGAAAATGTACGTCTTTGACGAGCGGATTGCAGTCGACGTCAACCATGTCGATCCAAGCGTTGTCGGCAAAGACTGGTTTGATGGAACGCCATGTGAACGCTATGTCAACTGTGGAAATCCTTTCTGTAACCGTCGCATCTTGACTTCAGAAGAAAACGAGGACAAGTACCTCCGTGGTTGCTCACATGAGTGCCGGGTTCACCCTCGCAATCGCTATGTAGAAGAACACAACTTGTCACAAGCAGAGGTTGCTGAGCGTTTGGCCCTTATCGGTGAGACGCTTGATGGAGCACCTGCATAATGGAAACAAACAGTCTGAAAGCTCAGGCTGTTTTTATATGGAAATTGATTGAAAATTGTGCTATACTTTAGGTAAGCGATTTCACAAAGGAGAAAACAAATGAGTATCGTGTTTTCAATCAAAAATAAAAAGAGCTTATTTGGCTATCAGAAAGTACTCGCAGCACAGGAAGTTCTTAAATTGGTAGAAGGGTTGACAACCTACAACTATGATCCTGCTACCCTTCATCGTCCCTTAAATGATTTTGAAGGCTTGAACTGTATCGTATTTGGTAAGAGCGGTCTTCCTCTGCAGTTACGCTATTTTGATGAGGAAGAGTCTTATCAGATTCAGGTGCCCTCTTTTGCGATAGAAGAAGATTGGCAGTTGGCCCTTCGATGGCTTAGTCGCCTAGGAGAAGTATTAGGAACGGAGATTGTGGCCAGCGACGGCGTGAGCTATACTCCAGATTCTATTTTCCATTTTGATTATGAAGTCATTATCCTAGAAACGCTGGGTAATGTGACCAAGGAAAAAGATCTAAAAGAGTTTGAAGTACAAGGCTTCGCTCATCCAGTCTATTTGGATCGGGATACAGTGCAGGAAGTCTTGAACCATGTCCATCCACTAGAAGCCTACTCTGCCTTTATCAAGAAGATTCAATATAGTGCAGCATATTTCAGTCAAGTCCGTTTTTATCAACAGGAGGAGACAGGAGCCTTCTTAGCCAGCTATAGCTTGACAGAAGATACGGATACGGTCTTGCCAAGCGTGCCACATGTTCCTGCAGAATATGTAGAAATTGTGGGCTTAGCAGGTATCATTGATTGGCGGGTGCTATTGGTAGCGATAGATGGAGATCCGGATAAGCCAGAAAATTACCATCCAATTGGGTCTCTTGCTCTGAAGAACCTTATAGAAGCGCTAGAGCCAGATGAATACCAGCTGCTAGATGCTAGTCAAATTGAAATCAAAAAATTGTCCAAAGAGCGCTTGCTAGAATTAGCGCAGTTGGAAAACAAGTAACAATATCGTAGGGAACTGTCCTTCCAACGTTTGATCCGAAAAATCTAACGTCTGGGAGCAGTTCTTTTTTTATGCTCTTCCTTTGATCAAAAACCAATGACTAGGCTAATTATGGTATAATAGGGGCCTAGAAGTAGAATGAAAGAGGTGCACGAAATGCTGTTAGAAGAATTTGATGCCAATCGACAGGCGATTATCAATCCACAAGACTTACACCAACCAATTGAAGGATTTCCCAAAGTAGTCATCTCTTGCTTTTCAAGAGTAACTTTTGCGCGCCTCCTTGAGAATTATGACCATGAGGTCATTGCAAGAACCTCCATGGCCAATTTTGAAGTCCTGGTCTATGGGATCACTATTGGAGACCAACAGATTGGTGCCTTTAATGCACCAGTTGGGGCTGCTTCCTGTGTGGGGATTATAGAGGATTTGATTCAATTTGGGATGGAAAAACTGGTGCTCTTTGGAACATGTGGGGTTTTAGACCGTGATATCGAAGCAACCTCCATTATCATTCCAACAGCTACTCTTCGCGACGAGGGGACTAGTTACCACTATCTTCCGGCTAGTGATGAAGTGGAAGTAAACAAGAAACCCCTCCCTCTCTTCCAAGCCTTTCTGGACAGTCACAAGGTTTCTTATCAGTCAGGAAAAGTGTGGACGACAGATGCACCCTACCGGGAAACCATCGACAAGATGAAGCGACGAAAGGAAGCGGGAGCCATCTGTGTGGATATGGAATGTTCGGCAGTGGCAGCCCTAGCAGCTTATAGGGGCTTTGAGCTCTGCCATTTCTTCTACGCAGCTGACCACCTCTCGGAAGAAAAATGGGATATCCGAACCTTATCTAGTCATGAGGATTTAGATAGCAAGGATCGAATCGCAGAGTTAGCCATCCAATTTGCGCTCTTTTGGGAAAAGGCAAACTAAATGAAAGAAGCAATGATTGAACTGAAGGATTTTTCCTTCCAATACAAGGCACAGTCTGAACCAACCTTGAAAAATCTCAACTTAACCATTTATAAGGGGGAAAAGGTTCTGATTGTTGGGCCGTCTGGTTCTGGTAAGTCAACCATTGGCCAGTGCTTAAATGGGATTATCCCTAATATCTATAAGGGAACCAGTAGTGGGCAATTCCTCATTCAGGGGAAAGAAGCCTTTGATCTCAGTATTTATGAGAAATCTCACTTGGTTAGTACGGTTTTGCAAGATACAGATGGCCAATTTATTGGTTTGAGTGTCGCAGAAGACTTGGCTTTTGCTCTTGAAAATGACATGGTGGATCTGGGAACGATGAAAGAGCGTGTGCAGAGTTGGGCAGAACGCTTGGATTTGATGAAGCTCTTGGATCATCGGCCACAAGATTTGTCCGGTGGGCAAAAACAGCGAGTGAGCTTAGCAGGTGTTCTGATTGACGAAAGTCCGATCCTCCTTTTTGATGAACCACTGGCTAATCTAGATCCCAAGTCGGGTCAGGATATTATTGATCTGATTGATCAGATTCATGAAGAACAGGGGACGACCACCATTATTATCGAACACCGTTTAGAGGATGTACTCTACCGTCCTGTCGATCGGGTTATCTTGATCAATCAAGGTCAAGTTCTCTTTAATGGGAGCCCAGATGAGTTGTTGAGGACGACACTGCTGGCTGAAAATGGGATTCGAGAACCCCTCTATTTAACAACTCTTCGCCAGCTTGGACAGGATATCAATCAATTGGAGCATCTGGATCGTTTGGACGATATCCAACTGGATGATGTAAATTGTGTGATTCCAGAAGCGACCTTTACTAAAACTGGTGAAGCAGAAGAACTATTGAAGTTGGAGCAGATTTCCTTTGCTTATCAAGAAAATCATCCGATCTTAAAAGATATATCACTCACGATTCCGAAAGGGCAGCGCTTAGCGATTGTTGGGAAGAATGGGGCAGGGAAATCAACTCTTGCGAAAGCCATCTGTGGATTCATTACCACAGAAGGGCAATACACCTCTAGAGGCGAAGATATCAAGCAGGAGAGTGTCAAGGAACGGGCTGAGCGAGTCGGCTATGTCCTGCAAAACCCCAATCAAATGATTTCGACCAATATGATTTTTGATGAAGTCGCTCTAGGTTTGCGCTTGCGGGGGATATCGGAAGAAGATATTAAGGAGCGTGTCTATCAAGCACTGAAAACTTGTGGTCTCTATGAGTTTCGTAAATGGCCGATTTCTGCCCTCTCATATGGGCAAAAGAAACGGGTGACCATCGCCTCTATACTAGTTTTAGGACCAGAAATTTTGGTCTTGGACGAGCCGACAGCAGGTCAGGACCAACGCAATTACACTGACATCATGGAATTTCTAGATAGCTTGCAAGAAAAAGGCCATACCATTGTCATGATTACCCATGATATGCAACTGATGTTGGATTATTCTGATCGTGCACTTGTGGTATCAGACGGACAAATTCTAGCTGATCTCTCACCTGCAGAGCTGTTCACTCATCCGGATATTTTACAAGAGGCTAATCTCAAAGAGACTTCGATTTTTGCCTTAGCCAATCGATTAGGAATGGATCCCTTGGCGCTAACGCAGTTTTATATGCAACAGAAAGGAGTAGATCATGAAGCATCGATTAGTCGGCTACCATGAGGGGACGAGTTTTCTTCATCGCCTTTCAGGTGCGAGTAAGTTACTCTTTCTTCTTTTTGTATCTCTTGCGGCCATGTTGAGTTATGATACCCGGCTCCTTCTAGGAATTGGTGTGGGCGCCTTGCTTTTATTCTCTACAGCTCGTATTCGATTTCGAGATATTTCATTTGTACTTGCATTTGCTTTTGTTTTTGCACTGTTAAATGTTGTCATGGTCTATCTCTTTGCCCCCCAGTATGGTGTAGAGATCTACGGGGCAAAGACAGTACTGATGAAGGGGTGGGGCTCCTATAGTATCACCTCGCAGGAACTCTTTTATCTTTTTAATCTAGCTCTTAAGTATGTCTGTACCATACCTCTAGCCTTGATTTTTTTGATGACGACCCATCCTAGTCAGTTTGCTTCAAGCCTCAACCAAATTGGCGTATCTTACAAGATTGCCTATTCTGTCAGCTTGACTCTGCGTTACATTCCTGACGTACAAGAAGAATATCAAACGATTAAATTGTCTCAGGAAGCCAGAGGGGTGGAGTTGTCCAAAAAGGCCAAGCTGATCCAGCGGATCAAAGGCAATTTGCAAATTATCTCCCCCTTAATCTTTAGCTCACTTGAACGAATTGACAGTATTTCTACAGCTATGGAACTGCGTCGCTTTGGTAAAAATAAAAAGCGGACCTGGTATTCTCATCAAGCCATGGAAATGAAAGATTATGGGATGATTCTATCAGCCTTAGCTGTTCTGGTCTTGAGTATTGTCCTGATCTTTGTCAATCAGGGACGTTTTTACAATCCATGGAGGTAATGACATGTCAGAAACGATTTTAGTAACAGGAGCTTCAGCTGGCTTTGGTCAAGCGATTTGCCGTCGCTTAGTAGCAGATGGATACCGTGTGATCGGGTCAGCTAGACGCATCGATAAATTACAGGCCCTTCAAGAAGAGTTGGGAGAAGCCTTTTATCCCCTGCAAATGGATGTGACGGATCTTTCTCAGGTAGATCATGCACTTGCCAGTTTGCCAAAAGATTGGGAGAGAGTGGATGTTTTGGTCAATAATGCTGGCTTGGCTCTAGGCCTCGCCCCAGCTTATGAAGCAGAGGTCGCAGACTGGCTGACCATGATTCAGACCAATATTGTCGGTTTGACCTATCTGACAAGGAAAATCTTGCCCCAGATGGTGGAACGAAATGATGGCTATATTATCAATTTGGGCTCTACCGCAGGAACTGTGCCTTATCCAGGGGCCAATGTTTACGGGGCATCCAAGGCTTTTGTCAAGCAATTCTCCCTCAATCTTCGGGCGGATCTAGCTGGCAAAAAGATTCGTGTCAGCAATATTGAACCCGGTCTTTGTGAAGGGACAGAGTTCTCTTCTGTTCGCTTTAAAGGAGACGAAAAACGGGTAGAAGCCCTCTATCGTGATGCCCATGCCATTCAGCCTGAAGACATTGCTAACACCGTAGCTTGGTTGATCCAACAGCCCAAGCATGTCAATGTCAATCGGATTGAAATCATGCCGGTTTCACAAACCTTTGGCCCTCAACCCGTTTATCGTGATTAAAAAGAGAAGCAACCACTCCACAAGGGGTTGGTTGTTTTTTATGTTTCCTCTGGTATAATAGAAGGCAAAGTAAGGAGAAAAAGATGACAGCTGCGTTAATTATTGGTTCTACAGTTTGTGATGTGATGATCTACTTGGATCGTTTGCCAAGTCGTGAAGGAGATGCCCATATTGATCACCAGCAATGGTCTGTGGGAGGTTGTGCCTTTAATGTCGTTAATATCCTTCATTTTTTGTCGCAACCCTACCAGTTTGTCTCGCCAGTTGGTTCTGGGATGTATGGTGATTTTATTCGGAGAGAGTTGAAACAATTAGGAATTTCCTCTAGCATCTCATTAGAAGGGGCCAATGGTTGCTGTTACTGCTTTGTAGAGTCTGATGGTGAGCGGACCTTCTTATCGGACCACGGAGTGGAGTATAGCTTCCAAGCGGAGTGGCTAAAAGAGATCGAGACAGATCGGTTTGATTACATCTACTTGTGTGGCCTTGAAGTCGAGGAGCCAACCGGTCTTGCATTGGTCCAGTCTATTTCGCAACTAGAAGGCCAGGTGATTTTCGCACCTGGGCCACGCGGACTCTTGATTCCAAAGGAACGACTGGAAGCAATTTATGATCTGCATCCAATTCTCCATGTTAATGAGGCTGAAGCACTGGCTTTTTCAGGGTGCAGAGAGATCCAGCCAGCCATCGAACACTTGTATCAGAGAACGGGACAATTGGTCATTGTCACCTTGGGTGAAAAAGGAGCGGTTGCCTATGATGGCAACTGGTATGAGGCAGACGGTTTTCCAACAGAAGTCGTCGATACAGTAGGTGCTGGAGATAGCCACGTAGGCGCTTTTATTGCAGCTCGTTTAGAAGGTTTAGATATGACACAAGCCTTAAGTTTTGCCAACAAAGTCTCTAGTCAGATTGTTGCAAGTAAGGGGGTTCATCTGACAAAAGAGCAACAAGAAGCCCTGCGAACAGAATTGAAACAAAAATAAAAAAGAGAGTGGGGCAGAAATCGGTAATTCGTTAGAATTCGATTTCGTCGTCCCACCTCCGCACAGTTGAGTAGGGCTGTAAAAGCTGATGAAATCAGCGTAGTAGAGCCCACTCAACCACTGCGTCTTGCTTGACAATCCAAAAATAATTGAGAGGGCTAGGACTTTTGTCCCAGCCTCTTATTTGACGTTATCCGCTTGGCCCTTTGTATCTTACTGAAATGAACACGGGCTGCGGATTGTGTCAAAAAGATGAATCCTCCTAGAATCTTTTGGATTCTGCGTCGAATTCCCTATTTTGACTTTATCCGCTTAGCCCTTTGTATCTTACTACAATGGACGCTTATTGGGCATGCCTGCTTTTCTTGGGTATTTATTGGGTGTTTCTTTTTTCTTTTCGACTACAGTGATATAGCGTGGATCGCCATTTGGCAATTCATATTGTAAATTGTCTTCAACCTTGCTAAAGAGCAGGTTGAGGGCGTTTTTGGCTTCTTCCAACTCTTCTGGAGCATTGCTGGCCTTAAGAGCAAGAAGACGTCCCCCTACTTTCAGGTAAGGAATGGTCAGTTCAGAGAGGACCTGCATGCGGGCAACCGCGCGGGCGGTTACGATATCAAATTGGGCACGAAAGGCCTTATCTTGTGCAAAGTCCTCCGCACGTCCATGGTAGAAATGAACTCCGCTCAAGCCCAACTCTTCAGCCAGCAAGTGGAGAAAATTGATCCGCTTATTGAGGGAATCAATAATGGTTACATCTAGCTCAGGGAATAGGATCTTCATTGGTAGACTCGGAAAGCCAGCACCCGCGCCGATATCCAAGAGACGGATGGGGTGGCTTTCGATCAAACCTTGTAAAATGGGTGCGATAGAATCATAAAAATGCTTGAGATAGACTTCGTCTTTTTCGGTGATGGCAGTGAGATTAATCTTTTCATTCCATTCCACGAGGAGCTCAAAATAGCGTTCGTATTGCTCTTTTTGACGGTCAGTTAATGGGAAGCCGAGTTCGGCTAAACGGGCATAAAATTCTTCTGGTTTCATGCTTTTATTTTACCACAAAATAAGGGAAATTTGATATACTGGTAGAAAGAAATGAAAGGAATTCAATAAAATGATTTGGATTATTCTTGGGATCATTGTGGTCCTTGTGTTGATTGTAGTAGGAGTTTACAACGGTTTGGTGAAAAGCCGCATGCAAACTCGTGAAGCATGGAGTCAAATTGATGTGCAATTGAAACGTCGGAATGACTTGATTCCAAACTTGATCGAAACCGTTAAAGGCTATGCCAAGTACGAAGGAGATACACTAGCAAAAGTGACTCAACTTCGCCAACAAGTGGCGCAAGCTTCTTCACCTGCAGAAGCAATGGCAGCCAGTGATGCTCTTTCACGCCAAGTAGCAGGAATCTTTGCGGTGGCTGAAAATTACCCAGACTTGAAAGCCAACACCAACTTCATGCAATTGCAAGAAGAATTGACCAACACAGAAAACAAAATTTCTTATGCTCGTCAATTGTACAATAGTGTCACAAGCAATTACAATGTCAAGTTGGAAACTTTCCCAACAAACGTAATTGCTGGAATGTTCGGCTTCAGACAAGCTGAATTTCTTCAAGTGCCTGAAGAAGAAAAAGCAGTACCAAAGGTGGACTTTAGCGGATTAGGAGACTAATATGCTCTTTGACCAAATTGCAAGCAATAAAAGGAGAACTTGGATTCTCCTTATTGCTTTTTTCATACTCTTAGCTCTTATCGGAGCAGCCGTTGGTTACCTCTGGTTAGGCTCCTCCCTTGGTGGCGTCATCCTAGCTTTGATTATTGGTGGAATCTATGCCTTTAGCATGATTTTTCAATCCACCGAAGTTGTCATGCGGATGAATGGGGCGCGTGAGGTAACGGAAGAGCAAGCCCCTCAACTCTACCATATTGTACAAGATATGGCTATGGTAGCCCAGATCCCCATGCCTCGGGTCTATATTGTAGATGATCCTTCTATGAATGCATTTGCGACAGGGTCTAATCCTCAAAATGCTGCTGTTGCAGCAACGACAGGTCTTCTGGCTGTGATGAACCGTGAGGAATTGGAGGGAGTCATCGGACACGAAGTCAGCCATATTCGCAATTACGATATCCGCATCTCTACGATTGCAGTGGCCCTTGCCAGTGCCATCACCATGCTTTCTAGCATTGGTGGCCGGATGATGTGGTGGGGCGGTGGTCGTAGCCGGGACGATGATCGAGAAGGTAGCGGTGGTTTGGAGATTGTTATGTTGATCCTTTCCTTGCTTGCCATCGTTTTAGCGCCATTAGCAGCGACCTTGGTCCAGTTAGCCATCTCTCGTCAACGGGAGTTCCTAGCAGACGCTTCAAGTGTTGAATTGACGCGGAATCCTCAAGGGATGATCAATGCTTTGTTAAAACTAGACAATAGCGAACCAATGCAACGACATGTCGATGATGCGAGCAGTGCTCTTTTTATCAACGATCCAAAAAAAGAATCCGGTTTGCAAAAACTCTTTTATACCCACCCACCCATTGCTGAGCGGGTTGAAAGATTAAGAAATATGTAAAGTAAATCCATCATTAGCAGGATTGAGAGTGTGGGAAAACTGTTTTTCTTTATAAATCTAATAAATTCTATACAAATAAAAGAAATTTATTCTTTAGAATTATTAACTCATCTATTGAAACTTTCCGCCGTGAGAAAAGTGCCTGAAGCTATTTAGTTTCAGGCACTCGGAATTATTGAGACCTTAGGCTCAATAATTAGTCATGGAACTTCTTCGAAGTTCGCTGACGTCCGTCCTCACCTAAGGAAAGTTTTTAAGATGACTTTGTCCTCAAGCTCAATCCACCAAACGGTGGATTTTTTATTTCCTAGATATGAGGAGGGTAGTGAAACCAAGGATGGCAAAGATCCCCCACGCTAGGGAAAGGCTCCAGATAGCTAGACTAGAAAAGAGAGCTGTCCCAAGTGGCATGGCAAAGCTGACCATCAGTCCCAAAAAGCTAGAGGTAGAAGCTAATTTTTCAGCGGGTAATTTGCTCATTAAAAGGCTGGAAACTTTTGGGTTGATTTTTGCTACAAGATAACCAAGGAAAGTGATGAGTAGAAGGGAAAGAATGTCCCAGTGCATCAGGATATTTGTGAGACCAAGCAGGGTCAGCCCACCTGCGATCCACAGGAGGATATGGTGGAGCGATTGCTTGGAAAAATAGTCATGGGGTGTCAGGCTAGCCCAGACCATGCTTAAAATAGTCACTGCCTCTAAAATCAAGAGCGATTGGCTAAAGCTCAACTGAAAGAAGGGGGAGTGAAGCAGTTGCAAATTGTAGATGCCAGAGATGGATCCCCCTAAGGCATTGATGAGAACCAATGAGAAGAGCAACTTGCCAAAGTGGTGGACCTCCTCATCTGCAAAAATACTTTTGGCGTTCTGGTACATCTCTTGGCATTCGTGTACCAAAGAATTCTTACTTTTGGGCTCAATGACGGGATCATGTGTCAGCTGCTTTTTTCTAATCAAGAGACAGGTAGAAGACAGGAGAAAAGTCACTGCATTGATCGAAGCGACCAGGGCAAAATTTTGATGGCTGATAGCTAGCAGCCAAACTCCTAGAGCTTGTCCAGAAATCGAACAGACCATACTAAGTAGTTGGTTGAAGGAATAGGCCTCCATCAAATCCTCGCTAGAGATGTTCTTTTTCATGATGGGGAGTTGTAGGCCCCCGCGATAATCGCTCAAACAATCTGAAACAATGTTTAAAAAGCAAACAATCGAAAAGGCTAGGTAACCCGGAATCTTGGTCATGAGAGCAATAAGGATGAAGAGGATGGCTTGAAGATAGCCAATGCGGATCAACCAGTTAGCTTTTTTCTTCGTACGGTCAGCCTTCATCCCGACAAAAATGGTAAAGAGGCTAGGAATAAATACAATGAGATTAGCAATTCCAACTGCTAGGCTCGGCTGTGGCATGCTGGCAGCAAAGACCACAAAGACCAGATTGTAGATGGCAGCACCGAGAGTATTCAAAAAGCGAGAAAGGCTGAGTAAGGCAAAAATTTTATTACGGACTAAGAGTTTCATAAGCTTTCCTCCTTCACGTGATTAGTGGGTAGGACTTGTTTGATGGATCGAACGATCTGTTTGAAGAGCTCCAATTTTTCCTCTTCTGAAAGAGCTAGCTTCTGATCCTTCAGATAGACGCTAGTATGTGAGAGAAGAAAGCGGAGGAAGTGGTTTTTTAGTTTGGTCATCATGGGAAAAACCTTCTTTCTTTACTTGATAGTCCTATTGTAAACCTAAAAAGCAAGAAAAAATTAATGTTGCATATTTTCAACAAAAACTCACAGAGTAGATCTGTGAGTTTTTAGGATTTATTGATCAGTTCTTGCAGGCCCTGTTTGTAGTAGTTGGCACTGTCCTTACAATCCAGAATAGAGAGAACCTGGATGGCCTGTTCCATCTTTTCAAGACCGATTTCTTTTTCTCCCTTTCGATAGAGAAATTCTCCTTTGGCGTAGAGATAAACCGTCCGATGGTAGGCTTCATTTTCGGAGTAAAAGTGGTCCTTGATCAACTGATCAAAATAGGTTGCATCTTCAAATTCATTTGAACTAATGGCCAGAAAGAAGCCATTAAGAAAAATAGAGTTAAGGGCAGGACGAGAGGAATCTAGGAGAAGCTTGAAATCCTCCCTTTGGACCAACTCCTCTGTGTATTGTCGATAGAGGCGACTAGAGAAAAGTGGAGAGGTCAGAGAGAACAGGTTCAATTCAAAATTTCCCCAGATCATGACAGAGAAGAGATAATCATGGAGGAAATCCAGTTCCTCTTGGCTAGCGGTGAGCTCCACCTCAGGATAGAAGCCAAGCATTTGGGCCTTGAGAATAATGCTGGCTAAGAGGTCTTCTTTTTTGTGATGTTTCTGATAGGCTAGCTGGTAAGTTTGGTACAAGGCTTGGTCGTGTTCCAAGCTCATGTTTTCATAGTGCTCTTTCAACAATTTGGGAATAAAAGAGTGCTGATCGATTCCAGCTAGATGAGAAAACTCACTGAGGCTGGTTTTGATCTGTTGAAGGGCCTGAAAAAACCGTTGCGTGGTCAGGTCATTTTCTCCTCTTTCAAATCGCGACAGCATAGAGCGCGAAAATTCGCCACCCGTAGCTTCCTCTAAAGAGATGTGACGACTTTCACGTATTTGCCGAAAAACTGCTCCGATTTCTTTCATGAATTCTCCTCTATCTAACATTGCTCAATGCCCTAGCCAGTGACCCTCTTTTGTCCAAGAGATGGTGGGACCTTGTGTACAACACCAATTGGCCTAGTTACTGTATCTTTTTCATGATTATAACAAATTTTTGAGGAGACTTCTTGGTTGAGGGGCAGCTTCATGATATACTAGTAGTATCTAGAAGATTTGAGGACAAAAGAATGAACCTATTTACACAAGAAATCCGTAAAAATCCTGAAGGACTAGCTTTTGATCAAGAGTTGGATTTGCTCAAGGAATTGCAAAAGCGTAATCCAGAAATTCTTGATTTAAAGAATGTGACAGCGACAGGACGAGTAGCCTATGATACAGGCCTCTATATCTTGGATTACCAGTTGAGCTACACCATCGTTTTGGCATCTAGCCGAAGCATGGAGCCTGTCGAGCTTCAAGAGAGCTATCCTGTAACAGAGGTGTTTGCGGAGGATGTACAGTCTGACGCAGATATCGAGGCCCTAGAGGAAGACTTGATCCTTCCAATCGAAGGTGGGAAGATTGACCTGAGTGAGAGTGTAGCGGATAATATCCTGCTCAATATTCCCCTCAAGGTTCTTACTCCAGAAGAAGAGGCTGGACAAGGTTTTATCGAAGGCAATGATTGGAAAATCCTATCCGAAGAAGAATACCAAGCCGCTCAAGCGATCAAGAAAGAAGAAAACAGTCCTTTCGCTGGTCTAAATGGCTTGTTTGACGAAGAATAAGCTAGAGATTGCATTTGATAAATTTAGACATAAATACAGGTCTTTTCTTTGAGGAAAGGCCTTCTTTTGATATACTAGGATTAATAAACAACAGAGGGGAGACCTCTAAAAAGGAGAAAAAGTATGGATACTTTATTTATTCCAGGTTGGTTGATTACTTTTGTAATCGTAGCCATTCTTGTATTGATCTTGTTGGTCAAAGGGTATGTCAACGCTAAACCCAACGAAGTCGTGGTCATTACCGGTCTTCGGAAACAACGTCACTTGCGTGGGAAAGCTGGCTTTATGATTCCCTTTGTCGAACAACGCTCTTATCTTGATATTGAGCAATTCTCGACAGATGTTCGGACGTCAGAAGCAGTCCCAACATTGGACTTCATTAACGTCCGTGCCGATGCAGCTGTTAAATTAAAAATTGGTACAACCGATGAAATGATTGCCCGGGCTGCAGAAAACTTCTTGAACTGGAATACGACAGATATTTCCAACTCTGTCCAAGATGTTTTGGAAGGAAATCTGCGGGAAGTGATCGGTCAGATGGAGCTCCGTAAGATGGTCAATGACCGTCAAGAGTTTGCCTCAAAAGTGCAAGACAACGTAGCGCCAGACTTGGCTAAAATGGGTCTAGAAGTCATCGCCTTTACGGTTCAATCCTTCTCTGATGAAGGGGGAGTCATCGATAACCTCGGGATTGAAAATGTTGAAACCATTAAGAAAGATGCCTTGATTGCCAAAGCCAAAGCAGAACGCGAACGCAAGGAAGTCGAAGCAGAACAAGATAAATTGGCTAACGACAAACGCGTCGCTGCCGATCTTGAAATCGCGCAAAAACAAAACGAATTAAAACTCAAACAAGCAGCCCTCAAGCAAGAAGCAGATATTGCCCAAGCAAAAGCAGATGCCGCTAAAGGGATTGAGGCAGAAGTGCAACGTCGTGAACAAGAGCGCGTGGCAGCCGAAGCCAATATCATGAAACAGGAAAAAGAAGCGGAAGTCAAAGAGCGCGAAGTTAAGGTTCGTGAGCAAGAATTGGATGCCAACATCCGCAAACAAGCTGAAGCTGAAAAATATGCGCGTCAACAAGCTGCAGAAGCAGAATTGATTGAACGCCAACGCAAGGCGGAAGCAGAACTCTTCGAAACACAAAAAGAAGCCGAAGCTCGAAAAGCTCAAGCCGAAGCTGAGAAATTTGCCCAATTGCAAGAGGCCGAAGCTATTGAAGCCAAAGGTCGTGCCGAGGCTGAAGCCATTCGCTTGAAACTGGAAGCCGAAGCCAAAGGTTTGGACCAAAAGGCCGAAGCGATGAAGAAAATGCAAGAAGCAGCCATTACTGAAATGGTCGTTGACAAGTTGCCTGAAATTGCGCGTGCTGTCGCAGAACCATTAACCAAGGTTGATAAGATCACCATGTACGGGGAAGGCAATGCTTCTAAGATGGTGGGAGATATTATGCAAAGTATCGACCAAGTCTCTCAAGGAGCTGGATTTGATATTCGTCAATTACTAGCAGGAGCCCTTGGAGTTAATATGACGGTCAACAAACTCAAAGAAGGAGAACAACCGGTCATTGAAGCAGAGGAGTTAGCTTCTAAAGAAGATTAATACCATTCTTAAGAAAGTGTCTGAGAACTGTTTCTCGGGCACTTTTGTTTTTAAGATCAAATAACTTGCATGATCTTCTCCCTCTTAGAGAAGGTGGGAAGCTATTTTCTGCTTTCTTTTGAGGAGGAAAAATGGTAGAATAAAGGCAAACTATAAAGAGGAGTGTCACATGACTAAAGCAAACTTTGGTGTTGTTGGTATGGCCGTAATGGGTCGTAACCTTGCCCTTAATATCGAATCTCGTGGCTACACAGTTGCCATTTTTAACCGTAGTAAAGAAAAAACAGAAGATGTGATTGCTTGCCATCCTGATAAAAACTTTGTGCCAAGCTATGATATCGAAAGCTTCGTAAACTCTATCGAAAAACCACGTCGTATCATGCTCATGGTTCAAGCAGGACCTGGTACAGACGCAACCATCCAAGCCCTTCTTCCACACTTGGATAAAGGTGATATCTTGATCGATGGAGGAAATACTTTCTATAAAGATACCATCCGTCGTAATGAAGAATTGGCGAACTCAGGAATCAACTTTATTGGTACTGGTGTATCTGGTGGGGAAAAAGGTGCCCTTGAAGGTCCTTCTATCATGCCTGGTGGACAAAAAGAAGCATATGACTTGGTAGCTGACGTTCTTGAAGAAATCTCTGCAAAAGCGCCTGAAGATGGAAAACCATGTGTGACTTACATCGGTCCTGATGGAGCTGGTCACTACGTGAAAATGGTCCACAACGGGATCGAGTACGGGGATATGCAATTGATCGCAGAAAGCTATGACCTCATGCAACACTTGCTTGGCCTTTCTGCAGAAGACATGGCTGAAATCTTCACTGAATGGAACAAGGGTGAGTTGGACAGCTACTTGATTGAAATCACAGCTGATATCTTGAAACGCAAAGACGATGAAGGTCAAGATGGACCAATCGTAGACTACATCTTGGACGCTGCAGGAAACAAAGGAACTGGTAAATGGACTAGCCAATCAGCGCTTGACCTTGGTGTACCATTGTCACTCATCACTGAGTCAGTATTTGCTCGTTACATCTCTGCCTACAAAGAAGAACGTGTACACGCTAGCAAGGTTCTTCCAAAACCAGCTGCATTCAAATTTGAAGGAGACAAGGCTGAGTTGATCGAAAAAATTCGTCAAGCCCTTTACTTCTCAAAAATCATCTCTTACGCACAAGGTTTTGCGCAATTGCGTGTTGCTTCTAAAGAAAACAACTGGAACTTACCATTTGCGGACATCGCATCTATCTGGCGCGATGGATGTATCATCCGTTCTCGTTTCTTGCAAAAGATCACAGATGCTTACAACCGCGATGCAGATCTTGCTAACCTTCTATTGGATGAGTACTTCTTGGATGTCACTGCTAAGTACCAACAATCAGTTCGTGACATTGTAGCTCTTGCTGTTCAAGCAGGTGTACCTGTACCAACCTTCTCAGCAGCCATCACTTACTTCGATAGCTATCGTTCAGCGGATCTTCCAGCGAACTTGATCCAAGCACAACGTGACTACTTTGGTGCTCATACATACCAACGTAAAGACAAAGAAGGTACCTTCCACTATTCTTGGTACGACGAAAAATAATCTTGCTCTATGGTCAAACGAGTTCTACTAGTAGAAAATGAGAAGCAAATCGCTCGCTTCATTGATTTGGAACTTCAAAAAGAGGGGTATCAAGTTGATGTGGACGAGGATGGAAAAGCGGGTCTGGCCTTGATTGCTGCGACCAAATATGATCTGATCTTGTTTAATTACGATCTGTCAGATATGTCTGGTGAAACATTCGCAGAGGAAATCAGTCAGATTCGCCCAGCTTCTGTTTTGATTGTTTTGGATAGCCGCGAAAAAATTGCTGAGCACAAAGAGAGTATTCAGCGCTTTGCCGTTTCCTATATGGTCAAACCCTTTATTATCAGCGATTTGGTAGATAAGATCACAGCCATTTTTAGAGGACGTGATTATATTGACCAACATTGTAGCCAGATGAAAATCCCAACGTCATACCGCAATTTGCGCATTGATGTGGAACACCATACCGTCTATCGTGGGAAAGACATGATTAGTTTGACCCGCAGAGAATACGACCTCTTGGCGACCCTGATGGGAAGCAAAGGAGTGGTGACACGAGATCAGTTATTGGAGAGTGTCTGGAAGTACGAGAGTACAGGTGAGACTAATATTGTTGACGTCTATATCCGGTATATTCGTGGGAAAATTGATCTACCAGGTCAAAAAAGCTATATTAAGACCGTTCGTGGGATTGGCTACGCCATGCAAGACGCATTAGAATAAAACATTCGAACCCTTAGAGGGTTCGAATGTTTTTACACTTCAAGGGAAACGTTTGCGTCGAAAAAGAATGAGTTTTAAAAAGAATTTGGCTTAAAAAAGATAAAAAATGATAAAATTTGGAGAAAAAAATGAATGTAAGGCTTTACAAATTTTTAAAATATGGTATACTAGAAACAAATTAAGCGCAAACGTTTTCTTAAAACAAAGCCTTAAACAATATAAGGAGGTTGAATGATGAACAAAGGATCATTCAAAAGTTTATTTAGCTTTGAATTCTGGCAGAAGTTCGGTAAGGCCTTGATGGTCGTTATCGCTGTCATGCCAGCGGCTGGGTTGATGATTTCAATCGGGAAATCAATCCCTATGATCAACCCGAATTTATCTCCACTTGTTATTACAGGTGGAATTCTCGAACAAATCGGTTGGGGGGTTATCGGAAACCTTCACATCCTCTTTGCCCTTGCTATCGGTGGTAGCTGGGCCAAAGAACGTGCAGGGGGTGCCTTTGCAGCTGGTCTCTCTTTCATCTTGATTAACCGTATTACCGGTGCAGTTTTCGGAGTGACATCTGCAATGTTAGCTGATAAATCTGCAACGGTTCACACAATCTTTGGTGGATCGATTAAAGTTGCGGACTATTTCATCAGCGTTCTTGAAGCACCAGCCCTTAATATGGGGGTATTTGTAGGGATTATCTCAGGTTTCGTTGGAGCAACTGCCTTCAATAAATACTACAACTACCGTAAACTTCCAGAAGCACTTTCTTTCTTCAACGGGAAACGCTTTGTACCATTCGTTGTTATCGTTCGTTCAGCTCTAACAGCCTTGGTTCTGTCAGCCTTGTGGCCAGTAGTTCAATCAGGAATTAATGGATTTGGTGTTTGGATCGCCAACTCACAATCAACAGCTCCAGTATTGGCACCATTCTTGTTTGGTACCTTGGAACGTCTTCTCTTGCCATTTGGTCTTCACCACATGTTGACCATTCCAATCAACTATACTCAATTGGGTGGTAGCTACCAAGTTCTTACAGGTGCTGCCAAAGGAACAACTGTATTTGGACAAGATCCACTTTGGTTGGCTTGGGTAACAGACCTTGTTAACTTGAAGAAAGCTGATCCTAGCCAATACCAACACTTGCTTCATGCTTACACACCAGCTCGTTTCAAAGTTGGTCAAATGATCGGATCATTTGGTATTTTGATGGGGATTGTGGTTGCTATCTACCGCAATGTGGATCCAGATAAAAAAGAAAAATACAAAGGGATGCTTTTTGCAACTGCCCTTGCAACATTCTTGACAGGTGTAACAGAACCAATTGAATACATGTTCATGTTTATTGCTACACCATTGTACATCATCTATGCTCTTGTTCAAGGGGCTGCCTTTGCAATGGCTGACTTGGTTAACCTTCGAGTTCACTCATTCGGTTCAATCGAATTCTTGACACGTACCCCAATGGCCATCAACGCTGGTTTGGCATTAGATATCTTTAACTTTGTATGGGTAACAGTCCTCTTTGGATTTATCATGTACTTCATTGCCAACTTCATGATTAAGAAATTCAATTATGCGACTCCAGGACGTAACGGTAACTATGAACAAAATGATGATGCCCCTGCAGGAGATGGTGCAGCAGCAGGTGCTGCTACAAGCTCAGCAAGCTCACAAGTCATTAACATCATCAACCTTCTTGGTGGACGTGCCAATATCGTAGACGTTGACGCATGTATGACTCGTCTTCGTGTAACCGTTAAGGACGCTGAAAAAGTCGGAACAGAAGAACAATGGAAAGCTGAAGGCGCTATGGGTCTTGTCATGAAAGGACAAGGGGTCCAAGCCATCTACGGACCTAAAGCTGACGTATTGAAATCTGATATCCAAGACGTTCTTGATTCAGGTGAAGTCATTCCTGAAACACTTCCTAGCCAAATGACAGCAGTTCAAAAGGCTGAAGCAACCTTTAAAGGGGTAACTGATGAAGTTCACTCTGTTGCAGATGGTGAAGTGATCAACATCGAAGATGTGAAAGATCCTGTATTCTCACAAAAAATGATGGGAGACGGATTTGCAGTTGAGCCTGAAAATGGCCACATCGTTTCACCAGTTGCTGGTAAAGTTACTAGTGTCTTCCCAACCAAACATGCCCTTGGTTTGGTAACAGATAATGGTTTGGAAGTCTTGGTTCACATCGGTCTAGATACTGTTAGTCTTGAAGGAAAACCATTTGAGGTTAAAGTTTCTGAAGGTCAAACAGTGGCTGCTGGAGACCTCTTGGTAGAAGCAGACCTTGATGCGATCCGTGAAGCTGGTCGTGAAACTTCAACAATTGTTGTCTTCACAAATGCAGATGCGATTAAATCCGTTAATGTCGAACATACTGGTAAATTGGCAGCAAATGCGCCAGTTGCAACAGTAGAATTATAAAAGACATCGGCAAAGAAAATGAGGTTGGGGCAGTGCACCCGGCCTCTTGCCGTTTCTTGATTTGGAGAGAAGGAGAAATCAGGGGATGAAATTTTTAACATTAAATTCCCATAGTTGGATGGAAGAGAATGCTCAGCAAAAATTTGAAACCCTCAAGGAACAAATTTTGGAAGCGCAATATGATGTGATCTGTTTCCAAGAGGTCAATCAAGAAATGGGCTCAGAAGCAGTCGAAACAGATGAGTATTATCAAGCCTTGCCATCATCTGTAGCCATTCACAAAGATCACTTTGTTCGCGTATTGGTAGAAGAGTTAGCTGCTCAAGGACTCCACTATTATTGGACTTGGGCTTATAACCATATTGGCTATGATCACCTCAATGAGGGTGTGGCCGTTCTTTCGCGTCAACCCTTGAAGGCGGATGAGATTTTGGTATCCAATATGGATGATCCAACGGACTACCATACTCGTCGAGTAGCCGTTGCCCATACAAGTGTAGATGGCAAAGAGATTGCTGTTGCCAGCGTCCATCTTTCTTGGTGGGACAAAGGTTTCCAATTTGAGTGGCCACGCATTGAGAACTACTTCAGCCAAGTAGGCAAACCCTTTATTCTAGCTGGTGATTTCAATAATCCTGCCGGTCAAGAAGGGTATGAGACGATTCTATCCAGTTCCCTTAAGCTTCAAGACAGCTTTATCGAAGCTAAAGAAACAAAGGGGACTTATACTGTAGGTCCTGGAATCGATGGCTGGACGGATAATCAAGTTCCATTGCGAATCGATTACGTCTTTGCAAGTCCAGAATGGGACATCCAGCGTCTACATGTCATTTTTGATGATCAAAACAAACCCCATGTCAGTGATCACTATGGCTTAGAAGCTGAATTATCACTTTAATATAAATGGAGAGTCGAAAGGAAAACGTTTTTATTCAATCGTCCTTCGACTCTTTTTTATGGATCAATGAGGAGCAAGCATAGGGGATTCTCCTGTTCTTCTGCTTTCTTTACGATTCAATTTATGGTAAAATGAAGTGTTAAAACAGTTTAAGGAGGTAGCAAATGCGTTGTCCAAAATGTGGTGGAAGTAAGTCTAGTGTGGTGGATAGTCGACAAGCTGAAGATGGGAACACCATCCGTCGTCGCAGGGAATGCGAAGAATGCCATTATCGCTTTACTACCTACGAACGAGTGGAAGAGCGGACCCTAGTGGTTGTCAAAAAGGATGGGACACGCGAGCAATTTTCTCGTGATAAAATCTTTAATGGTATTATCCGCTCAGCTCAAAAACGGCCTGTTTCTAGTGACGAAATCGAAGAAATTGTAAACCGGATCGAGCAAAAGGTTCGCAGCCAAAGTGATAATGAAATCAACAGTGAATATATTGGTTCGTTGGTCATGGATGAGTTAGCAGATCTAGATGAGATCACCTATGTCCGTTTTGCTAGTGTTTACCGGAGTTTCAAGGATGTCGGTGAGTTAGAAACCCTCTTGAAACAAATTACGAAGGGAACCAAGAAGAAAAAGGAAAAATAGATGAAGCCCAATACGCCTTTCGCATTTTTAAAAAATAATCTTCTTCCACCGGCAGGGGCTGCATTGGAGCAGTATTACCTGCCTATTTTGGAGATGGAAACGGTAACGGTTTATCGTTATCTGCTGGCCTCTTATGATCAGGGTGAAAAACAATATTTACTGGCTCAAATCCTCAATCATTTGAATATAGGATTTCCACAGTTGCTACTGGCTTTTGACCGGTTAATTGCCATGGGGTTGATCGATCTCTATGAGGAAGAAGTTGGGATCACCATTCAGTTACATGCTCCTCTTGAGGCAGGAGAATTTTTTTCGAATGCTGTTTTCAAACGCTTGCTTGAAAAAAAGATTGGGGAAAAGGCCGTGGAAGATCTGCTCCCAGTACGCTCTTTAGGGACTAGACGGCAAGTTTCCTTCTCGCAAGTCTTTGGAATAGATGCTGGGGAGACGACCGTTCTTCCAAGTAAGAAACAGCAGTTCGATATGGAGATGTTTAAGCGAATGATGGTGCGTGATGGACTTCGTTTTGCGGATGAAGGAGAAGCAACCCTAGCTCTCTTTGCCATCGCAGAAGAGCAACAATGGACCTGGTATGAAACCTATCTCCTAGCAAAAGAAACGGCTGTAGACCGGATTGTCTCTCCAAAGAGAATGAAGCAAAAGTTGGCTCAGGCCAACCAAGAGCAACCCCGCATGTCCTATAGCCGTCAGGAAGAAACCATTCTGAGAGAAGCTAAGGCAAAATCCAGCCTACAATTTCTAGCGGAGATTAAGAAGGCACGCAATGCGACCATTACGCAGAGCGAACGCAAGACTTTATCCAAGTTAGCTGATCTAGGCTTACTAGATGAGGTGATCAATATTATCTTATTGTTGACCTTTAACAAGACCCAGTCTGCTAATCTCAATGAAAAGTATGCTTTGAAGGTAGGAAATGATTTTTCTTATCAAGGGGTCAACAGTGCAGAACTAGCGATTTTAAAAGTTCGAGAACGCCAGGAACAAGCTAAGGCTCAAGGAAACAAGGGGACGAGTCCTACATCAGCCAAGGGCAAGAACAGCAATGTTCCCAAGTGGAGCCAACCAAACTATCAAAATCAAACCAGTCAAGCAGAAAAGGTGGATCTTGCTAAAGAGAAACAACGCCTGTTAGAAAAACTGAATCAAGGAGGTGAGTAGATGGAAAGTGTAGGTCAAACTATGTCTCACATGAACCGTGCGCGTCAATTTAACTATGAGGATTTGGTCGCACAGATCTTGGCAGACCAAGAAGTTGCTGCCTTTATCAAGGACCAGTCTTTGTCTGAACAAGAAATTCGACGGAGTATTTCAAAATTTAATCAATACATTAGTGAACGCAACCGTTTCTTATTGGGAGATCCGGATTATATTGCCAAAGGTTATAAGCCCATCCTCACCATGAATGAAGGCTATGCAGATGTCGCTTATGAGGAAACGCCAGAGTTAATCGAAGCCCAAAAACGAGCTGCGATCAACCAACGTCTCAACTTGATCAATCTCCCTTCAACCTTGAAAGAAGCGAGTCTAGCCAAGGTAGAGCTCGATGATAAGGGACGATTTGAGGCCTTTGAAGAATTAGCCAATTTTGTAGCCAACTATCCGGAATATCAAAAGGGGATCTACCTCTATGGTGATTTTGGAGTAGGAAAGAGCTACATGATGGCAGCCTTGGCTCATGATTTATCCGAAAAACGTCAGGCCTCTACTACCCTACTTCATTTCCCAAGTTTTGCGATCGATGTCAAAAATGCCATCAGTTCAGGCTTGGTCAAAGAAACCGTCGATCAGGTGAAAAAAGCCGAAATTTTAATTCTCGATGATATCGGTGCGGAACAGATGTCAGCCTGGGTGCGAGATGAAATCTTACAGGTGATTTTGCAGCACCGAATGCAGGAAAATCTCCCAACCTTCTTTACTTCTAACTTTAATTTTGAAGAGTTGGAACGTCATTTTGCGGCTTCGCGCAATGGAGATGAAACCTGGCAGGCCAAACGGGTCATGGAGCGCGTGAAATTTTTAGCCAAGGAAATCCATCTGGAAGGAGTCAATCGTCGATGAATGAAACCATCCGTTTAATGAAATCTCATTTTTCTGTTCGCCGTTTTAAGGAAGAAGCCATCAAAGAAGCTGACCTCAAGGAAATTTTATCAGCTGGGCAGATGGCATCAAGTTGGAAAAACTTTCAGTCTTATTCTGTGATTGTGGTCAAAAGCAAGGAAAAGAAAGAAGCTCTATACGACTTGCTTCCTCAAGAAGCAATTCGCCAATCAGCCGTCTTTCTCCTCTTTGTTGGGGATTTAAACCGTGCTGAAAAAGCTGTCAAACTTCATGAGCAGGATTTCCATCCTGAAGGGGTGGACAACTTACTGATCACCTCAGTGGATGCGGCTCTAGCAGCTCAAAATACGCTATTGGCAGCTGAAAGTCTCGGCTATGGTGGAGTGATTATCGGCATGTTGCGCTACTGTTCAGAAGAAGTCGCAGAACTCTTCCGTCTGCCAGACTATACCTATCCTGTTTTTGGGATTGCTCTCGGAGTACCTAATCAGCAGCATGCAGTGAAACCACGTTTGCCATTGGAGCAGGTTGCTTTTGAAGAAGAATACCAAGAACAAGACCTATCAGTTGTGACTGCCTATGACAAGGTTCAGGCAGATTATGCTGGAGCGCGTGCAACAGATAGCTGGAGCGAGCGCCTTGCAGCTCAATTTGGTCAACCTGAACAAGAAGAGACCAAAAAACTACTAGAAAAACACAAACTATTATGAAATGAAGAGAGGCGTTCTTGAACCGAAATCTCGCCTTTCATTAGAAAAGAGGAAATCATGGCCCTACCAACTATTGCGATTGTAGGCCGTCCCAATGTCGGAAAATCTACACTCTTTAACCGGATTGCCGGTGAGCGGATTTCCATCGTTGAGGATGTAGAAGGAGTCACTCGTGACCGCATTTATGCAACAGCTGAGTGGTTAAATCGAAAATTTAGTATCATTGATACAGGGGGGATTGATGACGTAGATGCCCCATTTATGGAGCAAATCAAGCATCAGGCAGAAATTGCCATGGACGAAGCAGATGTGATCGTCTTTGTTGTTTCTGGAAAAGAAGGGATCACGGATGCGGATGAATATGTCACTCGTATCTTGTATAAGACCCATAAACCGGTCATTCTTGCAGTCAACAAGGTGGATAACCCAGAGATGCGCAATGATATCTATGACTTTTATGCCTTGGGACTGGGTGAGCCACTACCGGTATCCTCTGTCCACGGGATCGGAACTGGGGATGTGCTCGATGCCATCATCGAAAATCTTCCGAATGATACAGAAGAAGAAAATCCAGATATCATCAAATTTAGCTTGATTGGTCGCCCAAACGTTGGAAAATCAAGCTTGATCAATGCGATCCTTGGAGAAGACCGGGTCATCGCAAGCCCTGTTGCTGGAACTACACGGGATGCCATCGATACCCATTTTACCGATGCAGATGGCCAAGAATTTACCATGATCGATACAGCTGGTATGCGCAAATCTGGTAAAATCTATGAAAACACTGAGAAATATTCTGTCATGCGTGCCATGCGTGCCATCGACCGTTCGGATGTGGTTTTGATGGTCATTAATGCCGAAGAAGGGATTCGGGAGTATGACAAGCGGATCGCTGGCTTTGCTCATGAAGCTGGGAAAGGCATGATCATTGTTGTCAACAAATGGGATACCATTGAAAAAGACAACCATACCATGAAGCAGTGGGAGGATGACATTCGCGATCAATTCCAATACCTTTCTTATGCGCCGATTGTCTTTGTCTCTGCTCTTACCAAACAACGCTTGCACAAGTTGCCAGAGATGATCAAACAGATTAGCGAAAGTCAAAATACACGGATTCCTTCAGCTGTCTTGAACGATGTGATTATGGATGCGATTGCTATCAATCCAACACCGACAGATAAAGGAAAACGCCTCAAGATCTTCTATGCGACACAAGTGGCAACCAAGCCGCCAACTTTTGTGGTCTTTGTTAACGAAGAAGAACTGATGCACTTCTCATACCTTCGTTTCTTAGAAAACCAAATTCGCAAGGCCTTTGTCTTTGAAGGCACTCCGATCCATTTGATTGCGCGAAAACGGAAGTAGGGAATACGAGACAAATGGATCAAAGTGGAGAAGGATATTTCAAATGATAAAATGCTCATTCTTCCAACTATGAAAACAACTAAAAGTAGCGCATAAGCGTTGCTTTTTTTAATAAGCTGGTAAAATGAAGTGGAGGATAGTCAGATGCGTAGTATCATAGTCCGGATATGCTTTATTCCTTAGCTTTTTTTAAGGTTGAGAAGAGTAAACTCATGAAGATCATGAGAGCTTTAGGTTTGTGTACTTATTATTTAAAATCTATCTGTATCTCTTGTTTCTCGGTTCGATCGTAAGCTTGGAGCTCTTGATCCTATTGTTGGGGATTTATTAAAAAATAGGTCGTATTTTTTGTGGGCTATCGGGATCTTTCTCCTCTCTATTTAGCTATTCTGTCTATTGTTCGCTCAGACGGTTAAAAGAGAAAAATCATGGATAGCTGATTGAGGTAACTCTATTACGAAATCAGGTGAAAAGCTGGGACAAGACTGTCTCAGTTTTTTTCTAAAAGTAAGTTAAAATCCTTTTAATAGTAAAATTATCTTTTCTAATTTTATCTTAAATATGGTATAATAAAGGGATTAATCTAAGGTGGTAAACATGGCAAAATTAATTCCTGGGAAGGTTCGTTCACAAGGGAGCCTTCTCTATGAAGCTGGGAAAGTTTCCCTTCAGGAAGTAAAAGAAAAATACCTGTATTTTCGGGTGGAAGAAGAAAGCTTGCGGTACAGTTTGGACGACGATGCCGTTTTTTGTAGCTGTGCTTTCTTTCAAAAGAAAAAATTCTGTACGCATCTAGCAGCTGTGGAAGCTTTTTTGAAGAATGATGACAGTGGGAAAGCAGCTCTTGCAAGTCTTGAAGAAGACGCCACGGCGACTGAAGAAACGCAGGAGAAGGTCTCTTTTGGAAGTTTGTTTTTAGACCAGGTCCTTCCAAAAATCGAAAAGAAAGAAACTCGCTATGTCTTATCAGCAGTCGGGCAGGAGGATGAATACTCTGGTCAATTCTTGTGGACCCTTCGCATTCGTCGCTTGCCAGACGAGCGTTCTTATGTGATCAGAGATGTGCTAGCTTTTTTGCAGACCCTTCAAAAAGAAGGCCACTTTGCAATTGGCAAAAGTTACTATGAACCCATTTCTTATTTAGAATTTGATGGGCCTAGTCAGGATGTGATCAATTTCCTACAAGGCTTGGTCACAGATAGTGGCTCGAAAGAGCAAGATTTCTTTCCCAATGCTGGGCGCCATCTTTATTTTCCACCGACTCTCTTTGAAGAAGCTGTAGAATTACTGATGAATTTGGATTCTTTCCTCTTGCAATACAGCTTGTATGATTTTTCTGAAGTCTATTTTCAGGATGTCCATGGGGAGGAAGATCTCTTTCATTTTCAGGTGGAAGACCATGGTGATTTTTACGAATTGATCATTACGGAGCCACAAGTGAAGGTTGTCGAGTCGGCTGTTTACCTGTTTCGAAATGGTGTCTTCTATCACCTGACGCCCCAACAGCGAACCCTATGGAAGGCCATCCAAGATCTTCCAATGGATCAGGATCGCAAAAAACGCCTGCATTTTGATCCAACGGATCAGACCAAACTTTCCTATAGTCTAAAAGAGTTCAAAAAACTGGGACAAATAACAGCCCCGACCAGCTTTTTAATCCACGATTTCACTCCGGAATTTCATTTTGATCTAGCACAGGATCAGACTGTATTACTGGATGTTGTCTTTCAATACCAGGATCGTGTGGTGACCACGCGTGAGGAACTTCTCAATCTTCCTTATTCTAGTGATTTCGATAAGGAGCAAGAAGTCTTTTCAACCATGCTAGCAGCAGGTTTTACGGATGATTTTTCTTCCCAAAGAAGTCCTTTATCAAGTGAGCAAATCTATCCATTCTTTCACCAACAGATCCCGACTTTTGAAGCCTTAGGAGAGGTTACCCTCTCTGATAGCCTTTTAGATCTTTATCAAGTGGAGCGTCCAAAAATTGATGTTAAAACCAATGGCAGTCTACTGGAGATCGGTTTTGACTTTGAAAGTGTGGATCCAGCCGAAGTGGACCAGGTCCTCAAAGCTCTAGTAGGGCAAAAAGACTATTTTGTCAGCCATACAGGGAAAGTTCTTGTCTTTGATGAAGAAACCAAGAAGATCAGTCGAGCCTTAGCAGATCTGCGGGCGAAAATGAGCAAGGGTGGGAAACTACAAGCCCGCCGGATTGCCGCTTATCAGCTATCTGATTTGTTGGCAGATCAAGACAATGTTCATTTTTCAGAAGACTTTCGAAATTTAGCTCATGATTTGACTCATCCAGAAGACTTCCAACTCCCTCAGATGACAATCCAAGCGACCCTAAGGGATTACCAAGAAACAGGGGTTAAATGGTTCTCCATGTTAAATCATTATGGTTTTGGTGGTATTTTAGCGGATGATATGGGGCTTGGGAAAACCCTGCAGACTATTTCCTTCTTGACCAGTGTCGCAAAAAAAGAAACTAAAATCTTGATTCTAGCTCCATCTAGTCTCATCTACAATTGGAAACAAGAATTTTCAAAATTCGCTCCTCAGATGGAAGTGGCAGTCGTCTATGGTCTCAAGCAGCACCGAGATGAACTCATCGCAACCAATCCACAGGTAGTTATCACTAGTTACGCGTCTTTTCGTCAAGATGTGGAGGAATACCAGAAGAATCAGTATGAGTACTTGATTCTAGATGAAGCCCAGGTCATGAAAAATGCCCAAACCAAGATTGCCCAACACTTACGTGGCTTTGAGGTTCCGCATGTGTTTGCCCTATCTGGGACACCGATTGAAAATCATGTGGGTGAACTCTGGTCCATTTTCCAAATTGTCCTTCCAGGGCTCTTCCCAGCTAAAAGAGAATTTCAAAAATTGAGTCCTGAGACCATTGCACGATTTGTCAAACCTTTTGTCATGAGACGGAAAAAAGATGAAGTGCTCCAAGAATTACCGGACTTGATTGAAACAACCTACCACAATGAGTTGGATGAAAGCCAAAAAACGATCTATTTGGCTCAATTAAAACAAATTCAAGATCGGGTTCGAAGCTCTAGCGAGGAAGAACTAAATCGGAGTAAGGTGGAAATTCTCTCGGGTCTCATGCGCCTTCGCCAAATCTGTGATACCCCCGCCCTCTTTATGGAAGACTATCAGGGAGATAGTGGGAAATTGGAGAGCCTTCGAGATCTTTTGGGTCAAATCAAGGATGGCGAACACCGGGTTTTGATCTTCTCTCAATTTAGAGGCATGCTGGATATCCTAGAGCAGGAGATTGACCAGCTTGGCATGACCTCCTTTAAAATCACAGGTTCTACTCCCGCTAAAGATCGACAAGAAATGACCAATGCTTTTAATGCAGGTGAGCGCCATGCTTTTCTCATTTCTCTGAAGGCTGGAGGGGTTGGATTGAACCTCACTGGTGCCGATACGGTCATCTTAGTCGATTTGTGGTGGAATCCTGCAGTGGAAGACCAGGCTATTGGACGTGCCCATCGAATGGGACAGGAACAAAATGTTGAAGTTTACCGCATGATTACTCGTGGTACGATCGAAGAAAAAATCCAAGAACTACAAGCTTCCAAAAGACACTTGGTCTCAACGATTTTAGACGGAACGGAAACACGATCTAGTTTATCGGTTGAGGAAATTCGTGAGATTCTTGGAATTCAGTCAGAATAGCTTGAAAAATTCTGTGAATAGTTTATAATTAATGGAGTGTCGAAAGGAAGAAAGCATGACAGAAAAATATTTTCCTCAAGTAGGGGATAATGAGTTGATGTTAACAGAGATGCCCCACATGAACCTGTATGATGAAACAGACTTGATTAGTAACATTACAGGCGACTATGTGGATAAAAATTATTTGGAATGGCAACCGATTGCTGAAAATACCAAACCTAAGCATCCTTACCACCAACCATTAGAAGAGCCCCTACCGAAAAGACGGCCAGTAAGAAAACCTGATTTTAAAGAGCCGATTGATAAAAAAAGCCCAGCCAATCGTTATGCAGAGAAAGCGAGAGAGCGCGCTCGTGAAGATCTGAAAAAGAAACGCACAGCTCCCTATCTGACAACGGATCCAGCAGCTACTACAAGTAAACGGAAAAAACCATTTATTTCTGAACGAAAACCTGGTCAGCCAACGGCTCCCTTCCAAAAGGAAAATCCGGGTGAATTATTGAAATATAGCAAACGATTACGACAAGATCAGTTGATCCTTGCAGAGTTCGAATCTGCAGGAGAACCAGAAGTGGCAGAACCGACTGAAAAGAAAAACAATTATGATTTCTTAAAGACTAGCCAAATATACAATAAAGATCAGCACAAGTTGAAACCACAGCCAATCAAACAAGAATTGGATTTAACCCATCTAGATCAAGAATAAGGAGAAAACATGTCTAATACATACCATTTTATTGGAATTAAAGGAGCAGGGATGAGTGCTTTAGCCCTCATGCTTCACCAAATGGGACATACGGTTCAAGGGTCAGATGTTGAGAAGTATTACTTTACGCAACGTGGCTTGGAACAAGTAGGAATTCAAATTTATCCATTTGATGTGAAAAATTTGGAAGGCGACAAGATCCTCATTGCCGGGAATGCTTTCCGTCCAGATAACAATGTGGAAATTGCTTATGCAGATGAGCATGGCCTAACTTATAAACGCTACCATGAATTCCTTGGTGAATTTATGCGTGACTTCGTCAGCATGGGGGTTGCCGGAGCACACGGAAAAACCTCGACAACAGGGATGCTTTCTCACGTCTTATCAAATATCACTGACACCAGTTATTTGATTGGTGACGGGACAGGTCGTGGCTCTGCAGCAGCCAAATACTTTGTCTTTGAATCAGATGAGTATGAACGCCACTTTATGCCTTACCATCCTGAATACAGCATCATCACCAATATTGACTTCGACCATCCAGACTATTTCACGAGCTTGGAAGATGTCTTTAATGCTTTTAACGATTATGCCAAACAAATCAGTAAGGGCCTCTTCATCTACGGAGAAGACAAAGAATTGCGTCGGATTACCTCATCAGCACCAATTTATTACTATGGTTTTGATAAGGAGACGAACGATTTTGTGGCAAGCAACTTGCTTCGCTCAACGACAGGTTCAACCTTCAACGTTCATTTCCGTGGAGAAGATTTGGGGCAATTCCATATCCCAACATTTGGTCGTCACAACATCATGAATGCTACAGCAGTCATTGGTTTGCTTTACATTGCAGGATTTGATTTAGATTTAGTCCGCGAGCATTTGAAGACCTTTGCTGGAGTGAAACGTCGCTTTACTGAAAAAGTAGTCAATGGAACAGTGATCATCGATGACTTTGCGCACCATCCAACGGAAATTATTGCAACCTTGGATGCGGCCCGTCAAAAATACCCAAGTAAAGAGATTGTGGCCATTTTCCAACCACATACCTTTACACGGACCATTGCCTTGTTGGATGAATTTGCTGAAGCGTTGAATCAAGCAGATGCTGTTTACTTGGCACAGATCTATGGTTCTGCACGGGAAGTCGATCACGGCGATGTGAAAGTTGAAGATTTGGAAGCAAAAATTGTCAAACGCTCAGCGATTATTACAGCTGAGAATGTTTCTCCTCTTCTTGACCATGATAATGCAGTCTATGTCTTTATGGGAGCAGGAGATATTCAAACCTATGAATACTCATTTGAGCGTTTATTATCTAGTTTGACACATAGTGTACAATAAGAGATGATTGAGTCTGGAATCGATTGATTCCAGACTCAAATTTATCTGTCCAATGAAGGAGTATGAGATGAGGAAAGCAGGATGATGATTCGATCAATCACCCCAGCTGATCAAGAACAGCTGCTGTTACTAGAAGAAGAACTTCATGGCAATGAAGGAAAGGAGCACAGGGCCACTCTTGAGGAAGCGCTAGGTTCGAAGGAAGCCATTTCTTTGCTTGCAGAGCAGGCGGGGGATGCTGTGGCTTACTTGTTAGCGACAGAAGATCAGCATGTAAAGGGGGACCTCATCGTATTGCGATTGGCAGTTAGACCAGCCTTTCAAGCTCAGGGATATGGTTCGATTTTGATCGCTGCTTTAAAGGATCTAGCTGTTCAAAAGGAAAAGGAAGCCATTTGGATCGATTGCCCAGAAGACTTACTATCTTATTTTTCCCAGCAAGGATTTCGAGATGAAGCTGAGTCTGATCGAGGTGTCCATATGGTTTGGGAACGATAGAAGGGGTAAATGATGAAAGAAAAGATTCACATTAGACAGGCAGAGCTGCAGGATTTGGATGCCATCGAGCGTATTGAGCTTGAGAATTTCTCAGAAGAAGAAGCGATTGCGCGTGAGATTTTAAAAGATCACATCGAAAAGATTCAAACGACATTTCTTGTAGCAGAGTGCCAGGGTCAGATTTTAGGCTATTTAGAAGGCCCTGTTAGACCGGAGCGCTATTTGATCGATTCCTCTTTTTCAGAGGTTGAAGATCTAAGTCAGTTAGAACAGGGCTATATTTCCATTACGAGTCTATCCATTGCTAAAGAAGCCCGAGGGCTAGGGGTTGGAACCCTCTTGCTTGAGGCAATGAAAGAGATTGCGATTAAGGATGGCCGTCAAGGGATCAATTTGACCTGTCATGATTATTTGATTCCTTATTACGAAAAGCAAGGATTTACTAATGAAGGTCTTTCAGAATCCCAATATGCGGGTGAAGTTTGGTACAATCTGGTCTGGGAAAACGAAAACCTTGATTAAATAGGTATTTTGAAGAAGAAGGGTGATTTGTATTGCTTTTCTAAATCTTTTAAGATATAATATTAAGGATTATGATGAGGGAGGTCAATTATTTGACTGATAAATCACAAGACAGTGAGAAGTTATTAAGCTTCAAAGAGCAGATCCTCAGAGACTTAGAAGAGGCCAATGAGCAACTTCTAAAGATCGAAAAAGAGTATGATCTACCTGATCGAAGCATTGAAACCCCTTCTTCACTGAAAGAGGAGGAAGAAGCAACACCACCTCCAAAAGTAGAAGAATCTGCGTTGGCTCCCAAAGAAGAACCAGTGGAGCCGGTAAAGGCGACTCCTGCTGTGGAAGAAAAGAGTGAGCTTACAAAGCCTGCTAAAAAAGAACCAAGTCAGGAACCGGTAGAGGAAAGCTTATCGCGCTCTTCTCGTAACCAGCGCCAACAAAAACAAAAGAAACAAAATAAAATCGCTAAACGAATTGTGCGGACAGTGGTCAGCCTTTTGCTGATTGTGATCGTGGCTACAGGGATCTTTGCTGTGACCTATATCCATTCAGCTGTCAAGCCGATGGATAAAAATGCAACAGAATTCGTAACGGTTGAGATTCCAGCAGGTTCAAGTAATCGTGAGATTGGCGCGATCCTTGAGAAAAAAGGACTCGTGAAAAATGGTCAGTTCTTTAACTACTATACCAAGTTCAAGAACTATAGCAATTTCAAATCCGGTTATTTCAATTTGCAAAAGAGCATGGATCTAGAAACCATCATCCAAAAACTGCAAGAAGAGGGAACCAAAACTCCTCAGGCTCCAGTTCTTGGAAAGGTCACGATTCCAGAAGGCTATACGATCGATCAGATTGCGACGGCTATCACCACCGATGTCTCCACTAAGAAGGCAGGCAAGACTCCATTTAAGAAAGAAGATTTCTTGAAGGCTGTCCAAGACGATGCCTTTATTGAGAAGATGGTGGCCAAATATCCTAAGCTCTTGGCGAATCTGCCAAGTAAGGATTCTGGTGTTCGTTACCGTTTAGAAGGTTATCTCTTCCCAGCAACTTATAACTATGGGAAAGATACCACAGTGAAAGAAATGATCGATCAGATGCTTGCGGCAATGGATCAAAACTTAAGCCCATACTATGAAACACTTGAGAGCAAGAACATCAATGTAAACGAAGTATTGACTCTTGCTTCCTTGGTTGAAAAAGAAGGGGCGACGGATCAGGACCGCAAAGATATCGCGAGTGTCTTCTATAACCGTTTGAACCAAGACATGCCTTTGCAAAGTAATATTGCAATTCTTTATGCAGAAGGGAAACTTGGTCAAAAGACGACCTTAAAAGAAGATGCAACGATCAATACAGAGCTGGATTCACCTTATAATATTTATAAGAATACCGGCTTGATGCCTGGCCCAGTGGATAACCCTGGAGTATCAGCGATCGAAGCGGCGGTGAACCCAAGTAAGACCGATTACTTGTATTTTGTCGCAAATGTCGAAAATGGTGAAGTTTTCTTCGCTAAGACATACGAAGAACACAATAAAAATGTTGAAGAACACGTCAATAGTAAATTGACACAAGCAAGTTCAAACTAGAAAAAGCATGTGGCGCGTCCACAGCTTTTTCATTCAAATAATAGAAAGAGAAGAATAATGGCAGAAAAAACATACCCAATGACCCTAGCAGAAAAAGAAAAATTGGAACAAGAATTAGAAGAATTGAAATTGGTCCGTCGACCTGAAGTGGTGGAACGGATTAAGATCGCTCGTTCGTATGGTGACCTCTCAGAAAACTCTGAGTACGAAGCAGCAAAAGATGAACAAGCTTTTGTGGAAGGTCAAATCTCTAGCTTGGAAACAAAAATCCGTTATGCGGAAATCGTCGATAGTGACGCTGTTGCAGTAGACGAAGTAGCGATCGGAAAAACCGTTACAGTTCAAGAAGTTGGCGAAACAGATGAAGAAGTATACAGCATCGTCGGTTCAGCAGGGGCAGATGCCTTCGCAGGAAAGATCTCTAACGAAAGCCCAATCGGTCATGCTTTGATTGGTAAGAAGACAGGTGACGTTGTCACTGTTGAAACACCAGCTGGAAGCTACCAAGTGAAAATTTTGAATGTAGAAAAAACAGCGTAAATATAAAAGCAGGCTCTCCTAGAGGGCCTGTTTTTTTGTGCTCTTAATTCCCTTGTGAGGGTGAAAATTCTTCGTTGACAATCAAAAAAGCACTTGAATCTTAGGTTCAAGTGCTGCTTTATTTCGCTAGAATTTAGTAGTTTGTACTACTTTCTGTTACGTTGTTTTCCTGCATTGCGGTTGTTTTTTGGTTTGTGTTGGATTTGTGTCGTTGCAGTGGGTGTGACATCTTTTTTCACGCGGTGACTAGTCGCTTTTGGAGGATTGTTTTTGTATTCCTCAGCGACCCGTTTGCGAAGATTTGGACGAATCAAGTAGTTGATGACAAATTGTTGGATAATTTGGATCACCCCACCGACTACCCAGTAAAGAGTCACTCCGGCTGAAGAGATCAATGAGAAGACACCGATCATAATCGGACTCATCAGTGATGCTTTGCGCATGCTTTCCTTTTGGGTTTCATCTTCAATTCCATGAAGAGAGAGCATACTTTGGATATAGTAAAGAACCGCAACGATAGCCGTCAAGAGCAAGCTTGGTTTTCCAAGAGCAATGCCAAGGAAGCTACTATCTGCTACCCCTTTGGTGTGTTGAGCTGCAAAGAAGAGAGCTGAGAAGAATGGCATTTGGATCAAGAGTGGTAAACACCCAACTCCACCAAACATGCTAACACCATTTTCACGTTGAGCGGCCATTAACTCCTGTTGCGCCAATAGCTTTTCTTCTTGTGTGCTAGCATTCTTCATGCGCTCTTGGATTGGCCCAAGGATAGGTTTTAAGTAGTTCATCTTTTCAGATTGGTAGGTTGCCTTCCATGATTGGTACAAACCAAGTGGCAAGATGATTAACCGCACGATCAAGGTGACGATAATAATCCCGATCCCAAAGCCCAAGCCAAGGTTGTTGGCAAAGAATTTGATGGCTTCGCCCATCGGACGGCCAAGAAGATTCCAGATCAATCCAGTCGGATTTCCAGTTTTCCGATCGACACTCACGCATCCTGACAAGAAGACAAGCGAAGCTAGTCCCATCGATGCAAGTAATGCAAGTTTATTTTTTTTCACAAATAGTTCCTTCTTTTTTAAAATGTTACCTTTCTATTCTACTGTTTTTTTTGAAAATACACAATAGTTCTCTAGTCTTAATTTGCAATTTTGAAGTCTGTATAGTTTTCAAAGTTTGCGAGCGTAACATCTAAATAAGTCACATGTGCAAAAGGTGTAGGACCTTTACGAATTTCTTGGATGAATTTGGCCATTTGGCTACTAGACTCTGCCTGGGCCAGAATGCCAACCGTTCCGTCGTCATTATTCCAGACACGGCCAGTAATCCCACCAATCTCTAAAGCAAGACTGTACACTCCCCAGCGAAAGCCAACCCCTTGAACCCGTCCTTGGGCAATCATTTTTACCTTTTGCATGTGCGACCTCCTTGACTCGAAGAAATCTATCTGAGGCATGATTTCTTCTTTTTCTTTGTGCTATAATAGTTCTATGAATATTATAACGTCTAAATCCAATAATGTAATCAAAAATGCTAAAAAATTACATCAAAAAAAATACCGGACAGATTCTTATCTCATTGAAGGCTGGCATCTGTTTGAAGAGGCAGTAGAAAATCATGCGAAGATTCGGCAGGTCTTTGTTTTAGAAGCCTATTTAGACCGGGTGGAGGACATCCAAAAAGTCACTATCGTGACTCCGGAGATTTTAAGCCTCTTGGCAGATTCGAAGACTCCTCAAGGGATTGTCGCAGAGATTCTTCTAGAGCAGCCAGAGCTTCCGGATCAGCTACAAGGGCGCTTCCTCTATTTGGAGGATGTACAGGATCCTGGCAATGTTGGGACTATGATTCGAACAGCAGATGCAGCAGGCTTTGATGGTGTCATGCTATCGAAAGCCTCCGCTGATCTATACAGTCTCAAGACCCTTCGATCCATGCAGGGCAGTCATTTCCATATTCCTATCTGGAAACTGGATCGAGAAGAACTATTGGAGCGAGCTGCGCAATCTCATCTAGCAGTTCTCGCAACGACGCTTTCAGAAGCTTCCATTGACTACCGTCAGCTTTCTCAGACCGATCAGTTTATCCTGGTGATGGGCAATGAAGGAAATGGCATCAGCCAGGAAATGGCGGCACAAGCAGACCAGCTGGTTCATATTCCCATGCCAGGTCGGGCAGAGAGTTTAAATGTTGCAGTGGCAGCAGGAATTTTGATGTTTTCTTTAAGGAAATTTTGAGAAAAAGAAGTATACTTAACCTGTAAGAAGAAGTTGATGGAGATCTTATTGGGAGAGCTTATCAACGAAAGGTGGTTATCTTATGCAATATCATCGTGACAAAGAATACATGACCTATGTAGGCCATCTGATCCAGCATCCTAAGGTTCAAAAATTAGCCGACATTCCCCACCATATTCATTCCAATCGTTTGGAACATTCCATTCATGTTAGCTATACCAGTTATAAACTGGCTAAAAAATTTGGTTGGGATGCCAAAAGTACGGCTCGGGGTGGCCTCTTGCATGACCTCTTTTACTATGATTGGCGCGAGACCAAGTTTACCAAGAGTCACGCCTGGATCCATCCCCGCATTGCCGTAAGAAATGCGCGAAAGATCACAGATCTCAATGCCAAGGAAGAAGACATTATTATTAAACACATGTGGGGAGCTACTCTTGCCCCGCCTCGCTACAAAGAATCTTTTGTGGTGACGATGGTGGATAAATACTGGGCTGTTAAGGAAGCTTCAGAACCTTGGCGTAAAAAGATGGCCAAAAAGAGATTTTTTCATCGAAAAATGTTAAAATCGTAGTAAACAAATTTGAAAGGAACTTGTTTATATGTATAATGATTCAGTAATCCAAGAACAAAGTGGATTGAATGCTTTTTATAACAAAATCTACTCATTAGTGGGGATCGGTGTAGGGATTTCAGCCCTTGTGTCTGGTCTTATGATGACAGTCTTTCAAGATTTCTTCGTTCAAATCTTGACAACAGCACCAATGGTTTACTATGCAGCAGTGGTTGTAGAATTGATCTTGGTCTTTGTTGCAAGTGGGAAGGCTGTTAAAAATAGCCCGTCTGCTCTTCCGATCTTCTTGATCTACTCAGCTTTGAATGGCTTTACCTTGAGCTTTATCATTGCTCGCTACATGCAAGCGACTGTCTATAAGGCTTTCTTGGTCAGTGCCTTGATGTTTATTGTCATGGGAGCTATCGGACGCGTCGTGAAAAAAGACCTTTCAGGTATGGGACGTGCCTTGATGGGAGTCTTGATCGGTGTGATTATCGCTTCTGTTGTGAACATGTTCTTGAGAAGTTCTGGAATGGACTATATCTTGAGTATTATCTCTGTCTTCCTCTTTGCAGGATTGACAGCTTGGGATAACCAAAAGATTCGCTATGTCTATGATCAAACAAATGGTCAACCTGCTACAGGTTGGGCAGTAGCGATGGCTTTGGAACTTTATCTTGATTTTATCAACCTCTTTATCAGCCTTCTTCGTATCTTCGGAAGAAACGACTAATCAAAGAGAAATTGAGCTGGGGCAGTTGCCTCGGCTTTTTTTGTCTTTCGACTTGTGCTATACTAATAGTGACTAAAGAATAGAAATGAGCGCTTATGAAAACACCTTTTGTAACCCGTGAACAATTAGAAAGCTTGACCCAAGAATTTCCGACCCCTTTCCATCTCTATGATGAAGCAGGAATTCGTGAAACGGCTCGTGCCCTCCATCAAGCTTTTGCTTGGAATGAAGGTTTTAAAGAATACTTTGCCATTAAGGCGACTCCGAACCCATCGATCCTAAAAATTTTGCAAGAAGAGGGCTGTGGAGTTGACACTGCCAGCTACGTCGAATTGTTAATGGCAGATAAACTTGGTTTTAGTGGAAAAGAGATCATGTTTTCTTCTAACAACACGCCAGCCGATGAATTTGTCTATGCTCGTGAATTAGGGGCAACCATCAATCTGGATGCCTATGAAGACATTGCTTTCTTGAAATCTGTGACCAGCATCCCCAAGGTTATTTCATGTCGCTATAATCCTGGTGGAGTCTTTGAACTGGGAACCGATATTATGGACAATCCGGAAGAAGCCAAGTTTGGAATGACCAAGGAGCAATTGATTCAAGCCTTTATCGAGTTGAAAGAACTGGGTGTGGAAGAGTTTGGCATTCACGCCTTGTTAGCTTCTAATACAGTATCCAACGATTACTATCCAGAGCTAGCGCGTCAACTTTTTGAATTGGCAGTGGAAGTCGTCGAGAAAACAGGTGTCCATTTGGGCTTCATCAACCTCTCTGGTGGAGTTGGGGTCAATTACAAGCCAGAGCAAGAACCAAATGATATTGCCATTATTGGGGAAGGCGTGCACCGCGTTTTTGATGAGATTCTCAAACCGGCAGGACTTGGCCATGTGAAAATCTATACCGAACTTGGTCGCTTTATGCTAGCTTCACACGGTCTTTTGGTAACCAGAGTGACGCATAAAAAGAAAACCTACCGGGCCTATGTGGGTGTCGATGCTTCAGCTGTGAACCTTCTTAGACCGGCTATGTACGGTGCTTATCACCATATTACCAATATGGATCGTCCAGATGGACCGACTGAAGTGGTCGATGTTGTGGGAAGTCTCTGTGAAAATAACGATAAATTTGCTAAACAACGTGAATTACCAGTGACGGAGATTGGAGATTTGCTCGTGATCCATGATACCGGAGCCCATGGATTTTCAATGGGGTATCAGTACAATGCCAAATTGCGTTCTGCAGAAGTTTTGCTTCAAGAAGATGGGCAGGCCCGTTTGATTCGTCGAGCAGAAAAACCAGAAGATTATCTTGCGACACTCTACGGCTTTGACATTGAAAAATAAGCGATTGTCTGATATAATGATAGTTATGTAAAAATAATGGATCGGAGAAAATTGTATGAATCTCTTTTTAGGAATTTTGTTGATTATTTTGGCTTTCTTTGGTGGGATGGTTGCAGGAATGTTCTTGCTTCGTCGTCAATTTGAAAAAGAATTTGCATCAAATCCACGTTTGAATGTTGAAGCAGTCCGCACACTTTTAGGTGCGAGTGGCCAACGTCCAAGCGAAGCAAAAGTTCAACAAGTCTATCGCCAAATTGTGACCCAACAAAAATCAGCAATGGCGAAAAACAAGAAAAAATAAGAGTGGGGCAATCTCACGATAATAAATGAGAGGGGCTTGGAGGAATTTCTTAGTCCCTCCTTTTGGAAGGAAGAGATATGGATAACCGACCGATTGGTTTTTTAGATTCTGGAGTAGGGGGCTTGACTGTTGTCCGCGAATTGCTCCGTCAGCTTCCTCACGAAGATGTCGTCTATATTGGAGATTCAGCACGTGCACCTTATGGTCCTAGACCAGCAGACCAAATTCGCGAGTATACTTGGCAGATGGTGAACTTCCTTCTGACCAAAAATGTCAAGATGATTGTTTTAGCTTGTAATACAGCGACGGCAGTGGTTTGGGAAGAAGTAAAGGAAAAACTTGATATTCCTGTTTTGGGAGTGATCTTGCCCGGAGCTTCTGCAGCCATTAAATCAACGACCCATCAAAAAATTGGGGTCATTGGGACACCGATGACAGTTTCTTCTGGAATTTATAAAGAGAAGATTCAAAGTCTGGCACCAGATATGAAAGTCACCAGTTTAGCTTGTCCCAAGTTTGTTCCTTTAGTGGAATCCAACGAGTTGGCATCCAGTGTGACCAAAAAGGTGGTTTACGAAACCCTAAAACCACTAGTTGGAAAGGTTGATACCTTGGTCTTGGGATGTACCCATTATCCCCTGTTAAAACCGATTATTCAAAATGTGATGGGACCGGATGTCAAATTGATTGATAGTGGAGCGGAGTGTGTTCGGGATATTTCCGTCTTATTAAACTATTTTGAGCTCAATAAGAGCCGCGAACTCTTAGAGCAGACCCACCGCTTTTATACCACTGCAAATGCCAATAGCTTTGCAGCGATTGCCGAAAAATGGCTAGAACGTTCAGTGAATGTGGAGCATGTAAATTTATGAGTGACAAACTATTTGAATACAAAGATTCCCAAGATTGGTATATTGCCCAATGGGGAGAAGATGCAGACTACAATCAATTTAGTCAAGTTCCTGCGGAAGCTTCCACTCTGTTAGACCAGCTGGAACTTCTCTTTGCCAAGGATCCTGAAGGATTTCCGCTTAATCTATCGGTGATGCGCTATGGTTCAGCCTTTCGTTTCCTAACCTTTTTGACTGAAATCTTGAATGAAGTCAAGGGAAGAGCTTTTGAGATCGTACAGCGTCAAGGAGCCTTGCTCTTGGTTGAAAAAGGGAAATTGCTCTATTTGCATTTGCCAAGTGATGGGCTGGATTTGGAAGCCTTCTTGGGTCAAGACAAGGTCAAAGATACGATTCTCATTGCGACTCGAAATGAGGGAAAAACCAAAGAATTCCGCAATATGTTTGAAAAGCTAGGCTTTGAAGTGGAAAACCTCAATCAGTATCCAGAGCTTCCAGAAGTCGAAGAAACAGGGATGACCTTTGAGGAGAATGCCCGCCTAAAAGCTGAAACCATCGCAGAGCTAACTGGGAAAACAGTCTTAGCGGATGATTCAGGTTTGAAGGTAGATATCTTGGGAGGCTTACCAGGAGTTTGGTCCGCTCGCTTTGCGGGAGTTGGTGCGACAGATGCAGAGAATAATGCGAAATTGTTGCACGAATTGGCTATGGTTTTTGACTTGAAAGACCGTTCAGCCCAGTTCCATACGACCTTGGTGGTTGCAAGACCAGGCAAGGAAAGCCTAGTGGTGGAAGCTGATTGGCCAGGGTATATTAATTTTGAGCCTAAAGGAGAAAATGGGTTTGGCTATGATCCACTCTTCTTAGTTGGGGAAACGGGCCGTGCTGCCGCTGAATTAACACTTGAAGAAAAAAATACACAATCGCATCGTGCTTTAGCTGTTAAAAAGTTATTGGAGGTATTTCCATCATGGCAAAGCAAACAATCATCGTGATGAGTGACTCGCATGGAGACCGCTCCATTGTTGAAGCAATTAAAGAAAAATATCTAGGCAAGGTCGATGGAATCTTTCACAATGGGGATTCTGAACTAAAAAGTGATGATCCTGTCTGGGAAGGGATTCACGTTGTCCAAGGAAACATGGATTTTTATGATGGCTATCCAGAACGCTTGGTGACCCAACTAGGGCCAACACGAATCATCCAGACCCATGGGCATCTCTTCCAGATCAATTTTAGTTTTCAAAAATTGGATCTGTGGGCTCAAGAGGAGGAAGCAGATATCTGTCTTTACGGCCACCTTCATATCCCAGATGCTTGGAAGGAAGGAAGAACCCTCTTTGTGAATCCTGGATCGATCAGTCAGCCACGCGGTCTGATTCGAGAGTGTTTGTATGCTAAGATAGAGATAACTGATTCGAACTTCAAGGTAGAGTATTATACGCGAGATCATGAGTTGTATCCTGAATTGACAAAGGAGTTTAGCAGATGATAGCAAAGGAATTTGAACGTTTCTTGCTGGCGCAGGAAGAGACGTTCTTAACTCCAGCCAAAAATTTAGCGGTCTTGATTGATAACCACAATGTAGACCATGCAGTCTTGCTGTTGAGCCAGATTAGCTATAGTCGTATTCCGGTAGTGACGGATGAACGCAAGTTTGTGGGGACGATCTCCCTAACGGATATTCTATCTTATCAATTGAAACACGAGATTCCTGAGGAGACTTTTGCTTCGATGGATATCGTAGACGTTGCAAAAAAAGGGGTCGGGGTCATCGGCTTAGACTTCAATTTGACAGAAGTCCTTCACAAGTTGGTGGATGACTCCTTCTTATCAGTGGTGGATGAAGAAGGGTATTTCCAAGGGATTATTACACGGAAATCGATTCTTAAAGCCATCAATTCGCTAATGCATGATTTTTCAAATGAATACGAGATGATTCCAAAATGAAAGAATTTATTGCAAGTTTTATTGATCAAAAAGAACTAAGTGAAAATTCTCAGTCAGCCTATTTCTATGATTTGGACCAGTTTATTGAGTCGATCCATGGAAAAGTGACACCGACAAATTTGAGAATTTACCAAGCTTCGATTAAAGATTTTAAACCGGCGGTTCAAAAACGAAAATTATCTGCCGTCAACCAATTTTTATATTATTTGTATCAAGAACGCTTTATTTCTGAATACCATCGTTTGGTATTGCCTAAAATTCAACCGGCCAAGACCCATGATCGGGAATTGTTGGATTTGACCCATTTTTGGGAAGAATCAACCAACCCTCAGGGACGCTTGATGGCCTTGTTGATTCTGGAGATGGGCTTGTTGCCAAGTGAGATCCTCCAAGTCAAGGTCGAAGATATTCAGCTGGACTTTCACGTCATTCGAGTGGGCAAAGATGGCCAAAAACGGGTTTTAAAGGTTCCAGAGCCGTTACTGGATGAATTGCAACTCTTCCTAGATGGTATTTATCTCTTTGATAATAAAGGAAAATGCTACTCCCGTCAGTGGGGATTTCGACAATTAGAAGCCTTCTTGATCGAAAAAGGGAATCAAGACCTTTCGGCGCAATCGATTCGTGAGCAATATATTTTGAAACAACGTGAACTCGGTGTGGATCTCTTTAGTATTGCGCGTGAATTGGGCCTAAAAACCATGGTGACATTAGAAAAATATAAATAATGGATATTAAAATTAAAGATTTTGAAGGGCCTTTGGACCTCTTGCTCCACTTGGTCTCTAAATACCAGATGGATATTTATGAGGTCCCCTTGATTGAGGTGATCGAACAGTATCTGGCTTATCTGGCGACTCTCCAGGCTATGAAACTAGAGGTAGCAGGGGAATACATGCTGATGGCTAGTCAACTAACCTTGATCAAGAGTCGAAGACTTCTTCCTAAGGTTGCAGAGGAGATGGATGAAGCAGAGGATCTCGAGCAGGACCTCCTTTCTCAATTGGAAGAGTACCGTACTTACAAGCAATTAGGAGAGTTGATGGCCTCACAGCACGAGGAGCGCGCCCTTTATTATTCAAAACCCAAGATGGAATTGGTCTACGACGATACGGAATTGCTTCACGATCGTACAACGGTGGATCTTTTCTTGGCTTTCTCAAAACTATTGACCAAGAAAAAAGAAGAATTCCGTCAGAACCATACGACCATTGTAAAGGATGAATACAAGATTGAGGATCTGATGGACCAGCTGCGTCACCGATTCCACGATCGCTCACAAGTTCTCTTGCAGGACTTGTTTCTAGAAGCAACGGATCTCCAAGAGGTCATTACTCTATTTCTTGCAACCCTTGAATTGATCAAGATTCAAGAAGTAACGGTGATCCAGGATAGGGCTTTTGGAGAAATTTACTTAAATAGGATTGAACATGAGCAAATTAGCTGAAATTGAAGCACTCTTATTTGTAGCAGGTGAAGAAGGAATTACTGCCAGACAAATCGCAGACCTTCTCTCTTTACCTCCGACAGGTGTGGTGCAAAGTTTAGAAAAATTAAGCAAAAAATACCAGGAGGACACAGATACCAGTCTGTGTTTGATGGAGACAGCTTCCCGTTATAAATTGGTGACAAAGGCAGACTACGCTTCAGTTTTACGAGACTATTCTAGAACGCCCATGAATCAAAGTTTGTCTCGGGCTGCCCTCGAAACCTTATCAATCATTGCTTATAAGCAACCAATCACCCGTGTGGAGGTCGATGATATTCGGGGTGTCAATTCCAGCGGTGCCATTACCAAACTACTGTCATTTGATCTGATCCGAGAGGATGGGAAAAAAGAAGTCCTCGGGCGTCCCAATTTGTATGTCACGACGGAGTATTTTTTGGATTATATGGGAATCAATCATTTGGAGGAATTACCAAAGGTTGAGGAAGTGGACATTGATCCAGAGGAAGGTCAATTATTTTCAGAGAGAACAGAGGAACTAGATGAGAATTAACAAATATATTGCCCATGCAGGCGTGGCTAGTCGTCGCAAGGCCGAAGAACTGATCAAGCAAGGCTTGGTTACAGTAAATGGCCAAGTTGTGCGTGAATTAGCGACTATTATTAAGACCGGTGATCAGGTTGAAGTAGAAGGCACTCCAATCTACAACGAAGAAAAGGTCTACTATCTTTTAAATAAGCCACGTGGCGTCATCTCTAGTGTATCTGATGATAAAGGGCGGACAACAGTCGTTGACCTTTTATCTCAAGTGCCAGAGCGTATCTACCCAGTGGGACGTTTGGACTGGGATACATCTGGTGTCTTGATTTTGACCAATGATGGTGATTTTACAGATGAGATGATTCACCCACGTAATGAGATTGATAAGGTCTATGTGGCGCGTGTCAAAGGGATTGCCAATAAGGAAAATTTGCGTCCCTTAACACGAGGGGTGACCATTGATGGCAAGAAAACCAAGCCAGCGACTTACGAGATCTTAAAAGTGGATGTTGAAAAGAACCGTTCAGTGGTTCAGTTGACCATTCATGAAGGGCGCAACCACCAGGTCAAAAAGATGTTTGAAGCTGTAGGACTTTTAGTGGACAAACTCTCCCGAACCCAGTTTGGAAACCTAGATGTCTCAGGACTTCGTCCGGGTGAATACCGTCGCTTGAACAAAAAAGAAGTTAGCCAGTTGCACAATCTAGCAGTGACTAAATCTAAAAAATCATGAAAAAAATCCTGATTGCTATGGTCAGAGGCTATCAAAAATGGATCTCTCCCATATTTCCACCTTCTTGTCGCTTTCAACCGACCTGTTCCAATTATATGATCCAAGCGATTGAACGCTTTGGTGTGAAAGGTGTTTTGATGGGGGTTGCGAGAATCTTGCGATGCCATCCGGGTACCCAAGCGGGACCAGACCCTCTGCCAGACCACTTTAGTCTGAGACGAAATGAAGAATCAAAATAGGACGATCACAAATAAACAGAAATGAGAGTGGGACAGAAATCGGTAATTCGTTAGAATTCGATTTCGTTGTCCCACCTCCGCACAGTTGAGTAGGGCTGTAAAAGCTGATGAAATCAGCGTAGTAGAGCCCACTCAACCACTGCGTCTTGCTCGAAAATCCAAAAACAATTAAGAGGCTAGGACTTTTGTCCCAGCCTCATTTTTTTATAACACTCTCGTTTTATCAGCGTTTAGACCATGTTTTAGGAAGGAAGAGCAGAATCATTGGATAGATTTCAAGCCGTCCGGCAATCATGGCTAAGGAAAGTAACAGTTTTGAAATCGGACTAAAGATGGAGAAGGTTTGACCCGTACCAATCATAGGTCCAATATTGTTGAAACAACTAAAGACAGCACTGACAACCGTCATGAAGCTATTATTGTCTAGACTCACTACAAAGAGTAAGCCGATCGTAATAAAACTGTATATTGTAAAGTACTTGAGGATCTGATGCTGGGTATCTTTATCCAATACCGTATCGTTGACATGCAAGGTCAAAACTCGATTTGGAGACAAGGTCGAAAGAACCTGATTTTTTGCGATTCGCCATAAGGTCAAGCACCGAATGACTTTTAGCCCCCCAGCGGTCGAGCCAGCAGACCCACCGACCACCATCAGCATCAAGAGGATGAACTGAGAAAAGAGAGGCCATTTTTCTGTCGTTCCATAACCAAAACCGGTAGTGGTGATGATATTGGAAACTTGGAAGAAGGAAATCTCAAAACTCTTAGCGACATTGGCATAGAGATGAAGGACATTGTAAGCGATCAATACACTGGACACGAGGACGATCGTAATATAGGTCCGCAATTCCTCGTCTTTAAAGAAGGCCTTGAATTTTCGAATCATGAGGAAGTAGTAGAGGTTAAAGTTAACCCCGAAGACTAAAACCCCGATACTGACCAAATAGGTGATCAAACTACTATTGTAGTGGGAAATTCCGTCGTTAAAAACGGTAAAGCCCCCAGTGCCAGCCGTCCCCATGGCGATGACAAAACTATCATAAAGGGGCATGCCGGCAAGGAAATAAAGAACCACAAAGAGGAAGAACAAGCCCAAGTACAAGAAGTAGAGAATTTGAGCTGTGTTTTTTAATTTGGAAACGACCTTCCCAAAAACTGGACCAGGAACTTCCGCCTTCATGACTTCGAGGTGGCTGTTCTTGTTATTGTCCATAATGGCAAGGGCAAAGACCAATACTCCCATCCCACCAATCAAGTGGGTGAAACTGCGCCAAAAGAGAAGAGAGTGGCTTAGGACACCCACATCATCTAATATCGTTGCTCCTGTTGTTGTAAAGCCAGAGCTGACTTCAAAGAAGGCGTCGATAATGTTGGGGATTTGTCCCGAAAAGACAAAGGGAAGGGCGCCAAAGAAGGACCAGAGGATCCAACAGAGGGCTACAATCAGGACTCCTTCTTTAGCATAAATGTGAAAGTCCTTTGGTTTGTGAAAACTACCAAGTAGCCCCAGCCCAAGTAAGATGGCCATGGTTGCCCCAATAGAGACAAAGACCTTGGCAGGTTCCTGATAGATTGCAGCGACCACTAAAGGAACAATCAGGAGAGCTGCCTCGATTAAGAGGAGCTTGGACAAGAGGTAACGAATCATGCTTCTATTCATCAGACTTACCTCTCAACTAAATCGTAGATTTTAGTGACATTTTGAATCAAAGTGGTCACGACAATCCGATCTCCTACCATTAAACGGTCATCTCCATTAGGGAAAATAGCCTTACCATCTCGAATAATGGCGGCGATCAAGACGCCTTTTTTCAATTTCAATTCAGAGAGGGGATATTGGGTTAGTTTATTGTCTTCCTTAATTTGGAACTGCAAGGTTTCAATTCGGCCGTTTGCGACATGGTGCAAGGCTTCTAGGTTTGAGAACTGTGCATTGTAGCGCCCGCGAATAAAGTGCATAATGGTATCCACGGCGATGCGCTTTGGTGTGACGATACTGGTCATATCCTGATCGCCAATGATCTCCAACAGACTGGTTCGGTTGACCTTGGTAATGTTCTTTTTGACTCCGACGGAATTCAAGAACATGGAGGTGATGATATTTTCTTCATCGACTCCTGTCAAAGTGGCCACAGCATCGAAGTTGTTGGCACTCTCTTCTAAAAGAATGTCTTTAGCGGTTCCGTCTCCATGGACGACATAGAGGTCAGGAAATTCTTGGCTAAAGAATTCCGCCCGTTCGCGATTGACCTCTAAGACCTTGAGATCGATCTTGCGACGCACATCTTGAAGAATATTGAGTAGGTAGTAGGCAATTTTCCCAGCACCAATGATCATCATGCTCTTAATGACCTGAGGGCGAACATTGTTGTGGAAGAGAACGACCTCGATCCGATTACCTGTTACGAAAATCTTGTCTTGAGGTTGCAAGACAAAGTCTCCGTTTGGAATGGTGAGTTCGTTGCCACGCTCGATTGCACAAACAATGACATTTCCGTATTTCTTCCGGAATTGGGATAGACTCATATTGCAGAGATTGCTATCTGGCTTGATTTTAAATTCCATCAAGGCAACTCGGCCATTGGCAAAATGCTCCACAGAAAGGGCATTTGGGAAGTCAATGATATTGGCAATATAGCGAGCTGTCAGCAATTCAGGATTGACAACTAGGGAGAAGCCCAAGATATTTTTTTCCTTGAAGTAGGAATTGGAATATTCCGGATTCCGCACCCGAACGATAGTCTCTTTGGCTCCCATTTTTTTAGCCAAAACAGCAGAGACCATGTTCACTTCGTCGTACTCGGTCATGGAAATGAAGATGTCGCAGTCTTCAACATCTGCTTGCTCCAAGATCTTGAAGTTTGCCCCATTTCCTAAAATTCCAATGATATCAAACCGTTTGGTAATATGGTTAAGAACGGATTCGTCTTTTTCGATCAAAATAACATCGTGGTTTTCAGCAACGAGAGAACGACAAAGGGCCGTTCCGACCTTTCCTCCACCAACAACAATAATTTTCATAGAATACCTCCAGAGTATGTTTCTATCATACTCTATTTTCAAGAAAAATTCATCTTTTTTAAGGATTTTCTGGTGGAATTTTGAGAAGCTAAGAACAAGTAGGAAAAATGGTCAAAAGAGTAGAACGAGGAGGGATTGAAAACTTTGGTAAAGTTTCTTAAAAAAATCTAAAAAAACTATTGACAGGAGCTTCAAAAGTGTTATACTTAGAAAGTACCTTCGTTGATTTACCTCAAACCTGTTGTGAGTTAAGTTAATGAAGCTGTAACCACGCTGTTTGCTGAGCTTGACTCCGGGCAGTGTGGCTATTTTTTTATCAGAAAGAGATCGAGTATGAATATTGAAGAACTAGACTACCAAGAGTCAGCAGCTCAAAACCACATCGTCTTGTTCCAACCTCAGATTCCACAAAATACGGGCAATATTGCACGGACTTGTGCGGCAACCAATTCCCCCTTACATATTATTCGTCCCATGGCTTTTCCGATCGATGATCGCAAGATGAAGCGAGCAGGACTCGATTACTGGGACAAGCTGGATGTCCGTTTCTATGATAGCTTAGAAGAGTTTATGGAAGCAGCGCGTGACGGTCAGGTGCACTTGGTGTCTAAGTTTGCAAATCAGACTTATTCGGACGTTTCTTATCAGGATGGGAAATCCCATTATTTCTTGTTTGGACGCGAGGACAAAGGATTGCCGGAAGATTTTATGCGCCAGCACGAGGAGAAGACTATTCGCATTCCGATGAATGACGAGCATGTTCGTAGTTTAAATGTCTCCAATACCGTCTGCATGATTGTTTATGAGGCGCTCCGCCAGCAGGGATTCAAAGGGCTGGAGTTGAGCCATCGTTATGAGCATGACAAGCTCAAATAAGAACGAAAAATTAAAAGACGAACGGTGTAATCTATCAAGTTACAAAAACTTGCCTTGGCAAGTTTTTTTTGTTATGATTAAGAAGTCTTCAGGGCAGGGTGAGATTCCCGACCGGCGGTGACTTTTACTAGGAAATGTTTTTTTCCTTTTATACTTTGTTGCCAAGCTTTGCTTAACAAGAAGTTATGCCTACAGCTTGTCGTATCGTTTAAAAGAAAAATCTCCATTTCCATACTCTAAAAGAAGTCCGCGAGCGCAAGCTGATGTGGTGTGACTCCACAACCGACAGTATAGTCTGGATGGGAGAAGACGAGAGACGAATAGACTGACAGCTATTCTGATCTGTTTAGAGCTGATGCATAGGAATAAAACGTTAGGTGCTATGATTGACTAGCGGTATTTTTCAATGGAGACCAGCTAAAGTGACTAGAATGTTCACTAGTTTAAGCTTTGTTTAAATAGTTTAGAGTAGAATGATGGGGTAGACGTCTTTCCAGCTTCTCTAATTTTTAAAAAATTGGAGGAACCTGTTATGACAAATACACGTAAACTGACCCTAGTGGCTGTTTTATCCGCATTATCTTTTATTTTGATGTTCTATCAATTTTCTTTCTTGATAGATTTCTTCAAAATTGATTTGAGTATCATCGCCATTTTGTTGGCTTTGGTCTTGTTGGATTTTAAAAGTGCTGTTTGGGTGACCTTGATCCGATCTGTTCTTAAATTAGCTCTTAATAATAAGGGGCTTGAGACCTTGATCGGACTACCAATCAATATCATTGGAATTCTTGTTTTTGTCCTTGCTTTTGCATGGATTTGGAACAAGGAACGGACCCATGGCCGATTTGTCCTGGCAACGATTGTCGGAACGATCAGCTTGAGTATCACGATGGTATTGGTGAACTATGTCTATGCAATCCCTTTGTATGCTCGCTTTATGAACTATGATATTTCGAAAACACTAGGGCTTGTCCACTATTTAGCCGCAATGGTTGCACCGTTTAACCTGATCGAAGGAGTGATTTGGGCCATCGCATTTGGATTGATCTACACTCTTTTGCAACCGATTTTGAAAAAATATGAAAAATAAACAACAACATTGGGCGAAGGCAAGCTTCGCCCTTCTCATTTTTGTCATTCTCGGGTATGTGATTCGTTTCTACCCGCAACAATTAACTGGTTTTGATAGCGCTCTTCAATCTACTATTCGAGGCGATCTGCCTGCACCACTGACAGCCTTCTTTACCAAGGTAACCCATGTCATGGATACCAAGATCATTGTCATCTGGGTGGGTCTTTTGCTAGCTGTCTTTGCCTGTAAGAAATGGTACAGCGAAGCCCTCTTTCTGGGGAGCAATCTGGTATTGACCGGTCTTTTGGTTCTTCTTCTGAAGAATATCTACCAGAGACCGAGACCAAGTATTCTTCATCTAGTAGAGGAAAAAGGCTTTTCTTTTCCAAGTGGTCATTCACTGGCGTCTACCCTTGTTTTGGGAAGCTTAATCATTATTATCTACCAGCATTTAAAACATAAAACTGCCCGCTATTGTCTTCAAGGCTTGCTGGTTCTGGGAATTGTGACCATTGTGGTCTCCCGTATTTATGTCGGGGTCCACTATCCTTCAGACGTTCTCGGCAGTATGATTTTGGGCCTTGCTGTCTTGCAATTTGAGTACCCCTTGTACGATCGCTTGCGGTTTCAATGGCGCTTTACAGGGAAGCAAAAATAACTAACAACTAGGAGTTGGACTCGTGTTTTGAGTTCGACTCTTTTTTTGCTATAATGAAGGGTATGAAATCCTACAATACCTTGAATGATTATTATCGAACCTTATTTGGAGAAAAGACCTTTAAAGTCCCTATTGATGCAGGCTTTGATTGTCCCAATCGAGACGGAACAGTCGCCCATGGTGGCTGTACTTTTTGCACGGTCTCAGGTTCAGGAGATGCCATTGTGGCCCCAGAAGCTCCGATTCGAGAACAATTTTACAAAGAGATTGATTTTATGCATCGGAAATGGCCGGATGTGAAGAAGTACCTGGTCTATTTTCAAAATTTCACCAATACCCATGATAAGGTGGACGTCATTCGAGAGCGTTATGAGCAGGCCATCAATGAACCAGGAGTAGTAGGAATCAACATCGGTACGCGTCCGGATTGTTTACCAGATGATACCTTGGCCTATCTAGCAGAGCTGACCGAGCGCATGCATGTGACGATTGAGCTGGGGCTTCAGACGACTTATGAAGCGACGTCTCAATTAATCAATCGGGCCCATAGTTATGACCTCTACGTTGAAACAGTCAAGCGGATTCGCCAACAGGTGCCTAAGGCTGAGATCGTATCTCATTTGATCAATGGCCTTCCAGGGGAAACACATGAGATGATGGTGGAAAATGTTCGCCGTTGTGTGACCGATAATGAAATTGATGGCATCAAGTTGCATCTCTTGCATTTGATGACCAATACACGCATGCAACGAGACTATCATGAAGGGCGCCTCCAACTCATGAGCCAGGAAGAATATGTCAAGGTCATCTGTGACCAGTTGGAGATTATCCCCAAACATATCGTCATCCATCGGATTACAGGGGACGCACCACGGGATATGTTGATTGGCCCTATGTGGAGCCTCAACAAATGGGAAGTCCTAAACGCTATTGAAATTGAAATGCGTCGTCGTGGAAGTACCCAAGGATGTAAGCTAGAAGAAAAGGAGAGTGCTGATGTTACGACCGCTTGAAATGGCCCATCAATTTTTAGCAGAAGTCATCACCAAAGAAGATGTCGTGGTAGATGCCACCATGGGAAATGGACATGATACGGCCTTTTTAGCCAAACTAGCAGGCCAGGTCTATGCCTTTGATATTCAAGAACAGGCCCTTGTAAATACCCAAGAAAGATTGGAAAAGTTGGGACTTCAGCATGTCCGGTTGATTTTGGATGGTCACCAGCATGTGGACCAATATGTGGAGACCCTCAAAGCAGCTATTTTCAATCTGGGGTATCTGCCATCTGCGGATAAATCGGTGATTACTCTTCCAGCTACCACTATTGAAGCGATGGAAAAAATCTGTGCTCGCCTAGAAAAAGGTGGTCGAATGGCTATTATGATTTATTATGGTCATGAGGGAGGAGACATCGAGCGTGATGCAGTGCTAGATTTTGTCAGTCAGCTCCCTCAAAAAGATTACACCGCGACCATCTACCGGACACTGAATCAAGTGAACCAACCACCGTTTTTGGTCATGATTGAAAAATTAGAAAGTTATCGTCATGGATAAAGAATATTTAAAAAATAAAATTGAAGGATTGAGACACCATTTTGTTGAATCAACCATTCACGAGCGTGCAATCGGTTTTTATGATGAAGCCCATATGACCAAAAAGATGCTCAAAATAAAAAAGAAATTGGTTGCGCTTGAGATGGAACGGTGCCAAAAGAAGATTGAGCACAAGGATGTAACCAAGACAGACCAAAAGATTGCGGAGTTAAAACAGCAATTTGAGACTTGCTGCCAAGGACGCTAGGGAGGGAGGAAGATGGAATTACTCCTTTATGCAGTGATCTTCTCGATGATCTTGATCGTCTCAAATGTCACCAATAAACTTGTGCCGAGCCTTCCTCTGCCTTTGATTCAAATCTTACTAGGGATCGTTTGGGCCCTCTTTGTCCCAGAAGAAAATTTTCATCTGGATACAGAGCTCTTTCTGGCCTTGGTCATTGGCCCTCTGTTATTTCGAGAGGCGGAAGAAGCAGATATTACCTCTGTCTTAAAGCACTGGCGTATTATTCTTTATTTGATTTTTCCAGTGATTTTTATCTCAACCATTAGTTTGGGGTGGGCAGCTCACTCCTTGTGGCTGAGCCTTCCTTTAGCAGCCTGTATGGCTGTAGGGGCAGCTCTAGGTCCAACAGACTTAGTAGCCTTTGCTTCCCTGTCTGAGCGCTTTACCTTTCCAAAGCGGGTTTCGAATATCTTAAAAGGAGAAGGGTTATTAAATGATGCCTCAGGTCTAGTTGCCTTTCGAGTGGCCTTGGCAGCCCTTGCGACCGGAAGTTTCTCCCTTGGAGAGGCAGGGATTTCCTTAGGAATCTCCATTATAGGAGGATTTGCAGTAGGGATCTTGACGGCCTTTGTGAACCGTTGGCTGCAAACCTTACTCTTGAGTGTTCGCGCTAGTGATATTGCCAGTGAATTGTTATTAGAATTGAGTCTCCCGTTATTGACTTTTTTCTTAGCAGAAGAACTCCATGTGTCTGGTATCATCGCTGTGGTCGTGTCAGGGATCCTAAAAGCTAGTCGCTTTAAGCACATTACCCTTCTTGAAGCCCGGGTGGATACTGTGAGCCATACCGTCTGGAATACGGTCAACTTTATCTTAAATGGGTCGGTCTTTGTGATTTTGGGAATGGAACTAGAAATGATCGCCAAGCCCATCTTAAGTAGTCCCATTTACAACAATCTTCTTTTAGTTCTTTCTGTCTTTCTTTTGACTACCTTGCTCTTTTTAATTCGTTTTGTCATGGTTTACCTCTTTTATTGGTTCCGAACGGTTCGACTAAAAAAATCATTGAGAAATTATCTGAAAGATGCCTTATTGCTGACCTTTTCGGGTGTGAAGGGAACAGTTTCGATTGCGACGATCCTTTTGATTCCAACCAAAATCGAAAAAGAATACCCCGTCCTACTCTTTTTAGTGGCAGGAGTTACCCTTGTCAGCTTTATTGCTGGCTTAGTGGTGCTTCCAAAATTATCAGAAGATAAGGAAGAAACCAATAACTACCTGATGCAGATCGCGATTTTAAATGATGTCGTCATGGAATTAGAAGCAGACCTAAAGAATAGTAAGCACAAGGGGCCCTTGTATGCGGCGATTGATAACTATCATGGTCGGATTGAAAATTTGATTCTAAGCCAAGAAAATAAGCTCATTCAAAAGGACTGGGAACAGCTGAAGCTCTTGATTTTGAGTATTGAAAGTGACGGCTTGGAACAAGCCTACGAAGAAGGAAAGATGCGCGAGCGGGGCTACCGTGTCTACCAACGCTATCTTCGTAATATGGAGCAACGGGTCAATCGCAACCTTTCGTCTCGTCTAACATACTACCTCTTGGTTTCTTTCCGCATCTTGCGTTTGCTGGTCCATGAAATCCTAACACTAGGTTCTGGCTTTCGAACTTGGTGGAACCGAGAAGATAGAAAGTTAGAAGCCATTGATTATGACCAGATTGCGGCCCTTTATTTGGCCAATACGGAAATCATCATTGAAAGTTTGGAAGACCTCAAAGGGGTTTATCGGAGCAGTTTGATCTCTTACCTGCAAGAATCTCGTCTGAGAGAGACGGCTATTATTACTAGTGGAGCCTTTGTGGAGCGGGTTATTAACCGGGTAAAACCAAATAATATCGATGAAATGTTGAGAGGCTATTATTTGGAGCGTAAGATTATTTTTGAATACGAAGCGCAATACCTGATTACCGCCAAGCAAGCGCGTCGCATGCGTCAAAATGTCAATGAATTAGAAAGCTACTCCCTAAGAGAAAGTGCCAACACTCTTCCATACGATTTAATCGAGTATGCACGGAATCGTTGAGATAAGAGTAAAAGAGGCTGGGACAAAAGTCCTAGCCTCTCAATTATTTTTGGATTGTCGATCAAGACGCAGTGGTTGAGTGGGCTCTACTACGCTGATTTCATCAGCTTTTACAGCCCTACTCAACTGTGCGGAGGTGGGACGACGAGATCGAATTCTAACGAATGACCGATTTCTGTCCCACTCTCTTTTTGCTTTATTCATTTTCTTTTCAGTGTGCGATTTCTGGTTTGACAAAGAGTCGCTCATCGCCTAGATCAATAAGGGATACTGGTGCTTCGTAAAACTGGCTAAGGACATGAGGAGTTAGGATGTTTTCCTTTGGCCCTTGTTCGACCACTTGGCCATGTTTGAGCAGGAGCACATGGGTCATATCTTTTGTAATTTCTTCTGCATGGTGGGTGACGTAGATCATGGTTGGCGCGTGATCCAGTTGTTTGATGTGATGGATCTGACGGAGGAGCTTTTCTCTGGCAAAGAGATCCAATCCACTTGAAGCTTCGTCAAAGATGATCAGATCTGGCTGGTCCATGAGGCTTCGTGCAATGAGGACCGTCTGCTTTTCTCCCTGGGAGAGCTCCCGGTATTTGCGACCGATCAAAGAGCTAGCTCCAATCGAAGTCAGCATATCCCGTGCCCAGTTTAGTTCTTCCTCCCCGTATGCAGCATATAAAATACTACTCTTGTATTGACCGGTTAGGACAATTTGTTCTGTCAAAAGATGTTCTGGTAGTCTTTCTGAAATAAAGGAGCTAACGATCCCAATACGCTTCCGTAACTCAGGAATCCCACCTTCTCCAAAGCGAGTTCCAAGGACCGTAACCTGTCCTGAACTAGCCCAGTATTCAGACATCAACAGTTTGAGGAGGGTCGATTTTCCTGCTCCATTGAGGCCTAAAATCGCCCAGCATTCATTTTCTTTCACTTGCCAGTTAATCTCTTTTAAAAGGGCTTTTCCATTGCGGATCAAATTGACGTCTTGTAGTTCAATCAAATTATTCATAACTTCATCCTTTTGATTAAAATCTCCTTTATTCTATCATAAAATATGGTAGAATAGAAAACAGGAGGTAAGGAATGTTTCGAAATAGTAAATTGTTATTCTGGACATGTGAAATTTTATTATTGACGGTGATTTTCTATATTTGGAAATCAATGGGGACTTTAATTTCTCCATTTGTATCTGTTCTGAATACCATCCTCTTACCATTTTTAATTGCAGGTTTTTTATACTATATCACCAACCCGATTGTTGAATTGTTAGAAAAACACTTAAAAATCAAGCGTGTGTTTGGGATTTTGATCACCTTAGTACTATTGTTTGGGATCATTGGTCTAGGGATCTTTTATCTGCTCCCAATCTTAATCAATCAGTTAACCAGCTTGATTAATTCAACTCAAGGACTATACTGGGAAGTCCAAAGTTTGGTTCGAAAACTTTCGGCCAATCCTTTGTTCCAGAATGTAAATATCCAATCTACGATTCAACAGTTGAATCTCTCTTATATGGATATCCTACAAAATCTCTTAAATAGTGTGACCAACAGTTTGGGAAGTGTGGTTAACACCATTGTCAATACGGTCTTTATTTTGATCATGACCCCCGTCTTCTTGGTTTATTTCTTGATCGATGGGAAGAAGTTATTGCCCATGCTAGAGCGGACCATTTTACGCAATGACAAACTCCATATCTCAAGCCTCTTGATTAGTTTGAATGAAACGGTCTCCCGCTATATTAGTGGTATTTCAATCGATGCCTTGATCATTGGGACACTAGCCTACATTGGCTATAGTTTTATTGGATTGAAGTACGCTTTGGTCTTTGCCATCTTTTCTGGGCTGGCTAACTTGATTCCCTATGTAGGACCAACCATCGGTTTGATTCCGATGATCATCACTTATGCTTTTACCGATATGGATATGATGATCAAAGCAGTCATTTACATGTTGATTATCCAGCAGATCGATGGCAATATTCTTTATCCGCGTATCGTTGGAGGCGTGATGAAGGTTCACCCGATTACCATTATGGTTCTCTTATTGCTCTCAAGTAATATTTACGGAATTATCGGAATGGTCGTCGCGATTCCAGTCTATTCGATTGGAAAAGAAATTGTAAAATTCTTGGTGAATCTTTATGATAACCATCGTGCTGCTAAGGAACAGAAGAAAAAAGAAGAATTTGGCATCATTAATAAATCTTAGACTCTAGCGCCTATATGGGCCTTGGAGTCTTTTTTGTACATTTTTTTGAAAAATGCTGGAAAAAAGTCAACAAGTGCTATGAAATGTGTTAAAATATAAGTGATTTTGAAAGAAAATATGAAATTAGGTAGGGAAAGATGAGACTGCTCTTATCGAAAAAACAAAGACGTCAATTGCAATTGTTGGAAATCTTGATTAAGGAAAAAAGATGGTTCCACTTGAAAGAGTTGGCCAAGCGTTTGGATTGTACAGAACGTTCGTTAAAAGAAGATTTGTCTAATCTTCGTAGTACATTTGATGACTTTTTAATTGAATCCTCTACCAATGGGATCAAGATCAGTTATGAGGATTCGGTTGGGCTTGAGGTGATTTACCATCACTTTTTTAAAGAATCACAAGCCTTCGCCTTGATTGAATACCTCTTCTTCCACAAGGATGTTTCCAATGAATATATTTGCAGAAAGTTTGATCTGAGTTACCAGTCTTTCTACCGCTTGATTCGGACGATTAATCAGAAGCTTCAAACAAAATACAATGTAAAGATTGATTTGAAACCCTTGAATCTTGTCGGGGATGAAGTGGATGTTCGTTTCTTCTATGCCCAGTATTTTGCGGAACGTTATTACTATATGGAGTGGCCTTTCCCAGAATTTAAGGAAGAGGCCGTGACCGATTTGATCACCTTCTTCTTCAAGCTCTATGGCTATCCATTGACCTTCTCTGTACTCAGGTCTTATAAAGTTCTCTTGACAGTCTACTTGTCACGGATTAAGCAAGGTTACTTCATCGACATGCCAACGAACTATGATGTGTATAAGGACCAGTATCAAGGGGTGACCAATGTCGAGGAGATGTTGCGCTACTTTAGCTTGCAGTTGGGTGTCGAGTTGAATGAAAAAGTGCTGGAACAGTTCTTTATTATCTTTATTCAAGAGAATTTCTATTTCAGTCCAGAAAGCTTGATCGAAGCTGCAGAAACGGATCCTTATGCCAAAGAATCGACTAGACTCATCAAAGATATGTTCAAGGATCTATGCTATACCTATGATTTAGACATTGAAAATCTTGATGAGATGTTGATGCATGTCCATAACACGTCTCATCTCGATCGGAAGGAATTATTCTCTGAGTTTCTCTTGTTTGATACCAAGACCAATACCAACGAAGATTTCATGAGCATCTTCCCAGCCTTCTATGATGATTTGAAGGAGCATATCATCACTTATATGAAGACCATGAAGCATGATCTGAATGATGAGATCATCAAGCACATGATCTATACGGTCTATACTCACTGGGAACGTCTCTTACCGCAGTTATTGCGCCGTCGGAAGTCCATTAAGGTCTTGATTATCAGTCGTTTTGACGATCACCATGCCAAATCCATGATCGATTTCCTTGATTTCTACTGTACGGATAACTTTGAATTTACGCAGATGATCAAGTACAATCTGACAGTAGATGATATTGAAGCTTCGGATGCAGATGTGGTGGTGGCCAACTTTATGATGCCTGAATTAAAGAAAAAACCATTTATTTGTACAAGTAGTCTCTCATCGCTTGAGCTGGTTGAAAAACTCAATGCCTTCTTTTATGATTTTACCAGTGCAGAACACTAAAATCAGGACTTGTTCCTGATTTTTTGATGGTAAAAAAAGAAAATTTTATAGAAGAATGCAGGCTCTCCTATTTTGTGGTATAATATACAATATTATATACTGGAGGAAATTATCCATGGAAGACCCTGGCAGTCAGGAAATTTTACTGGAATTTATTTTATTGATTGTTTTGACATTATTGAACGCCTTTTTCTCGGCAACCGAAATGTCAATGGTATCGTTGAATCGTTCTCGTGTAGTGCAAAAAGCAGAAGAAGGGGATAAAAAATACATTCGTCTTCTTAGCGTTTTGGAACAGCCCAACCATTTCTTATCCACTATTCAGGTGGGGATCACCTTGATTACCATCTTATCTGGGGCGAGTCTTGCAGATAGCCTTGGTCATGTTATTGCTGGATGGATGGGCAATACTAAAACGGCTCTTGCAGCTGGAAGCTTTTTATCTCTAGCGTTTTTGACTTATATTTCGATCGTATTTGGGGAACTCTATCCGAAACGAATCGCTATGAACCTGAAAGATGAGTTAGCTGTTCGAACAGCTCCGATTGTCATTTTATTAGGAAAAATTGTTAGCCCCTTTGTTTGGTTGCTTTCAGCGTCGACCAACCTTTTGAGCCGTATCACGCCAATGGAATTCGATGATCCGGATGAAAAGATGACGCGGGATGAAATCGAGTATATGCTGACCAATAGTGAAGCAACACTAGATGCGGACGAGATTGAGATGCTCCAAGGGATCTTTTCATTAGATGAAATGGTAGCGCGTGAAGTCATGGTGCCACGGACAGATGCCTTCATGGTTGATATCAATGATGATACTAAAGAAATCATTGAAAGTATCCTTAAGCAAAACTTTTCACGGATTCCTGTCTATGATGATGACAAGGACAATGTCATCGGTCTCATCCATACCAAACGTCTCTTGAACGAAGGATTTATCAATGGCTTTGATAATATTGTCTTAAGAAAGATTTTACAAGAACCTTTGTTTGTTCCAGAGACTATTTTTGTGGATGATCTTTTGAAGGAATTGCGCAATACCCAAAATCAAATGGCCATTCTGCTTGATGAATATGGTGGGATGTCTGGTTTGGTTACTCTTGAAGACCTCTTGGAAGAAATCGTTGGTGAAATTGACGATGAGACTGACAAAGCAGAAATTGATGTCTTTGAAATTGCGGACAATACCTATGTCGTACAAGGAGCCATGTCACTAAATGACTTTAACGAATATTTTGATGTTGAGTTGCAAAGTGATGATGTGGATACCATTGCAGGGTATTATCTGACAGAGGTTGGGCGAATTCCAACCTTGAAAGAGCGACTCAGCTGTGAAGTCGATAGTCAAAAGAAACACCTCATTTTGACAAATGACAAAGTAAAAAATGGTCGTGTGACCAAGGTGAAAGTTGAAATTTCTGAAATCGTCGAGGAAGATGAAGAAACTAAATCAAAAGAAGATTAGAAAATAGAGGCCTGGACGTGTTCCAGCCTCTGTTTTTTTCTTGTCAGGACCAGTTGAATTTTCAAAAAATTTCAAAAATTTCTGAAATAGTCTTGACAGCCAAAAAAAATTAAGGTAAGATAATACCCATAAAAAAAGAAAGCAGAAAATAAACATGAAGCAACAAGCCATTTCAACTCAAAAATTTTACTTTAGCTACTTTAGATAGTGTTTGTAGACATGATCTCATGGATGCAAACAACCCAAGCAATTTGTTTGTATCTATGTGGCTAAGATTTTTGATGATGGTCCATAGAGCTAGTATCTAAATGGACCGAGGTTTTGTAACTTGTTGGAGAATTTCAAGCATCCGTTTAGAGAATCATCTAAGCGGATTTTTTGTTTATTTTGAAGAAAAGGAGTCAAAAAATGAAAGTAGTGAAAAAATTGCTAGCACCTGTCCTGGTTGTAGGACTTCTGTTAACATCATTGGTGACCTTACACCACCTAAAGGATACTAAAAAAGACAATGTCTTTCGAATTGGGATTTCCCAGTACATCACCCATAAGTCGCTTGATGCGACACGAAAAGGTTTTATCGAGGAGTTGAAGAAAGAGGGCTATGTAGATGGGAAAAATATTCAGATCGATTTCCAAAATGCTCAAGGGGAGCAACGAAATCTGAAAAATATTTCTAAACAATTGGCAGAAGAAAGTGATCTAGTCTTTGCGATTGCAACCCCTTCTGCACAAAGTTTGGCTAATACCACTAAATCAACACCTATTGTTTTCTCAGCTGTCACAGATCCTTTGGCAGCGAAATTGGTGAAAAACCTGAAAGAACCAGGTGGCAATATCACAGGGACAAGTGACCAGTCAGAAGATGCGATCGCTACACAGGTAGACATGATTAAGCAAGTGCTTCCAACGGCGAAAACAGTTGGGATTCTCTATACGCAAAGTGAGCCTAACTCCGTCGTCCAAAAAGACAATGCGAAGAAGATCCTAGAAGCTAAAGGCTATCAAGTGGTTGAAAAAACAATTCTAGATAGTAACAATGTGAAAGCTGCAGCAGACAGCATCATGTCAGAGGCAGATATCGTCTTTGTTCCGACGGACAATATTATCTCTTCTACAATGGACACTGTCAAACAGGTTTCTATCAGCCATAAGGTGCCCGTTTTTGGTGGATCTGCTGAGATGGTGGCCACTGGTGGTTTGTACAACTTTGGTACCGATTATGAGGAATTGGGGAGACAAGCTGCTCGGATGGCTATTCGCATCATGAAGGGCGAGAAACCTGGAAAAGTCGCAGTTGAAACACCTGAAAAATTAGAATTGCACACCAATAAAGAGATGGCTAAAGAGCTTGGAATTGATATTAGCTCGTTGAAGGTAGAAAAATAGGAGGTTTGAGATGAATTTCGTTTTATCAAGTTTATCAGAAGGTTTATTGTGGTCGATCATGGCGATCGGTGTTTACTTAACATTTCGAATTTTAGATATTGCCGATATGACGGCAGAAGGAGCCTTTCCACTTGGGGCAGCAGTTGTAGCTTCCCAAATTCAAGCAGGAAGAAACCCTTGGCTTGCAACCTTGTTGGGCTTCCTAGCAGGGATGATCGCAGGATTGGTTTCTGGAATTCTCCATACAAAAATGAAAATTCCAGCCCTCTTGACAGGGATTGTCACTTTGACCGGTCTCTACTCTATCAATATTAAAATCATGGGGGGAGTACCCAACCTCTCTATTGGCGATGCCAGTACCATTTTCAAAAGTGTCATGAAATTGGGCTTGTCCAATGAAGAAGCTGTCTTTTTGATTAGTATTTCGTGCTTGATCATCGTCTGTATCTTATTGACCCTCTTAATGAAGACGCAACTTGGCTTGGTTTTGCGCTCGACTGGTGATAACATTCCAATGAGTGAGGCCAATGGGGTCAATGTAGATAACATGAAGATGTTGGGCTACATGATTTCCAATGGCTTGATTGCCCTTTGTGGAGCCATGTTTGCACAAAATGATGGTTTCTCAGATGTGACTTCTGGTACAGGGACGATCGTAGTCGGTTTGAGTGCGGTGATTATCGCTGAAGTTTTGATCCACGAATTGACCATTGGTTGGCGCTTGCTTTCCATCGGGGTTGGAGCTATTGTGTACCGTTTGATTATCTTAAATATTTACGAGATCCCAAATCTCGATCAAAATATGGTTTGTCTCTTCAATGCGATCTTGCTCGCGATTGTCTTGTTCGCTCCTGAGGCGCAAAAACGTCTTCGTGTTCGTGGATTGAAGTTAGGAAATAAGTAGGAGAAAAGTATGGCAACATTATTATCAATTGAAGGTATTCATAAGACATTTGAAGCAGGAACAGTCAATGAAAACCATGTCTTAAAAGGCTTGGATCTCCAAGTAGAAGAAGGGGACTTCATTTCGGTCATCGGTGGAAATGGAGCTGGGAAATCAACCTTGATGAACATCTTGGCAGGAAATCTGGTCGTAGATGAAGGAGATATCTTGCTAGAAGGTAACTCTATCAAAAATACGAGTGTTCGTAAGCGTGCGAAAGATATTGCGCGTGTCTTCCAAGATCCTAAAATGGGGACAGCTTCCCGTTTGACCATTGAAGAAAATATGGCCATTGCCCAACGTCGGGGGAAATCTCGTGGTTTGAGCTGGGGAGTTCGAGAGAAAGATCGCGAATTATTCCGTGAAGCCTTGAAGGAACTGAATATCGGTTTAGAAAACCGTCTCAAGGTGGATACCCAATATTTGTCTGGTGGGCAACGTCAAGCTTTGACCTTGGTCATGGCAGCCTTGGTCAAACCAAAACTCTTGCTTCTGGATGAACATACCGCAGCGCTCGATCCTAAAACTAGTGAAATGGTCATGGAATTGACACAAAAGATCGTGGAAAGCCATGATTTGACAACCTTGATGATTACGCATGATATGAACCATGCAATTGAATACGGCAACCGTTTGATCATGCTCTACCAAGGCAAGATCGTTGTCGACGTCAAAGGAGAAGAAAAGAAAAATCTAACAGTTGAAGATTTGATGCGCCTCTTCCAACAAAACAGTGGCGAAACCCTGGTTAGTGATGAATTGGTATTAGGATAAAATGAGAGTGGGACAGAAATCGGTAATTCGTTAGAATTCGATTTCGTCGTCCCACCTCCGCACAGTTGAGTAGGGCTGTAAAAGCTGATGAAATCAGCGTAGTAGAGCCCACTCAACCACTGCGTCTTGCTCGACAATCCAAAAACAATTGAGAGGCTAGGACTTTTGTCCCAGCCTCCTTTATTTCCTCCGCTCTGCATAGTCGACAAAATGAAATTTGTCTAATTTGTGCCGGCTTTCGGTGAATTGGAATTGCCGTCCGTCTGCTAGGTGAACCTGGGAACGGACCGTCACCACGTGTTGGTCTTTTCCAAGATCCAATAAGATTTTGTCACGATTATCGATTGGTGAAATCAAGATTTCTTTTTTGGCATAGCCAATCTGCAATTTCAAGTCTTCTTCTATATATTGGTAGATAGAGTGCTGGGCAATTTCCTTGCTCAGGCCAGGGATCAGCTCTCTGTCTAGGTAATCAATATCTAAGACAGAAGCGACACCATCCACTACCCGTTGCCGGGTTACTTTCCAAACCAAACGGTGAAGAGGGAAACCTGTCTTTTTAGCTCCTTTTTCATCGATACTGATTTGTTCCAAACGAATGACATTGGTTTCTGAGCGAAGACCAGAAGCTTTGACGATTTCTTGATAGCTGGTTAATTGGGAAACGGGGAAGTCAAAGTGTGCTTGCCTACAAATTTGCGACCCCATCCCTTGAACAGTCTCGATAAAGCCTTCTTCCTGCAAGAGCTCAAACGTCTCTATCATACTTGGGGCAAGGAAATGAGTGAACGTGGTGGTTGGAGTGCCCTTTTCTGGAATAACCATGACCAACCTCGTGCTTTGAATCGCTTTGTAGATATCAAGAACTTCCGCAATGAAGGAGCGACCATGCTCGCAGCTAGCATTCACTTGTCACGTGGGACCCCTTATATCTATATGGGGGAAGAAATCGGCATGATTGATCCAGACTATGATTCGATGGCAGATTACGTGGATGTGGAGTCCATCAATGCTTACCAAATGCTCTTGGACCAAGGCAAGTCACCTGAGCAAGCCTTCAAGATTATCCAAGCTAAGTCACGTGATAATTCACGTACGCCCATGCAATGGGATGCTTCTCTAAATGCCGGTTTTTCAACAGGCACGCCATGGTTGAAAGTTGGGAAGTCCTATAAAGACTTCAACGTTGAAAAGGAGATGGATGGACCAATCTTTACCTTCTATAAAAAATTGATTCGCTTGCGCAAAGAAATGCGGATCATTTCAGAAGGAAGCTACCAGCCAGCACTGGAAGATAGTCAAGAAGTCTATGCTTTTGAACGCCACTTAGACGGTCAAAAACTCTTGGTACTCAATCATTTCTATGGAAGTGAAGTTGAAGTAGCGATTCCAGAAGACTACCAAGCATGGCGCGTGCTCTTGTCCAACTATGAGAATGTAAAGCTTTCTGAAAAAGTAATTCTGAAACCGTATCAGACACTGGCAATTTTAGCTTAAGTTCTTGACACTTCGATCTTTTTGGGTCGAAGTGTTTTTCTTTTTGAAAAATATTTTTGAAAGCGCTTGAAAATGCAAAGTCATTCCCTTATAATAAAAGAGGAAAACTTTTTAGGGATGGAGAAACGCATGAGAAAAAACGGTAAAAAGATTCGCCTACTGGGAGTAGCCACCTTATTGGCTAGTCAGTTGGGGGTCTTTAGCAGTGCCCTCACGGTAGTTGCAGACGAGACCACAGCTTCGACTTCAGAGCCAGCGCTTGTGACGAACACTAGTAGCGAGGAAGGCTCGACAAATCATTCGACTTCCGCTACAACAACAACTACAGAAGCTACGACGAGAGCTTCAAGTGATAAAGAAGAGACATCTAGCAGTTCCTCAGACGATACTGAGGAGAAAACGGTTAAGATCGGGGACATTCAAGGGGAAGCGCAACGCTCTCCACTGGAAGGCCAAAAAGTGGCCATCCAAAATGCAGTGGTGACCAAGACAGACCGCTATGGTTTTTATGCCCAAGATATTGAATCGGATGGCAATAGTCGGACTTCAGATGGGATTTATGTTGTTTCCAAATACAAGGTGAAAGTCGGCGACAAGGTGAAAATCACCGGTACCGTCAAGGAAGGCTATATGGAAGAGGTTACCTTGGGAGCAGGGAAGACCTTTAAGGAACCAACGAATAGTTTAACAGTGACCATGCTGGTCGATGCTTGGATCACAAAAGATGGGACAGCCCCTCTTCCAGAAGCTGTGAATATCACTGCGGGCATGCCAGCAGATGTGAAGCCTAATCCGACTGCTTATGCTCCAGAAACCGATGCCCTCGATTATTGGGAAAGCCTGGAAGGAATGCTCACGGTGGTGAAGAAACCGCATGTCCTTGGTCCCCAGTACAAAGGAGATATCTATGTCTTGGGAGAAGATTTCACAGGTCTTCCTTTAAACAATATTGGAGGTCTGAATCTACGGCCACATGCGCAAAATACAGCGACGATCCCGATTTATGTTGGGAATCAGTTTGTCGCAAAAGCTAAGGATTACTTTACAGAAGATGTGACAGGAGTGGTAACGTATCGAAATAGCTTCTATAAATTAGAGCCCACTCAACAGTTGACGGTCCAAGATGGTGGCTTGCAGCGTCAAGCAGCTCAAACGCAACCAAGTGAGGACAAGCTGACCATCGCTTCCTACAATATTGAAAATTTCTCGGCCAACAATGCCAAAAATGAAACCCCAGAGGATAAGGTGACGCTGATTGCCAATTCCTTTATCCATGAAATTCACAATCCAGACATCATTACTTTGATCGAAGTGCAGGACAATAATGGTAGTGTGGATGACGGAACGACCAGTGGTGTTGAAAGTGGACGCAAACTAGCCAATCGGATCAAGGAATTGGGGGGTAAGAGCTATGAGTATACGGAGGTTGCTCCAGTAGATGGCGCTGACGGAGGAAAGCCTGGTTCCAATATTCGTTTGGGAATCCTCTACAATCCAGAACTCGTAACCTTAGCCAAAAAAGAGGCAGCAACTAGCAACGAGGCAGCGCAATTTGACAAGGGACACCTGGTTAAAAATCCAGCTCGTATTGCCCCAAATGACCCATCGTTTGATCATACTCGCAAGTCTTTAGCTGTTGAGTTTGAATTCAAGGGCCAACCAGTTGTGGTGATTGCCAATCACTTGAAATCAAAAATCGGAGATGATGCTATTTATGGTGCAAGTCAACCAGCAGTGGAACATACCTTGCCAACTCGTGAAGCACAAGCCAGTGTCATCCATCAATTCGTTCAAGAAGGCTTGAAGCAAAATCCTAAGACCACCTTTGTTTTGACGGGTGATTTTAATGACTACGATTTCTCAACCACGGCACAGATCCTTGCGGGTAGTGAACTAACCAACTTAATGGCTCAACATGATGCAGGCGATCGCTATTCTTATTTCTACCGTGGAAGCAATCAAGTTTTGGATAACATTTTTATCTCAAACAACATGGCAGCCAAAGCAAGGTTTGAACCCGTCCATATCAATGCTTCCTTTATGAAGGAACATGGTCGTGCATCAGACCATGATCCTGTCTTGGTCCAAATCGACTTTAGTGGAGCACAAACTCCAGGAACGCCGACGGATGATCAACAAGGGAATACAGGACAACCAACGGATCAAACCATCCCTTCCTCATCGAATACAGGATCTCAACTAGTCCCTCATCAGGCTCAAGCCAATGAACAAAAGAGTTCACCATCTGAAAGCAAAGAGAAGGGCAAGAACGAAGATGAGAAGCAAGACGACAAGGAAGAGGCAGCAACAGAAACGAAGACACCAGGAAAACGGAAAATCCTCCCATCTACTGGACAAGAAACAAGCTATCTAGCTCTTTTTGGAGTGGCAATAGCTACGATGAGTCTTGTCTGGTATAAGAAGAAAAAGACTTACTAACGTTTTCTAAAGAAAGATCTAAAAAAGGAGTCGCTGGCTCTTTTTTTCTCCTAAAATACAGGACAGATAGTCCCATATTGGAAACTGTACTAGGACAATGAAAACTACTGAAAAGAACAGTTTCTTTTCAAAAAGAAGCTTAAACTCTTTAAAATAGATGGAATCGTGTTATAATAAAATCATAAAACGTTTTCAAGAGAAGAGGTTCCTCAATGGAAAATGAAACAGTTGACTATGGAAAAGTAACAGGAATGGTACACTCAACAGAAAGTTTTGGTGCAGTAGACGGACCTGGGATCCGCTTTATTGTCTTCCTTCAAGGCTGTCAAATGCGGTGTCAATACTGCCACAATCCAGATACTTGGGCAATGGAAACCAACAAGTCCCGTGAGCGGACGGTGGATGATGTCTTAGAAGAAGCCCTCCGTTATCGTGGATTTTGGGGCGAAAAAGGGGGAATCACTGTCAGTGGTGGAGAAGCCCTCTTGCAGATTGACTTTTTGATTGCACTTTTTACCAAGGCTCAAGAGTTGGGCATTCATTGTACTTTGGATACCTGTGCTCTTCCTTTCCGGAATACGCCTCGTTATTTGGAAAAATTTGACCGCTTGATGGCAGTGACAGACTTGGTGCTTCTTGATATCAAGGAAATCAATGATGAACGTCACAAAATTGTGACCAGCCATACCAATAAAACGATTCTAGCTTGTGCCAAGTACCTATCTGATATTGGAAAACCAGTCTGGATTCGTCACGTTTTGGTGCCAGGTTTGACAGACCGAGATGATGACTTGATCGAACTTGGAAAATTTGTTAAAACCCTTAAAAATGTCGATAAATTTGAGATCCTTCCTTACCATACTATGGGGGAATTCAAATGGCGTGAATTGGGCATTCCGTACAAGTTGGAGGGTGTGAAACCACCGACAAAAGAACGTGTCCAAAATGCAAAAGATTTGATGGAAACAGAAAGTTACCAAGATTACCTGAAACGGGTCAAAGGATAAAAAGTATAGACAGTTGGTCACTCCAGCTGTCTTTTCTATTGAAATGCACAACTATTCCCTTTCTTTAAATGGCAAAACGTGCTAAAATAGAGTGAATCTATAAATGAAATAAAGAGGTAGAAACATGTCAAAAATTCTCGTTTTTGGTCACCAAAATCCTGATTCAGATGCTATCGGCTCATCTGTAGCTTTTGCTTATCTTGCAAAAGAAGCTTATGGTTTGGATACAGAAGCAGTGGCTCTTGGAACTCCAAATGAAGAAACAGCTTTCGTATTGGACTATTTTGGTGTGGAAGCACCACGCGTCATCACATCAGCTAAAGCAGAAGGTGCAGAACAAGTCATCTTGACGGACCACAATGAATTCCAACAATCTGTTTCAGATATTGCTGAAGTAGAAGTTTATGGTGTAGTGGATCACCACCGTGTGGCTAACTTCGAAACTGCTAGCCCACTTTACATGCGTTTGGAACCAGTTGGATCAGCATCTTCTATCGTTTACCGCATGTTCAAAGAACACGGTGTAGCAGTGCCAAAAGAATTGGCAGGTTTGATGCTTTCAGGTTTGATTTCAGATACTCTTCTTTTGAAATCTCCAACAACACACCCATCTGATAAAGTGATTGCGCCTGAATTGGCTGAATTGGCTGGTGTCAACTTAGAAGAATACGGTCTTGCCATGCTCAAGGCTGGTACTAACTTGGCAAGCAAATCAGCAGAAGAATTGATCGATATCGATGCTAAGACTTTTGAATTGAACGGAAACAACGTTCGTGTGGCTCAAGTGAACACAGTTGATATTGCGGAAGTTTTGGAACGCCAAGCTGAAATCGAAGCAGCTATCCAAGCTGCCAATGCAGCTAACGGCTACTCTGACTTTGTTTTGATGATTACAGACATCGTCAACTCAAACTCAGAAATTTTGGCTCTTGGTGCCAACATGGACAAGGTAGAAGCAGCTTTCAACTTCAAACTTGAAAACAACCACGCTTTCCTTCCAGGTGCTGTTTCACGTAAGAAACAAGTGGTACCACAATTGACTGAAAGCTTTAATGCATAATCATAGATGGGGATGCCCATTGTTAAAAAGGAGTTTCGGCTCCTTTTTTGCTAGGAGAGAAGTATGTTAGAAAATGGCGATTTGATTTTTGTGAGAGAAGATACAGAAATGGGGCAGGCTATCCAGGCTTCTACAGGTAACTACAGTCACGTGGCTATCTTTTTGGACGGACAGGCCTATCATGCAACTACGGAAGGCGGTGTCATTGCCCAGGCCCCTGAGGAATTCTTCGAAGCTGGAAAAGTCTATGACCTTTATCGCTATCCGAAAATCGATCTCAAAGAGGTCAAAAAGTTGTCGGAAAACCTTTTGGGTTCTCCCTACAATGCTTCCTTTTATCCAGATGGAGATGGTTTCTATTGTTCCCAGTTTGTAGCAGAAATTCTTCCTATTTTTGATACCATTCCAATGAAGTTTGGAGATAAGGAGCAGGAGATTAGTCCGTTCTGGCTGGATTACTACAAGGAGCTTGGCCTAGCCGTTCCTCTAGATCAGCCCGGGACCAACCCGAGTCAGTTAGCCCAATCACCACAGCTACAGTTTAAAGAAAGGTATTTGGATGATTTGGATTCATGAAACAACAATCTGAATCTTTGATACAGTTTATAAGAGTTACATCAAACTAAAGAAAAATAATATTTTAAAAATATGTTCTACCTTCGAATACAACTTGTAAAAGTTGTATTTTTTTCTAATATCCTCTGGATGTTTCTTGTTTAGACAGATAAAATATGATATACTTCACAAAAAAACTAACCACTGGTTAGTTTTTGATGGAAATCAAAGGAGGAAGTAAATATGTCTTTCTTGTATCGTTTATTAACACGTACAAAACAAATCAGTCCACATATAAGAAAGTTTGAGTTCGAATTGGGTGTTTTTGTTGTCAGCATATGGCTAGTTGAATCATCTGGTCGCTTTTATGTGATTGATACGGGAATGCGAGGAATGGAGAAGTACGCTGCCCAGTTTTTACTCCCACAAAAAATTGAAGCAATTTTTCTGACCCATGGACATCCAGATCATATCAAAGGTTTGCCCTATCTTAGACAGCACTTTGGGAACATCCCGACTTTAATCAGTGAGAAGGAATTCCCCTATATTTCAGGCAAAGAACCTTTTCCTAATAGAAAAGAGACGGAAAAAGTGATTTTTGATCCGGCTACTTTTATAACTGTTGAAAGTCAAGAAGGTCAAGACTTGATAAGTAGTGCAGGACTAAAACCACTATTTTCTCCTGGTCATTCCCCTGGTCATGTTGTTTATTACCATGAAGAGGATCAAGTTTTAATTGCTGGAGATCTTTTTACAGCTACGAGAAATGGAAAGTTGCGTCCACCAATGAAAGGATATACAGCAGATATGAGACAGGCTTTAGCTAGTGGTGAAAGAATTCTCAAGGATTATTCACAGGCACTTGTTAGTGTTTGTCATGGTAGTGAGGTAAAAGATGCAGTACGAGATTTTGAGGCATCGGATGGGTTTAAAGGGAGTTTGTAATGGCAAAGGATACAAGGTCCAGAATTATCAGAGTAGCAGAGGAAATTTTCCGAAAAGAACCTTACCAGAAGGTGGGAATTAGGCAGATTGCTCAAGCTGCAGGATGTTCACATACAGCTATTTATCAGTATTTTAAAAAGAAAGAGGATATATTATATGCAGTAGCGGAAAAACCGTTAACTCACCTCTATCATACTTGCTTAGAAATCAGTCATTCCAAGCAGAATGATAAGGAACGACTGCTTCAAATCTGTCAAACATACGTGGATTTTGGGTTTAGAGAACGTAATTTTTATGAATTATTGATTTTTTACCGTGGAGAGCATGAAGATTCAGGCGATTGTTCGCAACCGTTGATGCAATTGAGAATGAAAAGTTATCGTTTATTGGAAGAAGCTATTGATGTCTTTTTACCGAAAGACTTATCTGATGCAGAAGCGCTAAATATTCGTAGTGGAATCTTTATTTTTTTACATGGCTTAGTGAGTATCTACAGTAGGGACAATGAAGAATGTCCAGAACGCATTAAGCAACTACTGACTGATTTTATTTCTTTTAAAATAATAGAAATGAAATGAGTTGGAATAACTTATGGGGCTTCTACAGTAAACTTGGATTGAAAAGACTAAGTTCTTTTATTGCCTTATTTTCCCCTCTTGTCTGCCTATCCATAAATTGAAGATTTTGTCCTTTGGTATTGATTTCGCTTAAACTAATTTTTATGTTACAATAAGAACGAACCGATAAAACAGTAAACGAGACCTATTTATGATTACAATCATTAATCCCACACGTTTGACACGTCAGCCATTTTTCAAGGACTTGATCAACTATTTGGATCAGCATGACGATGTGATCCTGCGGCAAATTAAGGCCCAATTTCCGGATCAACCAGTGGATAAGCTGATGGAGGAATATATCAAAGCGGGCTTCATACTTCGAGAAAATAAACGCTACACCCTCAACCTGCCCTTCTTGGAGTCAGCTGATCTTGTTGACTTGGATCAGGAGGTCTTTGTCCGAGAGGACAGTGCAGTTTATCAAGAATTAAAAGCCAGGATCTTCCAAACGGAACTTCGCAATAGTACCAATGAAGCGATTTTGGTGGAGGAGACGGACTTTGCGCGAAATGCACAGACCCTTTCCAATTACTTCTACAAGGTGAAACACCAATATCCATTGACGGAGGAGCAAGAAAAGCTCTATGCTATCTTGGGAGATGTCAATCCTGAGTATGCTCTCAAGTATATGACCAGCTTTTTGCTCAAGTTCCTCAAAAAAGAAGTAGTCCAGCAAAAGCGCAAGGACATCTTTGTCGATAGTTTAGAAGTCTTAGGCTATATCCGCAAAAATGCTGAAGGCAAATATGAATTAGCAGTGGACTTGGACAAGGAAAGACTGATGTTTATCAAATAATAAACAAGGCTAGGAAAATTTCCTAGCCTTGTTTCGTTTGATTATAGATAACGTTCAGCAATGGCGGCGTCACCTGGATACTCTTCTTTTACGCCATTGACGATTTGGTAGCAATCCGCTCCTTTTCCGGCGATAATGACGGCATCTTCAGGCTTGCTGGTTGTTGCCATAGCCACTTGAATAGCTTCTTCGCGATCTGCGATTTTCTCGACAGGGCGCGTGATAAAACTACTAATCTCTTCAGCGATAGCCAAAGGATCTTCATAGTTAGGATCATCCGCTGTGAGGAAGACTTGGATCTCAGGATGGTCTTCTAAGAGTAAGCCAAAGTCTTTGCGGCGGCTCTCTCCTTTATTACCAGTTGATCCAAGGACCAGTGAAATCGTCCCTGTTTGATGGGTTTCGACAACAGAGAGTAGTTTTTTCAAGCTATCACCATTATGGGCGTAGTCGATGAAGACCTTAGCGCCGTTTTGCTGAGTCAAGACTTCCATTCGGCCTGGAACGCGCGTCTTAGCAATCCCTTTTTGGATATCCTCGAGGCTCGCACCTAGGCGAAGGCAGGCAAGACCTGCAGCCACAGCATTTTCTTGGTTGAAATGTCCAATCAGTTGGATTTCATAGTTTCCAGCTAATTTACCAGTGGCTGAGAAGCTGAAGGCCTTAGAGTTTTCAATTTGATTCTCAGACTGGCTTCCATAAAAATCGTGGTCTTGGTTCGCGACTTGGTCCGCTAAAACTTGGAAATGATCCATATCACTATTGATGACAACGGCTTGGCTGTTCTTCATGAGGAGACGTTTGTGGTAGAAATAATCCTCAAAAGTTGGGTGTTCAATCGGTCCAATATGGTCAGGACTGATGTTGAGAAAAACACCAACGTCAAAGGTCAGACCGTAAACCCGTTTCACTAGATAAGCTTGACTGGAAACTTCCATAATCAAGTGGGTCCGATCATTGGCTACTGCCTCAGCCATCATGGCAAAAAGATCCAAGCTCTCTGGCGTTGTCAGGGTCGATTTAAAGAAGTTTTTACCATCCAGTGTTGTATTCATGGTCGACAGCATAGCTGGTCGGTGACTTTGTTCCAAAATATGGTAAGCAAAGTAGGCCGCGGTTGTCTTTCCCTTAGTCCCTGTGAAGGCCAATAGTTTTAATTGTTTCTCAGGGTGTCCATAAAACTCCATGGCGATTAAGCTCATGGCCTGTTTGATATCATTGACGAGGATGGCAGGAATACCAACTTCATAATCTTTTTCAGAGACATAAAAGCCGAGTCCATTAGAAATAGCCTGTTCCAGGTATTCTTTTTTGAAGTTGGCCCCTTTGACAAAAAAGAGGGTACTAGCAGAAACCTTACGGCTATCATAGCTAATAGCATCAAAACTTGTTCCTTCTAGATGGTAGTAGTATTCACCATTTACTAGAACTTCTCGGAAATTTTGGTCATCTTTTAAAATGTTGAGGGTTTGTTCAATTGTAATCATAAAACTATTGTAAACCTAAAGTCCCTATTTTACAAGTGTCATGGAAAAGTTTATAATGAAGAGAAGAAGAAACGAAAGAGGACACCAATGAGTCACGAACAAAATGACCAGCAAGCCCAGATGCTACGCGGGACTGCCTGGATGACAGCCAGCAACTTTATCAGCCGTTTGCTAGGAGCCGCTTATATTATTCCTTGGTATATTTGGATGGGGAAATATGGGCCACAAGCCAATGGTCTTTTTACAATGGGCTACAATATCTATGCTTGGTTTCTCTTGATTTCGACAGCTGGAGTGCCCGTAGCTGTTGCCAAGCAAGTAGCCAAGTACAATACCCGGGACCAAGCCGATCATAGCTTTGCTTTGATTCGAGGCTTCTTGAAATTTATGGGAATTTTAGGCCTAGGATTTGCCATTCTCATGTATCTTATGTCTCCTGTCTTTGCGAGTCTTTCAGGTGGGGGAAAAGAGTTGATTCCGATCATGCAGAGCCTTTCTTGGGCTGTCTTGATCTTTCCTTCGATGAGTGTCATTCGGGGATTTTTCCAAGGTTTTAACAACATGAAGCCTTACGCCATTAGCCAGATCGCTGAACAAGTCATCCGGGTCATCTGGATGTTGCTCACGACCTTCTTCATTATGAAGATTGGCTCAGGTGATTACGTGCAGGCTGTGACGCAGTCGACCTTTGCGGCCTTTATCGGGATGGGAGCGAGCCTTCTGGTGCTCTTTTATTACCTTGCAAAGACAGGTTTGCTCTCTTCTATTTTTAGAAAGCAAGAGGGAAGTGAAGGGATTGACACTCGGGCTCTCTTGATCGATACGATTCGTGAGGCCATTCCTTTTATTATCACTGGTTCCGCGATTCAGCTCTTCCAAATTGTTGACCAGATGACCTTTATCAATGTCATGTCTTGGTTCACAGATTATAGTCAAAAGCAGCTCTTGGTCATGTTTAGTTATTTCTCTGCTAATCCAAACAAAATCACCATGATCTTGATTGCGGTAGCGACTTCGATTGGGGGAGTTGGGATTCCTCTGTTGACAGAGAATTATGTCAAGGGGGACCTAAAAGCAGCTGGGAAGCTCGTACAGGATAACTTGACCATGTTGCTAGCTTTCTTGCTTCCAGCCACCTTTGGTGCAGTAGCAGTCGCAAAACCACTTTATACGGTTTTCTATGGGCAACCAGATGGCTTGGCCTTAGGACTCTTCATCGTAGCGATGTTGCAGACCGTAATTCTCGGTCTTTACACGGTCTTATCGCCAATGATTCAAGCTCTCTTCCAAAACCGCAAAGCCATTCGTTACTTTCTCTATGGGGTAGTGGTGAAATTGGTCCTCCAAATTCCATTTATTTTGGTCTTTCGTTCTTATGGGCCGCTTTTGTCAACGACCATTGCCTTAATGGTGCCAATCGTCCTCATGTATCGGGAGATCCAAACCATTACTCAGTTTAATCGAACCATCATCTTCAAGCGGACCTTACTTGGTTCTATCCTGACTGTGGTGATGCTACTTGGAGTCTTGATCGCCGGTTTGATTTTGGGCTGGATTTTCCCACCAAATGGCCGTGTATCGAGCATGATTTATATCATCGTCATTGGCGGATTAGGGGTTGTTATCTATGGAGCCTTAGGATTATGGCTACGGTATTTTGACCGCTTTATCGGAGGTCAAGCTACACGTCTTAGACAAAAATTTCGGATTAAATAAACCTGAGAGGCTGGGACAAAAGTCCTAGCCTCTCAATTATTTTTGGATTGTCGAGCAAGACGCAGTGGTTGAGTGGGCTCTACTACGCTGATTTCATCAGCTTTTACAGCCCTACTCAACTGTGCGGAGGTGGGACGACGAAATCGAATTCTAACGAATTACCGATTTCTGTCCCACTCTCTTTTCTTATAGTTTGAAACTATAGCTAGGTCTTGAAAATGGGAAAACCGCTCTCCTCATAATAGTGATAAAATAGTAAGCAGTTAGATTGAATGTTTATCGGAGGGCAATATGAGTAAAAAACGCAATATCAATACGATTTTGGCACAGGCAGGAATCAAGTCGGATAAAGCAACGGGAGCTTTGACGACTCCTTTGCATTTCTCTACGACTTACCAACACCCAGAATTTGGTCAGTCTACAGGCTTTGACTATACCCGTACGAAAAATCCAACACGCGCAACAGCTGAGAAGACTTTGGCAGCTATCGAAAGTGCAGATTATGCTTTGGCGACAAGTTCTGGAATGTCAGCCATTGTGCTAGCTTTTAGCATTTTCCCAGTTGGTTCAAAAGTCTTGGCTGTTCGTGACCTTTATGGAGGTTCTTTCCGCTGGTTTAACCAACAAGAGCAAGAAGGTCGTTTCTCTTTCACCTATGCCAATACAGAAGAAGAACTGATCCACCATCTAGATAATGATCCGGTGGATGTCCTCTATATTGAAACACCAACCAATCCATTGATGTTGGAATTTGATATTGCTCATTTAGCCAAATTGGCCCATGCAAAAGGTGCCAAAGTCGTGGTGGACAATACTTTCTATAGCCCTATCTATCAACGCCCAATTGAAGAGGGAGCGGATATTGTCCTACATTCAGCAACCAAGTACCTGGCTGGTCACAATGATGTCTTGGCTGGTGTTGTCGTGACAAATGATGCAGACTTGTATGACAAGCTCTTTTACAATTTGAATACGACAGGTGCTGTTCTTTCCCCATTTGACAGCTATCTGTTGATCCGTGGTCTCAAGACACTCTCTATCCGGATGGAGCGCTCCACAGAGAATGCCCGCAAGGTAGTCGAGTTTTTGAAAACATCCCCTCAGGTCAAAGAAGTCCTCTACACTGGAAAAGGTGGAATGGTCTCCTTTAAAATTCAAGATGAGAAAAAAATTCCTAACTTGTTGAATTCCCTTCAAGTCTTTACCTTTGCAGAAAGTCTTGGCGGAGTTGAAAGCTTGATCACTTATCCTACCACTCAGACCCATGCGGACATTCCTGCGGAAGTTCGCCATTCATACGGTTTGACAGATGATCTTCTTCGGTTGTCCATCGGAATCGAAGATGCGGATGATTTGATTGAAGATTTGAAACAAGCATTGGAGGCTTAAGATGACCAAATATGATTTCACGACTTTACCGAATCGCTTGACCCACCATACCTACAAGTGGAAAGAAACAGAGACAGATCCAGAAATCATCCCGGCTTGGATCGCGGACATGGATTTTAATGTCATTCCAGAAGTACGAGAAGCAGTGATTGGCTATGCAGACCAAATGGTCTATGGCTACACCTATGCCTCAGATAGCCTCTACCAGTCTATCCTTGATTGGGAAAAAGAAGAACATGGCTATTCCTTTGACAAGGAAGCTGTTGTCTTTATCGAAGGTGTTGTTCCAGCCATTTCAACAGCTATTCAAGCCTTTACTAGGGAAGGGGATGCTGTCTTAATCAATACGCCGGTCTATCCTCCATTTGCCCGAAGTGTCAAACTCAATCGTCGAAAATTGATCGAAAATTCATTAGTTGAAAAGGATGGTCTTTTCCAAATTGATTTTGATCAGCTGGAAAAAGACATTGTGGAGCAAGAGGTGAAACTCTATGTTTTGTGTAATCCGCACAATCCTGGAGGCCGTGTATGGGATCGTGAAGTCTTGGAAAAAATTGGCCACCTCTGTCAAAAACATGGTGTCCTTCTCGTTTCAGATGAGATCCACCAAGATTTGGCCTTGTTTGGCCACCGTCATACCAGCTTTAACACAGTTGATCCAAGCTTTAAAGACTTCAGCTTGATCTTAACCAGTGCAACCAAGACTTTCAATATTGCAGGAACAAAAAATTCCTATGTGGTCATTGAAAATCCAAAGCTTCGTACGGCTTTTAAACAACGGCAATTGGCTAATAACCAACATGAAATCTCAGGCTTGGGCTATATTGCAACAGAAGCAGCCTATCGCCATGGTAAACCTTGGTTGACAGAGCTCAAGCAAGTCTTTGAAAAACACATTGACTATGTAGTAGATGAATTGCATGAAAAGACCAAAATCCGTGTCATGAAACCCCAAGGAACCTATCTTCTTTGGTTGGACTTTTCAGCCTATCCTTATACCGATGATGAGCTGCACGCTAATATTCATGACCAAGCCAAATTGATTTTGAACCGTGGAACAGATTTTGGAAAAGAAGGAAATTTGCATGCCCGCCTCAATGTGGCAGCTCCCTTCACCCTGATTGAAGAAATTACCAAACGCTTGGTGGAAACTTTTCACAAATAAGTGTTGACTTTCTGTAAGTGAAGGAGTACAATAAACTCGAAATACGGTAGGTGAGGCTACCACAAGGATACGGATGGCTACCGCAAAGCAGTGGAGACACTACTCGTTGGTCAACAGTCCTGATCGCAAAGGTCAAGACTAAGCTCATTTCATTGCCTTGTGGAGCTAAAGCTTGGACGGTCAGTTTTTTGAGAGTTTTGATTGAAAAATTAATGACGAGTTTCATGAGTCCTACCGATCGAGGGTAGGACTCTTTTTGATACCTTACCAAGAAAAGAGAAAGGAGAGAGCTATGATACAAATCGACGATCATCCCGAACCGCACCGAACCAGCCAATCGCTGATTTGTGTCGTAGGGACTCCAAAAGTGATTGGCTCCTGATTGAAAAAGGAGATACCAATGCAAACAAATAAAGAAAGACTCATTGCTGCTCTTCAAGAACCACTTGAAAGCACCTTTGCCACCTACAAAACCAGCGCCCTTGGTTTAGTTGACGATCAAGTAGAAGAAAACCGCGATGCCTATGGCGAAAATGTCATCACAAAAGGTCAAGAAGATTCCATGATCAAAAAGATCTACGAATCGATCATCAATCCTTTTACGGTGATTTTGTTGGTCATTGCGCTGGTTTCCTTCATCACCAATGTCTGGCTAGCAAAACCAGGTGAACAGGATCCAACGACCTCCATCATCATTGTGACCTTGGTCTTGATCTCTGGTGGTATCCGCTTCATTCAAGAATTGCGGAGCGACAAAGCAGCTAGCAACCTATCACGTATGATTGTCAATACAGCGACCGTTCTGCGTGATGGATCGGAACAAGAAATTCCGATCGATGAAATCGTCGTAGGTGATGTGATCAAACTGAGTGCTGGCGATATGATCCCAGCAGATGTGGTCTTGATTGATTCCCGTGACTTCTTTGTCCAACAATCTGGTCTCACGGGGGAAAGTGATGCTGTTGAAAAGGTTTGTCTCAGAAAAGCCGACAGTCAAAATCTAGATAGTCTCTTGGAAAGTGAAAGTTTGGCCTTTATGGGGACCAATGTCATCTCCGGACGGGCGACAGCCTTGGTCTTGGTCGTGGGAGATGAAACCATGATGGGAGCTATTGAGCAAACCATCAACACTTATGACGAACCAACCTCATTTGAGAGAGAAATGAATACCATCTCTTGGCTCTTGATTCGGCTCATGTTAGTGATGGTGCCCATTGTCTTTGTGATCAATGGCCTCACAGATGGTGACTGGTTAGAAGCGGGTGTCTTTGCCCTCAGCGTTGGGGTTGGTTTGACTCCGGAAATGCTGCCGATGATTATTACAGCGAGTCTTGCTAAGGGCTCCATCATCATGGCAAAAGAAAAAGTCGTTATCAAAAAACTCAATGCCATCCAAGACCTCGGCGCTATCGATATTTTGTGTACTGATAAGACAGGAACCTTGACCCAAGATGAAATCGTTTTGGAGTATCCGCTTGATATCCATGGCGAGTTGGATCTATCAGTCCTTCGCCGGGCTTACTTGAATTCCTATTTCCAAACCGGGCTAAAAAATTTGATGGACCGAGCGATTATCAATCGGACCCAGAAAGAAGCCAAGAAACATGAAATTGTTCGCGACCTGGATCAAACCTTCCATAAGATTGATGAATTGCCCTTTGATTTTGAACGTCGTCGCATGAGTGTCATTGTCAAAGACGAAGACGGTGTGGTCAGCATGGTGACCAAGGGTGCCTTGGAAGAAATGCTTTCTGTATCGACTTATGTTGAATACAAAGGTGAGATTAAACGCCTGACAGATGAAGTTCGTCAAGAGGTCCTCGCTGAAGTTGCTCAGTTAAATGAACAAGGACTTCGTGTTTTGGGTGTTAGCTACAAAACCGACTTGGACGAAAATGACATCTTTAGTGTTGAAGATGAACGAGACATGATCCTAACTGGTTACCTTGCCTTTCTTGATCCACCAAAACCTTCTGCAGCTCCAGCGATCAAAGCTCTTGCAGAGTATGGGGTAACCACCAAGATCTTAACTGGGGACAATGAAAAGGTCACCCAAGCTGTCTGTGAAAAAGTAGGACTAGATGTCGAGCGGATTCTTTTGGGAAGCGAAATCGATACGATGACAGACCAAGAGTTAGCACAAGTTGTGGAAACAACAACGGTCTTTGCCAAACTATCACCAGATCAAAAAGCGCGGATCATCCTCTGCCTCAAGAATAATGGCCACAAGGTTGGTTACATGGGAGATGGGATCAACGATGCTCCATCCATGAAGGTCTCAGACGTTGGGATCTCTGTGGATACCGCTGTGGATATTGCCAAGGAAACAGCAGATGTCATCCTTCTAGATAAGGACTTGATGGTTCTTGAAAAAGGCTTGGTCGAAGGCCGCAAGGTCTATGCCAATATGACCAAGTACATCAAGATGACGGTCTCTTCTAACTTCGGGAACATCTTCTCTCTTCTCTTTGCCAGCATCTTTTTGCCTTTCCTTCCAATGGCTCCCGTTCATTTGATTGTGCTCAATCTTATCTATGATCTTTCTTGTATCGCCCTTCCTTTTGACAATGTCGACAAGGAATTCCTCAAGAAACCTCGTATCTGGGAAGCCAATTCTATTATGCGCTTCATGGCCTGGATCGGTCCAATTTCATCCGTATTTGATATTATTACCTACATGCTTCTTTACTTCCTTGTTGTCCCAATGATTTTAGGTCATGGCTACAACCATGGAGTAGCAGATGCAGCAGCCTTTATCATGGTTTTCCAAACCGGATGGTTTATCGAATCCATGTGGTCGCAAACTATGGTTATTCATATGTTGCGCTCACCAAAATTGCCATTTATCCAAAGTCGTCCAGCCTTCTCAGTTGTGGTGACGACCCTAGCAGCAGCCATCTTTGTGACCTCCCTTCCATATAGTCCTTTGGCCCCTATCTTGAAGTTGAGCCAACTCAATGGATTGTACTTTGTTCTATTGTTTGCTATTATCGTCCTCTATATGCTTAGTGTGACGGTTGTCAAACGTATCTATATTAAGAAATACAAAGAATGGTTGTAATTGATTGATAGAAAGAGTGAGTCCAAACTTAAAAAATTAAGTGTAAGGGCTCTCTTTTTTTTGTAAAATTTGGTATAATAAGAAGAATGTAAAGTTGGAAATGAAGATTTCCATGTGCTGTGAGTATCAAAGAGGGACTGAAAGAAAGAGTAGAGCTTGACTCCGCTTTTATCATAGCTCTTTTTTGAATAATAACAGCTTAGAAAGAAGGATCTCAAAATGGGAAAATTAGAAGTTATTACACATCCACTGATTCAACACAAATTGTCTATTCTCCGCCGCACGGATACCTCTACGAAGGCCTTTCGTGAATTGGTCGATGAAATTGCTATGTTGATGGGCTATGAAGTGTTGCGTGAATTGCCTCTTGAAGATGTTGAGATTGAAACTCCTATTACTAAAACGGTTCAAAAACAAATCGCAGGGAAGAAGTTGGCTATTGTCCCAATTCTTCGTGCAGGGATTGGGATGGTTGATGGTCTCTTGAGTTTGGTACCAGCTGCTAAGGTTGGCCATATCGGGATGTACCGTGATGAAGAAACCTTGAAACCAGTTGAATACTTGGTGAAATTGCCAGAAGATATTGATCAACGTCGTATCTTTGTAGTAGACCCGATGCTTGCTACGGGTGGATCCGCTATTCTAGCGATTGATTCCTTGAAAAAACGTGGCGCTAGCCATATCAAGTTTGTCTGCCTAGTATCAGCGCCAGAAGGGGTGAAAGCTCTTCAAGAAGCTCACCCAGATGTTGATATCTTTACAGCAGCCCTCGATGATCATTTGAATGAACATGGCTACATTGTTCCTGGTCTTGGAGATGCAGGTGACCGTTTATTCGGTACCAAATAAGAAGCCATTCATGATTCGTACGAAAGGTGCTTAAGATTTGACCTTTTTTGACCATTGGTTTATAATAGCACATATACTTTGAACCTCACGAATCGTGAGAATGAATGGATACTAAAGGAGAAGAATAGATGATTCCAGTAGTTATTGAACAAACCAGTCGTGGAGAACGTTCTTACGATATTTATTCCCGTCTGTTGAAAGATCGAATTATCATGGTAACAGGACCAGTTGAGGACCAAATGGCTAACTCCATTATCGCTCAATTGCTCTTCTTGGATGCCCAAGATAATACAAAAGATATCTATATGTATATCAATACCCCAGGTGGCTCTGTCTCAGCAGGTCTTGCCATCGTAGATACTATGAACTTTATCAAGTCAGATGTCCAAACCATTGTTATGGGGATGGCAGCATCTATGGGAACTATCATTGCTTCAAGTGGTGCGAAGGGCAAACGCTTCATGTTGCCAAATGCCGAGTACATGATTCACCAACCAATGGGTGGTACTGGTGGTGGTACCCAACAAACCGATATGGCGATCGCAGCAGAACACTTGCTCAAAACACGGAACAACTTGGAAAAAATCCTTGCGGAAAATTCAGGTCAACCGATCGAAAAAGTGCATGCTGATGCGGAACGTGATAATTGGATGAGCGCACAAGAAACACTTGAATATGGCTTTATTGATGAAATCATGGCCAATAATAAATTGGGTTAAACCATCCGATGGGAAGGTCCGTCAAGAGGCTGGGACAAAAGTCCTAGCCTCTCAATTATTTTTGGATTGTCGAGCAAAACGCAGTGGTTGAGTGGGCTCTACTACGCTGATTTCATCAGCTTTTACAGCCCTACTCAACTGTGCGGAGGTGGGACGACGAAATCGAATTCTAACGAATTACCGATTTCTGTCCCACTCTCTTTTTTGCTCTCATAAAAGAGTAGTTCTTTTTCTTGAAATTTGATATACTAGTAACAGAACGAGAAAGGGATTGACCATGTTTGAGAAACAAGAAAGAACAGGCTTAATTGTTAAATTGTATTACAATCGAGACGGGAAAAAATTACAATCTGTCGGAGATGTCTTGTACCATTCTAAGAAATGCCGTTATGTCCAATTGTATGTGGACAGTGACAAGGCCGATCAAGTCATGGAAGACTTAAAGAAAGAACGTTATGTCAAAAAGGTCTTGCCTTGCCATCTCAAAGATTTAGATACAGATTTTGTGGGGAGTTTGCAACGATTGGAGACCCCATCTGTGGTCACAGAAAGTTAGAAAACGCAATCATTTGATGGATTGCGTTTTTTTTATTGACAATTGTCAGATAATTCGGTATATTCTTAATGTATTTATTTTAAGATTCATTTAAGGAGATCATTACAAATGAAGAAAAAATTTGCTCTTTCATTTTTAACCATTGCAAGTGTCGCTCTTCTTGCTGCTTGTGGTGAAGTTTCTACTTCAGGTTCAAACACAACTGGTAACGAAATCGGCAAAGAACTAAAAGTCGGTTTTAACTTTGAAAAAACTGGTGAAGTAGCAGCCTACGGTAGCGCTGAACAAAAAGGTGCTCAATTGGCCGTTGATGAAATCAACGCTAAGGGTGGAGCTGACGGTAAGAAGATCGTTGTCACAGATAAAGATAACAAATCTGAAACAGCTGAAGCAGCTACAGTCACAACAAACCTTGTAACCCAATCAAAAGTGAACGCTCTTGTAGGACCTGCAACTTCAGGTGCTACTGCAGCAGCCGTTGCCAATGCTGGTAAAGCAGGTGTGCCATTGGTTACACCATCTGCAACTCAAGATGATTTGACAAAAGGTCAAGATTACCTTTTCCGTGCAACCTTCATCGATAGCTTCCAAGGAAAAATCATTGCTAAATACACAACGGATAACTTGAAAGCGAAGAAAGTCGTTCTTTACTACGATAACTCATCTGACTATGCGAAAGGGATTGCTGAAGCCTTCAAGAAATCTTACAAAGGTGAAATCGTAGCAACAGAAACCTTCCAATCTAAGGATACAGACTTCCAAGCTGCTCTTACAAAAATCAAAGATAAAGACTTCGATGCGATTGTTCTTCCAGGTTACTACACAGAAACTGGTAAGATCGTAAACCAAGCGCGTGGTATGGGAATCAAACAACCAATCATTGGTGGTGATGGATTTAGCGATGCTAAGTTCGTTGAACAAGCAACACCTGCTGCAGCTACAGACATCTACTACGTAGCTGGATTCTCTACTGAAGGTGAAATGACTGATAAAGCCAAGAAATTCGTAGAAGCCTACAAAGCGAAATACAATGAAGAACCTTCAATGTTCGCAGCTTTGGCCTATGATTCAGTTTACATGGTTGCCGAAGCATCTAAAGGTGCTAAGAACTCTGTCGAATTGAAAGATAACCTTGCGAAGTTGAAAGACTTGGAAGGTGTGACTGGTACAATGTCAATTGACAAGAACCACAACCCGGTTAAATCAGCTCTTATGATTGGCTTGAAAGATGGTAAAGTCAAATCAGTTGAGTCTGTTAAACCATAATTATCATTTGTTGTTTGTACAAGAGGCTGGGAGAATGAAAATTCCTGGCCTCGCTCTTTATTGTTAGAAAGGATGGTTCAAATGCTCCAGCAATTAGTGAACGGTCTAATCTTGGGAAGTGTCTATGCACTCTTGGCCCTTGGTTATACCATGGTGTATGGAATTATCAAATTGATCAACTTTGCCCATGGGGATATCTACATGGTAGGTGCCTTTATGGGATATTTCTTATTGAACTCGTGGAAAGTGAACTTCTTTGTAGCCTTGCTCCTAGCCATGGTTGGGACAGCTATTTTAGGGGTTGTAATTGAATACCTGGCTTATCGTCCGCTTCGTCATTCGACTCGGATTGCAGCCTTGATCACAGCCATCGGGGTTTCCTTCTTGCTCGAATATGGGATGGTCTTCTTCGTCGGTGCCAATACCCGTTCCTTCCCGCAAGTGATTAAAACGGTTCGTTACAACTTCGGTCCTATTTCAATCTCCAATATTCAGTTGATGATCTTGGGAGTGTCTGTTTTCTTGATGGTTGCTCTTCAATTTATTATTCAAAAGACAAAGATGGGGAAAGCCATGCGGGCTGTATCTGTCGATAGTGATGCCGCTCAATTGATGGGGATTAACGTAAACCGTACGATCAGCTTTACCTTTGCTTTGGGATCAGCCTTGGCAGGTGCTGGTGGTGTCTTGATTGGTTTGTATTACAACTCGATCGAGCCTTTGATGGGGATGACACCAGGGATCAAAGCCTTTGTCGCAGCCGTTCTTGGAGGAATCGGAATCATTCCAGGTGCTGCCCTAGGTGGATTTGTTATCGGTTTGTTGGAAACCTTCGCTACAGCGATCGGTCTTTCAGACTTCCGTGATGCCATTGTGTATGCCATCTTGATTGTGATCTTGCTCATCCGTCCAGCAGGTATCCTCGGTAAAAATGTGAAAGAGAAGGTGTAAGCCATGAAACAAAATTTAAAAGTGAATTTAGTCTGGCTTGGTCTTTTGGTCGCAGGTTTTGCCTTGATCCAAGTCTTGGTTGCAGCGGGTGTGCTCAACCTCTTCTATATCCAAATTTTAGAACAAATTGGAATTAATATTATCCTTGCAGTTGGCTTGAACCTCATTGTTGGTTTCTCAGGTCAATTCTCACTCGGGCATGCCGGATTTATGGCGATTGGTGCCTATTCTGCAGCCATTCTCGGTTCCAAATCACCAACCTATGGGGCTTTCTTTGGCGCGATGGTTTTAGGTGCTTTGATTGCTGGTGTCGTTGCCTTGATCGTTGGGGTTCCAACCCTTCGTTTGAAAGGGGACTACCTCGCGATTGCGACACTTGGGGTTTCTGAAATCATCCGGATCTTGATCGTCAATGGGGGTACCCTCACCAATGGTGCTGCTGGGATCCTTGGTTTGCCAGCCTTTACAACTTGGCAATTGGTTTACCTCTTTGTTGTCATTACAACGATCTTTACGATTAACTTCTTACGTAGTCCAATTGGACGCTCTACCCTTTCTGTTCGTGAAGATGAAATCGCAGCAGAATCTGTTGGGATCAATACGACCAAAGTCAAAGTCATCGCCTTTGTATTTGGTGCGATCACAGCGGCGATTGCTGGATCTCTCCAAGCCGGCTTTATCGGCTCTGTTGTCCCTAAAGATTACTCTTTCACCAATACTATTAATGTCTTGATCATTGTCGTATTTGGTGGTTTGGGATCCATGTCAGGAACAGTTGTGGCAGCCATCGTCTTGGGTATCTTGAACATGGTGCTTCAAGACTTCTCAAGTGTACGTATGATCATTTACTCATTGGCTTTGATTCTCGTAATGATCTTCCGTCCAGGTGGTCTTCTTGGAACATGGGAATTCAGCTTGAAAAAACTACTCTCAAAAAAGGAGGCTAACTAATGGCACTTCTTGAAGTAAAAAACTTAACAAAAAACTTTGGTGGTTTGACAGCCGTTGGGGATGTGACCATGGAACTCAATGAAGGAGAATTGGTTGGTTTGATCGGCCCCAACGGTGCCGGTAAAACAACCCTCTTCAACCTCCTAACAGGGGTATATGAACCAAGTGAAGGGACCATTACCTTAGATGGTCAGCTACTAAATGGTAAAGCACCTTATAAAATCGCTGCTGGTGGTCTGGGACGGACTTTCCAAAATATTCGTCTCTTTAAAGATTTGAGCGTTTTGGACAATGTCTTGATTGCCTTTGCCAATCACCACAAACCACATGTCTTTGCGAGTCTTTTCCGCTTGCCAAGCTATTACAAGAATGAAGAAGCTTTGAAAGCGAAAGCTCTTGAATTGTTAGCCATTTTTGGTTTGGAAAAAGAAGCAGATACCTTGGCCAAAAACTTAGCTTACGGACAACAACGTCACTTGGAGATCGTTCGTGCCCTTGCTACAGAGCCAAAAATCCTCTTCTTGGATGAACCTGCTGCAGGGATGAACCCTCAAGAAACAGCAGAATTGACCCAATTGATCCGTCGCATTCAAAAAGAATTCAATATTACGATCATGCTGATCGAGCACGATATGAGTTTGGTCATGGAAGTAACGGAACGGATCTATGTATTGGAATATGGTCGCTTGATTGCTCATGGAACGCCAGATGAAATCAAGAACAACAAACGCGTAATCGAAGCCTATCTAGGAGGTGAAGCCTAATGTCTATGTTAAAAGTTGAAAATCTTTCTGTACACTATGGCATGATCCAGGCTGTCCGTGATGTCAGTTTCGAGGTAAATGAAGGGGAAGTTGTTTCTCTTATCGGTGCTAACGGTGCTGGGAAAACATCTATTCTTCGTACCATTTCAGGTTTGGTGCGTCCAAGTGCTGGGAAAATCGAGTTTTTGGGTCAGGAGATTCAAAAGGTTCCTGCTCAAAAGATTGTAGCAGCAGGACTCTCTCAAGTTCCAGAAGGCCGCCACGTCTTTCCGGGCTTAACTGTTATGGAAAACTTGGAGATGGGAGCTTTCTTGAAGAAAGATCGAGAAGAAAATCAAGCTAACTTGAAGAAAGTCTTCTCCCGTTTCCCACGTTTGGAAGAACGGAAGAACCAAGATGCAGCAACCCTATCTGGTGGGGAACAACAAATGCTAGCAATGGGTCGTGCCCTTATGTCAACGCCAAAACTCTTGCTTCTGGATGAACCTTCTATGGGATTGGCTCCAATCTTTATCCAAGAAATCTTTGATATCATCCAAGATATCCAAAAACAAGGAACAACTGTTCTCTTGATCGAGCAAAATGCCAATAAGGCTCTTGCTATCGCAGACCGCGGTTATGTTTTGGAAACAGGGAAAGTCGTTCTTACCGGAACAGGAAAAGAACTCTTAGCCTCAGAAGAAGTCCGCAAGGCCTACCTTGGTGGGTAAGATTTCTAAAGTTCACTAGAATATTAAAAAGAAAGGTCAATTGGACCTTTCTTTTTTCATCTCTCTTGTTTGATTTTTCTAAATTTTGAAAACAAGAGAAAACTGCTGAAAGCGTTTGAAATCATTCTTAAAATCAAGTATAATAAAACTAATAAAAGCATAGGAGAACTTGTTATGGCTGTTAAAGATTTTATGACACGTAAAGTGGTTTACATTAGTCCAGATACTACAATTGCCCACGCGGCAGATTTGATGCGCGAACAAGGTTTGCACCGTTTGCCAGTCATTGAAAACGATAAATTGGTTGGTTTGGTGACAGAAGGTACGATTGCAGAAGCAAGTCCATCTAAAGCAACAAGCTTGTCTATTTTCGAGATGAACTATCTGTTGAACAAGACTAAGGTTAAAGATGTCATGCTTCGCGATGTCATTACCGTCTCTAAATTTGCGAGCTTAGAAGATGCGACCTACCTCATGTACAAGAACAAGGTGGGAATTCTTCCAGTCGTGGACAATGACCAAGTATCCGGTGTCATCACAGACCGTGATATTTTCCGTGCCTTCCTTGAAGTATCGGGCTATGGAGAAGAAGGAGTTCGTGTTCGCTTTGTGACAGAAGATAAGGTTGGCGTTCTAGAACAAATCATTCACTTGATTGTAGAAGAAGGGTATAACATCGCCAATACAGTCAATATCCCAACCAAAGACGATCGTGTGGTTATCGAAGTCCAAATTGATGGGGTGACAGATCTAGAAGGAATCCGTAGTAAATTTGAAGCCAACGGTTTGAAAGTTGATGAAATCACTCGAACAACCGCAAAAGCTATTTAATAGAAAAAATCAGACTGGATGATCATCCAGTCTGATTTTTGTATAAAGTAACTTAATAAATTCTGTAAAAATAATTATGATTTTATTAATTATGACGTGTATTCTAAGATTTTCCGCCGTGAGAAAAGAGCATGAAACATACTTGTTTCATGCTCTCGGAATTTTTGAGAGTAAAACAGTTTGGGGAACTGTTTTAGCCTGAGCTTAGAAATTAAAAAGCGAAGGGGCTCAATACAAATTGAACACAGGTTGCGGATTGTGTCAAAAAGATAAGTCTTCCTAGAATCTAAAGATTCTTCGTCAAACTTCCTATTTTGACTTTATCCGCAGGCGCCCTTTGTATCTTGATTTAGTCATGGAACTTCCTGGATTGCTGAAATCATCCACTGGATAATTTCACCTAACGTCCGTACTCACCTAAGGAAAATCGTAAATAGAAAAACAAAGCTAGATGAGAATCTAGCCTTATTTTTTCTATTAACGGGTAATGGGTTGTTTTTCTTTATCTAAAGTGAAGCCTTCGCCGAGAATTTCATGGGCTTCAGAAATGGTGATGAAGGCGAATGGATCGATCTGATTGATGATGTCTTTCATTTGTTTCATCTCATTCCGTGAAACGACACAGTAGACGATATCCAGGTCCTTACGGCTGTAATAGCCCATCCCGCGGATAAAGGTAATCCCGCGACCCAGATCGTCAGATACTTTTTTGGCAATTTCTTCTGGTTTAGAGGTGACGATAAGGAAGCCTTTTCCAGCAAAACCACCTTCCCCAATCAAGTCGATCACAAGGGTGTCAATCAGGATAAAGAAGAGGGTATACATAGCTGTACGGACATCTTGGAAGACTACGACAACAGTTATCAGAACAATGGCATCGACAATCAACATGAGTTTTCCCATGCTGAGGGAAGTGTATTTGTTAAAGATGCGAGCGAGGATATCAGTTCCTCCCGTAGTTCCCCCAGCATTGAAGATGATCCCTAGCCCCAAACCAAGCACAACCCCTGAGGCAATACAGGCAAGCAGAATATCTCCTTTAAAGGCTTCAAAGATGAAGTGATGGTAGCGGTGACTGAGGGGCATGGCCTCAAAAATTGCCATCCAAGCGGAAACCGAAAAGGTCCCCAGTAAGCTTAGATAAAGAGATTTCTTACCCAGCAGCTTCCAAGCCAGAATGAAGAGAGGGATATTGATCAGTAAGTTCATCAGGGATACGGGGACTTTTAAGAGGTAATAGGTGATCAAGGTAATCCCTGTTGCTCCTCCTTCATAGAAGTGAAAGGGAATGACCAAAAAATAGATCCCAAATGAAAAAATGCCGGCCCCCAAGATGATAGCCAGAATATCTTTAAATTTAAACATGATAGGTTGTCTCCTAAAACTTTATAAGATCATTGTAACAAAAAAGTGAAAAAATGAAAATGACTTTGAAAAATTTTCTCTCCTAAAATACAAGATTTTTACCCTTATTTTTGGTAAAATAAAAAGTAGAAAACTAGAAAGAGGATACTATGGTAAACGGTACATTAATTTCATTTGAAGGTCCAGAAGGAGCGGGAAAATCATCGGTCCTAGAAGCCGTTTTGCCTCTACTTGAAGAAAAAGGAATTCCTTTTATTACAACCCGTGAACCAGGCGGTGTAGACATTGCAGAAAAGATCCGCCAAGTCATTTTAGATCCAGACCATACTAGTATGGATGCCAAGACCGAGTTGCTGCTCTATATTGCTAGTCGCCGCCAGCATTTGGTGGAACGTGTCTTGCCAGCCCTTGCAGCTGGGAAGCTTGTCTTGATGGACCGCTTTATTGATAGCTCGGTCGCTTATCAAGGGTATGGTCGCGGTCTGAGTGTGGAAGATATCGAGTGGCTCAATCAATTCGCGACAGATGGTCTTAAACCAGATCTCACCCTTTACTTTGATCTGGATGTCGAAGAAGGGCTCGCTCGAATTGCGAAAAACCAAGAGCGGGAAGTCAATCGTTTGGATTTGGAAGGATTGGAGCTTCACCAAAAAGTCAGACAAGGTTATTTGGCCTTGTATGAAAAGGAACCAGAGCGCATTGTGAAAATCGATGCCAGTCAATCCTTTGAAGCAGTTTTTGCGGATGTCTTGGTTGTTTTAGAAAATCGCTTGGGGATATTGAAATGAAGCTAGAAGAGATCCAACAGCTTCAGCCAGAATTGGTGGAGCGCTTTACCCAGATCTTAGAACACAAACAGCTCAGTCATGCTTATCTCTTTACGGGTTCTTTTGCCAGTTTTGAGATGGCCCTCTTGCTAGCTCAAAGTCAATTTTGCGAAGATTTGCAGGGAGTCTGGCCTTGTGGTAAATGCCGTTCCTGCCGCTTGATTGCAGAAGAAGAATTCTCAGACGTAAAGATCGTGCGTCCAGTCAACCAGATTATTAAGACGGACCGCATTCGTTCGCTGGTTCAAGACTTTTCTCAATCAGGATTTGAAGGAAGCCGGCAGGTCTTTATCGTCCAAGATGCGGATAAGATGCATACCAATGCGGCCAACTCTCTCTTAAAAGTTATGGAAGAACCCCAGAGTGAGATCTATCTCTTCTTGTTGACATCCGATGAAAACTTGATCTTACCGACCATCAAGAGTCGGGCCCAGCAGGTCCATTTTCCTAAAAAGCAAGCCTACCTAACCGAACTGCTAGAAAAAGAAGGCTTGATCAAATCACAGGCAAGTCTAGTAGCTCGTTTTAGTTTTAGTCTCGAAGAGGCAGAGCAGCAAAAAAAGAATGCTACGTTTTTTGAACTGGCAAAAGTTTGTGATCAATTCATCGAACGGTGTCAATCCAATTTGAATCGCGCCTATTTGGAAGTGACTCGATTGGTGAGCTTAGCAGATGATAAGGAAAAACAAAGCCAGGCCTTTCGTTTGATGGAGTTGGCTTTAGAGGAGCAGTTGTACTTGAGTCGATCCCAGCAGTTGCTTGAGAATTTGAGTCTTGCTCGCAGGATGTGGAAGGCCAATGTTTCTTTTCAAAATGCTCTAGAATATATGGTTTTGAGCTTAGAAAGTTAAGGAGTCAGAATGAATAAAAAAGAATTATTTGATGCTTTAGACGGCTTTTCTCAGAATTTGTTGGTCACCTTGGCTGAAGTCGAAGCCATCAAGAAAAATTTGAAACAAGTCATCGAAGAAAATACAGCTCTTCGCTTAGAAAATGATAAATTGAGAGAGCGTTTGGGGGAAGTTGAGAAGACTTCATCCGCAAAGTCCCAACACCATGGTCGTGAAAATTTGCAACGTATTTACAATGACGGTTTTCATATCTGCACTTATTCCTACGGTCAACGCCGTGAGAACGATGAAGAGTGTATGTTTTGTGACGAGTTGTTATTTAGGGAGTAAGCATGCAGATCCAACGAAGTTTTAAAGGGGAAAAGAAAACTGGGGTGCTTTACCTGGTCCCAACACCGATCGGTAATCGGGAGGATATGAGTTACCGCATGGTCCAGACCTTAAAGGATGTGGACTTGATCGCAGCTGAGGATACTAGAAATACAGGACTCTTACTCAAGCATTTTGAGATTGCGACACCCCAGACTAGCTTTCATGAGCACAATGCCATGGAGAAAATTCCAGATCTAATCGCCTATTTAGAATCCGGAAAGGATGTGGCGCAAGTCTCAGATGCAGGACTCCCTAGTATTTCTGACCCTGGTCATGATTTGGTCAAGGCAGCGATTGAACGCGAGATTCCTGTCGTAGCTGTGCCTGGTCCTAGTGCAGGTATAACGGGTTTGATTGCCAGTGGCCTAGCCCCTCAACCTCATATTTTTTATGGATTTCTGCCTCGCAAAGAGGGGCAACAGAAGGCATTTTTCCAAGAAAAAGTGGCCTACCCTGAGACTCAGATCTTTTATGAGTCGCCCCATCGAGTGAAGGCAACCCTAGAGAATATGTTGGCTGTCTATGGGGATCGTCCGGTTGTATTGGTTCGTGAATTAACCAAGATCTATGAGGAATATACTCGCGGCAGTATTTCTGAGTTAGTCGCATTTCTTGAAGAAAATCCTCTCAAAGGGGAGTGCCTCTTGATTGTCGAAGGAGCCAAGGAAGAAGAGCTAGACCTAGAAGAGGTCGACTTGATCCAAGAGATCGATACCTTGGTCCAAGAGGGCATGAAGAAAAATCAAGCAATTAAACAGGTCGCCAAACAATACGGCCAGCAAAAGAGTGAGCTCTATGCTCGTTACCATCAAGACTAGGAAAGGTTGGAAGCAGGATGGAAATTAGAATGGCTTATCCCAATGAGATTAAGCGAATTATGGAAATCATCCAAGATGCCAAGGAAAGCCTGGCTCAAAGACAGGTCGACCAGTGGCAGGATGGCTATCCAGATGAAGAGATCATTTTTGAGGATATTCTAGAAAGTCGAGGCTATGTGGCGGTTGAAGATCAGGAAGTCGTCGCCTATGCAGCCGTCCACAAGGGAAATGAAGCGGCCTATAATGAGATTTATGATGGCAAGTGGGAGCATGACAACTATATGTATGTCACTTTTCACCGTGTCGCTGTAGCCAAAGAAGCTGCTGGCAAAGGGGTGGCTCAGACCTTCCTTCAAGGTTTAATCGAAGGAGAAAAAGGCCCAGATTTCCGTTGCGATACGCACCCGGATAATCTGGTCATGCAACATTTGCTTGAAAAATTGGGCTACCATTATTGTGGAAAGGTCCCTATTGATGGAGTCCGTCTGGCTTATCAAAAGATCAAACGAAAAGCAGAAACTAGTCTATTCCAAGTGGTCTCAGAAGAGGACCGCTGGGACCAAAGAGCGGAAGCAGCCTACAATGACTCTCTATCTTAAACAATTTTATGAAAGCCCTATGGGGCTTCTTTCGATCGTTGTCAGTGAAGAAGGCCTTGTTGAGCTTGATTTTTATGATCCGAAAGAAGAGGCGCCTGATCCCTATGGGGCGCTGGAACAGGTCCATCCCTACCATGAGAAGGTGAAGGAGTGGTTGGACCACTATTTTGCTGGGGATCCAATCGCTATCAGCTTTCCATTAGCACCGCAAGGGACAGCCTTTCAAGAGCGGGTGTGGCGGTTATTGCGAGAGATCCCATATGGTGAGACCAAGACCTATGGCCAGCTTGCCCAGGATCTTTCTTGTGGTTCAGCCCAAGCCGTAGGACAGGCTGTTGGACGCAATCCCTTGACGATCTTAGTCCCTTGCCACCGTGTGATGGGAAAAGATGGACAACTGACGGGCTATGCGTCTGGACTTGATCGCAAACGCTGGCTTTTAAAACACGAAGGAATTACCTGGAAGGAGAAATAAAATCGATGTATACATTTATTGAATACCCAAAATGTTCGACTTGTCGAAAAGCTAAATCAGAATTGGACGGTCTTCAATGTGAGTTTCAGAGCCAAAATATTGTAACCGAAACACCGACTAGTCAAGAATTACAGGACTGGATGGCAGCATCTGGCCTACCAATCAAGTCTTTCTTTAATACCAGCGGGATGAAATACCGGGAACTCGGTTTGAAAGATAAGGTGGATCAACTGACGGTGAAAGAAGCGGCGGATCTCCTTGCTTCAGATGGTATGCTGATCAAGCGCCCCCTACTTGTTAAAGACGGAAAAGTGGTTCAAGTGGGCTACCGGAAACCATACGCAGACTTGGATTTGTAAATGAAAAGGGAGTTGGATTTTCTTCAGATCTATAATAAAATTATGCCAGAAGCTTTCCTTAGGTGAGTACGGACGTCAGCGAACTTCAAAGAAGTTCCATGACTTAGTTTTGAGCCTAAGGTCTCAAAACTCCCGAGTGCTAGAAACATTATTGTTTCTAGCACTTTTCTCACGGCGGAAAGTTTCAGTATATTCTTTATGAAATTCATAAGTTAGAACTTATTTTGATTTCTTGACAAAATCGCGTAACCTATTTTACTTATAATTTATTTTTATATATTCTAAAGGGAGTTGGGCTCCCTTTTCATTTTGAGTTGAAGATGATATAATCATACGAGTGAAATCAATGAAAGAGAGTCAAGCATGAGTATTTTAGAAGTGAAAAATTTGAGTCACGGTTTTGGGGACCGTGCGATTTTTGAGGATGTGTCTTTCCGTTTGCTAAAGGGAGAGCATATCGGCCTTGTCGGGGCCAATGGTGAAGGAAAATCGACCTTCATGAGCATCGTGACCGGTAAGATGCAGCCAGACGAAGGAAAGGTCGAGTGGTCTAAGTATGTGACTGCTGGTTACCTGGACCAACACGCTGTCCTAAAAGAAGGACAAACGGTGCGCGATGTCTTGCGGACGGCTTTTGATGAGTTGTTCACAGCTGAAGCTCGGATCAATGACCTCTATATGGCCATGGCAGAAGAGGGAGCTGATGTCGATGCTCTCATGGAAGAGGTTGGAGAACTCCAAGAACGTCTAGAAAGCCGTGATTTTTATACCTTGGATGCCAAGATCGATGAAGTGGCGCGTGCTCTTGGGGTCATGGACTTTGGGATGGAGACGGATGTGACCTCCTTGTCAGGTGGGCAACGGACCAAGGTTCTCTTGGCCAAACTCCTCCTTGAAAAACCTGATATCTTGCTACTAGACGAGCCGACCAACTACTTGGATTCAGAGCACATTGATTGGCTCAAGCGCTATTTGCAAAATTATGAAAATGCCTTTGTCCTCATTTCCCACGATATTCCATTTTTGAACGATGTGATTAATATCGTCTACCATGTGGAAAATCAGCAGTTAACCCGCTATTCAGGAGACTACTACCAATTCCTTGAAGTCTATGAAATGAAGAAGTCGCAATTAGAAGCGGCTTATGAGCGTCAGCAAAAAGAAATTGCTGATTTGAAAGATTTCGTAGCCCGTAATAAGGCGCGTGTAGCTACACGGAATATGGCCATGTCTCGTCAGAAAAAGCTGGACAAGATGGAACTCATTGAACTGCAAAGTGAGAAACCAAAGCCATCCTTTGACTTTAAAAATGCCCGTACTCCGGGACGCTTTATCTTCCAGGCCAAGGATCTCCAGATTGGGTATGACCATCCTTTGACCAAGCCTTTGAACCTAACGTTTGAGCGCAGTCAAAAGGTAGCCATCATCGGTGCCAACGGGATCGGGAAAACCACTCTCTTGAAGAGCTTGCTAGGAATCATTCCACCGATCGCTGGAGAAGTAGAACGTGGAGATTACCTAGAACTTGGCTATTTCGAGCAAGAGGTCGAAGGAGGCAATCGTCAGACGCCACTTGAAGCAGTCTGGAATGCCTTTCCGGCTCTCAACCAAGCAGAGGTCCGTGCAGCCCTTGCCCGCTGTGGCTTGACCACCAAGCATATCGAAAGTCAAATCCAGGTCTTATCCGGTGGAGAGCAAGCCAAGGTACGTTTCTGTCTCTTGATGAATCGTGAAAACAATGTCTTGGTCTTGGACGAACCGACCAACCACTTGGATGTGGATGCTAAAGATGAATTGAAACGGGCCCTGAAAGAATACAAGGGATCGATCCTTATGGTTTGCCACGAGCCAGACTTCTATGAAGGCTGGATGGACCAAATCTGGGACTTTAATGAATTGACTTAAAGACAAAAAGAGAACCGCATGGTTCTCTTTTCAGATTCTTCTTAGAAACTTTCCTTAGGTGAGTACGGACGTCAGCGAACTTCTGCGAAGTTCCATGACTAATTATTGAGCCTATGGTCTCAATAATTCCGTGTGCCTGAAACTGTATTGTTTCAGGCACTTTTCTCACAGCGGAAAGTTTCAGTAGATGAATGTTTTAAATAATTATAATTGATTTTATGTACCAATGAATCTATTAGGTAATTTTATGTAAAATATTTTATCAATATCTTAAAAAGAGAACCGCGCGGTTCTCTTTTCATTATTTTTTGAAATTATAGTCTTTTAAGATCTCGATTTTTTCAATCTTGATGTCTGTTTTTGGTTTGTCCTTATCATCAGTTTCGGCAGAGGCGATTTTATCGACGACATCCATACCATCGACGACTTGTCCAAAGACAGTGTAGTTGCCACCATCAAGGGTTGGATTTCCACCATTTTTATAAGCATCGATGATCTTAGCTGGGAAGCGGTCAGTTGGGAGTTTACTTGAAATATCATCCTTATTTTGGTTGATATAGAATTGACTACCATTGGTATTTGGACCAGAATTGGCCATGGCAAGGGCTCCACGAAGGTTGTAAAGGTATGGAGAATACTCATTCTCAAAACCAGTACCTGAATCTTTGGATTTGTCTTTGCCCTTCCAGATGGATTCGCCACCAGTACCATCTCCCTTAGGATCCCCAGTTTGGATCATAAAGTTGTTAATGACACGGTGGAAAAGTAAGCCATTGTAGTAGCCTTCTTTTGCGTGGGTCAAGAAGTTTTCAACTGCAAGTGGGGCATATTTAGGGAAGAGCTTGACAGTGATGTCGCCTTCAGTTGTTGTGATTTTAACTTCTGCTTCGTCTTCAGCCACTTCATTTGAGAGCTGTGGAAAAACTGCATTTTCATTGGTCATGGCATCGTTAAAATCTTTGCGCAGTTGCTCTAATTTCTTTTGTTCTTGTTCAATTTTCTTTTGATCTTTTTCACTAGAGCTAGAAGTTGCTGTCTGCTCTGTCTTTTCTTTGCTTGAGCTTGAAGAGTTAGCGTCAGTCTTATTAGACGAACAAGCTGTCAAAGCCAAGCCGGAAAATAATAGTAGTGCGATTAATTTTTTCATATTCTTCCTTTCCAACATAGTTGTCTTTCTCTATTGTACCTTAATTTTGCAATACTTTCAAATCTGGACGGGATTCTCTATTTTCTGAGGTTGTTTCAAGACCGATAACATTTGATAAATCACTAATTAAGAAGGAAGTTGCGTATAGATGGAAAATTCGGTATGATGGGAGATATGTTAATTTGTTTGAAAATGAACGAATTCCCTCAAAAACCGTATCATGAATAGGAGGCTACAAATTGGATTATAAAACTCTACGCAAAAACTATAGACTCTATATTAGATCTGCAGGCTTGTTAGCAATGCTTCTGATCTTTTGCATTGGATTAGTGGTCAGGGATAATCTTCTTCAGACTGCTGGCGTTTTATTGGTTATTGCATGCTTGATTTTATTCATCCAATTGCTCAAGAAAAGCTACACCAACAAGTGCAACACCTTGCTCCATGTAGACTTAGATTTAGCTTTTTGGCAGCAATACCTTCAGTTGAACAAGAATGTGAAAAAAGCTATTTCACAGATAGATATTAAGCTGACATCGGTTGCCTATTCTTTTATGATGGGAGATTTTGATACTGTCATAAAAGAATCTAGGGAAGCACTTAGTCAGACGGATTATTCGCAGAAATATAAGAATTTTTTTGAGAGTTATCTTATTCGCTCGATCGTGCTGACAGATACTGATTTGTCTAGGGAAGAGCTGGAGGATCGGTTGAATGAATTGACTATCACAGACCCTACACTAGCTGAGAAAACAAAAAAAGTCTGTCTCGCTCTTTATGATTTAACCATTGCACACCAAAGCAATGACTATTTCGAAGATTTAAGCAATGATTTCAAGTACCAGCAGTTGGAAATTATCTACTACCAAGCCTTGAATGCTACTCTTAAAGGTGATCAGCACAGAGCCAATGATCTCTTTCACAAGTTAATCTCAGAAGATGAGTCACTCTATATCGTTCGAAAGGCTAAGCAATACTTGAAGGATGAAGGCAGGCATCTGTAAATCCTCCGATCAAAATAGAGATTAATTGAAAGAGCCTGAAAAAACACAAGGAGTTATTGGAGAATGAATAAGAATTTTAACGAGATGTCATTTGATGAATTGAAATGCTACCGTAGGGAAGGTCTATGGGGATCTTTGGGCTTATTACTGGTCATTATTTTGGTGATTACGGGCATGGTCCTGATGGAAGTGAACCATGTTTCTCCATCTAATCAGAATCGTTTTCGGGTTATTGGTTTGACAACGGTCATTGCGCTCTTTGGCTACCTGATGCCTCTGATGGCAGCTAATCGTGTCATGCGAGATCATCCGGATTGGGTCAAGAAATCAGGTATTCGAGCGAAAATTCCCTTGCCGATGGCTTGGCATGTCAAGAGACTTTGCGTCCTTGGAGCGAGTTTATTGGTAATTGGAGTAGGATTTGCTTCGTCATTCAAACCACAAGTCCAGCAGACAAATTTACAAGATCAAATTGATATGATTCAAACGGATCATGACTTGGAAAGAGAGCAAAAAGTCGACCAAGTTCTAGATACCATCACACCGGAGGATAAAAAATCTGAGTAAGAACCATTTTGGAATTTGAACATCATTGAATATCGTTCTAAACAGCTCTAAAGAACAGTGCCCACTCGGTGCTGTTTTTCTGCTTTCTGCTACAAATTTGTGGAAGAGATTTTACTAGAGAACTAGCTTGGAAATGTGATATAATAAAGGTTATGGCAAACAATAATCAATCAAAAAAAACACGGTCGACGAGACGACTGTCCAAAGCAGAATTAGAAAGAAAAAAAGCGATTCATCGCATGATTGCGACCATTCTCATTAGTCTGGTTTTAGTCTTTGCAGCCTTGAAATTGGGGGCAGTAGGGGTCTTGGCCTACAACTTAATCCGACTCTTTGTTGGAAGTTTAGCCTATTTGGCTATTTTAGCGACCTTTTTCTACCTCTATGCCTTTAAATGGCTGGACAAACACGAAGGGGTTATTTCAGGATTCCTAAGCTTCTTTGCTGGGGTTCTCTTGATGTTTCAGGCCTTCTTTGTATCCTCCCTTCATTTAGACAATAATGGAATCAAGGTCACCTTTTCAAGAATCATGGCAGACTTGATTCATCTGCGAGTGGAGAGCTTTGCCGGTGGTGGTATGATCGGTGCCCTTCTTTATGCTCCGATTTCCTTCCTCTTTTCAAATATTGGCTCTTATTTTATTGGCCTTCTCTTTATTGGATTGGGGATTCTCTTGATGAGTCCTTACTCCATCTATGATTTGTTTGAAAAGGGATCGGAAGCCTTCCACGCTTCTATGGAAAAACGTAAAGAACGTCGCGAGCAGAAGTTCCTTGAAAAGGAAGCGAGAGCTGCTGAGGAAGCTGCTGTAGCTGAACGAGAGCAAGAAGAAGCAAGTGCAGTTCTTCCAACTCCCCTTTCAATGGAAGGGCATCCTGTAGACCCTGAAACGGGAGAGGTGCTGGCGGAAGAGCCGTTCACAGAGACCTTCCCAGAAGCAGAAATTGTTGCACCAGCCACACCAGAGATCTACCTGCCAGATGAAGAATGGCCTGAAGCATACGAAGAGTTTCCGGAAGCCGAAGAATTCGAGGACGATGGGGAAGAAGTTCAAGTGGATTTCACGCCTAAGGAACTCCTTCAATACAAACTTCCAACCATTGATCTCTTCGCACCTGACAAGCCGAAAAATCAATCCAAAGAGAAAAACATCGTTCGTCAGAATATCCGCATTTTGGAAGAGACCTTTGCAAGCTTCAATATCAAGGCGACAGTGGAGCGGGCAGAAATCGGTCCTTCTGTCACTAAGTATGAGGTCAAGCCAGCTGTCGGTGTGCGGGTCAACCGCATCTCCAATCTAGCAGATGATTTGGCCTTGGCACTAGCAGCCAAGGATGTGCGGATTGAAGCACCGATTCCAGGGAAGTCTCTGGTCGGGATTGAAGTGCCCAACTCAGAGATTGCGACTGTTTCCTTCCGTGAATTGTGGGAGCAGTCCAAAACAGACCCAGCTAAACTCCTTGAGATTCCTCTTGGGAAGGCTGTAGATGGCTCGGCACGAACCTTTGATTTGGCTCGGATGCCCCACCTCTTGGTAGCGGGTTCTACTGGATCTGGTAAGTCAGTAGCGGTCAATGGAATTATTTCGAGTATTTTGATGAAGGCTCGTCCGGACGAAGTCAAGTTTATGATGGTCGATCCAAAGATGGTGGAGCTTTCTGTCTACAATGATATTCCTCACCTCTTGATTCCAGTAGTGACCAACCCACGCAAGGCTAGTCGGGCCCTGCAAAAAGTTGTCGATGAGATGGAAAATCGCTATGAGCTCTTTTCAAAAGTGGGGGCTCGCAATATTGCTGGCTTTAATGCCAAGGTGGCTGAGTACAATGCCCAGTCTGAGATGAAGCAAGTGCCCCTTCCTTTGATCGTGGTCATTGTCGACGAGTTGGCAGACTTGATGATGGTGGCAAGTAAAGAAGTGGAAGATGCTATTATTCGCCTTGGACAAAAGGCACGTGCAGCAGGAATTCACATGATTCTTGCGACCCAACGGCCATCGGTTGACGTTATATCAGGTTTGATCAAGGCCAATGTGCCTTCCCGTGTCGCTTTTGCGGTATCATCTGGGACCGACTCACGGACCATCTTGGATGAAAATGGGGCAGAAAAATTGCTCGGTCGTGGAGACATGCTTTTTAAACCGATCGATGAAAATCATCCGATCCGTCTACAAGGATCCTTTATCTCAGATGACGATGTGGAGCGGATTGTCAACTTTGTCAAAGAGCAGGCAGAAGCTGATTATGATGATGCCTTCGATCCAGGAGAAGTATCGGAGTCAGACTTTGATGGAGGTATGGGTGGCTCTGATGAAGGTGATCCTCTCTTTGAAGAGGCCAAAGCGCTCGTCATCGAGACCCAAAAAGCCAGTGCTTCGATGATCCAGCGCCGCTTATCGGTTGGTTTTAACCGGGCGACTCGCCTCATGGAAGAGTTGGAAGCAGCGGGTGTGATTGGACCAGCTGAAGGAACCAAACCTCGAAAAGTATTGCAACAATAAGTCTAGGGGGAAGAGGGCACTTGCCCCACTCCCTTTTCTTTTTATAGAAAATAGAAAGTAGGACCAGATGAAGTTAGATACGATTCATCATATTGCCATCATTGGACGGGATCGCGACGCTATGTTGCATTTTTATGTGGAGCAGTTGGGCTTTGCGATTGTCAGTGAGTATGACCGTCCCGAACGGGGAGATATCTTGATCAATCTCCGTCAGGGGCAGCTGACTTTAGAACTCTTTATCAAACCGACGGCCCCAGAACGTCCGAAGCTCCCCTTGCCCGAGCATGCGGGACTGCGTCATCTGGCCTTTCAAGTGTACGATGTAGAGGCCTATCTAGCTAGATTGGATCAGCTAGGTATTGAGAATACAGGCCTTCGCTATGACGATTTTGATGGCAAGAAGATGGCATTTTTCTTCGATCCAGAAGGATTGCCCTTGGAAATACATGAGTGAGGAAAGCAATGGTTAGATTAGAAGGACTCAGTCAGGAAGAAGTAGCGAAAAAGATCCAAGAGGGCAAGCAAAATAAGGTCACGGTCAAGACAGAAAAAAGTATTGGGCAGATCATTCGAGACAATGTCTTTACTTACTTTAATCTGATTTTCCTGGTCTTAGCAGTCTTGCTGGTAGCAGTGAAGTCTTGGAACAATCTCTTGTTTGTTCCGGTCGTCGTGGTCAACTCCTTGGTAGGAATTGTGCAGGAAGTCCGCTCTAGACGGATCTTGCGTCAGATGCAATTTTTACATATGAGTGAGGCGGTCGTTCTTCGCGAAGGAAAAGAAGTCGCTCTACCTATCGATCAACTGGTGGAGGGCGATCTGGTTCGCTTTCAAGCTGGAGATCAGATCTATGCGGATGGGGTCTTGCTGGAGGGCGAGCTAAAAGTCGATGAGTCGCAATTGACAGGTGAAGCCGATGAGGTCAAAAAAGGAGCGCAAGATGCGCTCATGTCAGGTAGTTTTGTGATCGCTGGTCAAGGTTTAGCGCAATTGGAAAAAGTTGGGAACGACTCCTATATCAACCAATTGAGCCTGGAAGCTAAGCAAGTCAAGTCTCATGAGGAGTCTGACATGGTCCATGCGGTCAACCGAATCGTGGGGATCATTGGTCTCCTTATCATTCCACTAGGTTCGCTCCTTTTTCTTCGCAGCTATATCAGCCTAGGCGATAGCCTCAAACTCAGTGTGACTTCAACAGTCGGAGCCTTGATCGGGATGATTCCAGAAGGCTTGTATCTCTTGATGACCTTGGCACTGGCTCTGGGCGCTGTCAGATTAGCCAAGGAAAAGGTTCTGCTCAATAGCATGAAGGGGATTGAGACCTTATCGCGCGTGGATGTCCTTTGTGTCGATAAGACAGGGACCATTACAGAGCCTGGTATGGAAGTGACAGAGATTCGTCCGGTTAAAGGCGCTCAAGACTTGGAAGCTCTAGCTCAGTATGTAGAAGCTAGTATGGATCAAAACGATACCATGGATGCGATCCGAAAATTCCACAAGATGCCAGTCAGCCGTCCTTGGAAGCCTCTTGAAATACTGCCCTTTACGTCCAAGAAAAAGTATGGGGCCATTGCCTTTGAACCGGGGATCTATGTATTAGGCGCTCCAGAATTTGTTTTACGAGAGAGCTTCTCTGAGCTTGAAAAAGAGATCGCCCCTGCTACGCAGGCAGGTAATCGGGTCTTGGCCTTTGGAAAATATAGGGGAGAAGACCTTAGAGAGACGTTAGAGGCTCCTGTGGATTTGGTAGCCTGGATCATTCTCTCCAATCCTTTGAGAAAAAATGCCAAAGAAACCTTCGCCTACTTTAAAGAACAAGGTGTAACCATTAAGGTCATTTCAGGGGACAACCCTGCTACCGTCTCAGCTATTGCACAAAAAGCAGGAATTGAAGGAGCTGAAGATCTGATCGATGCCAGAACCTTGCAGACGGAAGAAGACTTGCACCAAGCGGCGAGCCAGTATACAGTCTTTGGTCGGGTGACCCCAGAGCAAAAGAAAAGCCTTGTAGAAGGCTTGCAGGCAAAAGGACACAAGGTCGCTATGACCGGAGATGGGGTCAATGATATTTTGGCCCTCAAAACAGCGGATTGTAGTATTGCGATGGAATCTGGAAATGATGCGACCAAAAAGATGGCACAAGTGGTCTTACTGGATTCTGACTTTGGGAAGATGCCGTCTATCGTGGCAGAAGGTCGTCGGGTGGTCAATAACATTCAACGATCAGCCAGTCTCTTTTTGATCAAGAATATCTTCTCCATTTTGTTGGCTATCTCAGTGACGCTCTTAGCCTTTACCTATCCCATCATGCCGTCACAGATGTCTTTGATCAGTGGTTTTACAATTGGAATTCCAGGATTCTTCCTAGCGCTTGAGCCCAATAGCGAGCGCATCAAAGGACGCTTTATCGAAACGGTCTTTAAAAATGCACTGCCTGCTGCCTTGACGGATTTTATACTGATCTTTAGTCTGGTACTGTTCTCTTCAGCATTTGACATCAAGTCGGAAGAACTCTCGAGTGCAGCCATCTGCTTGATGGCCTTCGTTGGTTTTACCATCATCTATCAAGAATCCCAGCCTCTCAATCACTACAAGAGACTGGTTCTTCTAGGAAATATCCTAGCTTTTCTGGTTTCAAGTAGTATCCTAGGGAAATTCTTTAACATGAGCCCCTTGAGACTTCAAACGCTGCTTATCTGCGCCATCATGGCGGTTCTCGCTCTCATCTTGATTCAACTCTTCAAGAAGTTAGTGGGCTGGTTCTTTCATCGGAAGAAATAAAAGAAAGAGAGTGGGACAGAAATCGATAATTCGTTAGAATTCGATTTCGTCGTCCCACCTCCGCACAGTTGAGTAGGGCTGCAAAAGCTGATGAAATCAGCGTAGTAGAGCCCACTCAACCACTGCGTCTTGCTCGAAAATCCAAAAACAATTAAGAGGCTAGGACTTTTGTCCCAGCCTCCTTTTGGTATTAAATAAACAAACTAGCTGTTAAGATTAGATAGAGTAAGAAGGTGACTAGAAATCCAGCACGCCAGAAGTATTTGATAAATCTAGGGTAATAAAAACACTTTTTCTTTTTTAAGAAATAAATCGTTAGCCCCAAGGCTAAAAGCGAAAGGCTTAAAGCTAGCAGTGGTAAGAGGCTGTGATAAAAGGCGCTGTCTGAGATCAGGTAGTACTCTAGGGCAAATAAAGGAAAGGCAATATCGGTCGATCGCCATCCTCTTTTTTGAAGCTTAAAGAGGTGAACAATGATGCCACTCAGAATCAGCGTTAAAAAAATAAATAATACAGAAGCAACTTTGATTAACATAGCTTCATTCTATCATAAAATGAAAAAAAAGTTTACTATATTTTAATTTTTTCTTGCAAAAAAAGAGAAATCGTGTATAATAGAAAGGTATGCACAAAGCATACTTGTGGGAGGTAAAAATCTGTAATTACCGCCAAAACCACAAAGGAGGATTTAAGAAATGGCTAAAAAAGTCGAAAAACTTGTAAAATTGCAAATCCCTGCTGGTAAAGCTACTCCAGCTCCACCGGTTGGTCCAGCGCTTGGTCAAGCAGGTATCAACATCATGGGATTCACTAAAGAGTTTAACGCTCGTACAGCTGATCAAGCTGGTATGATCATCCCAGTTGTTATCACTGTTTATGAAGATAAATCATTCGATTTCGTTACAAAAACACCACCAGCTGCTGTTCTTTTGAAAAAAGCTGCAGGTGTTGAAAAAGGTTCAGGTACACCGAACAAAACAAAAGTTGCAACTGTAACTCGTGCACAAGTACAACAAATCGCTGAAACTAAGATGCCAGATTTGAACGCTGCAAACATTGAGTCTGCAATGCGTATGATCGAAGGTACTGCTCGTTCTATGGGATTCACTGTTACTGACTAATTGTAACAATCCTATTTGCCCGCAATACACTTGATCAAATGACGAGTGACGTGGGAGATGAAAATCGATATGACCACATTACAAGGAGAAAGATAAAATGGCTAAAAAAAGCAAACAACTTCGTGCTGCTCTTGAAAAAATCGACAGCACAAAAGTCTACAGCGTAGAAGAAGCTGTAGCTCTTGCAAAAGAAACTAACTTTGCAAAATTTGACGCAACTGTAGAAGTTGCTTACAACTTGAACATCGACGTGAAAAAAGCTGACCAACAAATCCGTGGTGCAATGGTATTGCCAAACGGAACTGGTAAGACAGCTCGCGTTCTTGTATTTGCACGTGGTGCAAAAGCTGAAGAAGCAAAAGCTGCTGGTGCAGACTTCGTAGGTGAAGATGACCTTGTTGCGAAAATCAACGACGGTTGGTTGGACTTCGACGTAGTTATCGCTACACCTGACATGATGGCTCTTGTTGGACGTCTTGGACGTGTCCTTGGACCTCGTAACTTGATGCCAAACCCTAAAACTGGTACAGTAACAATGGATGTTGCGAAAGCAGTTGAAGAGTCTAAAGGTGGTAAAATCACTTACCGTGCTGATAAAGCAGGTATCGTTCAAGCGATCATCGGTAAAGTTTCATTCGATGATACTAAATTGGTTGAAAACTTTAAAGCTTTCAACGACACAATCCAAAAAGCAAAACCAGCTACAGCTAAAGGTACTTACGTAACTAGCTTGACTTTGACTACAACTCAAGGTCCTGGTATCAAAGTGGATGTTAACTCACTTTAATTGAAATGAAAAGCTGCCTTCGGGTAGCTTTTTTTGTACTCCATTTTTATTTGCTACAGTTGGTAAAACTAATCGGATGGAAAAAAGAAAATTTTGATGGATATGACTATATAAAAAACGTAATTTATGGTAAAATAATACAGATCAAAAAAGGAGAGAGAAAATGGTAGAACCTAAGTATAAACGTATCTTAATCAAGCTATCTGGTGAGGCTCTTGCTGGCGAACGTGGTGTCGGAATCGATATCAAAACTGTCCAAAATATGGCCCAAGAAATCAAGGAAGTTCATGAACTTGGAATTGAAATTGCCTTGGTGATTGGAGGGGGAAACCTTTGGCGTGGAGAACCTGCTGCTGAAGCAGGGATGGATCGTGTTCAAGCAGACTACACAGGTATGCTTGGTACTGTCATGAACGCTCTTGTGATGGCTGATTCGCTTCAACAAGTTGGCGTGGATACCCGTGTTCAAACAGCGATTGCCATGCAACAAGTCGCAGAACCTTATATCCGTGGTCGTGCCCTTCGTCACCTTGAAAAAGATCGGATCGTGATCTTTGGTGCAGGGATCGGTTCTCCTTACTTCTCAACAGATACGACAGCAGCCCTTCGTGCAGCTGAGATTGAAGCAGATGCCATTCTCATGGCCAAAAATGGGGTCGATGGTGTTTACAATGCCGATCCGAAAAAAGATGCTTCAGCTGTGAAATTTGAGGAATTGACTCACCGTGATGTGATCAACAAAGGTCTTCGCATCATGGACTCAACAGCCTCTACTCTCTCCATGGACAACGACATTGACTTGGTTGTCTTTAATATGAATGAACCAGGCAATATCAAACGCGTTGTCTTTGGTGAAAATATCGGTACAACCGTATCGAATAACGTAGAAAAATAATAGAAAATAGAGGAAGATTATGGCAAACCCAATCGTAGAAAAAGCAAAAGAAAGAATGACCCAGTCTCACCAAAGTTTGGGACGTGAATTTGGTAGCATCCGTGCTGGACGTGCAAATGCAAGTCTTTTGGATCGTATTTTCGTAGAATACTACGGAGTAGAGACTCCTTTGAACCAATTGGCATCTATCACTATTCCAGAAGCGCGTGTCTTGTTGATCACACCATTTGATAAATCATCTTTGAAAGACATCGAGCACAGCATCAATGCTTCTGACCTTGGCATCACTCCAGCCAACGATGGATCTGTTATCCGCTTGGTTATCCCAGCTTTGACAGAAGAAACTCGTCGTGACTTGGCAAAAGAAGTGAAAAAAGTGGGTGAAAATGCTAAAGTAGCGATCCGTAACATCCGTCGTGATGCTATGGATGAAGCGAAGAAACAAGAAAAAGCAAAAGAAATCACAGAAGATGAATTGAAAGGTCTTGAAAAAGAGATCCAAAAAGTTACAGATGATGCTGTTAAGCATGTGGATGAAATGACAGCGCACAAAGAAAAAGAATTGATGGAAGTTTAATCCATCCCAACCATTACAGGAAAGAAAGACTCAGTTGGCACTGCTGGCTGGGTTTTATTTCCATTATTCTTGTGAAGAAGCAAGAGGAAAGAAGGAAACATGAATACGAATCTAGCAAGCTACATCATGGGAATGGTTATTGATGAAAATGATCACTTCTATTTTGTTCAAAAAGATGGCCAGACCTACGCGCTTGATAAAGCAGAAGGCCCACACAAAGTCGGAGAAAGTGTCAAGGGCTTTGCCTATACGGATATGAAGCAAAAGCTCCGACTCACGACACTTGAAGTCACTGCAACTCAAGAAAGCTTTGGCTGGGGAACGGTTACGGAGGTGCGCAAGGATTTGGGAGTCTTCGTGGATACAGGGCTTCCAGATAAGCAGATTGTTGTCTCACTAGATATCCTACCGGAGATCAAAGATCTATGGCCTAAAAAGGGCGATCGTCTCTATATTCGTTTAGAAGTCGATAAGAAAGATCGGATTTGGGGGATCTTGGCCTACCAGGAAGATTTCCAGCGTTTGGCTCGTCCAGCCTACAACAATATGCAAAACCAAAACTGGCCAGCCATTGTCTACCGCTTGAAATTGTCTGGAACCTTTGTTTACCTTCCAGAGAACAATATGCTGGGCTTTATCCACCCAAGTGAGCGCTATGCAGAACCTCGTTTGGGAGAGGTCGTAAATGCTCGCGTTATTGGTTTTCGTGAAGTGGATCGGACCTTGAACCTATCTTTGAAGCCACGCTCCTTTGAGATGTTGGAAAACGATGCCCAAATGATTTTGACCTATTTGGAAGCCAATGGAGGCTTTATGACCCTGAATGATAAGTCATCTCCAGAAGAGATCAAGGCAACTTTTGGGATTTCAAAAGGTCAGTTCAAAAAGGCTTTGGGTGGTTTGATGAAGGCCAAAAAAATCAAGCAGGACCAGTTTGGAACAGAGTTAATCTAAGAGGAGGCTTATGCGAAAATCGTTTTATACTTGGCTGATGACGGAGCGCAATCCTAAAAGCAATGCTCCTAAAGCCATTCTAGCAGATCTTGCTTTTCACGAGTCTGCTTTTCCCAAGCATACAGATGACTTCGACGAGGTCAGTCGCTATCTAGAAGAGCATGCGAGCTTTTCCTTTAATCTTGGCGATTTTGATGCGATTTGGGAAGAATACCAAGCCCACTAGAAAAGGACAGGTCGAGGATGGTTTTTTCTCGGCCTCTTTGTTATAATAATAGAAAAACACAGGTAGAGAGGTTCTTTATTTGCAAGAACATTCAGTTGAAATTACATTAACGCATCCAGACGATCTCTTTCATTTGTTTGGATCTAACGAACGCCATCTTCGTTTGATGGAGCAAGAATTTGGGGTGACTATTCATGCCCGGACAGAAATCGTCCAAATCATTGGGGAAGAAGAAAGCTGCGAGCAGGTTCGTCAAGTCATCCAGGCTCTTTTGGTCCTCGTTAACCGTGGCATGACCATTGGTACGCCGGATGTGGTGACTGCCATTACCATGGTGAGAAATGGGGAATTGGATAAGTTCATCGCTCTCTATGAAGAAGAGATTATCAAGGATAGTTACGGAAAGCCCATTCGGGTTAAAACGCTTGGTCAAAAGATCTATGTCGATAGTGTCAAGAACCATGATGTCACTTTTGGGATTGGACCAGCGGGGACTGGGAAAACCTTCCTAGCAGTGACCTTGGCCGTGACCGCCCTCAAGCGTGGTCAGGTCAAGCGGATTATTTTGACGCGTCCAGCTGTGGAAGCCGGAGAAAGCCTTGGTTTCCTTCCAGGAGATCTCAAAGAAAAAGTAGACCCTTATCTACGTCCGGTCTATGATGCTCTTTATCAAATTTTAGGGAAAGACCAAACCACTCGGATGATGGAGCGGGAGATTATCGAGATTGCGCCTTTGGCTTATATGCGGGGGCGGACCTTGGACGATGCCTTTGTCATCCTCGATGAAGCGCAAAATACCACCATCATGCAGATGAAGATGTTTTTGACCCGTCTTGGTTTTAACTCTAAGATGATTGTCAATGGTGATACCAGCCAGATTGACCTTCCTCGAAATGTTAAATCCGGCTTGATTGATGCCCAGGAGAAATTGAAGAACATTTCTCAAATTGACTTTGTGCATTTCTCTGCCAAGGATGTCGTTCGTCATCCAGTAGTAGCAGAGATTATCCGGGCCTACGAGCCCATTCCAAATCCAGTCCTCAAAGAAAAACCGGATGTGGAAGAAGCAGAATAAAAGAGAGTGGGACAGAAATCGGTAATTCGTTAGAATTCGATTTCGTCGTCCCACCTCCGCACAGTTGAGTAGGGCTGTAAAAGCTGATGAAATCAGCGTAGTAGAGCCCACTCAACCACTGCGTCATGTAGTTATTTGTATCATACAACGAAGGCTGGACACTTTGTGCCCAGCCTTTAAATATCAGTAATTATACCAATTCATCGATTGGTGTGAAGTCACGCTCTAAACCAGTAGCAACAGGTTGGCTTGTGATATGGCCTTGGTAAGTAGTGACACCTTGGCGCAAGCCTTCATCGAGGGCAATTGCCTTGTGGAAGCCATTGTCAGCTAGGGATTCGACATAAGGAAGGGTCACATTGGTAAGGGCGATAGTAGAGGTACGAGCGACAGCCCCTGGGATATTGGCAACGGCATAGTGGAGCACGCCATGTTTTTCGTAAACTGGTTCCGTATGCGTTGTGACACGGTCCGCTGTTTCGATAACACCACCTTGGTCAACGGCCACGTCCACGATGACAGAACCGGGACGCATTTGTTTAACCATATCGTCTGTCACTAATTTAGGAGCTTTAGCACCAGGAATCAAGACAGCACCGATGACAACATCGGCATCACGGACGCTGGCTTCAATGTTAAATGGGTTGGACATAAGGGTTTGGATTTGGTGACCAAAGACATCTTCCAGAACTGCCAAACGCTTAGCGCTGATATCTAAGATGGTCACTTGGGCACCAAGTCCAAGGGCGATACGAGCTGCGTGGGTTCCAACGACCCCACCACCGATGATGGTAACTTTCCCTTTAGGAACACCAGGTACCCCACCTAGGAGGACTCCTGATCCACCTTCTTGTTTGGTAAGGAAGTGAGCACCGATTTGCACGGCCATCCGTCCAGCCACCTCACTCATTGGCACCAAGAGAGGCAATTGTCCATCAAGGTCACGCACCGTTTCGTAGGCCACCCCAGTTGTTTTAGCTGAGACCATAGCGTCCGCTAATTCAGGTGCGGCAGCCATATGCAAGTAAGTGAAGAGCAAGAGGTCTTCGCGAAGGAAGCCGTATTCTTCAGTAAGAGGTTCTTTGACTTTGACCACCATCTCAGCGGCCCAAGCTTCTGCAGCAGTCGCAACAATAGTCGCTCCTTGTTTGGCGTAATCTTCATCTGCAAAGCCAGAACCAAGTCCGGCATTTGTTTCTACTAAAACTTGATGCCCTTTCTTGACCAAGCTTTGTACTCCTGCAGGTGTCAAACCGACCCGATTTTCGTTGTTTTTAATTTCTTTAGGAATACCAATAAGCATTCTTGCCTCCTTGCTCAGATTTAGGTGTAAAAAGGCCATTGGTGTAAGATTGCTCTCTTGACTCAATGACCTTTTCACTCCTTATCCGATTGTTTTGATAGATTTTATTGTATAGAAAAGTGGGTTAAAAAGCAAGAAAAATTTGAGCTTGCCTTCCTTTAGGTTATTTGCTAAACTAATTCCTAAAGAAGGAGTGTCAAATGGAAAATTTATATGTGAAGTTAGCGGCTTATCGTGAAGTGGAGACAGAGCGTTTGCACTTGCGTCCGGTCACTCTTGATGATGCACCAGCTATGTTTGAGTATGCTTCTGATGAGACAGTTACGCGCTATACCTTTGCAACCAATCAAAGTATAGAAGAGACGCGTAATAATATTGCCCTCTTTTACCTAGCGAGCCCACTTGGAAGATGGGGGATCGAACTCAAAGAAAATGGAAAATTTATCGGGACGATTGATTTGCTGGATTTGGATCTTTGTCTGAAGAAGGGGAGTATCGGCTATGTTCTGAATAAAGATTATTGGAACCAAGGTCTTGCGACAGAGGCTGCCAAGGCAGTCATTGCCTTGGCTTTTGAACAGTTAGGGATGAACAAGCTCATTGCTGTTCATGATAAGGACAACCCAGCTTCTGGACGGGTGATGGCCAAATCAGGGATGAAATATTCTCACGAGGAGCCCTACGCGATGCTAGACTTGCATGAAGAAGGGAGAATGGTGACGAGAGTTCATTATGTCCTCACGAAGGAAGAATATTTGGCAGAAAAATGAGTCAGGATATTGACAAAAGACCTATCTCCATGATATAGTAGATAGGTACTGCTGGTTTAGCTCAGTCGGTAGAGCGCATCCATGGTAAGGATGAGGTCGCCGGTTCAATCCCGGCAACTAGCATAGCAGAAGAGAGAAGCTTAGAGAAGATCTAGGCTTCTTTTTTTTGCAAGTCCATCTTTAAAAGTCCGGCTTTTTTCAACAATTTTCAAAAAAACGTTGACAAGCAAGGAAATACGTGGTAAAGTTAGAACAACAAAGAGAAAGGAGAAAACCATCATGAACAAAGTAGCATTCTTGATGACACAATTGAATACACAGCTTCTCCAATCTCAGTTGAGTTCGATGTAAACTATAAATGGAACCCAAGATGGAGGAGTCTGTCTTGGGTTTTTTGTATGCATTTTTACCTGCCTTAACTGAATTGGTGACAGGCATCAGAAGGCCCAAGTGTGGACTGAGCACGTACTCAGCTCCTTGCTTGGGTTTTTTCTGTGCCATTTTGAAAAGGAGAATATATGATTAGAGCTATTTGGGAGTATATCAGGGAGCGCAAGTGGCGATATATAAAGATCGCTATGGTCCTGATTCTTTATGATTACACTTTATTGATCCCGACGCAAGTCATCCAGCGCTTAGTGGATCATTTGAGTCAGCGGACGCTGACGCAATCCAACTTTGTATGGGATATGGTCCTCTTGGTAGGATCAGCCATCCTCAATTACCTAACGGCTTTTTATTGGCAGTTGCGACTCTTTCAGTCGTCAGTCCATTTCAAGGCGACCCTTCAGGGACAAGCTTTTCGTAAGCTAGTAGCCATGCGGCGTCCCTTTTTTGAGAAATTCCGTTCAGGAGATCTCTTGACGCGCTTTACGACAGATGTGGATGGGATGGCTGATATGGCGGGTTACGGGATGATGGTGCTCCTGTTTGGCGGTGGCTTGTTTGCCTTTATTATTCCGACCATGTTTTTCATTTCTTGGCAATTAACCTTGATTTCCTTTATTCCTATGATCTTCCTCGTCGTCTCTACCTATTTTTTGAGTAGAAAGCAGGAGGAGTATGTTGAGCAAAACCGGGAAGCGGTCGCTCAGTTGAACGATGAAGTCTTGGAGTCGATCGAAGGGATCCGAGTCATGCGGGCCTATAGTAGACGGGATCAGCAGGTCAAACAGTTTCAGAAAAAAACGGCCAGTCTCTCCAAAACGGGGGATAAAATTGCCTCTATCCAGTATTCTTTTGGACCTTTAGCCCTGTTGTTTATTGGATTCTCGACAGTCTTGCTCCTGCTATTTGGAGGCCAGTCCCTGGCAAGCGGGCAATTGAGTCTTGGGAAATTATTGGCTTTACAGCTGTATTTGGTCTTTTTAATTGAGCCTATGTGGATGATGGCGGACCTGATCTTGGTCTACCAGACAGGGCAAATGTCCTATAAAAAATTAAAAGAAGTGATTGATGAAACGGATGATCTGGAGCCAGATGGTCCTCACTACTTAGAGCAGATTGATTTGGTGCAGTTTAAGGACTATTCTTTCAGCTATCCCGGTGCTGAGCGAAAGAGCCTGTTAGGCATTGATTGGACCATTCAGAAAGGACAGACGGTTGGGATTGTTGGTCGTACCGGTGCAGGAAAGACTACCCTAGTTCGACAATTCTTGCGGCAGTACCCAGTTGGTGAGGGAGAATTCTTGGTCAACCAGCAACCGATCGTGGACTACAACCGACACTCCATCGAAGAAAAAATTGGGTATGTTTCCCAAGAACATATTTTATTCTCCAAGTCTATCCGTGAGAATATAGCGCTTGGTAAAAAAGGAGCCAACCAAGAAGACTTGGTGGAAGCAGTAGCCCAAGCTGCTTTTGCGGATGATCTCGAGCGGATGTCTCATGGAATGGACACCCTGATCGGTGAGAAAGGGGTCTCTGTATCAGGAGGTCAAAAACAACGGATCTCTTTGGCGCGTGCCTTCTTAAGAGATGCAGAGCTCTTGCTGTTAGATGATTCCCTTTCGGCGGTGGATGCGAAGACTGAACAGGCCATTATTGACACGATTCAAAAAGAACGAAAAGACAAGACGACCATCATTGTTTCCCATCGCTTGTCGGCTGTTCATCAGGCGGATTGGATCATCGTCTTGGATCAAGGGCAGATTGTAGAAGAAGGCAGGGCTAGTGATTTATTAGCTCAAGAGGGCTGGTATTATGAACAATACCAACGGCAACAAAAACAGGAAGGAGAATAAGATGAAAGTTTTAAAACGATTATTATCGAGGATCACGCTTTATCCAACTGTCTTTCTTGCTGGCTTTATTTGCCTCTTACTAGCCACCATTTTTTCTGAATTGTCACCCTTTCTTCTCCAAAAGATGATCGATGGGCCTTTGACTGCATTGACCCACGGTGGCGGGCAAGGGGACTTGCTTCAGATGGGAGGATTCTATCTCTTGGTCTTGAGCCTGGGGCAGCTGATTAGCTACATGGGGAATCGGATCTTACTGCATGGAAGTAATCAAGTAACCGCTAGTCTGAGAGACCAAGCCTTTCAAGTCATGCAAGGACTGCCTATTTCTTATTTTGATGATAAGCCGGCTGGGAAGATCGCGACAAGAATTGTCAATGATACGGAGACCTTGCGGACCCAGTTTTATAACTCTTGTATGATTTTAGTCATCTACTTGGTGCGTTTCCTCTTTATCCTAGGGATTCTCTTTTACCTGAGTCCTATGATGGGCCTTCTCTTGTGTTTGGTCTTTCCGATTTTCTATGGGATTCAGTATCTCTACAAGGTCATGACGGACCAGCCTATGAAGGATTTCTTTGATGCGAGAAGCGAGGTCAATACCCAGGTCAATGAACTTTTGCATGGTGCTAGTATGATCCAGCTCTATCATCAAGAGCCTGGTGTGGTGGAGGAGTTTGAAGCCACTACCCAGAAGATGTTAGGAGCCAATGATCGAATCCTCTTAGCCGATTCCATTGCTTCTTGGACCTTGACGGAATTGCTCAAGTTTTTAGTGATTGCAGGCATTTTGACCATCGCTGGGATTTCTTTCCTAGAGGGTAATATCGGTGTGACGGCTGGTTTCTTATTTATCAATATTAACTATGTCATTAATCTATTTGATCTCATGGCCAATCTCAGTCGTCAATTCCCAAATATTCGGCGATCCTTAGAAACGGGGAGCCGCGTCCTTGCCTTCTTAGACCAACCCTTAGAGGCCGATGGTGCATCGGAACTGAAGATAGAAAAGGCTCTAGTCGTGTTTGACGACGTTCAATTTGCTTATGAAGAAGGCAAGCCAGTTCTGCGGGATATTGCCTTTCAGGCTAGTCCAGGTCAAACCATCGCTCTGGTGGGCCATACTGGATCGGGTAAGTCTTCGATTATGAACCTGCTCTATCGTTTTTATGATCCTCAAGAAGGGGCGATTTTGATCGATGGTCAAGATATTCGCCAAGTTTCTCGTGAGAGCCTGCGAAGCCACATGGGGATTGTTCTGCAGGATCCTTATCTATTTACGGGGACCATTGCTAGTAATGTGGCCATGAATCAGGATCACATTGATCGGGATGCGGTCCAAGATGCCTTGAAAAAAGTCGGGGCTTGGCCCTTTGTAGAGCGCCTTGAAAAGGGAATCGACCATCCAGTCGTAGAAAAAGGATCCGCCTTTTCAAGTGGTGAGCGCCAATTGATTTCCTTTGCGCGGACGCTCTATATGAATCCGCAAATTCTGATTTTGGATGAGGCAACTTCTCACATCGATACGGAAACAGAAGAAATCATCCAACAGGCTATGGCAGTCTTGCAAAAGGGCCGGACCACCTTTATCATTGCCCATCGCTTGTCCACTATCCAAGATGCGGATCAGATCTTAGTCTTATCCGAAGGACGCATTGTGGAGCGTGGTAGACACGAGGAACTAGTCACACAAGGCGGGATCTATGCTCAGATGAATGCCATCCAGCAAACAGTGGTGTAAGATTGTCCTGCAAAGAAAAAGATTGAAAACCAGCCTGTATCTAGTATATAGGCTGGTTTTATGCTATAATGAAGTGATAATAGTGAGGTGATCCAGATGTATATTGAAATGGTAGATGAGACTGGTCAAGTCTCTGACGAAATCTTAAAACAAACGCAAGAAATTTTAGAATTTGCTGCTCAAAAAATTGGGAAAGAAGACAAGGAAATGGCTGTGACTTTTGTAACCAATGAACGCAGTCATGAACTAAATCTTGAATACCGTGATACGGATCGTCCGACGGATGTCATCAGTTTAGAATACAAGCCGGAGATGGAGATTTCTTTTGACGAGGAAGACCTTGCAGAAAATCCAGAATTGGCAGAGATGATGGCTGAATTCGATACCTATATTGGTGAGCTCTTTATTTCAATTGATAAGGCGCGTGAGCAAGCTGAAGAATATGGCCACAGCTTTGAGCGCGAAATGGGATTTTTAGCAGTGCATGGTTTTCTTCACATCAATGGCTATGATCACTATACGCCGGAAGAAGAAAAGGAAATGTTTGGCTTACAGGAAGAGATTTTGACAGCCTATGGACTCACAAGACAATAAGCGAAAATGGAAAAATCGGGACTTCACTTCAAGCCTGGAGTTTGCGATAACAGGAATTTTCACGGCGATCAAAGAAGAGCGCAATATGCGCAAGCATGCCTTATCAGCCCTCGTAGCAATTCTTGCTGGTTTGGTATTTAGGATTTCTGCGACAGAATGGCTCTTTTTGTTGCTCAGCATCACCTTGGTGATTGCTTTTGAAATTATGAATTCAGCCATTGAAAATGTGGTGGATTTAGCGAGTAACTACCATTTCTCCATGTTGGCAAAGAATGCCAAAGACATGGCAGCTGGAGCAGTCCTGGTCGTATCAGGCTTTGCCCTACTGACAGGACTGGTGATTTTTGTGCCCAAATTCTGGGCCTTGGTATTTGGATAAGAGGGAGTATGCCCTCGTGAAAGGAAACTATGACATTTAAATCAGGCTTTGTAGCCATTTTAGGACGTCCCAATGTTGGGAAGTCAACTTTTTTGAACCACGTCATGGGGCAAAAAATTGCCATCATGAGTGACAAGGCGCAGACAACGCGCAATAAGATTATGGGGATTTATACGACGGATAAGGAACAGATCGTCTTTATCGATACCCCAGGGATTCACAAACCCAAGACAGCCCTTGGAGACTTCATGGTGGAGTCAGCCTATAGTACCCTTCGGGAAGTCGATACCGTACTCTTTATGGTGCCAGCAGATGAAGCGCGTGGCAAGGGTGATGATATGATCATTGAACGCCTCAAGGCTGCTAAGGTGCCGATTATTCTGGTGGTCAACAAGATCGACAAGGTGCACCCTGACCAACTCTTGGCGCAAATCGATGACTTCCGTAGTCAGATGGATTTCAAGGAAATTGTACCGATTTCAGCCCTTCAAGGGAACAACGTTTCGCGTTTGATTGACATTTTGAGCGAAAACTTAGAAGAAGGTTTCCAATATTTCCCTGCCGATCAAATCACTGACCATCCAGAGCGCTTCTTGGTCTCTGAAATGATCCGTGAAAAGGTTTTGCATTTAACGCGGGAAGAAATTCCCCACTCTATGGCAGTAGTAGTGGATTCTATGAAGCGGGATGAAGAGACAGATAAGGTCCATATCCGTGCAACCATCATGGTCGAGCGCGATAGCCAAAAAGGTATTGTCATCGGAAAAGGCGGGGCCATGCTTAAGAAGATTGGAACCCTTGCGCGGAAGGATATCGAGCTCATGCTAGGGGACAAGGTCTTCCTAGAAACTTGGGTCAAGGTCAAGAAAAATTGGCGGGATAAGAAATTGGATCTTGCCGATTTCGGATACAACGAAAAAGAATATTAAGAAGAGGTGGGCAGATGGCCTGCTTCTTGTTTTTGAAAGGAGTTCTATGCCGGAATTACCAGAAGTAGAGACCGTTCGACGAGGTCTTGAGAAATTAATTCTTGGGAAAACTATCCAGTCAGTGGAAGTAAAGTATCCAAAGATGATTCAGACGGATCTGGATGCTTTTCGTCACGATCTCCCAGGTCAAGAAATTCGGGCCCTGGGGCGCCGCGGGAAATACCTTTTATTTTATCTGACGGATCTGGTCCTCATCTCGCATTTGCGGATGGAAGGCAAGTATTTCTTTTATCCAGACGATGTTCCTCTTCGCAAGCATGCCCATGTCTTCTTTCATTTTACAGATGGCAGCACTCTGGTCTATGAAGATGTCCGCAAGTTTGGGACCATGGAAGTCTTAGTACCTGAGCTTGTCGACAGCTATTTTTGGGTGAAAAAGATTGGTCCAGAGCCGACGGAAGCGGATTTTAAAGGGCCAGCCTTCCAAGCAGCCCTTAAAAAATCAAAGAAACCCATTAAATCAGCTCTTTTAGACCAAAAATTAGTGGCTGGTTTGGGCAATATCTATGTAGATGAGGTTCTATATCGAGCCAAGGTTCATCCAGCTCGTTTGGGTCAAAACTTGACTGCTAGAGAAGCCAAAGCCATCCGCAAAGAAACGATTGCTGTGCTTGCTCAAGCTGTTGAAAAGGGTGGCTCCACCATTCGTTCCTACAGCAATGCTTTTGGAGAAGACGGCACCATGCAGGAAGAACACCAGGTCTATGGAAAAACAGGCCAGCCTTGTTTGCGCTGCGGGACACCGATTGAGAAAATCCAGCTGGGGGGACGCGGAACCCATTTTTGCCCCCACTGCCAAAAGGAGAACTAGATGGCAAGAATCATCGGATTAACAGGAGGGATTGCTTCAGGAAAGTCCACTGTCACCTCCTATTTGAAAGAAAAAGGATATCCTGTCATTGATGCGGATCAAGTGGTTCATGATTTGCAAGCACCAGGAGGAGCCCTCTACCGTGTCCTAGTGGATCATTTTGGGAGAGAGATCCTTACCAAAGAAGGAGAGCTGGATCGTCTAGCTTTGGGTCAGCGGATCTTTTCAAATCCTATTGAACGAGACTGGTCCAATCGCGTCCAAGGCAGGCTTATTCGTGAGGCTCTAGCTGAGGTAAGAGATAGACAAGCTGCACAATCCGATCTCTTTTTTATGGATATTCCTCTCTTAATCGAGCAGCACTATGAAGAGTGGTTTGAATCTGTCTGGTTGGTAGCTGTATCAAAAGAAACCCAGCTCAAGCGCCTGATGGAACGCAACCACTTATCGGAACTGCAGGCCCAAGAACGCATCTCGTCTCAAATGCCGCTAGATGAAAAAAGAGCCCATGCAGATCTGGTCTTAGACAATAATGGCGATCTAACGGCCCTCTATGCCCAAGTAGATGCAGCCCTACAACAATTAGAAAGAAGATGATTTTATTACAAGAGAAATCAATTGGCGTAAAAATCTATATATTGCCTGGATCGGGTGCTTTTTCATCGGAGCCAGCCTTTCTTTAGTCGTTCCTTTTATGGCCCTCTTTGTGGAAGAGTTGGGTGTTACGGGCAAGGCTGTTCCCTTTTATGCTGGGATAGCCGTCGCAAGTTCTTCTGTAACTTCTGCGATCATGTCTCCCATCTGGGGGAGCCTGGCCGACCGCTATGGTCGAAAACCTATGATGCTTAGAGCTTCCATTGCCATGACGCTGACCATGGGAGGCATTGCCTTTGTTCCATCCGTTTTTTGGCTCTTGGTCCTGCGTTTGCTCAATGGGGTCTTTTCAGGATTTGTCCCTAATAGTACGGCCCTGATTGCCAGTCAAGTTCCCAAGGACCAATCCGGCTATGCCCTAGGGACTTTGTCGACTGGTGTCGTAGCTGGAACCTTAATGGGCCCTTTGATTGGGGGACTCATTGCCGAAAATCTAGGAATGCGCAATGTCTTTCTCTTGGTCGGCTTCTTCTTATTTTTGGTTTCCCTCTTAACCTTCTGGGGTATCGAGGAAGAGTATGAGCCCCTTCCAAAAGAAGAACAAAAATCCAGTTGGGAGTTGCTCATGTCCATTCAGCAAAAAGATATCCTCTTGGGACTCTTTTTGACCAGCATGACCATTCAAATGATCGCCCAATCTATTTCTCCGATCCTGCCTCTTTATGTGCGAGCTTTGGGACAAAGAGATAACCTGATCTTTGTATCGGGGATGATTGTTTCGGCTATGGGAGTCTCTAGTATGCTCTTTTCAGGTTGGATGGGAAAACTCGGAGACCGAATCGGGAATCACCGGCTCTTATTAATCGCCCTTCTTTATAGTGGCTGTCTCTATATCCTTTGTGCCCAAGCGCAATCACCCCTTCAATTAGGGATTTTACGCTTCCTCTTTGGGATCGGGACAGGAGCCCTACTACCAGGAGTTTCCGCATTATTGAATCGATTAACCCCTCCTGAAGGGATCTCTCGGATCTTTAGCTACAACCAGCTCTTTTACTACTTAGGTGGCGTGTTAGGGCCAATGATGGGATCGAGTATTTTCATGCATTTTGGCTATCATTGGGTTTTTTACGGCACAGCCCTCTTGGCCTTTACCGATTTGATTTTCCTCTTATTCTTATTTAGAAAGTATTTGAAAGTGAGAGACGTACGTGCGAATTAAAGTTCAATTGACCTGCACAAGCTGTGGGAGTCAGAATTATTTGACCAGTAAAAATACCAAAACCCATCCCGAAAAGATCGAGGTCTTGAAGTATTGTCCCAAGGAAAGAAAAGTAACCTTACATATTGAATCAAAATGATTTTCATGGTATAATAGTGAGGATTTTAAGGAGTTTTGAATATGAGCGGAGCATTAACAACTATTTTACTAGTATTATCAGTATTGATTATTATCGCAATTTTTATGCAACCAACAAAAAACCAATCGAGCAACGTCTTTGACGCAAGCTCAAATGACTTGTTTGAACGTTCAAAAGCGCGCGGGTTTGAAGCCGTGATGCAGCGTTTAACAGCTATTATGATCTTCTTTTGGTTATTGATCGCGATGATCTTAATGGTACTTTCTAGTAGATAAGATAGGCTCAGACAATGTCTTTGCCTATTTTTATTTTGCAAAACAAAGACACACTTAGATAGGAAAAAGGAGGCTGGATAACCAGCAAATACATTCATGAAAACAAGTATTAAAGAATATTTACAAGAGCATGACAAAGCCCAGATCAATGATCTGGCAGCAGCTCTAGGAAAAGAAGGATCTAAGGATTTTCGTGACTTGGTCAAAACCATCTCTCTGATGGAACGCCGTCATGAGTTGAAATTCGAGGATGATGGCTCTCTTCGTTTGGCTCAAAAGAAGGCACCAGCCATTACCCTCAAGGGGATCTTTCATGCCCATAAAAATGGCTTTGGCTTTGTCAGTTTAGAAGGCGAAGAAGAGGACCTCTTTGTTGGTCGAAATGATGTCAACCACGCCATCGATGGGGATACTGTTGAGATCGTCATTACCAAGGTAGCAGACCGAAACAAAGGAACGGCAGCAGAAGCTAAGATTATTGATGTCTTGGATCATAGCGTCAAAACGGTTGTTGGACAAATTGTTCTGGATGAGGAAAAGCCCAAATATGCCGGCTACATCCGTTCGAAAAATCAAAAAATCAGCCAGCTGATCTATGTGAAGAAGCCAGCCATCCAATTGGAAGGTACCGAAATCCTCAAGGTCGAAATTGATCAATACCCGAGCCGCAAGCACAATTATTTTGTGGCAACTGTGCGGGATGTGGTTGGTCATGTGACAGATCCTGGAATTGATGTCTTGGAAGTGCTAGAATCTATGGATATCGTCTCAGAATTTCCAGAAGAAGTGCTGAAAGAGGCTGAGCAGGTTCCAGATGCACCGTCTGCAAAGGATTTAGAGGGGCGGTTGGATCTGCGAGAGGAGATTACCTTTACGATCGACGGAGCGGATGCCAAAGACTTGGACGATGCGGTCCATATTAAGCCACTCAAGAACGGCAATTTTGAGCTGGGGGTTCACATCGCAGATGTCTCTTATTACGTTACAGAAGGCTCAGCTCTTGATAAGGAAGCTCTAAATCGTGCAACCTCCGTCTATGTGACCGACCGAGTAGTACCCATGCTTCCGGAACGCTTGTCCAATGGGATTTGTTCTTTAAATCCGAATGTGGACCGCCTGACCCAGTCTGCCATCATGGAGATTGATCCCCATGGAAAGGTCGTCAAGCACACCATTACCCAAACTGTCATCAATACGACCTTCCGAATGACCTATAGTGACGTCAATGATATCTTAGCAGGCGACGAAGAAAAGGCTCAAGAGTTTAAGAAAATTGTCCCAAGTATTCACCAAATGGCTACCTTGCACGGTATTCTAGAAAGCATGCGGATTCGCCGAGGAGCCCTCAATTTTGATACCAATGAGGCTAAAATCCTAGTCAATAAAGAAGGAAAACCGGTCGACATTGTCCTCCGTCAAAGAGGAATTGCGGAGCGGATGATTGAATCCTTTATGCTGATTGCCAATGAAACGGTAGCGGAACACTTTACGCGACTGAAATTGCCGTTTATCTACCGGATCCACGAAGATCCAAAGGCAGAAAAAGTACAGAAGTTTATCGACTATGCTTCTAGCTTTGGGATCCAGATCTACGGAACGGCTAGTGAGATGAGCCAAGAAGCCCTGCAAGAAATTATGCGCAAGGTTGAAGGAGAACCTTATGCGGATGTCCTTTCGATGATGTTGTTGCGCTCGATGCAACAGGCCCGTTATTCAGAGCACAACCATGGCCACTATGGGCTTGCTGCTGAGTTTTATACCCACTTTACTAGTCCCATCCGTCGGTATCCGGACCTGATGGTTCATCGAATGGTGCGCGAATACGGAAAATCCCAAGAAGTGGCAGAGCACTTTGAACAAGTCCTTCCAGACATTGCCAGCCAATCCTCTAGTCGGGAACGCCGGGCTATTGATGCGGAGCGCGAAGTAGAAGCCATGAAGAAGGCTGAATACATGGAAGACTATGTTGGGGAAGAATACGATGCCGTGGTTTCCAGTGTGGTTAAATTTGGCCTCTTTGTGGAGTTGCCAAATACGGTTGAAGGCTTGATCCATATTACCAATCTCCCTGAATTCTACCACTTTAATGAACGAGATCTAACCCTTCGCGGGGAAAAATCAGGAGTAACCTTCCGTGTCGGTCAGCAAATCCGGATCAAAGTAGAAAGAGCCGACAAGATGACAGGAGAGATTGATTTCTCTTATATTCCAAGTAAATGGGATGTCGTCGAAAAAGGCCTCAAGTCTAAAGGACGTGACCGAGATGGCAATCGTAGAGATCGCAGACGCAAGGACAAAAAAGTTTCTAAGGGATCAACCGCTAGAAAAGATGACAAGCGGAAAGATTCTTCCTCTAAATCCAAAAAGAAAAAAGGGAAGAAACCATTTTACAAGGAAGTAGCAAAGAAAGGAGCCAAACATGGCAAAGGGCGAAGGAAAGGTAGTCGCGCAAAATAAAAAGGCGAGACATGACTACACCATCGTGGATACGATTGAAGCAGGGATGGTGCTGACGGGGACAGAGATCAAAAGTGTCCGTGCAGCACGCATTAACTTGAAAGATGGCTTTGCACAAGTGAAAAATGGCGAAGTTTGGCTTAGCAATGTCCACATTGCCCCTTACGAGGAAGGCAATATCTGGAATCAAGATCCAGACCGTCGTCGCAAGCTCCTGCTTCATAAAAAGCAAATCCAAAAGCTGGACCAAGACACCAAAGGGACCGGAATGACCTTGGTGCCTTTGAAGGTCTATCTCAAGGATGGCTATGCTAAATTGCTTTTGGGGCTCGCTAAAGGGAAACATGATTATGACAAGCGTGAATCCATCAAGCGTCGGGAACAAAACCGGGACATCGCACGGGTCATGAAACAATACAATACACGTTAAAGAAAAAGGCAGTTTTGAAACTTGTTTCAGATCTGTCTTTTTTATGGTTTCTGCTTGTAATCGCTTGCAAAAGAAATGCTTATATTATATACTAAAATTAGGGTGTTGGTATAGTTGCTTTTCTTAGGCTTGAAAGTTTTTTTAGCCTCTTTTGTAGTCAATAAGGAGAAAGACTATGAAGAAAATCCTATTCAAACTACTGTTTGGCCTCATGCTGATCGCTCTCTTCCCTGTGCAGGTCGCACAAGCTTGTTCGGCCTTCATTGTAGGGAAGGACTTAACCACGGATGGCTCCATGCTGTATGGTCGTACAGAGGACTATCCCTATGCACCAGATGGCGGGCGCCACAATCAAAACTTTGTTGTAGTTCCAGCTAAGGACTATAAGGAAGGGGATAAGATCGAAGATGAGTCTAATGGTTTTACCTATCCACATTTGACTCATGAAATGAAGTACACAGCGACCTATGATGCTGCGCGTGGTGATGGAAGTAACGGGAATTTCGGAGCTCATGGTTTTAATGAAGTGGGCGTATCGATGACAGCGACGGTATCAGCGACTCCTCATGACAAGATTTTGAAAGCCGACCCTTTGGTCAAGGATGGCCTACCAGAAGCTTCCATGATCGACTTGGTCTTGCCTCGTGCAAAAACTGCTCGAGAAGGAATCGAAATTGTTGCCAAGACCTTGGATGAAAAAGGTTCTGCTGAAGGGAACATTATCGTCGTAGCAGATAAAAATGAGGTCTGGTACATGGAAATCCTCTCAGGTCATCAATATGTGGCCATTAAATTCCCACAAGACCGCTATGCGATTTTTGCCAATACCTACTATCTGGGACATGTGGATCTCAAGGACAAGGACAATGTCATTGCTTCAAAAGATGTAGAAGCAGTAGCTAAGAAAGCCGACCATTACAAGACGGATAAGGATGGCAAGTTCCATATTGCGGACTCTTATGGTCCGGATGAATACACGGAACGCAACCGCTCACGGACCTATGCAGGGATTACCCTGATGGATCCAAAAGCGGATGTCAAATATGATGATCAACACTTTGATCTGCTTCGTAAACCAACGGATCCTTCTAAAAAGTATAGTCTAGAAGATGTCTTTGCAGAACAACGGAACCGTTTTGAACACCTCAAACAATTTACAGCAGATGACTTGGCCGAACCAGGAAAAAAAGTCGATACCAAGAAATACAAGTATGCTTTAGGGAATGAAAACGTCATTGATGCCCATGTCTATCAAATCAAGAAAGACTTGCCAAGTCCATTTGGTGGAATCGTTTGGTTGGGTCTCGCTCAAAGTCGCAATACCCCATATGTCCCATTCTATGGCTTGGTCAATGACACCTATGGTGCCTTTAAAGTCCGCTCTGCTAAGTATGATCCAACTTCATGGTATTGGGCTGTTTGGCATATCGACCAAATGGTCATGAAATATCCAGACCTCTTTGGTACCAGTATCCAAGATAAATGGAAAGAAATGGAAACCGGCTGGATCAAGGAACAAGCTGCTTTGGATAAAAAATACAGTGGTCTCACAGATGACCAAGCCAAAGCCCTTCAAGGTGAAGTTACCAAGGAATCCATGGATCGAGCAGATGTAATCTTCAAACAAATCAAGGCTACTGAAAAGGAAATGGAAGATAAGATCCGTGAGGAAAAGGGCTTGGAAGCTGACTTTGTCTACGATGGCTATAACAAAGCGAATTTAATGGCTGCTGCTGAAAAAGAATCTTCTGATAAAAAGCCAGAAACTTGTCAGGAAGCTCTTGGAGATACCCCTAAAAAGGCTAGCCAAACCCAAGATTCAAGTGTGGTCTTCTCAGTCCTTCTTGGAGTATTGGCTGTTTGTGGATTTAGTTTAGCTGGATTCTTTTATAAAAAATCAAAAAATAAAGAGGATGAATAGATCCTAACAAGGAGGTTTCGCTAGAAAGCGGAGCCTCTTTTTCCAACTTGTAAAAAGGGTCTTTTTTCTGTATGATAAGGGTACTGAAAGAAAAAGGAGAAGCAGTATGACACAAAAATTGATCGCTTACAAACGCATGCCTATCTGGACCAAGGATACCATGCCAGAAGCTCTTCAAAGAAAGCACAATACCAAGGTGGGAACCTGGGGGAAGATTACAGTTTTAAAAGGTCAGTTACGATTTATTGAATTGACCGAAGAGGGGGAAGAAATCGCGAGCCACCTCTTTGAAACAGGAGCAGAGAACCCCATGGCCGAGCCCCAGGCCTGGCATCGTGTCGAAGCGGCGACTGACGATGTGGAGTGGTACCTAGAATTTTACTGTGAGCCAAAAGACTATTTCCCCAAAAAATACAACACCAATCCTGTCCATTCAGAAGTGCTAGAAGCAGTGGGAATTGTCCCCGCTGGAAAGGCATTGGATCTAGGATGCGGGCAAGGACGCAACGCCCTCTTTTTGGCCCAACATGGCTTTGACGTGACAGCAGTAGACCAAAATGAACTGGCTCTTGAGATCTTACAAAGTATTGTCGCTGAGGAAGATCTGGACATGCCTGTGGGTCTCTATGATATCAATGCTGCAGCTCTTACCCAAAACTATGATTTCATCGTATCGACTGTGGTCCTCATGTTTTTAGACGCTGATCGGATTCCAGCGATTATCCGCAATATGCAAGAGCATACCAATCCAGGGGGTTACAATCTCATTGTCTGTGCCATGGATACGGAAGATTATCCTTGCCAGATGCCCTTCTCGTTCACCTTTAAAGAAGGAGAATTGGCGGAGTATTACAAGGATTGGGAATTGGTCAAGTACAATGAAAATCCTGGCCATCTCCATCGTCGAGATGAGAATGGCCATCGGATTCAACTTCGATTTGCAACCATGTTGGCAAAGAAAAAATAAAGAAAAAGCAGGAGCCTAGCATCCTGCTTTTTTGCTTTCTACAAACAAGTTGAACAAGGTGATCTATATGTTGTTCATTTGCCAAAAAGAAAAACCTTCTCCATAAAGGAAGGAAAAGGTTGGGGAATTTAGTTCCAGTTAGCAAAGTTGCAGACGCTGAGAATAATCGTCCCGATTTCGATTGGCTCTTCTTTCGCACCGGATTCTAACCAGGTCACAATCACAGATTCAATCGTAGCGATGAAAATTTCTAGACCATACTTGTATGGAACTTGAAAGTCTGAAATGATGTGTTCTTCAGCATGGGGAGTATCGTCTAATGCATGGAGGGTAAAACTTCTTATTAGTTTACGGAAGTCTGAGCAGCAGGATTGGGACAATGCATAAATAAAATCATAATTCTCTTTAATAGCAGTCAAGACATTGAGAAAGTTTACCTTGACAGGGCTTCCTTCAACGAAGAGGCTATCCAATTCTTGCATCATGTCCATTTTCATTTGCTCAAACATATCGTATTTATCGACATAGTGCAAGTAGAAGGTCCCGCGGTTAATCCCAGCGGTTTCAGTTAATTGTCGAATAGTGATGCTTTCAAAAGGTTGTTGCAAGAGGAGTTTTGAGAGCGCATTTCGTAAGTCTGACTTGGTTGTTGTTTGTCTTTGGCGTACCATATGTTCCTTTCTATAGTTGTATAAATCTGTTTCTATTTATTTGATGTTGAAATAATTTATAGGTTAAATAATTTCACGACACTAACAAATAGCATTATACTCCAAAAATATAAATTAGACAATAATTCTCATTTTTGTACAGATAACGAAAAGTGTACAAAAATTTTACAAATTTATGAATGACGGGCATTGACAAGATTTTGTGAAAATCTCACAATAATTAGTGATTTAAATTAATTCCCTCCTAAAAAAATGGTCAGGAAATTTTTAGGAAAAGGAGGAACAAGATGAAGGGATGAACAAAAAACCAGCGCGATTTAAAGTGCTGGTTTCTTTATTTGATAAAAGTCGTCACAATCAAATTGAAATTTAAGATGGTTAAGACAATCGCAACGAGATAGCCTAAGAAGGTATTCCATTTCGCATTGACATGCTCTCCCATGATTTCCTTGTTGGAGGTGAAATAAACCAGAGGGAAGATGGAGAAAGGAAGGGCCACTGATAGGAAGACTTGAGAATATACCAGAAGGTCATCGAGGACATGTTCTTGGTCACCGAATAAAATTGCGACAATGATAACGGGAAGGAGGGCAATGATCCGAGTCATGAGACGCACCACCCATTGTGGTAGTCTGAATCGCAAGAAACCTTCCATAACGATTTGACCGGTTAGGGTCCCAGTAATGGTTGAATTTTGACCACTAGCTAACAAAGCGATGGCAAAGAGGGTGGACAAGAAAGGACTAGCGATGGCACCAGCAATATGGTTATCCTTGAGGGCATTGTACATGCTAGAGAAAGCACCAATCTTATCTCCGTGTCCGAAGAAGAGGGCCGCTCCAAGAATCAAGAGGAGGGAGTTGACGACAAAAGCCAAACTCAATTCAATATTTGAATCCCAGGTCATAAAGCGCACTGCCCGTTTGATATCTGCTGGATCTTTGTAATCGACCTTTCGCGTTTGCGAAATGGAAGAGTGGAGATAGAGGTTGTGGGGCATCACCGTTGCTCCGATGATTCCAAGAGCCAGGGTTAAGGCTTCATTTCCTTTTGGAAGCCCAATTCCCAATACTTCTTTTTGAGGCAGGAAGCCAGCGAAGATTCCCCCAATATCTGGTTTGGATAGGAATACCAAGTAGCCAAAAATTGCAAGGATCGTAAGGATCAAGGTTGAAACTATGGCCTCGATCTTTCGAAATCCTAGATGCATAAGGCCCAATAAGAGGAAAACATCAAAGATGGTGATCAGAATGGAAAAGAGCAAAGGCCAACCAAAGAGGAGGTGGAGGGCAATCCCTGAGCCGATGACTTCCGCCAAATCTGTCGCCATCAAGGCAAGCTCGATCACAATCCAAAGGGTATAGCGAAGCCATTTTGGCAAGTGATGGGCGGTTGTTTGGGCCAGGTCCTTACGATGGACAATCCCTAATTTCCCAGCCATTTGTTGCAACTGCATGGCGATCAAAGACGAGAGAAGAACCACTGATAAGAGGAGGTAGCGGTATTGGGCCCCTCCGACCACACTGGTAATCCAGTTTCCCGGATCCATATAGCCGACAGCTACCAGACTTCCTGGTCCTGAAAAGAGTAGAAGAGTCTTCCAAAAGGGGATGCCTTTTGGCACGTCAATAGACTGGTTGATTTCTTGAAGTGATTTCCTTTCAAACTGTTGTAAACTCACGATGAGCCTTCTTTCTAAGAATAAATCAATTTGTCTCTAATTATAGCATAAAATTTATAATCCTTCATGATAATTTAGGATAACCTTGTTTTCTACTACCTCGATTTCTTTGTAATCTATCAGAAAAGGACTATAATATAGATAGGAAGTAGGAGGGAGGAGAGGAAATGGCCTACATCGAAATGCAGCACTGTTACAAGCACTATACGAGTGGAGAGACAGAGATTTTCGCTAACCGGGATGTTTCCTTTGAGATTGAAAAAGGCGAGTTGGTCATTATTTTAGGGGCTTCAGGTGCTGGAAAATCAACGGTTCTCAATATCTTAGGAGGGATGGACACCAATGACGAGGGTCAGGTTCTGATTGATGGGGTGGATATTGCAAAGCTCAATGCCCATCAACGAACCAATTATCGACGAAATGATGTTGGTTTTGTCTTTCAATTTTATAATTTGGTCCCTAATTTGACAGCTAAGGAGAATGTTGAGTTGGCTTCAGAAATTGTCTCTGATGCTCTAGATCCGGAGGCTGTTTTAAGAGAAGTAGGACTTGGCAAACGTCTTCATAATTTTCCTGCTCAATTGTCAGGCGGCGAGCAACAACGGGTGGCGATCGCTCGGGCAGTGGCGAAAAATCCTAAAATCCTCCTTTGTGATGAGCCGACGGGAGCCTTGGATTACCAGACGGGTAAGCAAGTATTGGGGATTTTACAGGATATGTCTCGAAAAAAGGGAGCGACGGTCATCATCGTAACCCATAATGGTGCCCTAGCTCCGATTGCAGACCGTGTGATTCGCATGCATGATGCCAAGGTCAAGTCGGTAGAAATCAATGAGCTTCCTCAAGATATTGCTACACTAGAATATTAGAAGAGGTGGTAGCATGAAACGAAAAGTCTATTGGAAGGATCTATTTGCTTCCTTTACACATTCAAAAGGACGTTTTCTCTCCATCTTAACCTTGATGTTGTTGGGAAGCTTGGCCTTGGTTGGCTTAAAGGTGACTACTCCAAATATGCACCGAACGGCTAACCAGTTTATTCAGCAACAAAATATGCTAGATCTTGCTGTCATGGGGGACTTGGGATTAGACCAGGCAGACCAAGAGGAGCTTTTAGGACTCAAAGGGGCGCGTGTCGAATTTGGTTCCCTACTGGATCTGACAGTGAAAGGAACAGGAGAGGCGATTCGACTTTTTTCTCCTCCAAAAAGTCTTTCTTCTTTTCGTGTGACCAAGGGGCGCCTACCCCAAAAAGAAGGGGAACTGGCCCTAGCAAGTTTTTGGAAGGATCGCTATCAGATAGGGGATACCCTCACACTCGAAGAAAAGGCTGGAACGCGCTCTAGTTTAAAGCGAAAGCAATTCACCATTGTTGGATTTGTTCAATCCTCTGAGATGTGGTCTCAAAAAAATTTAGGCACTGCCATGAGTGGCAGTGGAAATCTAGATGCCTATGCACTAGTTTCAAAAGAGGTCTTTACGACCAAACTTCCTGTGATAGCGCGGATTCAGTTTGATGATCTGAAGTCTTTAGATTCTTTTTCGCAAGTCTACCAAAAAGGGCTCAAAGCTCATCAAGAAGAGTTAGAAAAACTTCTGAAAGACAATGGAAAGGCCCGCTATCAAAGACTCAAGCAGGAGGCGGATGGGCAGATTCAAAAAGGCCAGAAAGAACTCAGTCGTGCCAAGGAATCCCTCCAGTCAGCTAAAAATCAGATCGATCAGGCTCAAAAACAATTAGACTTGCAGGAGGCCCAGCTCAAGAAATTAGCTCCATTTCTGCCAGCTAAAGAGCAAGTAGCCAGTCAAGAAAAGCTCCATCAAGCCAAAGAACAACTGGATCAGAAAAAGAAGGACTGGACTACAGGTGAATCGGAGCTCGCAAAAAAAGAGGAGGAGCTGAAAAAAGCCCAAAGCGAGCGAGATCAGCTGGAAATCCCAACTTATCATGTCTATGACCGCAAGACCATGCCAGGTGGACAAGGTTACCTGATGTATAGCAATGCCAGTAGTAGTATCTCTGCTGTCGGAAATATTTTTCCAGTCGTTCTTTATCTTGTAGCTGCCATGGTGACCTTTACCACGATGACCCGCTTTGTCGATGAAGAGCGGACCAATGCAGGGATATTTAAGGCACTGGGCTATCGTACCAAGGATATCATTCTCAAATTTGTCCTCTATGGATTCTTTGCAGGGACGATCGGGACCCTACTAGGAACCCTGCTGGGCCATTATTTCCTATCGGGGATCATTTCCAACATTATTACGCAAGGGATGGTGATTGGAGAGAGCAGAGAGTATTTTTATGGGGATATGACTCTGATTGCGCTCGGACTGTCTTTCGTCGCGAGTGTGCTTCCGGCTTACTGGGTTTCGCGTAAGGAATTAAAAGAAGAAGCCAATCTTTTATTACTGCCCAAACCACCGGTATCTGGTTCGAAGATTTTCCTGGAGTGTCTCCATTTTATTTGGAAACGTCTGAGTTTCACCCACAAGGTCACTGTTCGTAATCTCTTTCGTTACAAACAACGGATGCTGATGACCATATTTGGAGTGGCAGGTTCTGTTGCTCTTCTCTTCGCAGGGCTAGGGATTCAATCTTCTGTAGGAGGGGTTCCCAAACGCCAATTTCAAGAGATCCTATCATATGAGTTGATTGTAGCCAAAAAAACGAATGCATCAAGCCAAGAAAGCAAGGAACTAACCAATCGTCTGGAAAAATCAGATATCAAAGATTATCGACCGATCTATAGTAAGGTCATCGAAGCATCTTTAAAGGGTGGACGCGACAAGCAGACCATTACGATGATGGTTACAAATCGTGCAGATTTTTCTCCCTTTGTCAGCTTGCGTTCTCTCAAGCAAGGAGAGCCCTTGTCTCTCAAGAAAGGGGTTATCATCAGTAGTAAACTAGCACAACTAGCCCGGGTTACAGTCGGTGATCGACTGACCTTAGATGGCCATACTTTTACGGTAGCAGGAATCACTGAAAATTATGTCGGCCATTTTGTCTATATGGATCAGGCAAGTTACCAAAAAATCTACGGAAAGCGGACTTCAGCAAATAGCTATTTGCTGCAGTTGAAAAATCCTTCTACACGACAAGTGCAGGCTGTTAGTCGGGATATGATGAATCTTGCAGCTGTGAAGGCGGTTAGTCAGAACGCTTCGATGATTTCCCTCTTTAACTCAGTTGCCAAATCTTTGGACACCACTATGATGATTCTAGTAGTCGTATCGATCTTGCTAGCTATCGTGATCTTGTATAATTTAACCAATATCAATGTGGCAGAGCGGATCCGTGAATTATCGACCATTAAGGTCTTAGGATTCCATAATAAGGAAGTGACGCTCTATATTTACCGCGAAACCATCTTATTGTCTATCATAGGGATCCTCATGGGATTAGTGGGTGGTTATTATCTTCATCAATTCCTCATTGCAATGATTGCACCAGATGCCATTCTCTTTTACCCTAAAGTGGGACTTAGCGTTTTTCTCTTTCCTGTCGGAGGAATGCTCCTTCTCTTGCTCCTGTTAGGAATTAATGTTGACCATTATCTCCGAAAAGTAGACATGCTCGAAGCTCTCAAATCAGTAGACTAAGATACAAAGAGTTGGAGGCGTGTTCGTTTATAAGATACAAAGCCCGTGGCTGATATCGTCCAATAAAGATCTCTATCCTTATTTTTCATTTCTGGTAGCATGGAATGTTCATAAAACTTTCACCTTTGGGTGGAAGTTTTTCTTCTCTTTGTTATAATGGAGAGAAGGAGAAGATCATGACTAAAATTGCTTTACTTTCAGATATTCATGGAAATACGACAGCATTGGAAGCTGTCCTAGAGGATAGTCGAAAAGCCAAGGTGGATGAATATTGGCTCTTGGGAGATAGTTTGATGCCGGGGACAGGGAGACGGGCCCTCTTGGAGCTGTTAGAGGAGCTACCGATTACGGTCAAAGTCCTTGGAAACTGGGAAGATAGTCTTTGGCGGGCTATGAGGGGGATGTTGGATGAGACCAGACCCAGTCATCGCTACCTCATGCGCCAGTGTCAATATATTCTGGAAGAAATCACGCCCCAGGAAATTGAAGACATGCAGAAAATGCCCATGCAGGTCCATAGAGAAATCGCAGGTTTAAAGATCGGCATTACCCACCACTTACCTGATAAGAATTGGGGTCGCGAATTGATCCACATTGGTGAGCAGAAGGATTTTGATCGCTTGGTGACAAACCCGTCTTGTGATATTGCAGTCTACGGACACATTCACCAGCAGTTTTTCCGCTACGGGACAGGAGGAGAACTGATTATCAATCCTGGATCGATCGGTCAACCTTTCTTTTTGGAAAAGAATCTTCGCAAGGACCTTCGGGCCATGTATGCTATTCTTGAATTTGATCAAACGGGGCTAAAAGATATCGATTTTAAACGGGTGGATTATGATGTGCAAAAAGAACTCCAACTGGCAAAAGACCTCCATCTTCCTTATTACCAAGTATATTATGAAAGTTTGGTCAATGGCATTCATCATACCCACAATCATGAGCTCCTTCATGAAATTGAGCAGAGAGAAGGTCATGATCGAGAAATCGATGCTTGGCTAGAGGACTTCTTCCAATAGTGTAACTGTTGACATTACAACTGAAAAGAGTATAATAGGAATAACGAAAGTCGTCCCTTGACGGTTGTTCAATAGACTCTACCTTCAAAAACGGGTAGAAAGGAGTGAAGTTATGCAAATTTCGAGTCGCTTTACCATTGGGACTCATGTCTTGATCATGATTGCTCTACAAGGAGAGAAAACAAAAGTAACCAGTGATTTTTTGGCAGGAAGTGTCGGCGTGAACCCTGTTATTATTCGAAAGACCTTGTCTCAGTTGAAGAAAGCTGGATTGATTCATGTAGCGCGTGGGACAGGCGGAGCTGAGCTCGCAAAAGCAGCCGATGAGATCAGCCTGCTGGATATCTATCAAGCAGTAGAATGCTTAGGTTCGACAGGTCAATTATTTGGTTTTCATGACAATCCGAATCCAGCCTGCCCAATTGGCCACAATATCCATAATGTTTTAGATGGAAAGCTTGAGGACATTCAGACTGCTATGGAAAAAGAAATGTCCCAAACCACTTTAAAAGACGTCGTAGAAGATACGCAGAAAAGAATGAAACTCGAATCGGTTTCATAAGAAAAAAGAGAGTGGGACAGAAATCGGTAATTCGTTAGAATTCGATTTCGTCGTCCCACCTCCGCACAGTTGAGTAGGGCTGTAAAAGCTGATGAAATCAGCGTAGTAGAGCCCACTCAACCACTGCGTCTTGCTCGACAATCCAAAGATAATTAAGAGGCTAGGACTTTTGTCCCAGCCTCATTTTTTATAGTTATTAACGAAACAAGATGTTTGTTATATATTGAAAAGACTAAAGGATTAGTCAAAGTAAAGTAAGTCTTTGCTGGTTTCAGTGAAGAGTCCAAATCCGTCTTTTGTGACGTACCCACAATCTTCGATACGAACACCGACTTTACCTGGAATATAGATTCCTGGTTCGACTGAGAAGCACATGCCTTCTTCAAGCACCATGTCATTTCCTTCCATAATAGAAGGGAATTCATGCACGTCCATTCCGATACCGTGTCCGAGGCGGTGGTTGAAGTACTCACCATAGCCAGCTTTTTCAATGACGCTCCGTGCAGCACGGTCGACGTCGTGTGCTGTTACACCTGGTTTGATCATGTCAATGGCTGCTTGTTGAGCTTCTAACGTCAAGTGGTAGATTTCTTTTTTGAAATCATCCGGTTTCCCAACAGCAACAGTTCGAGTCATATCAGACGCATAACCATTCACCATACAGCCAAGGTCAAATAGCAAGAGAGCATCGTTTTCGACTTTGTTGCTTCCAGGAATTCCGTGTGGGTTAGCTGCATTATTTCCAGTCAAGACCATGGTTTCAAAGCTCATTTCATAACCCAAGCGTTTGATACCAAAGTCGATTTCTGCTACGATATCAGTTTCAGTTTTATCTAGTGAGATGGCGTCGAATCCCATATTGACAGCCTTATCTGCATATTGACCAGCCACCAACATTTTTTGGATCTCATCAGCAGATTTGATCAAGCGCATCCGGTTAATCCGTGGTGTCAAGTTGGTGAATTGAGCCTTTTCAAAGACAGTACGCAAGCCATTGTATTTGGTCAGGATCAAGTTATCATATTCAAGTGCAACGGTTTTAGCATCTGGTTTTGCGATAGCCCCTTTAATCTTTTCCCAAGGGTTTTCAGAATCCACATAGCCAACCACTTGGAAATCGACAACTGCAGTCGCCCGTTCCACTTCAAGTGCAGGAACGAAGAGAAGTGGTTCGTGGTCAGTGTAGACGAACAAGAAGAGTTGACGTTCGTGGGGATCACTGTAAAATCCAGTCAGGTAATTGATGGTGACAGGATCGGATACAACAGCGACATCTGTTTTTTCAGTTTCAAGAAAATCGACGATTTGATCTAATTTAGACATAATGCTACCTTCTTTCTATGGATCTATTTTGTCAAATTTTCCCCAAAAAAGCAAGAGTTTACAAAATTTTACCAAAATGCTTGAAAGTGTTTACAATAAGTGATAAAATAGGATTAATTAGAGAGTGAAAACGAAATTTTCAACAATGAAAGGAAATCTTATGAATACAGACGATACAGTAACAATTTATGATGTCGCCCGTGAAGCAGGGGTTTCAATGGCAACCGTTAGTCGTGTAGTAAATGGGAATAAAAACGTTAAAGAAAATACACGTAAAAAAGTTTTAGAAGTGATCGAACGCTTGGATTACCGTCCAAATGCTGTTGCGCGTGGTCTTGCTAGCAAGAAAACAACAACAGTCGGTGTTGTGATTCCAAACATCACGAACAGCTATTTCTCTACCTTGGCTAAAGGGATTGATGACATTGCGGAAATGTACAAGTACAACATCGTCCTTGCAAATAGCGATGAAGACGATGACAAAGAAGTTTCAGTAGTAAACAATCTCTTTTCAAAACAAGTGGATGGAATCATTTTCATGGGCTATCACTTGACAGAAAAGATTCGCTCAGAGTTTTCACGCTCTCGGACGCCAGTCGTCCTTGCTGGGACAGTCGATGTAGAACACCAATTACCAAGTGTCAATATCGACTACAAGCAAGCGACCGTTGATGCTGTTACACAGTTGGCAAAACACAACAAGAAAATTGCTTTTGTAAGTGGTCCATTGGTGGACGATATTAATGGAAAAATTCGTTTGTCAGGCTATAAGGAAGCTTTGAAAGCGAAAAAATTGAGCTATAGCGAAGGGCTTGTGTTTGAATCGAAATACCGTTATGATGAAGGTTACAACTTGGCAGAACGCATCATTGCGTCAAAAGCAACAGCTGCTTTTGTGACAGGTGATGAATTGGCTGCAGGTCTCTTGAATGGCTTGTCTGATCATGGTATCAAAGTACCAGAAGACTTTGAAATCATTACTAGTGATGATTCACAAGTAACACGTTACACTCGTCCAAATCTATCAACGATTGGCCAACCCTTGTATGACCTTGGTGCGATTAGTATGCGTATGTTGACCAAGATCATGCACAAAGAAGAGTTGGAAGAACGCGAAGTGTTGTTGTCTCATACGATCAACCAACGTGGAACGACCAAAAAATAAGGATTAGTAGACTAGAGTCTCGACATGGGAAGACGTGTCTACTAGTCTGAGAGGTTAGAACAAAATTGTTCTAGCCTCTTTTTTATACTGCAAACAGGTAGAGACTTGCTGGGCACTCTTTATTTCGGTATAATAGAAGGTATGAAAGTTTTACTGTATTTAGAAGGAAAATCCGTATTACAAAAATCAGGAATTGGTCGAGCCTTGCAGCACCAAATGCATGCGCTTGATTTGGCTGGGATTCCGTATACGACAGATATTTTAGGAGATTATGATGTGGTGCATATCAATACCTATGGCCCACGGAGTTTCCTTTTGCTCCATGCAGCAAAACGTCGTGGAAAGAAAGTTATCATGCATGGTCATTCAACCCGTGAGGATTTTGAAAATTCCTTTATCGGGTCGAACTTTTTTGCGCCCTTGTTTGGAAAGTATCTGGCTCACATGTACCAAAAGGCAGACTATGTGATCACGCCATCTGAGTATTCCAAGCACCTGATTCAGTCTTATGGGGTGACAACTCCGATTATTGCGGTCTCCAATGGGATTGATTTGGAAAAATACAAGAAGGATCCGAAAAAAGAAGAAGTCTTTCGCAAGCATTTTAATATCCAAGAAGGCCAAAAAGTTGTTATCTGTGCGGGGCTGTATTTTAAACGCAAAGGGATTGAAGATTTCGTAGAAGTGGCCCGTCGCATGCCCGATGTGCGCTTTATTTGGCTTGGATCGATTAACAAATGGATCATTCCACGTAAGATTCGTCGTATAGTGGAAAAGGATCATCCTAGTAATGTGGAATTCCCTGGCTATTTCAAGGGAGCGGTCTTCCAAGGGGCTATGACGGGTTCAGATGCTTTCTTCTTCCCATCTTATGAAGAAACGGAAGGAATCGTTGTTTTAGAAGCCTTGGCTAGTCATCAGCATACGGTCTTGCGGGACATTCCCGTATATAATGGCTGGATCGACGAGAGCTCATCTGAATTGTGCCACAATGTGGATGAATTTGTGAATTCCTTGAACAAGGTCTTGAACGGACAAGTAGATAAGCGGGAGGCTGGCTACAAGGTTGCTGAGAGTCGTTCGATCGACTTAGTGGCTCATCAATTGGTCGAAGCCTATCAAACAGTTTTGGAGATGTAAGATGCGTGTAGGATTATTTACAGATACCTATTTCCCGCAAGTTTCGGGAGTGGCGACCAGCATTCGGACGCTCAAAACAGAATTAGAAAAATTAGGTCACACGGTCTTTATCTTTACGACAACGGATAAAGATGTGAACCGCTATGAAGATTGGCAAATTATTCGGATTCCAAGTGTGCCTTTCTTCGCCTTTAAGGACCGCCGGGTTGCTTATCGTGGTTTTTCAAAGGCACTTGCCATTGCCAAGCAATACCAGTTGGATATTATCCATACCCAGACTGAGTTTTCACTAGGCCTTTTGGGAGTTTGGATTGGACGTGAATTGCGGATTCCAGTCATTCATACCTACCATACCCAGTATGAGGACTATGTCCGCTATATTGCGAGAGGCATGGTCATTCGCCCAAGTATGGTCAAATACATTGTGAGAAGTTATATGAATGATCTGGACGGCGTCATCTGCCCAAGCGAGATCGTCTATGACTTGCTCCAAAAGTACAAGGTCAAGGCAGAAAAACGCATTATTCCGACAGGGATTGATTTGGCCAAGTTTGACCGGCCAGAAATCACTCCGACAGAGACAGCGGCTCTTCGTGAAAAATATGAAGTAGCAGAAGATGAAACGCTTTTATTGAGCCTGTCGCGGGTCTCTTATGAAAAAAATATTCAGGCTGTCATTTCGGCCCTTCCTGATGTCCTTCAGGTCAATTCGAAAGTTAAGTTGATTGTGGCTGGGGATGGACCTTATTTGGATGATCTGAAAAAACAAGCGGCGAAACTTGGCGTATCAGATGCTATTGTCTTTACAGGGATGATCCCGCCAAATGAGACAGCACTCTACTATAAGGCGGCTGACTTCTTTATTTCAGCTTCAACGAGTGAGACGCAAGGTCTGACCTATTTAGAGAGTATTGCGAGTGGTACCCCGATCATCGCTCATGGCAATCCTTATCTCGATCATGTGATTGATGACCCTATGTTTGGGAAACTCTTTTATGAGGAGAGCGATCTGGCCCAAGCGATTCTTGAAGCGATTGACGAGATGCCTGCAATCGACGAGACCAAGTGGGCAGAAAAGATCGATGATATTTCTGCTGCAACCTTCGGCCGTCGAGTCTATGAATTTTATCTGGATAAAATCATCTCTAAAGACTTCTCAAATGACTTGAACCCAGAACAAAGTCGGGTTAAGCGAATGTCCAAGACCATTGTGAAAATCCCAACCAAAGTCATTGCTCTTCCGGTTAATGGATCTGTGAAGATAATGAAGGCGTCTGTCAAACAGGTGAAGAAAATCCGTAAAATTACGCATTTCTTTGATTGAAAATGAAACTTTCTCTTGCAAAATTTTTCAATCGTGCTATAATAACTGACAGAGACATATCAAATCTAGGAAATCTGATAGAGAGCGCGTGGAGCTGGAAATCGCGTAGAGGATAGATTTGGGACTACTCGAGATACTTTTTATGCAAACATAAAACGGTGGCTACGTTAGAGCCAATCAGAGGTGTCCCTCTTTTTTGAGGAACATAAATGAAGGTGGAACCACGTTGCGACGTCCTTTCGAGGAGGTCGCTTTTTTGATTTCTTGATCAAGAAATCTAAAGGGGTGACGATTCCAATGTTCAAAGACACCTCTCAGCCATTTAGCTACTAAAAACTTTATAAGGAGAAAATCATGATTCAAATTACTTTCCCAGATGGCGCTGTTCGTGAATTCGAATCTGGCGTTACAACTTTTGACATTGCTCAATCCATCAGCAATTCTTTGGCTAAAAAAGCTCTTGCTGGTAAATTCAACGGCAAATTGATTGACACCACTCGTGCTATCACTGAAGATGGAAGCATCGAAATTGTGACACCTGATCACGAAGATGCTCTTCCAATCTTGCGTCACTCAGCAGCTCACTTGTTCGCTCAAGCAGCTCGTCGCCTCTTCCCTGATATTCACTTGGGTGTCGGTCCAGCCATCGAAGATGGTTTCTACTACGATACAGACAACCAAGCTGGTCAAATCTCTAACGAAGACCTTCCTCGTATCGAAGAAGAAATGAAGAAAATCGTTAAAGAAAACTTCCCATCTATTCGTGAAGAAGTGACTAAAGATGAAGCGCGTGAAATCTTTAAAAATGATCCATACAAATTGGAATTGATCGAAGAACACTCTGAAGATGAAGGTGGTTTGACCATCTACCGTCAAGGTGAATACGTTGACCTTTGCCGTGGCCCACACGTCCCATCAACTGGTCGTATCCAAATCTTCCACCTTTTGAATGTGGCAGGTGCGTACTGGCGTGGAAATAGCGACAATGCGATGATGCAACGGATCTACGGTACTGCTTGGTTCGACAAGAAAGACTTGAAGAACTACCTTCAAATGCGTGAAGAAGCTAAAGAGCGTGACCACCGTAAACTTGGGAAAGAGCTTGATTTGTTCATGATTTCTCAAGAAGTTGGTCAAGGGCTTCCCTTCTGGTTGCCAAATGGTGCGACCATCCGTCGTGAGTTGGAACGCTACATCGTAGACAAGGAAGTCGCTGCGGGCTACCAACACGTCTACACTCCACCAATTGCTTCTGTAGAACTTTATAAGACGTCAGGTCACTGGGATCACTACCGTGAAGACATGTTCCCACCAATGGATATGGGGGATGGAGAAGAGTTTGTTCTTCGTCCAATGAACTGTCCTCACCACATCGAAGTTTACAAACACCATGTTCACTCTTACCGCGAATTGCCAATCCGTATCGCTGAAATCGGTATGATGCACCGTTATGAAAAATCTGGTGCCCTTACAGGACTTCAACGTGTGCGTGAAATGTCTCTGAATGATGGTCATACCTTTGTGGCTCCAGAACAAATCGAGGAAGAATTCAAGAAGATCCTTCAATTGATCATCGATGTGTATGAAGATTTTAACTTGACAGATTACCGTTTCCGCTTGTCTTACCGTGATCCTGAAGACAAACACAAATACTTTGATAACGATGAAATGTGGGAAAATGCTCAACGCATGTTGAAAGCAGCCGTTGATGATATGGGTGTTGAGTACTATGAAGCTGAAGGGGAAGCAGCCTTCTACGGACCAAAATTGGATATCCAAGTGAAAACAGCTCTTGGTAAAGAAGAAACTCTTTCAACTATCCAATTGGACTTCTTGCTTCCAGAACGATTTGATCTTCATTACATTGGAGCAGACGGGGAAGAACACCGTCCAGTCATGATCCACCGTGGGGTAATCTCAACCATGGAACGCTTTACTGCGATCTTGATTGAAAACTACAAGGGAGCTTTCCCAACCTGGCTTGCGCCACACCAAGTAACTCTCATCCCAGTATCTAACGAAAAACACGTGGACTATGCTTGGGAAGTGGCTAAGAAACTCCGTGACCGTGGGGTTCGTGCTGATGTGGATGAACGCAATGAAAAAATGCAGTTCAAGATTCGTGCTTCTCAAACTCAAAAAATTCCTTACCAATTGATCGTTGGGGACAAGGAAATGGAAGAGCAGGCTGTAAACGTTCGCCGTTATGGTCAAAAAGAAACAGAAACCATGCCGGTAGATGCATTTGTAGAATTGATTCTTACAGATATTGCAAATAAATCTCGTGTTGAGAAATAAAACGATCACAGTCTGGGAAACATTTTTCAGTAAGAAAAAGCAACAACTATTTCAGTTGTTGCTTTTTTATATTTTATTTAACCTGAGCTAGTATCGTAATTGGTCAAACCACCACAAATGGAATTTTCATCAACATCCGTTTCTATCCACCAACTTTTGGATATAAGATCTCTTCCCAAGATTTACTTCCATGAGTTAGATAAGTTGACTATCCTCAATCCTTGTCTGCTTCATTTTCTTTTACGAGGTCATCTTGTGAATCTTTTTCAGAGAGTTTTTGATCGATATACTTGTCAATGTTTTCATAAAATTCCTTGGTCATCTCACTATCTAATTTTTGCGAATTATGGACTTGATTGACTTTCAATTGAACAGATTCAATACCGTAAGAGGCTTGTTTTTGGCGAATGGTTTCTAATTCTTCTTCTGAAATCGGATCTCCAACAACCGTCAAGACCAATTCATTTTTCTTTGACTTGTAAACTTGATTAATGACCGTATAATTGGAGAACTCTTTTCCTACGAACTGTTTGATCTCTTGTTTTCGTTTTTCATTCATCGTCAGAGTGACTGCTGAATAGCTGGCTGGAAGAACCAATAATACAATCAAGGATATCAAGCCAATTTTCATTTTAATGTTTAGCTCTTTAAATGAACTTAAGGCAGATTTTTTCATCATAATTTTTGTTCCAACAATGTTGGTTAGCATGATAAAGACACAGTTGATCGAAAAAAGATAAAGAGCCCCAAATAAAAATCGTACATTTCCACTAGCTAAGCCATAACCCGCAGTGCAGATAGGTGGCATCAGAGCTGTTGCGATGGCTACTCCTGGTACGATATTGTTTGCTTCTTTTTTCCTTGAACCAATGACACCTGCTATCCCACCCGCAATAGCAATGAGAACATCCCAAATGGTTGGAGAGGTTCGTGCAATCAACTGGCTACTTGCATAAGATAAGGGAGAAATCCAGAAATACAGAGCCGATACAAGCAAACTGACCAATACTTGAGTAAATAAAACCTTTAGAGATTGCTCGATTAAACGCGTATCAAAAATAGCTAAACCAAACCCCAGTCCAGCAATCGGTGTCATAAGAGGGGAAATCAGCATAGCTCCAATAACGACAGCTGTTGAATTCATATTTAGGCCTATAGAGGCAATAAAAATCGAACACATTAAAATCAATATATTACTTAATCGAACATGAAGGTCATCATATAATTTCTCACGGTATTCCCTTGTTGAATAGTTTCCGGTCATTGGTTACTCCTTTTATTTCATATAATTTTGTTTCTGCATGGATGATGGTAGAGAGACTTTTTTCCAATCTTACATATTTTTAATCCTCATCTGTCATTCTATTGAAGATTATCCTTTAAATATCCATCAGTCCATCCAACATACTATATCAAGAATTTTACGATCTTTCAAGGAAGAAATTTTTGTATCCTTATCCGAAGAAGAAAAACGATATCTCCTCTGAAAGTAGATACCGTTTTAATGTTTAAACATGATGAGTTTGTAGCAGCAATCCTAGCTAATATCGCCAACAAATCACGTGTTGAGAAATAATGAAAAAATAAAAAGATTGAGGATAAAACAATCTAAAAAACCTTCCTTAGGTGAGTAAGAACGTCAGCGAACTTCTATGAAGTTCCAAAACTCCCGAGTGAGAGTGGGACAGAAGTTTTAGTCTCTCAATTGTCTTTGGATTATCGAGCAAGACGCAGTGGTTGAGTGGGCTCTACTACGCTGATTTCATCAGCTTTTACAGCCCTACTCAACTGTGCGGAGGTGGGACGACGAAATCGAATTCTAACGAATGACCGATTTCTGTCCCACTCTCATTTTTCTCACGACGGAAAGTTTTTAATAAATGATTCATTCCTTCTAGCAAGTAGGAAATTAACTTTTTTTAGAATCACTCAAGTGATTTTATCTTCTACATAACATTCGTTTTTTCTGAGACTGAGATTTTAACTTCTCGGTCTGTTTTACCCTTTCTTATTGGAAAGTCCAGCAATTGAGGCTCCACATTTCTTCATAAGTTTGATATAATAAGAAAATAGAGATTGATTAGGAAAAGAAGCATTAGAAACAGGTATGTAAGATGAAAAAAATATTAGTAGTTGATGATGAAAAACCAATTTCAGATATTATCAAATTTAACATGGCAAAAGAGGGCTATGAAGTCTTGACAGCCTTTGATGGCCGGGAAGCTTTGGAAGTCTTTGCGGCTGAGAATCCGGATATTATTATTCTAGATTTGATGTTGCCAGAGATTGATGGTCTGGAAGTGGCGCGTACCATTCGCAAGACCAGCAATGTGCCCATCATTGTCCTATCTGCTAAAGATACGGAATTTGATAAGGTGATCGGTCTTGAAATTGGGGCAGATGACTATGTAACCAAACCCTTCTCTAATCGGGAATTGCAAGCGCGTGTGAAAGCCTTGTTACGTCGTTCCGAGTTTGCGGCTGATCCTCAGCTTGAAAATGAGGCCGATACGGAAATTATCATTGGTGATCTTCACATTCTTCCAGATGCTTTCTTGGTTCAAAAGGCCAACAAAGAATTGGACTTGACCCATCGTGAGTTTGAATTGCTCTATCACCTTGCGACCCATGTCGGTCAAGTCATGACCCGTGAGCACCTTCTTGAGACGGTGTGGGGCTATGATTACTTTGGTGATGTTCGGACGGTGGATGTGACGGTTCGTCGTTTGCGTGAAAAAATCGAGGACACACCGGGACGTCCAGAATATATCTTGACCCGCCGTGGTGTCGGATATTATATGAGAAACAATGATTGATCTAATAAAACAATTTGTCATGTCGTCGAACTTTGTCTTTGTTCTGATTACGGTTGGGTTTATCATTGTGGTTGCCTTGCTTCTCCTAGAAAACCGTAGGGACAATATCAAGCTCCGACAACTAAACGCCAAAATTAAAGATCTGATTGCTGGGGATTACTCTGAAGTGGTTGACATGCAAGGAAGTCCAGAGCTGACCGATATGACCAACAGTATCAATGATCTATCTGAGGTCATTCGTCTGACGCATGAAAACTTAGAGCAGGAAACCAAGCGGCTGACTAGTATTCTAGCCTATATGACAGATGGAGTGCTTGCGACCAATAGACGGGGTCAGATCATCATGGTCAATGAAATGGCAGCCAAGCAATTGAATGTCAATCCGGACGAGGTTCTCAATACCAGTATTCTTGATTTGCTTTCGCTTGGAGACGACTATGATTTGCGAAGCTTGATTACTGAAGTACCAGAGTTAACCATCGATTCCCAGGATGAAAATGGGGAGTACTTAAGCCTTCGTGTGCGCTTTGCCTTGATTCGTCGCGAATCAGGTTTTATCTCTGGTCTGGTAGCTGTCTTGCACGATACGACAGAACAGGACAAGGAAGAACGGGAACGTCGCCTCTTTGTCTCCAATGTGAGTCATGAACTGCGAACACCTTTGACCAGTGTGAAATCCTATCTGGAAGCCCTAGATGATGGCGCTTTGTCAGAGCCGGTGGCACCAGATTTTGTCAAGGTTTCACTCAATGAAACCAACCGCATGATGCGCATGGTCACAGATCTTTTGAGCTTGTCACGAATCGATAATGAAACCAGTCAGTTGGACATCGAGTTGACCAACTTTACGGCCTTTATTACCTTTATTTTAAACCGGTTTGATAAGATCAAGAGTCAATCGCAAGAAGATACTAAGAAGTATGAACTGATCCGGGAATACCCGATCACCCCGATCTGGGTTGAAATTGATACGGATAAAATGACCCAGGTGATCGACAATATCTTGAACAATGCCATCAAGTACTCACCTGACGGTGGAAAGATCAAGGTAGGGATGAAAACGACAGATGCCCAGTTGATTATCTCCATCTCAGATGAGGGCTTGGGGATTCCAAAGAAAGACTTGCCTCGCATTTTTGATCGCTTTTACCGAGTGGATAAGGCACGTAGCCGGGCCCAAGGTGGGACTGGTCTGGGCTTAGCCATTGCTAAGGAGATCGTTAAGCAACACAAAGGCTTTATTTGGGCCAAGAGTGAATATGGTAAGGGATCTACCTTTACCATTGTCTTGCCGTACGACAAAGATGCGATTAAAGACGACTGGGATACAGAAGAGGAAGAATAAGGAGTCAATGACAGAAGAGGGATTTAAGTACAGTATTTTAGCTTCAGGTTCTAGTGGAAATTCTTTCTACCTTGAGACACCAAAGAAAAAACTGCTCATTGATGCAGGGCTATCAGGGAAAAAGATTACGGGACTATTGGCTGAAATTGATCGCAAACCAGAAGATTTAGATGCCATTCTGATTACGCACGAACACTCAGACCATATCCATGGTGTGGGTGTTTTAGCGCGGAAATATGGGATGGATCTCTATGCTAATGAAGCCACTTGGAAGGCCATGGAAGGCACCAAGTATCTAGGCAAGGTCGATGATGCTCAAAAACATATCTTTGAGATGGGCAAAACCAAGACATTTGGTGATATCGATATCGAAAGTTTTGGGGTTAGTCACGATGCAGCTGCCCCTCAATTCTATCGCTTTATGAAGGATGGCAAGAGCTTTGTTATGCTGACGGATACGGGCTATGTGAGTGATCGCTTAGCAGGAATCGTCGCAGATGCAGATGGCTATCTGATTGAGTCCAACCATGATGTAGAAATTCTTCGAGCAGGATCGTATGCTTGGCGTTTGAAGCAAAGGATCTTGTCTGACCTAGGCCACCTTTCTAATGAAGATGGGGCAGATGCCATGATCCGGACCTTGGGAAATCGCACCAAGAAGATTTATCTGGGGCATTTGTCAAAGGAGAACAATATCAAAGAATTGGCCCATATGACCATGGAGAACCAACTGGCCAGAGCAGATCTAGCAGTCGGTCATGATTTTGAGGTGCTGGATACATCACCAGACACCGCGACCCCTTTGACGAAGATATAAGATAGAGAACCACCTGCGGGTGGTTTTTTTTATTTCTGATTAAAATCCCTTCATCTACTAATGAATTTGCTCTTTGCCCTAAATTTGTGTATGATAAGAAAGAGCGAATTCTGAATGAGAGTCACGTTTTGTACAATCAAAGAAGTGGAGAAATGAAAAATGAAAAAGATGATGTTATTACTGGCAAGTTTAGTTGCTTTAACAGCTTGTAGTCAGTCTAAGCAAGATACGAAAGAGTCAACCTCCACTCAAACGGCGAAGGAAACTAAAGTATCAGAGTCTTCTAAAGAAGAAAAAGAATTGAAATTTGTGGTTGCACCTCAGTATGAAGGTAAAACATCTGAGCTAATTGAGTTAGGAAAAAAATTGGTCAAGGAACATCCTGAACTCGGAAGTGAAGGTAATATGGCGCTCTACTTCACGGGAGCTATTTCTGAAGGAAGAGCAGCGCTCATGTTGGTCAATAAGACAGATGTAAATATCAAGAAAGATTTAAATTTTTCAATTACGTGGTCTTATGATGGCAAGACTATTTTTAAGAATCAAAAGGTTAGCTATTTCATCAAAGATAGTGGAGAATTACCCTCTCATACAGCAACTATGATATTATTACCATTGAACGAGGAGCAAATGGCGATTGTCGATGGAATGTCAGACCCCTCTAAGATGACACTTCAAATGTCAGATGTGAACGCTGTAGAGTGATTACGAAAAAAGAAACATACAAAGGAGAAGAAAATGCGCCTTGTTTATCTTACGATTGGTTTTATATCATTGGGACTAGGAATTATTGGGATTCCTTTGCCTATTTTACCGACAACACCCTTTTTACTCTTATCTATGGCTTGCTTTGCCAAAAGTTCCAAACGCTTTGAAACTTGGCTTTACCAAACCAAGCTTTATCAAACCTATGTAGCGGATTATCGAGAGACCAAATCGATTGCCAAAGAACGGAAAAAATGGATCCTTCTTCAGATCTACATTCTGATGGGCATTTCCATTTATCTAGCACCGATTATTTGGGTGAAGCTTGCTTTAGGGGCTTTGACGATTTTTATCACCTTTTATCTCTTAAAAGTGATCCCCAATAAGCCGGAAAATCAAACAGACGAAGATCCTGATTAAAAATGGAGAAATCAGGCCATAGAACTAGGAAAAGAAGTGCGTTCGTGCTTCTTTTTTGGTATACTTAAAGGTATGAATTTATTAGAAAGTAGGCTTCCTATGGAGAAATTACAAGCCCTGTTATCGGAACGGTTTCAGATCGTTTTTTCAGATAGCAGTTTATTAGATACAGCTTTCACACACACCTCTTATGCAAATGAGCACCGTCTCTTAAAAATTTCACATAACGAACGTTTGGAATTTTTAGGAGACGCTGTTCTTCAATTAGTTATTTCCGAATATTTGTACAAGGAACACCCAAACAGACCTGAGGGAGATTTGTCTAAATTCCGTTCCATGATTGTCCGTGAAGAAAGTTTGGCTGGTTTTTCTCGGGATTGCCAATTTGATCGTTATATCAAACTAGGCAAAGGCGAAGAAAAATCAGGCGGTCGGGACCGCGATACGATTCTTGGCGATTTATTTGAAGCCTTTTTAGGTGCCTTGCTCTTAGATCAAGGTGTGGAAGCGGTCAAGCGCTTTGTCTATCAGGTTATGATTCCCAAGGTGGAAACGGGTCAATTTTCCCAAGTTATTGACTACAAGACCCGTTTGCAAGAACTGTTGCAGGTTCACGGGGATGTGGAGATCCAGTACCAAGTGGTCAGCGAGTCCGGCCCTGCTCATGCAAAGGAGTTTGAAGTGGAAGTGTTCGTGAACGGTAAAACCCTAGGGCACGGCCATGGTCGCTCCAAGAAATTAGCGGAACAGGAAGCAGCCCGCAATGCAGTTGAAACGAGGAATGATGGGCCATGTATCTAAAAGAGATTGAAATCCAAGGCTTTAAATCCTTTGCGGATAAGACAAAAGTCGTATTTGACAAAGGGGTTACTGCTGTTGTAGGGCCTAATGGATCTGGAAAATCAAATATCACGGAGAGCTTGCGCTGGGCCTTAGGAGAATCCAGTGTCAAGAGTCTGCGTGGGGGCAAGATGCCCGATGTCATCTTTGCAGGGACAGAATCGCGTAAACCTCTGAATTATGCTTGTGTAACGGTTGTCTTGGATAACCAGGGTGGTTTTATCCAACAGGCAGGTAAAGAAATTCGGGTCGAACGCCATATTTATCGCTCGGGAGACAGCGAGTATAAGATCGATGGTAAGAAGGTGCGTCTCAGAGATGTGCATGATTTGTTCATGGATACGGGATTGGGACGGGATTCCTTCTCTATTATCTCCCAAGGTCGGGTAGAGGAGATCTTTAACTCCAAACCGGAAGAACGCAGGGCTATCTTTGAAGAAGCTGCTGGTGTCTTGAAATTTAAGACACGGCGCAAGGAAACCGAGACCAAACTCAACCAAACCCAGGAGAATTTGGACCGTCTAGAGGACATCCTCTATGAATTAGAAGGACAAATCCAACCTCTTGAAAAGCAAGCGACGGTTGCTCGTCGTTTCTTGGAATTAGACCAAGAACGCCAGGTTCTCTTACTGAACGTTTTGGTCGCTCAAGTCGATCTGACAAAGGACCTTTATGAAAAGGCTGACCAAGAAGAGAAAGCCATTCAAGAACAGTTGGCCTCTTATTACCAACGTCGTCAGATTTTAGAAGAAGATAACCTCCGTATTAAGAAAGCCCGCCATCAGTTGGATGCGAGCTTGGCTGAGGACCAGGCGAGCTTGCTAGAGGTCACTCGTTTGATCAGTGATTTGGAAAAGCAAATCGAAGTCGCTAAGTTGCAATCGAGTCAGGCAGCCCATAGTCGCAAGGAAAATCTAGAGCGACTGGATGCTGTTTTGGCCCGTCTGGAAGAAGCGAAAGAAGAGCTGGCTCAAAAGCAAGAGACGCTAGCAACTCTTCAACAAAGACTGATAGAGAACCGTCAGCAACAAGAAGAGTTGGAAAAAGAATTAGCCAACTATGAAGAAGATCCGGAACAAGTCATTGAGCATCTACGTGAGCAGTATGTGAAGCTCTTACAGACAGAAGCCGAAAAATCTAATGAGCGGACAGCGATTGAGAGCCGAATTCAAGCGCTCCTACAAGAATCTAGTCATCGTCAAGAGGACTTGATCAAGGCGCAATCCAATTTTGAAGCTGCCAAGGAAAAAGAAGTTCGACAATTGGAAGAGTTGGATCAGGCACAAGCGACGGTCAAAGGTCTATTAACAGAATACCAAGATCAATTGGTAAAAGTGGATCAGGCCAAAGCTGCCTACCAAGAGGCTCAAACGGCTATGTTTGACTTGATGGATGAGAGCAAAAACAAACGGGCACGGATCAATAGCTTGGAAGCCATTCAGAAGAACCATAGTAACTTCTATGCAGGCGTCAAGAGCGTCTTACAAGAAGCAGAACGTCTAGGAGGCATCTGTGGGGCTGTTAGTGAGAATTTGAGCTTCTCAAAAGACTACCAGACAGCGCTTGAAATTGCTCTGGGGGCTAGTAGCCAACAGATCATTGTCGAGGATGAAAAGGCGGCAACGCGAGCGATTGACTTCTTGAAACGCAATCGTTTGGGACGGGCAACTTTCCTCCCGCTAACGACAATCAAAGCTCGTCAACTTTCTCCTCGTAATCTGGAGTTGATTCAAACCAGTCCAGGATTTCTAGGAATTGCGAGTGACTTGGTGACCTATGAGCATCGTTTTGAACAGATTTTTCAAAACTTGCTTGGAGTAACGGCCATCTTTGACACGACAGAACATGCGCGTGAGGCGGCTCGTACAGTCAACTATCAAGTTCGGATGGTAACCCTGGATGGGACCGAATTGCGGACCGGAGGATCGTATGCCGGTGGTGCCAATCGCTCCCAAAATACGGTCTTTGTCAAACCAGAATTAGATAGTTTAAAACAGGAAATGCAAGCTCTGGATGCTCGTTTGAGAGAAGCAGAGCAGGAGGTCGAGACCAAGGACAATCTGCTTAAGCAAGCGCAAGAATACTTGGCCTCTATTCAAAGCCAGGGTGAGCAAGCGCGTCTGGAGCAACAGAGGGCCCAATTGGCTTACCAACAAAGCCAAGAACAACTGCAAGAAATTCAGGAACTCTTGGAAGCTTTGAAGTCAGAATTGGCAACAGATGCGACCCAAACTCTCCAAGAAGAGCTGGAGTCCCTTACTGAGCAATTGGCAGCGATTGAGCTTCATAAAGAAAACTTGAACCGCGACATTGAAACCATGAAGTCGGACAAAGATGTTCTGCAACAAAAGGTACAAAACCTGCAAGAACAATTGGCAGAATTGCGACTCCAACAGACGGAATATAAGAGCCAACAAAGCTACGAACAAACAGATGCTCGTCGCTTGGAAGAAACGATCTCCCAGTTGGAAGTAGAAGAGCATCAGTTGCAATTACTGATTGAACAAGGCGATGCCCAAGTTCAGACAGTGGATGTGGAGCAGCTATCCAATCAATTGACACAAGCGCAAGCCAAGAAGACAGATTTGGAACAAGGAGTCATTCGGAAACGTTTTGAGCTGGATGATTTGGAAGGCCAGGCCGAAGATGTGGCAGAACAGATGGAACAAGCGCGCAAGAAAAACGAAGAGTGGATTCGCCAACAAGCCAAGGCTGAAGCAACACGTGAAAAGCATGCGGATCGCTTGAACAAGCTCTTAACGCAAATTACCGATGAATTTATGCAAAGCTTTGACCAAGCCAAAGAGCAGGCCAAACCTGTTGAAAATCTTGCAGCAGCTGAAAGTCAGCTCAAGAGCATCGAAAAAGATATTAAGGCACTGGGACCAGTCAATGTGGATGCGATCGAGCAGTACGATGAGGTGAAAGGGCGCTTTGATTTCCTTTCTAGCCAGCGGGAGGATGTCTTGGCTGCGAAAAACATGCTTCTGTCGACCATCAACGATATGAATGACGAAGTCAAGGAACGCTTTAAATCAACCTTTGAAGCCATTCGTGAATCCTTTAAAGTCACTTTCCGTCAAATGTTTGGTGGGGGTTCTGCTGATTTGATTCTGACAGAGCAGGATCTTCTGACAGCTGGTGTTGAGATTTCTGTGCAGCCACCTGGTAAAAAGATCCAATCCTTAAACCTCATGAGTGGTGGAGAAAAGGCCTTGTCTGCCTTGGCCCTCTTGTTCTCGATTATTCGTGTCAAGACTATTCCATTTGTCATTCTGGATGAGGTAGAGGCAGCCCTGGATGAAGCCAATGTCAAGCGTTTTGGAGACTACCTCAACCGCTTTGATAAGGAAAGCCAATTTATCGTCGTGACGCACCGGAAGGGAACCATGTCAGCTGCAGATTCTATCTATGGGGTGACTATGCAGGAATCTGGGGTTTCTAAAATCGTCTCAGTAAAATTGAAAGACTTAGAAAATGAAGAATAATGATATTAAATTGATTGCTACGGACATGGATGGAACCTTTCTAAATGACCAACATCAGTACGATCAAGAACGATTAGGAAAGGTATTAGCCAGCTGCAAAGAAAAAGGCATTTATTTTGCTGCTGCGAGTGGCCGTGCCCTCCTTTCTCTCAAATCCCTCTTTAAAGGATTTGAGGACCAAATGATTTTCATTGCTGAAAATGGTAGTGTGGTAGAATTTCATGGAGAAGATCTCTACGAAGCGACCATGTCCAAAGACTTTTATTTGGGTGTTTTTGAAGCTCTAAAATCTTCCCCTTATGCAGACCCCAATAAATTGCTTTTGACAGGGAAAAAAGGGAGCTATGTCCTAGAAACAGTGGATCCTGACTATCTTGCCTTGAGTCAACACTATAATGAAAATATTCAAAAAGTGAAGAGTTTAGTCGATATTCAAGATGAAATCTTCAAAATGACCACCAACTTCGATGCAGCTCTTGTTCTTGAAGGAGAGCAATGGGTCACTGAGAATGTCCCAGGTGTCAAAGCGATGACGACAGGCTTTGAATCGATTGATATTGTCCTCGATTATGTCGATAAGGGAGTGGCGATTACTGCCTTAGCGGATAAACTAGGGATCACGATGGATCAGGTGATGGCTTTTGGGGATAACCTAAATGACCTCCATATGATGCAAGTCGTGGGCCATCCTGTAGCGCCAGAAAATGCACGTCCTGAAATCTTAGCGATTGCTGAAACAGTCATCGGCCACCATGAGACGGGTTCTGTCCTACGCTATATGGAGGAAATCCTATGAGTCAGATTGCCTTGATTGCGCTGGATTTAGATGGGACCCTTCTCAATTCTGAAAAAAAGATCTCTCCTCGCAATAGAGCAGCCCTTTCTGCTGCACAGGCCAAAGGTGTCAAGGTGGTTCTAACCACTGGTCGCCCCTTGAAAGCTATGGATTTTCTTTTGGAAGAATTGGGAACAGCAGGCCTCAAAGAAGAGTATACAATTACTTTCAACGGTGGCTTGGTGCAGAGAAATAATGGAGAGATCCTCTCAAAAGTTGTCTTGGCAGCAGAAGATGTTGCAACCATTCATGATGAAACAGCTCGTCTCGGCCTTCCGCTGGATGCGATCAGTGAGGGAACGGTTTATGAGATTCATTCAGAGCGAAAGTCTCTCTATTCCCTTTACAATCCCTACCTGAACTTTATTGATACAGATTTTAAAGACCTGCCATCTACGTTATCCTACAACAAGTGTGTGACAGCCGTTGATCAAGACTTTTTAGATACGGTGATCAAGCAGATCAGGCCGGACTTATTTCAAGACTATGAAATTTTTAAATCTAGGGAAATGTTGTTGGAATGGTGCCCCAAAAATGTTCATAAGGCAACGGGCTTAGAGGCACTGGCTTCTATTTTGGGTCTTGAGGCAGATCAAGTCATGGCCTGTGGAGATGAAGCCAATGACCTGTCAATGATCCAGTGGGCTGGACTAGGGGTTGCTATGGGTAATGCGGTCCCGGCAGTGAAAGAGGTGGCGGCACTTGTTGCACCCGTGACCAATGACCAAGATGCTGTCGCATGGGCGATTGAAAATTATGTGTTAAAGGAGAGTGAATAAATGGGATTATTTGATCGATTATTTGGAAAGAAAGAAGAAGCTGAAAAAGTGCTTCCGTCTTCTGAAGAAGTGACGGAAAGTAATGAGGTTGAAGAAACTGTCAAAGAGGAGCCAGTGGCTACCTTAAATGACAAGGAAGAGCAAAAAATCGCTGATATGGAGGCTTATTACCAAGAGCTCAAAGCGCGAATTGCAGCTACTCATCAGGTCACTCAAGAAGAGCCATCAGAGGAGCCTCTTGTTGAAGAAATTGGAACTTCAGAGACTTATGAAGACCAAGCACCTGTAGAGGAGTCTCCGGTTGTCTTTGAACCTGCTCAAACACAAGAAACTCCTGAAGAAGCTTCACCTGTAGCTGATGAAACGGAAACTGAGCCTCTTGAAGAAGTGAAATCTGAAGCGGAAGAAACTGAACATGTTGAAGAAGCAGATGAGATTGATGTTATAAAACTGGAAGAAGAGTCACCATCACCTGACGCTGAGCCAGTAGAAGTGAGCACGACAGAAGTGAAGGTTCCAGAACCGGAAGCATCAGAAGCGATCGCTCAAGTAGAGGAAACTTCAGAAGTAGCGGAAGCCGAGTCCAGACTTCCTGAAGGAGAAGCTGCATCAGCCGTTGAGGAAAGAATTGTTGAAGAGGCAGAGGAGCCGATTCAAGACGAGGTCGCACCTCAGCAAGAAACTATTCAGGAAAAATATGATCGTAGCTTGAAAAAGACACGGACTGGATTTGGCGCACGTCTCAATGCCTTCTTTGCGAATTTCCGTTCAGTCGATGAAGAATTCTTTGAAGAATTGGAAGAACTCTTGATCATGAGTGACGTTGGGGTTCAAGTTGCCTCTAATTTAACCGAAGAGTTGCGCTATGAGGCCCGTTTGGAAAATGCTAAAAAACCAGATGCTCTCAAGCGCGTGATTATCGAAAAATTGGTAGACTTGTATGAAAAGGATGGCCAATTTAATGAAGCCATTCGTTTTCAAGATGGCCTCACGGTTATGCTCTTTGTCGGAGTAAATGGAGTTGGTAAAACAACCTCTATCGGGAAGTTAGCCCACCGATACAAACAAGAAGGCAAGAAAGTCATGTTGGTTGCAGCAGATACCTTCCGTGCAGGAGCAGTGGCTCAACTGGCAGAATGGGGGCGCCGAGTAGATGTTCCAGTTGTGACAGGTCCTGAAAAATCAGATCCTGCTAGTGTCGTCTTCGATGGAATGGAACGCGCGATTGCTGAAAATATCGATGTTCTGATGATTGATACGGCAGGTCGTCTGCAAAACAAGGATAACCTCATGGCCGAGCTTGAAAAAATCGGCCGGATTATCAAGCGAGTGGTGCCTGATGCACCGCATGAAACCTTGCTGGCTCTTGATGCTTCAACTGGTCAAAATGCCTTGGTGCAAGCCAAAGAGTTTTCAAAAATTACGCCTGTGACAGGGATTGTCTTGACCAAGATCGATGGAACGGCTCGAGGTGGGGTTGTTCTTGCGATCCGTGAAGAATTGGACATCCCGGTGAAGTTGATTGGATTTGGAGAAAAGATTGATGACATCGGACCATTCCATTCAGAAAACTTCATGAGAGGTCTCTTGGAAGGCTTGATTTAAGAGTCAAATAGAAAAAGACAAATTGTTTAAAAGACAATTTGTCTTTTTGTTTCCTTGCGCTATCAAAAAAACCACCCGAAGGTGGCTTTCCTTAATTCTTAGGTTCAGGTTTCCAAACCCATTCGGCTCCGTATTCTGCAAGGAGATCATCGGATGCAGTTGGTCCCATGGATCCAGACTTGTATTCATAGAGCGGTGCTCCATTTTCGGCCCATAGTTTTTCAATCCGGTCAATCAATTGCCATGAAGCACGGACTTCGTGCCAGTGGCTGTAATTGGTTGAGTCATTGTTCAAAACGTCGAAAATTAATTTTTCATAAGGCTCTGGTGAAGCCCCAGTTGCAGTCGCATCTGTTTCATAATCAAAGGAAATTGGTGCGATGCTGAATTTTTCTCCGACCTCTTTTCCGTTGATGCTCAATGAGAAACCTTCATTTGGTTGGATATAAATTGTCAAGACATTTGGTTGCAAGCTATGTCCAAAGATGGAGTCGGTTTGCTTGAAGACCACATTGACCATGGTTCCTTTTTGCGTCAAGCGTTTTCCGGTACGGAAGAAGAAAGGCACACCACGGAAGCGATCGCTATCAACAAAGAATGCCCCAGAAGCATAGGTCTCCGTAGTAGATTCAGGGTCGACATTGGGCTCACTGCGATAAGAGATGTCTTTTTTCCCTTCGATGGTCCCTGAATGGTATTGACCACGGATAAAGAATTTCTTTAATTCTTCATCTGTTGGATTGTGCAATTGCTCAAAAACTTTAACTTTTTCAGCTCGAATCGCATCCTTGGTAAAGGTAGCTGGTTTATCCATGGCAAGCAAAGACAAAAGCTGAAGAGTGTGGTTTTGCACCATATCCCGGAGGGCACCTGAGTGATCATAGTAGCCACCGCGTTCTTCAACACCCAAGCGTTCAGCAAAGGTGATTTGGATATTGTCAATAAAGTCTCGGTTCCATAGGTTATCAAAAATGAGATTGCCGAAACGGATAGCAAAGATGTTTTGGATCATTTCTTTTCCAAGGTAGTGGTCAATTCGGAAGATTTGTTCCTCATCAAAGGTTTCTTCCAATTCCTTGTTGAGCTGACTAGCCGTTTCTAGGTCTGTACCAAAAGGTTTTTCAACAATCAGTCGCTCAAAACCTTGTCCATCGACAATCCCTTCTGATTTCAGGTGTTTGGCAATAGTTCCAAAAAATTGAGGGGCCATGGACAAGAAGAAGACCTTGTTGTGTTCTGTTTGGTATTTTTCATCCAAGCTATTTTGCAATTCACGCAGAGCGATGTAATGTTCGGTATCATTGACATCATGACTTTGATAGTAGAAATGACTGGCGAATTCTTGGGCTTGTTGAGGGCTATCTGCGAGGTCTGTGATGGATTCTACCACGACTGATTCAAAATATTCTTTGCTCCATGGTCTACGGGCTGTTCCGATAACCGCAAAGTGTTCAGATAGATTTCCTGATTTATAGAGTCTAAAAAGGGATGGGTAGAGTTTGCGATTGGCTAAATCTCCACTGGCCCCGAAAATGGTTACAATAACTTTTGAAGACATTTAAGTACCTATTTCCTATTTTATTAACCATATTTTACCATAAAATCTACAAGATTTCCTATACAGAAACTAAGTTCCTCACAATTTCTAATTGAGTGTGACTCGGTGAAAGAAAAAGCTAGAACACAGGTAAGTTCTAGCTTTCATGTTGAAAACAAAGTATTAAAAAACTTTCCTTAAGTGAGTACGGACGTCAGCGAACTTCTTCGAAGTTCCATGACTTAGTTTTGAGCCTAAGGTCTCAAAACTCCCGAGTGCTTGAAATGGTAATGGTTCAAGCACTTTTCTCACGGCGGAAAGTTTCAGTATTTTCTTGATCATTAAAAAATAGAACTAATTTTTCTTTCTTAATAAAATCACTTAACTCATTTTACAAATAAAGTTTTTCAACGTTCTAAAAGCTAGAACCAATGTGAATTCTAGCTTGAACAGTTATAAGATGTTTGGATCTACAACGGCAGCTCCATCAGAATACGCGGTAGACATAAGGATTAGACGGTTTTGTAATGGTTTGACAATCCGTAATGTGGAGGACAGGCAAGCTTTGCTTGAGCTGTTTGTGGTATTCAATGGACAAGGTTCCTTTTGCATGGATCCAGGTATTGTTGTCAAAATGTTGAGGAGCACCGGTTGTTAAAAGACCGTAGACACCCGAGTCTGCGATACAGTGGATGATCCCAAATCGAAAGAGGAATTGACTGTCTTTGTTATTAGGGTCATTGTAAACAAAACCGGTCAACTCGATAGTCTTTCCCGCAAATTGGTCTGGATAATCATAAATGACTTCCATGACTTCCATATAATTTTCAGTGGTCACCTGGATCACTTTTTTATCAACATATTTCTTAGCTGCCTGCTTCATCTCTGACTCATAGGCGGACTTAGTGAAATAGCTACTGGTATCCGGTTTGAGATACTGGGTTGTTGTCCCTTCATCCTGTTGAATTTCTTTGGAAGAACCTGCTGCCACTGGGAAGTGATAGCCTTTGGCAGAGACAGTTTGAGAATCCAGCGTCACTGTTGGGAAAAATAAGCCGACAAATAAAGGAATACAGAGCAAGAAGATACTCGCCACTTTTGCCCATAAGCCGGATAGATGACTATGGATTTTCATTTGTTTGACCCAGATAATCAGCTGCACAAGAGCTAAAACGAAGGACAAAAACATGGAAATATAAGCCAAGTAAGAATAGTGTAAGTTGATGTATTGATTGAGCTTACCGGATAATTGAAGATACATGGTGAGCTCAAAATAACCTGCTAAGATCAAAAATCGTATCATAAAGCTACCCCCACAATCCAAGAGTATAGGAGCACAACTCCACAGACAATTCCGATAAATTGCCAGATAAAACGGGTCTTGAGATAATTTTTCATCATGAGGAGATTCTTGACATCAAGCATGGGTCCAATCACCAGAAAGGCCAGCACCGGCGCTACTCCAAAACTACTCAGAAGAGAGGAGCCGATAAAGGCGTCTGCCTCGCTACAAAGTGAGAGGAGGAAGGACAAGGCCATAAGGAGGAGAATAGCAATAACCGGTGTCGCACTGATTGAAGTGAGGATACGTGTTGGGACATAGACTTGGACGAAGCTTGCAAAAAGACAACCGAATACCAAGTAGCGTCCTGTATCAAAGAATTCATCAATTGCCTGCACCAAGACTTGAAAGAGCTTTTGGCCTTTGCTTAAATCGCTAAAATCATGTTCATGCACAGGCTTGCGATGTTCTTTTTGGATTGAATCTGTCTGAATAAAGCCAAGGAAGATCCCTAGTACCGTTGCGACCAGTAGGGAACCAAGGGCTCGATAGAGGGCCATCTTAATAGAATTCCCAAAGGCTGAATAGGTCGCAAAGAGAACGATGGGATTGATGACAGGTGCTGTCACCAGAAAGGGAACAGCAGTATAACTTGGAACTTTCTTTTCTAGAAAGCGATTGATAATGGGAACAATTCCGCATTCACAGGAAGGAAAGATAAAGCCGATAAAGGTCCCAAAGAAGATTCGCCCAAATTTATTTTTGGGAAGAAAACGGTAAACCTTCTCAGGTGTGACATAAACCTCAATCATTCCTGAAATGATACTTCCGATCAGGACAAAGGGCAGGGCCTCGATGATAATCGAGAGAAAAATAGCCCCAGCCTGCAAGACGCTAGAGGGAAAGTGTTGAAAGAATGTCATTACTTAGCCTTCTTTGCATCTTTAGCAGCCGTTTCTGCTTTCTTTTTTTCTTCGGGGAATTCAACTGTTTTTTCTAGATCTGGAAAACTTGCAAAGTTTTCAAACATTTTATCAAGATCATCTGTCTTAGAAAATTTAATAGCCATTTTTGGGCCTCCTTTTTCGTTTTCTATCATTATAACAAAAAGGAAAGATCAAGGGGGAAATAGAGCATAAAAGACAAGGAGGAAACTTCTACAAAACCCTAGCAAATAGGTGGCTAGAAGCCTTGGCTACGGTAAAATATGCTATAATAGAAGCTATGGATAAATATGAAAAAATAGCCCAAGAATTGGGTGTTAGCTTAAAACAAATCGATACCGTATTGAGTCTGACCGCAGAAGGCTCAACCATTCCCTTCATTGCTCGCTATCGAAAAGATATGACGGGAAATTTAGATGAAGTAGCGATCAAGGCTATTTTTGATCGGGACAAATCCTTAACAGCTCTAGCTGAACGAAAGGAAACCGTCCTTGCTAAGATTGAGGAACAAGGCAAACTGACAGAGGCGCTCAAGCAGGCCATTGAAGCTGCTGAGAAATTAGCAGATGTCGAAGAGCTTTATCTACCTTATAAGGAAAAACGGCGGACCAAGGCCACGATTGCCCGAGAAGCAGGACTTTTCCCCTTGGCACGTCTCATCCTACAAAATAGTCCAAACTTGGAAGTAGAGGCACAGAAATTTACCTGTGAGACCTTCCCAACTGAAACCGCTGCTTTAACTGGTGCAGTGGATATTCTGGTAGAGGCTATTTCAGAGGATACCCAATTGCGGGCCCTTACCTATCAAGAAATTCATGGTCATTCCCTCATGACGTCAACCTTGAAGGATGAAAGCTTAGATCCTAAGAGAACCTTTGAAATCTACTATGATTTTTCTGAGAAGATTAAGAGTATGCAGGGCTACCGGACCCTGGCTCTCAATCGTGGGGAAAAATTGGGGGTTCTTAAAGTCGGATTTGAGCACCATCTGGATCGAATCATTCGCATCTTTGAAGCCCGTTTTAAAAGCAAAAATGCCTATGTCGATGACGTTATTCAGCAAGCGGTTAAGAAAAAAATCGTACCTGCGATTGAACGTCGAATTCGGACAGAGTTGACAGAGGTGGCAGAAGACGGTGCCATTCAATTGTTCTCTGAAAATCTACGGAATCTATTGCTTATCCCTCCATTAAAAGGGCGCGTGGTCCTTGGATTTGACCCAGCTTTTCGGACCGGTGCCAAATTAGCGGTTGTCGATGAGACAGGCAAAATGCTTGCCACCCAGGTTATCTATCCGGTTGCCCCTGCAAAACCAGCTCAGATCGAGCAGGCCAAGAAAGATTTGTCCTCCTTGATCAAGGAGTTTGACGTAGAGATTATTGCAATCGGGAATGGAACCGCTAGCCGTGAAAGTGAGGCCTTCGTCGCTGAAGTGCTTCATGACCATCCAGGGGTTCGCTATGTCATTGTCAATGAAAGCGGAGCTTCTATCTACTCAGCTAGTGAGTTGGCCCGTCATGAGTTCCCAGAATTAACCGTTGAAAAACGCTCGGCCATCTCCATTGCCCGTCGTCTGCAAGATCCCTTAGCAGAATTGGTGAAAATCGATGCCAAATCCATCGGTGTCGGTCAATACCAGCACGATGTCAATCAGAAAAAATTGACGGAAAGTTTGGATTTCGTGGTAGATACGGTCGTCAACCAAGTTGGGGTTAATATCAATACCGCTAGTCCCTCTCTCTTAGCGCATGTAGCAGGGCTTAATAAGACCATCTCTGAAAATATCGTGAAATACCGGGAAGAAGAAGGAATGATCCTTTCACGCGCGCAGATTAAAAAAGTCCCTCGTCTCGGAGCCAAGGCTTTCGAGCAGGCAGCGGGATTCTTACGCATTCCTGAAAGTAAAAACATCTTGGACAATACTGGCGTCCACCCTGAAAGTTACAAGGAAGTTGAAAAACTTTTTGAACTCCTTGGGATTACCGAACTGGATGAATCTGCTCAAGAAAAATTAAAAGCTGTCAAGATAGAGGAAATGTCGACCCAGCTAGAACTGGGGCCGGAAACCCTGAAAGATATCATTGCTGATCTCCTAAAACCAGGTCGTGATTTGCGAGATTCCTTTGATGCACCAGTGCTCCGTCAGGATGTCTTGGATATTAAAGATCTCCACATTGGTCAAAAATTAGAAGGGGTTGTGCGCAATGTGGTTGATTTCGGAGCCTTTGTCGATATTGGCATTCACGAGGATGGCTTGATTCATATCTCCCATATGAGCAATCAATTTATCAAGCATCCAAGCCAAGTCGTCTCTGTAGGAGATGTAGTGACGGTCTGGGTGAAGAAGATCGACGTGGAACGTGAAAAAGTCAACCTCAGTTTGGTAGCACCGAATGAATCTGACTGACTATGTACGCCAGGTATCTCTGGAAGATTTTGGTAGGGAATTCCGCCATCAAGCAGTGTGGAATCCGCGTCTGCAAACCACAGGAGGCCGTTTCTTTCCTAAGGATCGGCATCTTGATTTCAACCCCAAGATTTACCAGACTTTCGGATTAGAGACCTTTCGGAAAATCGTCCGCCATGAGCTCTGCCATTACCATCTTTACGACCAAGGAAAAGGCTATCGCCACAAAGATCTAGCCTTTAAACAGCTCCTTCAGCAAGTGGATGGACTTCGATTCACACCACCGCTACCAGAAAAATCGAGAAAAAAGCGAGTTTATCTCTACCGATGTTCTCATTGTAGACAAGAGTATAGGCGAAAGCGAAAAATCGATCTGAAGAAATATGCTTGCGGTCGCTGTCACGGTCGTCTGCAACTCCTTGAAATGAGACAGGAATGAGAATCGGTCTTTAGGCGGATCTCTTTCTAGTTAGACTCTGCTAAAATAGGTCTAACTAGAAAGAGGAAAATCAAATGACATCATCATTTTACAAATCAAAACGCCACCGCCTGGTTTCAGGTGTGCTAGCTGGGCTGGCTGATAAATTTGATCTGAGTGTAACGCTGCTACGCTTCTTGTTTATTCTTTTTACGGTCTCTCATGCCTTTATCGGTGTAATTATCTACTTGCTGTTAGATACGACCTTACCTTATAAGGACGAAGAGGAGCAGGAAATATTTGACGATGGCCCTCGACCTCGTCGGAGAAAAGAGGCCGAACCCATTCATGATCAGAATGATAGTCCGTTTTTCTAAAAGGAGATCCGGATGAAGCAGAAGTTCTATTACCTTGCTTTTATTCTATATCTCTTCTTCAGTTTTATAGGACAGTTTTTCATTTTAAATCGTGTTTTTGGTGAAGGAGTTGGAACAGTTTTTATCGGAATGGCCCTTTATCCACTGGGCATTTGGAATAGTCTCTTCTACCTCTTGTTTCTGTCAACAGAAATGGCTAGAAAGCCACAAATTTATCGGTTTTCGATTTTATTTCTGCCGATGTTGTGCCTGGTTTTGTCCTTGTTGGGGGGAGGACCTACCGCCTTTATGCTCGGCTTGATCGCATTTCCTTCAAATGCGGTGGTCTATGCTGTCTCGACTGGAATCAAATCCATGATTAAAGATTTCTTGCAAGGCTGAAGGCTGGAGCATTCTTCAGATGTTACCATCATTTCCTAGAGGTTAGAGACATTTGTCTTGGCCTCTTTTTAGTCGCATTAAAAAGGAGTTGAAAATGGATCATTCAAATGACACTTCAGTCTCTCGTCTGAAGAGAAAATCTGCTATAATAGAGAGAGAATTTTAAAAGGGAGAATGATATGGCAGTTACTGTTCGCGATATACAGGAAAAGCTTCGTCTGTCAGTTGTTTATGGGGATGATAACCTCTTAAGCAAGGAAATTACGACTGCGGACATCTCACGTCCAGGTCTTGAAATGACGGGCTATTTTGACTATTACACACCTGAGCGGATTCAGCTTGTAGGAATGAAAGAATGGTCCTACCTGGTGAAGATGAGCTCTCACAACCGACATCAAGTTTTACGCAAGATGTTCCAGCCAGAGACACCTGTCATCATTGTCGCGCGGAATTTGGACATTCCAGAAGAAATGTTACGGGCTGCGGAAGAGAAGCAGCTGGCTATTTTAAAGAGCAATGTTGCGACGAGCCGTTTGTCTGGTGAGTTATCCAGTTATTTGGATAGCCGCTTGGCAGAACGTACCAGTGTTCATGGTGTTTTGATGGATATTTATGGGATGGGGGTCTTGATCCAAGGAGATAGCGGGATCGGTAAGAGCGAGACAGCTTTGGAACTTGTCAAGCGGGGTCACCGTCTCGTAGCGGATGACCGAGTCGATATCTATGCGAGAGATGAGATGACCCTTTGGGGAGAGCCTGCTGAAATCCTACGTCACCTACTAGAAATCCGTGGTGTCGGGATTATCGATGTCATGAGTCTATACGGTGCGAGTGCTGTGAAGGATTCTTCACAAGTTCAAATCGACGTTTACCTGGAAAATTATGCTAAGGACCAAACTTATGATCGTCTTGGTAACAACGCAGAAGAGTTAGAAATCGGTGGAGTCACCATTCCTCGTATTCGCATTCCAGTGAAGACAGGTCGAAATATTTCGGTCGTGATTGAAGCAGCAGCCATGAATGTTCGTGCCAAACAAATGGGCTATGATGCCACTAAAACCTTTGAAGAACGTTTGTCCCAGTTGATTAGTCAAAATGAGGTGAAGGAATGAATCCAGTAGCCCTTCAATTAGGTCCGTTCAGTATTCGTTGGTACGCAATTTGTATTGTCTCTGGTTTGATTCTAGCTGTTTATCTTTCCATGAAAGAAGCGCCACGTAAGAAAATTGATCCAGATGCCATCATTGATTTCATTCTGATTGCTTTTCCTCTTGCGATTGTGGGTGCCAGACTCTATTACGTTACTTTCGAATGGGGCTATTATAGCCAGCACCTTGGTGAGATTTTTGCTATTTGGAACGGAGGAATCGCGATTTATGGTGGTCTCTTAACGGGTGCTTTAGTTCTTTATCTTTTCTCTCGTAGACGTTTGATTGAACCGATCGACTTTTTAGATATTGCGGCCCCAAGCGTCATGATTGCCCAGAGCATTGGTCGCTGGGGGAACTTCTTCAACCAGGAAGCTTATGGAGCTACTGTTAAGAGTCTCAACTACCTGCCCTCTTTTATTCGAGACCAAATGTATATAGATGGCAGTTATCGTCAGCCAACTTTCTTATATGAATCCAGTTGGAATCTGTTAGGATTTCTCTTGATCTTGCTTTTTCGTAGAAAACCTCATTTTTTGAGGCAAGGTGAAATCACAGCCTTTTACCTCATTTGGTATGGTTTTGGGCGAATGATTATCGAGGGAATGCGGACGGATAGCTTGATGTTTGCGGGTTTACGTGTTTCCCAGTGGCTATCGATGATCCTGATTCTAGTTGGACTCGCCATTATCGTTTACCAACGTCACAAAAAAGCCCCCTATTATGTAGAAGAAAAGGAGTAACATATGTTTATTGAAATCGCATACGGTCTCTTAGGCCTTGCTTTAGTAGCGTTAGTCATTTACCTGATTTTCTTCCTCTCAAAGATTGGAAAAGTCGTAGATGAGACGCAAAAGACCATCCAAGTCTTAACATCGGATGTCAATGTCACCTTGCATCAGACCAATGATCTATTGGCAAAAGTCAATGTTTTAACGGATGATTTGAATCAAAAAGTGGCAACGATCGACCCCTTGTTTACAGCTGTAGCAGATCTTTCAGAGTCTGTTTCAGATTTGAATGATCAAGCCCGTCAATTAGGTTCCAAAGCTGTATCAGCTGGTGGAAAAACAGTGAAAGCCTCTATCGGATTAAAAGCGATTAAGATGGCTTCAAAATTATTTAAATAGAATCGAGGAAGAATATGGGACGTTTATCTAGTTTATTAATTGGTGTGATTTCAGGTGCTTCAGCAGCCTACTATTTATCAACAGAGCAAGGAAAGAAAGTCACTAAAAAAGTGGTGCGCTTCGTAAAAGATTATCAAGAAGATCCTCAAGAAGTACATGAATCGGTGAAACAAACTGCTAAGGATGTTTCAAAACAAGCAGCAGAAGTGATCCAACAAACCAAAGAAAAAGTTGGTTCTGGAGAAATTACGACAGGAAGTGTTTTGGAATCTGTCAAAGAAAAAACGCAAGATGTGGTTGAAAAATCTCAAGAAGTCTATCACTCATTTAAGGATAAACTTCAAAAAGAAAATCTAAGTGGCAATGACTTGGTTCAATCCATTCGCAAACAAACAGAATCTGAAGACATCGTGTTAGACTTGGATGAAAAAGATTCTGAAGAAGCAGCTGAAGAAGAAACAAAAGAAGTATAAAAAAATGAGGCTCAGTGAGCCTCATTTTTTATGGAAGGTAAGATGGCAATTGGCAGTTAAGTTTTGTCTTCCAATTGTTATTCCAATTAAAAAAATTCGAGTAAATAAAAAAATCAGGAAAACCTGATTTTTATTTTTTTCGTTTATTGTAGTAAATTCGGAATCCTTGAATACTAGCAAAGCTAGAACCAATCGCTAAAGCAAACGCAAAGAAGGTATTCATTTTTGTTGCTAAAAAGATAAAACTAAATACAACCGTCAACACACAGAAAACAGCGATATTTAAAAAATATAGCAATTCACTTAATTGGGGTGTGGGTTCAACTTCAGGAGCATAGTCCTGAATAGGGGTTTCTTGGGTTTGTTTGGTTAATTCGATATAATCGAATTCTTCATCATAGTGTCTTAAATTTCTTACGGGCATTTTCTCTCTCCTAACAGTACTCTATTATTCTATCATGAATTCAGCTATATAAATGTTACAAAAATGTTACAAATTTTACAAAATGAATAAATTTTTCTAGAATATCGGAATTTTTGTTATAATGGTTCTATGAAAAATATTATTATTACAGCAACAGCAGAGAGTGTTGAGCAAGCGCAAGCCCTGATTGATGCAGGGGTTGACCGAATCTATGTCGGTGAAAAAGATTACGGATTACGATTGCCTCAAACTTTAAGCTATGACGAAATAAATCGAATTGCTCAACTAGTCCATGCTGCTGGCAAAGAATTGACAGTGGCTGTAAATGCACTCATGCACCAATCGATGATGGATTCAATCAAGCCTTTCTTAGACTTTTTGAAAGAAATTCAGGCTGATTATATTACTGTCGGAGATGCGGGCGTTTTTTATGTCTTGAAACGAGATGGCTATCCATTCAAAACGATTTACGATGCCTCAACCATGGTCACTTCTAGCCGCCAGATCAACTTCTGGGGAAAACAAGCAGGAGCTTCTGAAGCTGTTTTGGCTCGTGAGATTCCATCTGCCGAATTATTCGTAATGGCTGAGAATCTTCAGATTCCAGCAGAAGTATTGGTCTATGGTGCTAGCATTATTCACCATTCAAAACGACCTCTTCTTCAGAATTATTACAACTTCATCAAGACAGAAGAATCTGTGACCAAAGATCGCGATCTGTTCTTAGCAGAACCAGGAGATCCAAATTCTCATTATTCAGTCTATGAGGACAAACATGGAACCCATATCTTCTCAAATAATGACTTGAATATGATGACCAAATTGTCTGAGTTGGTAGAACATGGCTTTGATCATTGGAAACTCGATGGTGTCTACTGTCCGGGTGAAAACTTTGTCAAGATTACAGAGTACTTTGTCAAGGCCCGTGATTTGATTCAAAAAGGAACATTTACACAGGATCAAGCCTATCTGTTTGATGAAGAAATCCGCAAATTACATCCAGCTAATCGTGGTTTGGATACTGGTTTCTATGATTATGAACCAGATCGTGTAAAATAACAAATAATACTAGGGCTTCTTCGTTTGTGAGTTTTCCTTTTTCAGGGAACGAAGAGGCTATTCATCATATCGACAATCTTGTAAATTGGAGAAAACATGACAAATACAAAAAAACGTCCAGAGGTTTTGGTACCTGCTGGAACATTAGAAAAATTAAAAGTTGCCGTTAATTATGGGGCAGACGCTGTGTTTGTTGGTGGACAAGCCTATGGTTTGCGTAGCCGTGCCGGAAACTTCACCATGGATGAGCTTCGTGAAGGAATTGAGTATGCTCATGCCCGTGGAGTAGATGTGCACGTTGCTTCAAACATGGTGACCCATGAGGGAAATGAACAAGGGGCTGGTGAATGGTTCCGTGAATTACGGGATATGGGCCTTGATGCCGTGATCGTCTCAGACCCTGCCTTGATTGAAATCTGTGCAACTTATGCACCTGGACTCAATATTCACTTGTCTACGCAAGCTTCTGCAACCAATGTGGAGACCTTCCATTTCTGGAAAGAATATGGTTTGACCCGTGTCGTCTTGGCCCGCGAGGTATCCATGGAAGAGTTGGCAGAGATTCGTAAGCGTACCGATCTTGAGATCGAAGCCTTCGTTCATGGAGCGATGTGTATTTCCTACTCCGGACGTTGTACCCTTTCTAACCACATGTCTGACCGGGATGCCAACCGTGGTGGCTGTTCTCAATCTTGCCGTTGGAAATACGACCTTTACGACATGCCATTCGGCCAAGAACGTAAGAGTATCAAAGGGCAAGTCCCAGAAGAATACTCTATGTCAGCCGTTGACATGTGTATGATCGAGAATATTCCAGACATGATTGACAATGGGGTTGATAGCTTGAAGATTGAAGGCCGAATGAAATCTGTCCATTACGTATCAACAGTTGCCAACTGTTACAAGGCTGCTTGCGATGCTTATATGGAAAGTCCAGAAGCCTTTTATGCCATCAAGGATGATTTGATCAATGAATTGTGGAAAGTTGCTCAACGTGAATTGGCAACTGGATTCTACTACCAAACACCGACTGAAAATGAACAATTGTTTGGGGCACGTCGTAAGATTCCTCAATACAAATTTGTAGGAGAAGTAGTAGACTTTGATCCATCTACCATGACCGCGACGATTCGTCAACGGAATGTGATCAATGAAGGGGACCAAGTGGAATTCTACGGACCAGGCTTCCGACATTTTGAATGCCAGATCCAAGACTTACATGATAAGGATGGAGTGAAGATTGATCGCGCACCAAATCCGATGGAACTTCTCACGATCACTGTCCCACAAGAAGTGAAACCGGGAGATATGATTCGTTCTTGTCAAGAAGGTTTGATCAATCTCTACTCAAAAGATGGCGCAAGTAAAACTGTTCGAGTATAACAAAAAAAGAGAGGGTTAAACCTCTCTCAGAATGTAGACAAATCCTATCAGGAAAAGAAAAACTTCTCCTATAGAGTTTGGTTACCATATAGTGAAAACTCTTTGAATCCCTACATAATAGCATTTGTAAGAGTTTTTTTCTGTATAATCAACTTTTAAATTGAATGCATTCTGTTTAGTTTTATTCTTTTCCATAAAGGTAACGACTAGCAATTAACCAAGTAGCAATATACATTATCACGTTAACAAGAAATGCGACAATGATGGCCATATTCCAATCATGGGATAAATTAGTAGTTATAATCCCCATAATTGTTGTACCAAAAAGTCCACCAATTTGTTTGTTAGCGTTTAGAGTTGCACCTGCAATTCCAGATAATTCTTGACCAGCAGCTTCCATAAGAATGGTTGTAGTCGCTGGAGTTAAAACACCGATACCTAGACTCATTAAAGAAAATAAAGGAATTAGGATGTATAGTTGAATTTCATGAAAAAAGACTCCCATTCCAAAAATTCCTGCTGCTCCTACAATGGCAAAAATAATTGAGACAGTAGCTAGGCTCCCCACGGAAAATCGTTTTACAGCACGTGCATAAAATAAATTACCAATAATTAAGACAATCATTCCTGGTAGAATGAGGAGTCCAGAAATCATTGAGGAGAGGTTTAAATAAGTTTGAAAATAAAGACCTAGCACCAAAACGATACCATATAATGAAATATTAACCACTAAGCCCAACAGATTAGAGACAATAAACTTAGCATTTTTTAATAGTTGGTGGGGAACAATAGGTGCTTTACTTTTTTTATCGTGGACTACTAAACCAATAGCAAATAATAAAAACAGGAGAAGAAACAATAAAAGATTTAGGTTAGTATAGCCATATTGATTCCCTTCAACAAGGTAAATAACTAGACTTCCGATAGTTGCAACAAGAAAGATATTACTGAAAATGTCAATTCTGGTCTTTGGATTGGCAATATTGTTTTTCACGAGAAGTAATATAGAAATTACTGTCAAAATTCCCAATGGAATATTGATTAAGAAAATACCCCTCCATCCGAAGTAGTTAATAATTAGTCCACCAATAAAAGAACCAGTACCGGTTGCAACAGAAATAATTGCTGTCCAAATTCCTAACATACGTGCTCTTTTAGTAGAATCAGGGTATGAAATGAATAAAAGTGCTAATGAACTAGGCATAAACAAAGAAGCACCGAAACCTTGAATGAATCTAAGTATAATTAATGTTTCAATATTTGGTGAAAAAGAGCACCCAAATGAGGCAAGTGTAAAAATTGTCATTCCAAATAATAAAATTCGTTTAGAACCATATTTTGTTGTTAGATTTCCTGAAAGTAGGAGTAAAGACCCTAAAGCTAGTGTATAGGCGTTAATAATCCAAATGGATTGCTCTAATGAGACGCTCATAGCTGTTTCAATATGGGGAACAGCAAGAACCACTCCGGTTGTATCTAGGACCGCCATAATGTATCCTAGTGAAAGAATAAAAAGTAGATAAGCTGGCGCTTTTGTATTTGTTTTTTTCATCAAGCTTCCTCCGTTATTTCATCAAACCAATTTTCATTTATCAATCAAAAGCAATATATTTAACTTTCTGAAAACATTTTACTTGAGTATATCCAGTGCCAAAGTATCTTCCATCAGCGCAACCGAGAATATCTTTGATACGGTCAAACTTAGTTATAATATCCATAGTAATTTCCCCTTTCAAATGATATAATTAGCTTATCATGTAATTATTTCTGAAACAAGAAGGGAAAAAAAGTATAGTAACTATCAAAAAAGGAGGAAACGAATGGAGACTTGCATGAAGCAATCTTTGAAAAAATCAATTTGTCCAGCAAGAAGGGTCTTGAATTTACTAAAAGGTAAATTTACTCTTGAGATCTTATCTGAAATTATTGATGGTAATATACATTATAGTAGTCTTTTGCGTAGTGTAGAAGGTATTAATCCTAGAATATTAGCTCAACGGTTACATGATTTCGAGCAAGAAGGTATTTTATCAAGAAAAGTTTTACCGACATCGCCTCCACAGGTTGAATATAAAATGACAAAAAAAGGTATTGCTCTAAGAAGTATCGTTGAAGAAATGAAAAAATGGGAGCAAACTTATGGTGATTAGAGATTAGATTGAATTTACGTAATTTATTACTAATATTTTTCTATAAATAGATAATGTAATTACGAAAGATTTGGTAACCTTTTTAATCAAGGCAACGTCAATACTAGTAGTATGTACTGGAATTTTTTTGATACTCTAATAAATATAGAAATGAGATTGAAAGTAATAAAAACAAACGCCAAAAATGACGTTTGTCTTCAATATAAAAGAGAGGGTTAAACCTCTCCTTTTTGTTGGGCGATGCGAATATTATTGGGGACCAAACTGATTTTCTGGATCTCAGAAATCCGAATAATCGTGGACATACTCTTTTTAAAATTTTTCACGATCAGTTGTCGGCGTTCTTGGTCATACTTGACAATATCACCTGTAAAACTCTTGTTTGAAAAAATAACATGAACCCCTTGTTTTTTTCGCAAAGCTTGTTGAATGATTTCAATAATTCTCTCATCTTCTAATGGGGCAGGGGTACTGACTTTTCCATTGAAAAATTCATTTGCTCGGTCTTTAACGATCTCGAGAAATTTTTTCATAGCTAAATTCTCCATAACTTGATACAATATATTATAGATAATTTCAACGATTTTGTAAATGATTTACGAATAATAGAGATGAGAAGGCAAGAAAGGAGTCGTGAAATGGCAGAATTTTCATTCCAAATCGAAGAACATTTACTGGTCTTGTCAGAAAATGACAAGGGTTGGACCAAGGAATTGAACCGTGTAAGTTTTAACGGTGCTCCAGCTAAGTATGATATCCGGACCTGGAGTCCCGACCATACAAAGATGGGGAAAGGCATTACACTCACGAACGAAGAGTTTCAAGTTATGCTCGATGCATTTAAAAATTAAAATAAAAAGAGGTCCTTCAAGGACTTCTTTTTTTGTTATAGTCTAAGACTATATAGATGTCAAAGATATTAGATTATCCCAAACCCTTGTTTATCAAGTGTTAGACTGCTATAATGGTTGCATTGATGAATTAATGTAAAATTTATAGGAAAGAGGAATTCATATTGACACCTACACATGCACCTTATCGCGTAGACCATGTTGGTTCATTTCTTCGTCCAGCCGTTTTGGTTCAAGCTCGTGAAGATTTCGCAGCTGGAAAAATCAGTCAGGCTGACTTAACAAAAGTAGAAGATCAGGAGATTCGTGACCTCGTTGAAAAAGAAATTGCTGCTGGTCTGAAGTCAGTAACAGATGGAGAATTCCGCCGTGCTTATTGGCATTTGGATTTCTTCTGGGGCTTTGGGGGTATTGATCATGTCCAAGCTGCTCAAGGCTATCAATTCCATGATGAAACAACCAAGGCGGACTCAGCACTTGTCGTTGGAAAAATTACAGGAGCCAATCATCCATTTGTAGAGCATTACAAGTTCTTGCGTGATCTTGTAGCAGATGTAGATGGTGTAGAGGCTAAATATACCATTCCAGCACCTGCGCAATTCTATTTTGAATTGATCCGTGATGCAGAACATGTAGAGCAATTGAATACCATCTATCCTGATTTTGCGGCTGTTCGTGAAGACATCAAGCAAGCCTATCTTCAAGTGATTCAAGATTTGTATGATGCAGGACTTCGGACTCTTCAAGTGGATGACTGTACGTGGGGTGTCTTGGTAGATGATCATTTCTTGACGGCTTGGGGAGCAGCTCAAGGCAAGTCAAAAGATGAGGTTCGCCGGGAACTCGCTGATCTCTTCTTGACCTTTAACAACGATGTCTACCAAAATGTTCCAGCTGGTTTGACCGTCAATACACACGTTTGTCGTGGGAACTTCCATTCCACCTGGGCTTCATCAGGTGGCTATGCACCGATTGCCAAAGAACTCCTTGGAGAAGAAGCGGTCAATGCGTACTTCCTTGAGTTTGATACCGATCGTGCTGGTGGTTTTGAACCACTTGCAGAAGTGACCCCTGGAAAAGGAGTGGTGTTAGGCCTCTTGACATCTAAGAGTGGTCAACTGGAGAACAAGGATGAAGTCATCGCTCGTATTAAAGAAGCGAGTCAGTATGTACCTTTAGAAAATCTTTACCTGTCTACTCAGTGTGGATTTGCTTCAACAGAAGAAGGAAACATTTTGACAGAAGAAGACCAATGGAAAAAAATAGGTTTGATTAAAGAAATTGTCGCTGAAGTTTGGGGCGAATAAGGAGGAAGAAACATGTCAGATTTACTAAGTATTTATAAAGAATTGCAAGCTAAAAAATGGGTGGATTTGAGTCATCAGATCAATGCGGAAAGTCCACACTTCCCAGCCCTTCCTGCTTTACAACAAGAAGATCTCTTCACACTAAAAGATGGTTTTCATGTTCAAAAATTTACAGTGGTTGGTCAATACGGTACGCATATCGATGCACCAATTCACTTTGTAGAAGGTGGACGTTGGTTAGATGAGATTGCCCTTAAAGATCTCCTCTTGCCACTCTATGTTATCGACAAGTCTAAAGAAGTTGCTGTGAATCCAAACTTTATCTTGAGCAAACAAGATATCTTAGACTTTGAAGCAGAGTATGGACAAATTGAAGAAGGGGCCTTTGTGGCCTTCCGTAGTGATTGGTCAAAACGTTGGCCGGATCAAGATGCTATGCGCAACCTTGATGAAAATGGGGTTCAACAAAGCCCAGGATGGAGCCGTGAAGCTCTGGAATTCTTGATTCATGAACGCCATGTCAAGGCTGTGGGGCATGAAACCTTTGATACCGATGCGGGTATTCCAGCAGCAGAGCATGGCTTGGTCAATGAATACTACCTCTTGGAACAAAACATCTACCAAGTTGAAGTCTTGAACCACTTGGATCAAGTCCCAGCTGTAGGTGCCTTGATTTCGATTGCTTTCCCTCATTGGGACAAGGCAACTGGTTCACCGGTTCGTGCCATTGCCATCTTACCATAAACAAAGAAAAAAGCTTGAAGACAGACGTCACATTTGGACGTTTGTCTTTTTGTATTTTCGAAACTATTTTCGTTATCATCTGATATTCCATACAAAAACCTGATTTAGAGAAAATAAAAAGGGATATTCGTTAATTATTTCACCAATGTTTTAAGATGAAGGCGAACCGGTGTAAGCCAAATCTTTATAGGGCTTACACAAAGAAAAGACCCTAGAATCTTGTATTCTAGGGTCTTTTCTCAATCTGAGAGAGCCAAAAGGATCTCTCTTTGTTAGTTGAACTATTTTTTAAAATGCATTGAAAGTCTATTTCGTTAGAAGATTGACTATTTTTAATTGAGAAATTATTGACGAGTCAATTTCCGTTTGATTCCAACAGCACCTGCTAAGACAAGAATTCCTGAGAAGACAAGTCCAGATGCAACAACTTCACCTGTATTTGGAAGAAGTGGTTTGCGACCTCCACCATTGTTTCCACCATTTGAACCAGGCGCATTTGGTGTCGTTGTGGTACCAGAATAACTAGGTTTATTTGGATTTTCTGTTGTAGATGAAGAAGTCTTAGGTTCTACAGTTGTAGTCGTAGTGGTTGTTGTATCTTCCTCACTACTATTATGATTTTCTGGTTCCTCTGGTGTTGTAGTAGGAGGAGTCTCAGGTGTTGTAGTTACAGTAGTCTTAGGCTCTTGAGTCGTAGTTGTAGTAGTAGTCGGCTCTTGAGTCGTAGTGGTTGTGGTAGTCGGCTCTTGAGTCGTAGTGGTTGTGGTAGTCGGCTCTTGAGTCGTAGTGGTTGTGGTAGTCGGCTCTTGAGTCGTAGTTGTAGTAGTAGTCGGCTCTTGAGTCGTAGTGGTTGTGGTAGTCGGCTCTTGAGTCGTAGTGGTTGTGGTAGTCGGCTCTTGAGTCGTAGTGGTTGTGGTAGTCGGCTCTTGAGTCGTAGTTGTAGTAGTAGTCGGCTCTTGAGTCGTAGTTGTAGTAGTAGTCGGCTCTTGAGTCGTAGTTGTAGTAGTAGTCGGCTCTTGAGTCGTAGTTGTAGTAGTAGTCG